>CAWHYO010000001.1:0-13714 GCA_963833565.1 uncultured Alphaproteobacteria bacterium
AAAAGAAAAAAGAGAGGTCCGATGCGCAGACTTACCTTGTTTTCGCTGGCAGCCACGCTTGTCATGGGCATGCCGCTCGCATCTGCAGATGAATTGATGGATAAGGCGCAAGCAACCTTCAAGCCCATCCCGTCCATCGTACCCGCCGTTAGAGGGAACGCCATCACTGGCGAGAAGATCGAACTGGGCAAGATGCTGTTCTTCGATCCGCGCCTTTCGGCAAGCGAGATCATCAGCTGCAACACATGCCATAATCTCGCGACCGGAGGCGTCGATGCCGGGCCGACCTCGGTTGGTCATGCCTGGCAAAAAGGCCCGCGCCGCGCTCCAACCGTCTATAACGCCGTCTTCAATGTGGCCCAGTTCTGGGATGGCCGCGCCGCCGACCTGAAGGCTCAGGCAAAAGGGCCGGTTCAGGCGCCCGTCGAAATGAATGCGACGCCGGACCATGTGGTGAAGACGTTGTCCTCGATGCCCGCCTATGTCGAAGCGTTCAAGAAGGCTTTCCCCAATGAGGCCGATCCGGTGACTTTCGACAATTTCGCCAAGGCGGTGGAGGCTTTCGAGGCCACGCTGATCACCCCCGCTGCAAGGTTCGACCAATTCCTCGAAGGGGACGCAAACGCCCTGACGCCCAAAGAGAAGGAAGGCCTTAAGCTATTCATGGATAAAGGCTGTTCGGGTTGCCATAGCGGCATCAACGTCGGCGGAGGAGGATATTTCCCGTTCGGCGTGGTGGAAAAGCCCGGCGCCGAGATCTTGCCTCCTGACGACAAGGGGCGCTTTGCGGTGACCAAGACTGCCGATGACGAGTATGTCTTCCGCGCCGGTCCGCTCCGCAACGTGGCGCTCAGGGCTCCTTATTTTCATTCGGGCAAAGTGTGGAGTCTCAAACAGGCCGTCGGCATCATGGGATCGGCCCAACTCGGGACCAAGCTGACCGATGCGGAGGAGGATGCCATCGTTGCTTTCCTCCAAACTCTGACGGGTCAGCAGCCCAAGATCCAGTACCCGCTCTTGCCCGAGCGAACCGAAGCAACGCCAGAGCCCGTATTGAAATAAGCGCAACCGCTGCCCTTGCCGCGCCCGTCTTTCCCCTTTATGGACAACCGGGCGCGGCGCTTCAGGCTGAAGGGGCGCCATCGCGGGGGAAAGATGGTCGCCTTCAACAATGAGATTTCGTCCGCCGAGAAGATCGGATTGCACCTGTCTGAAATCGGGCGCCTGCAGAACAATGCCGGCTCGCTCCTTCAGTTCACGGCGATCCTCTTTGCCATCTGCGTCTACTTCTATAACGATATAATTTATCCTGCGACCGACCATCGGACGATTTATGCAGCCTTGCTCGCGGTGACTGCGGCCTTTATTCTCGCGGCCTGTTTCCTATATCTCAGGTGTTTGACGCTTTCCGTCGGCTGGAGCGCCAAGGTTAACCATCCCAAGGCGAAGTTCCACCTGCTCTCGACGCTGCCCGAGGAAGAGATTGAAGACACGCTCTATCTCATCGTGCGCTCTTTCAGGCGCGGGACCTGGTGCTTTTTCCTAAGCTTCTTCAGCACATTCCTCCTGCTCGGCATGGTGGCCTTCGGTGAGCTGAACATGCTTCCCCAATAGCGGTGCTGACGCCAACGCGCCGTCTCGCTGCGCCTTCTTAACCTCTAGCCGTTGGCCGGTATCTCGGCTATTACAAAACCAATAACTCATGGAAACGCCGCATGTCCGTCCGCCGACTTGACCCCAACCAGCCTGCCGACTTCGAGTTCACGCCAGAGAACCTTGCGTGGGCTATGGAGCAGATCAAGAAATATCCCGAGGGCCGGCAGCAGGCTGCGGTCATACCGATCCTTTGGAGAGCGCAGGAGCAGCATGATCGCTGGCTGCCGGAGCCCGCGATCCGCTATGTCGCCGATCTGCTCGAGATGCCGTACATTCGCGTCTACGAGATCGCGACCTTCTACACCATGTTCAACCTGTCGCCCGTCGGCCGCTACTATGTGCAGCTTTGCGGGACGACGCCGTGCATGCTGCGCGGCGCGGAGGAACTGAAGGCCGTTTGCGAGCAGGAGATCGGGCCGCAGGGGCAGGTCACACCCGAGGGAGTGTTTTCCTGGGTCGAGGTGGAGTGCCTCGGGGCCTGCGTGAACGCGCCGATGGCTCAGATCAATGACGATTATTATGAGGATCTGACGCCGGAGAGCTTCAGAGCGCTGCTCGACGGCTTGCGAAAGGGTCGCAACATGAAGCCGGGGCCGCAGATCCCCTCGCCAATTTTCGGCTCCCATCAGCGGCCCGACAACGCTTACGACGAAGGACGAGGGCTGATCCATGCTGTCCGATAAAGATCGCATCTTCAAGAACCTGTATGGACAGGACGACTGGGGGCTTAAGGCTGCGCGTCAGCGGGGCGCGTGGAACAGCACCAAGGGCCTTATCGAGAAGGGGCAGGACTGGATCGTCGACGAGGTCAAGGCGAGCGGCCTGCGCGGGCGCGGCGGCGCGGGGTTCTCGACGGGGCTGAAATGGTCCTTCATGCCGAAAAAGTCTGACGGCCGCCCGCATTACCTGGTGGTCAACGCCGATGAATCGGAGCCCGGCACCTGCAAGGACCGCGAGATCATCCGGCACGATCCGCACCTGCTCATCGAGGGCTGCCTGCTCGCTTCTTTCGCCATGCGGGCGAACACCTGCTACATCTACATTCGCGGGGAGTTCATCCGCGAGCGGCAGCGGCTTCAGGCCGCGGTCGACGAAGCTTACGCCGCGCGCCTGATCGGGAAGAACAACCTGCATCGGCTGGGATTTGGACATTTACATCCATCACGGCGCGGGCGCTTACATCTGCGGCGAGGAGACAGCGCTTCTCGAAAGCCTCGAAGGCAAGAAGGGCCAGCCGCGTCTGAAGCCTCCATTTCCGGCGAATGCCGGCCTCTGGGGCGCTCCGACCACCGTCAACAACGTCGAATCCATCGCGGTAGTGCCCGACATTCTCAGGCGCGGCGGCGAATGGTTCGCAAAGCTCGGCAAGCCCAACAACACCGGCACGAAGCTCTTCTGCATCTCAGGCCACGTGAACGAGCCCTGCAATGTTGAAGAGGAGATGGGCATCACGCTGCGGGAGCTGATCGACAAGCACGCGGGCGGCGTTCGCGGCGGCTGGGATAACCTTTTGGCCGTCATCCCCGGCGGGTCTTCGGTCCCGTGCGTTCCGGCTCACATGTGCGAAAATTTGGCATTGGACTTCGACAGCCTGAAGGCGGTGGGGTCCGGCCTCGGAACCGCCGCCGTGATCGTCATGGACAAGTCCACCGACATCGTGAAGGCCATTTCGCGCCTCTCGTACTTCTACAAGCACGAGAGCTGCGGCCAGTGCACGCCCTGCCGCGAAGGCACGGGCTGGATGTGGCGAATGTTGGAGCGCATGTCGGAAGGCCGCGCCGAACGTGCCGAAATCGACCTGCTTTTTAACGTCTCGAAGCAGATCGAAGGCCACACGATTTGCGCGCTCGGCGATGCCGCCGCCTGGCCCGTGCAAGGGCTGATCCGGCACTTCCGTCACGAGATCGAGGCGCGCATCGACGCTTATCATAATCGCCAAGCTGCGAAGGAAGCCGCGGAGTAGCTGAAAGGGATTGTCCCGTCGCCTTCCACTACGCAAGGCGAACGCGAAACATTCCTCTCAAGCTGTTCAGAAACCAGATCGCCTTTGCGCGTGGCAAATCGTCTCGCTCAAGAACTGTCTCGACGATTTTCCCTTGCGCCAGCAATTCGGCTCGGAACGTGCCAGGCAAAAGGCCGCTGCTCTCGGGTGGCGTGTGAAGACGGCCATCCAGATCGATCGCGACATTGCCGCGCGTGAACTCCGTGATGTCGCCGCGCTCGTTGAAAAGAAGCGTGTCGAAAATGCCGGGGCTTTTGGGAGCAAAGGCTTCATAGACCGCCCGGTGAGTGGTCTTGTGATGCAGAAATTCGTCGTCGCTTGAGATGGCGGTATCGGCAAGCGCGACCGAGGGATCAGCGGGCGTAACGGGTAGCGGCCTCGTTTCAATCGTGATGTTTCCGCGCCTCGACAGAAGCAGTCGCACCGCATGGACGCCTGCTGGATGCTGCCCCGCGATCTCTGCCAGCGCGCGATTGATTGCATCGAGGTCGAACGGAAATCCGAAATGCTCGGCCGAGCGCTGAAGTCTTTCGCAATGGCGCTCAAGTAGCCACCATGCACCGTTCTCCAACTTGATGGACTCCAACAGATCGAACGCCGCGCTGGCTCGGGTAAGGAAGCGGAGCTTGATCTGGCACTCCTCGATATTCGGCGGCGGGGAGGAATCCCAGGTGACGCCGCTGCCGATGCCGCACTCAGCTTTACCTTGAGCGATCGTCACGGTGCGGATGCCGACGCTGAACAAGGCCGCGCCGCCCGGCTGCACGATGCCGAGCGCCCCGCAGTAAGCGCCGCGCGGAGATACTTCCAGCGCGGCAATTGCCTGCATCGCCGCGATTTTTGGAGCGCCGGTGATGGAGCCGCATGGAAAAAGCGCGGCGAAAATTCGGGCGAGGTCCGCATCCGGCGCTGTCTCGCCAACGATGGTCGAGGTCATCTGGCGCACCGTGGCGAAGGTCTCGATGGTGAAAAGCTCAGGCACTCGAACGGAGCCTTGGCGCGCAACGCGCGCGATGTCGTTGCGCAACAGATCCACGATCATGAGATTTTCGGCGCAGTCCTTGGCGGAAGCGCGCAAATCCTCCGCGGCCTGGCTCAATGGCGCCGTGCCCTTCATGGGCCGTGTGACGATTTCGCCTGTGGCCGGGCTCCATGCGAAAAACAGCTCGGGCGACACGGAGGCGATCTGCCAATCGCCGAAATCAAGAAAGAGCGCGTAAGATCCTGGTTGTGCCTCGCACAGCGCGTGGAAGAAGGCTTGCGGATCGCCCTCGAAACGCGTGCGAAGACGAGTAGTCAGATTGACCTGGTAGTAAGCGCCGGCTGCAATGCCTTCGCGGATGCGTTCAACCCGCTCCATGAAGTCTTCTTTGGAAATGTCGCTGCTCCAGTGGGGGCAGGCGAACGGCTCTTGCGGTTCCAATTCACGAGCCGACGGCGCATCGAAAATCGCGAATGCTGCAAGAGGGATGCCGTGCATCGGAGCTTGCGTCTCGAAGGCCGGATCGAACGCGGGGGCCGCTTCATAGGCAACCATGCCCACCGCCCAACAGCCTTGTCGGGCATGACGCTCAACCTCGCGCAGGATCGGAACAACCTCGTCCATTGTCCGGGCAACGAGAACCACGCTCGGATATTCGAAGGCGTGCTGCAAACGCGGCGCGCTGTCGCGGGGAAAATCGATCTTGCAACGAATGGCCAGCGTCTAAGTCCGCAGGGGCGGTTTACGCCGCCTCCCTCTTCTTGATCAATCCGCGGTTGATCAGCGTCTCCGCGATCTGCACGGTGTTCAGCGCCGCGCCTTTGCGCAGATTGTCGGAGACCACCCAAAGGTTCAGGCCGTTCTCGACGGTCGGATCTTCGCGAATGCGGCTCACATAAGTGGCAAAATCGCCCACGCATTCGACTGGCGTGATGTAGCCGCCGTCCTCGGGCTTATCGACGACGAGAAGCCCCGGCGCCTCGCGCAGAATATCCCGCGCCTCTTTTGCCGAGATTGGCTTCTCGAACTCGATATTCACCGCCTCCGAATGGCCGACAAACACCGGCACGCGGACGCATGTTGCCGTGAGCTTGATCTTGGGGTCGAGGATCTTCTTCGTCTCGACCATCATCTTCCACTCTTCGCGTGTCGAGCCGTCCTCCATGAAGCTGTCGATGTGCGGTATCACGTTGAACGCGATCTGCTTCGTGAACTGCTCCGGCGTCGGCGTATCGGTGACGAAAATGCCTTTGGTCTGGTTCCAAAGCTCGTCCATCGCATCCTTGCCCGCGCCGGAGACGGACTGGTAAGTGGCGACCACCACGCGCTTAATCGTCGCAGCGTCGTGAAGCGGCTTCAGAGCGACAACAAGCTGCGCCGTGGAGCAGTTCGGGTTCGCGATGATGTTCTTTTTCTTGAATCCGACGACGGCGTCGGCGTTCACCTCCGGCACAATCAGCGGTACATCCATATCCATACGCCATGCGCTCGAATTATCGATGACGACGCAGCCGGTTCTACCGATCTTGGGCGCCCATTCTTTCGCTACGTCGCCGCCCGCCGACATCAGCGCAAAATCGCATTTCGAGAAGTCGAATGTCGCAAGGTCCTGGCATTTAAGCGTTTTGTCGCCGAACGAGACTTCCACGCCGGTCGAACGGCGCGACGCTATGGCGAAAACCTGGTTTACCGGAAATTCGCGCTCGTCGAGGATGTTCAGCATTTCGCGGCCCACATTTCCGGTGGCGCCGACGACAGCGACGTTATAGCTCATGACGTTATCCTGTTTCTGAGATCGCCGGAATGTAAGCGCCGCGGCAGCGCCTGTCCACTGCGACGCAAGTATGCGTGCGCCCAAGCGCTTCCTTGCTAAGAATGCTTACTTTCAAATTTCCAAGCTCTCATACGGGCGCCGTGCACTCCGCACATGCTGCGTCGCAGTTTTGGCTGTGAAGCCGACAGCGCAACAGTTGCGCCGTGCCATGAAGCCGTGGAATATAAGTTTGGAGCCGTCTTGCAGTAACGCGGCCATCAGTGCGATTTGCGATGCCAAGATATACGATCGAACGCTTCATCGAGGAAGCCAACAACGCCGAGTCCACTCAGGAGGTTACCCAGCTTTTTGGTAAGGCCCTCAAGGAATACGGGTATGATCGTTTCTGTTACAGCCTCGTGACTGATCATCCGTCGCTTGGCTTGAATGCAGGCCATGGCATCGCAGCAAATTACCCTGAAGACTGGATGTCGCATTACAAAGCCAATCGTTACGAAAAAAAGGATCCTGTTCCCCGGCACGGGCTTGGCATGGTGTGCGCATTCACCTGGGAATCCCTTCAACGCTCCCGGGAGTTGAAAGCTGACGAGAAGAGAGTGATGAACGAAGCCATCGAGGCTGGACTCCTTGACGGCATAGCCATTCCAATCTGTGGCCACAATGGCGAGGTGGCGGGTGTTGGCCTGGCAAGCAGCACCGGCGGAACCCGGCCGGACGTTAGCGTTCTAAGGAAGCTGCAAGCTCTCGCCAGCCAGTTCCATCTCGTCTTCACGGATTTGGAGAAAAAGGATCGGCCCGCCGGAGGCGTTCGTCTCACAAGCCGGGAAAAAGAAATTCTTTTGTGGGCCGCTGAAGGAAAAAGCGATTCCGTCATAGCCGAAATCATAGGCGTTTCGCACGCGACGATCCGATTCCACATGAATAATATTTTCAAAAAGCTTGATGCAAACGAGCGTACTCTCGCAACGGTGAAGGCTATCCGGCAGGGTCTTATTCTGCCGTCTTACATCGGATAGCCTATCAAGGTTGTTAGCTAATAACCTCAGCCGTTAGCAGCTTTAATGCCCCGGTAAATGTGTTTATCGAGGCGGTAAATGATCGACTGCGTTTCCATCAGTACAAACCATCTGTTCGCAGGCAATCCCATATACGAGCAGCACAGGCTGCGGCACGAGTGCATCGTCCAGAGGCAGTCATGGAATGTTCCGGCCATCCGGAACATGGAATACGATCAGTACGACAATCCGGCAGCTCACTATCTCGTCTGGCGTGACAAATCAGGAAAGGCGCGAGGCTCCTCGCGGCTTTTTCCGACTGACCGGCCGTATATGCTGGAGGAAGTTTTCCCGCATCTCGTAAGCAAAACGTCGATGCCGAAGAGCCACAGGGTTTGGGAAGGCAGCCGTTTCTGCGTCGATTCGGGCCTGCAGCCGGAGATGCGCAAGCGGATCATGCAGGAGATGGTGGCCGGCTATCTGGAATTCGGGCTCGACCAAGGCATAAGCCACTTCGTCGGCGTCATGTACCCGGCCTATTGGCGAAACATCTTCATCAGCAATGGCTGGGACGTTGAGTTTCTTGGTGAACCTCACAAGAGCGAGGAAGGGCACAAGATCATTGCGGGACGCGGCATTGTATCGAGGGCCACGCTCGAAAAGGTTAGACTTAAAACCGGCATTCGTGAAAGCGTTCTTTATTACGGTGAAGAAATGGAGTACAGCCGTGCTGCCTAATAATACGAATTCTAATATTGAAATATCTCAGGCGGATAACGAAGCAAACGTGCAGGGCATACTGCTCGCGCTGCGATATCTAATGCGCGAAGCCGAAGGAGCCGGTCTCCTCGAACTCGCCAGAACGCTGGAAGAGGCGGAATTGAAGTGTGACCGGCGCACCAATGATCCCTGCTGCCTTTCCTAGCGAAGGCTTGCGCAAAACTACCCTGGTACCAAAAAACAAACGAGATGGGCGCACATGACATTACGTGAACCTTGCCATACACCACCAAACGAACCTGACGATGATAGCCCCAGCAAGCGGCCTGCGCCCGGAGACAAACTGGCGGACACCTTGCAGTCGCAAATCATCAATGCGTTTGAGTCGGCGATTTACCAAGGCATGCGCCCCATGGATGCGCTCGCCGTCATCATGTCCTGGATGTCATCAGAAATGACGCGCATCCAGGCGGAGCAGGCAACCCGGTCAACCTGGTAGCGGTAGCCGGGGCTTTATTCGCTTATTCTGTCGCGATCGTCGGCTCCTGCCCCATCTCGGCGCGGCGCCGGTACAGCCCCGCAAAGTCGATCGGGTCGAGGAGCAGCGGCGGGAAACCGCCTTCGCGCGAGAGATCGGCAACGAGGCGCCGGACGAACGGAAAAAGAAGCGCAGGGCACTCGATGAAGAGCACCGGCTGGATCGCTTCCTGAGGAAGATTCCTCAGGATGAAAGCGCCGGCGTAAATGAGCTCGATATTGTAGAGCACACCCTCGTCGCTCTTGGCCTCTCCTTCAAGCGAAAGCGCGACCTCATACGCATCCTGCTGCAGATTGCGGACCTGGACGTTGAAGTTGATCTGAAGGTTCGGGTTTTTCCCCGGCCCGCGGAAAAAGCGCGTTGCATCCGGGCACTCGAAGGAAAGGTCCTTGATGTACTGACCTACAACATTGACCTGAGGAGCGGTGCTGTCCGGCCCCGGGCTCGGGGTATTGCCGCCATTCGTTCCGTTGCGTTTCGGCCATCGTTTCAATCTCCGCCATCTTTGAGTAGGCTTTCGCGTGCATAGATGCGGCTAGGCCGCAGGCGGCGCGCTTTGGGAGTGGGAGCTAGCATGATGCCCCCTGAACTGCAATGCCCTCGGAACCGTTATTCAGCATCGTCCCAAGAAATGCGATTGACCGCGGCCCCCTTCTCATTTGGGTTGTACGGACGGATTTCCGCCCGGCGTTCCGGGTGGCGGTATAACGGGCGTGCTGCCAGGGTTGGGGTCCGGAGCGGGGACGGCAATGCCCGGGTCCGTTCCAGCGGGAGGATGGATCACCCCATTATTGCGATCGAGACGCTCACTTAGAGATTCGCCTGGACGCCTATCCTGGGCGGTTGCCCGCGGATCCTGCGGAGCGGTCTTGGGCGCTTCTTGCGAAACATCCGCCTTCAACTCGCTTGCGGCAAAAGGGAGAAGAGCCATCGCTATCGCCAAGAGCGTACGGCGAAGGGCGGGTGAGAGTACAGCCATTACATAGTCCTCGAACGTTCCCAATCTGAAACCGGCAGGAAACGTTTCTGGTTCCTCTCGCCGCCGAAGACGCTCACTCGGCTGGGGCGGCGGCAAGCTGCGTGCGGCCGCGAGAGAGCACCCAGGTTGCGAGAGCACAGGCAACGATGACGGAGGCGACGGCGGCGGTTACGAGGAGCACCTCGCCGAAGCCGCCATCGCGACGAAGAACTCCGATGATGGGCACGGCCATGCCGCCGACTGTAAACCCGATGAAAAAGCGCACGGAATAGATGCGATTGCGGAATTCGTCGGGAACATAGCGCCCGATCATGGCGTCGTTGACGACCACTTGGCCGTAGATTGCCGCCGTCACGAGGATAAGCCCCATCGCCATCGGCAAGCCGACGGTCGCCGCCGCGAGAACCAATCCGGAGAACTGTAAGAGCGCAAGTCCCACGAAGATGACAGGCAGTTCGAAGCGATCGACGAGGCGTCCGACAACGATTTGCGTGAGCGCGCCGCAGAAGAAAATGGTTGTTGTAAGCCAGCCGGTAACGGCGAGCGGAATGGGAAGGCCGAGGCGCTCGTCGATGACCTTGGGCATTGAGATGGTCACGATGTTGAATGTGAGCCCGCCCGCGAGAATTGTGGCCATGAACAGCACGAGCAGCCAGATGACGCGCTTGCGGTCGAGGTCCAGAGTGTGGCTCGGCGTTCCCTTCTTTCCCGTGGCCCGGTCATCCTTCACGAGCAGGACAAAAGCAATTCCGCTCGCAATCAGCACAGCGCCGGGGACGACGAACGCTGCGCGCCACCCGAACGTGGCCGCGAGAGCCGCCGTTATCCCGGAGGCAAGCGCCGCGCCCATGTTGCCCCACACGCCATTGACGCCAAGCGCGCGGCCAAGCTGCCTGGCATTCGCGACGATCATCGCGCTGCCGATCGGGTGATAGATCGCGCTGAAGACGCCCAGCAGGAAAAGCGCGGCGGCAAGGGTCGGAAAAGTGGTCGAGACCGCGACGAGGAGGCAGGCCGTCCCATATCCAAAAAAGAACGCGGTCAAGAGCGCACGCCGCCCGAAGCGGTCCGCAAGCCAGCCGATGGGCAGGGCAAAGAGCCCGAAAGCGACGAACGCTCCGGTGGAGAGCCAGATCAGGTCGCCATAATCCCGCTGCAGATCGGCCGCGATTGCAATCACGGCGGTGGGAAAAATCAGCAACACGAAATGATCGAGCGCATGCGCCCAGTTCACGAACAGGATCGTCCGGTTCGTTGCCCCGTCTTCCGCCTTCATGGATGTGATGATCCTGTTGCCCTTTCCGGCCTCACTTTAACCTTCCGTGAAGGGGTTGGAGCCGAAAACTGTCGCAGGATATGGAGAACCCGGATATCGCGGCTCAAAAGAGCGTGAAAACACCGCCTGAATTATAACCCGAGCGGAGCCTTGGGGCTCTTGTTGAGCACGAGCAACCATTCTTAAGTTTAATAGCGTAGTTTCGCCTTGATCCGAGTTGGCGGCTCACAATGATGCCCGCGGTGACGGCTGCCCAAGGGGCTTTCTATGAGCAATGATACCCTGGCACGGTTGGCGGCGACAATCAGCGCGCGCCGTTCAGCGACCTCCTCCGCCTCCTACACAAAATCGCTCCTGGATAAGGGCGCCGCTGCTTGCGCCAAAAAACTCGGCGAGGAGGCGGTCGAAACAGTCATCGCCGGGGTCGGCGAGAGCGACGAAAAGTTGTGTGCGGAGGCGGCCGATCTCCTTTATCACCTTCTCGTTCTGCTCGAATCGCGAAACGTGCGGCTGGAGGCTGTGTTGAGCGAACTCGACCATAGAACGGCGCAATCCGGCCATGCCGAAAAGGCCTCACGGGGATCAGGCGGTAACGCGACATGAGCTTGCAATCACAGGTGGTGGACTTTGAGCCGCGGCAGCAGGCGCTCGACCTGTCGCCTTACCGCACGTTCACACGCGAGGAGTGGTCCGAGCTTCGAAACGGCGTTCAGCTTGCGCTGAGCGACCAGGATTTGGCGCGGTTGTCCGGTCTCATCGAGCGGATATCGCACGAGGAAGTGACAGATATCTATCTGCCTATCTCGAAGCTCGTGAATTATTACGTCCGCGCGGCGCAGCTTCTCCATTCCGCGACCACAAAATTCTTCCACCAGGGCGAAGCCAAGGTGCCGTTCATCATCGGCATTGCCGGCAGCGTGGCTGTTGGAAAGAGCACCTCTGCGCGCGTTCTGCGTGAGCTCCTGGCCCGCTGGCCCAATCATCCTCGCGTCGACCTCGTGCCAACGGACGGCTTTCTTCTGCCGAACGCCAAGCTGGAGCGGCGCGGCATCATGCACCGCAAGGGCTTTCCGGAAAGCTTCGATCAGGCGCGGCTTCTTCAGTTCGTCGCCGACGTGAAGGCCGGAAAGTCGAATGTCGAGGCGCCCGTCTATTCGCATTTCTCCTACGACATTATGCCGGGCGAGAAGATCGTCGTGGACCGGCCCGACATCCTGATTGTCGAAGGGTTGAACGCGCTCAGCCGGCAAAGCTGCCGCGGCACGGCGATGCAGTCCCCTTCGTGTCCGATTCTTCGCTTTCTCGATCTATATCGACGCTGAACCGGCCTTGATCGAGAAGTGGTACTTAACGCGCTTCCTCCGCCTGTGCCGCACGGCTTTCCGCGACAAGGATTCCTATGTCTATCGCTCCTCGAAGCTGGCGAGGAGCAGGCGTTGCGCAGGCCCTGAAGCTGTGGCGCACGATCAACCTCGTGAACCTGAAGAAGAACATCTTGCCCACGCGCAAGCGCGCCAACCTCATTCTTAAGCAAGGGCGAGGCGCATCGCGTCGAAACGGTGGCGTTGCAAAGCTGTAGCTCGACCCGTGGTCAACCAGTTCCAAGTGCCAACATTACAGCGCAGACCGCCCTGGATCGGTGCGGCGGCAAGCGCCACGATGCCGCGTACATCGCGGCCCGGCGATCGGCGGCAAACACCAGGGTTTCGGCGCTTATCGATCTGAGGGCGCCGATCATCCCTTCGGTGGTCGAGCCACGGCGCACCTGCGGTGGCTTTCCACGCCGGAAGCGGAAACGCTTGCAGGACCGGAGGAAGCCTTCTTTCTCGGAGAAATGGGAAACGGCGAGGCGGCGTTTGCCTGCAACGTTCAGCCATTCCAATCCCCGCATGCGTCAGCGCAGCTACAACTTTGAAGCCGGTCGTCGATCTCCGCTCACTGCATGGCGGGGCGTCTTGAGCGAGCCGGAGCTTCTGATTGCGGCCCAGGCCCGCGCGATCCTTGGCTGGATGCCCCAATCGCTGCTGCGTGCGCTGCGGGCGGCGTCCGCGCCAGGGAAGGCGGCTGGAGGCGACGCTGCCCGGCCTGCCGGACTCGATACGTATCCTCGCACCGATCCCGCCGTGATCATGCTCATCACGATGGCGGCCGCTGCCTGCTGGGGCACGAGCGTCGCTTTCGGAGAAGATGAATCGACGCTGGGGGGCTTCGTCGAAGCGGGCGACGACATCGAGAACGCCGTCCGCCGCGAAATCAAGGAGGAGGCCGGCCTCGACGTTGGCGAAGTGCGCTATGTGGCGAGCCAGCCCTGGCCTTTCCCGCATTCCCTGATGATCGGCTGCTGGGGCGAAGCGCTCTGCGATGCGATCACGCTTGACGAAACCGAAATCGCCGACGCGCGCTGGTTCACCCGCGAGGAAGCCGCGGCGATGCTCGCCTCCGCGCACCCGGACGGCCTCTTCGTCCCGCCGCCGATCTCGATGGCGTACACGCTGATCCGAGGCTTCGTCGACGGCGCTTAGGTAGGTAGAAAGGGCAAGAGGAAATTTGAAATCTGCGGTCTTATAGCACCGAGGGCATCATTTGGAGCTCCAGTCTGAGCCTCGCATTCTTCGTCAGCGACTGGTGACAAACCTGCGAGCGGCTACGTGGCGGAGCGTCTCGACGCGCCGGACGCACATCCGGAGATGATGGTTCAAATCCAAGTGCGGCCTCTCAAAACTGGACCCTCACCTTAAGTCGCATCTTCTAATTAGTGGTAAAACGCCTAGGCAAATGGATGAGCTTAATTG
>CAWHYO010000002.1:0-75663 GCA_963833565.1 uncultured Alphaproteobacteria bacterium
TTACAGCACGAGCGACAAGCCTCTCAAGCCCGAAGGGCATTACGAAGAAAGCAGCGGCGAGCACGCGAGCGTTTATTTCAGCACCTATCGCGCGGCGAAGTCCCAGGATTTGCCGGATGACTTCGTAACGAAGTTCATCAGGGTTCACTCTTACGACGTTGACTTCAAGCAGCGCGTCAAGAGCGGCGACAGCTTCGAACTCTTTTACGAGCTCGTGCAGGAGGAAAACGGCGCCGAAAGGCCAGGAGAGCTTCTGTATGCGGGGGTTACGATCGGAGGCGAAACGCACGGCTATTACCGGTTTCGCACAACGGACGGCGGCGTGGATTATTATGACGAGAAAGGCTCCAACTCGAAGAAATTTCTCATGCGGACGCCAATTCGCGGTGCAACGCTTACATCGGGCTTCGGCTATCGCGTGCATCCGCTTCTGGGCACCGTCCGCGCTCACCTGGGCGTCGACTGGTCAGGACCGATTGGAACCCCGGTCATGGCGTCTGGCAACGGCACGATCGAGATGTCCGATCGCGAAGGAAACTACGGAAATTATATCCGCATCCGTCATGCCAACGGTTATAAGACGGTTTACGCGCATCTCTTGCGATTCGCCGCCGGGGTCGCGAAGGGCGTGAAGGTGCGTCAAGGCCAGATCATCGGGTATCTGGGCAATACCGGAATGTCGACCGGCCCTCACCTCCATTACGAGGTACTGATCAACAACCAGCACACCAATCCCCTCTCGATCAAAATCCCGAAAAGCCGGCAGCTGCAGGGCCGCTTGCTGACGGAGTTTCGCCGCGAAAAAGCGCGCATTGACGACCTCATGCACCGCCCGCCGGTCAAGACGCGCGTCGCCACTGTCGAGAAATGACGCGTTGGGACTGCATCCCGGACGCGGGCTGAGCCGGTCCGGGACGCCGCAATGCTACGCCGCGAGGCTGAAAGCCCGCCCGTTGATGATCAAGCCATCGGCGCCGGACGTGACTTTAGCCGTATCGCCGTCCTTGATCGCACCCGACAGAATCAGTTCCGAGAGCGGATCCTGCAGGGCGCGCTGGATCACGCGCTTCAACGGCCGGGCGCCATAAGCCGGATCGTAACCCCGGTCCGCGAGCCACGCGCGCGCCTTGTCGTCGATATCGAGGGTTATCTTGCGATCCTCCAGAAGCTTCTGCAGCCGTTTTAGCTGAATATCGGCAATCGCGCCCATCTCCTCACGGCGAAGGCGGTGGAAGAGCAGAATGTCATCGACTCCGGTTCAAGAACTCGGGGCGGAAATGCGCGCGCACCACGGCCATGACTTGATCGCGCACGGCGTTCGCGTCCTGTCCCAGCGGTTGAGCCTGCAGGTACTCGGATCCGAGATTCGAAGTCATGATGATGATTGTGTTGCGGAAATCCACCGTGCGGCCCTGGCCGTCGGTCAATCGGCCATCGTCCAGAACCTGCAGAAGCACGTTGAAGACATCCGGGTGGGCCTTCTCGATCTCGTCGAACAGCACGACCTGATAAGGCCGACGGCGGACGGATTTCGTAAGCGCCCCGCCTTCCTCATAACCGACATAGCCGGGAGGCGCGCCGATCAGCCGGGCCACGGAGTGTTTCTCCATGTACTCCGACATGTCGATCCGCGTCATCGCATGCTCATCGTCGAAAAGGAAGGCAGCCAAAGCGCGGGCCAACTCTGTTTTACCGACGCCGGTCGGCCCGAGGAACATGAATGAACCGATAGGCCGGTGCGGGTCCTGTAAACCGGCGCGCGCGCGCCTCACCGCTGTCGAAACGGCTCGAACGGCTTCCGCCTGCCCGATGACGCGTTTGCCAAGCTCGTCCTCCATGCGAAGCAGCTTGTCCTTCTCGCCTTCCAGCATCTTTTCGACCGGAATGCCCGTCCAGCGTGACACGACGCCTGCAATGTGATCAGGCGTGACCGCCTCCTCAACCATCCCGCGATGCGCATCGGCCGCAGCCTCGATGGCTTTCAACCGTCTTTCAAGATCGGGGATGACGCCATAAGACAGTTCGCCCGCGCGTGCGAGATTGCCCTTGCGCTGCGCCTGCTCCAACTCGTTGCGCGCCGCGTCAAGCTCTTCTTTGACCTTCTGCGACGAAGCGAGCTTCTCTTTCTCTTCCTTCCAACGCCGGGCGAGAGAAGATGCCTTCTCTTCCAGATCGGCAACTTCTTTTTGAAGCCGGGCCAGCCGATCCTTGGAGGCCTGGTCGCTCTCTTTCTTCAACGCCTCGCGCTCGATCTTGAGCTGGATAATTCGCCGGTCGAGTTCATCAAGTTCCTCCGGCTTCGAATCGACCTGCATGCGCAACCGGCTACCCGCCTCGTCCATGAGGTCGATCGCCTTGTCGGGGAGGAAGCGGTCGGTGATATAGCGATTTGAAAGCGTGGCCGCGGAAACCAGAGCGGAATCCGTGATTCGAACGCCGTGGTGCAACTCGTACTTTTCCTTCAGCCCGCGGAGGATCGAAATGGTGTCCTCAACGGTCGGCTCCGAAACGAAGACGGGCTGGAAGCGCCGGGCGAGGGCCGCGTCCTTTTCGATATATTTCCTGTATTCGTCGAGCGTGGTCGCACCGACACAATGCAGCTCACCGCGGGCCAGGGCCGGTTTCAGAAGGTTGGACGCATCCATCGCGCCCTCGGCCTTACCAGCACCAACGAGGGTGTGCAGCTCATCGATGAACAGAACGATGCCGCCTTCCGCTGCCGTAATCTCCTGCAGCACGGATTTCAGCCGCTCCTCGAACTCGCCGCGATATTTCGCGCCAGCGATGAGCGACCCCATGTCGAGCGCTAGAAGCTTCTTGTCGCGCAGGCTCTCGGGCACGTCGCCATTGATGATTCGGATGGCAAGCCCTTCGGCGATGGCGGTTTTTCCGACGCCCGGCTCGCCGATCAGAACAGGATTGTTCTTCGTGCGCCGCGACAGAACCTGAATGGTGCGGCGAATTTCCTCATCGCGCCCGATCACGGGATCGAGCTGACCCTTGGCCGCTGCGTCGGTAAGATCGCGGGCGTAACGCTTCAGCGCATCGTAAGCCTGCTCAGCCGAGGCGCTGTCCGCCGTGCGTCCTTTGCGCAATTCGTTGATGGCTGCGTTCAGCCCGGTCGGCGTAACGCCAGCCTCCGCCAGGATCTTCGAGGTGTCGGCATCCTTCTCCATTGCCATCGCAAGGAGCAGCCGCTCGACGGTGACATAGCTGTCGCCAGCCTTCTCCGCGATCTTCTCGGCCTGATCGAGAACCTTGGCGAGTTGCGGCGCGATATAAACCTGCCCGGCTCCCGCCCCCGACACCTTCGGCATCTTGGCCAGCGCCTGCTCGACACGGGCGAGAGCGTCCCCAGGACGTCCACCCGAGCGCGCGATCAGCCCCGCGGCCAATCCTTCGCTGTCATCCAGCAGAACTTTCAGGAGATGCTCCGGCGTCAGGCGCTGATGGCCTTCGCGGAGTGCAAGCGATTGAGCCGATTGAAAGAAGCCCTTGGACCGATCGGTCAGTTTCTCGAAATTCATTGTTGCCTCAATGGCCGCGGCACCCGGCCGCCTATTCGTGTGTGAGGGGTAGCATTGATTTGTTGATATATGGCAACATTGACAGACAAGAAAAGGTCACCAGACATGCCCGCGCCGCCAATAATTGCCAAGCTCGTGCATTACCCCGTGAAAGGGTTGAGCGGGTTTGCGAAAGCCCAGGCAGCTTTGACTGCCGGGGAAGGCATGCCTTTGGATCGCGTCTACGCTATCGAAAACGGGAGCCACCGCTTTGACGCCCGAAATCCGAAGTGGCTTCCGAAGACACACTTCTTGCAGCTCATGCGAAACGAGCGGCTCGCGGCACTCTCGCTCACGTTCGACGAGGAAAGCCACACGCTTACCCTCTGTCGCAATGGAAGGCAGGTTGCGAAAGGAGCGCTCAAGACAAAGCTCGGCCGGCAGATTATCGAGCAGTTTCTGGCAGGCTACATGAAGGCGGATTTGATGGGGCCGCCGCGAATTGTGTGCGCCGAAGGGCACAGCTTTACGGACATCGCCACGAAGGCCTTGCACCTCGTAAACCTGGAGACTGTTCGCGACGTCAGCCGCGTCACTGGCATCGATCTCGACCCTCTCCGCTTTCGGGCAAACGTCTATTTTGACGGATTACCGGCATGGCGGGAGCGCGGCTGGCTCGGCAAGACAATCCTGTGCGGTAATGTGCACCTTAAGGTGTTCGCCGAGACTGCGCGATGCGAGGCAACCAGCGTCGATCCAAAGACCGCGAAACGCAGCTCATCGGTCCCTTCGGCACTGTTGCGCATATGGGGTCATGACAAACTCGGGCTGTATGCGAGAGTTGTTAACAGTGGCGTTATTTCTGCGGGCGACACCGCGAGCGTGAGTTGAGGCGGCCGGGCTAGGACGCCGCCTCATCCGGCTTTGACTCGCCAGGCTGCGGAGAACCATTCGGGCTAGGCGCAGCTTGTGAGCTTCCGTTTCCGCTCCGGCCGCTGAATGGCTTGGGCGGAAGCTCGCCTATCGGACGCCGGCGCCGGCGCCGGGGCATTCTCTCCGCATCTCCCTGGGGCGCCCCGTATGGCTCCGCCGCGGTGACGGGCTGCGAGCTGACCGGCTGCGCGCCGTTCGGTGCAGGAGCAACAACGGGCTGCGGCTGCGGCTGGATTTGCGGGAATGCGTTTTGCGGAATATAGGGCTGCGGCTGTTGATGCTGGTTGTAGGACACGCGCTCGGGAAAAGACCGTTGCTCCGGGAAGGACCGCTGCGGGGGAACGAAGTCATCCGGCTCACCCTCATCCGAATCGCCATCATAATCGCGCTGGAAAGAGTTCGGGCTGATTGAACCGGCCGGCTCCATTAAAGCCAGCCTGACCTTCAATTCCGGGCATCGCTGCGTTCTGCGCCTGCGCTGCAAGAATGATCCGATTATAGTGCTCGGCGTGCTGCAGGTAATTCTCTGCGGCCACCGTATCGCCGGACGACATCGCATCCCTTGCCAGAGCGGAGTATTTTTCCGCGATGTGCATGGCGGTACCGCGGATTTTGACGTCGGGACCACTCGAACTCGTAGTTCCGGCTCATTGAGTTTTGCGGCTTCCGGCCCCCGCGATTGCGGCCTCTGCGGCTTTGCTGTCCTTGCCTCATGGGTCCTTCTTGATTGAGGGTCACAGGTTGCTCTTTCACGCAAACCGAGCTGGCTCACTCTGGGCCCAGGTTCGCGAATGTTAAAAAACTCTCGATTTCGTCTGCCGTCAGAAAACTGCCGACGCTAACTTAGGAAACAGATTTTCCGGGCCGTGCCCATCCAAGAAACGCGCTGCCAACGACGCACCGACGCCTACTAACGAAGCATCCGGTCCACTTGTCGATTTTTTGGTAGCCCTACGTCTCTTTGGCCTCGTCCCATTCTTCTAACCCGATGCGGGTCTTCGTGACGAGGTCGCCTCTCACTTTGACCCTATCCCGAAAGAGCCGGATTTCCAACCTTTTTTTTGGCCTTGGGCTCGCCGTCCACCAACTGTCGCACTCCTGCAACGGCGCGCTCCGTTCCACCCAGATCGGCTAAAATGTAAGCTTCAAGGGTGCCGTTGCCCGGCGCAGCCATTGTCATCATTTCCCGTACTGCTTGCGCCTGCCCGTAACCGGTTTCGAATATCAGGAACCCATAAGGCCGGAGCACCCTGAAGGCTTGGGCCAAAATTGAGCGGAAAGCCTCAAGACCGTCATCGCCTCCGTCGAGCGCGAGATGCGGATCAAAGGCTCTCACATCGGCCTCAAGCCCGGCTATCTCCCAGGAGCAGATATACGGCGGATTAGATACAATAATATCAAATGCTGCATCGCTTACAGCGTCTGCCCAGTCCGCACATAAGAATGATGCGCGGGTAAGCAACCCCAGCCGGCGCAAATTTTCTCTCGCCGTGGAAATCGCCCCTTGGCTGAGATCCACCCCGACGCCGTACGCCAGCGGCAACTCCGGCAGGAGCGCGCCTAACAGACAGCCGGAGCCTGTGCCAAGATCAAGGATGCGAAGCGGCGAACCCAGAAAACCTTTTTCACGGACATAGCCAAGAACAGCTTCGACCAGAAGCTCGGTCTCGGGCCGGGGGTCGAGCGTGTGAGGCGAGAGGCTGAACGGCAGCCCCCAAAACTCCCGCCGTCCGATGATGCGGGAAACGGGTTCGCCCGCCAGGCGGCGCTCCGCAGCTTCCCTGATCCGCACTGTCATCTCCGACGATAGCACAAAGCTTGGTCTTGCGATTGTTTCCTCAGGCGAGAGCTCGCACGCATGGGAAGCAAGAAGGCGCGCGTCGAGCGCCGCCGTCGGAACACCCGCCTTCCGGAAAACCTTGCCCAGCCCGCGAATGGCGTCGCCGAGCTGGGGAGCCATCTCGGGAAGCGCCAGATCAAGCATGGACCGTCTCGGCGGCAAGCTGGCTTGCCTGATGCTCCGTGATCAGCGCATCGATGATGGTATCGAGGCCATCGCCCACCATGATCTGCGGAAGATTGTAGAGCGTCACGTTCACGCGATGGTCCGTCACGCGGCCCTGCGGGAAATTGTAGGTGCGGATGCGCTGCGACCGGTCACCCGATCCGATCTGATCCTTCCGCTCCGCCGCCCGCGCCTCGTCGGCTTTCGTGCGCTCCATATCGAACAGCCTCGCGCGCAGTACCTGCATTGCGCGCGCCCGGTTCTGATGCTGGGACTTTTCGCTCGATGTCACGATGATGCCCGTCGGGATGTGAGTGATGCGCACGGCTGAGTCCGTGGTGTTCACGTGCTGGCCGCCTGCGCCGCTCGCCCGCATGGTATCAATGCGGATGTCCTCTGGGCGTATCTCGATGTCGATGTCCTCGGCCTCAGGCAAAACCGCAACCGTCGCCGCCGAGGTGTGGATGCGCCCCTGGTTCTCGGTTTCCGGCACGCGCTGCACGCGATGGACGCCGGACTCGAACTTCATCCGGGCGAAAACGCCTTTGCCGCTGATGCTCGCCACGATTTCCTTATAGCCGCCCGCATCGGCGTCGCTGGCCGAAAGAACCTGCACTTTCCAACCCTTCAGGTCGGCATACCGCTGATACATGCGGAAAAGATCGGCCGCGAAAAGCGCAGCCTCCTCGCCTCCCGTGCCTGCGCGAACTTCAAGAATGGCGCTTTTTTCATCCGCCGCATCCTTCGGCAGAAGCATGATTTGCAGTTCATGCTCGAGTTCATCGACCCGCGGCGCAACGGTTTCAAGCTCCTCGCGGGCGAGTTCGACCATGTCGGGCTCGGAAGCCGGATCTTCGATCATCTGCCGGAGGTTGTCGCGCTCATGCCGTGCGCTTTGAAGGGCCCTGATCGCAGCCACGAGCGGGTCCAGTTCGGCGAACTCCTTCGAGAGCTTCACGAACGTGTCGTGATCTGTTCCCGACGCGAGCTGGGTCTGAAGCGTTTCCCACCGGCTGACGAGACGGTTTAGTTTTTCTTGTGGAATGGTTGGCATGGATTCCTGCTCCGCCGCGCTTCATGAAACGCGTGCCTGCCTAGCGCGGCGCTAAATGTCAACGTTTTCTTTCTGAGCGAAATCTGCGAGTTCCTGCCGAATCTTCAGGCTGTTCCGGTCGATGAGCTCGAATAGCGTCTCACGCAGTTTTTCTGCGTTGAGCGATAATATCATGGCCTTCACGGGCCCTATGGATGCCGGCGCCATGGATATTTGGCGGAAGCCGAGTCCGATCAAGGCCATTGCTTCCAAGGGACGGCCCGCCATTTCCCCGCACAGAGCGAAGTCTGTGCCGTGCGCCTTGGCCCGTTCGGCTATCATGCGCAGGACCTTGAGCGCCGAAGGATTGAGAGAGTCGAACCTTCCCGCGACGCGATCGTTTTCCCTGTCCGCCGCAAAAAGAAATTGGAGGAGGTCGTTGCTTCCAACGGAAACGAAGTCGACAAGCGGGAGAACGTCATCGAGCTGGTAGAGGATCGACGGCACCTCGATCATAATCCCCACGCGGGTTTTGGTCGGCAGTTGATGACCGTGGTGCGTCGCGTGCTCGATCTCCTTGTCGATGTGAGCCTTCGCGGCCAGAAACTCCGATATATCCGCAATAAACGGCAGCATGACGGATAGCTCGCGCCCCGCAGCTGCCCGCAAAAGCGCCCGGATCTGCGTCCGGAACAGCCCGGGCCTGTCGAGCGACATGCGGATCGCTCGCCATCCCAGCGCCGGGTTCTCCTCATGAAGCTTCTTGAGATAAGGCAGAACCTTATCGCTGCCGACATCGAGGGAGCGGAAAACCACGCGGCGGCCAGGCGCCATATCGAGAATGCGTGTATAGGCTGCGCGTTGTTGATCCATCTTGGGGAAGGCCGACGCAACCATGAACTGAAGTTCGGTCCTGAACAGGCCAATCCCGTCCGCGCCGCTCTGATAGAGGTGCGGCATGTCGACGAGGAGGCCGGCGTTCATGTTGAGAGTGCAGCGCTCTCCATCCTTCGTCACCGCGGGCGCATGCCGCAGCTTGAAGAAGCGAGCCTGCCGCCTAGCGCGGAAGCGGGCCTTGTCGGCGTAAGCCCTGATGAGCTCCAGAGACGGGCGGATATGGAACTGCCCTGTCGAGGCATCAAGAATCGCCGGGTCGCCATGATCGGCAGCGGCCACGACATCGGGCACTTGGACAAGAACGGCGAGATTGAACGAGCGTGCCACGATCGAAACGTGCGAGGTCGCGCCCCCATCCTCGATCACGAGGCCGCGCAGCTTCTTTGGATCGTAATCGAGAAGTTCGGCCGCTCCCATGTTGTGAGCGACGAGGATGGCGTCATTCGGCAGCCTGCTCAACGCCGCGCCGTGATCGTGTCCCTGCAGCGTGCGCAAAAGCCTGTTGGAAAGGTCGTCGAGGTCGTGCGAGCGTTCGCGCCAAAAGCTCTCGCCGGTCTTCATGAGCTGGGTGCGCATGTTCTGCTGCACGCGTTCGACCGCCGCCTCGGCCGTAAGACCTGCCGAAACCGCATCGCGCATGCGGCGCGCCCATCCCCTGTCGTGGACGAGCATCTGCACCGTCTCGATGATCTCCTTGTGCTCGCCGTTCGAAGGCGTGTCGTCGGAGACAAGCCGGTTGATGCCCTCCCTGACCCGGTCAAGCGCCTCGTCCAGCCGACTGAGCTCCGCCGGTATGTTTTCGGCAAAGAACTTGAGGACTGCCGGCCGGGGCTCATGCAGCGCGATGTGACCGAGTGCGAGGCCATCCGCAAGCGGGACGCCCTTTAGGGTGATGGACGTTTCGCGGCGGCTCGGCGAGGGCGCGACTGCGCCAGCGAAGGCGCCCGACGCGATCATCTCCGCCAGCACCATCGCGGTGGTTTCGAGCGCCTCGACTTCCTCGTCGGTGTATTTCCGCTCGATCTTGTTCTGAACCGTGAGAACGCCGATCGTTCGCCGCTCGCGGACGATCGGAACGCCGAGGAAAGAGTGATAAATTTCCTCCCCGGTTTCCGGCTTGTACGAGAAGGCGGGGTGCTTCTGCGCATCCGAGAGGTTCACCGGCTCGCCCCAGGCGGCGATAAGGCCGACAAGACCCTCGCCCTTCTTCATGCGGAGCGTATGGACGGCTTCTTTTCTCAGACCTTCCGTCGCGAAAAGCTCAAGGCAATCGTCTGGCAGGCGGACATAGATCGAGCTCACCTCGGCAATCATGTTCGAGGCTATCACTTTGACGATGCTGTCCAGCTTCGCCTGGGGCTCTGACGCACTCGCCATGATCGCCCGCAGCTGCCGGATCAGCACCCATGGTGCACGCTCAGTCCAGGGCATGTGCCTGGTTCCAATAACCTTTTGGTTGTGAATTTGTGGCGCCTTTTCCGTTGCGCGCCTCTTCGGTTTAATTGCCTGCTTCTTTACGTTCGATCCAAGCCGAAAAGACTATGGAGCGTCTTGACGGCAGCCTCCGTATGGGCAGCGCCAAGCAAGACACTAATCTTGATTTCTGACGTCGATATGGCCTGGATGTTGATCTCTTTGTCGGCTAGCGCCTGAAACATCTGCGCTGCGACGCCTGCATGGCTTCGCATTCCGACCCCGATGACCGAGACCTTTACCATATCCGTGTCGCCGCGTAAGTCCCTGTAGCGGATCGTGTCCTTGCGATCGCGCAGCACCTGGAGCGCGCGCTGAAGGTCCGATGCGGCGACGGTAAAGGTGAGATCCGTCTTGCGGCCGTCCTCGGAGATGTTCTGCACGATCATGTCTACGTTGATGTTCGCCTCGGAGAGCGGCATGAAAATGCTTGCGGCCACGCCAGGCTTATCCTCAATGTTGAGGACGGTGACCTTCGCTTCATCCTTCGCGTAGGCTATGCCGCTAACAACGTGTTGCTCTAACATTTCGGTCTCGTCGCAAACAAGCGTCCCGCACTTTTCCGGCATTCCGGGCCGAGCGGGTTCGCAGGTTTCTGGTGGATCGAAGCTAGAACGCACTTGTACACGCACCCCCTGAGCCATTGCAAGCTCTACGGAACGAGTTTGGAGCACTTTTGCTCCCTGGGACGCCATTTCAAGCATTTCCTCATAGGACACGCGAGGAAGCCGCCGGGCCTGGGGCACAATGCGGGGATCGGTTGTGTACACCCCGTCCACGTCCGTATAGATGTCGCATCTGTCGGCCTTCAACGCCGCCGCAAGCGCGACAGCGGTCGTGTCGGAGCCGCCACGGCCGAGCGTGGTTATCCGATCCCTCGGGCTGAGCCCTTGAAACCCCGCCACGACGGCCACTTCCCCCTGATCGAGGCGCCGCGAGAGCTTCGCGGACTCAATGCGGTCGATGCGGGCAACGCCGTGCGCGTCGTCCGTTCTGAGCGGAATTTGCCATCCCTGCCAGGAGCGGGCGGTTACGCCCATGGATTGCAGGATAATCGCCATCAGCCCAGCCGTAATCTGCTCCCCGGAAGACACCACCGCATCGTACTCGCGGGTGTCGTGGAACGGATTTGCCTCGCGAGTCCAGGCGACGAGCTGGTTCGTATGTCCGGCCATGGCGGAGACGACAACCACGACTCGATTGCCTGCCTCGGCCTCGCGCTTCACGTGGAGCGCCGAATTCTTGATACGGGCTATGTCAGCGACGGAAGTTCCGCCAAACTTCATGACGAGGAGCATGTTCGTGAGCTATTGTGCAAGAGTGAAATCAGAAAGCGGCGGCGAAAACGCTGAGCGCGCAAGGATATAAGGAACGCCATCGGTGGGGATTGAGGCAGAAACACGGCATAGCCCATCTCTCGACGCGGCAGAGTTGCGTCATTTTGAAGGGCTTGCCAAGGAGTGGTGGGACGAGCGCGGAAAATTTGGTGGTCTCCATGCATTCAATCCTGCGCGGCTCGCCTTCATTGTCGCGGAAGTCCAGAGTTGGCGTGATCAGCAAAACCAATCCTTTCGCCCCCTAACCGGGCTCTCTGTTCTCGACATCGGCTGCGGAGGAGGCATCCTGTCGGAACCGCTGGCGCGGCTCGGCGGGAGTGTAACAGGAATCGACCCGGTCGAGGAGTCAATCGGCGTGGCTACGGTTCACGCGAGGAAGCAGGGTCTGAACATCGCCTATCGCACGGCGACCGCAGAAGTTCTTGCGTCCGAAGGGTGCACATTTGATATCGTTGTCGCCTCCGAGGTTATCGAGCATGTGGCCGACGTTGCATCGTTCCTGAAAACATGCCGCGCTCTTTGTAAGCCTCGCGGCCTTCTCATCGTTTCAACGCTTAATCGAACGCCAAAATCCTATGCGCTCGCCATCGTAGCCGCGGAACATATCCTTGGGCTTGCCCCGCGAGGCACCCATGACTGGAAGAAGTTCATAAAGCCCGAAGAGCTGGAAGCGGCGCTCAAACAGGCGGGCTTCAATATCGGGCGGTGCTCCGGAATTGTGTTCAAGCCCCTTATGGGCGTGTGGTCCCTCTCGGACCGGGACACGTCGATAAACTACATCATGGCGGCGGAGGCGGCGTGAGGGCGGGGGTGCGTGTTCGCCCAGTCGAGGCGGCGGATGAAGCCGCATGGCGGCGCTTGTGGCGAGGGTACTGCGACTTCTACCAGGTCACGGTCCCGGAGGATGTCACCGACACGCTGTGGCTAAGGATCATGGATGAGCGGACGCCGATGCGCGCGCTTGTTGCGGAAACCGTCTCCAGACGCGGGAAACCTCAAATCATCGGGTTCGCAAACTTTGTCCTTCATCCTTTCACCTGGGGGACCGGCCTGATGTGCTATCTCGAAGACCTCTTCGTCGCGGAAGAATACCGCTGCTCGGGCGTGGGACGATCCCTGATCGAGACGCTCGTTGGCATGGCCAGAGAAAATGGCTGGGCTCGCGTCTACTGGCACACGCACGAACTAAACAAGGTCGCCCGGGCGCTCTATGACAAGATCATGCCGGTCGACCCGTTTGTACGTTATGTCGTTCATTTAAATTGAGGCTCGCCCCCCAATCAGCCTCTGCCGCACAATATTCCGCAACGGACCTTGTCGATGGACAGAAACACGATCCCGCAAAGCGAAGCCATCGCGCTCTACAACGTGTACCGAGATTATATTAAGCATGAAAGCAATTTGATGAATGTGCGCATGACCTGGTTTCTGACTACGCAAGCGTTTCTGTTCAGTTGTTACGCCTTGCTGAACCAGAAAAGGATAAGTGCGGGGAGTTTCGAGTTTGTACGATCCTGGCACGAGTTCATAAGCGACATCACAGACCTGAAGTTGAAGTTCAGTACTGTCATCCTGATTCTGATCTGCTTCTTCGGATACCTTACCGCGCACCGATCCTACATTTCAGTGAGGGCCGCCTCACTCGCCATTATGGCGCTGAAAAATAAGTGGGAAGCGGAGATTGCTCAGAATGGCGCGTTCTTAAGCCTGCCAGGAATCACTGGCGGGGGCGATGACAAGGCGATGAACGAGGGATGGGCTTCAAGCGCATTCCTGCCAAGAGCTGCAACGGCGATATGGGTCTTGATCGCAATCTCGCACGGTTTTTTGCTCCGCGCATGACGCCAATCCAACCGCGGGGCAGCAGGGCGATCTCGTCAGCCTTGGACTGGCTTACGAAATCCGACTCGCTCCCCGTCATGACCGACGAGCAAGTCCTGGGTCTTTTCGCAGGCTCCACCCATAAAGCGAGCGGATTTTCCTGGTTCTGGCTGACGCTGTTTTTCCTCGGAGGGAGCGTTCTTCGCTGTCAGCTGCGGCCGCTTGCGCTTAAAGAACCCGAGGATACCGATCATTCGTGGACCTCAAGCGCGGCAAGCTTGTGCCGGGGCAAAACGCTCACGTCGAAATCGCGCGCATGATCGAGCGCCGGGATGCGAGCGCGGACAACGTCCACCTCCGCGGGATCGACATCCGCGATGATAACGCCAGGCTCCGTTCCCCCTTCGCCGAGGATGTCGCCCCAGGGCGATATGATGAGGCTGTGCCCGAACGTCGTCCGCCCGTTCGCATGCCGCCCACCCTGCGCGGCCGCAAAAACGAAGCAGCCATTCTCGATGGCGCGGGCGCGCAGGAGGATGTGCCAGTGCCTTTCGCCCGTGACCTTGGTGAAGGCCGAAGGCGCGGTGAGATACTTCGCGCCAGCTTTCGCCAGCGCCTTGTACTGCTCCGGGAAGCGGATGTCGTAGCAGGTGGCTACCCCGAGGCCTCCCCAAGGCAATTGAGCCACGTAGGCGGTCTTGCCGGGTGTATATATCGAGGATTCCCGGTAGGTTTCACCGCTCGGCAGATTCACATCGAACATGTGAATTTTGTCGTACCGGAGCACGATCTGCCCATCGGGCGCGAACAGAAAGGCGCGATTTATGGCCCGGCTTTCGCTGACCTTGATGGCAATGGAACCGATATGGAGCCAGATGCGCAAGTTTTTGGCGAGCGCTGAGAAGTGGGGGATCGCCTCGGTTCCTTCTTCTGAAGCGATTTTCTCGAAGAGGCGCGGCGTTTCCATCTCCATCAGGAGCGTATTTTCGGGAGTCTGTATAAACTGAGCGCCCTTTTGGGCTGCATCGCGGATAAAGGCCTCGGCTTGCAAAAGATTTTCTCGAACGTCTCGCCCCGACCGCATCTGAACGAGGCCCACTCGAAAACGATCCTTTTTGCCTGACATGCTTTATCCGCCTCCCTTATCGTTGTCTTCTATTTTGCTCAGCTTTGCAGCAAGGGATCAAGTTCTCCTTTGGCATCGAGAGCATAAAGATCATCACAGCCCCCAATATGCCTTGAACCTATGAAGATTTGGGGAACTGTATACCCGCCGTGAGCCCGTTCTATCATCGCCGCACGAACGTGAGGGTCGCTGGCATCAATCTCTTCGAATGAAACGCCTTTGCGTGTAAGAATGTTCTTTGCGCGGCGGCAATAGGGGCAGGTCGGCGTTGTGTAGATAGTCACGGGCGGCATAGTTGTTCCTTTTTTCAGCTTTCGCGCGCAGAGACATGGGTGCTGACGCCGGCTCAGTCCAGCTTCAGCTGCTGCGGCTTATAGCGCTTCCTCGTGCTCCATCATCTCCTGAAAGCCATGCGCGACGAGAGCGATGGCGAGGACGTCAACGCTGCGCGCGCCCGCCGCCAGGAGCGCAGCCGCGCAGGCATTCGCCGTCGCGCCGGTGGTTATCACATCATCGATGAGCAGTACGCGCCGACCACCAACCATGGATCTTCCGCCGCGGCTCACCCCGAAAGCATCAGCCACGTTGTGTTGGCGCGCATCCTGGTCAAGGCCGACCTGAGCCGTGGTCCGCCTGGTGCGCTTGAGAGCCGTGACGCAGGCTGGAACGCCTGTCACCCGGCTCAATCCCTTCGCCAGCAGCGCGGATTGATTGAAACGGCGCTGCAACAAACGGAGCGGATGCAAAGGCACCGGGACAAGCAGATCCGCGCTATCAAGCAGAGAGCGCCCGGCTTCGCGCATCAGCTTTATGAACAGCGGCAGCGGCTCGTGCTTGTCCTCGAACTTCAAGCGCACGATAAGCCGGCGGATGACCCCTCCGTAGTGCGCGGCTGCCCTGGCACGCGAAAATGTGGGAGGGTTCGCAAGCGCCTGCATTGAGATATGCGTTTCCGTCCCTTCATAAGCTGGGAGGGGAATGCCGAGCCGGTCGCAATAAGGCGGCGTGATGAGATGCAGGCCGCTCCAGCATCGGGGACAGAGGAGGTTGTGGCGGGTGATGAGCGTGGAGCAGGACACGCACACAGCTGGAAGAATAAGATCGGTGGAATACCTTAGGCCTTCCGCGGCGAACTGGATTACACGCTGGAACATTTGCAACGCAATCGGAAATGACTTTTTCTAAAATGCACAGTAGATCCGGGTGAACGCTTTGAACAGCCCCAACATCTTCGATCGCCGAAATATCCAGGCCAATCTGACGCGAGCTGCGCGCGCCCTCCCACGCACCGATTTTCTGCTCCGCCACGCCGCCGGGGAGCTTGTCGGGCGGCTTGAGGGCATCAGCCGAACCTTCGAACTGGCGGCCGACAACGGCGCCTATCATGGCGTTGTGGCCGAGTTCCTCAAAGAGCGCTTTCCCGGCATGAGAATCCTTTCGCTGAGCCCTGTGATGGCGCTTGCGGAGGCATGCCCGGCGCCGCGCGCCGTAGCGACGGAGGAAGCGCTCCCTTTGAAGGAGGGCTCGCTCGACCTCGTGACATCGGTGCTGTCGCTTCACCTCGCCAACGATCTGCCGGGCGCGCTCATTCAGATGCGGCGCGCGCTTCGCCCGGATGGCCTTTTCCTCGGCGCGCTCCTTGGCGGCGCCACCCTAATCGAACTGCGGCAGGCTTTCATGATGGCCGAGACGGAGACCCTTGGCGGCGTTTCCCCCCGCGTCTTTCCGACGGCGGATGTGCGCGACATGGGCAATCTTTTGCAGCGCGCCGGCTTTGCCCTGCCCGTCGTCGATTCGGAACGCCTGACTGTAACCTATTCAACCCCTCTGGCCTTGATCAGAGAGCTGAAAAACATGGGCGCCGCCAATCCGCTGGTTGCGCGTTCGCGAAAGCCCATGCGGCGCGATACGCTCGCCCAGGCGCTCGAGATTTATGCGAGCCAATTCGCACGCGCCGACGGCAAGGTGTGTGCGACCTTCGAAATCCTCTACCTCTGCGGCTGGGCGCCTCACGAAAGCCAGCAGAAGCCGCTCAAGCCAGGGTCCGCCAAAGCCCGCCTTGCCGACGCGCTGCGCACAACGGAAATCGCGGCGGGCGACAAAGCCAGCTTCCCGCGCCGCAACGAGCCTTAAAGCGCGTTACCGTTAGGGCATAATAATTCTTTCAATAGAACTTGAACGTGGCCGGCTCTCATATTTGGAACCATTGTCGAAGAAGGCGCTTTCATAACAAATTCTCGCGAGGATTATGGAAGCCGAGGCCAGCAATGGGATTCACGAGCCGAGCGGCCATATTCTGCATGGCCGGTTTCACCGCTGTTGCCTTGGGGGGGACTTCCTCCGCAAATGCAATGCAGTCCCGGCAAGGCGAGCGCACCACTCGATCCCGTGCTGCCGGCGCGCCCCTCTTGGCCGTTATAGCGCTGGCGCAGCAGCGGGTTTCTGTCTACAGCGCCTCGGGGAAAATCATGGAGGCGCCAGTTTCGACAGGCATCAAGGGTCGCGAGACCCCGGCTGGGATATACAGCATTCTGGAGAAAGAGGAAGAGCACCACTCAAATCTTTATGACGATGCCTCCATGCCGTTCATGGAGCGCTTAACCTGGACGGGCATCGCCATGCATGCAGGGGCTGTGCCGGGTTATCCGGCCTCTCATGGCTGCACGCGCCTGTCTTACCGCTTTGCGCAGGAGCTTTACGAGGTGACCAAACCCGGCATGCGCGTTGTCATCGTCCGCGAGGACATTGCTCCCGCGGAAATCGAGCAACCCGAGATGTTCAATCACGGACGTCCTCCCGAACCGGAAGTTTCGCCAATAAATGCAATCAGATCGCCAAGTGAAGCGGAGAGACGGGCACACCTCCAGGTTATTAAGGAAGCAAAGCTGGCGGAGGCTGAGGCGGCAAAGACGCGTGAGCTGAAAGCGCGGTCCGCCGCGGTCTATAAAGCTGCCGAGGCTGCGTCAGCAGTCCGTTTGGCCGAGGCGGCGGCGGCCAACCTGGCTCGCATGGAGGCGGCACTGGACGCAGGCGAACGCATGCCGGAGACTGTTTCCAAACGCTCGGAAGACGGCGACGAACCCCGGACCGCAGGAGCTGCCAAGGTTCAAACGGCGCGGTTGCAGCTTGAAAGGGCCAAGATCGAAGCACAGGCTAAAACAGAGGCTGCGGCACAAGCCGAAGAAGAGGCGAAGGGCGCCGCCGCATTGTCGAGCGAGGCTGCCGAGGCGGCAGAAATAGCCAGACAGAACGCGTGGCCCATTTCAATCTTCATCAGTCGTAAGGCACAGCGTCTTTATATCAGGAGAGGCAGAGAACCTGTGTTCGAAGGCCCGGTGACAATTCGCGACCCGGATAAGCCGATTGGCACCTTCGTTTTTACCGCCCTCCGTGACACTGGAGCACCCGGACGCATGCGCTGGAATGTCGTGTCCATGTACAAGAACGCGACCGCCATCGAGCCCTATGCCGAGGCGAAGCTCGAATCGAAAAAGCACCGCGAGGCGAAGCCGGCGGACGTAACTGGGGCACGAAACGCGCTGCAGCGGCTTGTCATCCCGCAGGAAGCGCTTGACAACATTTCTGGAGCGCTGCTGCCAGGGTCTTCGCTGATCATCTCCGATGAAGGAACAAGCAGCGACACCGGCAAGGACACCGATTTTATCGTGTTTATGAGTGGCGAACCACAGGGCGGCGGCGCCTTCCGAACCCCGATCATAACTGAGGCGGATGCGGCCGGCGAAAAGAAACAATTGCACGGACAGAGGAGAAGAACCAGTTCGTCGTCCTCCCGCTCCAGGCATCACGGCTGCCGGTGAGGTTTGGCGAAGCCGGGACTATTCCCCGTTCTCCTCACCCTTTGGCTTCTGAATCTCCCATCATACTCAGCAGCCACAACTTGCCTGGCGCTTAGTTGAGGACAAGCGCCGCCCAGCCACATGCCCGAGAACGCGAATCGGTTAATCTCGCGTTAACGGAGGGCACATATGGCGAATTTCAATACACATTTAGCGGTTGCGTCAGTTGGAAGCGGGCTTTGCGCAACCGTCGCGCTGGCCGGGCATGCCGCGCCAAACAATTATCTCTTGACGCTGACGATGGCGGGGACGATCGGAGGCATTCTGCCGGATATCGACCTTGAGAGGGCGGTTCCGGCGCGTATGCTTTTCAGCGTGCTCGGAATCGTGACCGCATTCATCGCTTTGTTCACGCTTCAAGAGCAGCATTCCATCGCCGAACTCTGGATCGTCTGGCTTGGCGCCTATGCCGTCACGCGATTCGGCCTTTACAAAGCTTTCGAGAAACGCACCCATCATCGCGGCATCTTTCATTCAATCCTGGCGGGCTTGTTTTTCATGACATTGACCGCGGACATTTTTCAGCGGGTTTTAGGGCAACCATCCGCGCAGGCATGGCTGACCGGGCTTTTCCTGTTCATCGGCTTCATCATCCACCTCGTGCTTGACGAAATTTATTCCGTCGATGTCGAAGGCCGCGTGATCAAGAAATCATTCGGAACCGCCCTCAAACTCTACGATTCACGGTCCTGGCGGGCTACCGCGGTGATGGCCGCTGCCCTCGTCGCTGTCGCGGTGGTTTCGCCGCCCAGGCAGGAATTCGTCGAGATGGTGAAGCCGACTGTCTTCTTCGCCTTCCTCAAGGACAGGCTTTTGCCGAAGGCCAACAATTGGTTCGATATGAAAACGCCAGGGAAGACGGCCGCGCTTGATGACGGCCAGGGTCAAGCACACTAAAAATTGTCACTACGAGTTATTGGGCTTGCTCTCGGTGAGAACCCGGGTGCAAGCCTTATAGTTTTGGCGGCAGGAAATCCGCATCTTCTTTGGCTCCGATCCGCGCGCTTGCTGCGGACTGCGGCCTTGCAGCCTGACGAGTATGCCTTCCCGCTGTCGGGCGAGGCGTGAGCATCGCCGCTCGACTGCACCGTGTCCCAGCCCGGAAAGCGGCGCGAACAGCGTCTCGACCGCCGACAATGCATGAAGCGCCATCGCGTTGAGCTTGGCATGCTCCAAGAGCACTTGGATGACGTCCGGTTGGTTCTTGTCGAATGACGTGCTAGCGAATGCTGCCGCGCCTGTGACGTGGAGCCGTCATCACGCTCCTACGGAAATAGAGGGACCAGCCCAACCGTTAGACATGTTGGGGGCGGCTAGGAACCGGCTATGCAAGGCATGAGGGAAGGGTACGCGTATGCAGTTCTCCAGAAGAGAGGCGATCAGAATCGGCGTTATCACGGCGCTTGGGCTCGGGTCAACGCTCACAGCGAAAGCATCGACAGCCTACGATATTGATACCGGCGTCGGGGCGACGCTCGACAGGTTTTACCGCCGCGGCCCGTGGGCCAGGGGCTTTGCCCAGAGAACCGCAGGCATGCTGGTGTTCCCGACCATCGTCAAAGCGGGGTTTGGCTTCGGCGGGGAATACGGCGAAGGCAGTCTGCTGATCAGGGGCCGCCCGGCCGAATATTACAACACGGTTTCGGCGTCTTTCGGCTTTCAGCTCGGGGCACAGGCGAGGTCCGTCATCATCATGTTCATGACGCCGGAAGCTCTGGAGGGGTTCCGCATGAAGGATGGCTGGAAAGTCGGCGTGGATGGCTCCGTCGCAATCATTGCGGTGGGCGCTGGCGGCGCGGTCGACACGAATACGATCCACAGCCCAATCGTCGGCTTCATCTTCGATCAGAAGGGGCTCATGTACAATCTGACGCTCGAAGGCTCGAAGATCAGCCGCATCTATCGCTGAACTCATCTCCCCGCCGCAGCAGCTCGGCTGCGCGATTTGGATGGAGCGCAGCTCAATCCTCCTATAGAATCCTGCGCACAATAATGCGGGGCGCCGGCAGATGGTCAGCACCGAAGAAGCGATGGCGGTCGACAGCGTGCGCCCGGAAGAGGCGACCGCGGCGCGGGACGATGTGCTGGCTCACGGAGGCGACGGGGTAGCGGCAGCTCTCGCGGCGCACGGCGTCACGACGATCTTTACATTATGCGGCGGCCACATCTCGCCCATTCTCACGGGCGCGAAAGCGCGCGGCATGCGCATCATCGACACGCGCGGCGAGGCGGCCGCGGTGTTTGCCGCCGATGCCGTCGCCCGGCTGACAGGCGTTGGAGTTGCCGCGGTAACTGCGGGGCCCGGGCTCACCAATACGGTGACCGCGTTAAAGAACGCGCAGCTCGCTCAATCGCCCCTCGTGCTTCTAGGGGGAGCGACGCCAACGCTGCTGCAGGGCCGCGGTGCCTTGCAGGATATCGATCAGCGCCCCGTTATCGCGCCTCATGTGAAGTTTCTGAGGCAGCTCCGCCGGGTTCAAGACATCGGCCCGGCCATTGAAGAAGCATTCGCTGCGGCGCGCGAAGGCGTGCAGGGGCCAGCCTTCATCGAACTCCCTATCGATCTGCTTTATGCCGAGACGATTGTGCGCCACTGGTATGGCGAGGCCTCCGGAAAGGGGCGTTCGATCTCCGACACGCTGCTGCGCTACTATATTAACCGGCATCTTGAGAGGCTGTTTGGCGGAAGCCATCCCGCGCCTGCCCCAGAGGCTCGAAAGGTGGAAGCGCCTGCCGTCCGCTCATCCAAGATCAGGGCGGCGGCGGCTGCTCTGGCGCAGGCTGCGCGCCCGCTGGCCATTGTCGGCAGCCAAGCACTTGCCGCCGGCACGAACCCCGTCCTGGTCGCCGCCGCGATCGAGCGGCTCGGGATTCCCGTCTATCTTTCGGGCATGGCACGGGGGCTGCTTGGGCAGGATGACCCGCTGCAGATCCGCCACCAGCGCCGCCAAGCTTTGAAAGAAGCCGACTGCGTCATTCTAGCGGGGGTCCCTTGCGACTTCCGCCTCGACTATGGACGGCAGATCCGCCGTTCGGCCATGCTGATCGCCGCCAACCGCAGCCGCAAGGACGCGCGCCTCAATCGCCGCCCGGACATCACCGGCATCGGAGATGTCGCCCTGTTCCTTGAGCAACTGGGAGATCGCCCGCGCGGCGTTCGCGGGCGTTGGACGGATTGGATCGCGGCGCTCCAGGCGCGCGATGCCGCGCGCGAAGCCGAAATCGAGCAGCAGGCAGCAGCACAGGGCGAGTTTGTGAATCCCATCGCCCTCCTGCGGCAGATCGAGCACACTGCCGGAGGCAATGCCATCTTCGTAGCCGATGGCGGAGACTTCGTTGGGACGGCATCCTATATCCTTCGCCCGCGCGCGCCGCTGACCTGGCTCGATCCCGGCCCCTTCGGCACACTCGGCGTCGGCGCGGGCTTCGCACTGGGGGCCGCGCTGTCGCGGCCTGGGGCAGAGGTGTGGATCATCTTCGGCGACGGCGCTTGCGGTTATAGCCTTGCCGAATTCGACACGTTCGTGCGGCATGGCGTGCCGGTCATCGCGGTGGTTGGCAACGATGCGGGCTGGACGCAGATCGCGCGCGAGCAGGTGAAGGTGCTCGGCGACGACGTTGGCACTGTCCTTGCCAGAACCGCCTACCACGAGGTCGCCGCAGGCTTCGGGGCGGAAGGCATTCTTGTGAAGACGAATGCGGATGTACCCGATGCGCTGGCTCGCGCACGCGCTGCGGCGAAGGGAGGCAAGCCGGTGCTGATCAACGCCTGGCTCGACCGCACGGCCTTCCGCGAGGGCTCGATTTCAATGTGAGGCCGGCGCGGTGATGCTACTTGCGTGAGGCCGAGACGACCTCATCGATCCAGGCGGCGCAAGCGTCCAGCACTTCGCCGAACACTTGGCGGTCTGTTCTCCCGCTGCGGGCGCGGACATGAAAGGAGTGATCGGCGTCCTCAAAAACTTTCAGGGTCGCGCGCGAACCGAGCCGGGCGCATATGGGGTTGAGTTCCCGAGGATCGGCAAGAGTATCGCGGGATCCTTGCAGGAACAGCATCGGAATCTCGACTTCGAAAAGATGGCGTGCACGGTCCTGGGAGGGTTTTCCGGCGGGGTGCAGAGGAAAGCCGAAAAACACCAAACCCACAACGCCTGCAAGTGGGGACGCAGCCTGCGCCTGGGACGTCATCCGGCCGCCGTACGATTTGCCGCCCGCGACAAGGGGAAACGAGGGATAAAGGCTGGCCGCCTCTGCAACAGCGGCCCGGACCGTTGCTTGAGCGAGCGCAGGCGCGTCCGGCCTCTTGCTGCCGCGCTCCATGTAGGGGAACTGGTAGCGCAAGCTGGCGATACCGCGTTCCGCAAGACCCTCGGCGGCCGCTGCCATGAAAGGATGAGTCATTCCGGCGCCGGCCCCGTGCGCAAGTACAAGACAAGCCCTGGCTTGTGGCGGTACTTGAAGCAGGCCGGTCACGCGATGTGCGTCATCGACCGCAATAACGACCGGCTCTTGTTCCGAAGGCACGCACCATACTCCCAAAGCTTGAGGCGGGTGAAAGTCTGACCATCGTGCATTTAATCAGGCGCGGGCGTTCGCGTGCTTGATTGTAGGCACGTTTTGCGCAAGGCGCGTCTCCTTTCATCCTCAGATCAGCTTCTCGCTTGCGTTTTGCGTCCCGAATTTCTTGAGCCCGGATCTTAAGGAAAAGCGCGTTGCCGAGAGGTTAATGCAACCAAGCCACTGATATTAAAGATGAAATTTCAGGACAGACGGCGTCCCCGGAGCGCGCGCCGCGTTCCCGGCGGGTGCGGGCGTGGTTAACAGCCGAAAGCAGAAACATATTTAACGGACTTTAGCGCGTCCAGTTAAGGAGAAAATTCCCGCATTAAATTCTACTTAATGGGGGTCCGGTTGAAGATAGAAAGCCATTCTTTTCCCGAGAGTTAGCTCCGCCACTCCCCGGCTGGCCGAAGGCGCGAGGCGGCTTCGTCTCGCCCGGATAGACGATTTTTTACGCATACATCAGGCGGGAAATAAATCGGCCGCGCGTCTGTTAACCACGTTTGTATTAACGCTCAGGCGCGGCCACGAACGGTTTACCAAAAGGCGCGCCGCGAGCGCTGTCCAAGATGGCGATGGCCAGATGGGCGAAGCATGCCCGCAGCATCCCTCGTTCAACCGGACGCGGGGCCGCAAAGATAGAAAATCAAAAGGGCTCCCGGGTTTGCGGGAGCCCTGTCAGCGCTCTGGCGATCCAAGGGCGGCGGACCATTCACTTTAGTGGCATGTATGTCTCGGTCAGCTTGTAAGAGCCTTGGAGAAGCAGACCGTAGCGATCCGTGTAGATCTTGTCGGGGAAGGCTGTAGACGTTACCCCCAGTCCCCAGCAGCCGGTGCAGGTAAAGTTTCCATCCCCCCACATGGCCCAGTAACGGCCACCAACGCCGACACTGAACCAATTCGAGAAGTCGTAGGACAGGATTGCTTCGAGTTGAACGCCCTGCCCATTATTCGCTTTTTGATCGAACCATGTTGGCGTGGTGCGCAGCAAATGGTTGTCGCGCCCCGAAAACGAAGCGTAAGGCAGCCACGCGGCATCGGTGGTGAGCCTGAAGCCGTAGCCTAAGATGTAATCCGCGGAGGCGCCGATGCGCAGCGCGTTCCAATCCCCGCTCTGGTTTCCAACAAGGGTGTTATCGCCCGGCGCCAGGCAGGGGAAATAAGCAGAGGCGATTTGCACGCAACCCGTGGTGTCGGTTTTCTGCGTGTAATAGGCGTAGCCGATAAAGGAGCCGACCTTGTATCCTGGTCCACGGAGGAAATCATACCCGATGTCAGCCTGGGCATAGCCAAGCTGCCCGTTTCCTTCATTCGAAACGGTGTTCGTATAAGAGATGGGGCCACCCCAATCCTCATCGTGCATCGTGCCGCTGTCAATCGAGCCAAGCCCAGCAATGCCCTTGACGAAGATATTGTACGGCGAGTCGACGCGGGCGAAGACTTCGCCCGAATTGCCGGTGAGATCGCTGTAGGTCAGGCGGGACTCGTTAATCTTGCCAGGAATTTGATTGTCCCACTGGAATTTGCCGGTGCTGTACCAATAGCGGGCGCCAACTTCATAGTCCCAGCCGGGTTGGACGTGTCCGTCTTTGAGAGAAGCGGTTGCCCCGCCGAAATCAAAGAGGGAGGCAAGCCCTCCGGCCCAATTCGATCCAGCCGCTCCAAAGTGATAGTTCACACCAACCTTGAACACGTGCATCTGGTCGTTGACGCTTGTCGTGCCGCCAGACGGGATGGTCAACGGCGGGAAATACACGCTGCGCGGGAATGCCGCGTTAGTATCGCCAAAATCGAGATAATCATACTCTGCTTTCACGGACCAGAACGGAGTAAGCGCGTGTTCGACGCCGCCGCCAACCATCCAGCCCCATTGCGTATAGCTTGTCGTGTTCCTCAAGTCTGGCAGGTAACCAAAATATTGGTTGTTGTTGGAAATCGTGACCTCGTTGGCAGCCCAGGCGCCGCCCGCCTTGGCAAAGAGCAGGGAGCGGCCGTCGGGCCCGAAGGTAACCCCTACCCGACCCGCTATCGTTCCCAGCGCGTTCGTTCTAACCCGGCAATCGGCCGAAACATAATTCCCCGAGAAAGCAAGGCAGGTATTGTTGCCGTCAAGCTCAGCCCAATCGGCATCGGCCTCCAGGCCAAGCACCCATCCTTGCGTTTGATGGTTGTAGCCGATCTGCGCGCCCAAAAACGACCCGGGAGAGGTGACGTTGTCGCCATAGATGGACGGTCCAAAAGGATCGGATGCCGTTGCAGTTCCTACTGCGCCTCCCGAGTTGGTGCCACCGTAGAAACCGCTCCAATTATAAGGAGCGGAAACAGAACCATCCTTAAGTCCACCGCCGCCATAAAGGTCAGCACCATGTGCCGCCGTGACAAGCGCAAGCCCACCTGCTGCGGCTAATGTTATTCTTATCATATGACCCGCCCCTTGGAGATCATTCCGAACTTCCAACGCAGTTACCGAATCATAATTATATCCGGCCGGAGGGGGCAGGATCGGCAGTCGCCGATTGTAGAAGTGAAAAAATGCGATCTAAAAGTGCAAAGAGTTGTTTATCTAAAAAAAGATTATATTTTTCAATGTGAATTAATGCGGCCGCGCATTAAGCTAGGGATTCATTGCAACAGACTGGACGATTTCTAAGGGCGGCGGAATACACCTGAGCCGATCTATCGGCTCAGGTGTATTCCGTTTGTCCCCGGCCTTGGATATTCGCGGCACAACAGCCTGCGAGGGCCGGAGTGGAGATAGCCCGTATATTTTCCTGAGAGCGGGATATCCCGAAGACAGGGCGGGCGCCGGCGCCGAAGCGTTTGCCAATCTAGATGTTTATTCTCCAGCCGGGGGCTTTGAAAGGCGATCCAGCTGCGATTGCATGGCCGAAAGCTGCGCTTTCAGCTCCGCGATCTCGGGTGAGGTCGCCGGGGCTGCCGCTTCAGGCTTCTGTTGCGCGGCTTTCTCTTCCTCCGTGCGCGTCTCGCCCTTCGAGTCCGTACGTGTCTCGATCTTCGAGAAAGGCGCAAACATCGAAAACGCGCGCTCGAACATCACCATGTTCTGTCGCGCCTGCTCCTGCATGGCCTCGAAAGCTGCAGCGCCGAAGGTATCCGTGAATTGCTTCCGGTATTTCTCCTGTTCGCGCGTCAGAATGGCAAGGCTGAACTCCAGGTATTTCGGAACAAGCTGCTCGATGGAGTGGCCGTAGAAGCGGATCAGCTGCCGCAAAAATCCGACGGGAAGCAGATTGGAGCGGGTCTTGCCTTCCTCCTCCACGATAATCTGGGTCAACACTGAGTGCGTGAGATCTTCACCCGTCTTGGCGTCGTAGACAAGGAAATCGCGTTCCAACCGCACCATATCGCCGAGATCTTCGAGCGTGACGTAACTGCTTGTCTCGGTGTTATAGAGCCTTCGATTGGCGTACTTCTTGATGATGACAGGCTTGGACTTATCGCCGCCGTCGGCCTTTTTATCTCCTGCGCCCATGGTAAACGCCCGCCTTGCTTCGCGAAAGCCGGTTGCTCGCGATAATTTCTCGACCGGTTTATTCATTTTATCGCCCAGTGCTGCCTCGCGCCCGCATTATAAAGCAAGTTCTATACCTCGCAGCGGCTTTTTTTGCACCTGCGAAGAATTTGCCCGAGCATGCTTTCAGGCTCTCTGGTAAGGTCAACCCCACGAAGGGGCCCCGGTCGCAAAGTGGCGATACCGGACAATTAGCCCATTCCTGGGGAAGGTTAATTCTGATAAACTTCCCCAAAATTCGGCTAGAAAAGGAAACGAACATGGACGGGCAAGAGGCAATCGTCATTGCGAGCGCGGCAAGAACGCCGGTTGGATCTTTCAGTGGGACGCTTTCAACTGTTCCCGCGCATGACCTTGGCAAGGTCGCGATCATTGAGGCGCTCGCCCGCGCAAAGGTGCAGCCGGGCGATGTCTCAGAGGTCATCATGGGTCAAATCCTGGCGGCAGGCCAGGGGCAAAACCCTGCGAGGCAGGCGTCGATCAATGCAGGCCTGCCGGTCGAGACCACCGCGATGGGCATCAACTTTCTCTGCGGCTCAGGGTTGCGCTCGGTTGCGATGGCGGCGCAAGGCATCCGGTTGGGCGACAGCGATATTGTAGTTGCCGGCGGCCAGGAGAATATGTCGCTCGCGCCGCACTGTCAGTATCTCCGCCAGGGCGTCCGCATGGGCCATTTCGAAATGATGGACACCATGATCAGAGATGGGCTGACGGACGTCTTCAATGGCTATCACATGGGCGTAACTGCCGAGAATGTGGCGCAGCAATTTCAGATTACGCGGGCGCAGCAGGACGAACTTGCCGTCGGTTCACAGAACAAGGCTTCGGCCGCGAGACGGGAAGGCCGCTTCAACGACGAGATCGTTCCCGTAACGATCAAAGGCCGCAAGGGCGATACGATTGTGTCCCAGGATGAATTCATCCGCGATAACGTGGTGCTGGCGGATCTCGCTAAACTTCGCCCGGCCTTCGACAAGGCCGGTACGATTACCGCAGGCAACGCGAGCGGCATCAACGATGGCGCGGCGGCGGTCGTCGTGATGAAGCGCTCGGCGGCCGAAAAGCGCGGCATCGAACCGTTGGCGCGCATCGTTTCCTGGGCGACGGCGGGCGTCGACCCCTCCATCATGGGCACCGGCCCCATCCCGGCCTCGAAGAAGGCGCTGGAGAAGGCGGGCTGGTCGAAGGATGACCTCGACCTGATCGAGGCCAACGAGGCCTTCGCCGCTCAAGCCTGCGCCGTTAACAAGGCCCTTGGATGGGACCTGGCGAAAGTGAACGTGAACGGCGGCGCCATCGCCATCGGCCACCCGATCGGCGCGTCTGGTGCTCGCGTCCTGACCACCCTGCTTTATGAAATGAAGCGCAGGGATGCGAAGAAAGGGCTCGCCACCCTCTGCATCGGCGGCGGCATGGGCATCGCCATGTGCGTCCAGCGCGACTAGCCTGAAAATTCAGCAGGCGCGCCGCCCACCGGCGGTGCGTTTGCTGCCATCTTGGCGGCCCTGCTCACACTCGCGTGCAAGCTATAATTAATGCGTGAGAGGCAAGGCAGGGCCTGGTGGCAAATCATTAGAAATCATGGCACCATTAAATCGAGATAAGTTGTAAAGGAGGGAATATGTCCAAGGTTGCTGTTGTGACAGGTGGAACGCGCGGTATCGGTCACGCGATATCTGTCGAGCTGAAAAATCAGGGCTACCAGGTGCTCGCGAATTACGGCGGCAATGACGAAGCTGCCAAAAAATTTCAGACTGAAACCGGCATCCCGGTTCTCAAGTGGGACGTTGGCGATTATGACGCTTGCGTCGCGGGATTGAAGCAGGTCGAAGCCCAGCTCGGGCCAATCTCGATCCTGGTGAACAACGCCGGCATTACCCGCGATGCCATGCTTCACCGGATGACGCCCCAGCAATGGAAAGACGTGATCCGCACCGATCTCGATAGCGTGTTCAATATGATTCAACCCGTCATCAACGGAATGCGCGACCGGAACTTCGGGCGGATCATCAACATATCATCGGTGAACGGCCAGAAAGGCCAGATCGGCCAAAGCAACTACGCCGCGGCGAAGGCCGGGATCATCGGCTTTTCGAAGTCGGTGGCCCAGGAGAACGCAAAGAAGGGCATAACCGTCAACGTGGTGGCCCCCGGTTACATCAATACCGAGATGGTGGCTGCCGTCCCGGAGAAAGTCATGGAAGCCATCCTTGCGCAGATTCCGGTCGGACGGCTTGGCAAGGCGGAAGAGATAGCCAAGTGCGTGGCGTTCCTGGCCAGTGACGACGCCGGGTTCATCACCGGGGCGACGCTATCCGCGAACGGCGGCCAGTTCTACGCGAGCTGATTAGATCAGACCCCGCGTGTTTGAACACATTTACGGCGCGCAGACCCGGCGCGCCGTTTTTTTTGGCGCTCCGATATCCAGTCGTATCATGCGATCCGCCACAAAATCGGGTGGCCAAGCCGGAGGCGCGTTGATCGCCAGTTCAGGGCGCTGCTCTATATTGCGTCAGGCGTTTGAAGATTTGACGTTCACGCCCCAAACGAAGGCGATACGGGTGAGGGACACTTCGCCGTAGCGTTCTGGAGCCGCCGCGGCGATGGCGCCTCCCAATCCGCCGTAAAAGGCGCACGCCGTCTCGTTGTCCTTTAAAGCCCAGACGACGAGGCGGCTCAGGCCCTCGCGTTTGAGCGCTTTCTTAACCGTCCCGAAGAGGCGGCTTCCAAGCCCCACGCCCTGGAACGCAGGGTTGACGTAAAGCTCGAAAATCTCACCGGCGGGCCAAGGCCACGTTCCTCTTACGTGGCCCCAGGTCGCATAGCCCTGCGGCTCATTATCGAAAACAAGGAGCGTGACGTTTCCGCCTCGCTGAATTTGCTGCTGCCACCATCGCGGCCCCCGCCGCGCGATCATGCGTTCAAGATGAAGATGCGGAATGATACCCTGGTATGTCGACCGCCATGCGGCTTCGTGTATGGCCGCGACCGCGCTCGCATCCGTTGTTATTGCTGTTCGAAAACTTATTAAGTCGTTGCCCATGACACAATTTTACATCCAACCCCTTTTGTTGGCGAGTGCTCTCAGTCATGGACGCTGAATAATGTTTATTCCGAGCCGTTTGACCCGTTATCGTCAACTTTGCGAAGAAGCCTGCCAAGGATCTGGGTAGCTAATTTTCCGTCTTCGTCGCCGAGGCAGGACATCACGAGGCGGTCGGCGCGGCGCGCATAAGGCTTTATCGAATCGAGGAGTTCCCGGCCTGCCGGGGAAAGGCTGACGGCATAGGTCCTCCCATCCTGCGTTGTCCGCTGGCGCTGAATAACGCCACGCTTGAGAAGCCTCTGAACCACGTCGGCAAGCGTTGAGCGGTCGATCCCGGTAATCCGGACAAGGTCAGTCTGGCTTAGACCTTCATGCTGGGCGACCGTGGTGATCACCGCATATTGCCGGGCCGTGAGATCGAAATCCCTCGTCTCTTGCGCGAAGATCTCTGAGGCGCGCTGGCTCGCGCGGTGGAGGAGGTGAATGACCGATTTGTCAACAGTGTCGGCGCGCGCACCCGCGCTTTTCTTTCGTTTCCGCCCTGCTTGGCCTAGCCCTGCTTTTGCGTCCAGCATTCTCGTCCGGCTGCTCGGTTAAACTCTGAACATTGCTGAGGAAATGAATAGGGCAACCGATAGGTTCCATGCAGCGCACGGAAAGATTTTTTTGAGGCCTCACCTTTATGAAGGAGAAATCTCTGACGTCTCTGAGGATACCTCGGAAATCTGATGTCGCATAATCAATGTGATTTGAGACAGCATAAAAAGGAAAGTCAAGGGCATCATACCGAAAGATTTGAAGCTGACCCAGGTGTCCGTCGAGAAATTTCGCCACATGACCTCGTTCAGGACAGCCAGAAAAAGGAAAAACCCGATCCAGCGCAACGTCAGAAGCCGCCAGCCTTCCTCGCGCATTTGCAGGATCTCGCCGAGCGCCAACTTCAACACCGGCCTGCGGAAATAAAGGCCAGCGGCAAGGATAACCGCGAACAGCGTGTTCACGACCGTAGGCTTGATCTTTATGAAGGTATCGTCATGCAAGTAGATCGTCAGGAATCCGAAGGTCATGACGAAGACGCCGGTCACGAGCGCCAAAATAGGGATGCGCTTGAGAAAGATGCGGCTCGTCACCAGCGAGATCAAGGTGGCGGCCATGAACGCGCCGGTGGCGTAAAAAATGCCGAACTTGCCGTTCATGATAAAAAATACGGCAAGAGGACCGACCTCGAACACGAGCTTCATGAGTGGGCCGACAGCGCTCATCCCTTTGGATGTCTCAAGTTGCTCCACATAAACCTCCCGAACTCAACTCACGCCTGCAATGGCGCGTGCGAATTCTTTCGCATCGAATGACTGCAAATCTTCGGCGCTTTCCCCGACACCGATTGCGTGCACGGGTATGCCGTACTTGCTTGCGATAGCGACGAGAATGCCGCCCCTCGCCGTTCCGTCGAGCTTGGTCATGACCAGCCCGGTTACTCCTGCCGTCTTGTCGAAGATATCGACTTGGGAGAGCGCGTTTTGTCCCGTGGTCGCGTCAAGCGTGAGGATGCAAGTATGTGGCGCGGCCCTGTCAAGCTTGCGTATGACCCGGATCACCTTCTCGAGTTCCGCCATCAACGCCGTTTTATTCTGCAGTCGGCCTGCCGTGTCGATGATGAGGACATCGTAACCGTCTGCTTTTGCGCGCTGGAACGCGTCGAACGCCAAACTCGCGGCATCAGCACCCGCTTCGCTGGCAACAACTTCGGAGCCGGTTCGTTCGCCCCAAATTTTGAGCTGCTCGATTGCCGCCGCACGGAAGGTGTCGCCCGCCGCGAGCATCACGCGCAGCCCCTGCCGGGTAAACTGGTTCGCGTATTTGCCGATGGTGGTGGTCTTGCCGGTGCCATTCACGCCTACGACCAAGATGACATGCGGCTTCTTGGATTCGTCGATCTCCAGCGGCTCGGCGACATCGGCGAGAACCTTCTCCACCTCCTGAGCCAGAATTTCGCGAACCTCGTCAGAGGTAATGTTGCTGTTATAGCGAGACTGACGCAAAGCGTTCGTAACGCGGGAAGCTATTTCGAGGCCAAGATCGGCTTGGATCAGCAGGTCTTCCAGTTCCTCCAAGGTTTCATCGTCAAGCTTCTGCTTTGCGAAAACGCCAGTAATGCCATCAGTGAGCCGCGAGGACGTTTTCGTGAGACCGCTGCGAAGGCGCTGGAACCAGCCGGTGCGCGACGTTTGCTCCGGCGCTTCGTCTGGAGCTTCTTCTTCTTCCTCGCTGGAAAACGGTTCGTCCTGCAGCAGCGCCTCTTTGGCCTCCTCGGGAGCCACCTGTGCGGGCCTTTGAGGCGGCGGCATCTTATCTTCCGCTTTCGGCGGAGTTTCGGTCTTCGCGCCGCCAAACATGCGGCCAAATACACTTCGCTTCGTGGTATCGCTCATGATGAAAGGCGCTCGCCAATAAGACGGCGTTCGTCACAGCCGGTGGCTCGCGCCTTCACAATCGCGCCGCGCAACCCGCTGTCTTCGCCGTTGATTTCGATCTCGGTGAACCCAGGCGTCCGGCCCATGCCCTTGCTTTCGAGAAGCACCTCGAAGACCTTGCCTTGCTCCGCCTGAAGATGGAGGCTCAGGCGCTCGGCCGCCTTGCGGCGCAAGCGCGCGGCGCGCTCCTTAACGAGCGCACGGTCGAGCTGGGGCATACGTGCGGCGGCCGTCTGCTGCCGCGCCGAAAAGGGGAAGACATGCAGAAAGCTCAATTCGCATTCGTCCGCGAGACGGAGCGTGTTCGAGAACATCGCTTCGTCCTCGGTCGGGAAGCCCGCAATCAGATCCGCGCCAAAGACAATATCTGAACGCAGGTTCCGCATGGCCTTGCAAAACAGAATGACATCCTCGCGCGCGTGGCGTCTCTTCATCCGCTTCAGGATCAGGTTGTCGCCGGACTGAAGTGAAAGGTGAAGGTGCGGCATGAGCCGCTCTTCTTCCGCGAAGGCTTCGGTGAGCGCATCATCAGCCTCCATTGTATCGATCGACGAGAGGCGCAGGCGAGGCAGCTCGGGCACGAGCCGTAAAATGGTGCGCACAAGCCGGCCTAGTGTCATGCCTCCCGGCAAATCGGAGCCGTAGGAGGTGAGGTCGACGCCCGTCAGCACCACCTCCCGGTAGCCTTCCTCCACCAGCGCGCGGACCTGGCGCACAACATTGCCGGCCGGCACAGAGCGGGATGGCCCGCGGCCGAATGGGATGACGCAGAATGTGCAGCGATGATCGCAGCCGTTCTGCACTTCCAGATAAGCCCGGCTCCTGGCGCCAAAACTGGAAATCATGTGAGAGGCGGTCTCGCGAACCGATGCGATATTGTTGACCTTGACCCGCACCAGATCGTTTGCGGCTATTTGCAGAAATGTCGCGGCCGCGGTTTTCTCAGCGTTGCCGATGACGAAATCGGCCTCGTCCATCCCGGCGAAGGTTTCGGGCTCGATCTGCGCGGCGCAGCCAGTCACGATAATTTTCGCGGCGGGCCGCTCGCGGCGCACCCTCCGGATGGTCTGTCGGGCCTGCCGCACGGCTTCGGCGGTTACGGCGCAGGTGTTGACGATGACAGCATCGTCGAGCCCGGCCTCCGCCGCATGCGACTTCGCCACTTCGCTTTCGTAAGTGTTCAAGCGGCAGCCGAAGGTGATGACGTCGACGCTCATGACTGCCGTACCACCTCGACCCCGCTGCCGTTCACGTGAATAAGGCCCTCGAATTCAGTCTCGGCCGGGCCGGTCATCAAAATATGCTCGTCTTCAGCACGCCACTCGATGGAGAGAACGCCTCCGGGAAGCTCGACGCTGACCTTGCGCCCCGTCCTTCCGGTTCGCGCGGCCGCCACAGCCGCGGCGCAGGCCGCCGTCCCGCAGGCGCGGGTTATGCCCGTGCCACGCTCCCACACGCGCAACCTGATCGTTTTGTCATCGATAATTTCGGCGAGCGAAATATTCGCGCGCTCCGGAAAAAGCGGATGGTGCTCAAGCTCCAAACCGAACGCAGCCAGATCGTAGCTCTCGGCATCCCGGACCCAGAAGATGCAATGCGGATTGCCGACGTTGACCACGCTCGGCTCCGAAAGCACACGGCCATCGGGCAAGGCGAAGGTCAAATCGATGGAGCGGGTATCGGCAGCGGGCCGCGCCAGCGGGATTTCGTCCCAGGCGAAGCGGGGCGCACCCATGTCGACGCTGACAAGGCCGTCCTCTCCAACGCGCGCGTCCAATGTCCCAGCGCGCGTCTCGATGGAAATCCGGTCGCGCCCAAGGCCAGGACACAGCAGAGCCGCGACGCAACGGCTCGCGTTCCCGCAGGCGCTCACTTCCGAGCCATCGGCATTCAGGATGCGCATGAATACGTCAGCGGTGCGCGAAGACTCCAGCACGATAACCTGGTCGCAGCCTACGCCGCTTCTCCGGTTGGCGATTGCTCCTGCGACGGTGGTGGACAGCCGAACAGGCTCGGCGCGAGCGTCTATCATGACGAAGTCGTTGCCGAGGCCGTTCATTTTCACAAAAGAAATACTCCGCGCGTCCATGCTGCGCGATTTCGCCTCTCTGTTCCAGTTGGCTTATATAGACGGCGGCTGCGGGCTTTGCAAAGCTTGATGTGACTTTTCAGCTACGTAGTTAGTGTTACCCGGAGCCAGCTTGGCAGCGAAATATGCTTGGATTTCCTTTCATTGAGCACACCTGCTGCTAATAAGGCACAGCTCGTTAATCAAATAGTTCCACCCGCACGGATCGCAATGCATGCTCGAAAAAGCGGCTGTGGCGGGGTGCCCGGCGACGATCAACCCCACAGTTCTGCACTGAAGGGCTGGATCACGCTACCGTCAAATACGAGCCCGGGCTCGCGGTCACGCGCCAGAAGCAGTGGGCCGTCGAGGTCGACGAAATTCGCGTCGCTGACAAGCAACAGCGCGGGGGCCATCGCGAGCGACGTGCCTACCATGCAGCCCACCATGATCTCGAGACCGCGGGCGAGCGCCTCCGCCTTTAGAGCGAGCGCCGCGGTAAGGCCGCCAGCCTTATCGAGCTTAATGTTGATGGCCTGATAGCGCCGCGCGATGGCGTCGAGGTCTTCGGCGGTGTGCACGCTCTCATCGGCGCAGAACAGGATGCCCCCGCGATCCTCCGGCGAAATTGATGCAAGCACTTCGTCGCGCCCGGCGGGAAGCGGCTGTTCAATAAGGGAAACGCCTGCTGCGCGGCACGCCGCCAGGTTCTCTGCGAAGTTGGCCATGCTCCATGCTTCGTTCGCGTCAACGATCAAAGCCGATTGTGGCGCGCCCTGACGCACAGCAGCGATACGGGGCGGGTCGGCTTCGCCGCCAAGCTTCACTTTCAAGAACGGTCTGTGGCTTGCCGCACGCGCCGCCGCCTCCATCGCTTCCGGCGCGCCGAGGCTAAGCGTATAGGCGGTCGTTACAGCAACAGGCGGAGGGACCGCCGCCAATTCGTAAACGCGTTTCCGCGCCGTCTTTGCCTCTAAGATCCCAGAGCGCACAATCAAGCGCGTTTCGCGCCGCGCCTGCCGGAAGCAGCCTCAAGAGATCGGCTCGGCTGGCCCCGCCAGCGACTGCGTCCGCGAGGTTCTCGATTGTGGCCGCGACGCCTTCGACGGTTTCGCCATAGCGCGGATAAGGCACGCACTCGCCACGTCCTTGAAAAGCGCCATCCTCGATCGTGACGACGACGACGCGCGCCTCGGTGCGGCTCCCGCGAGAAATGGTAAAGGCGCCGGCGATGGGCCAGCTTTCAACGTCAACCTGAAGGCGCATCGCTAGCTGGCTTTGGCCGGAACCGTGGCCGGGAACTCCGCTGCGATGCGTTCCACGATCGGACCGATCCCGAACCGCATGGGATCGGTCGCGGGCAGGTCATAATCGCTCTCGAGTTGTTTCAGGTAATCGCGTGCAGTATCCTGATCCATCGATGCGGTGTTGATCGCGATCCCGATTGGCCGGATGGCTGGATTGGTGAGCAAGCCGCAGCGGACGGTCAGATCGAGGACTTGCCGGATGGAAGGCAGCGGATAGGATACGCCGCGCATGGATTTGCGCGAGGGCTCGTGGCAGACCACGAACACGTCCGGCTGAGCGCCATGCAGAAGCCCCAGCGACACGCCCGCGAACGAGGGATGGAACATCGAGCCCTGGCCCTCGATCACGTCCCAATGGTTGGGGTCCGCCGCAGGGGAAAGCCATTCCACGGCGCCGGCGATGAAGTCCGCCACAACAGCGTCAATGGCAACTCCATGCCCCGAAATGAACAAACCGGTTTGCCCTGTCGCCCTGAAGTCGGCATCGAAACCACGGGCGCGCATCTCGCGCTCGAGCGCCAGAGCCGTGTACTTCTTGCCGACCGAACAATCGGTGCCAACCGTTAAGAGGCGCATTCCCGGGCGCTTCGCTCCCTTCCCCGTCTCGAAGCGCTCCTCGGATTGCCGCACATCGAAAAGTCTCCGGCCATAACGGCGCGCGGCGTCCGCGACCGAGGCCCGCTCAGCAAGCTTCATGTGCAAACCGGCCGCGACATCTAGCCCCGATGCCAGCGCTTCAACGATTGGCGCAGTCCATTGTTCGGGAAGCACGCCGCCAGCATTCGCAACGCCAACGATGAGCGTGCGCGCGCCCGCCGCCACCGCCTCCTGGATAGTCATATCGGGAATGCCCACATCGGCCTTGCAACCCGGCATCCGCAATTGCCCAAGACACCAGTCGCGCCGCCAATCCACGATTTCCTGCGCCGTCTTGGCCGCAAGCTGATCCTGAACGTCACCGAGAAAGAGAAGATAGGGATGGCGGATATGCATGAGGCGGCCCTCCGAATGGTTGCGCGATGATAGCCAAAAAGTTCTTCCCATTCCACCCTTTGAACCCGTTCTAAGTGGTTTGAACGGCCTGCCAAGCGCATTATGGGGAAGGTGCATCGCCAGCCTCCTTAAAGGTCTAGCTTTAAAATTGTTCCTCTTATACGCATCTCCTTAGCCAGACCGCGGCTGAGAAGCCCAAACTGCGGAGAGACCAAATGATTGATCGCCGGACATTGTTGATCGGATCGGCAGCTCTGGGTCTCGCAGCCAGCACCAGAGCGATGGCCGGCGAGACCGAAAGCATCTTCTTCGGCCCGCAAATTCCTTTTTCCTTCGATAAGCTTATTGGCTGGGCCAAAGAGCTTAGCGAGAAGCCTTATCAGAAGCCGGTTGTCCACGATCCGGAACTCTTGGAGCGGATCGACTTCGATGCCTATCAGCAGATCAAATTCCGCCCCGAACTGGCGATCTGGGGTGGGGGCGACGGGCCTTATCCCGATAGAGCTCTTTCACGTCGGCCGGTACTTCAAGGAGCCCGTCCGAATCTTTGTCGTCTCCGCCGCCGGGGTGGCGCAGGAGGTCGGCTACAGTTCGGAACTCTTCACCTATGGCAAGAGCGAGTTTGCGAAAGCGCTGCCGCCGGACACAGGGTTTGCCGGTTTTCGCGTTCTCGCTGCGCCGGGCGTGCCGGACTGGCTCGCTTTCCTCGGAGCGTCCTATTTCCGCAGCCCTGCCGAGACCGGGCAATATGGGCTTTCCTCGCGCGGCCTCGCCATCGACGTCGCAATGCCGACGCCGGAGGAATTTCCGCGCTTCTCGCAGTTCTGGCTGGAACCGATGGCGGGCAGGCGCGGCGTCATCATCAACGCGCTCTTGGATTCGCCGCGCATCGCCGGGGCTTATCGCTTCGAGACGACACACGAAGGCTCCACGTTGATGAATGTGACGGCTCACCTTTTTCCGCGGACCGATATCGCGCGCGTCGGGATCGGGCCGCTCACCAGCATGTACTGGTATGGCAAGCCCAACCGCAGGATGGGGACCGACTGGCGGCCCGAGATCCACGATAGCGATGGACTGAGCGTTTGGACTGGGGCCGGCGAGCGCATCTGGCGGCCGATCAACAATCCGCTCAGCGTTCAGACCAGTTCCTTTTTCGATCAGCGCCCGAAAGGCTTCGGTCTTCTGCAGCGCGAGCGCGATTTCCGTGACTACGAGGACGACGGAGCTTTCTATAACAAGCGCCCGAGCGTCTGGGTCGAGCCCATCGGCGACTGGGGCGAGGGGGCCGTTCAGCTTGTGGAGATCCCGACGAACGACGAGATCCACGACAACATCGTGGCCTACTGGACGCCGAGGCAGCCTTACCGCGCCGGAGAACATCACGAGGTGCAATACAAGCTTCACTGGCGGCTGGAAGAGCCCTACCCGGCCCCGCTCGCGCGGGTGATCGCGACAAGAGCCGGCGCTGGCGGAATTCCGGGCCAGCCGCGCCCCAAAGGGATGGTGAAATATGTGGTGGACTTCCGCGGAGGGAGGCTCAACGAGTTCACCAAGCGCGGAGACATCGACGTCGTTGTGACCGCCGCCTCGGGCAAAATCGAGCGGCAGGCGGTCTACCCTGTGGTCGACACCGACAAGTGGCGCGTGATGTTCGACTTTACGGCAGAGTCGGACGCTCCTGTCGACCTTCGCGTTTATCTGAAAAAAGACAATGATGCGCTGAGCGAGACTTGGTTGTTCCAGCATCTGCAAACGCTTTCGACGATGTAGGGGCGCCTTCAACTGGCGTGCGTAAATTGTAAACCAAAAAGATCCAAAGGCGAGAGGATCACGAGGGGGCTTCTCGCCTGCGGATAGAAATCCTATCATGGAGCCGTAGCGCTGCCTTCTGCCCGCATCTTGCCGGCTCGCCTTATCGGTCGCAGCGGCTGAAACGGCATTTACTGCCGATTCCGCCGGGTATGTCGATGGTGTCCGCTCAGCCCCAATGTGCGGGAAATGGCAGGCCCTTTCGTGTAACCAATTACGCCGCCCGCTATCGCGCCGACCGGCCCAAGGAACACCGCTCCCGAAACAGCGCCGAGCCCCGCGTCCAGCGGGCGTTCGTGAGCCTGTGCGCTGAGTGGGACAAGGAACGCTGCCGTTACCAGGCAAGCGAACATTTTCTTCATGCGAATCTCCCCTCTGCCCCACGACTTCAAGATATTCTCGATTGCGGCAGTCTGTTGGCCTTCAGGAGTTCGCGTCATTGGAGAGAGAATTTAAATCCGGCCCAAAGTTCCAGAGCTACATTTGCGCCCTGGCCCGGCGTCCAGCACTCGGCTTTGGCCGGCATAATGCGGTCCTTCACAATGAAGCCCTTCGGAATGATATTGGCGATGCTCCAGTTCTGGGAAACGGCGATTTGCTTGAAATCCAATTCCACTTCCGCGGCGACCGCAATCGGCTCGGAATATCCTGAAAAAACGGGGCCGATAATAATACCGGCGTTGACGCCGGGCACGAAGTCGTGGCCGAAGCGGAAGCCGAGAATCGTTGCGTCCCGGTACATGCTGTTCCGGAAAGAGGTGATGCCGATGCCGAAGTCGGTGATGCCGTACGCGGCAAGAGCAGGTGTCTTCCAGCCCACCCCTATCTCGGGCCCGACAGGGTACGGATTGTATTGGCTTTGTTCGTAAGGGGCGATCAGCGTGACACCCGTGTATCGGTGGGTGGGCCTGCCATCCATGTATATGCGCCGTTCGCCAACATGAGCGTCGACAATGCCGGTTCCCAGATAGACCCAATCCGGCCTTAGAGGGGAGGGGCGCAGCGGCTCAAATTTGTTGACCGGTGCTTCGGCCCCCACCCCCTTCGGAGAAGCCGGAGCATATGCCGTAGGATTTGCTGATTTCGGCGGCTTTTTCCTGACGACAGTTTCGCATTTCGCTTGCGGTAGAGAAGCTGGCGAGTTTCTTGGATCGTTGCAAGGTTCGGCGTGCCCCTCTTCGGTGAGAAGAAGTGCAAGCAAACTTGCGGTAGTGAACCGGACAACTCTCATGACGCAATACTTGAACAATCCCAATAGCAAACTGTGCATGGAGAAAGTAAACAAACGCAATCGACTTGTAGTTAACTTTTACTAAAATGGCTAGCTTCCCACTTTTTGCTGAGAGTTCTGCGGAGTTCGGCGCGGTATGGTTTCGATACTGTAAAAGCATGAGAAAGAGCGAGCGGGCAGGGACAGCAGCCTACGGCGGAGCGCTCTCCGTTCATCCCAAGCTTGAATTGCTCGCCGGCCGCTACCGACAGCCACGCCCGGCAAAAAGGGCATTCAATCGTTGGCCGGGCTGTTTACGATTGTCATTCGGCTCGGCATGGCCCAAATTCGGGGTGGGGATTATTCAATCGCACAGGTCATCATGCTTGCACGCATCTATAAGCCAGCGAAAACAGCCATGCAGTCAGGGCGGGCGAAAACGAAAGAGTGGGTGCTGGAGTACGAACCTGCGACGCCGCGGGAGATCGAGCCTTTGATGGGGTGGACCAGCTCGAACGACATGCTTTCGCAGGTGCGGCTTTTCTTCGAGACCCAGGAAGAGGCGGTCGATTATGCGAAGAAGAACGGAATTCCATTCCGTATCTTCGAGCCCCATCCGCGCGCCTTCATAAAGAAGTCCTATTCCGACAACTTCAAGTTCGGCCGGATCGGAAGCTGGACGCATTAGCCCGATGCCGCCCGCCGTGCGGTTCATCGCCCTCATCGTCAGCCTGTCCGCCTATCTCGGCCTCGCCGTGCTGGGCGCGGGCGGGTTTGCGGCGTTCTTTTCCAAGCCTGCACTTATTGGTCTGACCGTCGTGCTCGCCGCGTTGGGGCTGGCTTCCTTCTTTGCCGGGGGAAACCTCAGTTCGGGCGAGCGCGAGGATCGCTCCAATCGCTGGGTCATCCCGGTCTTCGGCTTGGTGAGTCTGGCCCTGGCCTATCTTCCCGCTTACACGGACCGCATCGATTTCTGGACCATCGACGGCGACGCCGTCCGCTGGGCCGGTGTCGCTCTCTTCGCGATCGGAGGCGCGCTCAGGCTCTGGCCGGTGTTCGTGCTTGGCGACAGGTTCAGCGGCCTCGTGGCGATCCAGCCGGGACACAGGCTCGTCACCACCGGCATTTACAGCACCATCCGCCACCCGAGCTATCTGGGGCTTTTCATCAGCTCGGTCGGCTGGGCGCTGGCCTTCAGATCAGGCGTAGGCGTGCTGCTAGCCGCACTTCTCGTGGTCCCGATCATCGCGCGAATACGCGCCGAGGAGGCGTTGCTGCGGACGCAGTTTGGCAGCGAATACGACGCCTATCGCGCCCGCACAAACCGCCTCATTCCCGGCATCTATTAGGAAGCGCCCTTCCCTTAGAGCATCGCGCCCGTGATCGGAGGCGGGCATGCCCATGTCCGTCGCCCCGGAATGCGCCTTTGCGAATATCCGGGCCGTTACAACCGAAGCGTTTTTTAAGATCCCGGATACGGCGCAGGCGCCCTTCCGGGATGACGGGGCTTCGGTTCCGACTTTGCGCACGATGCTTCAGCTCTCGCAGGCGAAAGCGCCGGGCTTGCGTCCGTATTCGCGCGATCCGGGGTAGTGGTTGAAGTTGTCCTTATCGACCCAGACGACCTCGCCGGGGCAATGGGCTTTCGCCTCCGCCTCGGTGGCATACTGACCGCGCTTCGGCTTCGCCTCCGAGTTGGCTTTGGCCTGACCGCTTTCCTGGGTTTTCTTTTCGGATTGTTTCGCTTTGCCCTTCGGCGCTGCCGCATCTGATGGAGCGGGACTTGCAGCCGCCGCCGGCGAAGCGGTGTTTGTGTCTTGCGCTGTCTGGGCGAAAGCTATTGAACTTGCAAAGACCATAACGCACGCAACCCCGAAAATCCTGGAGCGCAGCTTTGTCCTTTGATTCATAAGCAGGATCCTCCGTGCAGTGTGGAATCTCTTCCCCGTAAGAGTTAAATCCATAAATCTGGGTCAAATCTTGATGCCGAACCCCTTGTGGCGGGGCTATTTCCACAACCGCCGGAGGAGGATAACGCGCATTTGCCGTCCGGAGTGATAGGATGAATAAGGCAACCGAGACAAAAGCGCCCCCCTTCGACTGGGCCGACCCCTTTTTGTTGCACGAGCAACTCAGCCACGAAGAGCGTCTGATCCAGGAAACAGCGCATGCCTTCGCAGAAGACCGGCTGCGTCCCCGGATCGTCGAGGCGTACGCTCACGAAAAGACGGATCGCGCCATTTTCAATGAGATGGGCGAGCTTGGCCTGCTTGGGCTGACCCTTCCGCCGGAATATGGCGGCGCGGGCGCATCTTATGTCGCCTATGGCCTCGTCGCCCGCGAGATCGAGCGCGTCGATTCCGGCTATCGAAGCATGATGAGCGTGCAGTCCTCGCTCGTCATGTATCCGATCTACGCCTACGGGAACGACGAGCAGCGGCGGAAATACCTGCGGAAGCTTTCGACAGGCGAATATGTCGGCTGCTTCGGCTTGACCGAACCCGACGCAGGCTCCGATCCGGGTTCGATGACCACCGTCGCGGAGCCGATCGAGGGCGGCTACAGGCTACGCGGTTCGAAGACCTGGATCTCGAACTCCCCCATTGCCGATGTTTTCGTCGTCTGGGCCAAATCGCGCGCGCATCAGAACAAGGTTCGCGGTTTCATCCTCGAAAAGGGCATGCGCGGCCTGTCCGCCCCGAAGATCGAAGGAAAGCTTTCGCTGCGCGCGTCCGTTACCGGGCAGATCGTCATGGAGGACGTGGAAGTGCCCGAAAGCGCGCTTCTCCCGGATGCGTCCGGCTTGCAGGCGCCGTTCAGCTGCCTGAACCGCGCGCGATACGGCATCGCCTGGGGCGTGATGGGCGCAGCGGAGGACTGCCTTCATCGTGCTCGCCAATATGCCCTGGACCGCAAGCAGTTCGGCCGTCCTTTGGCGGCGACCCAGCTCGTGCAGAAGAAGCTCGCCGACATGCAGACGGAAATCGCGCTCGGCCTTCAGGCGGCGCTCCGGCTTGGGCGTCTCTTCGATGAGGGCAAGGTAGCGCCTGAAATGATCTCGCTCATCAAGCGCAACAACTGCGGCAAGGCGCTGGATATCGCCCGCGCCGCCCGCGACATCCACGGCGGCAACGGCATTTCCGGCGAGTATCACGTGATACGTCATGCACAGAACCTTGAGACCGTGAACACCTACGAAGGCACCCACGATGTGCATGCGCTCATCCTTGGACGCGCGCTGACCGGTATTCAGGCGTTTTCGGCATAAAGCAATGTAAATTCTTAAATAAAAAGTGATGCCCCGAACCATGAAGTGATGGTGACGCTTTGCCGCGCCCGCGGTAATCTCCGGCTCGGAGTTTCCCCCCTCGGAAGGAGTTTCCTGTCATGGCCGATCTCGTCGTCATCGAATTTCCAACGGAAGCCAAAGCTGAAGAAGTCCGCCAGAAACTTCTCAGCATGCAGCAGGATTACATCATCGACATCAAGGACGCGGTGATCGCGGTCAAGCAGCCGGACGGCCACATCAAGCTGAACCAGCTCTATCACCCGACCGCCATCGGCGCGGCCTCTGGCGCTGTCTGGGGCACGCTCGTCGGGCTGATCTTCCTCGTGCCTCTGGTCGGCACCGTGGTCGGCGCGGCCTCCGGCGCCCTGGCAGGTGCGCTTTCGGATGTCGGCATCAACGACGATTTCATGAAGCAGGTCGCGACAACCATCAACTCCGGCAGCGCCGCGCTCTTCGTGCTCATCAAGAAGATGACGACGGACAAGGTTCTCGACGACCTGAAGGGCGTGGGCGGCAAGGTGATTCGCACCTCGTTTGATCACACCAAGGAAGAGGAACTGCGCAAGGCGCTGACTGCCGCAGCGGAAGCCCAACCATCGGCTGCTACTCCCCCAGCCCCAGCGGCCGCCTAAGTAAGGACATTGCTATGGGCCGGGCTCGATCCGGCCATCCTACTCGGGGTTAAGGCTTCGCAGCTTCCGCAATGCCGCGAAGCCGCCTACGACCGCCAGCGCGGCGGAAATGAGAACATTGTAGCCAGCCAGCGACACGCCGAAAATCCGGATCGCCGCCTCGTCGCAGCGAACAACGGTATTGTGCTGCAGCGCCTTCGAAAGGCTCTTCGGCTGCAAAAGGTCTCCGTTCCCGGTGCATGTGTCGGGACCGGGCCAGAAGTGCCATTCGGCGCCCGCGTGGTAGATGCTCAAGCCAGCGTTATAAAGAAAAGCGAGCGCAATCGCCGCGACAATAAACGCAGCCAGCTCTAGGAGCGGAGCGCGCGAGGTACGCGGCAAGAAGCCCTCCTGGCACAGCGGCGTAATAGGGAATGCGCTCCTCCAGGCAAAGCGAGCAGGGCGCATAGCCGGCGAACTGGAATATCCAGGCTCCCGCGAGTGCGGCAAAACTGACGCCCGCCAGGACCAGCGCCGCCGTGCTCAAACTCAATTCCCACCGGCCGTTTTGAATGGTTGCAGCGCTATACGACATATCTCACGATCACAAAGCCTGAAACGATCGTCGCGAATAGCCCGAGCGTCACCGTCCCGAGACGGCGCTCGATGAAATCGCGGATCGGTTCGCCATAGATATAGAGCAACCCCGCGACAAGGAAGAAGCGCAGGCCCCGCGTAATGAGCGACAGGATGATGAACAGCCCGAAATTATAGCCCGCAAACCCGCTCGCGATGGTCACGAGCTTGAAGGGGATCGGCGTCAGCCCCTTCAACAGGATGATCCACGCGCCCCACTTCGCATAAGTCTCGCGGAACTGCTCGATGCGGTCGCCGTAGCCGTAAAGGTCGATGATCCATTTGCCGACGCTGTCATAGAGCAGCGCGCCGATGCCATAGCCGACGATGCCGCCAACCACCGACGCCGCCGTGCACCACAGCGCGAGCGTCCACGCCCGCTTGCCGCTGCGCCAGCACCATCGGGATGAGCAGCGTATCCGGCGGAATGGGAAAGAACGAGCTTTCCGCGAACGAGATCGCGATGAGCGCAAAAAGCGCGCGCGGCCCTTCCGCAAGGCGCATCGTCCAGGAATAAAGGTTTTGCAGCATGGGCGTTCCCACCAAATCTTTACGCGGAGATAGACCGCCCGGCCACCGTTGTCCATGGCGGTGCACGGGGATGGCCGCGCGCAAGGCCGCCATCCAGAGAAATATGCGGTTGCGCGCTGCTCCTGTGGATGGCCGGTCGCCCGGCCTCACGTCTTGTCATTGCGACGGCGAGCGCAGCGAAGCCGGAAGCAATCCAGGGTTAATGAAAAGTTTGGCTTCGTTTTGTAAAATGGCCATAAGTAAATATACAAGCAATTTTCAAACGCGAGGGCGTCATGGCTTGTGACGGGTGGAATCGCTGCGCCCGAAGGGCCACCACCAGCGGCGGCGCTTTTTCCTGGCGGGTTGCGGCGGCGTGTCAGCCGGTGCGTCTTCCTTCAGTTTCTCCAACGTCGTGATAAAGGCCGCTATGGCTTGGCGCTGATGTTCGCGAGGCAGGTTTTTTAGCGGCTCCCTGACGCCAGCTTTCTCCAGCATCGTCTCGATGGCTTCGCAGGCTGTGGCGTCGGCGAGAACTTGATCGAGAAGCTCATCGGGGATTTCGGGCAGGTCTGGCTCTTCCTCTGGGCTTTCCGCCTCGCGCTTTTGTTTGAGGTAGTTGGCGCGCGTCGTTCCGTTGCTCGGCGATGGGTGTTTCGTCGAGCGGCTTGTAGCCTGCGCGAACCAGGGCTTCGCTCAATTCGCGGCGGAAATCGGGGTCGGCGAGGGCGCGGTCTTCCTCTTCCCAAACGTCAACGCCAAGATAGGCTGCGATGGGATCGTTAGCGGGATGGTAGCCTTCCACATCCTTGGCGAGGGTGGAGCGGAGATAGGCGTCGCGCTCGGCGTTGTAGGCGTCGCGGGCGGCGCGCAGGTCTGCAAGGCGGGGATCGCCGGCGGAAAGCAGCAGTTCGAGGCGCGGAAGCAGACCCCACCAGCCGCCGTCGATGGTGATGCCGGTGCGCTCGTCATGATAGGGCTCGCCGCGGATGGCTGTGACGGCGGCGGCGATTGCGGCATCGCGATTGGCGGCGTTTTCCGCGCAGGCGATTTCGGCGTTGAGCACGGCCGCCTCAGGCGCGGCGCGTCCATAGCCATGCCTCTGGATCAGTTCGAGGGCGGCGTCGCGCTTCGCTTTCGCGGCGGCGAGGTTGTTTTGCGAGAGTGCGATGCGGGCGCGCAGCAGATGCGCCTGCGCCATGAACAGCGGCATGGGGCCGCGCGCGGCGATGGTTTCAGCCTCGCGGAGCGGATCATCTGCGGCCTTGGCGTCGCCGCAGCGCCAGAGCGCTTCGGCATGGGCGAGAAGGCCGGGAGCAGATATAGTCTTCCCTGTTGGCGCGGCGCAGCGCGGCGAGCGCATCCTTCGAAAGCTCGGCGCAATGGGCGGAAGCGGGCGCGGCAAGCGGCGCTTCGGCCAGCGCCGCGCGTGCTTGCGTCAGCGCGTCGAGGCCGATCGTCAAGCAACCAGTTATTCCTGCGTCTGCCCGACCTTGGAGATTGATACTCATGCCCGGGCGGCGGCTTCGGCGGCGCGGCCGCGGGCGAGGAGGAGATCGCAATAGCGGTAGCCCTGCAGCGAATACAGGCGCGGCAGATTGGGCTGTCTCTTCTTCTGCAGCGCTTCCGCCTCGCGGAACAGCGCCTCGGAGCGGGCGAGCCTGCCCGCCTGCGCGAGCGCATCGGCATGGGTGGTGCGCATGCCCATGCGCAGGAAGGCATCGCCGGAGCGATCCGCGAAGACAACCGCCTGTTCGCCCGCTGCGACCGCGCCGTCCTCGCCCGCGATGCGGCCGATGGTGAGCAGAAGCTCGCTCAGGTTGTTAGCGTTACGAGATGCCCGTTCCAATCCTCTCTTGCGCGACTCTGAGCTCGACGGCGGCGCGCATCGGTTCGGCGGCGTCCTCCAGGCGGCCGAGCGCGCGCAAGTGAAAGCCTGCGATGTTCAGCGCCAGCGCTTGGTCGCCCGGCGAAAGGTGCGGGCTCGGCTTGGTGAACGGCGTCTCGAAGAAGGCCGCCAGCGCAGCCAACTCCTGGCCGAAAAGCCCGAGCTTGTCCGCTGCGAAATTCTCGTTGCCCCGCGCGATGCGCGGCCGATAGACCTCATTGAAGGTTTCGTCCTCCCGCTCCGCCGCGCAGCCATGGGCGATGGCGGCAAACAGCGGCGTCATCCCCGCCTCGTCCTCCGGCAGAAAGCGCCTTCATCGCGGCCAATCCCAGTCCGTCCGCCAAGTTCGAACGCGCCGCCTTCGCAACTTGATCGGCTGCTTCGCGCAATGGCCGGCGGTACTTGGTTGTTCGCCTAGGTTTTCGGACAAGCTGACCGTCGTGAAACCGCGCTTGAGCTTGGCGCAGTGGTCGCGTTCGAAAAGCGGCATTGAGCGGCCAGCAACGCCATAAGCCACCGGGTCGCGGAAGGCGGCGGGCAGGCCCGCATAGCGGTAATGATCGTAAAGGCGGCCATGCGCGGCCTTGAAGGTTTCGCGGTCCAGCTCCTTCAGCCGCGCGCCGAAATATTCGCGCACCAGCGGATGGCAATCGACGCTGGCTTTGTCGAAGCTGGCGTTTTCGCTGAACTTTGAAACCAGTCCGCGCCGCGTCAGCTCATGCAGCGCCTCGGTCATCAGGCGGCGGTCGCGCGCCGCCTCCGCCATGCCCGCAAAGGCTCGCCGCACCAGCACGCGCCGCGCCGCCTCGTGCGCCTCGTCCCGCTCCGCAACAAGCGCTGCTTCCTCGCGCGCGATCTCTTTTCTCCGCCAATCGCGGAGATCGGCAGCCAAGCTCTATTTCAGCTCATCGAGCTGCTTCTCGATGGGGATAGTTCTTGGCCGCAAGCGCAAGATCGGCCGCGTCCGGCTGCAGGACTTGCGCCGCATCCTGCGGAAAGACGACGGGCAGATGCGCCATCTCGGCAGGCCGGTCGAACAGGCCGAGGAAGAACAGAAGCGCCAGCTCGCGGCCCGCGACGGTTTCGGCGGGCTTTTCGGTCTTGCCCTCCTCCTCGATGCGCCGCGCCAGCGCGATCTCGATGGCGCGCATCACGCGATAGGGGCTGCGCTCCGGCGCGTCCCGCAGCTCCGCAAGCGCGGGCAGGTCATGGATGGCGCGGATGTCGCCGTGATGGTGCTCGGCGAGGTAGTTGCCGGCGAGGGTGAGCGCCAGCGCGTGGCCTTTCAGCTCCTCCACCGCCGCGATCAGGTCTTTCGCGATCTGCGGCGGCATGGCGGGGCGCGCATCGGCAGGCGGCGGCGTGTATTCGGGCGGCGGCGCATAGGGCGGGACCAGCGCCGCGAACTCCGCGCGCTGCGGCAGTGCGTAAATGTCTTGTCGTCATGCCGGAAGCCCGGAGGGCTATCCGGCATCGTTCCGTCCGCGCCGTTACGACCCCGGATAAGCTCAGGCGCGGAAGCGCCTGCGCTTTCCGGGGTGACGACGGGCGGCGGGAACTTCGGCTCGACGCCGAGATCGCGCAGAAGCTCGATGCCCGCCATCAGCGGCAGCCTGTCCAGCGGCTCGAACGCAACGCCGGTATTGCCCGCCAGTTCCGCGAGCCTGATCCTCGTCGTGACAAGGCAGAGGCCGGGATTATGGTCGGCGAGCAGGCTCAACAGCGCCTTGATGCCGGGGTCTTTCACGCCGCCAACCTTGGCGTCATCCATGCGCCCGCCGCCGCGCGCCACATATTGCAGCGGCTCCAGCCCGTCGAGGATCAGAAGCGCGCGGCTGCCTTGCACGAGATGCGCCAGCTCCACGCCCTTCTCGCGCGGGTCTCGCGGCGGCTCCTTTCCGCCGAAATGCTTGAACGCGGCCTTGAAGAAATCGTCGGCGCTGGTCTGGCGGTCCTCGTTCGAGCCCTGGCTGTAGAAGCTCCAGGCGAAGACCGATTGCGCGCCGCGCCAGCCGGACGCCTTCAGCGCCTGCACGAAATGATAGACGAGCGCGGTCTTGCCCGCGCCGCCCATGGCGTCGAAGGCGAAGATTTTGGTGCGGCCCTCGTCCCACGCCTTGTGCAGCGCGGCCATCTCGCGCTCGCGGCCGTAAAGCTTCTTCGCGTAGGTGACCGGCAGCTTGGACAGGTCGATGCGGCTGTAGTCTTTTGGCTTCGCGCGAAGCTCGCGATAGCGGTCGAGAAGCTTGGATGGGTCGGCCAGCGTGGCGGCAAGGTCTCCGCAATTCAGGCCGCGAAACACGCTGGACAGGTTCTTGTATTCGAAAGGCGCGATCGAGAGCGTCAGCGCCTTGCCTTCGACGACGGCATAGCTGGCTTCGTGCTTGACCCAGTCCGATTTGATGCTGCTCTCTGACCAGAGCACCGCCACGGTGGCAGACTTCTTCAGGGCCTCGGGAACGGAGAACTCGACGTGGTCGCCCGGCCTCAGCTCTGACTTGTCGCGCCAGACCTTCAGGTCCTTGGCTTGGAGCAACTTCTCCAGCGCCTCAGCCTGGGCAACGTCTGCGCTCGAATAGCTGATGAAAATGTCGTACTGAAATGGTTCGCCCATAGGAATCCCCGCCGATGGACTCATCTAATTCCAAATGTGAGGAAAAGCCAGAGCGAGGCGGCACGCCGATGCGGATGACCGTGACCTATCGCGTTCGCAGCGACGCCGCTTCCATCGAGGCGCGGGCACAGGCCATCGCGGTCGAGCAGAGCGTGGAGACGCCGCTCGCGGCCATTTCCGACGAGCGGGTCTTGCGCGACATCGTGGGCGAGGTCCAAGGCATTCGCGAGCTTGAGGCAGGCCTGTTCGAGGTGCGGATCGGGCTCGCGGTCGAGACGACCGGCTTCGAGGCGGGGCAGCTTCTCAACATGCTGTTCGGGAATACGTCGATGCAGGAGGATGTGACTCTGCACGACGCCGAAATCCCCGATGCGATGGCGGTGCGCTTCGGCGGCCCGAATATCGGGATTGCCGGGCTGCGTGCGAAATGCGGCGCTGGCGGTCGTGCGCTCACATGCGCGGCGCTGAAGCCGCAAGGGCTGCCGCCGAAGGAGCTTGCAGCGCTGGCGGGGCAGCTTGCGGCGGGAGGCATCGACTTCATCAAGGACGATCACGGCATCGCGGATCAGACCTACAGCCCCTTCGCGGACCGCGTTCGCGCCTGCGCCGAGGCCGTCCGCCAAGCCGGGCCGGGCACGCTTTATGTCCCCAACATTTCCGGCAACCTCGACGTTGCGGCGGGGCAGATCGCGCTCGCCATGATGGAGGGCATCGAGGCGGTCATGGTCGCGCCCATGATAATCGGCGTTTCGAACTTTCACCGGCTCGTGCGAGAGTTCCCGAATATGGCGTTCTTCGGCCACCCCGCCATGGCGGGCGCGTCGCGGATCGCGCCACCGCTTCTGCTTGGCAAGCTGTTCCGCCTTTTCGGCGCGGACGTGACCATCTATCCGAACTATGGCGGCCGCTTCAGCTATTCGCCCGAAACGTCCCGTGCCGTCGCCGACGAAGCGCGGCGCGATTGGGCTGGCCTTAAACGGTGCTTGCCATGTCCCGCAGGCGGCATGACGCTGGACCGCGTGCCGGAAATTCTGGATTTCTATGGGCCGGATACCATGTTGCTGATCGGCGGAAGCTTGCTTTCCGCGAAGGATCGGCTGACCAAGGAAACGGCCAAATTCGTAGAGCGCGTTGCGGGTTACTTCGAGGATAAGACCGATGGATGAGGAGCGGCGCATCCGGCAGGCGCAGGGCGATGGTTTTCGCTGGGAGGGCGTCGAACTGCTTGCCTATAAGGAGGAAGGCAGTGCGCCTTTCAAGGCCATCACCCGGCAGGTTCTCTTTCAGCGCCCCGAGCTTCAATGCGAGCTGCGCTATTTCGAGATGCAGCCGGGCGGGCATTCCACGCTGGAGCGGCACGAGCACGCCCATGCGGTCATGATTTTTCGCGGGCGCGGCATGTGCCTCGTCGGCGACGAGGTGCGCGAGGTTGCGGCGCCGGACCTCGTTTTCATCCCGCCAATGACCTGGCACCAGTTTCGCGCGACGGCGGCCGAGCCGTTCGGCTTTCTCTGCATGGTGAATGCCGAGCGCGACAAGCCGCAGCTTCCCACTCCTGATGATTTGGCGCGGCTCATGGAAAGGCCCGCCATCGCCGCTTTCTTAAACAACACAAAATCCGGCCTCAACGGGTTTCCGGAAAGGGCCGGTCCTTCCAATACAGTCCCAAAACACCGAAGTTGAATTGGTGCGTGAACTCTACTCCGCTTGCTGTTGCGAGGCACGCCCTCGCATGCCCGGGTCGCGATACTTGCGTAGTTCGAGCTTCGCGATCTGGTTGCGGTGCACTTCGTCCGGCCCATCGGCGATGCGCAGCGTGCGGATCGTGGCGTAATCGTAGGGCAAGCCGAAATCGTCGCAGATGCCCGCGCCGCCATGGGCCTGGATCGCCCAGTCGATCACCTTGCAGGCCATGTTCGGCGCGACGACCTTGATCATCGCGATCTCGGCGCGCGCGGCCTTGTTGCCGACCGTGTCCATCATATGCGCGGCCTTCAGCGTGAGCAGCCGCGCCTGATCGATCATCATGCGGCTTTCGGCGATGCGCTCCAGCCAGACGCTTTGATCCGAGACGCGCCTGCCGAACGCGATGCGGCTGTCGAGGCGGCGGCACATCTTCTCCAGCGCGCGCTCGGCCCGGCCGATGGTGCGCATGCAGTGATGAATGCGGCCCGGCCCGAGGCGGCCTTGCGCGATTTCGAAGCCGCGCCCCTCGCCGAGGATGACGCTGTCGAGCGGCACGCGCACATCCGTGAAGCTGAGTTCGCCATGCCCATGCGGCGCGTCGAGATAGCCGAACACCGGCAGCATGCGCTCCTTCTTGACGCCGGGCGTGTCCATCGGCACGAGCAGCATGGATTGCTGCCTGTGGGGATCGGGATTTTTCGGGTCCGTCTTCCCCATCAGGATCAGCACCTTGCAGCGCTTGTCGCCCGCGCCGGACGTCCACCATTTGCGGCCGTTGATGACGAAGTCGCCGCCGTCCTTCTCGATGGAAATCGCGATATTCGTCGCGTCGGACGAAGCCACATCCGGCTCTGTCATCGCGAAACCGGAGCGGATCTCGCCCTCGAGAAGCGGCTTCAGCCAGCGCTCCTTCTGCGCCTCGCTGCCGTAGCGGACCAGCACCTCCATGTTGCCGGTGTCGGGCGCGGAGCAGTTGAACACCTCCGGCCCCCAGTGCGAGCGGCCCATGATCTCGGCCAGCGGCGCATAGTCGAGGTTGGTCAGGCCCGCGCCCAGCGCGCTGCCGGGAAGGAACAGGTTCCAGAGCCCTTCCGCCTTGGCCTTCGCCTTCAACTCCTCCAGACAGCGCGAGCGGTTCCCAACGGTCGGGTTGCGTCTCCGCCGTCTCGAATAGGGCCTGCTCGTTCGGGTAAATGTGCTCCGCCATGAAGCGCTCGACCCGCGCCTTATAATCGGCTGCCTTGGCGGAGGGCTGAAACAGATCATACATTTTCAGGGCTCCTGCCGCTTGTCAGTACCATCAAACCGGCAGCCGCCGGAAGCACTTCTTTTGACGTGAACCTCTGTCCCGCCTGCGGGAAAGCAAGTCGGAGCCTTTGAACAGGCGGCCCCGGCTTCGGATTTATGGCTGGCGGCTAATTCCATGTTTCCGGGCGAGGGCGGCGAGGTCAGCCGACTCCGGCGTATTGGGGCTGGCGGCCTGGACCCAAGCCGCGAAGCTGCCGATACGGTTGCTTGTATAGCTTATCCACATGTAGCCGTCTTCACCCCAACCCGTACCCCAGGAGTTCTTCATAAGCCAGGCGCCCTTATTGTCGTGCCAGCCAACGAGAAGTATGGCGTGGTCAAGTCGACCCTGATCGTTCTCGTTGAAAACCCCTCCCGCATAAGCTTTAAAAGCTTTCGTGCCGGCGTGAACGGCGCCAACAACGGGGCCATGGGCGCAGATCGCTTCTTTGATTTGTTCAGGCGAAGGGATGATGCTCTGAGCGTTTACAAATGCCCAAAGCGAGAGCCGGTAGGGGTAGGGGTTCGGGTAGCATACGCCATCTGTCGCGGTATAGGGGATGATCGTTTCGTCAGCCAACCCTTTGACCATCATCCAATTCAATACGACGTCGTAGGTGCCGCCATCCTTGCAATTGCCCGTACAACTCAAAACGTGCTGCTCAGAGCCCTGAATTTGGAGATTGTTCAAGATGAAATAGCTGGCTTCATAAGCGCCGACTGCACCAAAAGTATAGCAGCTTCCGCAGCTCCCCTGGTTCCGGACGGGCGATACTTTCCCCAAGCTGCGCCAATTGAATTTTCTCATAGTCGGCGCGCAGGCCGATGCTGGCGTCCGTAGCGGGACAAGCTTCAGAGCCTCTGCGGCAAATTCATTCTGCTTTTTCGCCATGTCCAGGAAATCGGCTGGAAATTTTGCGCCCGCGAGTATCTCCAACGGAAGATCGAGGACCCAGTGTAGCCGATATCAAAAGTCCAGTTCTTTCTTTGAGCTTCGCTCCGGAGCGCCTTGAATTTCCTCCCGAATTGCGAATGATGCCTGAGCTAGTCTGCTCTCATAGAATTGAAGACGCCGGCTCCTCTCTTCCGGGTTGTCCTCGTCTGCCGGGGCCAATTCGGATGCTGAGTTGGGTTCGCTGACGGGCTGTGCAGCCGCGGTCTTGCTGGTTCCCCGCGAAGGCTGCCGGCCGGGCAATAATCGGCGTCCTGGGAGGGATCGGCAACCGTGAGGTTTAGAGTTTTCCCTGTATCGCTGAGAGAAACGCGATAGGAACATCGGACACCGCCGGCAGCGTAATAGACTTTGATGTCTGCCTCATCATTTGATTCGCGTATCTGGGCGCGGCCGTATTTGGGGTGAAGCCATCGGCCGCCTTCCAGGATTGTGAGGACATCCCCACCGCCAGGAATCAACCATTCTCCGATGATCGCTTTCAGGGTCTCACTCTCAGCAGAGGCTTTGGAGGCCACAGAAAAGAGTGCAAGTGCGCTAGCTATACAAGAAAAGAAAACGCGTAACATCGTTTCAGCCCGCAATTAGGAAGTACGCGGATGTTACCATCAAAAATACGCGCAGCACGCATGACCATAATGGGGGGACGAAATGCCGCTCGCCAGCCGAGCCGCCCACAGATATTCGGCTTACCCCGCCGCCTCGGCGATGCGCCAGCCTTCCTGCGCCAGCGCGATGGCGGCCTGCTCCGCGAGCGGGGCGCGCTTGTCGGCGGCGTTGCCTTGCAGTGAGCGCGCATAGACGCCTTGCGCAATGGACGCAAAGCGGAAGAACGACAGCGCGATGAAGAACGTGAGGTCCGGCACGCTTTCGCGGCCTGCGCGGTGGCAGTACATGCCGACGAGTTCCTCTTCGCTCGGGATTCCCAGCGCCGCCAGATCGAGCCCGCGCAACCCGCCCAGGAATGGCACGCTGGCAGGCGTCCGATAAGCCATGCAGACATAGCCGAGATCGGCGAGCGGATGGCCCAGCGTCGAAAGCTCCCAGTCGAGCACCGCGATGATGTGCGGCTCGGTCAGCTCGAACATCACATTGTTCATGCGGTAGTCGCCATGCGTGATCGCCGCTTCATCCTTCGACGGAACACTGGCCTTCAGCCACGCGATCAGCTTGTCCATGGCCTCGATGTGGCCCGTCTTCGAGGACTCATACTGCTCGCTCCAGCGCTTGAGCTGACGCGCCGCATAGCCTTCCGTGCGCCCGTAGTCGCTAAGCCCGATCGCCTCGAAATCCACCTCGTGCAAGGCGGCCAGCGTCTCGGCAAAGGCGCGGTAGGCGGCCTTGCGCTGCAGGCTCGAGAGTTCCGGCAGGTCGGCCCGGTCGAAGATGCGGCCGGGGATGTAGTCCATGAGGTAGAACGGCGTGCCGATGACGGATGGGTCGTCGCAGAAAAGCTGCATGGAGACGACGGGAACCGGCGTGCCCTTCAGCGCGGACTGAATGCGGAACTCGCGATCGACGGCGTGCGCGCTCGGCAACAGCTTACCGCCCGGCTGCTTGCGCAGAACGTATTTCCGGGTCGTCGTTTCGATGAGAAAGGTCGGGTTGGATTGTCCGCCCTGGAATTGCCTGATGGCTGGCGGAACTCCGAAATCCTCCAGATACCTTTTCAGATAGCGCTGGAGCTTTTTTTCGTCGAAGCGATGACTGGGAAGAATGTCGATAAGCTCAGCCACGATACGCCCCTCTTTCTTCGTCATCCTGGACGCGCCAGCGGACCGCCGCCGCCGTCGTCCCGGAAAGGCGAAGCCTTATCCGGGATCGTAACAAATCGAAGCGCCTGCCTTTTTGCGATCCCGGCTCGCGCTTCGCTTGGCCGGAACGACAATCCATTGGCCAGAGCAGCGAAGCTTGGCTTGCGCGCTGCGTTGCGCACGGGATGACACAAGGCTCACATGAAGACCGCATATGCATTATCCGATTGGAGTGAAGATTGAGGCGCCGCCGTCCACGAGGATCATCTGTCCGGTGATATATCGCGCCGCGCCGGAAGCCAAGAACACAGCGACGCCCGCGATGTCCGCTGGCTCGCCGAGCCGCTTCAGGCAGGTCAGGTTTGCAACCATGGCCGCCGCTTTCGGATTTTCGTAAAGCGCCTTGGCGAAGTCGGTCTTCACGACACCGGGCGCGATGGCGTTGACGCGAATGCCGCGCGTTCCCCACTCCACCGCGAGGTTCCGCGCGAGTTGCGCCTCGGCCGCCTTCGAAACGGCGTAGACGCCGAGATTGGCGGCCCCGGCTATGGAAACGATCGAAGAGAGCATGATAACCGAGCCGCCGCCGCGCTCGGCCATGCCGGGCAGAACCAGCTGGCACAGCCAATGCGTCGAGGTCAGGTTTGTGGTGAGAACCTTGTTCCAGACCTCGTCGGAGACCTCCGAGGACGGCCCGTAAACCGGGTTGATGGCGGCGTTCGGGATCAGGATGTCGATGTGGCCATACTCGCGCAGAGCATGGGCGACGAGGCCTTCGAGTTCCGGCTTATGGCCGACATTGCAAGCCACCGCCGTTGCATGGCCGCCCGCGTCGCGGATTTCCGATACCACGGCCTTGCAGGCGTCGATCTTGCGGGAGGAAACCACGACGCGCGCGCCCATCCTGGCGCATTCGAGAGCAATGGCGCGGCCAATGCCACGAGAAGAGCCAGTAATTACGGCAACGCGGCCCGTAAGGTCGAACATACTCATACAGCACCCATCATCGCGGCCACTTCGGCTTGCGCTCCGTCACGAGCGCCTTGAGCAGCGGAGCGGGCCGCCAGCGATCGCCAAAGCGCATATGGAAGATGTCGATGTCCGATAAGACCTCCGCGAGGCTGCGCAGTTCCGCATATTTCATCGGACCGCCGCGCCACGCGGGAAAGCCGTAGCCGTGAATATAGATGATATCGATGTCGTCGGAGCGGTAAGCGATACCCTCTTCGAGAATATTCGCGCCCTCGTTGACGAGCGCGTAGATCGTCCGCTTGACGATCTCCTGATCGGAAACAGAGCTTACCCTGTTGCCGGCGTCCTCGCGGTAAGCCTCGATGATGGCGTCCGCCTCGGGATCGGGCAACGCGGTGCGCCCCTCGTAGCGATAGAAGCCCGCGGCGGTTTTCTGCCCGTAGCGCCCGGCCTCATAGAAGCGGTCCAGCAAAGGCGAGGCATAATCCCTGCCCTGCTGCAGGCGTCTCTGGCGAATCTGCCAGTTCACGTCGATGCCGGTGAGATCGCAGACCGCGAATGGTCCCATCGCCATGCCCCAGCGGGTCAGCGCTGCATCCACGTCGGCTGGGGAGGCCCCCTCCTCGACGATCGTCATGGCCTCGGTGATATACTTCTCCAGCATGCGATTGCCGACAAAGCCGTCGCAATTGCCGACCGAGACGCCAATCTTGCCGATCTTGCGCGCTGCCGCGATGGCGCTCGCGAGCACCTCCGGGCTTGTCTCCTTGCCATGAACGATCTCGACGAGACGCATGACATTCGCGGGCGAGAAGAAGTGCATGCCAACCACGTCGGCGGGACGCGACGTGAAGCTCGCGATCTCGTCGATGTCGAGCGTGGAGGTGTTGGAGGCGAGGATCGCGCCCTTCTTGCAGACGCGGTCGAGTTCGCGAAAAACCTGGCCTTTCACGCCCATATCCTCGAAGGCCGCTTCGACGACGATGTCGACATCCGCGAGCGCGTGATAATCGAGCGTGCTTGTGATCGCGGTCATGCGTGCATCCATCCCGGCCTGATCGAGACGCCCGCGCTGCACCATGATCTCGTAGTTTTTCGCGACGATGCTGAGGCCCTTGTAAAGCGCTGCCTGATCGCGGTCGAGAACGACAACGGGAATGCCGGCATTGGCGAAGGCCATGGCGATGCCGCCGCCCATCGTCCCCGTGCCGATAACGCCCGCGGTCTTGATCTCATGCGGCTTCACCTTGCTGGAAACGCCCGGGATCCTGGCGGCGTGGCGCTCTGCGAAAAACGCGTGGATGAGCGCCTTGCTCTGCCAGTCGTGCAACGCCTCATAAAACAGCTCGCCCTCGCGCCGCAGTCCTTCCTCGAAAGGAAGCTCGAATGCGCTTTCGACCGCCGCCACGCAGCGCAAGGGCGCATGCTGGCAGGGCTGGCGCTTCTTCAGTTCTGCGCGCTTCTCGTCGAAGATGGCCGAGCCGCGCTCGGCTTCGATCTTCGCATTCTGCTCGCGTGTTTTCGGGTGGCTCGCCAAGGCTGCCTTGGCTCTCGCATAAGCCATGGCGGCGGCCAGAGGATCGCCCTCGACGATCTCGTCCACAAACCCCGCCGTCCGGGCGAACGCGGCTGAAACGGGCTCGCCGGAGATGATGAGATCGAGGGCGGCTTTCGCGCCCGCCAGCCGTGGCAGGCGCTGCGTGCCGCCGCCCCCCGGAATGAGCCCGAGTTTGACTTCCGGCAAGCCGAGACGGGTGTCCTTCGAAGCAATTCTGTAATGGCAGGCGAGCGCGATCTCAAGGCCTTCACCGAGCGATGTGCCATGCAGCGCCGCCACCACGGGCTTGTGCGAATCTTCGATCGCATCGCAAATCTGGTTGATTTCAGTGCCTTTGAGAGGCGAGTCGAACTCGGTAATATCGGCGCCGGCGGAGAAAGTCTGGCCCGCTCCGGTGAGAACGATGGCATGGGCGCTCTCGTCCGCTTCCGCCTGCCTTACGGCTGCCAGCAGCCCGTCGCGAACTACGCGGGAAAGCGCATTGAGAGGAGGATTATTGACCGTGATGACGCCAATGCCGTCCTTGTTCTCGTAGTTTACGGAATTTCCGGCCATGAATTCTCCCGACCGGCCGCTATTTGCTTTGTAAGTTCGGCCTCGATGAACAATACAGTTCGCTGAAGGGAACCGTCAACGGCTTCAGCCGAACTCTGTTCGCGCCGGTTATGAGCGTGGGGATAAGCGCCGTGATCGGTAACGGCGGCGATGAAGCGACGTCTGATGGTCCACTCGCAGATTTCTTTATCGGGAGAAGGGAAGGGGATGAGGCAGCGCTGAACGAAGCCGCCAAGGCGCGCAGTTATCCAGCATTTGAGCACGGCGACCGCATGCTCGCGGCTCACTTTCGGGAAATCTTCAAGAAACTCGTCGAGAGGATCGCCTGTCTCCAAATATTCGAACAGCGTCTGCACAGGCACGCGTGTGATAACACACCCAAATTCGAGCCCGAAGCCCATTAAGCGCGAACTACTTGAATGCAGCTTGAAGGGAGATTAAACCTGAGCGTCGCAATTGTTGATGGAGGCTTGATTTGCGGAGAGAGATTGTAATTGCTGGAGCGATTATCGCGTTGGTGGCGTTATTTGGCGGCGCTGTACGGGCGGAAGATTACTGCAATACGCATTGCAATCCTACTATGTACAGATCCGACAATCCGAAATTTGAGCAAGAGGAGGAAGACACGCTGAGAAGGAAATGCAAAGTCGGAGACCTGATCTGCGTTGGTCCAATATACATTGCAAGATTTTGTGACTTACAAAAACCAATTATAGGCACAGGACAAGCTGCAGTTTGTTATCTCGCTTCGCCCCGCAAAACATACTGAGATCACCGCAACGTGCGACGGCGGTTATGCAGCCTGCACGGCTAGCGTCCGATGGTCGAGCGCCGCGGCAATGAGCGCTTTCGTATAGTCCGTTTGCGGGTTCTCGAAAATCTCCGCCGTCGGACCTTCCTCGACGGCGACGCCGTTGCGCATGACGATCACATAGCTCGCGAGCGCGCGCATGACCTTGAGATCGTGGCTGATGAAGAGGTAGGCGAGGCCGCGCTTCTGCTGCAGATCGCGCAGGAGATCGACAATCTGCGCCTGCACCGAGACGTCGAGCGCGCTCGTCGGCTCGTCGAGCATGAGGAAATGCGGTTGCAGGATCACGGCGCGGGCGACGGCGATGCGCTGGCGCTGGCCGCCGGAGAACTCATGCGGGTAACGGTCCTGCCACTCGGGCTTCAACCCCACTTCATCCAGCGCGGCGGAGACCCGCTCGCGGCGTTCAGTGCGGCTCATGCCGGGGCTCTGGATCAAGAGCCCTTCCTCGATGATCTGCCCAACCGAAAGCCTCGGACTGAGCGACCCGTAAGGATCTTGGAAAACAACCTGCATTTCCTTGCGCAGCGGCCGCATCTGCTTCGACCTGAGCCCATCGATGCGCTTGCCCACATAGGCGATCGGCCCTTCGCTTGAGATCAGCCGTAGAATCGCGAGGCCGAGCGTGGTCTTGCCGGAACCGGATTCGCCGACAATGCCAAGCGTCTGGCCGCTCCGCAGCTTGAAGGAAACGCCGTCGACGGCCTTGATGTGGTCCACGGTTTTGCGCAGGATTCCCTCTCTGATAGGGAACCAGACTTTCAGGTTGTCGGCCTCCAGCACCACTGGCGCGGTTTCGTCCATCCGGGGAGCCAACCCCTTGGGCTCCGCTTCGAGAAGGCGCTTCGTATAAGGATGTTTGGGAGCCGCGAAGATTTCCTCGGCTGGCCCGCGCTCCACGATCTCGCCGTCCTTCATCACGCAGGTCCGGTCGGCCATCTTCCGCACAATGCCGAGATCGTGCGTGATGAGCAGCAGCGCCATGCCAAGCTCACGCTGAAGGTCCTTCAGGAGATCGAGGATTTGCGCCTGGATGGTGACGTCGAGCGCGGTTGTCGGCTCGTCCGCGATGAGCAGATCGGGTTCGTTCGCGAGCGCCATCGCGATCATCACGCGCTGGCGCTGTCCGCCTGAAAGCTGGTGCGGATAGGCTGAGAGCCGCTTTTCCGGGTCGCGGATGCCAACCTTGGTCAGAAGTTCCAGCGTGCGCTTGCGCGCCGCCGTGTTCGACATGCCGTGATGGATTTTCAGCACCTCGCTGACCTGCTTCTCGACCGTGTGAAGCGGGTTCAGCGACGTCATCGGCTCCTGGAAGATGATCGAGATCCGGTTGCCCCGAACGCGCCGGATTTCGGATTCCTTCACGCGAAGCAGGTCTTTGCCCTCGAAGATGATTTCGCCGCTCGGATGCGAGGCGTCGGGATAGGGCAGCAGGCGCATGATAGAGAGCGCCGAAACCGTTTTTCCCGAGCCGGACTCGCCTACCAGAGCGACGGTTTCGCCCTTCTTGATGTCGAAGGAGACATTGCGCGCAGCATAGACGCCCGCCTCCGCTCCCGCGAAGCGGACGCTGAGGTTGCGGACTTCGATCAGCGGGGCCGATTGGATTTGAGATGTTTCCGTCATGCAATCAGCCCACTATAACTTGAGGAGCGCTCATGGTCTTCCTCGGGTCGAGGGCATCGCGCACGGCCTCTCCGACGAATACGAGCATGCTCAGCATCAGCGCGATCACAAAGAACGCGGTCAGGCCCAGCCACGGCGCTTGCAGGTTTTGCTTGCCCTGCTGGAGCAGTTCGCCAAGCGACGGCGAGCCAGGCGGGAGGCCGAACCCGAGGTAATCGAGGGCGGTCAGGGCGGCGATGGCGCCGCTCAAGATGAAGGGCGCGAACGTCACCGTCGCCACCATCGCATTCGGCAGGAGGTGCTTGAACATGATCTGCGCATTGGAAAGCCCCAGCGCGCGCGCCGCTCGCACATACTCGAAATTGCGGCCGCGCAGGAACTCGGCTCGGACCGGCCCAACGAAGGCGGTCCATTCGAAGAAAAGCAGGATAGCCAGCAGCAGCCAGAAATTCGGCGCGATTATTGAAGACAGGATCAGGAGCAGGTAAAGTTCCGGCAGCGATCTTAAGATTTCAATGAAACGCTGAAAGATAAGATCGGTCCAGCCGCCGAAGAAACCTTGCACTGCACCCGCCGTTACGCCGATCAGCGCGGAGAGGATGGTCAGGATCAGGCCGAACAGCACCGAGATCCGGAAACCGTAGATGACGCGGGCGAGCACATCGCGGCCCTGGTCGTCAGTCCCAAGCCAATTGTCCCACGAGGGCGGCGCCGGCGCAGGCACGGGCAAGTCGAGCTTGATGGTGCGATAGCTGTAGGGAATAAGCGGCCATACCATCCAGCCGCCTTTCTCCTCGATGAGCCTCTTCACCTCAGGGTCGCGATAATCGGCTTCCGTCTCGAACTCGCCGCCGAATTGCTTCTCCGTATACATCTTGAAGATCGGCGTGTAGTACGCGCCGTCATACTTCACGAGGAACGGCTTATCGTTCGCGATGAATTCCGCGAAGAGCGTGATGAGGAACAGCGTTGTAAAGAGGATGAAGCTGTAATAGCCGCGCCGGTTTCGCTTGAAAGCGCGGAGGCGTCGCTCGTTGAGCGGGGAAAGCTCGAACCAGCCGCGATCGGGAACCGTTTCGACCCTTGCACGAACGTCGCCGGGAGCGGTGGATCTTTCGACTCTCGCGTCCATCCGTCAGACCTCCCTTGTCTCGAAATCGATGCGCGGATCGACCCATGTGTAAATGAGGTCCGACAGTAGATTGAGCAGCAGGCCCATGGCCGAGAAGATGAAGAGCGTCGCGAAAACCACGGCATAATCCCGGTTCATCACGGATTCGAAGGACAGGCGCCCGAGGCCATCCAGCGAGAAGATCGTCTCGATCAGGAGCGCGTTGGTGAAAAACGCGCTGATGAACGCCGCCGGAAAACCTGAAATCACAAGCAGCATGGCGTTGCGGAACACATGGCCGTAAAGAACGCGCCGCTCGCTGAGGCCCTTCGCGCGCGCCGTCATGACATATTGTTTGCGTATCTCATCGAGGAAGCAGTTCTTTGTCAGAAATGTCACCGTGGCCAGCGAAGAGAGCACCATCGCCGTAACGGGCAGCGCGAGATGCCAGAAATAGTCCAGGATCCTGTCGGGCCAGTTCAGTTGCGCCCAATTATCCGAGACAAGCCCGCGCAAGGGGAACCAATCGAGGAAGGAGCCGCCTGCGAAAATCACGATCAGGAAAATCGCGAACAGGAAGCTCGGGATGGCAAAGCCGATGATGACGACGGTGCTCGTCCAGATGTCGAACTTCGAGCCGTCCATCACAGCCTTGCGCACGCCAAGTGGAACTGAAATCGTGTAAGTAAGAAGCGTGAGCCAAAGGCCGAGCGAGATCGAAACCGGCAGCTTTTCCTTTATGAGCTGCAGCACGCTCACATCGCGGAAATAGCTCTGGCCGAAATTGAAGGTCAGATAGTTCTTCATCATCAAGAGGAAGCGCTCGACGGGCGGCTTGTCGAAGCCGAATTGCTTTTCGAGGCTCTTGATGAGTTCCGGATCGAGGCCGCGCGCGCCGCGATACCGCGAGTTCACGCCGCCGCTATCCTGCCCCGGCTGCGCCATGCGGGAGAAGTCGCCCGTGGCCGAGCCTCCGATGCGGGAGGTTGCGTCGACATTCGTGCCATTAAGCTGTGCGATGATCCGTTCGATCGGGCCGCCGGGCGCGAACTGGATGATCATGAAGCTGATGAGCATGATGCCGAGCAGCGTCGGAATCATCAGGGCCAGGCGTCGAATGATATACGCGGTCATGGATCTCTGTGTTTTCTAGGGCGCTTCCCGGTTACAGGAGAATAATCTCCCCTTCGTGGCCTTAGTCGGGCTGGCGCAGTTTATGGTAAACAACGGCAATCTTGTGCTGGCGTTGCTTGCGGTGGCCCGACGAGAGCAGACTTAAGCGATCATGGCGCGAAAGCCAGTTACACATCGGAAATGTTAGCCTCCAAGCTTCGCCGCTTTTTCCGGGTCGTACCACCACGTGTCGAGGACCCCGGTGTCATATTTCGCCTGCACCGCGGGCCGGGAATACTTGTCCCAGGTCGCGATATTGTGAACGGACTTGTACCATTCCGGCACCCAGTAATGCCCGGCGCGCAGCACGCGGTCGATGGCGCGGCAGGCCGTCTGAAGTTCGTCGCGGCTCTTTGCATTCAGGATCTTATCGATGAGCGCGTCAACCACCGGGTCCGCGATGCCGGACAGGTTATAGCTTCCGTCCTCTTTGCCCGCTTCGCTGCTCCAATAGGCTCGCACCTCCGGTCCGGGAGTGGGGGAAAGCGAATATCGCTGTGAGGCAATATCAAATTCGTAGCGCCTTAGCCGCTCCTGCTCTTGGGCCGGGTCGACGCGGCGGAGCACAGCCTTGACCCCCAGGTCCGAGAGCTTTCCTGAATAGGGGCCGATGATGCGCTCCATGACAGGATCGTCGATCAGGAACTCGATTTCCAGGGTCTCGCCCTTGGCGTTCTTGCGAATGCCATCCTGCAAGCGCCATCCGGCCTCGTCCAAGAAGCTGAGAGGCAGTTCGCATGCTGGGGCGATAGCGGCCGGAACCATCCGTTACCGGCGGTGTGTAGGGTTCGCCGAACACCTCGGGCGGGAGCTTGTCGCGGAATGGCTCCAGCAGCGTAAGCTCGTCAGCCGTGGGCAACCCTTGCGCCTTCAAATCCGAGTTCTCAAAGTAGCTCGCAGTGCGCGTGTACAGACCATAGAACAGCGACTTGTTCGTCCATTCGAAATCGAAGGCGTAGTCGAGCGCCTTTCGCACCCGCGGATCGCTGAACTTTTCACGGCGGAGGTTTATGAACATGCCCTGCGCGCCGGACGGCCGGCCATCGGGCAGCGTGAGCTTGATGATCTTCCCCGATCGCACCGCCGGGACGTCGTATTCCGTGGCCCAGCTTTTCGAGGTGAACTCCTCGCGCAAGTCATATGCCTTGGCCTTGAACGCCTCCAGACCGACGGCCCTGTCGCGATAATATTCGAAGCGGATGTCATCAAAATTGTACCGGCCGCGGTTCACCGGCAGGTTCGCCGCCCAGTAATCCTTGCGGCGTTTGTAAGTGATATACGTCCCTTGGCGAAAATCGCTGATCTCATACGGACCGGAACCGAGAGGCGGATCGAGGCTCTCCTTCAGGAAGTCGTTCGCGGTGTAATACGCCTTCGAGAACACCGGCAAGCTCGCCACGAGCGTCGGCAAGTCGCGAACATTTTCGCCCTTGAACTGATACTTGACCGTCGCCGGGTCGATCACGGTCGCGTTCAGCACATCGCGCAAGGAAAGCTGATAGCGGGGATGGCCCTTCTGCTTCAGCGTCTCAAGCGTGAACGCCACATCCGCCGCCGTAACCGGGGTTCCATCACGGAAGCGCGCGTCGGGCCGCAGATAAAAGGTGACCGACATCCTGTCGTCCGCGACCTCGGCGGATTCGGCGATCAGTCCGTAAACGGCGTCCGGCTCATCCTGCGCGCGCACCATGAGCGAGTCGAACAGCAACTCCACCCCTTCCGCGGGATCGCCCCGCAGAATGAAGCCGTTGAACTCGTTGAAGGTATTGATCGAGCTCGTCGGCATCGTCGCCAGGCGGCCGCCCTTCGGGGCATCCGGGTTGACGTAATCGAAGTGCTTGAAGTCCGCCGGATATTTCAAATCGCCGAACGCGGACAATCCGTGACGGCGCTCAGAGGCGTCGGACGAGGTCGGGCCTATAACGCACGCCAAAACAAACATGACCCCAAGGACATATCCGCAAATCCGGCAAGGGGATCGTCGTCCCGGCCAAGCGAAGCGCGAGCCGGGATCGCAAAACAGCACGCTTCTCAATATGTTGCGATCCCGGATAGGGCTCCGCCCTTCCGGGATGACGGCGGCGGTGATCCGTTTGCCCGGCTCCCGTCTCATTTCAGGCCGTTCTTCTCGGCGAGGGCCGCGTCAAACCACCAAACGTCCGGGAAACCGATTGACTGCGCCGGCAGAGGGTTCGGGGCGCCGAACTTGTTCCAGTAGGCGATGCGCTCGTTCGCAGAGTGCCATTGAGGAACGATATAGGCGTTCCAAAGCAGCACGCGATCAAGCGCCCGGCAGGCGGTCACCAGGGCGTCGCGGTTCGGGGCGAAGATGATCTTATCCACGAGCGCATCGACGGCCGGATTCTTGATGCCGATGATGTTCCGCGCGCCCGGCTGATCGGCAGCCGTCGATGTCCAGAAATCGCGCTGCTCGTTTCCGGGCAACTCGGACTCCGGAAAGACGCCGACGACAATATCGAAATCGAACGTATCCTCGCGCCGCTTCTGCTCTGTCGAGTCGACGACGCGGACGTTGGCGGCGATGCCAAGCCGCTTCAGGTTCTCGACATAAGGCAGGATCACGCGCTGAAATGCTTCCTGGTCGATCAGAAACTCAACGGAAAGCGGCTCACCGGCGCTATTTTGCAGCTGGCTGTTCACGACGGTATAACCCGCCTCTTTCAAAAGGCGCGCGGCCTCCCGAAGATGCGTGCGGAAATCGGCTTCCGTTGCATTGACGGGGTTTTTATATTCCTGCGTGAAGACCTCGGGCGGAACCTTGTCGCGCAACGGCTCGAGCAGCGCGAGTTCCTCCGGTGACGGCAATCCCTTTGAGGCAAGTTCCTGCCCCTCGAAGAAACTCGAGGTTCTCGTATACTGGCCGTAGAACAGGTTCTTGTTCGCCCATTCGAAATCGAAAGCCAGATTGAAGGCGCGGCGCACGCGAAGGTCCTGGAATTTTGGGCGGCGTACGTTAAAGGCGAAGCCCTGCGTCGGTTTCGGCGTTTGCAGAACGATATCGCCCCGCTTCACAACGCGCCCATCGGTGACAGCCGGGAAATCGTAGGCTGTGGCCCAAGTCTTTGCGCTTCCTTCCCGCCTGAAGTCGTATTGGCCCGCCTTGAACGCCTCCATGGAAACGCTCTGGTCGCCATAGTGCTGAAACTCGATGGTGTCGAAGTTGTCTTCGCCGACCCTCGCAGGGAGGTCCTTGCCCCAATAATCCGGCACGCGCTCAAACGCGATCCATTCGCCCGGGCGTGTTCCCTTGATCTTATAGGGGCCGGAGCCGAGCGGCGGTTCCATCGTGGTTTTCGTAACATCGCGCGGCTTGCCCGAGGCGTCCTTGCCTTCCCACCAATGCTTCGGCCAGACGGTCAACTCACCGACAATCAGCGGAAGCTCGCGGTTTCCCTTGACATCGAATGTGAACGTCACCTCGCGGTCGCCCGTCTTCTCGCCTTTGACGACATTCTTATAATACTGAGCGTGCATCGGATCGTAGGGGAGACCCGTATTCGGGTCTTTGCCCTTCACGGTGTTCATGCTCCAGATGACGTCATCGACCGTGATGGGCTGGCCATCGTGCCACCGCGCGCCTTCGCGCAGCTTGAATGTGACGGAGCTATAGTCGGGGGGGTAGCTGACCCACTCGCAAAGAAGGCAATAATACGTCGAGGCTTCTTCCCTCGAAGGGATCATGAGGGGATCGAAGATGAGCGCGAAACCCGATGCAAGGCCAGCCGCGAGGGCGCCTCGAAACACAGCGGGGTTCAGGTTGTCGTATTGCGCGGGCGACGAAAGCTTGACCGTCCCGCCCTTGGGCGCATTGGGGTTCACCGCATCGAAATGCTTGAAATCAGCCGGATATTTGGGCGGCCGGACCAGAGAAAGAGCGTGCCGCTTTTCCTGGTCGGCTAAGGCTGGCTGAGCCGCAACGAGCGCCAGGATAAGGGCGAGGGCAATGCGTTTTGAAATAGACATGAGCACCAAGGGGAACGGTGTTTCAGTTGGCGGGAATGTAGTGCCCCATAAAACACCGTTCCACTTAAAGATCTTTCATGCTCACAGAGTTCGGTTAACCAGCTGCGTTACCACCTTGACCTTGGAAGTTCGACCGGGCTATCGCTCTGCTTGGCGAGGAACGCGATGACGTTAGCGCGCTGTTGCGGGTCTTTCAGACCTGCGAAACCCATTTTGGCCATGTTATTGCCGGGCACCCATTCACCGGGATCGCCAATCCATTCGTAGATTTCGTTGAACGACCAGCGTCCGCCCTTCTGCTGAAGAGCCGGCGAATAGGAGAAGCCGGGGTCTCTTGCGATATCGCGGCCAACGACGCCATAGAGGTTCGGGCCAACTCTGGTGCCAGCGCCCTTATTCCAGGTATGGCAAATCGCACAAAGCTTCGCAGTCTCCTGCCCGGCCTCCGGATCTGCTCTGGCTAACAGCACGCTCAGCGAAGCATCGGGCTGTTCCATCTCCCGGCTGACGGGCGTTAACACAGCTGGTTTCTCGGTGTGTTTGGCGAGGGCTCGAACGACGGGAACGGCAGTTACTTGGATCTGCCCACCTCTGTCCGAGTTCTCATCACCGCTCGGGTAGAACTTGTTAACGGTATTCCCCAGCGCGACGAGCAGAACTAATCCGCCAAGCACTGACCCTATAAAATAGACAATTCTCATTCCTGCCTCCCCATACCGATGCCTTGCATCGGTTTTGTTTTTTAGCCGTTCAGACGGCTTGTATCTTTTTTTGAGATCCGCGCCCCTTGAGGAGGGACCGCAGAATGGAGAGCTTAAGCTAAAAAAGTAAGCTTGGCTATGGCGAGCATGAGGTTTGCTGAATAAAATCCAGGGTGCGCGGTAATCCTCGCGCTACCACATGATAACTCGACAATCCAGGGACACGAGATCGCTATTTCTGGGTAAGCGTCACTGGGTGATCGCTTTCCTTATTGAGAAAAGCGATGATGTTGGCCCGTTCCTGGGGATTCTTTATGCCCAAGAACCCCATGTTATTGCCGGGAATGAAGGCCTTTGGATTTTTGATCCACTCGTACAGGTTCTGGAAAGTCCACTTCTCGGCTTTATGCTGCTGCAAAGCGCTTGAGTAGGAGAACCCCGGTTCGCTGGCGATATTGCGGTCCACGACCCCGTACAGATCCGGCCCGACCTTGGTCCCGGCTCCCTTTACGAAGTTGTGGCACGCGCCGCAGGATTTCGCGGCGTTCTGGCCGGCCTCGACGTTCGCGTTCGCCAACAGGCTTTCGACCGGCGGCTCCTTCTCCTCCGGTTTTGCGGCCGCGGTCGTTTCAGGCGCGGGCGCGGCGGCTTCCGGGGCGATGACGATGCGGCCCTTGGACAAGTTCGCGGTGCCCTTCGGATAAAAAAGGTGGATCGCCGTATTCACGCCAACGAGCACAAGCAGGCTCACCAGCACGGCCCCTGCGACTTTGTTGAAGTAGAAGGAGTTCATGGCCCCTCACGTGTCATAGTGACGCACCTATGTCTTCGCCTTCATAGGCTCACAGTCTTGAGGACTGCAACCGTCAACGGAAAAACCGCGGACAGGTTCTAAGAGAGTGCCGGATGGCGAAATTGTTCCCTTTGAAGGCGATTTTTAACCCAGTTGTAATCATTCCGGCGAGGCTAGGGTCCACACGCCTGCCCCGAAAGCCGCTTCGCATTATGGGAGGCGCGCCGATGATCGTTCAGGTGTGGCGGCGGGCGATGGAAGCGGACGCCGGGCCGGTCTTCGTGGCCGGCGACTCAGCGGAAATCGCCGATGCCATCGCGGCATGCGGCGGAAACGCGGTGACGACGAGGCCCGATCACGCGAGCGGCTCCGACCGCATTTGGGAAGCTCTCTGCCGCATCGATCCCGATGAGAAATTCGATGCCGTGATCAATCTCCAGGGCGATCTTCCCACGCTTGAACCGCGCCTGGTCAAAGACTGCGTCGCTGCGCTGAGGAAAGGGGCGGACATCGGCACTCTTGCCGCCGTTATTACTGACCCTGCCGAAATCGATGATCCGAATGTCGTCAAGGCCATCGCCTCTCCCATGCCGGGCGGATTGATGAACGCGCTCTATTTCACGCGCGCATCGGCTCCCCATGGCGAAGGCCCCTATTATCACCATATTGGCGTTTACGCCTATTGCCGCGAAGCTCTCGCTCGTTTCGTAGCGCTGCCGCCTTCGCCGCTTGAAACGCGCGAGCGTTTGGAGCAGCTTCGCGCGCTTGAGGCCGGCATGCGCATCCACATTTCAGTGGTTGACACCGTGCCCCTGGGGGTGGACACCGAAGCCGATCTTGCAAAAGCGCGCGAAATACTCGCAAGCGTGAGCGCTGAATTGACCTCGCCCCCCAAAGCGGCGAGCTTAGGGTACACAATGGCATTCGCATCGAACGGAAATTCGCAGACAACGCCCGCGAGCGTCGCCTACCAGGGCGAGCCCGGCGCCAATTCCCACATCGCTTGCATCAATTACGACGAGCGGCTTGAGCCCGTTGCTTGCGCCACGTTCGAGGATGCGATTTCGGCAGTGCGCACGGGAGCGGTCCGCTATGGACTTATCCCTGTCGAGAACTCGGTTGCGGGCCGTGTCGCCGACGTCCATCACCTTCTGCCGAATTCCGGCGTCCATGTCGTCGGCGAGCATTTCGAGCGCATCTATCATCAGCTGATGGCGCTGCCGGGCGCGGACTGGTCCACGCTGAAGACAGTGCACAGCCACACGCAGGCTCTCGGGCAATGCCGGAGCGCGCTTCAGAAGCTCGGCTTGAGGCCCGTTCCCGAGGCTGACACTGCCGGGTCGGCGCGCATGGTTGCCGAGGAAGGCGACCTGACCAAAGCCGCGATCGCGTCGAAGCTCGCCGCCGAGATTTACGGCCTTCACATCCTGAAAAGCGGCATAGAGGATGCGGCGCACAACACCACGCGCTTCCTTGTGCTCGCAAACGAGGCCGAGGTGCCGCCCGCGGGCAATGGCCCAACGCTGACCACGTTCATTTTCCGCGTGCGCAACGTTCCGGCCGCGCTTTACAAGGCGCTGGGCGGCTTCGCCACGAACGGCGTGAACATGACGAAGCTGGAATCCTACCAGCTCGAAGGCAGCTTCAACGCCACGATGTTCTACGCCGATGTAGAGGGACACCCGGATGACCGGCCGCTGCGGCTCGCGCTGGAGGAGCTGGAGTTCCACACGGCGGAGCTGATTATATCTGGGCACCTATCCCGCGAGCCCGTTCCGCGAGACGCTGAAGCGCCAGTGTGACGAGGACGATGCGCCCCGCGCCCGCATCGCGAGCTGACCGGCAACCGCAGCTATCAGGCATCAATCGACCCTCAGTCCGAGCCCGGCCTCAAGCGCATCGAAATGCGGTCCGCATGCAACAGCGGAAGCGTAACCATGTCTATGGTTTTACGGGGCATGATCCCCTTTGCCCGCAACGGCCGGTAGTTTTGCGCCTGCAACTGCGGTTAGTTTTGCGCCTGCAAGGCGAGGCAAACCTCAGCGGCGTAGACAGTAGTGGGTATGTATATATAGAGACCGCAGCCGCGGCTGCAGTCCGCGGCGCGAACAATACCGCTGCGTGCACTATAAAAGTCCCGTATCACTGGGTTATGGGAAGTGGACAAGCCGGCGTGCCGGAAGTGGCGAACTACACGGCAGGATATACAATTTCTGCGCTGTCGACGAGCGGGACAGTTATTCGCACGAGCACAGGCGCCGTTCCGGTTTCAACGGTTCCCGCAAACGGAGCGACAACGAATCTGACGTTCAACATCACTTTTTAAGGTGAGTTTGAGCCCGGCCAGCATCCATATGGCGGGCGGCACGAAAGGCCCGCCCCGGATGCGCGGAAGACGAGCATCGCCGCGCTCCCTTACGGCATGGGGCGCAATTAAGCACACTCCATTTAACTTGGACGTTTTCCGCGGCAATTTCGGAGATGCACTTTTTGAGTTGAGGTTGCAGCTTTTGGAGGCATGATCGATTTAACCAAGGTCATGCGGCATATACTCCGGCGCGTAAACGCTCCGCCCGGGCCGCTCGTCATTTTGTCACGATTTCTTAACAAATATAGGACCAGGCTCAAATAAATCCTGATGCGCGTCGAAATATAAGCCACATCGGTTAATGCGTAATTCCTTCAAGGCCCTTTGATCAACTACCCAAGGCGCCATCGACAAAGCCTCGGATCAGCGTGTGCGCCATTGAGATCGACGGGGGCACGAAAAGGCCGGCCGGATGCGCGGAGGCGAGCATCATCGCGGCTTCCTCGCGGGTGAACCAGCGCGCGTCGGCGATTTCGGTCTTGTCGAGCGTGATCGCATCGCCGAGCGCTTCGCCCCAGCAGCCGATCATCAGCGAATGCGGGAAAGGCCAGGGTTGGCTCGCCACATAGCGCACTTCGCCAACGTCGAGGCCGGCCTCTTCCTTGATCTCGCGGCGCACGGCGTTCTCGATGTCGTCGCCCGCTTCGACGAAGCCCGCCAGCGTCGAATACATCTTCTCGGGGAAGCGGTGCTCGTGGCCGAGCAGGCAGCGGCCGCCATGCGTGATGAGCATGATCACGGCGGGGTCGGTGCGGGGATAAGTATCGAGGCCGCAGGCCGGGCAGGTCCGCCGCCATCCGCCTTCGGTGGCGCGAACGCGGCCGCCGCAGCGTACGCAGCAGCGGTTGAGGGCATGCCAGCCGAGGATCGCGCGGGCCTGGGCCGCGATCAGAAGCTCCGCCTCACTCAAGACGCCCTGGATGGCGAGGGAGCGAAGATCGACAACCGGCTTCGAGGACTCAAGTTGCGCTGACGCATGCGAAAATTGAGATGGCGGAACGTTGCAGGCGAATACCGCCGCGCCGCTTCTCCATTTCTCCCAGAAAGACAAACTCGTCCTGCCCTGCGAGCGCTTCCGCTTCTGGTGCGGAAAGCCACCGCAGTTGAGCCGTGGCTCTGTCCGCAGAAGGGATGATCGGCGCCTTGAGATCGATAAGCGCTAAAACCCTGGTGTCTGCCGCCGATCGCCGGGCCGCAACGTACGCCGCATCGCCGCGCTTGCCGCCACATCGGTTCAAGGCGGTCTGCGCTGGAAGCGTGGGCGACTTGAATGAGTTTGGACATCTCCGCCATGAAACCCAGGCTCTCCGCTCATCCTTCAACGCCGCACGCGGTCAGAGCTACAAGCTTGCGCAAGGCCACCGTTTCAACGCGATGCGCCTCGCCCTTGCTCAAAATGAGGTTGGCGCGCTTGCGCGTTGGCAAGATGTTCTTCTTCAGGTTCACGAGGTTGATGGTGCGCCACAGCTTCAGCGCCTGCGCAACCGCCTGCTCCTCCGTGAGCTTCGAGTAGCGGTAGAAATAGGCGTCCTTGTCGCGGAAAGCCGTCCGGTATAACCGCAGGAAGCGCGTCACATACCATTTCTCGATCAAGGCTGGTTCAGCGTCGATATAGATCGAGAAATCGAAGAAGTCGGACACGAAGGGAACGGCATCGCCATGCCGTGGCAGCTTTGCGGGCTGCAGCACGTTCAGCCCTTCGACAATCAAGATATCGGGCCGGTCCACGACGATCTTTTCGCCCGGCACAATGTCGTACGAGAAATGCGAATAGACGGGCGCCTCGACATTCGACTTCCCCGCCTTCACGTCGGCGACGAACTGAAGAAGCCGCGCCTGATCGAAGCTTTCCGGAAAGCCCTTGCGGTGCATGATGCCGCGCCGCTCCAACTCGGCGTTCGGCAGAAGAAAACCGTCCGTTGCCACGAGATCGACGCGAGGATGATTGGGCCAGCGGGCCAGGAGCTCACGCAGAACGCGCGCAGACGTGCTCTTTCCGACAGCCACACTGCCGGCAATGCCGATGATGAACGGCACTTTGGCTTCGTCCTGGTGGAAGAATTTCGTGGTCGCGGAATGGAGAAGCTGCGCCGCGCGGACGTAATAATTCACGAGCTTCGAGATCGGCAGATAGATATCTGTCACTTCCTCGTGCGAAATCCGCTCAATGAGACCGGACAGCCGCGCCAAATCCTCGTCGCTGAGCGTGAGATGAACGCCGTTGCGAAGCTCGGACCACTCTTCGCGCGTAAACGTGCGGTAAGGCGACAGGTCGAGCGACTGCCGCGGCTCAAAATCCACTACCGTTGATTGCAAGCTCATGTCGCGTTACCGCCTGATCCCCGCGAAGCCTTCTCGGCATGGCCGGATTGCGCCGTTCTTCGGTCGAGTTCGCTCAACACAGCCTCCAGCGGCACGTTTCGCAATTCGAGCAGAACGAGAAGGTGATAAAGGAGATCGGCCGCTTCTGCACACAGCTTTTCGTCGCTCTCGCCAACTCCGGCGATGACCGTCTCGACCGCTTCCTCGCCGAGTTTTTTGGCGCAAGCAGCGGCGCCTTTATCAAGGAGCGATTTCGTGTAGGAGGCGGCGGAGGTCGCCGAACGGCGCGCGCTGATTGTCGCCGCCAACCGTGCCAGGGTATCATCGCTCATAAGAAAGCCCCTCGGGCAGCCGTCACCGCGCAGGCATCATTGTCGAGCCGCCAGCCGGATCAAGGCGAAACTACGCTATTAAACTTAAGAATGGTGGCTCGTGCTTAGCAAGAGCCCCAGGGCTCCGCTCGGGTTATAATTCAGGCGGCGCTTTCACGCTCATTTGAGCCGCGATATCCGGGTTCTTCATATCCTGCGACAGTTTTCGGCTCCAAGCCCTTCACGGAAGGTTAAAGTGAGGCTGGAAACGGCAACAGGATCATCACATCCATGAAGGCGGAAGACGGGGCAACGAACCGGACGATCCTGTTCGTGAACTGGGCGCATGCGCTCGATCATTTCGTGTTGCTGATTTTTCCCACCGCCGTGATCGCAATCGCGGCCGAACTGCAGCGGGATTATGGCGACCTGATCTGGCTCTCCACCGGAGCGTTCGTGTCTTTCGGGCTCTTCGCCCTGCCGATCGGCTGGCTTGCGGATCGCTTCGGGCGGCGCGCGCTCTTGACGGCGTTTTTTTTGGATATGGGACGGCCTGCCTCCTCGTCGCGGTCTCGACCACTTTTCCGATCCTTGCCGCCGCGCTTTTCCTGCTGGGCGTCTTCAGCGCGATTTATCACCCGATCGGCAGCGCGATGATCGTCGCGAATGCCAGGCAGCTTGGCCGCGCGCTTGGCGTCAATGGCGTGTGGGGCAACATGGGCGCGGCTCTTGCCTCCGGGATAACGGCGGCTCTCGCGGCCACGTTCGGGTGGCGCGCGGCGTTCTTCGTCCCCGGCGCTGTGCTGATTGCGAGCGGAATTGCTTTCGTCCTGCTCGTCAAGGACGACCGGGCCACGGGAAAGAAAGGAACGCCGAGCCACACTTTAGATGTCGACCGCAAGCGCGTGATCTGGCTGCTCGCCTTGTTCATGGCCACAATTCTCGCGGGCGGGCTGACATTCAACATCGTGACCATATCAATGCCCAAGGTCATCGATGAGCGCCTCGGCCTTTCCATTCCGCTCGCCGTTACCGGCTGGCTTACGACAAGCATTTTCTTCTGTGGCGCGCTTACGCAAATCGTGGTTGGCCGCCTCGTCGATCGCTTCGAACTGCCTGTCATCTTCGTGGGACTTGCGCTCTTGCAGTTCTCCGGACTGGTTCTCGCGGCGGCGACCGTCGGCTTGCCGATGGCGATGGGGCTTATCCTCGTGACGGCGGCAATCTACGGGCAGGTGGTCGTCAACGACGCCATGATCGGGCGCTATGTCCCCGACGAATTTCGCAATCGCATCTATTCCGTTCGCTTTTTCATCGGGTTTACAGTCGGTGGCATGGCCGTGCCCATCATCGGGGTTCTGCGTCGCGATGGCGGCTTCGGCGAGGTGCTGCTGGTGACCGCCGCCGTCGCCTCCGTCATCGTTGCCTGCGCGCTGGCAACCTGGGTGCTCTCTCGCGGCCGCACGCAGCTTGCCGCGGCCCCGGCCGAGTGAGCGCTCGGCGCGCGAGAGGAACCAGAAACGTTTCCGGCCGGTTTCAGAGTGGAAACGTTCGAGGACTATGATGGCTGTATTCTCGCCCGCCGGGTCTGCACTCCTTCGCCGCAAGCTCTTGGCCATAGCGATGGCTCTTTTGCCGTTTGCCGCAACCGAGTTGAAGGCAGATGTTTCGCAGGAGGCGCCTAAAACTGCTCCGCAAGATCCGCGGGCGACGGCCCGGACAAGCGTCGCGGAGAAACCCTGAGCGAGCGCCTCGATCGCAACAACGGGGTGATCCATCCTCCCGCCGGAACGGACCCGGGCATTGCGGTCCCCGCTCCGGACCCCAACCCTGGCAGCACGCCGGTAATACCGCCACCCGGAACGCCGGGCGGAAATCCGTCCGTGCAACCGAAATAGGAAGAGGTCTGCGACAATCGCATTTCTTTGGACGATGCTGAATAACGGGTCCGAGGGCATTGCAGTTCAGGGGGCGTCATGCTAGCTCCCACTCAAAAGCGCGCCGCCTGCGGCCTAGCCGCAACTATGCACGCGAAAGCCCACTCAGAGATGGCGGAGATTGAAACGATGCCCGAACGCAACGGAACGAATGGCGGCAATACCCCGAGCCCGGGGCCGGACAGCACCGCTCCTCAGGTCAATGTTGTAGGTCAGTACATCAAAGACCTTTCCTTCGAGTGCCCGGATGCAACGCGCTTTTTCCGCGGGCCGGGAAAAAACCCCAACCTTCAGATCAACTTCAACGTCCAGGTCCGCAACCTGCAGCAGGATGCGTATGAGGTCGCGCTTTCGCTCGAGGGCGAGGCCAAGAGCGACGAGGGCGTGCTCTACAATATCGAACTCATTTATGCCGGCGCTTTCGTCCTGAGGAACCTTCCTCAGGAAGCGATCCAGCCGGTGCTTTTCATCGAGTGCCCCGCGCTTCTTTTCCCGTTCGTCCGGCGCCTCGTTGCCGATCTCTCGCGCGAAGGCGGTTTCCCGCCGCTGCTTCTCGACCCGATCGACTTTGCGGGGCTTTACCGGCGCCGCGCCGAGATGGGCCAGGAGCCGACGATCGCCACAGAGTAAGCGAATAAAGAACCGGCCACCGCTACCAGGTTGACCGGTTTGTCTGCTCCGCCTGAATGCGCGTCATTTCTGATGACATCCAGGACAGAATGACAGCGAGCGCATCCATGGGGCGCATGCCTTCGTAAATTGCCGCCTCAAACGCATCGATGATTTGCGACTGCAAGGTGTCCGCCAGTTTGTCTCCGGGCAGACTCGGCTTGCCGGGAGATTATCGTCAGGTTCGTTTGGTGGTGTATGGCAAGGTTCACGTAATAACATAAGCGCCCATCTCGTCGGTTTTTTGGTCCAGGGTGGTTTAAGCAAGCCTTCGCTCGGAAAGGCGGCTGGGATTATCGGTGCCCCGGTCACACTTCAACTCCGCCTCTTCCAGCGTCTTGGCGAGTTCGATAAGACCCGCGCCTTCGGCTTCACGCATTAGATATCGCAGCGCGAGCAGTATGCCCTGCACATTTGCTTCGTTGTCCGCCTGAGATATCTCAAGATTAGAATTTGCATTATTAGGCAGCACGGCGGTACTCCATTTCTTCACCGTAATAAAGAACATTTTCACGAATGCCGGTTTTAAGTCTAACCTTCTCGAGCGTAGCCCTC
>CAWHYO010000003.1:0-63053 GCA_963833565.1 uncultured Alphaproteobacteria bacterium
ACAGGACGCATCGCCACACGCCGAGGACGCTAAGATTTGCTCACCTCGGCGATGTTTGTGCCTGATGGGCCGGTTTTGGAGGTGCGGCTGCCTATACAGCTCCGCTCAACCCACCTCGAATTTCACGCCCTGTGCCAGCGGCAGCGACGAGCCATAATTGATCGTGTTCGTCGCTCGCCGCATGTAGAGCTTCCACGAATCCGAGCCGGATTCGCGCCCGCCGCCCGTCTCCTTCTCGCCGCCGAAAGCGCCGCCGATCTCCGCGCCCGAGGGGCCGATATTGACGTTCGCGATGCCGCAATCTGAGCCGCGCGCGGACAGGAATAGCTCCGCTTCGCGCAGATCGTTCGTAAAGATGGACGACGACAGCCCTTGGCTGACAGCGTTGTGCAGCCGGATGGCCTCGGGCAGCTCCCGGTAGCGCATCACATAGAGAATGGGCGCGAATGTCTCTTTCAGCACCGGACCCGCCTGCCCCGGCATCTCGACAAGCGCGGGCCGCACATAGAACGCATCGGCGGGAACGCCGTCAGTCACGCGCGCGCCGCCTGTCACGACGCCGCCACCGGCCGCCGCCGCTTCGAGCGCTTGTTGCATCGCTTCGAAGGCGGCCCCATCGATGAGAGGCCCCACCAGCGTTTCGGGGTCAAGCGGATTGCCGACCTTCACGGAGGCGTAGGCCTCTTTGAGGCGCTGCACGAAACGCTCGTAGATGCGCTCATGGACAAAAAGCCGGCGAAGCGTCGTGCAGCGCTGGCCCGCAGTGCCCATTGCCGCGAAGGCAACCGCGCGCGAGGTCAGGTCGAGATCGGCGGACGGGCATACGATCGCGCCATTATTGCCGCCGAGTTCGAGGATGGCTCGCGCGAAGCGTTGCGCGAGGCGTGGCCCAAGCGCGCGGCCCATTGCCGTGGAGCCGGTCGCGGAGACGAGCGGGACGAGGTGGTGATCGGCCAGCGCTTCGCCTGCCTCGCGACCGCCCAGGATGACCGATGAGAGGCCTTCCGGAGCCGGGTTCCCGCCCTCTTTGAACCTCGCCAGAGTCCGCTCGAACAAGGCCTGCGTGGCGAGCGCGGTGAGAGGCGTCTTTTCGGACGGCTTCCAGACGCAGGCGTTGCCGCACACAAGCGCGAGCGCCGCGTTCCAGGCCCAGACCGCGACGGGGAAATTGAATGCTGAAATGATGCCGGTGACGCCGAGCGGGTGCCACGTCTCCATCATGCGATGCTCGCCGCGCTCGCTGGCGATGGTCAGGCCGTAAAGCTGGCGCGATAGCCCGGTGGCGAAGTCGCAGATGTCGATCATCTCCTGCACTTCGCCGAGGCCCTCCGAGAGAATCTTGCCCGCCTCGATGGAAACGAGCGTTCCGAGCGCGGCCTTGTTCGCCCGCAATTCCTCGCCCAGAAGCCGGACGAGTTCGCCGCGTCTGGGCGCCGGAACCTCCCGCCAGACCAGGAAAGCGGCATGCGCAGCCTTGATCGTGCTGTCTATTTCGTGTCTGCCCAAGGGTATGACGCGGGCGATGGCCTCGCCCGTGATAGGAGATCTCACCTGAAGCGGACCAGCCTTGATGGCCGAACCGGACACACCCAATTCCGCGAGCAGACTTTGAGCGCTGGCGGCGACGACCTTCCGAACCGGGAACAGCTGGCATGATCCTGTTTTCTCCTCCGGGTTCCAAGTCATCCGGCTTTGCTTGATCCGCGTAAGCAAACCCGCTAGCTTTTCTAAATATAGTGCGGAACGCGTCGATAAGCGAAATATCGGGACAAGCCCTTGAGTGAGGCGAACGCCGTTACTTTCAGCCCGGAGGAGCTTGCCCGCGCGCGAGCGCTTCAGGAGCGGTTTTGCTCGACGTTCTCGGACCTCTTCGGCGATCCGGCAGCGCCCCGCACGGTTGTCATCGTGCCTTCCATCACGTTCGACCGCGAGGTAATGTCGAGGATTGCGGGCGTCCATCATTACGAGGAGCGCCTGCTCTGCCTGCTCCTTTTGCTTCGGTTTCCCCGGACGCGCGTCATCTACGTCACCAGCACGCCAATCGCGGATCCGATCATCGACTATTATCTGCATTTGCTGCCCGGCATCCCGGGCCAGCACGCCCGCCAGCGTCTTGAACTGTTGTCCTGCTACGACAGGTCTGACATCCCGCTGACCGCTAAAATCCTGGCAAGGCCGCAACTCATTCAAAGGATCAAGGAGTCGATCCCTGATCCGGCAACGGCTCACGTCACCTTCTTCACCGTCACGCCTCTCGAAAAAAAGCTCGCGCTCAAGCTCGACTTGCCGATCTACGGCTGCGATCCGGAACTCTCCTCATGGGGTTCGAAGAGCGGCTCACGCAAGATATTCAGGGAAGCCGGCATCGATTTGCCGGCCGGATCGGAAGATTTGCAGGGTGCAGATGACATCGCGGCAGCGCTGTCGCAGTTGAAGGAACAGAAGCCGGAAATCAGGCGCGCGGTGGTGAAGCTCAACGAAGGCTTCTCTGGCGAAGGCAACGCCCTCTTCGATTTCAAAGGCGCGCCGAAGAGCGGGCTGAAGCCGTGGATTTCGGATCGATTGCCGGATCTCGACTTCGAAGCCCATGGCATGACGCTTGATGCTTATCTCAAGAAAATCGAGCTCATGGGCGGCATCGTCGAGGAGTTCGTGGAAGGGAAGAACAAGCGGTCGCCTTCCGCCCAGTTCCGCGTCGATCCGACCGGCAACCTGGAAGTCATATCCACGCACGACCAGGTTCTTGGCGGCAGCAACAGCCAGGTTTTTCTGGGCTGCCGTTTTCCGGCAGACGCGGCGTATCGGCTCGACATTCAGGAGCTTGGCTTTCGGGCCGCCGAAGTTCTTGCTTCCAAGGGGGTGCTTGGCCGGTTTGGCATCGACTTCATCTCGGTCCCGCAGGACGGCGGCTGGAGGCACTATGCCATCGAGATCAATCTCAGGAAGGGCGGGACCACCCATCCGTTCCTCATGCTGCAGTTTCTGACCGCGGGGAGCTACGACCCCAAGACCGGACTTTTTTGTACAGCCGCGGGCAAGCCCTGCTTTTATTATGCGTCGGACAATCTCCACGAGGACCACTTTCGCGGCCTCACTCCGTCCGACCTTATCGATATCGCCGCCACCAAGGGCCTTCATTTCAACGCCGCAATCCAGGAGGGCGTGGTCTTCCACCTGATTGGCGCTCTGTCCGAATTCGGGAAGCTGGGCGTGCTCGCGATCGGGGATACCGAGGAAAAGGCTTACGCCTCCTACATGCAAAGCGTGCGCATTCTTGAGGAGGAGAGCCTGCGCGGCGAGGAGTGACAGCGGGTGGCCGGGGCAGACCCGGCCCGACGGTAACCTTTACTCATCAAGCAAGTGAAGGAAACGCGTGTCTGCTTCAAGAACTCCCCCGGCGTGTCTTACGTACGGCATGAGATCTGGCACACGAGTTCGCAACGTTTCCAGCGTGACGCGTTCAAGGTATCGCGTTCTCTCAATGCCCACATTCCATCCGTAACTGCCGACCGGGTCATGCGAAAGAACCGCGATGAGGACTAACACACCCTCTTCGCTCGAAACTGTCCCGGACGCGATGTTATTCAGGACGATCTGTCCTGCGGTCTCGACCGCATCCGGCCACTTATGGCTGTACGGCCCAATGATAAGTGCGGTATTCGGCAGGTGAAGCCAGTCGAACCCACGCCCAACGGCGATGACACGCTCGGCATGGACTAACTCGATGTGCTCGCGCCCCGTCTTGCGGATCTCCCTGACATGCGCCTGATTGCCGGCGACGAGCGGCAAGAGGTCATCGAGCGTCCGCTGCAGCATGCTCGGGTACAGCCTCCGCAGAGCTGCCGCGACCTCGATTTCGGTATCGTTCAGGTGTTCTCCAACATTGTAGACGGCCTCGTCGTCCTGTTCGCTGTGCAAAATGAGGACGTCCTCGTCCGTTTCAATTCCGACGACAATCGGGTGTGTTGTGCGAACACGCGAACCAAAGACGTCCTCGATTTGACGGCAAAGCTTTTGCGCAGAGGCCAGCGCCTTCGCGGTATCGTAACCCTGCCCCTTGCAACCCCAATGGGTGTCGCTCTGCGAAAAGTGGTAGGTCACGAAGATGAGGCGGTTTCTTCCGCGCGAAATCGTGTATTCTACCCAGTCGGTCAAGGCCGCGCCCAAGAACGGCCAACCAAGGTCAAAATTACCTCCGACATTTCGAAATGGCTGGACAATGCCGGGAGGCGTCCTGGTGATGCGCGCCAGATCGAGCCTGCCATCCATGCACTTGAAGGCGGCAATCTCAGTCGGGTGGGCTTGACGGTGCGTGGCGCGCCGCACCCGTTCCGACGGATCGCAATACAGAGCGCTTTGCGCGCGGTTACGAGCAATTATCTGCCGATTCAGTTCCATGGGGTGTCAGAGCGCCTCATATCATAACTCGATAGGAATATATTACCAAAAGCTAAACTATTTTTCTAAAGAAAGTGCCTGCTGAACCGGCCTCGCGCACAAAAAAGGGGCTAAGAACCCCGCAAGAGGGCCGGCATCTCGCTGCAAGGACGAGTACGATTGCAACCGGGCTGCCGTGCTGATCATGACCGCCACAACGGCACAGCCGGCTCAGGAGCTGGGGCTCCGCTCTGGTTCTGTGCAAGCGGACATGGTAGGTTGCCGGAGTTTTGCGCGAAACGTGCGGAGGATCATGCACCGGCTTATTGATGGCGTTCTGCGCTTCCATAGAGATATTCACGGCCCCAGGCGTGATTTGTTCACGCAACTTGGCGAGGCGCAGGCCCCTTTCGCCATGTTCATTGCTTGCTCCGATAGCCGCGTGGTGCCGGAGCTTCTGACCCAGCGGGAGCCGGGTGAATTATTCGTTGTGCGCAACATGGGCAACATCATACCGTCCTACGGACCCTCGTCAGGCGGCGTCTCGGCGAGCATCGAGTATGCGGTGGGTGCGCTCGGCATCGAAAGTATCGTCGTCTGTGGCCACTCCGACTGCGGGGCCATGAAAGCGATCTTGCGAGAGGATAAGCTCGATAAGATGCGCGCGGTAGCGGGTTGGATCGAACACGCGGCGGCGGCAAAGGAAATCGTCGATGCTATGCTGCCGCATTCGGCGGGCGAACACGCCCGCCTCCACGCGCTCGCTCACGAAAATGTCTTGTGTCAGCTTCACAATCTTCAAACGCACCCCATCGCTGCGGCGAAGCTCGCGACGGGCCAGCTCAAGATTTATGGCTGGGTTTATAATATCGAGAACGGCACGGTTGATACTTTTAATGCGGCAACCGGCCAATTCGAGCGGCTGACCGAGGGCTCAACTGCGCATGCCACGCCGCAGCCGCGGCTGGCGTACACCCGGCCGCAGGACTAGCGGGTATGCCAGGCCGCAAGAGGCCCGCGGCGTTCCCGTCCGGAAGAGGTATACAAAAGCGGCCTTTCCGCGGATCTTTGGGCACGATAATGTGGCTCAATGTCCCGGCTTGAGGATCACCTCGCGTCCGCCGCTTGCATCGGCTTTTTCTTACTATTGCCCTTCGCGGGCTTGTCCTTCGCGGGCAGGCGATGCCCCGGCTCCAAGGCCGGCCGCTTGCCCTTCTTGTTTTCGTCCTTGTTCGCGATCTTCGCGAGCTTGCGTCCGTTACAAACGATGTTGCGCAGATCGGGAGCTTTCGCGCCCTCGGGCGTCTCCACCGGCCATGTTGCGAGCGTCGGCGCCAGCACCGACTTCCAGGGGTAGATTTCGAAGCCGTGTTCGAAAAGACCGGCTGCCCTGATCGTGCGCGCGGCGCCAGACTTTTCGCCCAACACCACGGCGACGAGCTGCCGCCCATTCCGCGTAGCACTCGCCACGACATTATAACCAGCCGCACACACGAAGCCCGTCTTCATGCCGTCCGCGCCGTCATAGCTTTTCAGAAGCCCGTTATGCGTGGTGATGAGGCGTTTCCCGATCCTCACCTCTGTTATGGCGAAGATGCTGGCATATTGCGGAAATTCTTTCAGGATCATGTTCGCGAGAAGCGCCATGTCGCGCGCCGTGGTGACGGCTTGTTCCGGAGCCTCCGTGTTGCCGTCCGGATTGAAGACCGGCAGACCGTTCGGGTTGACGAAGTGCGTGTTCGTCATGCCGAGGCGGGCGGCGGTCTTGTTCATCATGTCCACGAAATTATCAACGTTGCCGCCGACTTTTTCCGCCAGCATGATCGCGACGTCGTTCGCGGATTTCACGATCAACGCCTTGATCGCGAGATCGACCGTGAGTTGCGCCCCAAGCGGCATGCCAAGCTTGCTCGGAGGCTGGCTCTGCGAAAGCGCCGTAGAGATGACAACGTCTTCAGGAGAAAGCTGACCGTCGCGAATCGCTTCGAAGGCCAGATAGGCGGTCATCAGCTTTGTGAGAGACGCTGGCCGCCACGGTTGATCGGCGTCCTCCGCATAGAGGACGAGCCCCGTGGCTGGCTCGGTAAGGAGTGCTGGCCCTGCGGCTGCCTGCTGCAAACAGGCCAGGAATGCCGCAAACCCTGCCAATAATGTCCGCGCTCGCGTTCCTATCGATAGTTCCATTTATAAAAGACACTCGATTTTGGTGCCCCAGGCCGGACTTGAACCAGCACGCCCTTGCAGGCAACAGATTTTAAGTCTGCCGCGTCTACCGTTCCGCCACTGGGGCACTCCCAATCGGGATGCCGGATCATAGCGCCGAACTACGGGGCGTCAACTCCTGTGAGTGGCAGAACGCACAACCCGCTTGAACGATGCTGGACACTTTGGCTTTTAGGCTCGATTTCTCATTCAGTGCGTAATTTTTGCAACTGACATGGTTGAAAAACTGTTGATTTTTCTTTCGCAAACCAGGCGGATCCAGAAAAAGAAGTCACTCAATCTTTCGTGTCGCTGCCTTTTGCGGCTTTCCGGCGAACCTCGCACCAGCTCTTGAGCCGGGCCTCGATCAAGCCGCGCAGGCCAAGTTCATCGGGTGCGGGGAATGGGCGCGTTCCATCGGTCGAGCAAGCGCAAGCCGCCGCCACGATTTCTTAAGAAGCTATTTGCTTTATTGGGTTCGTTTCGCAAAAAAGGTGTTTTTCGGCAACCAAGGGTTCATTTTTGAATCAAAACCACTCGCCAAGGTAGAGTTGATGGGAAAGATTGTTCATGGGCTGTCAGGCGCCAGCCAGCGGCGCATCGAAGCCAACCGCAAGAATGCGCAAGCAAGCTGCGGCCCGAAGACGCCGCACGGCAAAGCGGCCAGCAGCCGGAACGCCGTCGCGCATGGACTTACGGCGCGAAACATCCTTCTTGCGGGTGAGAATCCTGACGACTTTCTTCGGCTGCGCTCGGAGGCTTTCGCCGAACTCAAGCCTCGGGGCGTCCTCGAAAGCGAACTGGCCGATCAAATCGTCGATACATTATGGCGTGCGCGGCGCATCCCCCTGTTCGAGAGAGCCCTGATCGCGTCGCTCGAACAGGCCGTGAGGAGTGACTCTTTTCCGCAGGTCGAACTTGGCGCAAGCCTCTTCGCGGGCCTCGACGCGTCAAGGAACCCTGAGCAGGCGAGGGACATCAAGCTGGGGCGCGTGATCCAGAAATTCCTGAACGGGAACTTTGCAGGCAAGCTCAGCCGATACGAGACGAACCTGCAGCGCCAGCTCTCTCGCCTTCTGACGGAACTAAACAAGCTGAAACGTCAGGCGGAAATCGAGATCGAGATGAGGCCCGCGCCTTTCGGAAGCAAAACGCCCGGCTACGGTTCCGCGCGATAGCCTGGAGTCCTGAGCGGGAGTGCAGGGTTTCGCCGAAGGTTTGGACCCAGTCTGCACCGGATCGCAAGCGGCTGTGGCGACGGTCCTATTCCGCTGCGAACCCATCGATGACCGCAACGAACTCCTCGGCCAAGCCGATGGCCTCGCTGGCCTGGGCTGCCGTAACGTTCGCGGCGGCGCCGGTTTCGTAATCGGCGGCGGCTTTCAGGCTATAGGCTCGGGCCAGAAACGTGGTGTGCTTGCGTTCGATGCGGGCATCGGATTTGGCCAGCCGCGCGAATTCCGCTTTGACACCCTGGTGAGTTGCGTAAACTTTGTCCGTGCGCTCGAACAGCAGGGCTTGCGCGGCATGGAAGGCGGCGTAATAGGCATGCCGCCCGGCTTCGTCATAAAGGCCGATGGCAAACACGCGCCGGGCTTTGTCCAGAGCTTGCCGGGCCTTCGCCAGATATGCCGCGGCGGCTTCCTTCATAGATCGCGGCCGTCCTTGCGGATTTCATGCATCAGCGGCGAAGCCCGGTCCCGCCACGCACCGGCGGGGTAAGGCAGCGCGTGCACCACGGCGCCCGTTTCGTCCAGAAGGTCGACCTCGATCTCCGCCAGCACGCCCGCCTCGTCCCACCGGCTTTCCATGCCGCTGAGGAACACGGCGATGTCGTAATCGCTGCCGGGCTTGGCGTCGCCCCTCGCACGCGAGCCGAAGAGCACGGCGCGTTCCAGGCGCGGGCCGTAAGCCCGGCCAAGCGCCGCGCGGAATTTGGAAAGGACAGGGTCGTCCATGGCCGGGAACCTCGCGAAACGCCTGATTGTAGCACGCATGCCGATTTCCCGGAAAGCTGGGGTCTGAAGTGGCGGGGCGGCTCCCGAAAGCGTTACGCGAAAGCCTCCCTCAATCGCAAGGCCTCCACATCAGGCTGAGGCGCGTGATCCAGAAATTCCTGAACGGGAACTTTGCCGGCAACAGCCGATATGAGGCGAACCTGCAGCGCCAGTTCTCCCGGCTTCTGAAGGAACTGAACAAGTGCTGAAACGTCAGGCGGAAATCGAGATCGAGATGAGGCCGCGCCTTTCGAAAGCGGAACTCCCGGCTGCCACTCCGCGCGATAGTACCTGGAGTCCTGAGCAACAGAGCACGGTTTCTGTATCGGAGCAAAAACGGAAATACCCTCCAAAGCGCAGGCTCCGGCTCCTAAGCGGCTTTCATCCCTTGAATAGGGTCAGTGTCTCAGCCATTGGGTGTATCCTCTGGACAAGATCAAATGAAATCGCCCCCCAAGGGCGGAATTTATCCGGGCCGCAACGACTGAGTTGCGCTGGTCGGCAGAGTGTCCAATGGCCTCGCCGCCGATAAGCTCGCTCAGCTGAGCGGAATTGATCCGCGCCGATATCTCAGAGACGCGGTCGCCCGGGGTGCGCTCGTCGATCACGAGCAAGCGGGCCGCGCCGCAAACCAAATAGTATTGCTCCCCTGTCTTGTCGATCCAGATGACGCATATGGGTTTCTCAGTCATTGCACTTATCCTTTTGAGAGCGATGCGGCTCGGCTGCAATCACCGAGCCGAGTGTAAAATAGATCTGCAGCTAAAAGCTGCTGCGCTATCAGCTATCGCCGCAAAGGAAATAAGTATCTTCTCAAAGCGCGCATCGATCACGGCCGTCGGACTAGAAACTGCGAAAACTATGCATATCAAGCCCTAACTCGCAAATGGGAGACACATTAGCGTCTACAAGATCGGCGTTGAGGTCGTGATGGCAAGCAACCCCGCCCATATGCTCCGCGCCATCATCGCCTATATGGGTCGATTGCGGAACTCCGGTGCTTTCAGGGCACAACCGTAAGGCACCCAATTAGTGGAATTTACGGTTCGAACGCGCGCAAGCGACACTTAAAACAATTCGATTAGTTTATTATCTTGGTCGTCGACCAGAGGCACGTTACTATTGTTCAAATCTGTCTTGTCGGTTTCAGCAGCGTAAGGCAGATATTTTCCAGCACGAGCCATCTCGATGTATGCTGTAAAGTTACGGCTTCGCGTACAACATGCACCAGGTTCCCGCGCGCCTGGTTAAGTTTTTTACGCACCACATCCTGAAATTGCATCGACCCCAGCAAGTCTAGCACAATTAGAGATATGTCTTCGCTATCATGTTGTGTCTTGACAAGGATCTCCTGCTGCTGATTGACAAGAGCTTTTAAATCCTGCCCGAGTTGATCGACCCTGAGGGTTATGGAGTTCCCAAATCGCATCTTCTCCTCGCGCGCTTGGCCTCCGACAGGCTTTTAACGCTTTATCGATCGCGGCCTTTAATGTCTGCAAGCCCGCGCTAATATCCTTCGCGGCCTGGTCCGATTGCCGCGACAACGCTTTTACCTCGGATGCCACCACGGCGAACCCACGCCCGGCCTCTCCAACCCTCGCAGCTTCGATTGTGGCGTTAAGCGCGAGAGGTGTGTCTGCCGCGCCACCTCGCGAATGCTGTGAACGATATCACCTAAACTTTCCACTAAATCCGTTATACTTGAAAGACGGGAGCGGCTCTCCTCCCACAAGGCTTCCGTTCTGTAAGCCAAAAACTGGCTAAAAGCCTCATTGTTCGTGCGAAGGCATTCCTGTGTTTCTTCTATAATTGGGATTATCTTTTCACTTGAACTTTCTTTCAAGAACTTAACAAGTTCTCCCAGTATATTATCGGCCCTTTGGAGTTTCGCAATGACAGTCGTGGCTGCTGTTTCTGTATCTTTGATAGCGCTTTCTATTTGCTCGCCCAAGGTGTGAACGAATGGGCTACAGCCGGAAACTGCTTCGCTGAGACGTTCAACATTCAGGTGCTGATCTAACGAAGCGGCCTCTACCGCAACTGGAGGGAGGCGATCAGGGCTTTCGTCGATGGGGATTAAAGGGGCTTGATCAAGCTCATGCCCACAGTCCGCTTCCTTCGCTTTTTCTGATCTGTTTAGCCACCCTGCCGCGGCAAGCGCAATGATGGTCATATAGGTCGCCAGGAAATAAAGGCCGCCAGCTATCAGATTTTGATCAAACCCGAATGCGTAACCTATCAAAGCAGTAACAAAAGCCGTCGCGGATGCGACGCCGCCAATGACCATGAAACCGTGATGCGAATAGTGCATCGGTGGTGCTCCTGAAAGCGGGGGCCAAACGAATATGGGCTCATACGATCAAGCTTCATCTATCTAAGCATAAAAAAAGAAAAGCCTAAAGCTCATCCTTAAAATATGCTTTGGTGAAGAATTCTGGGAAGGGCTGCCGGGTTGCCTTTGTGTAGCAACTTTCGCCGAACGCAGCGCAGAGAATATGAAGGAAGTTCCTCGTTCTACTCCCGCTTTACCTCTATCATGAGAAAGTCCGGGAGCTTCCCCAAACTTCCGCAATCGGGGCCTCATCCGTTGGCCTCGCCAAAGGATTTTTGCCTATACCAGTTCCTCCGGGGAACATCGCCTGCAAGCTAATCGCCGCCGCCCCCGCGCGTCGCGGCGCGGTGGCGGACCTCCGCCCAGGCTTTGAGGCGAGCCTCGATCTCGCGCTCGTAGCCGCGGCCGCGCGGGCGATAGAACTGCCGGGGCGGGAGGTCTTCGGGGAAATAGGTCTGGCCCGACACGCCTTCTTCCGTGCGTGGTCGTAGACATAGCCCGCGCCGTAGCCCTCCTCGCGCATGAGCTTGGTCGGCGCGTTCAGAATGTGCTTCGGCGGCGGGAGCGAACCCCCTTCCTTTGCGTAGCGCATGGCCGCCCCGAACGCCGTATAGGCCGCGTTCGATTTCGGCGCTGTCGCAAGGTAGATGACGCATTGCGCAAGCGCGAGTTCGCCTTCGGGGCTTCCGAGGAAATCGTATGCCTCCTTGGCGGCGTTCGCCTGCACGAGCGCATTCGGGTCGGCGAGGCCGATGTCCTCGACCGCCATGCGCACCATGCGCCGGGCGAGATAGAGCGGGTCTTCGCCGCCATCGATCATGCGGCACAGCCAGTAAAGGGCCGCGTCCGGGTCGGAGCCGCGAACCGCCTTGTGAAGTGCGCTGATGAGGTCGTAATGCCCGTCGCGGTTCTTGTCGTAGAGCGGCGCGCGGCGCTGCACGATCGCCACGAGTTCGTCCGGCTCGATAGGCTTCGCGTCGCCGTGCGCGGTTGCAAAGACATCCTCGGCCAGGTTCAGCACCGTGCGGCCGTCGCCGTCGGCCATGCCGGTCAGGGTTTGCCGCGCATCGGGCGTCAGCGGCAGCGACTTGCCCAGCACCGTCTCGGCCCGCTTCAAGAGATGCTCAAGGTCCTCATCGGTGAGGCGCTTGAAGACGAGCACCTTGGCGCGGGAAAGGAGCGCGCCGTTCAGCTCGAAAGAAGGGTTCTCCGTCGTGGCCCCGATCAGAATGATGGTGCCGTCCTCGACATAGGGCAGGAAGGAATCCTGCTGCGAACGGTTGAAGCGGTGTATCTCGTCCACGAAAAGGATGGTGCCCTGGCCGAAGCGCTGCCTGTCGCGAGCCTCTTCGAAAACCTTCCGTAAATCCTGGACGCCGGAAAAGATTGCCGAAAGCTGCTCGAAATGCATGCCTGCGCCGCGCGCCATCAGCCGGGCCACCGTCGTCTTGCCGGTGCCGGGCGGACCCCAGAAGATCATCGAACGGGGTCTCTCGCCTTCCGCGATGCGCCGCAGCGGACCGCCCTCGCCCAAGAGGTGATCCTGTCCGATCACCTCGCCAAGCGTTGCCGGGCGCAGCCGGTCGGCGAGCGGACGGGATGCGTTATCGGCCGCGGGGATGCTCTCGAAGAGCGGCGCGGAAGGAGCGGATCGGGATTTTGCCATTGCAGTCACCCCAACATATGGCGGCGACCCTCCATCATTTCACCCAGAGATGACAGTGCGAATTGTCTGGCCGGCACGCTTGATGGTCATGCGCCACAATCGCGCGCCTTTGCCGACGAGTTTTTCGAGGCCCTTGGTCGTATCGACTTTCTCGCCGTTGATCTCCGAGATGATGTCACCGGGCTTGACGCCGATGCGCCGGGCAACCGAATAGGCCTCGGTTTCCACGACCACCACGCCTTTCGTGTCGGAGATCGAAAGCTCATCCGCGACAGCCGGCGAAAGGTTGGCGACCTTTGCGCCGCCCAGAGGATTATTGCCCGCAAGATCGCGCACATCGCGCGGCGGGTTCTCGGGCGCAGTCATAAGGGGCACGGAAAGTTTCCGGCGCGTGCCCGCCCTCAGCACTTCGAGTTCGACTTCGCCCGATGTGCCGCGCGTGGTGAAGCGGTACGCGAAGGCATTGGGATCGGAAACATCCTTGGCTTCGACGGAGACGATAATGTCGCCCGCGCGAAGGCCTCCGGAAGCGGCTGGGCCGCCGTCCACCACCTCAGAAACAAGCGCGCCCGATGCGCGGTCGAGGCCCGCCGCATTTGCGATTTGCGCGTTCACCTCCGCGAGACTGGCGCCCAGCCATGGGCGGCGGACAGTAGCGCCATGCAGCGCCGACTCTACAACGAGCCTCACCATGTTCGCAGGGATGGCGAAGCCGATGCCCTGGCTGCCGCCGCTCTTCGAGTAGATCGCGGTGTTGATTCCGACGAGACGGCCCTGCATGTCCACAAGCGCGCCGCCCGAATTGCCGGGGTTGATCGCAGCGTCCGTCTGAATGAAGAACTGGTAGTCCGAAATCCCCAGGCGCGTGCGGGCCAGGGCCGAGACGATCCCGCTCGTCACCGTTTGGCCCACGCCGAAAGGGTTGCCGATGGCGAGCACCTGGTCGCCAACTTCGAGGAGGTCGGCGTCCGCAAAACTCACATAGGGAAATTCGATATCGGAGCTTTTGATCTGCAGGACCGCCAGATCGGTGCGCTCGTCCTTGAGGAGCACTTTCGCATCGAACTCGCGCGCGTCCGCCAGCGCAACCTTGATCTCCGCCCCGGCGTCGCCCTGGATGACATGGTTGTTCGTCACGATAACGCCGCTCGGCGCGACGACGACGCCGGAGCCGAGCGAGTTTTGCGCCCGCTCGCTATGCCCGAATTCGTGACCGAAGAATTGTTCGAAAACCGGATTGTTGAACGCCGAATCGCGCCGCACGCGCTGATGGACATACACATTCACCACCGCGGGCGCGGCCAGTTTCACCACCGGCGCGTAGGAAAACACAATCTGCTCGCGGCTCTCGGGAACTTTCTTCAGGGCTTGCGCAAGGACAATTTCCGGGGCCAAGCCGGCAAGCAAACCGAGCACAAGAACAGCTTTGATAATGCGCGCAGGTTTCATTGCGTTTGATCCCGTCCGTATCCGACGCAAACTATAAATCGCGGCTGAGCTTGCGATGCAAGTGCCGTTAACCCTGTCTCCCGGACAATCTTGGCGGTGAGTTGTTTCCCGGCATGCGGGAGCGATTGGGAGCGGCAGTCAGCGGCCCGCCACCTCTTGAAAGCGCCTCGGCGCTCCGCTGCCCAACGGAACCTCCCCCGACCACAGATGCCCGGAAAGAGCCTTTTTATAGCCGTAGTTATAGAGCGCCGACATATAGGGACTGTTGAACCCTGGCTGGATGCCGGGGTTGGCTTGCAGCAATTCCCCGAAGCCGTCGTCGATCGATGTGAGGTTGAACCGCTCGCTTCCGACATAGTTCAATGTCGCCAGCAGCACGCTCTTCGCGTCGTTCTTGATGAGCGTCGAGAAAGAGCGCGAGACCGTCGTCAAAAGCCAGGGCTGCACGACCTCGAACTGCGGCGTGATATGATTGTTCATGACGATCCAGACGCGCGGCCTGTTCTTCGGATCGGCAACTCTTCTGCCATTGATGAAGGCGAAATCGGGAAGGATGAAAATCTGGCTGGTCGCCCCGCCATCGACATGCATTTCACTTGAAGAAGTGGCCGTTCGCATGCACCTCGATGTAGGTCGGACCGAAAAGGCCTGGGATGCTGGCCGACGCGACGAGCACATCGCGGAAAAGTTCGCGGTATCGGGGACCGCCTCCGGCAATCGCGCCCATATCCCAGACGACGCCGCGCTGTGCGTCGAGGTTGGTCGTCAGGATGAGAAGCCGCCGCCCGCGCGCGTGCTCAGCCGCAACTGATTCGAGAAGCCTCTCATCGACGAATTTGTCGACGAGGGTCACGAGCATTCCATGGCGTACATCCACCGTTCCGAGAAGGGACAGCAGATTGCCAAGCTCCCCAAGGTCTTGTGCGGCGTCTTCCGAGAAAGCTCTTTGCAGTTCCCCATCGTAATTGGGGCCCAGAAAAGCAAGCGGCGCTATGAGAGCGCCCGCGCTGACCCCTGTCACGAAGGTAAATTTGGGGCGCGTTCCCGTGGTGGTCCAGCCAGCGACGACGCCTGCGCCGAATGCGCCGTCATAGGCTCCGCCGGAGAGCGCAAGGACATCGAAGCCGTCTTGCACCCCCGTCGGCGACGCCAGCACCGTCCCGCGAACGAAATTCCGGAACTCAGCCTCACTGCCGTCCAGCCAGAAACGGGCTCCCGGTACTCCAGGGATCTGGGCGATGGCATCTTCGCGTGCGGTAAAGCGTTCGCGGGGAATGTACGAGCACGCAGAGAGAAACGAGGTAGACGCGCCGAGCAGAAAAGATCTCCGCCCGAGCGTGCGGAGACGGCCGCGCCCGAAAGGGCTTGTATCCCCGCTCATGTGCCCTCCCCCACATCCAATTAAAACTTAGACTCTGTCGCATTGAGTTTAGCATGCGTCAATGGCGCCGACCTTGCCGGTAACGTTCTAGGTTGGCATCGTGGCATAATTGCAACCGAGGGCGGCTTACTACTCGGAAGGAGGAAACCAGTAATCTTTCAACTGAAGCTCGCCTCCTGGAGTTGGCTCGAAAAGCGATTGCACCAACTGGTCGCTCACCTTGGCCAGGGACGGGGGCTGCCACTTGGGCGACTGGTCCTTGTCGACGATGACAGCACGCACGCCCTCCAGGAAATCGTGCTGCCGGATCATGCGGGTCGCGACACGGTACTCGATGGCAAGCGCCTCCTTCAGCGATCTGAAGGTGCTTCCCCGTTTCTGAAGCTCGAAGGTCGCCTTCAGGCTGAGAGGCGATCGTTTCGCCAGTCTCGCAAGCGTCTCTTGCGCCCAGTCGCGCCACTCGCCGTCCTCGCGTTCGAGGCCCCTGAAAACGTCATCGAGCGCGACCGCCGAAAAGATACGGTCAACTGGGCTGCGAAGCCGGCCGAGTTCGCTTTCTCCGGGCGGTTCGTGAAGGGCATCGAGGATGGGGTCGATGGGCTCCGCCTCGATCATTGCGGCTTTGATTGCTTCGAACTTTTCGGCGGGAATGCAATGGGTGGCGACGCCGAGATAATAGGTGTCGGCGCGACGGCAAACGTGGCCGGTCAAAGCGAGATAGAGGCCGATCTTTCCTGGCATGCGAGGCAGAAACCAGGACGCGCCCACGTCCGGGGTGAAGCCGATGCCGGTCTCGGGCATGGCAAAACTGATGTTCTCGCCCGCGATCCGGTGCGTGCCGTAAAGGCTGATGCCGACGCCGCCGCCCATCGTAACGCCGTTCATCAAGGATACGTGCGGCTTGCGGAAACACTGCAGCGTCCAGTTATGCTGATATTCCTCGGCATAATAGCGGTCCGCCTCCGCCGGCCGGTCCTGCACCAGATTCCGGATGAGCCGGATGTCGCCGCCGGCGCAAAACCCCTTGCCTTCCGCCTCCAGGACAATTCCGTATATGTGCGGGTTCCTCGCGCAGCGGTGCTTGAAAGCTTCAAGCACCCGGATCATGCCGAGGGTGAGCGCATTCAACTCTCTGGTTCTGGTGAGGCGTACGACACCGGCGCGGCCCTGTTCCTGGCATGTGATTTCGTTCGGCGCTTGGTCCATATTTTCCGTCGCTGACACTCGCTAGTTCGCCATTTCGACCATGGAGCGATAAACGGCAATGCTCACCGGCCCGAAAAGAAACGCCTTGGCCCGATTGAGGAGGGGCAACGATACCTTGTCGAAAGAACTCATGTGTTCGCTTGCGCACTCACGCCCCGCATTCTCGAAGATGAGATAGATGGGCCGCGGGTCGCGCCGCAGAGAAGCGGTTACATAGCTGAGAATGATGTCAAGGTGGCCCACACTGAGGCTATCGGGGAAAAAAAGAGCCGCGGGCTGGGCGGGGATGACGACACCCTCGCGGTCGCCGCGCAACGCCCTGACATCGCGGCACGTCAGATAGGACCTCGGATATTGCGCGAGATTCATCTCAAGGGTTTCGGAGCCCTCCGCGTCAAACGCATATCCGGCCGCATACTCGAAATTGCGCCGGGCAGCCATAAGGAGGGTGCGCCCATTGCCCGCGCGGAAATCGACGAAAGCATATCGCTTCAGATCCTCCGGCAGGGCCGAAAGCGCCCAGTCGAGAACCTTCTTGGGGATCGGCCCCTGATAGAAGAAAGACTTCTGAACACCCTCGCTCCGTCACCTGGACGTTATAGACTTCAAGCGGCGAAGTTTTGCAGAAAAGAAGTTGCTCAGTTGTCCTGTCGAAGACCCGACGATGAATGATGCTTAAGAGAGCGAGGCGGCGGCAAGACCAACGCAAGCTGATGTTGCGAGGCCGTTCGACCGGGGCTTTCGCCGCATTCTCAACAGCAGTTCGCTCAGCTTGACTCCGCAGATCGAGGCTGGCCACGGACTGCTCCAGGGCTTCGGCGGCATTCCGAGGCGCGGCATCCGGCGCGCTCGCAACCGCATCTTTGGGTGTTGCTGGCGGGATCAGATCGGTCAAAGACGCCGGCTCCTGATCTACAAGAGAGGGCATGACGGGGGCAGATCCCTCGAGGGGCGTGTGCTCAACTGGGGGCTCGCCATAGTCCAGCGGCGCCTTCGCATAGGGAACCGGCGATTCGACAGGGATCTCTTCCAGCGCGGGCGGCTCTGCATATCCGAGAGGCGCTTCTTCATACTCGACAGCCGGCTCACTCCGCATTTGCTTCTGCGCAGTCGTCAGTTCCTCGATCAGCCTCGCATCCAGAAAATTGGGTTCGGAAGCGCCATGAGTGCTGCCAGGGGGCCTGTCATCAAGGAAGGCGCGCTCGTGAAGGCCGCTGCCGCGGATCGCATGTTCCAGAAGATCGGCGAGGAACGGGTCATTCTCCGGTGCGAGAGGTGCAGAAGGGGGCTGCGGCTTGGCGCCGGTCTCAGCATGAAGGAACGCGCGGAGATCTGCGTCGGAGAATTTGCTGGGCCGATTTTCTTTATCGTCATTCGCCATGGGCCGTCCGCAATGCCATTGCCGGGAAAGCTGACCACGAGTTCCATCGCTGCCGGCGTTCAGGAAAAATTCACGGACTGTGATGTTTCACAACTGTCGGTGGATTGGCAATTAGTCAGGGAACCCATCGTTGAAGAAGTCCGGTGACAACTCCGATTCTTATATTTCTTGTTGCAGTTTTACTGCGCGTCAACCTTTCTCTGTCAAAGTCCTGGACGTTGGTCGTTATTTTACTGTGTAAGGAGAGTCCGCGTATCATGGCTTCTTTTGGACCAGTACCCAGCCGCTCGCGCGATGCCCTTCAGAGCGCCATTGCCCGCCTCTATAAATACGCTCTTGTATTGACAGTCAATGAAGAGCTGGCGCGGGCGCTTCTTAGAAGTACGACCAAGGCCTTGAACCTTCGAAAGGATTTTGTCTGGGACGATCGCGACCACCTCGTCGAGGCATTCCGGCGCATGCACGCTATGTGGAGCGCGAAGCTTGCCGAGGACCCGAACATTCAAAGGAGATGCCAGCCGGAGCCGCGTCTGTTTGCGGCAAGCTTTCCGAAAGGACCGCTTGCCGGCAACGCTCATTTCGCAAAATTTATCGCTAACATGTCCTCGTCGCATAGAGCTCCCCTTTACCTCGTTTATGGCGAGGACATGTCCTACGATGAAGCTGCGGAAGTGACTGCGCTCGACATGCTGTCGCTGATGAAACTTCTGGCGCGTGGCCATGTTGCTTTGTCCCACTGGCTCGATCAGCGGGGCCTGAGCGATGATGCAGGCCGGCAAGGAAACCAGATTGATGCCTCGCCCGGGCAGGAGCGTGCGGCATGACACAGTTGAGTGACGAGTTCCTGCTCGCCTATATCGACGGACAACTTGAGAGAGCGCAGTCCGGCGAAGTGTCCCAGCTCACGAGCACCAATGCGGAGATTTCCCGGCGCGTCGCGCGTTTGAAACGCTCGCAGGCGCAGCTGATTGAAAGCTTTGGCGCTTTCGCCCGTGAAGAGATTGCGGTGCCCCGGAGTGCGCTTCAGTTCGACGAAACTGAACCCAGGCAGTTCTCCAAAGGAAAAACGAGTGCGCCGGCCCCGGCCCAGCTTCCCGCGCAAAAGGAACCTGATGCGGTCCGGAAAATGCTTTTCGTGCTCGCTGTATTTGCCGGTGGAGTTCTTGGCGGCTATGGCGCGACTGCGCTCACCGGCCAACGCACGCCGCTGCCGCCGAAGGACACCGATAGAGCTCCGTCCGCGGCGCAAATGTCGCCCTCGTCCTGGCCGGCAGACATCGCCCGATTCCACAGTTTCTTCCCGCGCGAGACGCTGACGCCTTATCCCGACGCCATCGCGAACCCCGAGTTGATACGCTTCCAGCTCTCCAAAATCACAGCCAAGGCCCTGACGCCCCCCGATTTCACCCGGCAGGGGTACACGCTCTTTCGCGGCCAGACGTTCAACTATCGTCAGGAGCGGATGATGCAACTCACCTATGCCTCGAAGACTGAGCCGCCGCTCACCCTCTATGGGTTGCCTGCGGCTGAACTCCCCGACAGCCCCATAACCGTGCAGGTAATCGGCTCGAACAAGGCGGCGAGCTGGGTGACGGACCACGTCCGCTTCCTCCTGACCGCCGAGAAGAACGAGGAAGACTTGAAGCTTCTCGCCGTCATGGCGCAGAGCCAAATGCCAAGGAAGCCTTAGAAGAGCTGAGGGCGAAGCAGATTTGTGCTTGCGAAGTGAGCCCAGGTGAAAAAGGAAGGGCCGCGTGCAGCGGCTCCGGCTCTAAGGCCTGTTACATGACCCGATAGACTGCGGGCGACCTTGCAGACCCCGCGCGGGTGGTTTGGATCATTTGCTTCTTCTCAAGCGATCCAAGGACGGAGTGAAGCGATCCAAGCGGTATTTGAGCAGCTTGAGCCAAGACGGCTGCTCTCACCGCAACGAGATTTTCCTCATCCATCTTTTCACGCAGCGCCCTCAAAACGGCACTCTGGCGGGGACTAAGCTCAGAATCGCCCACTGGCGCTTTGGGAGAGATCCGTTCCGGTTTGATGGCGGGTGCTTCTGAGACCGCATCCTTGTTTTCAGGAGCCTGACTGAGCTGGCTGTTTTGCAGATCAGCATAGTCTCTGGCTCGCTTCTCATCATAAAAATTCGCGATTACTTCCATAAAACGGGGCCGGGCGGGGTCCGTCCGAACAACTGCCCAGGTTGAGCTTTCTAATACGACTACTTTGAACGCTGCGGTACTGCTTCCCATAACCTGTTACCTTCTGCTACACTAAGATTACGGGCTAGCCCGTTGCCGTTTTTGTCATCTGCTTCTTGAAAAGAATAAGCAGCATAGCGTGGAATAGTTGCTAATATTCAATGTTAGCGAAATACTACTGTGAGTGTTCTCGGGATCGGTTGTCTCCAGAAGACGCTAACCTGTGCCCTTATAGCCTTCGAACCCAGCGATCAAAAGACGTACCCCCAAACTATCACTGCCAAGAGTTTGAAGAATTCGAGTATCACTCAAGGCCGCTACGTCAGGAAATGAGTCTTCAGCCTCGCACACCAAACCGCCTAGTTGGCGACCAGTCCACAGTACGACTGGCAGCCTGCTGCGGATCCATCAAACCACAAAATAACTGGCACGTCTAAACGCTTCAAGCCTTTTAGGCAAGAAAAAAGGAGGTAAGACCAACGACATCTGCCGATCCGCCGCACCTCGGCAATGCGAGTTCAGCAGGCAATAATGATCATGTAGCCGGGAAGAGTCCCAACAGATTTCTGCAATCAGGGAGAGCGGCTAGCTGTCCTGTCTGCCCCGTGTATCAGCCAAGCTACCGGCACAGTGCATATTTCGCACTGCGATTTCCTTTCCCACGAGGAGATATAATGGCCTAGAATCTTCTGCGGCCCAAGTGAGCTGTGAGGTTCGGCCGCTCGTAGCCTCCCTCGCATATAATTTGATAGGTTATCAACCAACTTTCCGCCAAAGGATCGCCTTTGCGCGGTTCGAACTCGGGGATGTATTTCGCCTTAGGGATCGAGTGGATAAAGCGGCGTACTTTCCCCCCGTCCTCGATTTTCCCGCAGATAAAGGTCTGATCCTCAAACCGGACCTCGTGCTTGGAGACGACATTATCTGCCGCCATTGCGGGAATAGTCATCGCAATCACGAACGCAACAGAACTCTTGAACATGGCGCCCTCCTTTACGTCTCGCAAGCCGTGAGCCCAGATGGTGGGGCCAGATTTAGCGCGAGACTGGCCTATTCCGATGAAATTCAACAATTGCGGGCAGCGGGCGTTCCTCGATCACGGATTTTTGCAACTATAGGCTGTGTTGTCTGCTTGCTCCGAATATCGGGAAATCATCAGCGATCGCGCGTGATCTCGGCGCGCATTTTCCTGTGCTTGACGCGCTCGGTAATGCCGGGGCTGACGTCGTCCTCTACACTTCCGCCCCACATCTTCAACACTGCCGACAGCCCCTCGCACTGCCGGGTTCGAAGCCAGGTCTGCTGAACTGAGCTGGTAGAGTTTAGCGGAAGTCCGCGCTGCCTTGCGCTCGGTTTAACAGCAAGGGTCTGCGCATGCTTTCCTCTCAGGTCGGCGTCATTTCAGTGTCGTGATGTGCGTATTGGCTGGATACGTGGCAAATCGAGAAAGCTTCAGCGCTTCTCATTGACGCCCGTTTCGATACACTTATCGCAGACGAAGTGATATTCGATGAACTGCCCACGCTCTTCCCGGACTGCAGGCTCCGCACTCGCTCTCCATCGCCGAGGCGATCCGCTGCGGGGAGGGGAAGGTAAGACAACTTCAATCGGGCCCCCACAGCCCTTTTCGAGTTGTTCCATGAGCCCCGGACGCGCCTACTTTTGCTCGGGCCTCACAAACTGTTTGAAGGTTTCGACTGTATCAGACCACGTCTGAATCCGGTGTTCGACAGGCGCTGTGGGTTCGGCTGCCTTGGGTGCCTGCTCCTCAGTTTTCGATCCCCAAAAAACCGCGCTGTCCGCCGAAGCGGCCTGGGATGGCGCACGCTGCAAACCACCTTTCCTGGAACCGGGCTGGCCTGACTGCATCATCGGAGCCTCGACCTGAATCTCAGCGGTGGGAGCTGCTGCCTTTATTTTGACATCCCCCGATGACGGCCCAGTCAACAGGTAAACCGCCGCGCTGCCGGCTATGAAGGCGAATATGCCCGTCGCAGCCACATACGGCATGACCGCTGCCCCTAATGTTTGAGGCGGCGCGCTTGGCCGTTCCGCATACCTGTATGACAACTTCTGGGCGAGCTTGCGCTCGTCGCTATAGTCGTCATGCTGGTCATCATCAAAACCCGAGCTTCGGCGGGCGCTCCCGGCCGCAGGCGGCCGATTGTAATCAAACGCTTCAGCCTCATCCGCAAAAGACCGTGCGAAGCCATCACCCTTTGAGGCACGGATATCCGCAGTCAGGTCTGCCGTGGCGCTCTGGATGATCTTGAGCCAAGCAAGAGCATCATCTGCGTTGGCTGGCGCCGACGAAGCCGGTCTCTCGTTCGCCGAGGGCTCAGGCGCCTTCGGATTTTCCTCAGCACCTTCCTTCCTCCCGATCACCGCTGGCCTACTTTCCTCTTCACCGATGGAGCTTGAGGCGCTATCAGCAGGGTGATTGGTGATATCGCTCAATTTAAAGATGTTACTCCCTTCGTTTCTCTTAGCCGCGCTGTGCATCAAGACGCCCCTTTCCCAAAAAAGTCTTCTGCCCGGCAGTTAATAGTTTAAATTGATTCGTGGCCGGCGTAAGGAAAGCCGATCTGCTTTCAACGGCTTTAATAAGATACTTTGACAGATTTTTATGGATACTTTCATCGGTTTTCATAACATGTAATGTTAGGGCGCGGTCAATTTTGCCGCCAAGACTTTAGGGGAGGAGGAATCCATTGGGTGAATTTGCGGTGAAAGTACGCGAGCACATTCTGATTGCACACAGCTTGCCCGACCCGGCGTTCGGACGCGCTGAAGGGATGCATGGCGCAACCTTTATCGTGCACGTAACATTTTTTCGCGAGAAGCTGAGCGATAAGAACATCGTCGTTAACATCGGCCTTGCTCATGAAGTTTTGAGGGCCGTGCTTGCGCCGCTGAATTATCAAAATCTCGACGAGAAGCCCGAATTGGCAGGGCAGCTTACGACGACAGAGTTTCTATGCCAGTATATTTTCGACCAGCTGGCCGAAGTCATCGCTGACGGGATGCTGGGCGAGGATGGCAAGGCCCTTTCACGTATTAAGGTAACGCTTCAGGAAAGCCACGTGGCCCGCGCTTCATACGAGTGCGCATTGCCGAAATGACGCGCTACGCGTTCGCGATTCCCGGCGAGCTTGCCACTCCGACCGGGGGATACCTCTACGCGCGCAAGATCCTGCCGTTGCTGGCGGAAAGGCTCACTGTTGAAATTTGCCCGCTCCCAGCGGCCTTCCCGCTGCCGTCCGATAGCGAATTGGAAGAGGTGGCGCGCGCCTTGGCGGCGCATGATGCACCCGGCACGGTATTTTTCATCGACGGGCTCGCTTATGGCGCTCTGCCGCTATCGGCAATCGAGGCTCTGAAACAGCCTGTCGTTGCCTTGGTTCATCATCCGCTTGGCCTTGAGGAGGGATTAAGCCCTTCAGAGAAAGGTCTGTTGCTGAAGAGAGAGAAGGAAGCGTTGGGACTGGCGCGGCATATCGTCGTCCCAAGCCATGGTACGGCGGGAGAGCTGATGCGGCTATTCCACCTACCTCCGCACAAAATCACGGTCGCCGAGCCGGGTATCCTGCGCGGGAAACGCGCCGAGGGCGCTTCGGCCGCTGAGCCGCCCCATATCGTGAGCGTTGGCAGCCTTACCCCGCGCAAGGGATTCCCGGTGCTCATCGACGCCCTGAACGAGGTGCGCGATCTCCCGTGGCGAGCCACCATTGCCGGATCGCCGGACCTGTCGCCGGAAACCGCCGCACTCGTCCAGCGGAAGCTTTCGGACTACGGCTTCGATGACCGCGTGCAGCTTGCCGGTCATATCGACGAGACCAGATTGTCGGCGCTTTATGCGTCCGCTGACCTCTTCGCGCTGGCCAGCCTCTACGAGGGCTATGGCATAGCATTTGCGGAGGCGATGGCGCACGGTTTGCCCGTTGTCGCCTCCGGAGAGGGCGCGGTGCGCGACACGGTGCCCATTAGCGCGGGCTTTGTTTGCGCGACTGGAGACGTGACTTCCTTCGCCGAGGCACTGCGCGCTCTTCTGTCAAACCCGGCCCTGAGGCGGGAAAAGGCGGAAGGCGCATGGCGGCAGGGGCAAACCCTGCCTGATTGGACACGCACGGCGAATACGATCGCCCAGGCGCTGGAGCATGCGGCTGCGTGACCGGCTTCTCTAGGGTAGCTGCGCTTACGCGAACCATCTGACGCGGTGAATGACCCTGAAATCGCGGCGGGTGTCGCTGCACATCTCGCGGATCGAACCGATGTCACACAATTGGAGCTTTTCGACGAAGGTCACTTGCCGGAAGGAGAGCCGCGCGGAGCGGCGGCCTCCTGCCTAATCGGTCACACCGTTATTCTCGCTGCGCGCGCAGCATGTCCCGGCTACTTCTTATCTTCGTTTTGCTGCTGAGCGGCCGACTCCTCTTCCTTCGGCGCGTCCTTCACCTCGACATCGCCCTTGGCGTTGATGGTGACGAGCGCGCCGATATCGGCATTGGAGTTGCTGTCATAGCTGGTTACGCGCCAGGTGACTTCGTTCTCGGTCCCGTCCTCCTCGACCGCCAGAAAGGCGTTGGGAAGCTTTTTGTCCGCGATCTGCTTGACGGCGATCGTCTTGTGAACCTTTGACGTGTTGCCGTCGGCGCTCACAGCCATCAGCTGGAGAACGAGATGGGCCTGCGTCGTGTCGCCCGATGGAACGGTCAGCACGGTGGCGCGGAAGACGCCCGATGCGTCGCCGTCGGACCATGTACCGGCGGTAGCGACCTCGGTCACCTCGGGCGGGATCGAGAGCGTGAGCTTTTGTGCATCTTGTGCCCTGACGGGCGAAAGTGTTAGACATGCAACCATAACAGTTGCGGCTATTCTCGCGTACATCGAAGCTCTCCCTGGGATCAAAGAAGCTGGCGGACCGCTCTTCGGACGGCGGTGAATTCACGACGGTGGGTATGCACAGCTTGTGACATTAGCGTGGCAAAACGGCGATGAGCATCCTAACAATACGCAACACGCACGTGCAATAACAACTGTCGCATAAAGCGATTTCAACAACCTTGCAGGGGGCTATAGTGGCCGGACCGAACGCACTCTCTCAAGCTCGCGCGATATTGGCGCCGATCAACAAGGATGGTTATAAATTTGTTGCCGGAGCGGCGGGGGCGACGGTTCTGGCATATCTGCTATCGCTCAACACGCTCGCGCTTTTATGCTTGATCGTGACGGGCGCATTCGCCTTTTTCTTTCGCGATCCCTCCCGTATCGTCCCGCAGCGCGATGGACTTGTGGTTGCGCCGGCGGATGGCGTGGTGATCGGGATCGAGTCGCTGGCGCCCCCTCCGGAGCTTAATCTCGGGACGGAGATCCGGACGCGAGTTTCGATCTTTCTCTCGGTCCTCGATGTGCATGTCACACGTGCACCTATCGCGGGCCGCATCGAGACCTCGGTGCATACATCGGGACTTTACAAGAACGCCGCGGATCCGGAGGCTCCTTCGCAGAACGAGCGCCAAAGTTTCGCGATCGAAGCCAGGAACGCGGTCCGGCTGGGCGTCGTTCTCGTGGCGGGCTACGTTGCGCGCCGCATTGTGACGGACGTCAAGGTTGGCGACACCGTCATGGCCGGAGAGCGCATCGGCCTGATCCGCTTCGGCAGCCGCGTCGATATCTGGCTCCCGCCCGCGACCTTGCTCGTGTCGGAAGGGCAGCGCACGCTGGCCGGCGAAACCGTCATCGCGGACCTAGAGTTGCAGGAGGCTCATCGGAGCTTCCAGCGCATCTGAATTTGATGTTTCTCATCAAAGCGGGGGCTCATCAAAACCAATTGCTGAGTTGCAATTTCTTGACAGATGGCTCCCTTGAATGGAGGCTTACCTAACGGTGATGAAGACGGGAGTACAAGCCTCGGTGTGCATAGACATAGTGGGGCGGCCGCACCATGAAGCATGATCATGGCCAGCCCTTCAAGGTGGTCGGCAGCGATAGCGCCGATTCAAAGGGGACGTGGCTTCGCAAGCTGACTCGGCTCATCCCCAATTTGCTCACGCTGACCGCCGTCATCCTCGGCTTGACCGCGATACGCCTCTCGGGCGAAGGCGCGTACGCGCTCGCGATGACGGCTATTCTGGGAGCGGCCCTGCTCGATGCAGCCGACGGTTTTGCCGCGCGTAAGCTCTCGGCGGAATCCGAGATCGGAGCCGAACTCGACTCGCTTGCCGATTTTCTGAATTTCGGGGTCGCTCCGGCGATGCTGTTGTATGACCGGCACCTGTACTCGCTTGGAGTATTCGGCTGGCTTATCGCCGCCCTATACGTCATTGCGACGGGCCTTCGCCTTGCCCGCTTCAACGTTCAGTCCAAAGCGGTTTTGCCACTCCCGCCCGACGCAGCCCGCCCGCGAAAGAAATGGTTCTGCGGCTTGCCGTCCACGGGCGCCGCGATGGCGATCATGGGAACTGACGCAGCGGTGCTGCGCCTCCATCCGACGGACATTCCGATGGTTATAGCGGGTGCCGCAGTCACCGCGAGTGCGTTAATGGTGAGCAAGCTTCCAGTGCCGTCTTTGGCGGCCATTTTCGGCGGCAGTTCGCCCAAGCGTTAAGAATCCGCTAGAGTAAAGTTTGCCGGACGCACCACTGAATTGCCCCGGATGCATCCCGGAACTTGATTACCCGGATGTTTCCGCTAGCAGAAGAAGCCATTGACTAGACAATTTTCGCTTTACTGTCGTGTGTTTTTCTGGATGGCCGGGTCGGAGCCCGGCCATGACGACGGAATTGGCGGAAACATCAGGGCAATCAAGTCCCGGAAAGACGTAGCCTTAACCGGAAGCGTTACAAATTGAAGCGCTCGCTTTCTGCTGTCCCGGCTCGCGCTTCGCTTGGCCGGGATGACGAAGCATGAGCGAGCGGCGTCCAGGATCCTCGGCGCGGTTCGCTTTAGTATTGGACGGGGTAATTCGCCTGGGTCTGAACCCGCTCCCAGAAGGTCTGATTGTTATAGAAGCCGGGATAATTGTAAGACGCGCCGTTGACGAACGGCCATGCCCTGTGCTGCCAGTAATATGAATGGCCTCCAACCGGGCGATGAACGTATCCGGAAGGATACCCAAACGAATAAAACCCGTAATAATAGGGAGCAGGCGCGTAAGCGTGGTTATGGCCTCTCCTGTGGTGATACACATACTCGGCGCCATGGCTCGGAACCGATGTGCCCAGGACAGCAAGAGCCAAGGCCGCACTCAATAGAAATCTCGACATAATCATCTCCCCGCTAGCATGCCCTACCAAGCCTTGGACGGATGCCAAGCATCGGGCCTCCGCTGTCACAGCCATTATAGGCGCGGCTTAACATCCTACTAGTGAGGTTTTACAACGGCGTAAATATATTGTCCTAGCGGACCCGTTGCATGGCGAAAGATGAGCCGAAATCGTCTTTCGTGAACCGTTGCCTGAGAATTGCGATCTGGCCGAGCGGCGTCGCATGGAGCAGCATCACCTGCCGCTTAACAAGGCCGTAATTCAACAATTTTTCCGCATGCTCCGAGGGAATGTCGGTTGAAAGGCATGGACGCTTGACGATCTTTTCAAGTGAAAAACGTTCACCGCGAGACATCTGGATTGCTGGCATGGGCACCTACGCAAACGGTCTACGATTACATGGTGTTGGAACAAAACGGCGGATGACCGGGAGCCTTTCTGGTGGCTTGGCCGCCGCACAGTAAAGGGTATTAAACCGGATTACGGCGAAAAAGCGTAACGCCGAAACCTGAAAGACCTATAAACGGTGGAAGCCATGCAGGAGAAAAACAATGACTGAGAACAGCGCGCAGGAACCATTGGTCACCGAATTGCGGCTCAACCCGCAGAAATCCGTCGCTGTCCGTGACTTTCGCCGATGGCACCGCAGGCAGCTTGTCTGCCGAATTCCTGCGCGTGGTTAGTCCCAGCGCAGAAGTCCAGGGGCACTCGCCCTCGGAACGCAAACTCGTGCCCGGCAAGCGCGACGTGACCATAAAGGCCATCGAACCTGTCGGAAATTATGCGGTTCGCCTCGATTTCAGCGACGGTCACAACACCGGCCTTTATTCGTGGCATTATCTTCACGAGATCATCCGCCGGAAAGACGAGCTGTGGAATGGGTATCTTCAAGAGCTGGCCGAGGCGGGGGCCAGCCGGGACCGTTGATCGGCGCGCCGCCAATTCGAGCGTTGAAAAAATGTCGCAGGCTTGCTGTATGCTCCGCGTCATGCGGCACTAAATCCACGTTAATACGGGGAGCGTCCGCCGGACATTTCATTAGGCATGCTTAATAGCTACGATAAGGGCCAGCCGACTGACACCCCACTTTACCCCGCCGGCTCGACCGAGGCCGTTGCGGAGAGGATCACGGGGCGAGGCGCTGTTGCTCGCCTTTTCGAGCAGAGATGGCTTGTTCTGCTCCTTGGTCTCATCCTTTTCGCCCTAGCCGCTGTCTACCGGCTGCCTTGGGAAGCGGAGGCGGCTGCACTTGCTGCTTTTGTCGCTGGTGCGGCACTAATCCCCCGTGCCGCCATGAAACAGGTTTTCCTTCCGCCGATTGCCGCGCCACCGCCGGTTGAACCCACTCACATTGCGGCACTGGTCATCGATGCGCTTCCGGAGCCGACAATCCTTCTCTCCTGCGACGGGACCATTCTGTTTGCGAACGGCAAGGCGCGGGACCTCTTCGGAGGCTTGCGGCCGGGATCGCATATTTCAAGCGCCACGCGCAGTCCTCAAGTGCTCGATGCCGTCATGGACTGCGGCCCCGCCGAAGCACAGCGAACCGTCACCTTCAGCGAACGGGTTCCGGTCGAGCGATATATGGCGGCGACGGTTTCGTATCTCGGAGGGCGATCCGAAAAAGACGCTTCCATTCTTCTTTTCCTGCGTGATCTGACGGAGCAGCGCCGTCTCGATCAGCTCCGGTCCGATTTCATCGCGAACGCGAGTCACGAGATCAAAACGCCTCTTGCGTCGGTGATTGGCTTCATCGAGACCCTGCAAGGGGCGGCTCGCCATGACGAAGCGGCCCGCGACCGTTTCCTGCCGATCATGGCAAGGCAGGCTGAGCGCATGGCGCGCCTGATCGACAACCTGATGTCGCTAAGCCGCGTGGAGATGCGGGCGCATCTCAAGCCGCGCGATGCCGTCGCGATATCGGAGCTTGTGCGCCATGTCTGCGACACTTTGGAGCCGATGGCTTGCGAGGCAGGCATCGACATCCAGGTCCATTCCGAGCTGGATGGCGTTCAGGTTCTCGGTGATCGTGATGAGCTGACCCAGGTCTTTATCAACCTCATTCACAATGCCATCAAATATGGCCGGCGGGACGGCAGCGTCCGCGTCAGCCTCGAGCGGGAGCAAAACGGAATGATTGCCATAACGAGTCGAGGACGATGGCCCGGGCATCGCTGCTCAGCATTTGCCACGCTTGACGGAGCGCTTCTATCGGGTTCCGGGGTCGGCAGCGATGGAGAAAGGCGGCACCGGCCTTGGGCTCGCCATCGTCAAGCACGTGGTCAACCGCCACCGGGGCGAGCTTCGCATCTCGTCGACAATCGGCTCGGGCTCCAGATTCTACGGTGATTTTCGCCGAGCACCTTCCGGCTCAGTCCACGCGCTGAATTGTGAAGAAGGAGACGGTTGCAGAGCTCCAAATATTTCGCTCACATATATTTTCCTTTGTAATCAATGGCTTGATATGTCACAAACCCTTCATCCAGCTTTCATAAAACAGTTGTTGCGCCGCCCTACGATCCTGGCGCACACAGCCGCATCAGATTGCCGGTTGGTTTTTCATTCTCAAGGGAGAGCACAGTGAATTATCGTCTCGCCGCTTTCGTTGCGGCTACGGCGGCTGCCGGACTGCTTAGCGCTGGCTCCGCATCCGCACGTGATCAGGTCAAAGTTGCTGGTTCCTCGACCGTCTTTCCCTACGCAAAGATCGTCGCCGAGAATTTCGCGAAGGCGAACTCCACGATCAAAGCGCCCGTTGTCGAGTCCGGCGGCTCAGGCGCGGGCATCAAGCAGTTCTGCGACGGCGTCGGCGAGGACAAGATCGACATCGCCAATTCCTCTCGCCGCATCAAGAAGACCGAGCAGGAGACCTGCGCGAAGAACGGCGTTTCCGACATCGTGGAAGTGAAGTTCGGTTATGACGGCATCGTCTTCGCTTCCGACGTGAAAGGCCCCTCGTTTGCGTTCGAGCCGAAGGACTGGTTCCTCGCGATCGGCGCTGAAGTGCCGGTCAAGGGCGCGCTTGCCGCCAATCCAAACAAAACCTGGAAGCAGGTAAACCCGAATTTCCCCGACTGGGACATCGTTGCCTTCATCCCCGGCGAGAAGCACGGAACGCGTGAAGTGTTCGAAACCAAGGTGCTGGTTGCTGGCTGCAAGGCCGCTGGCGCCGACAAGCTCATCGAAGAGAAGCTGAAAGCAAGCGGCACGCCGGCCGAGAAGCTCGCCGAGGCAACCGAGAAAGCTTGCGCGAAGGTCCGCAAGGATGACGGCGGGAAGCACGCTGTCGATATCGATGGCGACTACACCGAGACGCTGGCTCGCCTCCAATCAAACAAGCAGGCGCTTGGCGTTTTCGGTCTCTCCTTCTATGAGAACAACTCCGATAAGCTGAAGGTCGCTCCCGTGAGCGGCATTACACCCACCGTCGAAACCATCGCGGATGCGAAATATCCTGTCTCCCGGCCGCTCTTCTTTTATGTGAAGAAGGCCCACGTGGGCGTAATCCCCGGCCTGAAAGAGTACGCCGAGTACTTCGTCAGCGAGAAAATGATCGGCGAAGACGGCCCGCTTGCTCAGTATGGGCTCGTTCCGCTTCCGGAGAAGGAAGCGAAGGAGACGCGCGAGACCGTCAAGACCCTTAAGACAATGGTCCCGCTCAGCTAAGACGCAAAGAGCGCGTGGCGGCGGGGCAGCCGCCACGCTATGTTGCATCGCATCATTTGGGCCCCCTGGGGAGTCGGCTGTGTCTCTCAGCACATTGCTTCTTGTTCTGCTTGGGTTGGCGTTTGTAGCCTTCTTCATTGGATTCGCGCGCGCCAAAACGCTTGCGAAGGGCAAGGAACGAACGCTCCACTCGCGCCCTGGCTATCATGGCGGCTATCTCGCTCTTTGGACCTCGCTCCCAGCCTTTCTCGTTCTCCTGATCTGGGCAACTCTTTCGCCCCGCCTCATCGACGCCCAGGTCCAGGCAACTTTGCCTGCGCAAGTGCTTCAGGGGACCGAAGCCCAGATCGGCCTGACAATGAGCGTCGTAAGAAGCGTCGCCTCGGGGCTTAAGACTTTCGGCAGCGGCGAACTCGAGGCAGCAAAAGCGAGCCCCCAGGAGGCCCAGCGGCTGCTTTCGGAGAAGGGGATTGTGGTTGCGAGTGCGCCTGATGCGGCAATCATCGAAAGTGCTGAGTTTCTGAATACTCTGAAACAAGAAAGCAGTCTGGCTCAGACCATCGTTGCCGCCCTTCTCGCGATTTCCGGATTTGTTTTCGCTTTTTTCAGCATCTCGCCGAACTTGCGCGCCCGTAACCGCGTCGAACGCGTCATCGTGGCAGGCCTCATGGTGGGCTCCTCGGTCGCGATCCTCACCACCGTTGGTATCGTGCTTTCGGTGCTCTTCGAAAGCATCGACTTTTTCAAGAGCGTCTCGATCATCGACTTCTTGACGGGAACGGTGTGGGACCCGCGTTTTGCGGAGGCCGGTGCATCCGGCAACAGCGAGGGCCAGTTCGGACTCGTGCCGCTGATGTGGGGCACACTCTATATCTCGTTCGTCGCTTTGCTGGTCGCGGTGCCAATTGGATTGATGGCTGCAATTTACATGTCCGAATACGCGCATCCCAAGGTGAGAGCGACGATCAAGCCGCTGCTTGAAATGCTGGCGGGTATCCCGACCATCGTCTACGGCTTTTTTGCGGTCATCACCGTCGGTCCATTTCTGAACTTCGTGGGTTCTGGGGCGGGTCTGGTCATTCAGCCGACGAGCGTTCTGACGGCCGAAATCGTCATGGGGATCATGATCATTCCCTTTGTCTCGTCCCTTTCGGACGACATCATCTCCGCCGTTCCGCTGTCTCTTCGAGAAGGCTCCTACGGCTTAGGCGCCACCCAGTCCGAAACCATCAAGCGCGTGGTCTTGCCCGCCGCGCTCCCCGGTATCGTCGGGGCGATCCTCCTGGCGGCGTCGCGCGCCATCGGTGAAACCATGATCGTGGTGCTTGCCGCAGGCATTGCCGCCAATCTGACGCTGAACCCCTTCGAGTCCGTGACAACCATCACCGTCAAGATTGTAAGCCAGCTCACTGGCGATCTTGAATTCAACACGCCGCAGACGCTCGTGGCTTTCGCGCTGGGCCTGACACTTTTCATTCTGACGCTCGGGCTCAACGTCTATGCGCTTTACATTGTCCGGAAGTATCGGGAGCAGTATGAATGAGCGTCCTCGCCGATGACCCTCCAATGACTGATGTTTCCGAGAGCACGGTTTCCAGCCGTTTCGATAGTACCGCGCTCATGCGCCGCCGGCGGCGCGCAGAAATCCGGTTCCAGCTTTACGGACTGGCCGCAATTGCAATCGGCCTTTCTTTTCTCGTGATCCTGTTCACATCGATCATCAGCGCCGGCTGGACCGCTTTCTTCCAGACCTCGATCCAGTTGCCGATCACCTTCGATGCCCAGGAAATCGATCCCGACGGGAACCGGAACCCGAGCGCATTGGCTCAAGCCAATTACCAGAAGCTCGCCTATACGGCACTCTACAAGGTGCTTGGCGTCGACGCCGCGAGCCGTCCGCAGCGGACTGCCGCGAACGCCCTTCTCTCTCGCGAAATAAACTCCCAGCTTCGCCAGATGGTCGCGGCCGATCCTTCCCTGATAGGCCAGACCAAAACAGTCTGGGTGCTCGCGAGCGGCAACGTCGACGCCTTTGAGAAAGGCAGGATCGACCGGGCGCTGCCTCAGGAGAACCGGCAGATTTCGGACCAGCAGATCGCCTGGATCGACAAGCTGACCGGTGAAGGCGTCATCCAGAAGCACTTCAACACGGGGCTCTTCACGAATGCGGCCTCGAGCCAGCCCGAAACCGCGGGCTTGGCCGTAGCACTTCTCGGCTCGTTCTACATCATGCTGATCGTTGTGCTGTTGTCGGTGCCATTGGGCGTCGCCGCTGCGATCTACCTTGAAGAATTCGCGCCGAAAAACCGCTTCACCGACCTGATCGAAGTGAACATCAACAACCTCGCCGCAGTGCCCTCCATCGTCTTCGGATTGCTGGGCCTTGCGGTGTTCATCAACTTCGCCGGGCTGCCTCGGTCCGCGTCCCTCGTCGGCGGCCTTGTCCTGACGCTTCGCACCCTGCCGACCGTCATCATCGCGACCCGGGCGGCGATTACCGCTGTCCCGCCTTCGATCCGGGAAGCTGCACTCGGAGTTGGCGCGTCAAGGGTGCAGGCTACCTTCCATCACGTTCTCCCGCTCTCTCTCCCAGGCATAATCACCGGCACGATTTTGGGGCTTATCCAAGCGTTAGGCGAGACAGCGCCGCTTCTCATGATCGGCATGGTGGCCTTCGTGGTCGACATCCCCAAATCACCCCTCGATCCGGCGACCGCGCTCCCCGTTCAAATCTATATGTGGGCGACCGAAGCCGAGCGAGGTTTCGTCGAGAAAACCGCGGGCGCAACCATCGTGCTCCTCGTGATCCTCGCGGTGATGAACATCATCGCCATGGTCCTGCGCAAAAGGTATGAACGCAAATGGTAGACATCTCTGTCGAACCGATCGAAAGCGCCTCGCCTGCGATACCTGGTCCTGTGCGTTCCGATGCCGCGCTCAAACGCCCCCCAAAAGCCACGGCCCGAAATGTCTCAGTCTTCTATGGCGAGAAGCAAGCCCTCTTCAACGTGAAACTCGATATTCCGGACCGGAATGTGATGGCTTTCATCGGCCCATCCGGCTGCGGGAAAACGACCTTTCTGCGCTGCTTCAACCGGATGAACGACACTATTGTCGGGGCACGCGTCAAGGGCGAGGTGAAGATCCAAGGCCAGAACATCTACGATCCCAATGTCGACCCCGTTCAGGTGCGCGCCCGTGTCGGCATGGTGTTTCAGAAGCCGAACCCATTCCCGAAAACGATCTTCGAGAATGTCGCCTACGGCCCCCGCATTCATGGCCTCGCCAAATCGAAGGCGGACCTCGAGGAAATCGTGGTGCAAAGCCTGAAGCGCGCCGGCCTTTTCGAGGAAGTGAAGGATCGTCTCGACAGCCAAGGCACAAGTCTGTCAGGCGGCCAGCAGCAGAGGCTTTGCATAGCGCGAGCCATCGCCGTCAGCCCTGAAGTCATTCTCATGGACGAGCCATGCTCCGCGCTCGATCCGATAGCAACCGCGAAGGTTGAGGAGTTGATCGACGAGCTTCGCGAGAACTACTGTATCGTGATTGTTACCCACAATATGCAACAGGCGGCCCGCGTTTCTCAGCGTACCGCCTTTTTTCATCTGGGGTATCTCGTGGAGGAAGATGCCACAGATCACATGTTTACAAATCCAACGGACAGACGGACGCAAGACTACATCACTGGACGGTTCGGCTAACCCCCGCGCCCGCAAAACGATGTGGCCGAACGTCCTGGCTTCCGGCCCTAGGAGGAAACGGCTTTGGCGGAACATCCCGTAAAGGCTTACGAGGGGGAACTGAAATCTCTGGACACGATGATTGCTCAAATGGGCGGGCTTGCTGAGCAGGCACTTGGGCAAGCTATCGATGCTCTTTACCATCGCGACCCTGGCTTGGCCGAGGTCACACTTGAAAAGGACCGTAAGATCGACGCGCTGGAACGCTCCGTGGACGAACTCGCGATCTCAATCATAGCGAAGCGTGCGCCGGTGGCGAGCGACCTGCGCCAGATCGTGAATGCCATCCGTATTGCGTCAGACCTGGAGCGCATTGGCGATCTGTCGAAAAACATCGCAAAGCGCGCGATCGCAATCGCGGCGGAGGCGCGCCCGGCGCAGGTGATGACCGGGTTCATGCATATCGGCGAAGCTGCCATGCGGCAGCTCAAGGATGTGCTTGATGCCTATTCTCAGCGAAACGCCGGCGGGGCGCTGAAAGTCTGGCAGCAGGACCAGGATATCGACGCGATGTACAATTCGCTCTACTGCGAACTTCTGACGGCCATGATGGAAGAGCCGCAGGGCGCAGGGCTCTACGCGCACCTGTTGTTCAGCGCGAAGAACATCGAACGCATCGGCGACCATGCGACGAATATCGCCGAGACGATCTACTTTCTGATCCATGGAAAAGCCCTCGAGGATGAGCGTCCGAAATCGGACACGACGAGCCGGACTCTCGTTCTCGGATACAATGGAACAGGAAAGGGGTGACCCAACCGCCATGACGAGTTGAGCCAATGAATGCGAAGGTCCTGATTGTTGAAGATGAAGAGGCGCTGGCCCTGCTGCTGCAATATAATCTCGAAGCAGAAGGCTTTGGTGTCTCATTGGCTCAGCGCGGAGACGAAGCCGAAGTTGCCATCAGCGAAGATCCGCCGGATCTGATCATCCTGGACTGGATGCTGCCCGGCCTTTCCGGCATCGAACTGTGCCGAAGGCTCCGCGCAGGGAAAACGTCCCGTCCCATTCCCATCCTTATCCTGACCGCTCGCGGCGAGGAGCAGGATCGCATTCGGGGACTGACTGTGGGCGCGGACGACTATGTGGTGAAGCCCTTTTCCGTGCCTGAATTGCTTGCTCGTGTGCGAGCCATACTTCGGCGCGCCAGCCCGACACGGATTGCTCAAACCCTTGAAGTGGATGGCATCGAGTTGGACCGCGAAGCTTATCGCGTCATGCGAAATGGCCGTCAGGTGCGCGTCGGCCCCACGGAGTTCAAGCTCCTCGAGTTTCTTATGGAGAGCCCCGGCCGCGTGTTCACGCGGACGCAGCTTCTCGATGGCGTCTGGGGCCGCGACGTATATGTGGATGAGCGCACGGTTGACGTTCACATCGGGCGGCTGCGCAAGGCGATCAACCGCGGCAAAGAAAAGGATCCGATCCGCACCGTACGCGGCGCCGGCTATGCTCTTGGCGAGAAGTTTCCGGGCCAAAGCCTGACCGAGTAATGAACGGAGCCAGGACGTAGTGTCCTGGCTCCCGGCCCCCGCCGGTTGTTCAATGAACTCGGCTAAACAGCACGACGCCTGCGTGCGAGTGGGTTATAGGCGATGGCCGCATGATGCTCGCAATAGGGCACGCCAAAGGTCTTCCGGCGGCCGCAGAAATGAAAGCCTTCCTCCATGGGGTCGCCGATAGGCCAATGACACATGGTCTCCTTAAGGTCGATCAACTTGACCTGACCGTCCGGCCCGGGTTCGAGTTCCGGGAGCCCCCGCAATGGAATGACCGCGGCGACCGGAATCTTACGCTCCTGCGGCTGAGGCGCCACCTTGAGAGCGACGTTGCCGAAAGTGCGGTATTGCACCTGCGCTGACCGCGCAGGGAAAAGTGCGATATTGGAACGCGGACGGGATGTCCTGACGCGAGAGGTGGTGGCGCGGCCAGCAAGACCCAGCCGATGGACTTTTCCAATGACGGCGTTACGCGTTACTTCTCCAAGTTTAGTGGCGATCTGGCTCGCGCTAAGACCATCCGCCCAAAGCTTTTTCAAGAGTTCAACACGTTCGTCTGTCCAACTCATCAATGTTAGCTCCTCGTTCATTCCGGCGGATGAACCGCGAATAAGGGACGGGACCGCTGGACAAATGACCAGCAGGGCCACGGGCGCTAACGCAAAACAAGGAAACACGGTAGAAATCGAAAGCCGAGTATTCAGGCAGCTTAGGCTGCAGCGGAACAGTCGAGAACTCTACCTACTGGAACACGAAATTCGCAAGATACTTTGCGAGGCTTTTGAATGCTAGGAACCGCATTCGGAGGGAGATGGCTTCATTCCATCTTCATAACTTGAATGAAAGCACAAAAGTGGCCGCTCGACAAATTACCCAGCCCTTAAAACGCACGAACTGCGTTCCATTTTAGAGGCACTGTGTCTTTTATGCCCGTTGACATGGCAGCGAACACACGGAAAATAAGCTTACGAGCCCAAGCCGCCCAATGCCGGAGCGGCTTTTTTAATTTGGAAAACGAGTGGAAAGAATGTCTGCGGTCCTCGGCACCTATGCTCGCGCCAATGTCGAATTCGATCGGGGCGAGGGCGCATATCTCTTCACGGCCTCCGGCGACCGCTATCTCGACTTTGCCGGAGGCGTCGCCGTTAATATCCTGGGCCATGCCCATCCCCACCTCGTGGCGGCATTGACGGAACAAGCTCACAAGGTTTGGCACACCTCCAATCTCTATCGCATAAAGGGCCAGGAACGGCTGGCTGAGCGCCTGTGCAGCGTGACATTCGCTGACACGGTCTTTTTTGCAAACTCCGGCGCCGAGGCCATGGAAGCATCCATCAAAATGGCGCGCAAATATCACAGCCATCGCGGCCATCCCGAGCGCTACCGCATTCTCACCTTCGAGGGCGCGTTCCATGGGCGGACGCTCGCGACCATCGCCGCCGGCAATCAGGCCAAACACACAGCCGGCTTCGGCCCGAAGGTCGACGGCTTCGACCAGGTCCCGCTGGGCGACTTGCCCGCGGCGAAAGCCGCCATCACGGGAGAGACCGCGGGCATCCTGATCGAACCCATCCAGGGCGAGGGAGGCATCCGATCCGCGGGCTGGCCCTTCCTGCGGACATTGCGGGAACTCGCCGATGAGCATGGCATTCTTCTTATGCTCGACGAAGTGCAATGCGGCATGGGCCGCACGGGCAAGCTCTTCGCGTATGAATGGTCCGGGATCGAACCCGATATCATGGCGATAGCGAAGGGCCTCGGTGGTGGCTTCCCGATCGGAGCCTGCCTCGCAACAGAAAATGCGTCGGCAGGCATGACTGCCGGCACGCATGGCTCAACCTTTGGCGGCAACCCGCTTGCCGCCGCCGCGGGCAACGCGGCCCTCGATGTCGTGCTGGAACCAAATTTCCTGTTAAATGTCCGCGAGATGGGCTTGCTTTTTGCAAATCAGCTTGCTGAAATCGCTGCTCGGCATGCAAATATCATAGCCGAAGTCCGCGGCGAGGGCCTCATGCTTGGCCTGAAATGCAACGTCCCTAACACGGACGTTGCGGGGTCGCTTTTTGCGGAAAAGTTGCTGGCTGTTACCGCAGGCGAGAATGTCGTCAGACTTTTGCCACCGCTTATTGTAACAGAAACGGAAATAAAAGAGGCGTGCGCAAAAATCGACAACGCATGTGCGAGGCTCAATGCTACACTTACAGCGTGACACCACGCTCGAATTGCCAATGACGCTCCGGCATTTCATCGACATTGACGATTACGACAGTGAAACGCTGCGTTTTATCCTCGATTGCGCGCACAATCTGAAGAGATCGTTCAAGACCCCTGCGGCGTCCCGTCCTCGTCTTGCGGAAGGCGCTGTTCTTGCCATGCTGTTCGAGAAGACGTCTACGCGCACGCGCGTGTCGTTCGATGTGGCGATGCGGCAGCTCGGCGGGGAGACCATCGTTCTGAACCATTCCGACATGCAACTCGGCCGGGGAGAGACGATCGCGGATACGGCGCGCGTTCTGTCCCGGTATGTCGACGCGATCATGATGCGCGCGATGTCCCATGAGACGCTGATCGAGCTTGCAAATTATGCGACAGTTCCCGTCATCAACGGCCTTTCGGACCGCTCGCACCCCTGCCAGATCCTCGCCGATATCATGACGCTGGAGGAGAAGAAAGGGCCGGTCAAGCCGCTCCTTGTGACCTGGGTTGGCGATGGTAACAACGTCGCCGCTTCATGGATTCATGCAGCCGTTCGCTTCGGGTTCACGCTTCACCTTGCGACGCCGCAGGAACTCCGGCCTCCGCTCGACCTCGTAAACTGGGCCCATTCCGAAGGCGGCAAGCTCGTCATGTTCGAAGATCCGGGCGAGGCGGTCAAGGGCGCCGATTGCGTCGTGACCGATGTCTGGGTCTCGATGGGTCAGCAGAACACGGAGGAGCGCGTCGACCTTTTGCGGCCCTATCAGGTCAATATGCCCTTGATGGAGAAGGCCGCGAAGGACGCGATCTTCATGCATTGCCTGCCGGCGCATCGCGGCAGGGAAGTGACCGACGACGTTATCGACGGGCCGCAATCGGTCGTGTTCGACGAGGCGGAAAACAGGTTGCACGCGCAGCGCGCCATCCTTGCGTGGTGCCTCGGAAAAGTTTGACGGGGCGAGGGGCGCTGCTTTGGCCTTCAGCGGCGGGCAAGCGCCACCCGCCCGGCATTCATTGAATTATTGCCTGCGCGACCGGCAAGTGTGAAGCGTCGCAAGGCATATCCGCTGCGAAGCCATGCGACTTTTGGGCAGCGGCGCTGCCCTGTGATGTCGATCCTCAAATACCTACATTTCAGTGAAAACTTCGATCCGATAACCAGCGCGTTTAAGGGCGCGTGATTGCGCGGAGCGAGGGCGAGAACTCACAGGGGTATGAGCTTACATGGGTCTATACGCGGAGATCAACAAACCAAGGCGCCTCGAGAAGTCTTGATGGGCGGGGATCACGGAAGGTTCGATGGCGTCACCGGGGCGGGTAAATTCAAGGATTACGTCCTCCCTTTTCAGTTAGAAGCTTCGGGTGCTCGCGGGCGCCTCATTCGTCTCGGCCCGGTGGTGGACGAGATTTTGAACAGGCATGCCTACCCCGAGAAGGTGCTGCTTCTGCTGGGCGAGGCTGTGACGCTGACCGCGATGCTGGGAGCGGCGCTGAAATTCGACGGAAAGTTTATCCTGCAGACGCAGTCGAACGGAGCGGTCAGCTTCCTCGTCGTGCACTACAGCTCGCCTGGCCATGTCCGCGGCTATGCCAGCTATAATCGCGATGACATCGACGGCCCTCTCAACGGAGGCGGAGCCACGAAGCCATTGCTCGGAGATGGGCATCTCGCGATGACCATCGACTCGGGCGCGGGCATGGAACGCTACCAGGGCATCGTTGGCTTGGCCGGAAACACGCTTGTCGACGCGGCGCATGAATATTTTGATCAATCGGAGCAAATCCCGACATTCATCCGCATCGCCGTTGCGCGCCAGTTCACCGCAGGGGAAGGCGGAAGCCCCGGCCAATGGGCGTGGCGGGCGGGCGGTCTGATGGTGCAGAAGCTGACGCGCGAGGGCGGCCGCCAGGACGGCAATGATCTGTCGCAGCCAGAGGCGCCAGCGTGGATGATGACGGATGGCGGCGCGCACAGGCTCTTGCTTCGACGGTCGAGGATCACGAGCTCCTGGACCCGACGCTTTCTCCGGAGCGCCTGCTTTACCGGCTCTTCCATGAAGAAGACGTGCGCGCTTTCGATGCCACGCCTCTCGACGCGCAGTGCAACTGCTCGCGCGAACGCGTCGAGACCATGCTGAACCAGTTCTCGCCAGAGGAACTCGATGGCATGGCCGAAGACGACGTCATCACCGTGACCTGCGAGTTTTGCAACACTCACTATGAGTTTGACACGGATCAAGACCCGAAAGGCGACCGGACTTAGGAGAGATATGCCGGGTTCGGCACCGCCTTTGCATCATCGGTGGCGGTCCAGACTTTTCGAGGCGCTGCGCTGCTTTGGGCGCCCGCGAATTGGGACGCGCCCTTTGCCGCACTACGCCGGCGACAACGATTTGACGAGGAAGTTGAGCATGCGCTTTGAAGGAACCGACACCTACGTTGCCACCGACGATCTTCTCGTCGCGGTCAACGCCGCCATCGTGCTCGAGCGCCCGCTGCTCGTGAAAGGCGAGCCGGGCACCGGCAAAACCGTGCTCGCCCGCGAGGTCGCCACCGCGCTCAACGCGCCACTCATCGAATGGCACATCAAGTCCACGACAAAGGCGCAGCAAGGCCTTTACGACTACGACGCCGTCAATCGTCTGCGCGACAGCCAGCTCGGCGACGAGCGCGTCAAGGAAATCAGGAACTACATCCGCAAGGGCAAGCTCTGGGAGGCTTTCGAGTCCGGGACAAGGCCGATCCTCCTCATCGATGAGATCGACAAGGCCGACATCGAATTCCCGAACGACCTCCTGCAGGAACTCGACCGCATGGAATTCTACGTTTACGAGACGGGCGAGGTCGTGAAGGCGAAGCTGCGGCCCATCTTGTTCATCACCTCGAACAACGAGAAAGAGCTGCCCGACGCCTTTCTGCGCCGCTGCTTCTTCCACTACATCCGCTTTCCCGACCGCCAGACGATGCAATCCATCGTAGATGTGCATTTCCCCGGCCTGAAGCCGCGACTCCTGAGCGAAGCGCTCAACATCTTCTTCGACGTCCGCGACGTGCCGGGCCTGAAGAAAAAGCCCTCGACGTCCGAGCTTCTGGACTGGATCAAACTTCTCGTCAGCGAAGACATCGACCCCGAGTTCCTGAAGGAGCGGGACCCGCGCAAGCTCATCCCGCCGCTGCATGGCGCGCTGCTCAAGAACGAGCAGGATGTGCAGCTTTTCGAGCGGCTGGCTTTTCTCAACCGGCGGAAGGGGCAGGAGTAGACGACCGGCTACCGCTGCCCCTATCCAAATCCGGGTAGCTGATGTCACTCACAAGGGTCGATTTGCTGTCCCAATACCGTGCAATTCGGGATGCGGTTGATGTATTGCCCGCTGGCATCTTGGTTGAAGTAATCCCGAGACTGCAACGCAGATTCCTTCAGGCGATGGCCGACAGCCAGAAAGGTTTCGGGTATCTCCTGCGCCTGAGCCACCGCAACAGTTCCGAATAAGACGGAAGAAAAGGCAACAACGCTCGCTATTATGGATCGCATATGAGCCTCCATAGCCAGTTTAATCAGCCGATTTTGGTCAGTGCTCTCGCAGAAACCGCGCCTTAAAGACGCGGTTGAGGTCAGGGGCGCTCAACCACCGTTCGCGCTGCATGCATACTGATCGGGTATGCCGGTCGCACGACTGAAGCAGGAACTATCCCGGCCGCGCGTGTTATCATAATTCGAGCCATAGGAGTCTGCGTCGCTTTGCGATGGCAGCTGCTTGGCATACGGTCTGGCATCCGAGACTGTCGCAGCGGACAAAACCAGTAAACCGGCGCACACGGCTGTTATGAAGGTCTTCATGGTCAATCTCCTCCTTACGGGAGAAGCTAAGTGTCCCATCTTTTCTCACCTCGTACTACGTCGCTAAGGAACAAGTTCCAGATCAATCGTCGAGAGGACAGCGTTAAACGGAACTCCCGTTTCTTCTTGCCATTAATCTAGTCTTGTCCAGCTTGAACGTATGCATAGTCCAAAACTGCAATAAGGTTTATATCACTTAAGTATCAAACAATGATCACTCGAATGAGTGATATTACATCACTTATATGTGTTACATATCCATGACATTAGCGGCTTAATCTTATCTGGAGATAACATGTCATAGCAATGGTAGTGGATTGATATAAAGCACTATATACTTTTATCAAAGCCATACAATTAAATATATACTTATTTATCAACCTTTCATGTCTGAACAATCCTCATCGATCTTCTTCAGCGTTCAAGCCATAAGCGAAGCGCCAAACACGGGCGAACACCGCACCGGCAACTGATTAAGGGTGCATTGCCGAGGCGACTTGTCGGGCCTCCACCGGATGAGCTTGGTGCCATGTCGGAACCTGTTCGCGGTGATGTGGTCGTATCGGACCTCGGCGACGAGTACCGGCCGAACGGGCTCCCAGGCGGTGGACTTCTCCGTCGCCCAGCGGCTCGGGCCGCCAGGAGCCTTGCCGGTGAAGCCGGGCGGCTCGATCAGGTCCTCCAGAAGCTTCGTCAGCTCAGCGCGATCCTCACCCGCGATCGCGGATGTAAAGCCGACATGATCGAGTTCACCGTGCTCGTTGTAGAGGCCGAGAAGCAGCGAACCCACGAGGCGCTCGCGTTCGAGATAGCGGAAACCGCCGACCACGCAATCCGCCGTGCGCAGCCGTTTCACCTTGATCATGGCGCGCTTGCCGGGCTCGTAGAGGCCATCCAGCCGCTTGGCAACCACGCCATCGATTGGGCCGCCGCTCGCCTGGAGCCAATCGCAGGCCACAGCGGGATCTCGAGTGAAAGGTGAAAGCCTGAGCAGCGGCTCATGCGCATTTTCCTTGTAGAAACGCTCCAGAGCCTCCCGTCTCTCAATAAGCGGGGAGCCGAGCAGCGTTTCGCCGTCAATCGCGAGCGCATCGAAGAGGATCACCGTCGCGGGCGTTTCCTGCGACAGCCGTATGATGCGGCTCTTTGCCGGATGCAGGCGCATTTGCAGCGCATCGAAGGATGGCGGGCCGTTCGCCGCGACAATCAACTCGCCGTCGATCGCGAAGCTTTCCGGGCGAAGCCGCTCGATCAGCGACACGATTTCAGGGAAGAACCGCGCCAGCGACTTGCCGGATTTCCCGGCAAGCTCGGCCTACTGCCCGCCGCGGAAGAGAAGACAGCGAAAGCCATCCCATTTTGGCTCAAACTGCCACCCCGGTTCACGCGGAAGGCGGTCCGACCTGCCGCGCTTCCATTGGCCGCGTAGCTGGGTCGACAGGAAATGCCGGTCCTTGCCGGGACGCAGCGGAAGACAGACGGGCGGGGTCTCTCGGCATGTCAGTGAAAGGCGCAAGCGCCCGGGCCAGTTCCCATTCCCGGGAATAACGGTGGAGGGCGGATGAATTTTGTGGCAAATCCATTCCATGAGACCGAAAATACAGGCCCTCGCCGCATTCGCCTTCGCGGCCCTTTTCACGTTCTGCGCCGCTGCCGCCGAGCGATGGAACACCCTGCCCCCGCTCCCTCCCATGCCAACGCCGGAGCGCTCCGGCTTTGCGCCGGTCAACGACATCAAGATGTACTACGCGATCTACGGCAAGGGCGATCCGATCCTTCTCATTCACGGCGGGCTGGCGAACTCCGATTACTGGGCGAACCAAGTCAGGGAGCTTTCCAAGACCCACGAGGTGATCGTCGCCGACAGCCGCGGGCATGGCCGTTCGAGCTGGACGAATGAGCCGATCGGCTACGATTTGATGGCCTCGGACTATGTCGCGCTGCTCAACTACTCTCGACATCCCGAAAACCGCGATTGCCGGCTGGAGCGACGGCGGCATCATCGGGATCGACATCGCCATGCATCACCCCGAGCGCGTCACGAAGCTGTTCGCGCAGGCCGCAAACGTCACCACAGACGGGGTGAAGCCGGGCCTGGACAAGACGCCCGCCTTCGGAGCTTTCATCAAGCGCAGCGCCGGGGAGCATGAGCGGCTTTCGCCAGCGCCGCAGGACAACAAGAAGTTTCTCGCCTCGATCGAGAAGATGTGGGCCACGCAGCCAAACTGGACGAAGGCGCAGCTCTCCAAGATTCACGTCCCGACGGCAATCGCGATCGGCGACCATGACGAGGCCATTTCGCGCGAGCACACGGACACCATGGCGAGCGTCATTCCGGGCGCGAAGCTCATCATCCTGAAGGACGTGGGGCACTTCGCCATGCTGCAAGACCCGGAAGCCTACACGAAGGCCGTCCTCGATTTCCTGGACGCGAAGTGAGCGCAGCCGCCGCCGTCATCGGGGCCGGACCTGCCGGACTGATGGCCGCCGAGGTCATGGCGCGCGAGGGCGTCGCGGTCACCGTCTACGACCACATGCCGACACCGGGCCGCAAGTTTCTCATGGCCGGGCGCGGCGGGCTCAACCTCACGCATAGCGAAGACCTTCCCCGTTTCCTGTCCCGCTACGGCAAGGCCGAGCCGCATCTGCGGGCCGCAATCGAAGCCTTCCCGCCTTCCGCGCTGATCGCATGGTGCGAGGGCCTGGGCCAGCCCACATTCGTCGGCACGAGCGGCCGCGTCTTTCCGCGAGCTATGAAGGCATCTCCGCTGTTGCGGGCGTGGCTCGCCCGCTTGCGTTCGCTTAACGTGGCGTTCCAGCCGCGCCATCGCTGGGTGGGCTGGGACGAAGAAGGCAGGCTTCAATTCAAAACACCGGATGAACGCATCGCGGTGTCAGCCGATGCCGCAATTCTCGCCCTTGGCGGCGCAAGCTGGCCCCGGCTTGGGTCCGATGGTCATTGGACAGGACATTTTCGAGAACGCGGGCATCGCCATATCGCCCTTGAAGCCTTCCAATTGCGGTTTCGTAGCTGACTTTTCCGATCTCTTCCGCGAGCGCTTCCACGGCCAGCCGCTGAAAGGGGCCGAATTCGGTTTCGGCGGCCAGAAGGTACGCGGCGAAGCGGTCGTGACCAGGATCGGCCTTGAAGGCGGCGCGATTTATGCGCTCTCGCCGGAATTGCGCGACGCCATCGAACGCGACAAGGAAGTTACACTTACAATAGACCTTCGGCCCGGACTGGCGGTGCAGGATCTGGAAGCCGCGCTTTCGAGGCCCCGGGAAAAGCAGTCGCTTTCCAACGTCCTGCGGAAGGCCGCCAAGCTGGCTCCTGTCGCGGTGGGGCTCTTGCACGAGGCCGCGCGCACGAACCGGAAAACCTCTCGCAACAGGAACACCAGCAGAACTCGCCGCCATGATAAAAAGCGTTCCCGTCCGGCTCACCGCGACAGCCCCGATCGCGCGCGCCATATCGACGGCTGGCGGCGTTCCTTTCGCAGAGCTGGACGTTCGCTTCATGCTGCGCCGGAAGCCCGGAGTCTTCGTCGCGGGCGAGATGCTCGACTGGGAAGCGCCCACCGGCGGCTATCTCCTGCAAGGCTGCTTCTCGACCGGCGCGGCAGCGGCGCGAGGCGCGCTCGCCTGGCTGGGAAAGTCAAACAATTGACGCCACCCGCTAAGCCGCCCTATCTATCAGCCTGAAAACGAATTAGGAAAGTACGCCCCGATGACCAAAAGAACCTACCAGCCCAGCAACCTTCGCCGTAAGCGGAAGCATGGTTTCCGCGCGCGCATGGCCACGAAGCAGGGGCAGCTCGTCCTTTCGCGCCGCCGCGCCCGCGGACGCAAGAAGCTCTCGGCGTAAGCCGGGCCATCCCGGCGGCAATGGAAACGCTCAAGACGCGCACAGAATTTCAGCGCGTCCAAAAGGGCCGCAAATGGGTGACTCCTGCGTTCATTTTGCAGGGGCTTGCGCGTCCATCCGCTGAAGTGAATGGCCCCCGTTTCGGTTTTACCGTTTCCGGCAAGTCAGTCGCGAAGGAAAGCCCGGGCGGGAAAAGAAGAGGCAAAGCCGTCGATCGCAATCGTGCGCGCAGAAGGCTGAAGGAAGCCGTCAGGCTTACATTTGATGCGAATGCCAAGGCCGGATTCGACTACGTGATCATTGGCCGCGCCTCTGCCTTGACTAGAAATTTCGCGGACCTACTTGCGGACATGCGGCTCGCATTCCATAAAGTGAGCCAGCCGGCGCGCTCCGAAAAGGATCGTAACCCTGTCTTGTGAACGCTGCGCCGGTTTTGCCGGTTCTGCTTCCATCCCGGACAGGAACCGGCTAAAGCGGTTTGGCTGACGAATTGGCTGACTTGCTTCGCGGGGCGTGAAAGCGCCCTTCGGAGATCTCCCTTGAGCGGGTTATGGAAAACAACAGAAACTTTATTCTCGCGATTGCGCTTTCGCTTGCTGTCCTGATTGGCTGGCAGCTTCTCTATATGGGACCAGCCCAAAAGGCCCGGCAACAGGCCATAGAGGCGGCGCGAAATGAGCAGCAAACGCAGTCTGCCAAGACCGAGCCTCAGGCCCCCGCCACAGAGGCGTCGCCGCCTTTGTCGTCTGTAGTGGCTCCCTCTGTACCGACCGCAGCCTTTTCCTCGCGCGACGCCGCGATCGCAGCATCGCCGCGCGTTAAAATCGACAGCCCGGCTCTCATAGGATCCATCAATCTGAAAGGCGGCCAGATCGACGACCTTGTCTTGCGGGACTACACCGTCTCCGTCGATCCGGACAGTCCCAAAGTCGATCTTTTGTCACCGTCGGGCAGTCCGCATCCCTATTACGCCTCCACCGGCTGGGAGAAAGAACCTGGAGTGGACTTGCCCACCGACAGCACTGTCTGGGAGCAAGACGGCACGGGGCCTTTGACGGCGCTATCGCCTGTCGTGCTTCGCTGGGACAATGGCGCCGGCTTGATATTTCATCGCAAGATTTCGGTCGACAGCCGCTACATGTTCACGATCTCCGACGAGGTGGAGAACAAGTCGGGCAAGCCCGTCACGCTCCGGCCTTCAGGCCAGGTGGCGCGTTTGACCGAGCCGCAGGGGCTTCTTGGATATTCCGTGCTCCATGAAGGGTTGATCGGCATCCTTGGCTCGACAGGGCTCAAGGAGCTGACTTACGCCAACGCGATCAAAGCGGCTAAGGAAACCATCTCATCCGACAAAGGCGGATGGCTTGGCTTCACCGATCAGTATTGGGCAGCCGTTCTCATCCCCGATCAGTCGAAGTCTTTTGACGCGACGATGTTCGGAAATGCGAACAAGCAATTTTTTGCCAAGTTGGATCAGAAGCCGCTGACGGTTGGCGCCGGCGAGACAGAAATATCGACGACGCGGCTGTTCGCCGGCGCGAAGGAGGTCGGGCTCCTCGAGCAATACACGACCGACTACGGCATCGACCGACTCTATAAGCTGGTCGATTGGGGATGGTTCGCCTTCATCACCGAGCCGATGTTCCACCTGATGAACTTCTTCTACAAGCTCATCGGCAATTTCGGCGTAGCGATCCTGCTGACCACCGTGGTTGTGAAGCTTCTCTTCTTCCCGCTCGCGAACAAGTCCTTCGAGTCGATGAGCAAGATGAAGAAGCTGCAGCCGGAGCTGAAGAAGCTCCAGGAGCGCTTCAAGGACGACAAGCAGCGCCAGCAGCAGGCGATGATGATGCTGTACAAGAAGGAGAAGGTGAACCCCATGGCGGGGTGCCTGCCGATCGTGATCCAGAATCCCCGTCTTCTTCTCGCTCTACAAGGTGCTCCTTGTCTCGATCGAAATGCGGCATGCGCCGTTCTTCGGCTGGATCAACGACCTCGCGGCGCCCGACCCGACCTCGGTGTTCAACCTCTTCGGGCTCATTCCCTGGACGCCGCCGCAATTCCTGATGCTCGGCGCTCTGCCGCTGATCATGGGCATTTCCATGTGGGTTCAGATGCGGCTCAACCCCGCGCCGCCGGACCCGATGCAGCAGAAGATCTTCGCCTGGATGCCGGTCGTCTTCACCTTCATGCTGGCGCACTTCCCGGCAGGCCTCGTGCTCTACTGGACGTGGAACAACATCCTCTCCTTCGGCCAGCAAGCTTTTATCATGAAGCGGCAGGGCGTTGACATCGACATCCTGCACAATGTCGGGGTCAAGAAGGTGGGCGGCAGCGTCAAAAAGGCCGGATCGAAACTCAAGGGCAACGGCAAGCAGCCGCAGATTGCCGATCGCAACAGCGCCGATACCAGCGCGCAGGCCCAAATTGTCGATCGCGACGGCGTTGATACTGGCACGCCGGCACAGATTGCCGACGAGAGCAGCGTCGATACCGGTACGCCGGCACAAATAGCCGAGCGTCCCGGCGTCGATACCGGCGCGCAGGCACCGGCACCCGAACAGCGCGGCGCCAATACTGATGTCAGGCGAAACAAAAAGGCTGGTTCCAAACGAAGGGGCAACGGGCGAAGCCGCACCCACGCCGGGTGAAGCGAGCATGCATCTGGAAACCCAGGAAGCGCGTGAGCTTGCCGCTCGCGCGCTCCATCTCTTCAAAGCCCCGGCAGACTTCGTGCTCGGTGTAACCGACGTCTCCGCCCTGCCCGACAGCGACCGCGTTGAGATCGCCTTCGCCGGGCGTTCCAACGTGGGTAAATCAAGCCTTCTCAATGCCCTGCTTGGCCGAAGAAGCCTAGCCCGGGTCTCCAACACCCCCGGCCGCACCCGAGAGCTCAATTACTTTTCCCTCGGCGACAGTCTGTTCGTCGTCGACATGCCGGGCTACGGTTACGCGAAGGCCCCCAAATCCCTCGTGAAAGGCTGGACGCAGCTCATCCACGATTACCTGCGCGGGCGAGCGCAACTTAAACGCGTCATGCTCCTCATCGACAGCCGGCATGGCCTTAAAAGCTCCGATCAGGAGATCATGACGATGCTCGACAAGGCGGCTGTTTCCTATCAGGCCGTTCTGACAAAAGCGGACAAGCCGAAGGCGGGAGACCTCGCGCAAGTCGTTCGCGAAACCGAGGACGCTTTGCGCAAGCATCCCGCCGCACACCCGAAGGTGCTGGCGACATCCGCCATTGAAGGGAAAGGAATCGAGGACCTGCGCCTGGCGATCGCAGAGCTCTGCTAGACCTGGAAAGCTTCTGAAAACGGCCGCGGCGTTCAACGACCCAGCTTGACGGTCATACATGGCTTCCTTAGGCATGTGTCGCTGGCGCCCCTAGATCTGGCATAACTCCGTCGCAAGGCCGGTTTCGTCTTGAAGTTGCCTTTTAGCGTGGCTAGAAGTCGGCACTTGGCAGGTGGGAGGAAAGCGCCGTGTCCAAAAGATTTGATTTAAGCCTTGTTTGCGGGATGGCGCTGCTCCAATTCGGACTTTTGGGCGCGCAAGCTCAGTCCGAGTCTGCCCCTGAAAACCAACAACCCGCGCAAGCGGCGCAGCCTGCTCAACCCGCACAGCCAGCAATATCGCCTGACGACCCGCGCCTTCTTCTGATGGTCCGCAATGCGATCATAGCCCTCAATCAGGCAAACCAGACGGGAAACTACTCGGTTTTGCGGGACATGGGCACGCCGAATTTCCAGATGACGAACAACTCGGCGCGGCTCGCAGAGGCATTCGCAACGCTGCGTGCACGCAAGCTCGATATTTCTCCGATCATGTTCTTCAACCCGAAGTTTGCCTCGCCCCCAGCAATTCAGGATGGACAGGTTCTTCGGATCACCGGTGTTTTCCCTACAACGCCCGAGCAGGTTAATTTCGATCTCGCCTTCCAGTTGTTCAGCGACCAGTGGATGCTAGCTGGGATCGCCGTCAACGTGGCGCCTCCCGGAGAAAATGCCCAGGCCGCCGCTCCGCCAGCATCCCCGCCGCCTGCGCGTACAGCCGAGACCGGCGATGCAAAGCCTATTCGCATTGATCTGAGCCAACCTGCAGCGCCGGCGCCCGCACCGCCTCCCGCTCAGCCGGCGGCGCCAAAGAAGGCCGCACCAAAGAAGCCGAAGCCGCCCGCGCAGAAAACGGCAGCGGCGCAGCCGGCAGGTTTGCCTCCTGCTGCAGCCACTCCCGAGCAGCAGCCCGCTCAGGCGCCAAAACCGGCCTCTGCCGCTCCCGAACCCTGGAATCCCTTTGGGCGGTAAGGTGATGAGGTACCTCCTGCTTCGCACCGCCGCTTGCGCATTCCTCGCTGCATTCTGGGGGAGTGCGAGCGCTGAAGAGGTCGTTGCGCCAGACCAGCGGGAAGCAAAGAAGGCCTTCGGCGCAGTGCAAGCGCCGGCGGGTCAAGTTCCGCAGGCCATAGGCCGGTACGAACGCGGTTGCGTTGCGGGTACGCAAAAGATCGCGGCCTCCGGCATCGGTTGGCAGACCATGCGGGTCTCGCGCAATCGCATTTGGGGTCACCCTATCCTGATTGCGTACATCCAACGGCTCGCCAGCGACGTGAGGCGGCTAGACGGCTTGCCAGGCATTCTCGTGGGAGACATGGCACAGCCCATCGGAGGCCCATTGCTTGGCGGCCATGCGAGCCACCAGATGGGCCTTGACGTGGACTTATGGTACACGCTCATGCCGAACCACACGCTCTCCGCCGACGAGCGCGAGCATATTGCGGCGGATAACATGGTCGCTCAGGCCACCTTGACGACCGATGCGAAGGCTTGGACGCAGGCGCAGGTCAAACTCCTTCACCGTGCAGCGTCCTATTCCGAGGTTGCCCGTATCTTTGTGCATCCCGCCGTAAAAAAAGCGCTTTGCGACATTGCCGGCAACGATCGCTCATGGCTGCAAAAAATACGCCCCTGGTACCAGCACGACGATCATTTCCACGTCCGCCTGAATTGCCCGCCAGGGAACCCCGCTTGCGTCCCTCAGGCCCCTGTAGAAGCGAACGATGGCTGTGGGCAGGAGTTGGAGGACTGGTTCAAAAAGTTGAGAGCGCCGGCTCCTCCCCAGAGGTCAAGGAAGATGATCGTGCCGGCAAAGCCGATGCTGGTGTCTGACCTTCCCAAGGAGTGCCAGGCATTGCTGGCCGCCGCGGAGAACGCCGGCCAAGGAGAAAGCTGGCTGGACGCCAAACTGACAAGCGCTCAGGCGCCAGCTATGCCGCAAAATCGAGGGTGACCGGCACATGGTCGGATGGTCCGGCCCAGCCGCGTGCGATTTTCAGCACGGTTGCGCTGCGGGCGCGGGCAGCCATCCCCTCGCTTCCCCAAATATGATCGAGGCGACGCCCGCGATCCGAGGCCGCCCAATCGCGGGCGCGATAACTCCACCACGTGTAGAGCTTGTGTTCGGGCGCAATGATACGCCTGACGAGATCGACCCAACGCCCCTCATCCTGGACCCTGGTTAACGCCTCCACTTCCACCGGTGTGTGGCTGACGACTTTGAGCAGCTGTTTGTGGGACCAGACATCCGTCTCCAGCGGCGCGACGTTGAAATCGCCAAGAAGCAGCGCGTGCCGATCGCACGCCCCGCGCCAGGCGCCAAGGGCGGCCAGATAAGCCAGCTTCTGCTTGAACTTGGGATTGAGAGCAGGGTCGGGTATATCGCCGCCAGCGGGCACGTAGACGTTGTAAATCGCAAGCCTCTCGCCACAAGGCAATACGACAGCGCAGCCAAGATGCCTCGCTTCGTCCGTGCCACAAAATCTCTCGCGCGGCAGAAGTTCCAAAGGGAGTTTCGAAAGCGTTGCCACTCCATGATAGCCGGGCTGCCCGCTGATCGCGATATGGCTGTAGCCGAGTTCTCTGAACCCTTCGCCGGGAAAGAGGTCCTCCCTGCACTTGATTTCCTGCAGGCAGAGAATGTCCGGCTTGACCTCGCTCAAGAAGCGCGCAACCAGATCGAACCGCAAGCGCACGGAGTTGATGTTCCAGGTGGAGATTCGCAATGTCATGGCACAAAAAAAGCGCCCAACTCCGGCGAAGGTTGGGCGCTTTTGCGTTTTCACGCATGCGCCGGGAGGGAAGCCGGCGCTGGAAAACTGATACCTTCGGCTAGACGGGGGGGCACTACCGATGGTGACTGGCATCAGCCTTCCAATGAACCAAAGATAGCATGTGTAATGCTGGATGCAAATCAAAAATGCTGGATTCTAAGCTTGACAGTTGCGAATCTGTCGTCAATTCGATCGATCAGTCCCTGTGAAACCCAACATCTTTTGAGAACTCGAAAAGCTCTGCCGAGACGCGCTTGTTCTGCTCAAGGTCGCTGACTTCAATGCGTGTATTGAGCCCCTGAGCATCGGTGATGATCCATTCCTTGAGGCTCATGTCCGCCTTGTTGAAGAACAAGCTGATCCGGCCTGCCGCATCGCCCTTCTTGTCTTCGACCGTCATCACGACGGCATCCGGGCCCTGCTCGATGCCGAGGATGTTGGCGTCTTTCGCCAGGTCGACGGTCTCAGACAAGAGAAGCCGGAAGGGCGTCATTTCCAGGGGATATTTATCCGAGGTGTTGAGCGCGTAGTCCTCGATGGCGAGGTAATAGCCGTTGGAAATGATCTTCAAACGGCTTGGCAGGGCATAGTCGAAGCGCAACCTGCCCGGACGCGCGAAGTAGAATCTCCCGTGCTTCTGGGTGTTGTCGGGATCGGTCTGGACGAACGTGCCTTCCAGGTTGGCCAATTTGTTGAAATAGTCATTGACCTTGCCAATGATCTCCTGATCGCTCTCCTGAACGGGGCGAACGGGAGCGGCAGGCGCGCCTTGTGGCTGTGGCGGCTGCGCGGTCTTGGCTTGCCATCCCGCGCCTCCACTTCCGCCAACCGGGCTGGCTGGCTTTGCGGCCGCGGCGCGGGCGGGAACGGCGGGGCGCCGCGAGCGACTGGAGCAGGAGTAGGAGCGGGAACAGGAGCAGGCGCCGACACCGCCGGCGGCGGATTCGATGGGGAGGTCTTCGAGACCGCCGTCTCACCCCCTTGAGCGAGGCCGAGTCGAGGAAAGGCCGCCGTCATCAACAGCACAACAATGCAGGTTGCGAACCGCGGGCCGGTTCTGGAAAAGTTCGAAACCTTGCGGCCTTGATCCATCGTTCGGGGGCCCCTGTGTGAATGGCTTGGGATTTGCGGCTATGAGCTTGGAAGAAAGCGTCAAATTCTGGGCGATTTCATGCCCGCCGCTCATATTCCCGCACGCGAGAGTTGCTTATTGACCGGCATCGAGCAGGATCTCTCTCCGTCCCGTCCTGCTCGGCGCACCCACTATCCCTTCCTGCTCCATGCGCTCGATCAGGGAAGCGGCGCGGTTGTATCCGATGCCAAGGCGGCGCTGCAGATAGCTGGTCGTCGGCTTTCTATCCTTCAGCACGATCTCGACGGCCTGCCGATAGAGGTCGCCGCTGCCGCCACCCTCCCCTCGTGACGAAGAATTGTCATCGAAGTCGCCATCATCCTCAAGAATGTCCTCCCGATAAGACGGATGGCCTTGCGCCTTCAGATGGCGAGCCACCGCCTCGACCTCGTCGTCCGAGACGAAAGGCCCGTGAGCCCGGATGATCCGCCCGCCCGCGGCCATGTAGAGCATGTCGCCCTGGCCCAGGAGCTGCTCCGCGCCCTGCTCGCCGATGATGGTGCGGCTATCGATTTTCGACGTTACCTGGAAGCTGATCCGGCTCGGGAAATTGGCCTTGATCGTGCCGGTGACCACATCCACGCTCGGCCGTTGCGTCGCCATGATGAGGTGAATTCCCGCCGCACGCGCCATTTGCGCAAGGCGCTGCACCGCATATTCGATGTCCTTGCCCGCGACCATCATGAGGTCGGCCATCTCGTCGATAACAACGACGATGTAGGTCATCGAGACCGGCTCGAACGTCTCCTCCTCCTCGATCGGCTCGTCGGTATCAGGGTCAAAGCCGGTCTGCACCACGCGGCGAAGCGGCTGGCCGCGCAACTGCGCCGTGGCGACTTTCGCGTTATAGCTCGTGATATTGCGCACGCCGAGCTTGTTCATCAGCTCGTAACGCGTGTTCATCTCCTTGAGGATCCATTTGAGCGCCGTGACCGCCTTCTTTGGGTCGGTGACGACAGGCGCCAGCAGGTGCGGGATGCCGTCATACATTGACAACTCCAGCATTTTTGGATCGATCATGATGAAATTGCATTGGCTGGGCGGCAGCCTGTAGAGCAGCGACAGGATCATGGTGTTGATCCCGACCGACTTGCCGGAACCGGTGGTGCCCGCGATCAGAAGATGCGGCATGCGAGCCAAGTCGAGGACAATCGGTTCGCCGCCGATAGATTTGCCGAGAGCGAGCGGCAGCGCGGCTTGCGTATCCTGAAAGGCGTTCGAATTCCAAAATACCGCGCAAGGACACGATCTCGCGCTTCGGATTGGGAAGCTCGATGCCGATCGCATCCCGGCCGGGAACTACGGCCACGCGCGCTGAAACAGCGCTCATGGAGCGGGCAATATCGTCGGCGAGTCCGACCACACGGGAGGACTTCGTCCCGCGCGCGGGCTCCAGCTCGAAAAGCGTGATGACAGGACCGGGGTAAATCCCCGAGATGCGGCCTTTCACGCCGAAGTCACCCAACACGCCCATGAGCGCCGATGCACGCTCCATGAGGACAGGATCGTGTGCGTTCAGCCTTTGCGACACGCGGGGCGGAGGCGTCAGAAGCGATATCGGCGGGAGCGAAGGGGTAGAATTCTCCTCCTCTTCATCCACGTCTTCAGGCGGCATGCCGCCATTCTTAACATAGATGAGAGGCTTGCGCCGTTTGACCGCCTGGGCTCCATTCTTGAGAATGCGCCGCGCACTCTCGCGCGCATTCTCAATCGCGTTGCCGGTGAAGCGGCGCAGCGGCGATGATGTTTCAGGCTCCCGGCCGCCCGCGCCTTCTGCGCTCGCCGCATTGGGGCCCCTGCGGCGCGGCCCGAAGAAGGGCTCGATCCGGATATCTTCGAACACCTCTGCCCCGCTATCCTCGGAGGCCTCCGTCTCGGGTTCGCGCTGGGGTTCCTCGGATGCTTTGAGCGAGCCGAGATCCGGGGGGACGGCCAGGGCCTCAAGCTCATCGGCGGCTAGAACTGCCGGAGCCGGCCGGCTTCCCCAATCCGCGAAGGGCGACGGGGCGCCGGCGCGAACCGGTTTCGGCGATGCGACGTCCGTTCTGCGCGGCTCCACCTTTGCCGGCGTCAGACGCGGTTCTATGCGGGTCAACCAATAGTCTCGAGCCGGGCCGATAACAGTGAGCGCCTTTTCCCGCGGCGAGAAACGTGTGGCCCAACTTGTCACTTTTCTGGTGAGCGTGAACTCCGCCGCGCTTTGCGGCTCTTCTGGCGCCTTAGATTTTGAAGGTCGCGCAACGACCTTTGCAGGCTCGCCACGCAGTGCAATCGATAGGGCCTTGGGACTGAGGCCGCAGGCTCTGAAAATGCACCACGCGCCCGCTGCCAGAAAGAGAAGCCCGAAGCCGGACCAAAGGACGGCGTGGGGAATGAAGGAAGAAAGCTTTGCGAAGCGGGCAGCGATGAAGTCTCCAACAATACCTCCAAGGCCGCTATCGAGAAGCCAGCGCGCGGGCGCCGGAAACGCCGCGAAGAACGCAGGAACGGCAAGCGCCGCCGCGGCCCAGTAAACAGCTCTCAGACGCGGACGGAGCGGCAAGTGACCGCCGGCAATGCGGAAGCCTATCGCTGCAAGCGGCAAAACCAGGAAAGGCGAGGCCAGAGCCGAAGCTTTGCATGAGCGCATCGGCGACGCTCGCGCCCCGGCGTCCAAGCCAATTATGCGGTTGCGCCAAGGTCGCGTAGCTGGGACTCGGGTCCCCGTAGGACCAGCTGATCAAGGCAAGCCAGCAGGCGATCGCGATGCCGACAAGCGAGGCGCCAAGCAACCGCCAAGGCAGGCGGCGCAATTCGACCGTCAGCGCTTTCGGTAAGAACCGTGTCCGCCTTGTCTGCATCCGTGTACGCCACCCCACTCATGGCTCTGGTCGCAACAAAAACGACGCGAGCCGTTCCACTGCATCCCGCGTTACATCGAGCGGGTCTACGAGCGCTAGCCGGGCGTAGTCCTTCGCCGGATTGAACCCGTTAGCGTCTGGTTGAGCCAGATAAGCACCGGGGAGAATTTTGACACCGCATCCTTTCCAAATGGTTTTCGCGGCGCGTTCACCCCCACCTAAATTTGACAGATCAAGCCAGAGAAAGAAGCCGCCGGCGGGTTCATAATATCCAGGCAGCGATCCAAGTTGTTGTGTGGCAAGCGCGATCTTGTCCCGGTAGAGCGCACGGCTCCGAGCGACATGTTCCTCATCCGCCCACAGCGCTGCGGAGGCGTGCTGGATCGGCATCGGCACTTGCGGCGAGGCAACGTTGCGGTATCGCATATAATCCTTCAGGAACACGCCGTCGCCTGCGATGAAGCCGGAGCGCAGTCCGGGAGCATTCGACCGCTTCGACAAGGAGTTGAAGACCAGAACACGGTCGAAGCCACCGGTCCTCGCTGCGATTTCCAGGGCGCCCGGCGGTGGATCGTTTTGGTAAATTTCAGAATAACACTCATCGGCGAAAATATAGAAGCCGTGTTTTCTCGCTAGCCCGATGAGCCGTTCGATATAGGTGGCGGAGGCCACAGCTCCCTGCGGATTGGCGGGCGACGCGAGATAAAATGCAGCCGTGCGATCCAAGAGGCGAGGATCGAGCGCGGCGAGATCGGGCAGGAAGCCCGTTCCCGCTGTTGCGGCAAGCAATACCGGCTCGCACCCCGCCGTCAATGCCGCCGCAAAATACGCCTGATAGAACGGATTCGGCATCAAAACAGCGGCGCGGCCATTGCCTTTCAGCGCCACAGCAATGGTCAACGCCGAAACAAGCCCTTCCCTTGTTCCGCAGAGCGGAAGGATGTGCCGCTCGCTGTCGAGAAGGCCTTGTTCAAGCCGGTAGCGGCGATTGAGCCATTCGGCGATGGCGCGCCTCAACTCGGGGATGCCCCCGATGGGCGGATACTTTCCGAAGCTTCCCCAATGGTTCGCGATGATTTCCGCCACAAAGCCCGGGACGCCGTGCCTCGGTTCTCCGATCGTCATATCGATCGGCGAGGCGCCCGGCTTCTCGTTACCCAAAAGCTCCCGAAGCCTTGGGAACGGTGAGTGGATCGCGGACAGGATCGTTTCTGACAAAGGCGCTCCAAACGCTGTCTTTAATCTGAAAGAGCGGGACTTTACACCTTGGCGCGGCTGATGAAAACGTGAAAAAGCCCGGAATGTGATTCCGGGCTTCTGGCCGGCGGCCGAGCCGCTCGAAGGGAGGAGAAACGAGCAGCTAGCCTTGCCCGGCATGGGGCGGCACCCTCGCCGCCCCGGGTGTTCTTACATGTTGTAGGCGCGCTCGCCATGCTCGGAGATGTCGAGGCCCTCGCGCTCGGACTCGGACGAGACCCGCAGACCCACGATGGCCGAGATGATGAGGAACACGATCAGGCTGCCCACCGCAGACCAGCCGACGGTGATCATAGCGTTCTTGAACTGAATGAGAACCTGAGCTGCCATGTCGTAATCGCCGATGGGGCAGTCGCTGGTGACCATACCGTCCTTGACCACGCACTTCGTGTAGTCGACGACGCCCGCGCCGCCGTAGAACGGAGCTGCGACAATGCCGGTGCCGATCGCGCCGACGAAGCCGCCGATGGCGTGGACGCCGAACACGTCAAGCGTATCGTCGTAACCAAGCGCGCTCTTCACTGCCGTGCAGAAGAAGAAGCAGATCGCGCCAGCGACGAGGCCAAGTACAAGCGCACCCATCGGTCCGGCATAACCGGAGGCAGGCGTCACAGCCACGAGACCGGCGACGACGCCCGAAGCCAGCCCAAGAAGGCTCGGCTTGCCCTTGAAGATCCACTCCACGAACATCCAGGAGAGACCCGCTGCGGCGGTTGCGACGAAGGTGTTTGCCATGGCGAGGACGGCGCCCGCATTGGCTTCGAGGTTCGATCCAGCATTGAAGCCGAACCAGCCAACCCACAGGAGCGAAGCGCCAACCATGGTGAGAGTCAGCGAGTGAGGAGGCATCGCTTCTTTGCCATAGCCGATGCGGCGACCGAGCAGAAGCGCGCCGACAAAGCCCGCGACACCAGCGTTGATGTGAACAACCGTGCCGCCGGCGAAGTCGAGTGCGCCCATCTGGAAGCCGAAGCCAGACTTAGCAAGCGCCGCCTCGTTTGCCGTTGCGAGGTCGTTGGGGCCAGGATTGAACCAAACCGAGTGAGCAATCGGAATATAAACAATCGTGCACCAGAGGATGGCGAAAAGCACGACAGCCGAGAACTTCATCCGCTCGGCGAAACCGCCGATCGCAAGCGCCGTGGTGATCGCCGCGAACGTCATCTGGAAGCAGACATAGACAAGCTCGTCGATGCCGACGCCAACCGAGAAGGTCGCAGCCGGCGTCTTCGGATCGATGCCCGACATGAACAGCCGGGAAAGGCCGCCAATAAAGGGCGAGGTAGACGCCGCTGCCCTCGGTGAAGGCGAGGCTGTAGCCGTAGACAAACCATAAGACGCAGACAACGCACTGGATCATGAAAACCTGCGTGAGCGTCGAAAGCATGTTCTTGGTGCGAACCATGCCGCCATAGAACAGCGCAAGTCCCGGAACCGTCATCAGGAGAACCAGCAGCGACGACGTCATCATCCAGCCATCGTCCGCCTTGTTGACGACGAGATCGGGAGCCTTCACCGCCGCAACTGCAGCTGCGGCTGCGGCTTCTTCGGCAAACGATGGCTCTATCATCGCCATCGCCGCTAACGCCGCGGCTCCGAAAAGAGTTAAATTACGCCAGGCCGTTGTCATTCTTCTTTCCTTTTTTCCAATCACAGTGCATCTGCATCAGTCTCACCGGTGCGGATGCGCACCGTGTGCTCGATCGGCGACACGAAGATTTTGCCGTCCCCGATTTGCCCCGTTTTCGCGCCGTTCGAGATTGCCTCGACGACCTTTTCTACCGTTTCGGTGGGAACAACCACCTCGATCTTCACCTTCGGGATGAAGCTCACCTCATATTCGGCACCGCGATAAATCTCGGTGTGCCCCTTCTGCCGCCCGTAGCCTTTCACCTCAGTCACCGTCAAACCCTCGATGCCGAAGCCATCGAGCGCCTGCCGGACTTCTTCAAGTTTGAACGGCTTAATGATTGCCATCACCATCTTCATGATGAGTCCTCCAACAAGTTCCTGCCTTCGAACTTCGCCCATTTTCTATCGAGTCCGCACCGGAGTGGGCGAACGCGAAGACAAGGCTCCCTATGGCTTATCAAAAGCTGTGCCAAAAGCCCCTGGGCGGCCCGATACTGTGCTGCACCGCCGAAACACGTTGAATTTACCGGTGCGAGATTAAGATGTGGCTGATTTTCTGAGCAAGGCTCAGGAACTGCCTAAAAAATAGGCCGCGTGCATGGTGAAGATGCAGCTATTTTTTAGGCGATCCTGAAACTCAACGCTTTTTTTTAAAATTTACGCTGCGAGTTAAGATCAACCCGAGGGTTTTTGTACGCACCCGCGGACGAGGCCCAGTTCGCCGGACGCGCGGTTTCAATAAGATCAGGCGGGATGTTTTTTTCAACCGAGCGGCCGTTCGGCTCGGGCGTCGAGGGCCGGGGCGCACGCTTGCTTCCTGCAAGCCCCTTTTTTATGGCCGGTTAACTCTTCTTATACATCTCGGTCTGGATTTCGATCGAAACCTCATCAGAAACATAGGGGACGGCTGCAGAGACGCCGAAATCGGTTCGTTTCACGTTCGTCGTAGCGCCCACCCCAAGCGTCTGCTTTTTCGACATTGGCTGAATGCCCGCAAAATTGAGCGTCACATCGAGAGTAACCGGTTTTGTTACTCCATGAACCGTCAAATCCCCGGTAACTTTCCCGGTTTTCTCGCTCGTCCGCTCGAATTTCGTGCTCTTGAAAGTCGCTTCTGGGAAATTTCTTCGTATCGAAAAGCTTATCGCCTTTCATATGCTCGTTGAAAATCGGGACGAGGGTCTCGATGCTGTCCGTCTTGAACGTCACCTTGAACTGGCTCTTCTCAGGATTTGCCTCATCGTAGAGAAGTTCTCCGTCATAGCCTGTCAAATGCGCGCATTGACGGCTGATCCCGAGATGGTTCCAGCAAAAGCGAACTTCGGTGTGCATGGGGTCGAAGGTGTAAGCTGAGGGGTCAGCCGACGCATTCGAGGTCATGGCGAAAAGAGCTGAGACAGCAAGGGCCGCACGCCAATTCAACGTCATTCCAAATTTCTCCAGGGGCTGATGTATGAGATCGTGAAGGCCTAGCTTGGGTAAAGCGGCTTGGCAAGGGCTGCCGTTTCGTGCAGGGGCCAAAAAAATTTTTTGCACAGATGACACATCGGCCGCAGGCCGGCGCCGACTTATCATTAAGTCACCCGGTCGCGCGATGAAGCTGACGGACCTGCCGCAAAGCATCGTCGCGTGGACCTTGGCAGAGCCGCTGATGCAGGTCGCGCCGCCTTTAGTGACGGCGGTGCCGGAATGGTTTACTCTGCGCCAGCGCCTCTCTCCGAAAGCTTGATCATGGCGCGTTTGTCCACATCCCAATATTCGGCCTGGGTGATCTGAACTTTGAGGATCGTAATGGACGGATTATCCGGCCCATCCGGGAACCATCGCTGCGCAGCGCTACTCCATAGTTCCCGGACCTTCACCGGATCCTGGAACGCGCGGGCCACACCGGAGACAGAGATATATATCTCCTTGTTCGGGTCGGCGTAGCTCACGTTCACTTCGGAGTCTTTTTGAACCTCCAATATCTTCGGAGTGTCCTTGGCGCTGAAGAACCAGAGAACGCCCTCCTCCGCTTTCTGCGTTACCATCGGTCTCGAACGAAGGTGCCCGTGTTTGTCCTCGGTCGTAAGCATCCCCACGTCGACAGCTTCGATCATCTTTACAAGCTTCGCAAAGCCTTGCTGATGCGTGTCCGCCATTGGCGCTCTCCCTCGGAACGTGCGATTTGCTGAGCTAACAAGAGGATTAGCCTAGCGTTCCCGATTATATTGCCCGGCTTGCGGTGGAAGAGCAAAAGAAAAACCACCCCGGCTTTCGCCGGGGTGGTTCGAATGCCCACGAGGGGGAAACTCTTAGCCGCCCGCTGCCGCCGCCAGATCGAGCTGACCTGCAACTGCGATGCGTCCGCGCCAAAGCTGGCACCAGTCGTAACCACTGCGAAGGCCCATCTCGTCCCACATGACGCGAAGCGCCTTAACCAAGTGATCCATCTGCTCGTCGGTGTGCATGGGGCCTGGCGTCAAGCGGATGCGCTCGGTGCCCCGCGGAACCGTCGGATAGTTGATCGGCTGGACATAGATACCAAAGCGATCGAGCATAGAATCCGTGAGGGCCTTGCACTGCACCGGATCGCCGACCAGCACTGGCACGATATGGCTCGGCGTGTGCATCACCGGCAGGTTCTCAAGCGCCAATCTCTCCTTCAGCACTGCAGCGCGGAGCTGATGTTGCTCACGCTCATGCTGACTGGTCTTGAGATGACGAATGCTCGCGAGCGCGCCGGCGCAGATGACCGGAGCAAGCGACGTCGTGAAGATGAAGCCGGGCGCATAGGAGCGAATTGCGTCAACGCAGGCCCTGCTCGAAGCGATGTAGCCGCCCATCAGGCCAAAGCCCTTCGCCATTGTCGCCTCGATAATGTCGATCTTGTGCATGGCATTATCGCGCTCGGCGACGCCCGCGCCATGGGGGCCATACATACCGACGGCGTGGACCTCGTCGATATAGGTCAGGGCACCGTATTTCTTGGCGACATCACAAATATCGCTGATAGGCGAAATATCGCCATCCATCGAATAGACGGATTCAAATGCCACGATCTTCGGAACGTCCGGCCCGTATTCCTGAAGCAGGCTTTCGAGGTGCTCCAGATCGTTATGGCGCCAGATGCGCTTGGGACCGCCGCCTTGCCGGACACCCTCGATCATGGAGGCATGGTTCTTCTCGTCTGAGAAGATGACCGCACCCTTCAGGATCTTGACAAGCGTCGAAAGCGTCGCCTCGTTCGAGACATAGCCAGATGTGAAGAGAAGAGCTGCTTCCTTGCCGTGAAGTTCGGCGAGTTCTTTTTCCAGCTCAACGTGATAGTGTGTCGTTCCAGAGATATTGCGCGTGCCGCCGGACCCCGCGCCACAATTGTCGATCGCTTCATGCATGGCGGCCAACACTTTCGGATGCTGCCCCATGCCGAGATAGTCGTTAGAACACCACACGGTAATGGGCTTAGTGCCCTCCGGGGTATGGTGAACAGCCCGCGGAAACTCTCCGCGGTGCCTGAGAATATCGGCGAATACGCGATACCTTCCCTCGGAAGTCAGTGCTTCGAGAGCTTGGGCAAACTTCCCCTGGTAGTCCATAAGCATTCCTCGTTGGCGGATCGGCACACGCGGGCATGCGCCGGGCGAAAGAGCCAGCTTAAGTCGCACTGGCAGGAATTCCGCCTGTGACGCCAGATAATTACGCGATCAGGGGCGGAAGTCTAGGCATTAGAAGCATTACAAACTGACGCACGTCAACTTTTTTTGACATCTGATGCTGTAAACGCAACTAGACAGTCGAAATCAGCCTCCCTAGCTCAACCTTGACGTGCGCTCATCCTCCGTTGGG
>CAWHYO010000004.1:0-91899 GCA_963833565.1 uncultured Alphaproteobacteria bacterium
GAGACGCCGGCACATCTCATCGACTGGAAGGGCGAAGACTGGAAACGCGGCTGCGGCCACCCCGCTGCGCATCCTAACGCCCGCTTCACGGCGCCAGCCAGCCAGTGTCCATCTATCGATCCAGATTGGGAGAAGCCGGAAGGGGTTCCGATCAGCGCCTTTGTATTCGGCGGCCGGATGAGCAAGGACTTGCCGCTCGTGTTCCAGGCGTTCAATTGGAGCCACGGCGTCTACCTTGCAGCGACAATGGGGTCGGAGGCTACTGCTGCCGCGATCGGCCAGGCAGCCATGCGGCGCGATCCGATGGCGATGCTGCCGTTCTGCGGCTACAACATGGCTGACTATTTCGGCCATTGGCTGAATGTCGGGCGCCGTGTGCCGAATCCGCCGAGGATTTTTCGGATCAACTGGTTCCGCAAGGACGAAAACGGCAAATTCATGTGGCCCGGCTTCGGCCAGAATATGCGCGTTCTGAAGTGGATCGTCGACCGGGTGCACGGTCGTGGCTACGGGGTCGAAAGCCCGATCGGCTGGATGCCCCGGCACGAAGATATCGAGTGGAAAGGCCTCGACCTCCCGGCCGACGTGTTCTACGAGCTGATGGCCGTGGGGCGGGCGGAAGGCGCTGCCGAGGCGAAAGCTCACGAAGATCAGTTCGACAAGTTTTTCGATCGGCTGCCTAAAGAGTTCATCTTCGAGCGTGAGCTTCTGCGCTCGCGGTTGTGGCGTTCGCCCGATCGTTGGCAACTTGCTCACGAGGACGTCGTCCGGCCGGAAGCTTGAGTTTAAAAGGCTGCTGAAAAACGCCTCACTCCCTCGACAGGTTGGGGGATGAGGCTGAGTATGCCCGGCGGGGTGCTTCTCATGGTGAAACGGGATGCGCGAGCCACTATAGCCAAATGCATTGCAAGAACCGGTTCCCCCCCCATAGCTTTTCCGATGCTTATGCTTGGCAAAGGTGTCTGCCTTGGCGAAGGGGGCCTTGGGCCGGATGAGCCGGTCCAAGGCGAGGATGACGAATTTAATAATTTTCGGTAGACACCCCGTTTTTGAGAACCTCCGCCCTTTTCCGGAAAACGGGCCGCAAGGTCTTTGCCTCAAAGAAAGGCAGTTGATCTGCGATGTGTGTCGAACCCGGCCGGCTTTGATTGCCGTACGTGATGACCGCCGTCGCGCTCGCGCCTTTTAGCGGGTCGAAATCGACGATCTGCACGTAGCTGTCCCCGCCGTAACCGATCCGCAGGGGGGGAGTAGAGGCAGTCGCGGGCTGAGGAAAGCTGTCGATGACCCGGATCGGGCCGTAAACGTCTGTCGTGCCGCTTTGAGGAATGGGCGGCGCTGCCGGAATGATTTTCGTGAACGTGGCGTCATGCGTCTCCAGCAGTATTTTATGGACCGTGCCCCAGTCCACATCCATCGCGGCGTAGTCACTTTGGAGTTGCTGCGCGGCTTGGCTCAAAGCTTGAACCGCCAGGGTGGTCTCCTTAAGGTCGACGGGTGTTATCAGGGCCTTATCGAGGCTCCACTCGGTTTTGAACGCTGGGTAATTCGAGCCGAACACGGGACTGCGCGGCGTATTCGGATTGCTGAGATAAAACTCATACCACCTCTCGAAGAGAGGACCGCCCCTTGAACTCTGGTCTGCGGTCTGGTCCCACTTCTCGAGCACCGATGCGGCATTCTTCGCCACAGGGTCCGAGCTTTTCTTTGCGGCCGCGATCAAGTCCGGCAGCACGCGGCCCGCAAGAAACATCTTGGTACTTTCTTTGCCTGCCAGGATGTCTGCGACCGTAAGCTTATTCTTGGACAGCAGATAGGTGGCCCCTTGTTGCGGACGAAGCGTCATCTCCACGGGCGCTATCCAGGCTGGATAAGAGTTCGGGTTGATCGTCCGTGGGAAAGTCGAGGTCCACGGGGGATCGTTAGAATTCTGCACGAAGCCGCTGGCTGGATTGATCGTCTTCGGCAGATCCTTCCATTGAAGCGTTTGCGTCCAAAGGGTTTTAGATGTGCTGCCGTCCAGGATACCGGCATAATCGGCGAATGTTCCGCCTTTCCGGATCGGTTGCTTGCCGCCGAACAGATACATGATTTCGCCCTGGCGATCCGCGAACACCACGTTGAAGAACGGCATCTGCAGCGTGGAATTCGCCTGGTTGAACTCCGCCAGGTTATGGGCGCGAATCATACCCCAGTATTCCGACACGACCGACGTTCCGTCCAAACCGGCGACCCGCAGGGCAAGCATATGCCCATCATTGCGGTGCGCCACGATAGGTCCATGAACCGACGACAGGATGGTGATTGTCTGTGATCCGCCGCCCTGAATCTTGATCGTGTCCTGACGGACGTTCAGAGGAACTTTCTTGCCGTCGAACTCGTACTGCCCTTGCGCGTCGACCGCGATGTCGTAGAGGTCGGCGTTCTTTATCGTGTTGTTTGTATGGGTCCACCCGATATCGTCGGTAAAGCCGATACCGATGAAGGGCGAGCCGGTGAACCCTACTCCGGAAGCACTGAGCTTTGGATGATCAGGATCGCCTACAACAAGTTGCGCCTCAACCCATTGATAGATGTCGAGATTGGGAACCGGCTGGCTGACGCCCCAGGGGAGATGCGGATTGCCCATGAGGAGAGCGTGGCCGGGCGCCGATTTTTGGGGAGCAATCGCCCATCCGTTCGAGCCAGCCTTCGCGGCCTGCGTTGATGGATTGCTGGATGTTTGTTTACTCGCTTGCCAGTCAGCGATCAGCGCAGGCACATTTGATGTCTCTGGCATGAAGGTGAAATGGATCGTATTTTGCGTGACACCCAGGATGTCCGTGGGGACGATCGGCAGCACCTTCTTCAGAGTAGGGTCGATCGTGGAGCCGTGCTGGGTCGCGTAGGAGTTGGCGCCATCGCAGAAGATCTTAAGATAGCTCCGCTGTTCCTCGGTCCCCTGGACAAGCCAAGTTTGGGAGCGCCGGGGAATATCGAATGTGCGGATCTGAGTATCGCTCGTAATGTTGTGGTTGTCCGCATCCAAACCGAAATATTCCGCAAGACGCCCGCGCGCCGTGGCCACCTTTCTTATAATGGTTTCCGCATGGGCCTCCATCTGGGCGTAGCCATAACCGTAAATGACATCTTCGGTCGTCTTGCCGTAGATGTGGGGTATGCCATACTTGTCCCAGATGATTTCGCCCTTCGGTGTCGATGTTTGAGTGGGTTCTGCCCACCCGGGCGAAAGAGTTCCGACGCAGAACGCGCCCGCTAATACTAGTGTCAGCCGAAGCCTGCCCACCGAATCCCCCTATGATTATTAAAATGTATTTCAGCCATCACGCCTTGAAGGGCAGCAAGCAAGCAACCGGAAATTGCGCAGGTTGGTCCCGAGTGAATATTCCTGGGGATGAGGCCGAGGGGCAACGGGGCGCCTGTCCCTGGCAAACTGCGTATATGTGTACTTTCATTTGTGCTGTTCTGCGCCTTCAGCGTCAGCCCGCGGGGCAAGAGCCGGTCGGCAGTCAAAGAAACGTACCGGACGCTTCGAAGCATCTCCAAATTCTCTTCTCTTCGCCATTATTCGATCTTAGATCGCTCGTAAGACGCGGCACTCGCGATAAGAGTGGATCGCGTTGGCTTTCCCCCAGCAGGCTGCTTCATGACTGTTTCGTATCAGGATATTGCGGAGGACATCTCCGGGCATCTCGCCGAAGGCGGCAAAAACGCGGTTGAAATCCGGATTGCGCGCAGCGCCGATCTCCAGAACAATTTGTCTGCCTTTGTCTCGCCCGCGCAGGCTGCATGGCTCGAAGCCACCGGCTGGAAGGCGAAACCCGGTAGCCATGCGCTCCTGCCGGGAGAGAACGGCCTGGCAGGTGTGATCCTGGCATTGGGCGATGAGGAGCCCTCTCCAGCCGCCGCTCTTCAGCTCGGCGGTCTCGCAGCGTCGCTGCCGGAAGGGACTTACGCGCTCGGCGATTTCCCTGGCTCTGCCAATGACGCCGTCCTCGCATGGCTGATGGGCGCCTATTCCTTCCGCCGCTATATGACGGCCGAGCCGAAAAAAGTGCGCAAGCTTGTCCTGCCGAAGGGTGTCGACCGGGGCGCAGCCTTGGCGAAGGCGCAGGCGATCTGGTTCGCTCGGGAACTCATCAATCTGCCTGCCAATGATCTTGGGCCGTCTGACCTGGCCGCCGCGCTGTCGAGCCTCGGCCACGCTCACAAAGCCCAGGTCACTATCATCAAGGGCGATGCGCTTCTCGATAAAAACTTTCCCCTTGTGCATGCCGTTGGGCGGGCCAGCGCGCGGGAGCCTTGCCTCGCAAGCCTGGCTTGGGGCGACAGGAAGCATCCCAAGGTGACGCTCGTCGGCAAGGGCATTTGCTTCGATTCTGGCGGCCTCGACATCAAGCCTTCGCAGGCCATGACCCTAATGAAAAAGGATATGGGGGGGGCGGCCACCGCTATGGCTCTCGGGGCGATGATCATGGCGGCAAGGCTGCCCGTGCGTTTGCGGGTCGTAATCGCGGCTGCGGACAATGCTATTTCGGGCAATGCCTTCCGGCCCGGTGACATCATCAAGAGCCGCGCAGGGCTGACTGTTGAGATTGGCAACACGGATGCAGAAGGCCGGCTCGTACTCGCCGACGCGCTCGCATTCGCCGACGAGGAGTCGCCCGACCTACTCATCGACATCGCCACGCTGACGGGTGCGGCGAGGGTTGCGCTCGGGCCGGATCTTCCGCCGTTCTACACGGATGACGACGAGCTTGCCGCGAACCTCCACTCGGCTGGCTCGCATGTCGGAGACCCCCTCTGGCGGCTGCCCCTCTGGAAGCCATACGACAGGGATCTCAAAAGCAAGGTCGCCGACGTCAATCACATATCCCACAGTCCGTTCGCGGGCTCGATCACGGCCGCGCTGTTCCTGAAGCGGTTCATCAAGAATGCCAGACGCTACGTCCATCTCGATATCTTCGGCTGGGTGAATTGCGCCGCTCCTGCAAAGCCCGTGGGCGGCGAGCCGCAGGGCGCGAGGGCCTTGTTCGAGATTATTCGCAATGAATTTGGAAGGCCGGCCGCATGACAGAGCTCGATCCGCGCATCTTTGCTTTTCGCGAAGACCTCGCCGCCGCCTCGCTTCGGGAGCGGGTGCGGGCGCCAAGATACTCCGAGGGAGAAATCCGTCAGGTTGCTGCATCCTCCGCACTGATCCGCGTCGCGCCGAAATTCGACGCGCCGCTCGCAACGGAGGCGCTGTCGGGCGAACTGGTAACCGTCTACGATATCCGCGACGGATGGGCGTGGGTGCAGCTTCGCGAAGACGGCTATGTCGGCTATACGACGCTCGATTGCCTGTCGGCGGTTGTCGAGGAAAACACCCATCGCGTCAGCGCGCGGCTGACCTATCTCTACCCGGCGCCGGATATCAAGCGGCCGCCCATCACGAAGCTCAGTTTCTCCTGCACGGTTGCTCCGATCAGGAAGCCGGATGGCCGCTTTTTCGAGCTGTCGCGCGGCGGCTTCGTTTTCGCCGACCATCTCGTAGGCATCCGCGAGCGTGCCAGGGACTTCGTGCGCGTGGCCGAGCGGCTCGTGGGCGTCCCTTACCTGTGGGGCGGGAAAACCGCGCTTGGCATCGATTGCTCCGGGCTTGTGCAGCTTTCGCTGCAGGCGGCGGGCGTCCCTTTTCCTCGCGATACGGATATGCAGATGGGCGCCCCCGGCGAGCCGGTCGATCCATCCAATCTCGACGCCATTCAGAGGGGCGATCTCCTATTCTGGCAGGGCCATGTGGCGATCGCACAGTCTCCCGACTGGATGATCCACGCCAGCGGGCATCACATGGAGGTGGTGGTCGAGCAAATCCGCCGCGCGGTCGAACGCACCGCGGAAAGCCATGGACCACTCTTGGCAATTCTCAGGCCTCAGCTGGAGCCGAAAGCAGCGTCCGCGCAAGCGCCGGCCGAGCCGCAAAGCCCTCCACCCGACAAGGTTGCACAATTGAAGCTCGCACAAGCGCTCCATGCTGCTACAAAGGAGGCTAGGGCAGAGCCTCCAGCACAAGCAGGGGGCCGCGCCAGCCAGAAGTGAGCAGGCCGCCCCAGTGCCGAGGCAGGAAAGCCAAGCATCAGCTCCGCCAAAGCTTGCACTAGTCCCGAAGCCCGCGGACAAGGAAACCGTGCCTGTGTCACCGGCGACGGAACCTCAGGCAAAGAAAACTCCGGCGGCCGAGAGGCAACCACCGTCGGGGCCGGAAGCTCAGAAAAAATAGAGTCCGTCTCGCCTCGATAATCGAAGCCGGCGATAGCTTTTGTCTCGCCGGCGACATGCTTCCAATCCGCGCGCTACAGCTGGCAGGATGCTGAATACGCTGTATGGCCCATTCGACAGGCTCATCAGTAAGAATCACTCGCTGAAAACACTCGACCTCGTCCTGAGCTTTCCGAAGGATGCACTTCCTGCTTCTTTAGCAGCCTGCCGCCTTTCTGGTTTCGACCTCCCGAAGTGCGGCGTCAATGTGCTTTGTTGCATCTTCGAGCTTGGCCCAGGCGACAATCGCGCTTAGTTCTCTGAGCATGTCCGCAAGATACTTCAGGGCATCATGCTTCGGCATAGAAGAGGCTATGCAGCTATCGGGATTGTGTGCATCAGTGGTTTGTTGCAAAACCGGCGATAAAACGCTCGTCATGGCGGGGCTCCAACCTTATTTACGGTGTTGAGCGCTCTCAATAGGCCGGTTACGTCAGCTTGATCTGAAGTTGTTTTTGTATGCAAAACTCATCTTTGAATTGAGATTTATTTTTAAACAGTTTGTGCTATTTGAGGAAGGCTGATGCAATCCGGCCGCGCTTGTAGTTTGACCTGCATCGCGGCATGATGCGGCCCTCGCCAAGATAAGGATAGAGCCCACAATGGAGCAGACCTCTCGGTCCTTGATTCGTCAGCATTGTTTGATCGACGGTCAGTGGGAGGGCAAGTCGTCGTTGGCCGTGATCAATCCGGCAACGGGGGCTACCATTGCCAGCGTTCCCAATTTTGGCGGGCTGGAGACGCGAAAGGCCATCGATTCCGCGCACCGGGCATTTCCCGGCTGGAATAGTCTTCTCGCCAAGGAGCGGGCTGCGATCCTCAGACGCTGGTATGAGCTGCAACTCGCCCATACCGAGGAGATTGCCCAGATAATGACGGCGGAGCAGGGAAAGCCGCTGGCCGAGTTCGCGTGGCGAGGTGTCCTACGGCGCGTCCTTCGTGGAATTCTTTGCTGAGGAAGCGAAGCGCATTTACGGCGAAACGATCCCGACCCATAGGAAGGGCGGACGCATCATCGTCCATAAACAGCCCGTGGGCGTTGTCGGCGCGATCACGCCCTGGAATTTCCCTTTCGCGATGATTACGCGCAAAGTTTCGCCCGCGCTCGCTGTCGGCTGCACGGTGGTCGTGAAGCCTGCTCCTGATACGCCGCTGACGGCGTTGGCCCTGGGCGAGCTTGCGATTCGGGCGGGCTTCCCGCCCGGTGTCCTGAACATCGTCACTGGCGATGCAGAGGCCATCGGGAAGGAGCTTACATCGAACCCGCTTGTGAGGGCCATCACCTTCACGGGTTCGACGCGTGTCGGCAAGCTTTTGATGCAGCAGAGCGCGGCAACCGTGAAGAAGGTCTCGCTCGAGCTTGGCGGCAACGCGCCGTTCATCGTCTTCGACGATGCGGACCTCGATAAGGCCGTCGAAGGCGCCATCGCCTCCAAATTCCGCAACATGGGCCAGACATGCGTCTGCGCCAATCGCATCCTGGTTCAGGACGGCGTTTATGAAGCCTTCGCGGAGAAGCTGGCCGACCGCGTTTCGAAGATGAAGGTCGGGCCGGGCGCGGACGAAGGCGTAGTTCAGGGACCGCTCATCAATGAAGCCGGCCTTGCCAAGGTTGAGGCGCATGTCGCGGACGCGCTGTCGAAAGGCGCGAAGGCCGTCGTCGGCGGGAAACGCCACGCGCTGGGCCGCACCTTCTTCGAGCCTACGGTTTTGATCGATGCCGATGCCGGGATGCGCCTTGCCACCGAGGAGACGTTCGGGCCGGTCGCGCCGCTCTTCCGCTTCGCTCACGAGGATGAAGCCATCCACTTTGCGAACGCAACCCCCTACGGGCTTGCAGCCTATTTCTATTCGCGCGATGTAGCGCGCGTCTTCCGCGTGACGGAGCGCCTGGAATTTGGCATTGTCGGCGTGAACGACGGGATTATCTCAACAGAGGTTGCACCTTTCGGCGGCGTGAAGGAATCGGGCCTTGGGCGCGAGGGCTCGCGGCACGGCGTGGAGGAATTTCTCGAAATGAAGTACATGTTCCTAGGGGGGCTTTCGGATTGACGCAAGAAACACAGGCATATAAGCGGCAGGCAGCGGAGCAGGCGCTCCAACTTGTCGAACCGGACATGGTCCTTGGGCTTGGCTCAGGTTCGACGGCGCTTGCCTTCGTCGACCTTTTGGCCGAGCGCATCAAGGAAGAGAACATCGACCTCACCTGCGTCGCGACCTCGGAACAGACGCGCCAGTTCGCGGAGCAACGCGGAATCAAGATCGCCGATTTCAACACCATCACAGACGTGGACCTCACGGTGGATGGCGCGGACGAGATCGATCATCGATTGAATTTGCTGAAAGGCGGCGGTGGCGCTCTCCTGCGCGAAAAAATCGTCGCCATGGCTTCCGACCACGTCTGCATCATTGCGGACAACTCGAAGCTGGTCCGGCAGCTTGGCGCATTCCCGTTGCCGGTCGAGATCGTCGATTTCGGCCTGGCGGCTACGCTCGCCATGATCGAAACGGCTGGCGATGACGCAGGGTGCCGGGGTGAAGTCAAACTGCGTCGCACAAGCTCCGGCGAGTTATATCGCACGGATGGCGGGCATCTGATCGCCGATTGCGCTTTCAGTGCAATCACCGATGTGGAAACCTTGGCGGATCTGCTCGATATCGTTCCGGGAGTGGTAGAACATGGACTCTTCCTCGGCATAGCCGATGACGTGTTCCTCGCCGGTCCCGAGGGCGTGAAGCATCTCCAGGCTGAGCGCGACGACGAAGACTAGATGGAGGTCGCTGCCGACCGAGTGCGACCGCGATCACGGGAGCAACGGCATGCGCTTCAAAGTATTCATCTTCGGTCTGCTGGTTGCGCTTGCAGCCGGCTTCGCTGGCGTTGGTCTTGCGCAGGACAAGGCGCCTCAGGAGCAGGCCGCTGTCGATCCTCAGGCGAAACGGGTCGCGCAAAATCTGATCGAGGAGGCTCTCCAGCTCAGCCACGCCGCTGAGATCTTCGACAGCCTCAGGCGCACCCTTCGCGATGTTTACATCCCGGTTATGCGCGGGATGGTGCAAGGTGATTACCCCGGAGCCCCTGAAGCCGACGTCGCAACTGCTTCGGCGCTGGCGAAGATGCTCACCTTCATGGACTATCTGAGGAAGGCGGGCGACGAGCTTGACGTGGCTCTTTCCGAGTACCGCAGCGCCATGATCTCGGACTTTGCGGATCAGATAGCCAAGGCCGCCAATTCGTCCGAACTCGCTGACGCCCGCCGCATTTTCGATCTGCCCGCTACGCGCAAGACGCTGGATGCGGCCTACGCGATGTCGAAGCTCATGACCGGCTTCTCTTACGAGGACAGCCGGACGTTTGCGGAATTTTCCGCGTGGGCTAACGGCCTGCAGCTCGACATTTCTCAGGTTATGCCGGGCAACAATAATAACGGCTCGAAGCCGGTTCCCTCCGCCCGGAAGGTCTTGAAGGCGCAAGCCATCATGAACGACCTCATGCGGATGTCCCATCTGGACGAGATGGTGGCCGACGCGGAGTGCTTCGCGCGCGATGTCTATGCCGAAACCATTCCGGCATCCCCGGAGGATCGAGAGAAGTTGCGCCACGACGTCGAGCAGTACGCGTTCATGTATAATTTGCAGAAGGCGGTCGTGATCGGGGTTGCGCCTTCGGTGATTGCGGCGGCCCTGACCGACGAGCAGCTTGAAACTTTGAACAGATATCTGCACTCACCCGCCTTCGCGAAGGCGTTCGATCTGTTTCGTGATGCGGTCAAGTCGGCCACGGCCTACACGAAGGAGGATATTCTCGAAGCACAAAAAGCATTCAAGGAACTCGACGAGAAATCCAAGCTTCGAAGCGCGGAGGAGCGGGATAAGGCGAAGGCGGAATGGTCGGCCCTGATCGACAGGTGGACCGAAAAGCTGAAAGAGAAAATCTCTCCCGAAACGCGCCAGGGGCTTGAGCAATCGCTTGATGATCTGCAGTTGCGCGATGTCCCAATGTAAGCGGCAGCGGCGCATTATAAAAGTTCGGCACATTTTCTGCAGCGGGATCATTCAGGTGCAAGCAGCGTGTACTGCTTATGCCGGTGCAAGAATCAGCGCGGCTAACGCTCGGGAGAACCGGGTTCCGCCGCACCATGAAAAGACACCGACCTTTTTGTTCCTACGCTGCTGGCGGTTTCGCTTGCTATAGCCATTTTGGGGCTCGGTCCAGGCGCTGAAGAGGCAGCCGGACGCGTAAGAGGAATTCGATACCGAACATATCTTCGGTTTCACCGAAGGAACGAACATCGGCGAGAAGGGCGAAAAAGAGCTGGAGAGCACCACTGAGGCCCTTTTCGGCAAATCCGGCAGTTATCGTTGCCATCGAGAACGAGACCGTACCGATACGTTATCACCGACACTTTCAGGGTTTCGCCCGGCGGGACTATTCGACTATCACGATATTCATGATGTCCCCGGTTTCGCCGACCGCAACGCATTCGATTTTGCAGGCATCTCAAGCGAGTTCCGATGGCATCCAGTGGAGCGGACCGAGACTTCGCCCGGCGTCTCCTGTCCTTTACCCCGCAGTGGCTTCGTGTAGAACGATATATCCGGAGCTACCGAGGAGACCTACCGCTGCGTCGATGGAATTCCGCTCGATGCGATGCTATCACCAGGAAGCTCTTCCTGGCATTCAATGGCGATTACGAGCCAAGCATAACCCGCGTCTCAGGTGGCTGGGAACATAGCAGCCTTTTGGAACTCTCTATCGCCACGGCTTATGCGGTCACGCCAAGCCTCCTTTTTGGCGCAGAAAGCCGTCATCTCAGTGCGGGTGCACAAGGACTTTTTTCGCGCAAGCACTCTTTGCAGGACCAAGCGTACGCTGACCGATACTGTCGCGATCAAGGCGGCTCTTTCCATACAAGCGCCAGACGAGACCACGCAACGACTGGATCTCGTGAACTTCGAACGGTACGAAGCGCTCTTGCAATTGGTGAAAGGCTTTTAGACAGTTCCGCACAGGCGGATCATGAACCATATCCCTATTCCGCCTTCCCGGAATTGCGAATATATCTTCCATCGGCATGCGATCCCCGGGCGTTCTGCCCTGATGGTGATCATGACAGGCCCCTCCAAAAGGAAACAATGCCGAAATACGATTACGACCTTTTTGTCATCGGCGGAGGCTCGGGCGGCGTCCGTTCCGCCCGTCTCGCTGCGGGTCTCGGCGTACGCACGGCGATCGCCGAAGAATACCGTTTCGGCGGCACCTGCGTTGTTCGCGGCTGTGTGCCGAAGAAGCTGTTCGTCTATGCGAGCGAGTTCGGCCATGCCATCGACGACGCGCGCGCCTACGGATGGACCGTGGGCGAGAAGCGCTTCGACTGGAAAACGCTAATTGCCAACAAGGACGCGGAGATCGCGCGCATCAGCAAGGTCTATAGCAATGGAGTCGAGGCCGCGGGCGGGACCGTCATTCAGAGCCGCGCCGAAGTTGTGGACCCGCACACGATCAAGATCGTCAGCGAAAATCGCACCGTTACCGCCGAGCGCATTCTGATCGCGACAGGCGGACATCCTTTCATTCCTGAGATCCCTGGCCGGGAACTCGCCATTACGTCCAACGAAGCATTCCATCTCGGGGAACTGCCGAAGAAGATCGTGATTGTCGGCGCCGGCTATATCGCGATCGAGTTTGCAGGGATCTTTCACGGGCTTGGCGTGGACGTCGAGTTGCTCTATCGCGGAGGCGAAATTCTACGCGGCTTCGACCACGATTTGCGTGAGCGACTGACGGACATCATGAAGGGGCAGGGGATCGCGATCACGCTCCATACAGAGCCGCTCGCCATCGAGAAAACGCGGGATGGTTTGATGGTGGTCACGAACCGCGGCGCACGCATTACCTGCGATACCGTAATGTTCGCAACCGGCCGCCGCCCGAACACGGTCGGCCTCGGCTTGCAGAAGCTTGGCGTACAATGCGGCTGGAACGGCCGCATCATGGTCAACGACTATTACCAAAGCTCGGTGCCAAGCATTTATGCCGTCGGCGACGTGACCGATCGCGTAAACCTGACGCCGGTCGCCATTCGGGACGGCATCGCCTTCATCGAGGGCGTCTACAAAAACAACCCAAACCCTGTCGATCTCGCCTATCTGCCGACAGCGGTGTTCTCCCAGCCGGAAATCGGTACCGTCGGCTACACCGAGGAAGGCGCTCGCGAGATGTTCAGGGAGGTGGACATCTACAAGACGAGCTTCCGGCCGCTGAAAAATACGCTTACGGGACGGCCCGAGCGCGTGCTTATGAAGCTTGTCGTCGATGCGGAGACCGATAAGGTGATCGGCGCGCATATTCTGGGGCCGGACGCCGCCGAGATCATCCAGGCGCTGGCCATCGCGGTGAGGATGGGCGCGCGCAAAGTCGATTTCGACTCGACCATCGCGCTGCACCCTACGCTCGCCGAGGAGCTTGTCACCATGCGGGAGAGGTGGTCCCCACCTGCGGCCTAGCTGAGGGGTTAAGGGTAGGTCGACACAACGCGGTGGGAGGCTTCGAGCGTACGCCAGACGTCGATTGTGAGCCGGGCGTGGGCGCGTGCTGCCTTGATCTCTTCAAGCGCGGCCGCGGCCTTCGCCTCCTCCTCCATCGCGGAGGCTTCGCTCGCGTAAGCTTCGCGCTCCTGGGCTGTGATCGGCAAGCCGCTGAAAGTTTTCATCATCTGTGCCTTGACACGCTTCAGGTTTCCCTCCGCGATGAGTGCGCGCTCCGTGCGCGTGCGAAGCTCTGAGGCGCTGCGGCCATCGAATTCGATTGCAAGCATCAGCTCCCTGTCGGTCACCGTCGCCTTTTTCACGGACGCAGCTCGACGACGTTATTTGCGCGTTTCTTTTGACGTGGCGCCGCTGGTTTGCCGCCATCGAGGACCTCCTCGAGCGCCTCGTATTCCTTTCGAAGGCTCGCGCAGATGCTCAAGTGGCGATTGACATCGTAAAGCCAAGAGCCCGTCTGTCCTCGTGCTATTTCGGCGCGCTTGGCGGCCTTGAGCTTCGCGATGATCACGAGGCGTCCCTTGATGCTGGTGTCGCTCGCTTCCGCATCTCCGATACCGAGAAGGTGAACCAGAGCTTTGCAGCGCCTGCCGGCCGCCGCTCCCGAAGCTTCGTTTTGAAAGCCCACAAGCTATCTCCTGTTCTCAATTCAACACTGCGGCGCTGATATGAGAAAGCGCTTTAAGCTTTGGTAAATCGAACCCGCGCTGCTCTGGCTGGGCCGCTTGCCTCCGTGGGCAAATGAGCACTCAAGGGAAATTATGTCTTGCACCGCCGTGTAAAATTACGAAAATCCGGCCAAACTTGGGGTACGCATGTTCGAAGTCATCGCGGGCGCTCTCATCTGGATCATGAGCTGGGTCGTGGACCGGCGTCTTCACAGCGAGCAGGCCTTCCGTCTCCTGTTCCTGATCGCATTCAGCATCTTTGCAACATGGCTGATCATTCATTGGAAGAGCCTGGCCTATCGCTCGCCCCGAATCCGGCGAAGGATGATGCCCGAGGAACGCTATGCGGGACGCTATCTCCAGGCGCTGTGGCGGCAGGGGGAAGTGCGCTATTCTTTCGTCGATATCTTCTACAATCCGAAGCGGCGGCGATATGAAGTCGCTGGACGCACCTACGATCTTGCCGGGCGGGAACTGACCAATTTCAAATCGGGCCATGTCTTTTTCCCGTCCGAGAAGGACGCCAATATCGAATTCATCTGGCAGGCGAGCAATTCCTCAGAAGGCTACACCCGGATGACGATCGAGGATTCCGACAAGGACTACATCCAGGGCGACGGTCTCGTCATTACTTTCGGCGCGTGGCCCCGAGCCTATCCCGTGCGCTTCAAGCACTTGCACGATCATCATGTCCGCGAGGCGCTTGGCGTGCGTTCGCCTTCGAACTCCAGCGAAGAGCCGGAGTTCGTGAGAAAGTTTCACGCAGCCTTCGGCGCACAAGTGATGGAAAGCTTCGGAGGCGCTGCCAAGGCTGAGCCCAAGGTGGAGGTTCAACCGCTGACGGAAGGCGCGCTTGTGACCCACAGCTAAAGCAGATGTCCTGACTTGGGCTACCTTGGATCTCCCGGCCCTTAGTCGGCGTGCCGGATGGGCTATGGCGACGCCGGAACGTCTCTTCCTAAGGGCAGCCATCATTTCGGCCTGCTCGCCTAGCTTCTTCCTCGCTGCCGCTTGGACGGTCGAGACGCTTGTGTGGCAAGCTGTGCGCTCCCCCCTATCATCGTACTTGGAGGCTCTCAAGGGGGAGCCGCAGTTCGCGCCGGCGCCAGCCTATTATTCGAGGCACGCCTTTCAATTTTCCACATCTACTTTTCTGATGAGCTGCCGGGGGCCAATAAGAGAACACTTGACCGGCTCAGTGTCTGAGCGGGAGCCCCCAAGAACAGGGCCGCTTATCAGGTCTTCTTGCCAGGAAGTTTTCATGATGCGCTTGAGGTCGGCCACGATCAAGTTTCTCTTCGCAACCGCTCTCGCCCAGAGCGTCGCCTGCGGTTGCGAAAAAGCTGAAGCATCTGAAATTACGCGCGACGAAATGCTGTCCTACCTCGTCGAAACTATTTGCCCCGATGGAGAGGAGGTTGAACTCAGGGTCATCGGCGCAAAATGTTCTCATCCCCGGCTTCGCCGCCGGGAAGACAGGATGAAAACGCATCGTCACGATTGGCCCGGGCTGGAGGATGCCGTCAGCAGTCCGTCCGGTTACCAGCGGAGCGACGCTTACCTCACATTCCGGGCAGGTCACCCGATTGCCGTTCACACCTTCGATTTTGGAACGGGGGGGCGTACCTTCGGTGTCTTCGATCAGGGCAAAGGCGACGGGGGGCAAATTGCCGAGATAGACGAGGCTTCGGTGGCTTTTACAATGACTGAAGATGGGGGCGACGGCGTGCAATGGTTTGTCGGGCCGCGCTGTTGGGGCGACGAGGACACATTGAAGTCTGGCTGGTTGATTTTCACGACAACACTAGGCGAAGAGTGGACGCAATCCATTGTCAGGTTGCAAAAAGCTCGCCACCGGAATGACTGTTCAATATTCTTTTCAAGAAGCCTGACCAGATGGCGGCGACTACAGGTGGACTGGCCTTTTTTGGTGAATGGCCGACAAGGGGCATCGCACGCACTCGACACCGTAATTTCAGAGCATTTCGGTGGACAAGACGTCGAGAACAGCGACCATCTGGAGCGATTTTTTCTCGCAAAAGGCATCGGCCTGATTCGGTGGGAGCGCTGGCAAAATTGGGCGGACAGGAGCGAAGACTTTTCTCGCCAGGCGAAAAAGCTGGCTCTCTCGCGCCGATGCCCGCCAGTCAATGGCTCTCTTCCTCCTTCGGCTGGCTGGATTATGGTTGACTGCCGAACCTGGACAAACCTCGTCAGAGCAGTGAAAAACGAACCCGCTTCCTTCGACTGGTATCAAGGTGAGTAAAACTTTCCCGGCGGCGCGGGGGCTTGGCGTCAACATTATTGAGCCCGAAGGAGTGAGCGGTTCGGGGCATGTCGAACTGCCGTTCCCGCCTGGCGTCCATCGTAAACGAGGCTGCGACCTGCTTAAGCTATAGCTGAAAACAAAAGAAGCTATTTACTCTCGTGTGATCTGCCCTATGAGTAATTTGGGTAACCGTTCCGGCTAAGGCTAAGACATTTAGGCGGAGGCTAATAGAGACGCTTGCTTTCCGCATAATAGACGAGCTGCTTAAACCAGCTCATCCACCTTCAATGGATCGAAAGGTGATTGGAGAGGCAAAATGATGAACAGTGCGACATTAGCACTACACAGGATGTTGAAAAAGCGGAGATTCCCTGACGAAAATATGATTCGCGAATGTTGCAAAGCCCAGTATCTCGGCGATCACGAGATTTTGGCCCGCTGCCTCTGTCACTACAACATCTTCTTGGATTCGAGGGATGTAGGATTTGCTACTCACCTTATCATGGACGGATTTTGGGAATTTGGAATTACGCGTTTCATTGCCGGTATCGTAAAACAGGGTGATTACACTTTGGATGTAGGAGCCAATTTTGGCTATTATTCAATATTGCTCAGCGCTCTTGTGGGACAAAAGGGCTTTTGTCATTCGGTCGAGCCGAATGTTGAGGTTGTTCGGAAGCTAAGAAAAACTTTATCAGTCAATGGCTTCGGGTCGCGTTCTAAAGTTCACGCCTTAGCGCTCGGGCGCAAGCAAAGCAGTAGTGTCGCCTTTTATATTCCAGCTGGCGAGCCTAAGAACGCATGTGTTGTTGGCAGTGACTATCAGGTTCCGGCTGGTGTCGATGCTCACATCGAAAACGTTGCATGCAGCTCGGTTGATGCGTTACTCGCTAATGAGCGGAAGCTTGATTTTGTGAAGATTGACGCAGAGGGGAGCGAACTTGAGATCTTGGCTGGAATGGAAGAAACGCTAAAAAGATTTCATCCGAAGCTGTTGATCGAATTCAATTGTCATAGGGGATACGATAGTAAGCGTCTGCTCGATAAGCTTTTAAATGTTTACGGAAGTGTGAGATATGTAGACGAAAATTCACGCTTAAGGCCTGTAACAAGGGAGCAACTGTTGGATCGCGAGCGGCTAGACGATTGGATGCTTTATTACGAATAGGCCGCTTAACTCCGCTGAATGTCCGTTACCGGCAAGGGACGCAGTTCAATCCCGGCGCCTTCGAGGGCGCGGCGGACCGAGGCGGCAACGGCAACCGCTCCGGGCTCGTCACCGTGAATGCACAGCGTATCAACCTGAAGCTTGATCCTTCCGCCGGTTCCCGTCACTACCTCGCCTTCGCGGGCAAGGAGAAGCGCCTGTTTTGCCGCGGCCTCAGGGTCGTCGATCACGGCTCCTTTTTCTGAGCGCGGCGTCAGAGACCCGTCGTCTCGATAGAGGCGATCGCAAAATCCTTCGCGCGCAAAGGCGAGCCCTTCCTTGTCCGCCGCCTTCTCCATCTCCGAGCCGGGCAGACCGACATAGATCAGCCTCGCGTTGATGGTTTTCGCAGCTCGGGCGATGGCGCGGGCATAGCCCTCGTCTTTGGCGGCCATGTTGTAGAGCGCGCCATGCGGCTTCACGTGGCGAAGCGGTTCGTCCGAATAGGCAGCCAAAGCCTGGAGTGCGCCGATCTGGTAGGCGACCATATATTCCAGGTCGCGCGCGTTCATGTGGACGGCTCGCCTCCCGAAGCCCCACAGATCGTCGAAGCCTGGATGCGCGCCAAGGCCGACGCCATGCTTTTTCGCCAGAGCCGCGAGCTTGTGCATGATCGTCGCGTCGCCGCCATGGAAGCCGCAGGCGACGTTGGCCGAGGTCACGATATGGAGTAACTCCTCGTCTCGCCCGATGCGATAAGCGCCGTAGCCTTCGCCCATATCTGCGTTGAGATCGATCTGCACAGCCTCTCCTATTCCGTGTAAATCATCTTCCGGGTCATACCGCCATCGATGATAAGCTCCGCGCCTGTCATGAAACCTGCTGCGCCCGAAAGGAGAAATGCGACGGCGGCGGCGATGTCAGAAGGCGCCCCGACGCGGCCTACCGGATGCTGCGCGTGATCCTCGCCCGAGAGTTTCGCGTTTTCATCCACGTTGATCCATCCAGGCGAGATGCAGTTTACGCGCACGTCCGGCCCGAGCGTGATGGCCAGCGAATGGGTGAGCGCGACGAGGCCGCCCTTGCTGGCCGAGTAGGCGAAGGTGTCCCGCTCGGACATATGCGCCCGCGTCGATGCGATCAGCACCATGCCGCCCTTGGCGCGCCGCAAATGATGCTCGCCGAACTTCGCGAGGAGGAAGGCCGCCGTTAGATTGGTGGCAATAACGGTGTTCCAGTCCTCCAGCGTCGTTTCGGAGAGCGGCTTGCGGTGCATGATGCCTGCGTTGGAGACGATGGCATCGATCCTGCCGAAGGTGCTTGCTGTCTCGTCGATCAAGACGACTTCACATCCGCTTCTTTCGAGACATCGCAGGCGACGGCGTGGCCCTGAATTTCCGCCGCTTTGGCGCGAGCCCAGTCCACATCCGCGCACACGCAGCTCCACCCGCGCGCCATAAGCTCCCCGGCGCACGCCTTGCCGATGCCGTGACCCGCGCCAGTGATGATCGCAACCTTGGCGTCGTTCGTCTTCATGCCAACTTTCCTTTCTGTGCAATCATGTTGTGATGGAACCCATCGAAGTTCAAACCCCTACCCGGAGAGGTTGACGCAATGAGCCAGACCAAGACTGCCCTTCCGAACGAGCTCGGCCTTTCCGCCTATTGGATGCCGTTCACGGCGAACCGGCAATTCAAGGCTCATCCGCGCATTCTGGTTTCCGCCGAGGGCATGCATTACACGAGCGCGGAAGGCCGCAAAATCCTCGACGGCGTTGCCGGGCTTTGGTGCGTGAACGCCGGCCATGGCCGGAGGGAAATCGCGCAGGCTGTGGAGCGGCAGCTTCAAACCCTTGATTATGCCACAGCGTTCCAGATAGGCCATCCGGGTGCGTTCGAGCTGGCAGCGCGGCTCGCGCGGATCACGCCGCAAGGCCTCGACCGGGTGTTTTTCGTAAACTCGGGCTCGGAAGCCGTGGACACGGCGCTGAAAATCGCCCTCGCTTACCATCGCGCACGAGGCGAAGGCCACCGCACGCGCTTCATCGGACGCGAGCGCGCCTATCACGGCGCGGGCTTCGGGGGCATGTCGGTCGGCGGCATCATGAACAATCGCCGCGCCTTCGGGGCCATGCTTCCCGATGTGGATCACCTGCCGCACACGGTCGACATCGCTCACAACGCCTTCAGCAAGGGGCTGCCGGCGCACGGCGCTGAGCTGGCCGATCACCTGGAACGATTGATCGGCCTGCATGGCGCAGACACCATCGCCGCCGTTATCGTCGAGCCCATGTCCGGGTCGGCGGGCGTGCTCCTTCCTCCCAAAGGCTATCTTGAGAAGCTCCGCGCCATTTGCGACCGCCACGGTCTGCTGCTCATCTTCGATGAAGTCATCACGGGTTTTGGCCGCCTGGGAACGCCGTTCGCAGCGCAGTTTTTCGGCGTGACGCCCGATATGATGACCGTCGCGAAGGGGCTCACGAACGGCGCTATCCCGATGGGCGCGGTTTTGGCGAAACGCGGCATCCACGACGCGCTGATGACCGGCCCCGAGCACATCATCGAGCTGTTCCACGGCTACACCTATTCGGGCCATCCGGTGGCCTGCGCCGCCGGGCTCGCGACGCTCGATATTTATCAGCGTGAAGGCTTGTTCGAGCGAGCAGCGACGCTCGCGCCGGTCTGGGAGGAGGCGGTGCACACGCTGCGCGGCAGCCCGCATGTCATCGACATTCGCAATCTCGGGCTCGTCGCTGGCATCGAGCTTCAGCCGAGGCCGAATGAACCCGGCACGCGCGCCTACGATGTTTTCATGGACTGCTTTGAAAACGGCGTTCTGGTCCGGCAGGCGGGCGACATCATCGCTCTGTCGCCGCCGCTGATCGTGGAGGAAATGCAGATCCATCAAATCGTGGATGCCCTCGCCGCCGCCCTGCGCCGCGTGCGCTGATTTGGTGGGGCCATCTGGGCGAGTTCATGAGCTAACTTCCCCCTCAGGGCGCTGTCGCAAAAGCAAGCTACTCCCCCTCCCGTAGTAGGAGAGAGCTGGGTTGAGCAGGTGTTGCTGCATTCATGTAAAGCGTAGCCATGCAATTGAAAGCCGATAAGCCGGACGTGAGCGAAGCCGCGCCCCCAAAAGCACCTGTCCACCGCGACCGGATCGCGCTCGGAATGGCGGCCTCTGTGGCCTCATTCTTCATGCTGAACACCATGAACGTGTTCGCAAAACTCCTGAGCCCCACTCATTCCGTTATCGAGGTAGCGTTCTACCGCAACGCGATTGCGGTCCTTCCATTCGCGGTCTGGATTTTCCTGCTCGGACGGCGCGACTTGCTCAAGATCAACAGCCGCCCGGACGCCATCGTGCTGCGCTCGGTGATCGGCACCATCAGCCTCGTCGCGACCTTCCGGGCATTCAATTTTCTCCCCATGGCCGATGCACAAGCCCTGTTCTTCATGTCGTCGCTTTTCCTGCCCGTAATGGGCTGGCTGTTCCTGAAGGAGCGCGTTGGGGCGCACCGATGGAGCGCGGTTCTGATCGGCTTCCTTGGGATGCTCGTGATCGTTCGCCCGACAGGCGCTGTGAATATGACCGGCGTAACGTTTGCGCTATCGGCGGCGCTCATGCACGCATCGCTTGGCACTATACTGCGCGTTCTCGGACGCACCGAGCGCCCAGAGACGGTCACCTTCTACTTTCTCGTCATCGGGACAGCGATGACGGGCGTTGCGATGCCCTTCGTCGCAACGATCCCGCAGCTGAACGAAGTTCCCTTCTTCATTGGCGCGGGCATATCAGGAGCCTTCGCTCAAATCTTCCTTTCGATGGCTTTCAAATATACGCCGGTCGCGCTGGTCACGATCTTCAATTACACGGGCATCGTCTGGGCGACGACCTATGGCTGGTTTATCTGGGGCGATTGGCCCAGCCCGCCGGTCTGGATCGGAGCCAGCATTATCGTCGCCTCAAGCCTTTTCATCGTCTGGCGTGAAAACCGCGTGGCGAAGCTCGCTCGTCTGACGGAGCGAACTTGACGCGCCCCGCGCCGAGGAGAATTGGCATCGAAGTGCAAGGACTGAGCGCTTAGGAGGCGTTCTCAGTCATTCGTCGCGCGGTAAATAGACGCAAGCCCGCGTCCTATTTTCGCAGGGATTGCCCAGCCAAAGGTTGCTACCCTCCAGCCTGCTTAACGAATGGTTTACTAAAGAGGCTCGCGGTGGCGACTATCAAGTTCTTCAGTGGCGGCAATCTTCCGCTCGAAATGCACAAGGTGCGCATCGTTCAAAAGCTCACCTTGCCGCCCATCGAATACCGGCTCAAGGCTGTGAATGAGGCCGGCAACAACACGTTCCTACTGCAGAATGCCGACGTGTTCATGGACATGCTGACTGACAGCGGCGTGAACGCCATGAGCGATCAGCAACTCGCCTCCATGATGGTCGCCGACGACAGCTACGCCGGCAGCGCGACCTATACGAAGCTTGAAGCCAAGCTGCGCGAATTGTTCGGCATGCACTGGATCCTGCCGGCGCACCAAGGGCGAGCCTGCGAGAACATCCTTGCGCAAACTTTCGTAAAGCCCGGCAAGATCGTGCCGATGAATTACCACTTCACGACCACGAAGGCGCATATCACGCTGAACGGCGGCGTGGTCGAAGAGTACGTGAAAGACGAAGGACTGCAGGTCACGAGCGACCTTCCGTTCAAGGGCGATATGGACATCGCCAAGCTCGAAGCGCTCGTCAAGAAAGAGGGCGCGGACAAGATCGCCTTCGTGCGCGTGGAGTCCGGCACAAACCTCATCGGCGGCCAGCCGGTTTCGCTTGCGAACCTCGGCGAAATCCGCAAAGTCTGCGACAAGTACGGCCTCATCCTGGTGCTGGATGCGAGCCTTCTCGCGGACAATCTCTACTTCAACAAGACCCGCGAAGAGAGCTGCAAGAACCTCAGCATTCGCGAGATCACGCGGCGCACCGCAGACCTTTGCGACATCATCTATTTCTCGGCCCGCAAGCTCGGCTGCGTGCGCGGCGGCGCGATGTGCATGCGGAGCGAGGAGCTCTATCGCCGGATGCGCGGCCTCGTCCCGCTGTACGAAGGCTTCCTCACCTATGGCGGCATGTCGGTGCGCGAGATCGAGGCGCTGACCGTCGGTCTCGAAGAGACCATGGACGAGGACATGATCAACCAGGGCCCGCAATTCATCGAGTACATGGTGAATGAGCTGGTCAAACGCGGCATCCCCGTGATTACCCCCGCGGGCGGCCTTGGCTGCCATATCGACGCGAAACGCTTCCTCGATCATGTCCCGCCATCGCAATACATCGCGGGCGCGCTGGCGTCCGCCATGTACATCGCGGGCGGCGTTCGCGGCATGGAGCGCGGCACGCTTTCCGAGCAACGCAATCCGGACGGCAGCGAAGTATTCTCCGCCATGGAGTTGTTGCGTCTCGCGATGCCACGGCGCGTGTTCACGCTCTCGCAAGTCAACTACGCCATCGACCGCATCGACTGGCTGTACCAGAACCGCAAGCTGGTCGGCGGCCTCGTCTTCGTCGAGGAGCCGGAGATCCTGCGCTTCTTCTACGGGTTGCTCAAGCCCGTATCCGATTGGCAGGAAAAACTCGTCGCGAAGTTCCGCGCGGACTTCGGCGACAGCTTGTAGCCCAGAAACAACCAGAGAGCGGCGAGAGCCGCTCTCCATCCCATTGCCGGGCTGCCCCTTACGATCGCGATAGCGGCAAGGAGCGCGGAAAAAGACGGATCCTTGGCGGACGCAGCCAAATCCGCAAATGCCTCTACATGGCCGTTTTGTCCGCAATCCGGTCTCATACCGTCTTCCGCGGTTTTGCCGAAAGGCTGACCCGCAACGGAAAGCCCTTCAAGGTCATCGTCACCGCCGTCATGCGAAAGCTGAGCGCAATGCTTAGAAATAACCAGCCCTGGAAGCACGCTCAAACCGCTTGATCCCAAACACGGTAGATCTTAAGAAAAAGCGCGTTGCCGAGAGGTTAACGCAACCAAGTCATTGATATTAAAGTGTAAATATCGAGACAAACGGCGTCCCGGAGCGCACGCCGCGCTCGTTGCGGGTGCGGATCTGGTTAACAGCCGAAAGTCGAAACATATTTAACGGACTTCAGCGCGTCCAGTTAAGGAGAAAATTCCCGCATTAAATTCTACTTAATGGGGTCCGGCTGAAGACAGAAAGCCATTCTTTTCCCGAGAGTTAGCTCCGCCGCTCCCCGGCTGGCCGAAGGCGCGAGGCGGCTTCGTCTCGCCCCGGGTTGACGTTTTTTAAATATACATGCGGCGGGAAATAAATCGGCCGAGCGTCTGTTAACCACGTTTGTATTAAGACTTAGGCGCGGCGACGAACGATTTACCTTCAGGCGCGCGGTGAGCGCCGTCCAAGATGGCAAGATGGGCGAGGCATCCGGACGCGGGCGTCGCTATGGTCGGCGCCCCGGCGCAGTCGCGTCGTTTAGAAGACGTGCGTCGCAACCGGTTTCGGTTTTGTTTCGTTCAAGATTAGCCTTTTAGGCGGAACGAAACTGGACCTTTACTGTTATTGTTGATTATCGGATTTCTTTCTTTTCCGTCGGACTGCATCTCCATGCCCCCCCTTATTCACAACGACGCCGAAGCGTGCGTCGAAGCGGTGCTGTCGCAGGTTGGGCGCAATATCGCACTCGCGATGCCCATCGCGATCGGCAAGCCAAACCATTTTATAAATGCCCTTTACCGGAGGGCCGTTGAGGATAAATCCATATCGCTCAAGATCTTTACGGGCCTGAGTTTCGTGAAGCCCACGCTCAAAACCGATCTGGAGCGCCGGTTTGCCGGTCCTTTGTTTGACAGACTGTTTGGCCGTTATCCCTATCTCGATTATGCGGAAGCCCTGAAACGCGGAACTCTGCCGCGCAATATCGAAGTTCATGAGTTCTTCCTGCAGGCAGGCGCGTTCATGAACGCGCCTGCAGCTCAGCAGGGCTATTCGAGCGTAAATTACACACACCTCGCAAGGCTTACCCTGGATGCGGGCGTGAATGTCTTCGCGCAACTGGTGGCGAAACGAGGGGAAGGGGATTCGGCGAGCTACAGCCTGGGTTCGAATACAGACGCCACCTTGGACGTTTTGCCCCTGTTAAAGCAACGCCGCAGGAATGGGTCGCCCACTGCCTTCGTTGGGCAGGTCAACGCCGCCATGCCCTTCATGACAGGGGACGCAGAACTCCCCCCCTCGGAGTTCGATCACATCCTGGAAGGCCCAGCCTTCGAGTTTCCGCTTTTCGCTCCGCCGAAAGAGGCCGTTTCTCTTCAGGATTACGCCGCAGCGATCCATACAGCCGCGCTTATCAAGGATGGCGGCACCATCCAGCTTGGCATTGGGGCTTTCTCCGATGCGCTGACGCATGCGCTTGTGCTGAGGCAGACCAGGAACGAGAAATTCCGCCAGCTCGCGGAAGCGCTTGGCGCCGGACGGCTGCACCCGGGCCTGCCCGCCGAACTGGCACCGTTCGAGAAAGGCCTGTACGGCGCGACAGAGCTTCTCGTCGAAGGCTATCTGCACCTTCATCGCTGCGGGATTCTCAAGCGCCGCGTCTTTGACGACGTCGAAACGCAGCGGCGCGCCGATGCAGGCGAACTTTCGCCCGAGGAATACAAGCGGGGCGCGCTGGTCCACGCAGGCTTCCTGGTCGGCTGCAACCAGTTCTACGAGGCGTTGCGCAACCTCACTGAAGACGAGCGGCACGCCTTCCGGATGACCCGCATCTCTTTCACCAACCAGCTTTATGGCAATGAGGAGCTCAAGCGCGCCCAAAGGCCTCACGCCCGCTTCATCAACAGCGCCATGATGGCTACGCTGCTTGGTGCGGCGGTCTCGGATCAGCTTGAAGATGGCCGCGTCGTAAGCGGCGTGGGCGGCCAATATAATTTCGTCGCTCAGGCGCTTGAGCTGGAGGATGGCCGGTCGATCCTGCAACTGCACGCCTGGCGGCTGGAAAACGGGCGCGCCCGGTCGAACATCCGCTGGAACTATGGCCACACAACCATTCCCCGGCATTTGCGCGACATCGTCGTGACTGAATACGGAGCCGCCGGCCTCCACGCGCTTTCGGATCGGGACACCATCGCGGCGATGCTCAACATCACCGACAGCCGCTTCCAGGCGGAGCTTCTGCGAGAAGCCAAGGCGCCGGGGAAGATCGAGAAGAGCTTACGAGATTCCGCGCGCGTTCCAGAACAACACGCCGGGATGGATCGAGAAAACCTTAGGACCCGCGCGAGACGAGGGCACGCTGCCCGCCTATCCTTTCGGGACGGACCTGACCGCGGAAGAGATTGCGCTTATTCCAGCGATGACGGTGCTGAAGAACGCTCAATCTTCGGTTTTCGAGCTTGCGCGGCTCGCAGCGCGCGGCGCGCCCTGGTTCTCGCCTTCCGCCGAGGAGCGCACCCTGCTGCGCCGCCTTAAACTGGAATATCCGGGATCAGCCAAGGAACGGTTCACGGCCGCCCTGGTTCTCGGTGCACTCCGCTCCGCATAAGCAGCGGGAATTTCCAAAGGGAGGAAGAAAGATGCGCCTCGCAAACAAGGTGGCCATCGTGACGGGCGCCGCGTCGGGCTTTGGCGCCGAAATCGCCAGGGTTTTTGCCCGGGAGGGCGCGAAAGTCGCCGTGCTCGACATCAATGGCGACGGTGCGGCGGCGGTCGCGCGCGGGATCGGCCCAGCCGCAACTGCCATAACCGCCGATGTCACAAAACGCGCCGACATCGACAAGGCGGTGCGCAAAACCTTGGATGCTTTCGGCCGCATCGACATCGTGGTGAACAACGCGGGCTGGAGCCACAAGAACCGGCCCATGCTGGAAGTGAGTGAGGAGGAGTTCGACCGCGTCTACGCCATAAACGTGAAGTCGATCTTCCACATGGCGCATGCTGTGGTGCCGGTGCTGGCGGAGCAAGGCGGCGGCGTGATCATCAACATCGGCTCGACGGCAGGGATACGTCCAAGGCCCGGCCTGACGTGGTACAACGGCTCGAAGGGCGCGGTGAACCTGATGTCGCGCTCGATGGCCGTGGAACTCGCGCCGCAGAAAATCCGCGTGAATTGCGTGGCTCCCGTGATGGGCGCGACGGGCCTTCTGGAGCAATTCATGGGGCTGCCCGATACGCCGGAGAACCGCGCCAAGTTCATCGCAAGCGTGCCGTTGGGGCGGCTCTCGGAGCCCAGGGACATCGCGAATGCCTGCCTCTATCTCGCATCCGACGAGGCCGACTTCGTGACCGGCGTTGTTCTCGAAGTGGATGGCGGCAGGACGATTTAGCGGTGTCCCAGCCTACAACTTCCCGTAATCGGGCGTCCCCCGAAGAGGTTTCGTGACTATCGCGATACCGTTAATAGATTTTAGCGAGGGCGTTCGCGCGGGTAAGTCATATCCCTCTGGAACGACGACAGCGGCAACTTGATCTGCAAGGAAGTCACGTTTCACCGTTTCAACAGACCACGAGCCGTCGTCAGAAATGGAAGACGAGGATTTCCCCTCTCCCTGGCCTGCGTAAGGGTGCATGTACCACATGTCAGTGTGAACATAAACCACGACCCGATACCCCTTGGCGGTGGTTCTATCGAGCCCCTCCACATGCCCCGAAATCGAATTATTTTCATCGATTCTGTCGATCGTCACTTTCGCTACAGGCTGCGAATAAGAGCTGGTAAGCCACGCCACCAACAGAAACGCAATGATAGCTGACGCCGTCAGCTTTGCCATTATTGCCTCCAGAGTTGAATGGGTTGCGATGGAGCACCTGAAACAGTCGGTTGGATTAAGGGTACTTTTATTTGATACATCGGCTTGTCAATCAGTACGACGTGAACCCTCGCTTCCCCCTTGGGAGGGACATGGCTTAGATCGAGTATTCCTGACCACACGCCGCGATTGAGTGTTTGAGTTTCATCCGTCGCAACCAATGTGCCTGACGCCATGTCGCGCACGAAGACATAAACGAACCGGCACACTTTGTTAGGAGTGGCGTCTCCCCGTATTGTGGAGCGCGTCGACATCTCCGCTCCATTGAGAGGGGCCTTGATATCAATATTGAGCACGTCACAGTCTGGGCATAAATATTCAGCTTCCGAGTAGAGCCAACCCGCTGCGATAAAAAGTATGGCAACCGTCGTTAAGGCGGTCAGCCAGACTATCTTAGAAGTTGATTGAGGGTTTTCTTTATTTCGGTGTTGAAACCAAAACAAGAAGACAACCCACAACCCGGAAATTGCGGCGGCAACGCCGCTGAAAAGCCATTTCAACGTAGCCTGATTGACCGGATCAGAAACAAAAACCCAGAAGCAGTGCAGCATTGGCACTATGACCTTGTAACGTAGCATCCCGCGAAGGGAACTGCATATGGCAATAGCTATTAAAAAGTCTCTTTTCAGGCGCAGCTTATGGCTGGTCGGCAGTTATAAAACAAGATGAGCGCAGATTGATTTACAGGTGCTTTTGTGTCGCACGCCGACATTCATCAGCGGCATCCCTGTTGGAGCATGAACGGCCCCTATCGGTGGGCTCAGTTTTCATGGGCCGCGTGATATTGTAAATGCCTGTCTCCATCTCACATCCAAAGAGACCGGCTGGTTCATCGAAGTAGATGGCGACTATTATAAGTTCGTGAGGCAATCCGACGGTGGACAATAGGGTGATTTGCGAGACAGCCTCACTGGGCCTTCGGGAGGCCTAATCTCCCGTAACTGCTTTCCCCAAAAGCGCCCAACCGCGCCATAGCCTCGATCTGATCCTCTGAAAAACCGGCGACCTCGCGCAGGATCTCGCGCGTATGCTCGCCAAGAAGCGGGGCGCGCGTGACCTCGCAGGGGCTATCCGAAAGCTTGACCGGGTTGCCAGCCGTGAGATGCTTGCCACGAGCCGGATGATCGACCTCGACGACCGCGCCTGAGGCGCGAAGTGCCGGGTCCTCGGAAAGCTCCTTTATCGACATTACCGGGCCGCAGGGGATACTGTGCCGTTGAAGAATTTCCATGGCCTCGAGCTTTGTCCTGGTCATGGTCCACTGCTCGATGCGGGCGAAGATTTCGTTAAGGCGGGGCAGGCGCGCCTTCAGCGTCGCGTAGTCGGGATGCGTTTTCCATGACGGCTCGCCGATGACGTCGCAAACGGCATCCCAAACCGCCGCCTGCGTGATGAAATAGATGTAGGCGTTCGGGTCCGTCTCCCAGCCCTTGCACTTAAGAATGCGGCCAGGCTGCCCGCCGCCCGAGTCGTTCCCGGCGCGTGGAACGGTATCGCCGAATGGCACGCCCTCGCCGAACTGGCTGTATTCCTCAAGCAAGCCGCGAGCAAGCCGCTGCTGATCGCGGAGCTTGACGCGGCAGAGGTTCAAGACGCTGTCCTGCATGGCGCAGGTAACCCGTTGCCCCCGTCCCGTCGTCACCCGCTGATACAAGGCGGCGACAATTCCAAGCGCGAGATAAAGCCCCGCGCCCGCGTCGCCGATCTGGGCGGAAGTCACAAGCGGCGGCCCATCGCGGAAGCCGGTGGTCGACGCCGCGCCGCCGACGCATTGGGCGGCATTCTCGTAGATCTTGTAATCCTCATAAGGCCCAGGCCCGAAGCCCTTCACGGACGCCAGGATCATACGTGGGTTCAAATCCTGGATGGCGGCCCAGGAGAGCCCCATGCGATCGAGCGCGCCAGGCGCAAAGTTCTCGACGAGCACGTCACAGGCTTTGATGAGATGGGCGAGGACTTCCAGCCCGGCAGGGTTCTTGGCGTCGAGCGCGATCGAGCGCTTGTTGTGGTTCAGCATGGTGAAGTAGAGGCTGTCCACATCAGGGATGTCGCGAAGCTGGCCCCGGGTGATGTCGCCGGAACCGGGCTTCTCGACCTTGATGACGTCCGCGCCAAGCCACGCCAGAAGCTGCGTGCAGGTCGGCCCCGATTGTACATGGGTGAAGTCTAAGACCTTCACGCCCTCCAATGCCTTCGCCATCTCGCTTGGTCCTCCGCGGGCCAGAAGGGTGGACCTGCAAAGCCCTATTATTCCTGGCGCTATTCGCCTGGGTCTGGTTCCCGGCTCAGGCGCGCACTATGCGCAGTATGCAAAATACCAAACGCTCAACAAAGCGATTTGAGATTTACCGCTGCTCCAAGTCCGCCTGAGCACTGTCGGGAGAACGCGACGGTCCCAAAATGAATAAGCCGGGCGGCATGAGCCAGCCCGGCCCCCTCTTTTACACGCATACCGCTGCGCGCTCAGAGGCCCTCGTTCAACAACGCAAGCTGCACGGTGCCAGGCTTCATCTTGTAAAAGATGTGACCTCCAATTTGCGCAACCTTGTCCAGTTCTTTCCGCCACGCCGGATGCACATAGGTCGCGTGATAGTGCGTCGCGTGCCCCACCTCGTCGATCCACACCTCGCCGGCAATGACCTGCTTCGCGAGCTTAACCGCGGTCGCCCATTCTTCTTTCTCTTTTATAGCGTTGTGCTTGCCCGTGCAGGTGAAAGAGAACTGGCAGCCTGTGCGATTGCGCTCGCCCTGATACACAACGCCACAGATGGTCTTCGGATAGAACGGACTGCGAATGCGGTTCATGATGACCTGCGCGACAGCCGACTGGCCCCTGATCGGCTCGTCGCGAGCCTCGAAATAGATCGCGGTCGCCATGCATCGCATTTCGCGCGCCCGGAATTCGTCCTCGGTCAGACCGCCGAACAAGGTCTTGGGCTGCTCTGGAGAAAGGCTCGCATTCTTGAGAAGGCCGGCCCACTGACTGCCTGCGCTGCTCGGCGGCCGCGCCTCAGACTCGGTATCGCCGGCGTTGTCCGGCCCAAACGCCGTCAGGAAAAGGGAGGCCTCGGCGAGCGCGGCTGTCTGCGTAGCTGGCGGCTTAGCGGTGGAGGCGGCCTGGAGATGAAGCGGATCGGTTTTCATTCGCCGCGCAATGATGTCATTTCCGGCAAATTTCAGCGCATAGGCGAATCTGTCGGCACGGGGGCCCTTCTGGCTGTCTGCGAAAAGATAAGAGGCATGCGCCGGGAGCGGCTCCGAAGCCTTCGTGCGATCAAAATGAGTGGGTGAAACGCTGGAGACGCCGGGGCTGACCAGGAGGGTCAACTGGTAATCGACGACCCTGCGCATATCAGGATCGTGATACCCGTAACCCATGATCGCGAAAATAAAAGCGAGTAACGTGTACCACGTGAGCTTCGCGAAAGATCGCCGTGCTTTCAATGTAATGGGAAGCCGGCGAGGCGGCGAAACGGCGAGGTCGGAATTCCGCACTACAATGGGCCTGGGGCTGTGTTGTGCGACAAGTGCCCTGCTTCGCCCCTGATACTCTTTCATTCGACGGCTACTTCTCATCGACACTCCTACGCGAACCCGAGTCATAGCTCTCAGACGGTTAACGGGCAGTTACAGCAGCCCGAAAAACTTATGTTGAGATGTATAGCTTGCTTGTTGGCAAAATTACGGAGCGCTGCGGAAGAAGTATTCAGGCGGCTGTGCCGGGGGTCCGCACGATCGCTAGTTCCGCCAGCAGCCGTCTGGCGGTTGCAAACGGTTTGTTGTCCCAGGGCTGGAAAAGACCTTGTACAGCAATGGCTAAGCCCCTTCGGCCAAACTCCGCCAGCATCTCGGCCCGCACCCACGCCTGCGCCTTTTTCTCCCGGCCTGCAGCAAGGCGGTTCTCGCTCGAAAGCCAGGCCTCGTGGCGGGCGAACGAGGCGAAAAGCTGGCGAAGGCTGCCGTCGCCAGTGGTTGACGAAACGCTAACGCATTCAGGTTCCCACGCTCCGGCCTCCCGGTGTGAGAGACCGAGAGCGCCCTTCAAGTCCGCCAGCGCGCGTGTAGCTGCCGCGCCCATGTCTGCCTTGGTGACAACGGCGATGTCGGGAATTTCGGCAATGCCGGCTTTCATGAACTGGAGCGAGTCTCCGGAAGCTGGCTGAATGCAAAGAACGACAGTGTCGGATACCATGGCGATATCGGTTTCCGACTGCCCAACGCCCACGCTCTCAACGATGATCTTGTCATAAAGCGCGCGAAGAAGCCCCACTGACGGGAAGGCGATGTCGGCGAGACCGCCGAGCCGGCCTCTTGCGGCGATGGAGCGAATGAAAACGCCGCTGTCGCTGGGGTCGGTGCGCATGCGGACGCGATCACCCAAGAGCGCGCCGCCCGTTGCTCGCGACGACGGGTCGACCGCAATAACTGCGACGGTTTTCCCTTGGGAACGCCATTCCGCGATCAGGGCGTTGATGAGGGTGGATTTCCCGGCGCCCGGGGGGCCTGTTATCCCGATGACGATGCCTTTGGGATTCTCGTGGGCCTCGTCCAGCAGGGCCGCCATTGACGCGGGGTTCGCCTCGATGGCGGAAAGGGCCGAAGCGACCTGCGCTTTTCCGGAGAGGGAGGCAAGGTTCAGTACTGGAGGCGCGTCCACCGCCTTATGCCTTGTTTTCTTGGAGCAGCCCGCGTTCATTGAGACGCGGATAAGTGCACTTGAAGTCGATCAATTTTTCCGTCTTTAATCGACTCCGATTAAAGGCCGGTTGATCTGGCAAGCAGGAGCGCTTCGAACGCCTCTGCCTGCGAATGTTTGAGCCGGGATTAGAAGCGGGCGAGACCGCCCGCCGCGAGCCCTTACGCTGTGGACGATGTCCCGCCCTTGCCTTTCGCGCGCACGGCGGCCTGCGCGGCTGCAAGCCGTGCGACCGGCACGCGGAATGGCGAGCAGGATACATAGTCGAGGCCGACCTTCTCGCAAATTTCGATGGACGCCGGATCGCCACCGTGCTCGCCGCAGATGCCAAGCTTGATGCCGGGCCGCGTTTTCCGCCCGCGGTCCGCTGCGATCTGGACGAGTTCGCCCACACCTTCGGGATCGAGAGACACGAACGGATCGATGTCGAATATGCCTTGTGCGAGGTAATCGCCAAGGAATGTGCCGGAGTCATCGCGGCTCAGACCGTAGGTTGTCTGAGTGAGATCGTTCGTCCCGAAGGAGAAGAACTCGGCCGATTTCGCGATATCGCCCGCTCTGAGCGCTGCGCGAGGCAGCTCGATCATCGTTCCGACGTGGTAGTTGATCTTGGTTCCGGTCTCGGATTCGACCTCCTTGGCGACCCTGTCGATAACCGCCTTCAGAATGTCGAGTTCCGCTTTCGTGGCGATCAGAGGAACCATGACTTCCGGAACAACAGGCGAGCCTGTCTTTTTGCCCGCTTCGACCGCCGCCTCGAAAATCGCCCGCGCCTGCATTTCGGAGATCTCCGGGTAGGAGACGCCAAGGCGGCAACCGCGATGGCCTAGCATCGGGTTCTGTTCCTTGAGAGCACTGAGCCGGGCGCGAAGGGCAGACGACGCCATTTTCAACGATGCCGCCAGTTCGTTGATCTCCTCGTCGCCGTGCGGCAGGAACTCATGAAGCGGCGGATCGAGCAGCCGGATCGTGACGGGCAGGCCACCCATGATTTCGAAGATGTCGATAAAGTCCTGGCGCTGCATCGGCAAAATCTTTGCGAGCGCCGCACGCCTGCCGGCTACATCGGACGCGACGATCATCTCGCGCATCGCCATGATGCGCGTCGCGTCGAAGAACATGTGCTCGGTGCGGCAAAGGCCGATGCCTTCCGCCCCGAACTTAATCGCTTGGGCGGCGTCCTTCGGCGTGTCGGCATTCGTGCGCACCTTCATGCGCCGCAGGCCGTCTGCCCATTCCATGAGGGCCGCGAAATCGCCGGTGAGTTCCGGCTGGCGCATCGCAACTCGGCCCTTGATGACCTGCCCCGTGGAGCCGTCGATCGTAATCAGGTCGCCTTCCTTGAGCGTAACGTCGCCCGCGGTCAGTGTGCCCAATTCCGTGTTGATGCGAAGAGCGCTCGCGCCGGACACGCAGGGCCTTCCCATGCCGCGAGCCACAACGGCTGCGTGGCTTGTCATACCGCCGCGCGCGGTCAGAATGCCGGCCGCCGCATGCATGCCGTGGATGTCTTCCGGGCTTGTTTCGGTGCGTACGAGAATAACGGTCTTGCCTTGGTCTTTCAGCTTTTCGGCATCGTCCGGAGAGAAAACGATCTCGCCGCAGGCGGCGCCTGGAGACGCGGGCAGGCCGGTGGCAACAATGTCACGCTTAGCCGAAGGATCGATGGTCGGATGAAGAAGCTGATCGAGCTGAGTCGCTTCGATGCGGGTTACGGCTTCTTCCCTGGTGATGAGCCCTTCCTTGGCCAAATCCACGGCGATTCTCAGCGCCGCTGGCGTCGTGCGCTTCCCGTTGCGGCATTGGAGCATCCAGAGTTTGCCTTCCTGGATGGTGAACTCGATGTCCTGCATGTCGCGGTAGTGGCGTTCGAGGGTTTCGCAAATCCCTTTGAACTGAGCGAACACGGTCGGCATGATTGCTTCAAGCGAGGGTTTGTCGCTGCCGCCCTCTTTTCGTGCCGCTTCCGTAATCGCCTGCGGTGTGCGGATGCCCGCCACCACGTCCTCGCCTTGTGCGTTGACGAGGAACTCGCCATACAGCCTCGCATCGCCCGTCGATGGATTGCGGGTGAAGGCGACGCCCGTTGCGCTCGTATCGCCGCGATTGCCGAAGACCATCGCCTGAACATTCACGGCGGTGCCCCAGCTTTCCGGGAGGTTGTTCAGCTGCCGGTACTTGATAGCGCGGGCATTGTTCCAGCTGTCGAAGACAGCCATGATCGCTCCCCAAAGCTGCTCGTTGATGTTTTGCGGGAACGGCCGCCCGAGCTTGCGCTGCACCACTTCCTTGTACTGGCCAATGAGGGTCTGCCAATCGTCGGCGGTGAGATCGGTGTCGAGATCGTAGCCATTCTGGTGCTTGTAGTGCTCCAGAATCTCCTCGAAGTTGTGGTATTTCACATCGAGCACAACGCCCGAGTACATCTGGATGAAGCGGCGATAACTATCATAGGCGAAGCGCTTGTCGCCGGAGCGCGCTGCGAGCCCTTTCACGGTTTCATCGTTCAGGCCCAGGTTGAGGATCGTATCCATCATGCCCGGCATGGATGCCCGGCTTCCTGAGCGCACCGAAACGAGAAGGGGATTCTGGGCGTCTCCGAGGACAGCGCCAACAGTCTTACCGATATAGTCTACCGACGCTTCGACCTGCTCCTTGAGCCCTTCCGGCAATTTCCGCCCAAGGGCGTAATAGGCGTTGCAGACCTCGGTTGTGATGGTGAAGCCCGGAGGCACGGGCAGACCAAGGTTTGACATCTCTGCGAGATTGGCGCCCTTGCCGCCGAGCAGGTTTTTCATGCTTGCCGAGCCATCAGCTTTTCCGGCGCCAAAGCGATAAACTAACTTCTCAGTCCCTGGCATTTCATTCCTCCAATTGGTGGCGGCATCCACGCCGCCTGGTTTCTGCGCGTAAGAATTCCCGTCCCTGCCGGTCTCAGCAACCCTTGGTTCCCATAATCAAGGCGGCAAAGGTTTCGGCAAGGCGTAGGTTTATTTCTAAAATGTTGATGGTGATGTCATAGATGAGGCGGGCTGGTGTAAAGCTGGACATTGATTAGCGCACGTTCTTCGCAGGTGTCATTTCGCCGCTATTCCAAAAAGGCAGCCCCGCAAGACACCCTCGGCGCCTACGCTGCCACCCCAGGCCCACACAGAGGATACATAAGCCTTATGTAACCGAGATGGGCCGTGCGCTCAAGCGTTACAGGAGCCCGGCGCCGCCGTTAATCATATTAACGCAAAAATGTATTCCCCCCAAAGAAAACCTTAAGCTGCACGGCGCACCCCAAATCCGTCGCCACGAAGGCTGAGCGCTTCGGCGACATGAACGGCGTGAATGTCGACGCTGGCATCAAGGTCCGCGAGCGTCCTCGCGAGGCGGAGCGCCCTGTGGTAGCCCCGCGCCGACAATCCGTTCGCTTCCGCTGCTTGCTCCAACAGACGCATGCCCTCGCGATTGAGGGCGCAAAATTCTTCCAGCAGTGCCGCCGGGCATCTCGCGTTTGTCGTGACGGCATCGTTGCCGATCATGGAATACCGCCGCGCCTGGATGGACCGGGCCATGGCGACGCGCTTGGCTACATCTGCGCTTGTCTCGCGCGATGGGGGAAGAGCGAGATCGGTCGCTTTCACGGGCGCCATCGCGATCTGGATGTCCAGCCGGTCCCAGAGCGGTCCGGAAATTCTTGCCCTGTAGTTTTCCTCGCATCTCGGTCCGAGGCGGCAGGTAACGCCCGGTGTCCAGGCGTGGCCGCAGCGGCACGGGTTCATCGCGGCCACCAATTGGAAGCGCGAAGGATAGCGTATGCGGTGATTGACGCGCGCGATAACGGTTTCCCCGCTTTCGATTGGCTGCCGCAGCGCGTCGAGCACATGGGGCGGGAACTCCGCGAACTCATCGAGAAAAAGGACGCCGTGATGGGCCAGGGCGACCTCGCCGGGTTTTGGCCGAGCTCCGCCGCCCACGAGCGCCGCCATGCTCGCGGAATGATGGGGCGCCCGAAAGGGCCGGCTCGAAGTCAGCGTGCCGTTTACGATCGCGCCTGCGATGCTTTGGACCATCGCGACCTCAAGAAGCTCCTGAGGCTCAAGCGGCGGAAGAATGCTCGGCAGCCGCTGGGCGAGCATGGACTTGCCTGCCCCCGGCGGCCCGATCATGATCATGTGATGTCCGCCTGCCGCCGCGACCTCAAGCGCGCGTTTTGCGCTCTCCTGGCCGCGCACGTCCTTGAGATCGGGGGCTACGTCCACGCTTTGAGCGAGATGCGGCTGAGGCTGCGGAATAAGAGCCGTTCCGTTAAGGTGATTCACAAGCGCGACAAGATGCGAGGGCGCGACGATCGTCATGGAAGCCGAGGCCCAGGCGGCCTCCGGCCCGCAGGCCGCCGGGCAGACCAAACCCTTATCGAGAGCGCCCGCGCCGAGCGCAGCCGGCAGAGCGCCAGCGATCGGCCCGAGGCCGCCATCAAGGCCAAGTTCACCAATGATTATGAAATCTTTCAAAGCGTCCGGCGAAATTGCACCCGCCGCCGCCATGACGCCGAGAGCTATGGGCAAATCGTAATGCGTGCCCTCCTTCGGCATGTCCGCTGGAGCGAGGTTCACCGTGATCCGCTTCGCTGGCAGGCCAAGACCAATGGCGGTCAGCGCCGCGCGCACGCGCTCCCGGCTTTCTGCAACAGATTTGTCCGGAAGTCCAACAACCGAAAAAGCCGGAAGGCCGGGGGCAATAAGAACCTGCACGTCCACCTGCTTCGCATCGATGCCCTCGAACGTCACCGTGGACACCTGCGCGAACATCTTGAATACCCCACCAACATCTTCAATAAGTGCTGTGGATATTATCTCCGCATTTTACAAAATCAAGAACAATCAACGAACTTTCGTGGAACAAACCTTCTCTTCCACAGCATCCCAGATCAGGGCTGCGATATCGGGTCCGCCGAAGCGCCTGACCTCGCGAATGCCAGTGGGCGAGGTGACATTAATTTCGGTGAGATAGTCCCCGATCACGTCGATGCCCACAAAAATAAGGCCGCGCCGCTTGAGTTCGGGGCCGATAGCCTCGCAGATTTCACGCTCGCGAGAGGTCATCTCAGTAGCCTCGGGCCGCCCGCCGACGTGCATGTTCGATCTCGTCTCGTTTGCAGCCGGCACCCGATTGATCGCACCAACCGGCTTGCCATCCACGAGAATGATGCGCTTGTCGCCCTTTCGAACATCGGACAGATATTGCTGAACAACAAAAGGTTCACGGAAAACAGTCTGGAACAGTTCCACAAGAGAACCGGTGTTCGTGTCATCGGGCCGCACCCTGAAAACCGCTGCACCGCCATTTCCGTAAAGCGGCTTGACAATGATGTCGCCGAATTCCGCGCGGAAGGCGTTCACATCGTCCAGCGAGCGCGTGATGAGGGTCGGCGGCATCAGGTCCGGGAACTCGGTCACGAACAGCTTTTCCGGGGCGTTTCGAACACTCGCCGGATCGTTCACCACAAGCGTCTTGGGGTGAATGTGATCGAGAACATGAGTTGTGGTCACATAGGCCATGTCGAAGGGGGGGTCCTGGCGGAGGTGGATCACATCCAACTCCTTGAGTTCCAGCGTCTGCTTCGCGCCCAGTTCGTAGTGGGCCCCGTGCACATCGTCGACGCGAAGCTCATGGCCCCCGGCGAAGACGCGGCCATCCCTCATGAAAAGCTTGTCGGGCGTGTAATAAAAGATGCTGTGTTCGCGCTTTTGCGCTTCGAGGAGAAGCGCGAACGTCGAAATCGCCGTGGATATGAATTCTTTCGATCGGGTCCATCTGGACCCCGGTTTTCAGCCGCATTCGCTCCTCACGCTCTTTGTATGAGAGCAGACTTAAAGGCGAGGAACTGATTACGCAAGGAAGGCCTGTTCGATGTGGGCGCAACCCTGAGTGGGGCTGATAAGGACGACATCGAAACTCGCGGAGCATTGGGAGAGCGCCACATGCTCACCAAGAAAAACCTCTGCGGCTAGCGCGATGCGGGCCTGCTGACGCGGTGCGATGGACCATGCTGCCTCGTCCTGGGTCTTTCGCTGCTTGACTTCGACGAAGGCCAGATGATCGCCGCGCCTGGCAATAAGATCAATCTCCCCAGCCTTGGTTTTATACCGTTGAGCCAGGATACAATAACTCTTGCTTTCGAGAAGCTGCCGGGCGCTGCTTTCCGCAGCCAATCCAACGGCATAGGAGCTTTGACGGGACGAACTGCGGCGGGGAAAAATCATGACTTCTGACCCTTCATCTTCAACGCCAAGTTGTAGGCCTTCTTTTTCCCTACTCCAAGCTCCATAACAACCTTTTCGACAGCTTCCTTAACGCTCTTTCGTTTCAGGGCTTCACGCAGAGCATCCTCGATTTCAGTTTCCGATGCTGCCCGAGGCTCGCCCGATCCAATCAGGATGACCAGCTCTCCCTTGGGTGCGTTTCGTTTCACCTCCTCAAGCAGAGCCGCCGCCGTTCCCCTGGCCAATGTCTCGTGCATCTTGGTCAATTCGCGTGCGATCGCGATTGCGCGTTCCGGCAAGATCTCGTCAAGTGCTGCAAGCGTGGCCTCGATCCGGCTCGGTGTCTCGTATAGAATGAGTGTTCCGGGGATGTCGCGGAGCGCCTCAAGCGTCTTTCGCCTTCCCGTGTCCTTCTGCGGCAAAAATCCGCCGAAGAAGAATTGGTCCGAGGGCAACCCGCTTGCGACAAGCGCCGACAGGAGCGCCGAAGGACCGGGCACAGGAAACACGCTAAAGCCCTCGGCGACGGCGGCACGCACCAGCTTGAAGCCTGGATCGGCGATGAGCGGGGTGCCTGCATCGGAGATGACGGCCACAGACTTGCCTCCGCGAAGGGCGTCCAGAATGCGCTCGCGATCCCTCTCGCTGCTGAAATCGTGATAGGTCTCAAGCTTCCTGCCGATGCCATACGCGGAGAAAAGCTTGCGGCTGTGGCGTGTATCTTCACACACAACAATGTCCGCAGCGGCAAGCGTGAACAGAGCGCGGATCGTGATGTCGCTAAGATTTCCGATGGGGGTCGAAACGATGTACAGCCCGGCCGCGAGCGGGGCCGCGTTGAGTTTGTCGAGTTGCTGTTGCAACCCTGCCGCAAGTGCATATTGGCGCTGCGAACCGTTCTCGCCCATTGCTGCCGTGACGTCCTGGCATCCAGCGCGTGGTATTTTTGCCCGTTGCGGCCTCGCCATCACCAATCAGCCATAGTTGCGAAACAGCTTGCCCAGGAACGAGTACGCTGCACAATAGGCGCGCGATTCGAAGGCAGTGGGGTTTGCTTGCCTTCATTACTTGCACAGGTCAACGAAAAGCTGAAACACCTTATGAAACTTGCGACTGAACATGCCCGCGTTCGCCTTCTTGCTAGCGTCGCGTTCATTCTCGCCTGCCTGGGAGTGAGCGCCTGCTCTGTCGGTGGGTTGGGTGGCTCGAGCGGCGGTTCCAGCTTATCGGGAGCAAGTCCGCAAGGAGCGCCTGCGGGCGGCACTGTGAAGGTGGCGCTGCTTCTGCCATTGACCGGAAATGTCAACGCGCAGCAAGTGGCGAAGGCGATGAAGCAGGCGGGAGAACTGGCGCTGTTCGACTTCGACAAGCCCAACGTGAAGCTCATCCCCAAAGACACGCACGGGACGCCGGACGGCGCGCGCCAGGCCGCGCAGGATGCGATAAAGGAAGGCGCCGAACTTGTGATTGGCCCGCTTTTCGCGAATGAGGTTACAGCTGTCGCCCCTGTCGCGCAGGCCGCCAATGTTCCGGTCCTTGCCTTCTCCAGCGACCGCAATGTCGCTGGCAACGGCGTTTATCTCATGAGTTTCGTCGCGGGAAGCGACGTGCCACGCATGATCTCTTATGCGGTCGGCAAAGGCAAAACCCGCTTCGCCGCCCTTTTTCCGCAAAACGACTATGGCCGCATCGTCGAACAGGCTTTCAATCGCGCCGTGCAAGAAAACCGCGCGCAGGTGGTGCTGACGAAGACATATCCGCCTGAGGCGAACGGCATGATGCCGCCGGTGAAGGATATATCGGCGCTCGCCAAGAAAGGCTCGCCGCCCCAGATCGACGCCATCTTCATCCCGGCCAGCGGAGACACGCTGCCGTCGCTGGCGCAGCTTTTCCCGTATTACGAGGTTGACACCCAGGCCGTGAAGCTTATGGGGCTTTCGGGATGGGATTATGTCGGCGTTGGCAACGAGGCGGCATTGCAAGGCGGGTGGTTTGCGGCTCCCGACCCGAAGGGCTGGCAGGACTTCACCAAGCGGTATGCCGAAACCTATGGTGGCACTCCCCCGCGCTTGGCAAGCCTGTCCTATGACGCTGTGAGCCTCGCGATATCGCTCTCAAACAATCCGCCCGGCCAGCGTTTTGCAGCGTCCGAGTTGACGCGCTCAAGCGGATTCCAGGGTGTGGACGGGCTATTCCGGCTTCGGCAGGATGGCACGGCGGAGCGCGGCTTTGCCGTCGTGGAAGTGCAGAGATCAGGCAACCAGCCGATCGATCCGGCTCCCTCCGCCTTCGGGACGGCTATCGCTCAATATTGAGGCGCTTCCGTCTCCTCCAGCGTCGTCGCAATCGCCTCGACGATGGCGTTCAGGACCAGCTGGCCCTGCGGCGTTGCCTTCAGCCGAGGTCCATTGCGCTGGAGAAGGCGTTCGTTTTCCAGCGCGACAATGGCTTGGGGCGCGGGGCCGAAACCGGTCTTCGCCGCAAGTCTTGAGAGATCGATCCCCTCGCGCAGGCGAAGCCCCATGAGCACTGCTTCCTCGGCCTGCTGGCGCGGATCTAGCTCAATGCGCTCTTCGCACCCGCTCCCGCATTCGCACACTTTCGCATGCCACGCTGCCGGCATTTTCGCAGCGGCTGTCGCATATTTCTTTCCGCCCGTGGTTATCCGCCCATGCGCCCCGGGGCCGATCCCCAAGTAGTCGCCATAACGCCAATAGGTGAGATTATGGCGGCTTTCTTCCCCCGGCGCTGCGTGATTCGAGACCTCATAGGCCGGCAGCCCGGCCGCCTCGCACATCTCCTGCGTGAGGGAATACAGGTCCGCCGCCAGATCCTGTCCCGGCAAGCGAAGCTTGCCGCGCCGATTGAGATCGAAGAACGCCGTTTCGGGCTCGATGGTGAGTTGGTAGAGAGAGAGATGGCCGCGCGCCGATTTTGAGCGCCTCGCCAAGTTCCGCGCGCCATTCGAGTTCGCTTTGGCCCGGCCTCGCGTAAATCAGATCGAAGCTCATGCGCTCGAAGTATTTTCCAGCGACTGAGAGCGCCTGCCGTGCCTCGGCTGCGGTATGAAGCCGGCCGAGGAAGCGCAACTGCTCATCCGAGAGCGATTGCACTCCGAGAGAAACGCGATTGACGCCCGCGGAGCGATAGCCTTCGAAGCGAGCGGATTCGACACTGGATGGGTTGGCCTCAAGGGTGATCTCGCATCCGCTTTCAATGGGCCAAAGCCTCGCCACAGCGTCGAGGAGTGCGCCAACGGTGTGCGGCGCCATCAACGAAGGAGTTCCGCCGCCGAAGAAGACGCTCGAAACGGGGCGCGATCGAGTCTCGGCCGCGTAGTGATCAAGCTCTCGGATGGCGGCCTGCAGGTACTGCTCTTCGCTTATCGTCCGCCGTGCAAAGGAGTTGAAGTCGCAATAAGGACACTTCGACTGGCAGAAGGGCCAGTGAATATAGATTGCCAGGGCGCTCTCGCCCGCCAAAGCGGCGCTAATTTCCTGAGCTTCCGTCGAGAATGGCGGCGCGGAAAGCTGCAAAGGCTTGGGCGCGGTGGGAAATTGCATGCTTCCTGTCTGGGTCCATTTCCCCGAAGGTTACGTCATGCCCATCGGGTAGGAATATGGGATCGTAGCCGAAGCCTTTCGTGCCGCGCGGCGGCCAGACAAGGTGACCCGGAACCGTCCCATCGAAGAACTGGACCGCCCCTTCCGGATTTGCAAGGCAGAGCATGCAAACGAACTTCGCGCGGCGCTGCGCCTGGGCACGCGCGCCCATTGCTTGCAGTTCGTTCTCAACCTTTGACATGGCCCGATAAAAGTCTCGCGGCTCCCCGGCCCAGCGCGCGGAGTGAATACCCGGCGCGCCAGCGAGAGCTTCGACTGCGAGCCCCGAGTCGTCCGCAAGCGCAAGCCGCCCCGTGGCGGCAGCCGTCGCTACAGCCTTGAGGCGGGCATTTTCCTCGAAGGTGCTTCCTGTTTCCTCGGGCTCGGGGACGCCAAGTTCGCCAGAGGTAGCGACGACGATGCCAAGCGGATCGAACAAGTCGCGGAACTCCCGGAGCTTGCCCTTATTGTGTGTGGCGACGACGAGACTGTCGCCGCTCCTGAGATGGAAGCGAGCGGCCATTCACTCCCTTTAGAGAACCGTCAGTTTCTGCAAATTGAGAAGTTCGCCGATGCCCTTCTTGGCAAGCCCGGTGAGTTCCGCCATGCGCTCCTCGGAGAAGACGGCTTTCTCGGCGCTGGCCTGGATCTCGACGATCATGCCCTTGCCGGTAAACACGAAATTTGCGTCGGCCTCAGCCTCGGAGTCCTCAATATATTCGAGATCGAGCACCGCCTCGCCCTTGCAAATCCCGCAAGAGACTGCAGCGACCTGATCCTTCAACACGCCGTCCCTGATCATATCGCGCGCGCGCATCCACTGAAAGCAATCGTGAAGCGCGACCCAAGCCCCGGTAATTGCCGCCGTGCGCGTGCCGCCATCGGCCTGAAGCACGTCGCAGTCCACGGTGATCTGGCGCTCGCCGAGCGCCTGCAGATCGACGACCGCGCGAAGAGAGCGGCCAATCAGCCGTTGGATTTCCTGGCTTCGCCCCGACTGGTGCCCTGTGGTCGCCTCCCGACGCGTCCGTTCGGAAGTCGCGCGCGGCAGCATGCCATATTCAGCGGTGATCCAGCCTCTGCCCTGCCCCTTCATCCACGGGGGAACACGCTCCTCAAGGCTTGCTGTGCAAAGAACATGGGTGTTCCCGAACTTGATAAGGCACGATCCTTCCGCATGAAGCGAGAAGGCGCGCTGGAAGCTAACGGGGCGCAGATCGCCCGCCTGCCGTTTCGAGGGGCGCATGTAAACCTATGTTTGATTGAGTGGCGTTCGTAAAAAGACTTAATTGCCGCGAACACTAGGCGAGCCAGCATCCGGGATCAACTCTTTAAGCTCGATTGTCCGAAGTTTCGGATTAGCCTGATGCCACAGGAACTGCGCCACCAAAGGAGCAGACATTGCCGCTCCCAAAGATTTGCGTTTTCAGCTCAGCCTTATCCGCGACCGCTGAGAGGGCTTCTCGCATAAGCGTGCCAAACGGCCCTTGAGGAACACCGCGACGTCGTCACTTTCGAGCGTGTTTCCTTCCACGATGGGCATCAACAGCGGCGAGCGCACATTGGAAACCGCCTTGTCACGAACGCCCTCTACAACTTTCCGCTCAATCATCGACCAATCCTAAGCTGCACTATCACGTCCCCTTATTACCCCAAATTCGAGTGCATGGTCATGCCTCGGGTCGGGCGAGAGGCGTTTCTGCATCGTCAGCGTGACAAAGCTGCCACAAAATGCTGTACCGAGCGTGTCTACATCTAGCGCAAGTTGTCGGATCTCTGTGCTGCCTGTGGATAAATGCTTCAGCGGAGTGAGGCGCCCGGTGGAACGGCCACCGGGCACGCAGGCTTAAGCCGCAGGCTTGTTCATGCGGTTCTCGATCAGGTCGGACACGACGGCCGGCTCGGCCAGCGTGGATGTATCGCCAAGGTTCGAGAAATCGTCCTCGGCAATCTTCCGCAAAATACGCCGCATGATTTTGCCGGACCGCGTCTTCGGAAGGCCCGGTGCAAACTGGATCAGATCGGGAGTAGCGATCGGGCCGATTTCCTGCCGGACCCAATTGCGAAGCTCAGTCCTCAGCGTTTCAGTGGGCTCCACGCCCGACATCAAGGTGACGTAGACGTAGATGCCTTGCCCCTTGAGGCTGTGCGGATAGCCCACGCAGGCCGCTTCGGCGACCTTCGGATGGGCCACGAGAGCGGATTCGACTTCCGCCGTGCCCATGCGATGGCCCGCGACGTTAATCACGTCGTCGACACGGCCGGTAATCCAGTAGTAGCCGTCGGCATCGCGCCGGCAGCCATCTCCGGTGAAATACATGCCGGGATAGGCGGAGAAATAGGTCTGTACGAAGCGGTTGTGGTCGCGGAAGACCGTGCGCATCTGGCCAGGCCAGGAGTCCGTGATAACGAGATTGCCCTCAGTCGCCCCTTCGATAATCTGCCCATCGGGCGCTACCAGGGCCGGCTTAACCCCGAAGAACGGCAGCGTTGCCGAGCCCGGCTTCGTGGCGATGGCGCCAGGCAGCGGCGTAATCAGAATCCCGCCTGTTTCCGTCTGCCACCAGGTGTCGACGATCGGGCAACGCTCATCGCCCACGATGTGATAGTACCACTCCCAGGCTTCGGGATTGATCGGTTCGCCCACTGTTCCAAGCAGCCTCAGCGACTTGCGGCTTGTTTTCTTAACGTGGGCCTCGCCCGCTCCCATAAGAGCGCGGATCGCGGTCGGCGCGGTATAGAAGATGTTGATCTTATGCTTGTCGACAACATCCCAGAAGCGCGACGCCGTTGGATAGTTCGGAACGCCCTCGAACATGACCGTGGTCGCGCCGTTCGCGAGCGGCCCATAAACGATGTAGCTGTGCCCGGTGACCCAGCCGACGTCCGCGGTGCACCAATAGATCTCGCCGTCATGATAGTCGAAGACGTATTGATGGGTGATCGCGGCGTAGACCAGATAGCCGCCTGACGTATGAAGCACGCCCTTCGGCTGTCCCGTGGAGCCGGAGGTGTACAGAATGAAAAGCGGATCCTCCGCGCTCATTTCTTCCGGCGGGCAATCAGCCGAGACAGTCTCCATTTCCTCGCCGAGCCAGAAATCGCGGCCCGGCGTCCAGGCAACGGGGGAGTTCGTGCGCTTTACGACAATGACGCGCTCCACCGTGGGGCATTTCTCAAGCGCCTTGTCGGCATTCGCCTTCAGAGGAACCTTGCGGCCGCCGCGGACGCCTTCGTCGGCGGTGATCAGCACAGTCGAATCGCAGTCGATGATCCGGCTCGCGAGGCTATCGGGCGAGAAGCCGCCGAAAACAACGGAGTGGACCGCACCAACGCGGGCGCAAGCCAGCATCGCATAGGTCGCTTCAGGGATCATCGGCATGTAGATCGTGACCCGGTCGCCTTTCTTCACGCCGTGCTTCTTGAGCACGTTGGCGAAGCGGCTGACCTGTTCGTGGAGTTGCCGGTAGGTGATCTTGAGATCCATGCTTGGATCGTCGCCTTCCCAGATGATGGCGACCTGGTCGCCGCGCTTTTCCAGGTGACGATCAACGCAGTTCGCGCAGACGTTCAGCGTTCCGTCCTCGTACCATTTGATCGATACGTTATGCGGATCGTAGGAGGTGTTCTTAACCTTCGTGAACGGCTTGATCCAGTCGACGCGGGCGCCCTGTTCGCGCCAAAATCCGTCCGGATCGCTAACGCTCCGGTCGTACATCGCCCGGTATTTTTCGTTGTTGATCCAAGCTGACGAGCTCCAGTTTTCTGGAACTGGATAGGTCTTCACCGCCGACATTGATGTCCTCCCTGAATATGCGGTTTCGCCGACATTATGTTGATTGCTTGGCTTAAGGGCAACAGTGCAAAGGTCGAAGAGGTTGAACCTTCTTCGTTTCTGCACACTCAGCCGCAGGTGGAGTGTCCGCAATTGCGGCACACGCGGCACCCCTCCTGGCAGATCATACTCGGAGATCCGCAGCGCGGACAGAACCCTGAGCGAAAGTTTTCCGAAACTGGTTGCTTCCAGCTCCTCACTCTCAATCTTCTCTCCGTGAGCAGCATTTCCCTGAGCGCCGCCCGCCTGGAACCCGATATGAATGAAGTGCTGCTCTATGATCTCCCCGATGGCGGCGAGAAGGCTGGGCACGTATTTGCCGTTCGTCCAGGCGCCGCCCCGCGGGTCGAAAACAGCCTTCAGCTCCTCGACAACGAAGGACACGTCTCCGCCGCGGCGGAAGATTGCGCTGATCATGCGTGTAAGCGCCACCGTCCAGGCATAATGCTCCAGGTTTTTGGAATTTATGAAGATTTCGAACGGGCGGCGTTGGCCGTGGTCGAACGTGTCGTTGATCGTCACATAGATCGCGTGATCGGACCCCGGCCATTTTAGCTTGTAAGTGAAGCCGGCGAGCACCGTATCGCGAGCTCGCGGCACTTGATCGGCGGGCGCGAGCGGGAGGGCAGACTGCAGGGCTTGTCCGGCGGGCGCGGGCGGCGACGCTGGGGAAAGAACAGCGCCCGTGATCGCGTTCGGCCTGTAGGCTGTGCAGCCTTTGAGCCCGAGCCGGTAAGCGTCGAGATAGAGCGATTCGAAGTCCTCAAAGGCGATCGATTCCGGACAGTTAACCGTCTTGGAAATGGACGCGTCGACGTGCCGTTGGAGTGCCGCCTGCATCAGGAGGTGCTGTTGCGGGGAAAGATCGTGCGCCGTTACAAAGGCATCGGGAAGAGGGGCATCGCCATGCATATCGCGAAACAGCCGCGCCGCGTAATCGCGGATGGTTTCCTGCCGTTCGGAGCCGTCCGGTGAGAGAAGGCGGCGGCGGTATTCGAAATCGAAAACGGGCTCGATACCGCTTGAAACATTTCCGGCGAGCAGCGAGATCGTGCCGGTCGGCGCAATCGAGGTCAGCACGCCATTCCGCAGTCCATTCTCTCTGATCGTCTTTTGAAGCGAAGACGGGAGTGATGCTGGAAAGGGCTGCCGCAAGAACTGGCTGGCGTCGAAGAGAGGAAATGCTCCCTTTTCCCTGGCCAGTTCGGCGCTCGCCGCATACGCCGCCTGGCTGATCTGCGCCATCCAGGAGGCCGCAAGATCGCGTCCTTTCTCGGAGCCGTAATGTTCGCCGCATAAGATCAGCGCATCGGCGAGGCCAGTGACGCCCAAGCCAATGCGCCGTTTCGCTTTAGCCTCGTTCTCCTGCTGAGGCAGAGGGTAGCGGGAGACATCGATGATATTGTCGAGCAGCCGGACCGCTACCGGCGCCAGGTCTTCCAATCTCTTCCGATTCAAGCCTGCCCTGGCGGTGAACGGCCCCTCGATAAGCGCCGCGAGATTGATGGAGCCTAGAAGGCAGGCTCCGTAAGGCGGGCAAGGGCTGTTCCCCGCAAGGGTTCGTGGCGCTGATCGTCTCGCAATAGCCGAGGTTGTTCAACGCGTTCACGCGATCGATGAAGATCACGCCCGGTTCGGCGTAATCGTACGCGCTTCGCATGATTTTGCGCCAAAGGCCATGCGCGCTGACGGTGCGGTAGACCTCGCCGCCGAATACAAGCGGCCATGAGCTGTCCGCCTTCACGGCTTCCATGAAGGCGTCCGTGACGAGCACCGAAAGGTTGAAGTTGCGTAAGCGTGCCGGGTCGCCTTTCGCTTCGATGAAGGCCTCGATATCAGGGTGGTCGCAGCGCATCGTGCCCATCATCGCGCCCCGCCGCGCACCCGCCGACATGATCGTCTTGCACATGGCGTCCCAGACATCCATGAAGCTGACGGGACCGGATGCGTCCGCACCCACGCCGCGCACATGCGCGCCTTTCGGCCTGAGCGTCGAGAAGTCGTGACCAATGCCGCCGCCTTGCTGCAAGGTAAGGGCGGCTTCCCTGACATTCGCGAAAATCGAGCCCATGTCGTCGCCGATCTCGCCCATGACGAAACAATTGAAGAGCGTCACATCGCGGCCAGTGCCAGCCCCCGACAGAATTCGCCCGGCCGGGACGAATGCAAAGTCTGTCATTGCTTCGAAAAAGCGCTGTCTCCAGGCTTTGCGGGACCGCTCCGGCTCGACGGAGGCAGCTGCGCGCGCAACTCGCGCCCATGTGTCCTCGATAGACTCCTCGGCAGGACCGGCCGGAGGCGTGAAGCGGTATTTTGCATCCCAAATCTGCTGGGAAATCGGGATCAGCATCGGTGATTTATCCAGACCTTGCATGGCATATTCCCATTTTATACATCAAATGTTCACTTTTTGTACTCGAAATCAAGGGTGGGCTGTGGATAACTTTTGAATATCCTCTTAAGATATGAAACACGATGCCGGATGATAGAGGGCGGCACAGGAGCGCTAGATTTTCTCGGGCTCGACGTCGGCTTTTGCGTCGCCGAGGAAATTGGCGGGGGGCTGCAGCCCTCGCTCTTCAAGTTCCTTCCGAGCCTCCAGGCATAGCTCGTTCGAGGCCCGCTCGATCGCCAATTCCAGCTTCTCCATGAACTCCTGACGGGGCAGGCCGGGCGGGATCGGCTCCAGGAATTCGACAATGATCGTGCCGGGATAGCGCAGGATGGAACGGCGCGGCCAGAACATGCCGGAATTCAGCGCGAGCGGGCAGACGGGCACTTTCAGATCCTGATAAAGGAAGATGATCCCCGGCTTGTAATCGGGGGCGTCCCCAGGGGTCTTCCGGGTGCCTTCCGGGAAAATGACGATTTCCCTGTTTTGCGCCGCCCGGGTTCGCGCCTCGCGCACCATCCGACGCAAAGCCGCAGGGCCAAGCTCTCGCTGGATGGGGATCAGCTCGAATTTGCGGCAGAACCTTCCGTAGATCGGCAGGGATGCAAGTTCGGCCTTCATCACCAGCGCCGGATCGCGCATCAGCGAGATGATCGCGAACGTGTCCCATGCCGCGTGGTGTTTCGCCGCCACGATAACAGGGCCGGGAAGGAGCTTCTCGTGCCCGCGCACCTCCATCTTTGTGCCGCAGATCATGCGAATAAGCCAGACCGTCACATCGCCGTGGAGCGCAAGCGCCGCCATGGCCCAGCTTCGCGGAGCAAGCAAAAGCCAGCTTCCTAGAATAAGAAAGAGAGCCCAGGTGATGTAGAGAGCGGGATAGAACAGCAGCGATCTCAAATAGAGTGCGATTTTAGTTGACGCGCGCATTGATCAACGGAGCACCATGCTCAGCCTTTGCTGAGGGCCCTAATACGGAATTCGCGCCGTAACGGGCGAACGCAGTTATGAATTTCACATATTCCTTGCCGAGAACCCACACCGTGCGAGGATCGCTCCACCATTGTTCTTCAAGGCGGGGCGATCTAACCGGATATGGAATAAGCTCAACATCGGGCATCGACTGCCGCAACTCGATCAGAGTGCGCGGCATATGGTAGGTCGAAGTCACCACGATCAGCGAGCGGAAGCCTTTCTGCCTGACCCAGGCGGTCGTCTCGAAGGCGTTGTCCTCAGTGTTGAGAGCTCGCTTGTCCAGGTCGACGCAGCAGCGGAACAACAAGGCCTCTTTCCCGGTCGCGGCGTTCAAGGAAATGATCTGCGGCGCACCCGTGCTTTTGTTGACGCCGGAAATAAGCAATCGCCGCGCCTTGCCTTCGGCCAGAAGCCGCACCGCCTCGGAGATCCGATCCTCGTCGCCGGTCAGCGCTACGATGCCATCCGCCAGTCCAGAAACTCCGGATGGCATGACACTGACGGAATAGGCGAAAATCAAGAAGCCCGTAGCGAGGGCGAGACCGGAAATCACGGTCACACGCACAGCGTGCAGGAAAATCCCTCTCATGCTGAACGCCTTCAGAAAGCTTTTCTTTTCAGGCGCGGTGCTCATTCCTCGAGCATTATACCGCTAAGGCCACGAGCTTGCATATATTTTTTCATTTGGCGAGCCATAACGAGGGACTGTGGATAACTAGGCATTTTGCTGATTCAAAATGCGGCGCACCCCGTAACGGGACGTCATTTTGCAAATTCCAGCCACCGCAATAACAACGAAGAGTAGAACGATATATCCTCCCAGGTCGAGCGTGCCGGCGCCGACGAGCCTGCGGATTTCTGCCTCGGAGGTGACGGAACTGCTTACGCCTTCGGTAAGATAAGGCAGACAGAGAAACACGACAGCGGCCAGGCCAACCCCGACAATTCCGGCCTTGATGCCAACTTTAAGAAAATGCGCCTCGAATTGCCGGGCGATGAACTTCTCCTCGGCGCCAACGAAATTCAGCACTGAAACGATCTCGCGGTTTGAGGCCAGCGCGCTTGTTGCCGCCGCAATGATCACAGCGGCGGTTGCGGTCGCCATAAGGAAAAGCATTCCGATGCCGGCAAGCTCGAGAAGTCTCGTGAGGCGGCGTATTTCATGGCGCCAATGTCCGTGATCGTCGAGCAAGGCACCGGGATATTTCGCCTCCAGAACTTTCTTGAGCGTGGCAATGTCGGGCGGATTATCCCGCTCGATCTCGACCGCAATTAGCCTAGGAATAGCGAAGGTCTTCAACACCTCGGACTTTCCTATCCAGGGCTCCACAAGCTTCAGCGATTGCTCGCGGGTGAAGGGCGTGACCCGCCTGATCCCATTTTGGTCGGAGAGAAAGCGCGTGATCTCTGCGGTCCTGTCGGCGCCCCCGTCTCCCGGACGCTGTAGAACCTGGACAGTGATCTCCGCCGAGATCTTGTTCGTCCAGACATTCGCCGCATTGAAAACAACATACACGCCGCCCGCCGTCACAGCGGCCAGGAATGCCATGATGGCGATCACCAGGGTCAGGGACTGACCTGTCACGGAGCCAGGGGGCACAATAGGGGCATTCGCCCGCGCAAACTTAACCGTGGGCTGCGGCCGCGCCTTGTATGGAACCGGAAGCGTCGTTTCGAAGCTGCTCATAATGGGCAATTACTCGTGAAGCTCCAGACGCCCATTCTCCAGCTGCATGCGGGAAGCCGGGAATTGCGTCATGAGCTGATAATCGTGGGTTGCGATGATGATGGAGGTGCCGAGGCGGTTCAACTCGATGAAAAGCCGAAGCAGACGGCGCGCCATCTGCGGGTCGACGTTACCGGTCGGCTCATCGGCGAGAAGAAGCTCCGGCTTGGCGATTACGGCGCGGGCAATGGCGGCACGCTGCTTTTCCCCGCCGGAAAGCACTGCGGGAAAAGCGTGCATCCGGTCGCCAAGCCCCACCCACTTCAAAAGTTCAGTGACATCCTCCTGGTAATCGCTCTGATGCCGGCCCATGACGCGAAGAGGAAGAGCAACATTTTCCCACGTGGTGAGATGGTCGAGGAGCCGGAAATCCTGGAAAACAATCCCGATGCGCCGCCGCAGGTCGGCGCGCTGGGCTGTCGTATTCTTGGCTATATTTCGTCCGAAAAGGTATACAAGCCCGCGTGTGGGACGCAGTGACATATTGAGGAGACGGAGAAGCGTAGTTTTGCCAGCGCCGGATGCTCCCGTTAGGAAGTGAAACGATCCCGGCTGCAAATGGAAGTTGATATCGCGCAAAACCTCTTGCCCGACTCCGTACCGGAGACCGACATTCTCAAATCGAATAAGAGCATGACCCGATACCACAACCTTACCCTGCTTTTCGCTCTCGCCCGGTCCTAATTGATGAAGCGCGTGGGAATTAGCAATTGATTTGGACAAAGGCGAGACGGCGGTAGCGAAAAAACGGCGAAAATAGAGTTTATCGAATGATCATTGAATGCCCTGCCTGCACAACCCGCTACGACATCAAGGCCGAACTTCCGCCGGACGGCCGGACGGTCCGTTGCGCAAAATGCGGCACTGTCTGGCGCGCTATGCCGGATATCGGAGGGGAAGAGGTTGAGGATCAGGAGTCACCCGCGCCGTGGTCAATCTGGAGGAACTGAAGAAACCTGGGACGATGGGTCTCAAGAGGAAACAGTCCACGAACACTTTGCGGCTGCAGGCTATGGTGAGGACAGCGAGTGGCCGGCAGACGAACGCTCCGCTGCTGCTTACGAAGAAACCGTTACCGAGGAGGAAACAAGTTTCAAGGACGAGCCCGAGCGGGAATTCGAAACTGACCAGAGTGATCCCGCTGGGGAAGATGCCGGCATGGGGAAAGTCCGTTGGTTCAACAGTTTCCGGCGAAGGAAGAAAACAAAGCAAGAAGGCGATGCCGGGGAGGCTGCGGCGGATGTCTTGGCACACGCAACCGCCGAGACAATCCCGTTCCCGCGCTCTAATTTTTCCGTACCGCAAGCGACAACAGAAGTCAGAGAGGAGCAACGCACGCTTGATGTCGCGCGCCAGGCTGTTCGAAGCGTCTTTTCCAGTCTGGGCCATGGCCGGCCCTTTGCGGCGACGGCTGCCCTTTCCGAAGATGCAGAGGACCGGGTAGGTGCGGGTCCGGCTGACACTCAGCCGGAAAACGGCTGGCCGGAACCGGCGGAAACATCGAGCGACCTGAAAAGATCAGGCGGCGACGCCGACGATAAGAGTCTCTCTGACGTCATGCATGGACTGAATGGCCATGGCAAGATGGATGCCACAAAAGAGGTGGATGAGATCGACCCAGACGCCGCTCTTCGCGAAGCGATGAGGGCACATTTTCAGTCCACTCCCAGGCAACCGCATTTCCCGCCGTCGCCGCCCGCTCAAGAATTTTCTGAAAAATTCGAAACTCATTTCAAATCGATGGCATCCGCCCCGCAGCAAGCAAGGCCAAGCAGCATAGCGGGCCTTTGGGGCAAAGCGCCTCAGCGCGTCGACAAGGAGATGGAGCCCGAGCCGGCGGTTGTCGACGAGCCCGCCGAAGGCAGGGACGACGACACCGCTTTCGATCAGCGTCTCTATCGTGAAATCGAAGAAACGCAGGAAAAGTCTGGCGCTCCCCTCCCGCGCGGACGCCGGGGAGGCTTGGCGCTGACTGCGGCATGGGGGCTTTTTCTCTGCGTAGCGAGCGGGCTTATCGTCGGGTTTCTTGCTTTCCGGGACATTCTCGCCGATGCCGCTCCTGGATTGGCCCCCCTTTATCGTGCTTTCGGAATGCCCGTTACGGTTCAGCCGCTGGTTTTTGAATCGGTTCAATATGAGTGGTCGGTTTCAGACAACAAGCCTGTTCTTACTGTAACCGGCAGCATCTTCAACCGGGCGCGCCGCAAGGTCAGGGTTCCGGACTTCTTCATAATCATCAGGGATCAGGATTCAGCGCTCGACCGGGAATATTCGGCCAACCTGAGTATTACAAAAATAAGATCAAATCAGCGGTCCGACTTTGATATTGAATTAGTATCGCCAAACCCGACGATTACGTCGGTGGAACTTGAACTTCGTAACGTCCGCTAGGCTTGGCAATGAGCGCATCGCTGTTAGAGAGATACCGCCGCTTGCTGGCGGAGGGGAAGATTACGGCTGACAGCGCGCAGGCGCTCGCGGTCGAGAAACTGCAAATGCTGACGAACCGGCTGGCTTATTATACGCCTCCGGCCAGAACTGATTTTTTCTCATTCTTTACGCGCAAGCGCGGCGAAGTGCCGAAGGGCCTCTACATTTTCGGTCCCGTCGGACGCGGAAAAACGATGCTGATGGATCTTTTCTTCCAGGAGGCGCCAGTCCAGCATAAGCGCCGCGCTCATTTTCACGAGTTCATGGCGGATGTTCACGCCCGGCTTGCGGCCGCACGCCGGGAGGCGAGAGATGACCCCATCGTCGCAGTCGGAACCGGCATCGCAGCGGAAGCGCGCCTGCTTTGCCTGGATGAACTTTTCGTGACCGATATTGCGGACGCGACAATCCTGAACCGTCTTTTCGGCGCGCTCATCGAAGCCGGTACGGTTGTGGTTATTACCTCGAACTCGAAACCGGGCGATCTCTACAAGGGTGGACGCAACCGCGATCAGTTCATACCTTTCATCGATCTTATCGAACATAACGTGGAGCTTCTTCAGCTGGAAGCGACCAAAGATTATCGCCTCCAACAACTTTCACAGAGCACGCTTTACTTCACGCCCGACGATGACGCGGCGAAAGCGTCCATGCATGAACTATGGCGGAAGCTGACCTTCGGTGAGCCATGCGCCAGCGAAACGATCCTGGTGCTCGGTCACAAGCTGCATGTGCCTTGCGCTTGTCTCGGAGTCGCGCGCTTCTCATTCGCCGACCTCTTCGAGAAGCCATTAGGCACGCAGGATTACCTCGCCCTCGTGCGGCACTACCATACGATTTTCGTGGAGGGCATCCCGAAGATGGGGCGGCACGACCAGAACCCTGCGCGCCGCTTCCTGACCTTCATAGACACTCTTTACGATAACCGGATCGGCTTTGTGGCGTCCGCCGCGGTTGAACCCCGTGAGTTGTGCCAGGTTGGCGACGATGCCGAATATTTCGAACGAGCCGTGTCACGGATTATGGAAATGCGTTCGCCGGAATATCTGGCGCAAACCCCGGGCGCGAGCGCCGGGCCGGGCTCAACGCCTCCTACTTCTTAGAATGTCTCCAATCGAACAAGCGAAGGCAAGCCTTGCTCGTTTCATCGTTTCCGCTCCCGCTCCTTTGGATGACACGAGGATTGCAACTTTAAGGTGATCCCTGTTCGGCGGGGGAATGCAAATGCGTCGGCCTGCCCAAATTTTGCTCTTATCAAAAGCAAACAGAATGCATCTGCAAAAGAAACAATACCGGACGCTGGCTGGCAGCACCGAGCAATGGTTCGCCTAACCGGCTGCGCCAAGGTCAATTCTGAATGCGAAGCTATTTCAACAGAGGCCGCGATGACGCGGATGCTTTTGAAGTCCTGCTGAATTCCATTTACGCCGCGGGCGAAGATCATCGGCAGTGGCAAACCGTCATTGCCGCGCTTACGGATCATCTGGGTGGGGGCGGCGGTGCGCTGCATGCCGGGAGGCTGGATGCAACGGAATTCTCCTTTGGATCGGCCTACCGTGTCGACCCGGAGGCCTTGGCCGTCTACGCGGACTACTATTATTCTGTAAATCCCTTGAACTCCGCCTTGTCCCGTATTCCCGTGGGCTTGGTTGTTCCAGACCACCGGTTGGTGGCGCCACGCGATTTGGAGCGCTCAGAGTTTAACGATTACGCCCGCCGCTTCGCCATCGCGGGCTCGGTGACTTTGATGCTCGCAAGGGATAGCCAATATGAGGCTTGCCTTGGTATTGTCCGCCCACTGCGGTCGGATGTTTTTCGAATGAAAAGGTCGTCATTTGTTCAGCGGCTTGCGCCGCATATCCAGCGCGCGATCGGCTTCAACAGGCGGCTGGCAGCGCTGCAAAACGAGCGGGCCTCGCTGGAAGCCGCACTGGGTGCATCGAGACTGCCGTTTTCGTTCTCGATACAGCTGGCGTCATCCACTATTCCAACGCCGCCGGCGAAAAGCTTGTCGAAAAGCGCGACGGGCTGAATGTGCGCCGGGGCCGCCTTTGTGCCGAAAACCCCAACGCTCAGAATTCCCTTGCCCGGACTGTGCGAGCGGCGCTTGCGGAGAAAAGTGCGCGCGGCGGATCGGTGTCCGTGCCAAGACAACATTCGACGCGCCCTCTGTTCGTCAAGATTATGCCGGTCGCCCACAAGAATGATTTCTGGCTGAACAGCCCCGAGGCTAGAGCCGTCCTGTTCATCTCCGACCCGGATATGACGGCGGGAGAAGCCGTTGACGGGGCCATGGATGCTTATGGCTTGACGCCCTCGGAAAAGCGGTTGCTCAGCGAGCTCGTTTCGGGCCGCAGCCTCAAGGAGGCCGCCAATTCCCTCAAGATCACACGGGCAACCTCAAGAAACAAACTCGCCCGCATCATGACTAAAACCGAGACGCACCGTCAAAGCGAGCTCCTGCAGCTTATCCTTCGCAGTGCGCCGGGTTACCGTTAGCTCCGCAACAATGTTTATGTTCTCGGACGAAAATCATCCCGAACACGCCACTCAACGAAAGGCTGAGAAAGATATTTGCGCCAGATCAAACGCCTAGCTGCTAGTAATCACTAACCTACCAAGCTGGAGGAAAGCACAACGCCCTTCGCATGGGCGCTACCCGCCGGGATTGGGGCCAGCGAATAAATAAGGCAAATTGTAGATACTTGCCTTTCAGCCAAACAATTAAAGGAGGCAAACAAAAAGATGGCTAGCGTTAGCGCTGCTGATACAAGAGCGTCCGTGTACGGGCTGCCTGCCACAGGCGGCAGATGGTTATTCGTCCTCGCGGGTATGCTCATGAACCTGTGCCTCGGCACGGTCTATGCCTGGAGCATGTTTACAAAACCGCTGCAAGCGCACTTTTCCACCCCTGACGTGAAAATCACGGCTACCGAGACGCTGTTGCCGTTCATGATATTTCTGGCAGTCTTCACCGTTTTGATGCCAATCAGCGGGCGGGTGCTGCAACGGGGGGTAAGTCCCAGGTTACTCAGCATCATCGGTAGCCTGCTTGTGGGAGCGGGCTGGATACTGTCCGGATTTATGCCGAGTATAGGCTGGATGTACGTAACTTACGGTGTGATCGCCGGTGCAGGCGTGGGCATCGTTTACGGCATTCCGATTGCAGTCGTGACGAGATGGTTCCCGGATAAGAAAGGCCTCGCTGTCGGCGCTACGGTTCTCGGGTTTGGAGCATCGGCGGTCGTCACCGCTCCTTTGGCGAAGAGTTTGATTGCGTCTCAAGGAGTGATGCAAGCCTTCAGTTCCCTGGGATACTTCTTCGTCGCAGCACTGGTATTGCTGTCGCTGTTGCTGAAGTTTCCGCCTGCTGGCTGGAAGCCGGCCGGCTGGCAGCTCGCTGCCGGCAAGGGCGCTGCCGTCGACTATACCCCTGGCGAGATGCTCGGAACGTTGTCCGCCTGGGGCTTGTGGCTTTGCTTTATAATCGGCTCCCTGGCCGGATTGATGGCTATCGGCATCGCCAGCGGCGTCGGGCAGGAAATCATCAAACTGGATGCCGCAACGATGGCAAGCCTGGTTGCGTTCTTCGCCCTGTTTAACGGCGGCGGCCGGCCCGTCTTCGGATTTTTGACGGACGCGATGGGGCCGGGGAAAGCAGCGGCGCTGTCCGCTTTCCTGGTGTTGCTGGCTTCTGTGTTGATGGTGCTCTTCGCTGGCGAAGGCACGCTGTACCTGTTCATGTTCTGCTTTGCTTGCCTCTGGGCGGCCTTGGGATCCTGGCTGGCCATCGCACCGACTGGCACGGCGACCTTCTTCGGCATTAAGAACTCCGCCGCCAATTATGGCGTGATCTTCTCTGCCTATGGAATTGGCGCCATCGCGGCTGGGCTTATCGCGGGTCAGGCAAAGGACGTGTTCGGCAGCTATATCTATGCCTTCTACGTCACCGGCGGGCTGGCAGCCCTCGGCATCATCATCGCCTTGACGTTGGTGAGGTCGCCTCAGAAAGGCTAGGCGGGAAACCGTCTGGCATCCCTGGAATTAAGTGCGATCGCGTCAGCCCCTGGCTGGCGCGATTGGGTTTTAAGGACGAACTGGCGGCGCGTTACGGCGCAGGACGCAGCAAAACGTGGCGCTTCTTGCCCAGCGAAAGCTTGATGACGCCATCCGCATTCAAGTCCTTGAGCGTTAGCACCGCGCGCTCATCGGTGGCCACGATGTCATTGACGCGGATCGCGCCGCCCTTGATCTGCCGCCGGGCTTCGCTCGTCGAGGCAACCAGACCCGCCGCCGTGTTGGCGGTCAAAATGCCGATCCCCTTGTTCAGCTCTTCCCTGGAAATCTCGACTGTCGGCAACCCTTCCGCCGCCGCGCCCTCCTCGAAAGCCTTGCGCGAGGTTTCTTGAGCCGCATCCGCCGCCTCGCGCCCGTGCAGGAGCGCCGCCGCCTCGGTTGCGAGCACCTTCTTGGCCTCGTTGATCTCGGAGCCGGACAGCGCCTCAAGCCGCGCGATCTCATCCAGCGGCAGCTCGGTGAACAGACGCAGGAAGCGGCCCACGTCACCATCCTCAGTATTACGCCAGAACTGCCAATAGTCGTAGGGGCTGAGCATATCGGCATTCAGCCAGACCGCGCCCTTAACCGTCTTGCCCATCTTCGCGCCCGATGACGTGGTAAGCAGCGGCGTGGTCAGCGCGAACAATTCGCGGCCCTCGACGCGGCGGGCAAGCTCGATGCCGTTGACGATGTTTCCCCACTGGTCCGAGCCGCCCATCTGGAGCACGCAATTGTGGCGGCGGCCAAGCTCAAGGAAATCGTAAGCCTGGAGCAGCATGTAATTGAATTCAAGAAAGGTCAGCGGCTGCTCGCGCTCGAGCCTCAGCTTTACGGAGTCGAAGGTAAGCATCCTATTGATGGTGAAGTGGCGGCCGTATTCCCGCAGAAAATCGATGTAATGAAGGTCCCTGAGCCACTCGTCGTTATCGACGAGGAACGCGTCCGTCTTGCCCTCCCCGAAAGTCAGGAACTTCCCGAAGGTATCCCTGATCCGGGCCTTGTTCGCATCGATCTCGGCTTCTGTCAGAAGCTTCCGGCTTTCGTCCTTGCCCGAGGGATCGCCCACCTTTGTGGTGCCGCCGCCGATGAGCGCGATCGGCTGGTGTCCGCAGCGCTGCAGCACGCGAAGCATCATGATGCCGATGAGATTGCCGACATGCAGGCTTGGCGCGGTACAGTCGAAGCCGATATAGGCGGTGATCGGACCTTTTGCGGAAAGCGCGCGCAACCCCTCCTCGTCGGAAACCTGGTGGATGTAACCGCGCTCTCTTAAAACTTGAACGAAATCCAATAAATCTCCGGATGCGGCCGGCATGATGTCCTTCCTCCTTCGCTCCCACGCTCCTCGACAGTTCGACTGGTAGCGTGTAGCAGAGACGGCACCATGTAAGGCATTCGTATTTTGCGTCAAGCGAGGGGTGATGAAGGCGATCGGGCTTATGAGCGGCACCTCAATGGATGGTGTCGATGTGGCGCTGATCGAGACGGACGGCGAAGCGGTCCATTCGCTTGGACCGGCGGCCGGGTTCGCCTATACCGCGCTTGAGCGGCAGCTCTTGCGCGAGGCCATGGATTGGGCGCGCGGCATCGCCAATCGCGCTGATAGAAGCGGCGTCCTCTCCATCGCCGAGAGCATGCTGACAGCCAAGCACGCCGAAAGCGTGAAAACATTCGCGGCGGATAATGGAATCGACCTTACGGGCGTGGATGTGGTCGGCTTTCACGGCCAGACCGTTCTCCACAGGCCTGAGCGGGGATTGACCGTGCAGCTTGGGGATGGCGCGGCCCTCAGCAAGGCGTTGGGCGTTCCGGTCGTTTACGATTTCAGGGCCGCCGATATGGAGAAGGGTGGCCAGGGCGCGCCGCTCGTCCCCATTTTCCACCGCGCCCTTGCCTTCCGCGAAAAGCTCGAACTACCCGCCGCCTTCGTGAACATCGGCGGCATTGCAAATGTGACTTATGTGCCGGACGGACCGGCCGAAGGGCTGATCGCGTTCGATGCCGGCGCCGGGAATTGCCTGCTCGACGACTGGGCCATGAAGCACATCGGAGAACCTCTGGACCGGGACTTCGCGCCTCGCTTTGGCCGGGACAGTAAACCGGCAAGCGCTTGCTAGGCTCCTCTCGCATCCCTTTTTCAGCGCGCCGCCGCCGAAATCGCTCGATCGGGGCGCCTTTCCTTTGGATGCGCTCTCCCATCTGAGCGGCCCCGATGGCGCGGCCACGCTCACGGCTTTCACCGTTGCAGGCATAGCCGCTGCGTCGCGGCTTTTCCCCGCCAAGCCAGGAACCTGGATCATCTCGGGCGGGGGCACCCACAATCCTCACATGATGGAGGGGCTGCGACGGGTGCTCGGCCCCGACGTGATGACAGCCGACGTGGCCGGCTTCAGCTCCGATTTCATGGAAGCGCAGGCTTTCGCCTATCTCGCCGTGCGTCGCTTGAAGGGTCTGCCGTCAACCTTTCCTGGAACAACGGCTGCGGCAGGCCCGGTCGTGGGAGGCGTGGTGGCCGGATAAGCGCCGGCTCCGTTTCGCTTTCCGCATCGCCACAGCATCCGCTGCATGACACTTCTATGACGTTTTTGTGCTTTGACATTTCTCAAGCTTGGCAGTCCGATTGCCTACTTAAAGATATAAAGGCTGATTGCTTAAGGAGCTGATTTCAATGACTTCTTTCCTCCCCGATCGAGAGGCGAATTTAGAACGGCGCCAGTCAATAGTTGAAGAACATCGCCTGCTTGCCGAGCACATCGAAAATGCCTCCAAGCAAGTCGAGTTTTTCTTTTCAGCACCCGCCAATCAAAGCCCTTCAGACGCAAGCCGGGTCGTCGATCTTCTCGATCAACTGCAGGAAATAGCCAGGTCACATTTCCAGCATGAAGAGGCGCTGATGGCCTCGCACGAATTTCCTGGCCTGATTTTTCATAAGCGCGACCATGATTATTTGATTCAGAGTCTTGAAGAATTTCACGTCTTCACTCAGCCACGGCACTGTCCCGTTCTCGCCGGACATGGGTGTGAACCTCCGCAGCTGGCTGACCTTCCACATAAAGAAATACGACGACGTCTATGTCGGCTTTATCGAGTCCGCGAAACGGGACGCGCAAGACTGAGGACGTGCAGCGGCAAATGGGTCATGATGGCTGGTGCGTTACCAGCGGCGCCAGTAACGCCGATGCCAATAGCCGTAGCCGCGCCAGTAAGGAGCGCGCGACGTAATAGCGGTATGGCCGGTGCCAATACCAGCGACGCCTGGAAGGACGGTAGTACCCGTAATAGGCGGTGCGGCCGATGCCAATACAAGCGACGCCAATGGGGGCGATAATTCCCGTAGTGGCGGTGCGGCCGGTGCCAGTACCCATAACGCCACCAAACTCTGGTAACGCCCGAGGACTGCTGCTCAGCGGCGCGGAGTTCAGGAGCAGTCAACACTACACTCGCTGAGGGAGTCCCTGACGCCGAAGGCAGCATCGATAGGGCTACGGCGACCAACGAAAGGAAAAAGCGTCTCATAATCTGCGACCCAACAGCTTCAGATCATGATTGGCTTAGCCCACAGGCCTTAATTATTTCACCGCAATTGGTCTTAAATGCATTGCATCCATTAGGAGCACGGTGATCCCAACTACACCGGCACAGCGGCGACGGGTTCATATGGGCGAGAGGTGGAGCGATCGAACTCCCACAACCGTAAGCCGAACTCGCTTGTCTCTTGCCGGAATTCGCTTAAGTATGCGGGCTTCGGAGAAACGCGCAATGAAACATCAACCAACAAAAGGCCCTTCGCAAAGGCAGCTACGCGCCGGCGAACTCCTGCGCCACGCCCTGGCGGAGATTTTCCAGACCGCGGATATCGAGGACACCGAACTGAAGGGCGAGATCATCACCGTGGGGGAGGTGCGGTTGAGCCCCGATCTGAAGCACGCGACCGTCTTCACGAGCGCGCTCGGCGGCAAGGACAGCGACACCATTGCCAAGGCTCTTAACCGCCATCACCGATTTTTGCGCGGAGAGCTTGCGCGCCGCATCGAGCTGAAATATGTGCCCGAGCTTGTATTCCGTGGCGATCACTTGCTCGATGAGGCCGGACGCATTGACGAGCTTCTGCGCTCTCCCGAAGTCGCCCGCGATTTGAAATCGTAAAAAGTAAAGCAAAACACCATGGCCCGGCGCAAAGGCAACGATATTAATGGCTGGCTTATTCTCGATAAGCCGCAAGGGCTGACCTCGAACCAGGCGCTGGGCCGCCTGAAACGATTGTTCAATCCGAGGAAGGTTGGACACGCGGGCACACTCGATCCGCTGGCGACGGGGGTGCTACCAATTGCCTTCGGGGAAGCCACCAAAACCGTCGCGCATGTGGTGGATTGCGAAAAGACATACGACTTCACCATCCACTGGGGCATCGAAACCGATACCGACGACGCGGAAGGGAAAGCTGTGCGGACAAGCGATGCGCGTCCCAGCCGGGAAGCGGTCGAGGCTGAGCTGGCAGGCGTTCATCGGCGACATCATGCAAGTTCCGCCCTGCTATTCCGCAATCAAGGTGGAAGGCGAGCGCGCCTACGACCTCGCGCGCGATGGCGAGACTGTAGAACTCGCGCCAAGGCTCGTCTCGGTCTACGAGCTTGAGATCGCGGAGGCGATCTCACCGGATCTGACACGCCTAATCTGCGCCTGCGGAAAGGGCACTTACGTCCGCTCCATCGCCCGCGATCTGGGCAGCGCTCTCGGCTGCTACGGCCACATCTCGGCACTCAGGCGCACTTCCGTTGGAGCTTTCGACGAAGAGAATGCGATTTCCCTGGAAAAGCTGGAACACATAAGCAATAGTGACGGCGGCTTCGATGCTCTTATGAGCACGATACTCCCTGTTGAGACGGCGCTGGACGGCATCCCGGCGCTCGCCGTTAGCGGGGACGATGCAGCCAGGCTGAAGCGGGGGCAATCCATCCTCATACGAGGCGGGAACGCACCTATCTTGAAAGGCCCGATCTTTGCGACCTCGCGCGGGGTCCTCGTTGCCATTGGCGAGGTGGAGCGCGGCGAGATGCATCCGATTCGGGTTTTCAATATTCCCGCCTGAAGCCGGATCAGCAAAAAGCGGACGGAGATAACCGATGTCGATTACCGCAGAGCGCAAAACCGCGCTTATTGGAGAATACGGGACGAAGCCAGGTGACACGGGCTCCCCAGAAGTTCAGGTGGCTGTTCTCACGGAACGAATCGCCAACCTGACGGAACATTTCAAGACGCATAAGAAAGACAACCACTCGCGCCGCGGGCTCTTGAAGCTCGTCAGCCAGCGCCGCCGCCTGCTCGACTATGTGAAGAGCAAGGACGAGGGCCGCTATCGCGATCTCATCGGCCGGCTCGGCATCCGCCGCTAGCTTCATGCCTCATGGTGTGAGACGGCCTTCGGCCTCCTCACCATGAGGCGTAAAGCCTCATCCTGAGCTTGTCGAAGGATGAGGGAGCGAGCGGAGACCTAAATGTCTGCGTGGCTCTACATCATAAAGTGCAGCGACATAAAGTGCAGCGACGGCAGCTACTACACTGGAACCACGCGGACAAGCCTCGAACGAAGGATCGCCGAACACAATAACGGTAGCTTCGGCGGGTACACCGCAACGAAACGGCCCGTAACTCTCGCTTACTCGCAGCACTTTGATCGGGTCGAGGATGCGATATCCGGCGAATGCCAAGTCAAGGGCTGGTCGAGAGCCAAGAAAGAAGCGCTGATGCGCGGCGATTTCGACGAATTGCGGCTGCTCGCGAAGCGGAAGGCAAAGTAACAGCTTATCCCGCATGGTTCGAGACGGCCTACGGCCTCCTCACCATGAGGCCGTGCCAAGCCTCATCCTGAGCCTGTCGAAGGATGAGGGCAGCTAAGAAAGCGCGCGTGCCGCAGTGGAATTCCTTGAAGAGCCGTATGCACCAAGCTAAAGAATTGGCATCGAGCTTGCGGGGAGGCAAAGCCAATGCATGCATTTATCGGTTTTATTGCGATGGTGATCTGGCTCTACATCTGGGTGATCATTATCGGCGCGATTTTGAGCTGGTTGATTGCCTTCGACGTGGTGAACCGTCGGAACCGCGTCGGTCTATACGATCGCTGATAGTTTGTATCGGTTGACTGAGCCGGCTCTCCGTCCCATCCGCAAGGTGTTGCCGGATATGGGCGGTCTTGACATTTCACGCCAGTGCTGATCATTGGATCTTCGGTCGTGCAAGAGGTCGTTATCATGCATCGGCTGTGGGACGTTGTTCTGCTAGGGTTCACTGGCATGCAATGGTTAGCAGAGTCATCGTGAGGCGGTGCCTCGGATGACAATCTACTCTGGTGAATTGGTTCTATGAACATGCCCGCCACGCGTAAGGCAAATGGCGTCGTGCTCCATGTTCGCCTGACACCGAAAAGCAGTACAGCGCGCGTGGCCGGCGTTGAAGATCATGGCGGAAAGCCGGTTCTGAAAGCCTACGTGACAACGCCTCCCGAAGACGGCAAGGCGAACGCGGCGCTTCTAGCCCTGGTTGCGGATTGGCTCGGGGTTCCGAAGTCCTCCGTCTCGATGGCTGCCGGCCAAAAATCGAGATTGAAATCGGTTGCGGTGGAAGGCGACCCCGATAAGCTGCTAGAAAAAGTCTCCACACTCCTCGCCGGTCCCTCGCGAGACGCACCCAAAAAGAAAAGGTAAGCGATGGCTGAAGCACAGATCCTGAACGGCGTGGCAATGGCGGCCGAGATCAAGGGCCAGGTGGCCGAGCGCGCCGCGGCTTTCGCGGCTGCTTCCGGCCGGCCTCCGGGGCTGGCGGTGGTGCTTGCCGGCGAGAACCCCGCGAGCCAAGTCTATGTGAGAAGCAAGCTCAAGCTGGCGCGCGAACTCGGTTTCCATTCAGTCGAGCATCGGCCGCCCGCCGATATCAGCAAGGCCGGGCTTCTCGATCTGATCGCGTCGCTGAATGCGGACGAGGCGGTGGACGGCATTTTGGTGCAGCTTCCATTGCCGGGACATCTCAACGCGGACGATGCCATCGCGGCCATCGCGCCCGAGAAGGATGTGGACGGCTTTCATGTGGTGAATGCCGGCCGCCTCTTCATTGGCAAACCGGCCTTCGTGCCCTGCACGCCTCTCGGCTGCCTGCGGCTCATCAAGAGTGTCCGGACGAATCTCGCGGGTCTTAACGCTGTCGTCGTCGGGCGTTCCAACATCGTCGGCAAGCCGATGGCGCACCTTCTCCTGGCCGAGAATTGCACGGTGACGATTGCGCATTCGAAGACCCGGGATCTCGGTGCGGTTGTCTCGCAGGCCGACATTCTTGTAGCCGCCGTGGGCCGTCCAGGGATGATTCCCGGTGTCTGGATCAAGCCGGGCGCCATCGTCGTTGATGTTGGGATCAACCGGGTTCCTGCGCTGGAAGGCAAGACAAAGCTCGTGGGCGATGTCGATTTCGAAAGCGCCCGCCACGTCGCAAGCGCTATTACGCCTGTACCGGGCGGCGTCGGGCCGATGACTGTAGCCTATCTCATGGCGAACACCTGCCGTGCCGCGTTCTTACGGCACGGCCTATCCTGGACTGAAGGCGTTTGATCGCCCTCCCCGAATGGCATTCGCCGTATCCGTGATTGCTCTGATTGTAACGATCCCGGATAGCCACGTGACGACGGGGATGAAAGGAACGTTAGCGCCAACGTCCGCCGCCCTGGCCCCAAGACCCCGGCGCGGCTTGACCGGGCCGCACATTCATCCGCGCCGCGCTCGGCTCCTGGGTCTGGCCCATCTGGCGGGCCTGCTCGACAAGAGCCGCGATCCGGTTCTCCGTATTCGGGTGCGTCGAGAAGAGACTGTCCATGCCGCCGCCGTGAAGCGGATTGATGATGTAGAGGGGTGCGCTTGCCGGATGCGCCTCGGCCTGCTCGTTCGGAATTTGCCGCGCCGCGTTATCGATCTTGCGAAGCGCCGAAGCCAGCCACAGCGGCCGCTGACAGATCTGCGCCCCATCGTGGTCGGCGCCGTACTCGCGCGTGCGGCTTAGCGCCATCTGAATGATCATCGCTGCGAGCGGCGCCACGATGACTGCAAGCAAGGTGCCGATCATTCCGGGGCCGCTGTTTTCGCCGTCCCGGCGCCCGCCGAAGAACATGCCAAAATTCGCGAGTGTGGAGATCGCGCCCGCGATGGTCGCCGCCACCGTCATGGTAAGCGTATCGCGGTTCTTCACATGTGCGAGTTCATGGGCGAGCACACCGGCAACCTCCTCCTTGCTCATCATGCGCAGAAGCCCAGCAGAGGCAGCGACAGCCGCGTTATTCGGATTGCGGCCCGTCGCGAAAGCGTTCGGCTGCTCGGATTGGATGACATAGACGCGCGGCATCGGCAGGTTCGCATTCGCCGCGAGCTGGCGCACGATGGAGTAAAGCTCGGGCGCGCTCTTCTCATCCACCTCCTGCGCATCCTGCTGCGCCAGCACCATTTTGTCCGAGTTCCAATAGGCGAACAGATTGGTGGCGGCTGCGATCACGAAGGCGATGGTCATGCCGGGACCGCCGCCGAGCGCGTAGCCGATTGACATGAAGAGCGCGGTGAGCGCGGCGAGCAATAGCATGGTGCGGAAGAAATTCATGGCGCGTCCTGCCTTTGGAGATCCTGTTCGTCGAGGACCAGTGAAAACACGAATGAATATTTGCTGCCGGGGAAGCGATGCAAGGTCCCAGCGCTTGCGCCAATTTTAGCACGCAAAGAAAATCCCGGATACGGCCCATCCAACCGTATCCGGGGTTTCAGTTACGTTCGGAAGCTGGGTTCCGCTTTGAGAAACGCGGCCCTACCCCACGTTGGCCGGAAGCGCGATAAACCGCTGGTCGCCATTCCGCTTGACGAGCGCAAGCGCGTTCTTGTGGCCTGCCTGCTTCGCCTCATCAAGCGCGTGCCGCAAATCGCCGGGGTTGTTTACGGGCTCCTCTCCTACTTTGAGGATGATGTCACCTTCGGTCAGCCCGGCCTCGGCCGCCTTACCGCCGGGCTCCACGCCGACAACGGCAAGACCTTTGCTCTCATCCGCGCTGACTTCGCTCGCCGGGGCAACACGGATACCGAGTTCCGTCATCCCGGTCTTCGATGACTCGGGATGCAGGCTTGCGCGCTGCACCGGCTTCTCGGGCAGCTCACCAATCTTGATGGTGACGGTCTTGGTTTGTCCGTTTCTGTTCAGCGTGATGTTTACGTCCGAGCCGGGCGCCAATTCCGCAACTTTCTTGGCGAGATCGCGGGCATCCTTAACCTCGGCGCCGTTCACCTCCGTGATCAGATCGCCTGCCTTGATGCCGGCTTTCTCGGCCGGGCTCCCGTCTTGCGGCGCAGCGACGAGCGCACCGGTCACAGACTTCAGGCCAAGGCTATCGGCCAACTCAGGCGTCAAGCCTTGGATCTGGACGCCAAGCCAGCCGCGCGTGACGTGTCCGTTCTCTTTGAGCGCGGTGATCACACGCTCGGCCGTCCTCGCCGGGATGTCGAAAGCAATTCCCACGGAGCCGCCAGACGGAGAGTAGATCGCCGTGTTGACGCCGATCACTTCGCCGTCCTGGTTGAAGGTCGGGCCGCCCGAGTTGCCTTTGTTGATCGGCGCGTCGATCTGGATGAAGTCGTCATACGGCCCCTCGCCAATGTCGCGGCCATGCGCCGAGACGATGCCAGCCGTCACTGTGCCGCCAAGGCCGAAGGGGTTGCCCATCGCCACGACCCAGTCGCCAACCTCCGCCTTGGAGTGCGAGAACTTCACATACGGGAAGTCGTTTTTACCGTCGACCTTGAGGAGCGCCAGGTCCGTCCGCGGGTCGGTACCGACAACCTTGGCCGTGTAAATCTTGCCGTCGTCGGTCACGACCTCAAGCTTCACAGCGTTGCTGGCAACGTGATTGTTCGTGACGATGTACCCGTCGGGCGAGATGAAGAAGCCCGACCCTTGCGCCATCACCATATGGTGGCCGTTCCCATGCGGCATCTTGAAATGCTTGAATGGAGAATTCGGCCCATTGAAGAAGCGCTCGAAGGGCGTTCCCTCAAATGGATTGCCGTTTTCGCCGAATTGATCTTCGTCGCCGTTTCCATTCAATGCCACTTTGGGCTCGACGTCGGCCTTGACGCGGATGGAGACGACCGAGGGCTTCGCTTGATTCACGAGCGGAGCAAAGCTTGGAAGCTTCTGCTGCGTCACGCTTTGGCTTTCCGCAAACGCATGAACGGGGCGAAGCTCGTAGGAAGCGGTTCCAATCGCTGCGGTCAGCGCGAGCGCCAAGGCAGAGACGTAAATCGTGCCGCGCTTGCGGATTTGGGAAAGCATTACAGAATTTTCAGGAAGCTTCTTTTTTGGATCTGGCGTGTTAGGGGCTGGGCTGACCGTCATCGTGACCTCCGCATGAGAATGAGTGCGGCCAAAACCTTTCATTTCAAGGTCACGCCGCGTGTAGACCTGATGGAGATCTGGGTTATCGGAGCCCGGTTGTGAAGCCTTGTCTTCAATTAAATATATGAAAGCTTTGGAAGATTAAATGAATGAAAGGTTCAGCCGGGAGAGCCTTAACTTAAGAATTGGAATGGCGTGCAAAGGCTCAAATAGAAAGGCCGCTCCAACTGAGCGGCCTGTTCGATGCGCGCGACTTCTGTGCGCGGTTATCCAGAGGATGCGACCGCCTCGGTTAACCAGGCCCTGAGCTGGTGCTTCGGCAACGCGCCGATCTGCTGCCCGGCCACCTCTCCGTTCTTGAACAGAAGAAGCGCCGGGATGCCGCGAATGTTGTAGGCCTGCGCAATCCCAGGATTGGACTCGACATCGAGCTTCACGACCTTGAGCTGGCCCGCGAACTCTTCGGAGAGCTCTTCGAGGATCGGGCCTACCATGCGGCAAGGCCCGCACCACTCGGCCCAGAAATCGACGAGCACGGGCAGCTCAGCCTTTTTGACTTCGTTTTCGAAGGATGCGTCAGACACGGGCGTTGTCGCCATGAAGCCCTCTTTGTTGCGCGGCGCACGGCCGCATGATTCCATATCTGCAAAGTAGGGAAGCGAAAGCACCAGCGTCAAGATACGCTGAACGCTTCCGCCCGCGCTGCACGCGATTTATTGCCACGCTTCCGCCCGGTCAGTTCCAGGTCTCGAACGGATTCCAAGGCCGCCCGCGCGGCTGATACCGCGGCTCGCCTCCGCGCTGCTGATAAGGATCACGCCACTGCTGATAGGGATCGTAAGGTTGTTGTTGATATTGGCCGTTACGCTGATAGGGGTCGTAGCGCTGGGACTGCCGGCGATCCTGGTTATCGGCCGTCACCACAGGATCCGAGGCGAAGTGGACGGCTTGTCCTCTGAGAGCGCTTGCGATCCGGCTATCGACCCCATACACGTCGGGGAAGGTATGCACCTGCCCTTGATCGTCGACCTCGGCGGTGAAGTAGGCGACATGAACGGGAATGGCGCTGTTGAGTTTGATCTCGTTCGTAACGCCGGACTGAACCATCTCCCGGATCTGCCCCGGCGAAATGCCCCTGTCATGGCCAAGGATGACCTCCGCCAGATGGAGAGGGTTCTCGGTGCGCATGCAGCCGTGGCTGAAAGTGCGGGGCGTCTGGTTGAAGAGGTGGCGATCGGGCGTATCGTGCATGTAGACGTCGTGCTTGTTCGGGAAGCGGAACTTTACGACGCCCAGCACATTGCGCTCGCCCGGCCCTTGAATGAATTGGAAGCGCCGGATATCGACGTTCGACCAATCGACCGAATCCGGATCGATTTCGCGGCCATTATATACGACGCGCAAGCCCCCCATGCGCTCTAAAGCCTGGCTGCTTCCTCCCCTGCCATAGCCGCCGAAGAAGTCCCTGCCGCCGCCCTGCTGCAGTTTGGGCGCGATTTCATTGACCTTGATACCCTCCGGCACGGCCCATTCGGGGTTGAAGGTCACGAACTGCATGTTTGCGGTGAAAGTCGGCGTCGGAGTTGTCTGCCGCCCAACCACGATCCGCTCCATGAGGACCAGCTTGCCACGGTCGAACACGCGGGTGACCTGTTCGGGGATGCTATCCCAGACGTAAAAGCTGCCGAGGTCCTCCGGCATCCATCGCCAGCGCTCCATGTTGATGAGAATGCGCAGCTTCTTTTCGTCCATCGAGCCTGTGGGCCGTGGCGCCGGATTCGCGCGGCGCTGATTCATTGAGCGAGGCCCGCAGGTTCCGGTCGATAATGCCTGTCGGGCGGACACCGTGTTCTCTCTGGTACTGGTTCACGGCCTCGAGGAGCGCGTTGTCGTAGACCGTGTCCCGCCTGCCGTCTGTGCCCGCGCCCAGACGCTTGCGGATCACGGCGATCTGGGGATCGTTATCGCCCGGCCTGAAGTTCGGGCCAGCGGGGATGCGCAATGCGGAACCTCCGCCGCCACCTCCGCCTCTGCTCAACGAGAGAAGGGCTTGCCTCAAGCGCTTGAACTGTTCGTGCTTCGGATGAAGGTTGCGCATGTAGGCATCCGGGGATTCCGCCGCCGCCATGGCTCTGAGCACCGACTTGGGATCGTAAAGATGGGGCCGCCTGTCGATGACCTCGCTGAGAGAGGGAGGATCGAGGCGCCCTCCGCGCGCATGGCGGGCATATTTCAAGACGACAAGGCTCAGCTTGATTTCAGCGTCCGCCAAGGCTTGCGGCGTCGCCTTTGCCCCCGGGTTCGCCGGAACTTGGAAAGCGGAGGCGTCCAATCCCCATTCGTCCGCGCTCCGGATCTCCTTGATGACCTTCGAGGCATTGGGGGTGAAGCCATCCTTCGAGGTCCAGATGGGCTGTCCCTTCTGCCCATTATAGTAAGCGGCCAATCCTGCTGCGTCCTCGCGGCTCTCAGCTCTCCCGCCCGCGTTCGAAAGCCGGGCAAGAATTTGCGTGGCGATCGGGTCCGGCTCGGGAACCGGGGCTTGCGCAACCTCGGCGGGCTTCTCAGCCGGAGCTTCCGGCGCCGGTGATGGCGTGCTGTCCTGTTCGGGAGGCGTTAACGGATCCGGGGCGGTTTCCTTCGCCGGTGCTGCTTCCAGCTTTATATTTGCCGGGGGTTGCGGTTTCTTCGACTGCTGCCCCATTGCAAACGTCGGAATACCAGTCAAACAGGCCGCAAGTATTACCCGAGACGCTATCTTCAAGATCATGGTATTCCTCTACTGCCCCTTTAGAGGTCGCCTAAGTACGTCACCGATTCGCAAAGTTTTCCCTCACGTAAAAGAAACTCGTTTATCGCCCGACCAGCCGTCCCCCCATCAAACACGTTAGGATGTGAGAATTAAAGTGGCAAGTTAGGACTTTCGGCTCCCTTTGACGCTGGAGGGCGTTTTTATTCATACAACCGGCGCGCCGGAAACATGTACACATCAAGCGCGTCATAATGATGGTAAAATGGTGCGCTAAGTGGGCTGCGTTTTAATTAATTCACGCGGCTCATGAAGAAAAACCTCGCCCCGCTCTTTTTGATTGTGTTGACATTGTGCGCATTCGGCTTCGCCAACCCGGCGCGGCCGCAAGATGCACAGGTGAAAGCGGCTGAAGCCCTTCGCAATGATGGGCGCTACGCCGAAGCCATCGCCGCGCTGAAAAGCGCGATCGCCATCATGCAGGCGCAGAACAAGCTTGAGACGCCCGGCGGTGCGTTGCTCTTGAATAATCTCGGCGAACTTTACTATCAGCTCGGCAGATACCCCGATGCTGTTCCATACTACGAGCGCTCGGTTTCGCTGGCGCGGGTTGGAATACCCGAACTGCAGCTTGCTATCACTTATCGCAACCTTGGCATTGTTTATCAGCTCACGGGGCGAAGCGCTGACGCCATAGCGGTCTACAAGAACTCGATCGCAATCTTGAGCAGGCTTCCTGCCGCTCGCGTGCAACTCGCCTCCACGCTCGTCAATGTGGCGACGCTGTTCGAGGACCAGAAGCGCTATGCCGATGCCGAGAAACTGCTGCTGCAGGCGCTGGCCATTTATCGAAATGCCCTCGGCGAGAACCATCTCTACGTCGCGACCACGTACAACAATCTTGGCACGCTCTATGAGAGTGGAGGCGATCTGGCCCGCGCCGAGATGATGATGCTGTCGGCAAATCAGGTGATGATGCAGGTCTTCAGCCGCGATCACCCTCGCCGCGCCACCGTACTCAGGAATCTCGGTTCGTTCTATCGGAGGAAAGAAGACTGGCCGAAGGCGGTGGCCTATTTTCGCGAAGCGCTGGAGATACTCCAGAAAGAGAGCGAGCGGAGCACTCGATCGCGACAGGGCGAGCTTGCGGCGACTGAGATTGACCCAGCTCTCCAAAGGGCCGCGGCAGGGGATTTCATCAATGCGGCGATAAAGCTTCTGATCGCGGACCGCAGCCAGGGCGTGCCCCTCACTCGCGAAATCTTCAAGGTTGCTCAGTGGCGTCCTTCACAAGCGGCGGCTTCCCTTCTCCAAATGTCTGCGCGAGCTTCCGCCGCCAACGATGAGCTATCGGGATTATTGCGCAGACGGCAAGACCTTGTGGGTGAATGGCAGACGATCCAGCAGCGCCTCACGCAAGCCGCCCTCACGAATGAAAGTTCTGCCCAGACTGCGCAATTGAGCGTCGGCCGGCTCGATCGCATCGGCAGCGAGATATCGGCGCTCGACTCGACGATCGCGAGCCGCTTCCCCGATTATGCCGACCTCACCAATCCCGCCCCGCTCGATGTCACGGAGATCCAGGCGCTGCTTCGGGAGGATGAAGCGCTGGTTCTGTTCATCGAGACCGGCTATCCGGCCTGGGTCTGGGTTGTGACGAAGAATGAGAAAAGCCTCTCACTCATCAATCTGAGCTCGGAGGCCCTGGCAGCCGAGGTTGCCGATCTCCGCTGCGGGCTTGACCAATCCAACTGGACCGATCCGGCGGACTGGCCGGAAACGAGCCGCGCCGAACTCCAGCGCAAGAAAGCTCAAAATACAGTCTTCGAAAGATGCCAGAGCCTGGGGCGGAAGCCAACTCCTGACGGCGCGTTGCCCTTCGATCTCGACCGTGCGCATCGCCTTTACAAGTTGTTCCTCGGGGCAGGGGCAAAGTCGATCGCGGGCAAGCATCTCCTGATCGTGCCGTCGCAGAGCCTGATGCAGTTCCCGTTTGCAACGCTCGTGACGGATCAGCCGGCGCCCGGAGCCAATCTTCGGGACGTGAAGTGGCTGGGGACTGCGGCGCCGATTTCGATTTTGCCCTCGGTCGCGAGCCTTCGCGCGCTGCGGCGCGTGTCGAAGCCATCCCAGGCGGAGAAACCGTTCCTCGGTTTCGGCAATCCATTGCTGAGCGGTGACCCTGCAGCCGAAAAGCTTGCACGGTCGAAGCAGACATGCGTGAGCGCGCCCATTCAAACCGCCAGCGCCGCTTCGCGGTCGTTTCGCGCCGCAATGGGCCTTCGACCTTCCGAAGCCTTCCGCGGAGCCCTTGCCGATGTAAGCATTCTGAAGGCGCAGGTCGCGTTGCCGGAAACCGCAGACGAACTTTGCGAAGTCGCCAAATCCCTCAAGGCTTCACCTGAAGACGTCTTTCTTGGGGGACGTGCGACCGAAACGGCTTTCAAGAGCTTGAACAGAAGTGGCCGCCTCGCAGAATACCGCGTCATCCACTTCGCCACACACGGCCTCGTCTCGGGAGACTTGCCCGGCGTGTCGGAGCCTGCGCTCCTGCTTACACCGCCGCAAACCGCTACGGTCGAGGACGACGGCCTCTTGACCGCATCCGAAGTGGCGCAGACGAAGCTCGATGCAAATTGGGTTGTGCTCTCCGCTTGCAATACGGCCGCGGGAGGCTCACAGGGCGCGGAAGCCTTGTCCGGTCTCGCGAGAGCCTTCTTTTACGCAGGCTCCCGCGCCCTTCTTGTAACGCACTGGGAAATCGACAGCGGCGCCGCAGTCAAGCTTACCACGGGAGCGTTCGATGCGATGGAGAACGACCCCCGGATCAGCCAAGCTGAAGCGATGCGAACGGCTATGGCTTCCCTCGTCGCCGACGAGAGAATTACACTTGCCGCGCACCCGGCGACCTGGGCTGCGTTTGCGCTGGTCGGCGACGGCGGGCGGAAGTAGCAGCTTCCAATGCCGCCCCGCCGCCAGCGTCAATCACATCCCGGTCACCCGAATAACCGCATCCGAAAACCCTGCCACATTTGTCCGAGCGTTTTTTTGCTGGCGAGTTCCCTCGCGCGCTCGGCAACCATCTTCGAGGTGACGGAACTGGCGTAATGGCAATAGCACAAAAGGTGATGGGCCTCGCGGTCGGTCAACTCCAAGAAGCCCATGATGTCGCCGAGCCTGTCTCCGGCAAGCCCTTCGCGCCTGAACCCCTCGTCCTCGAACGCGATCGTCAACGGCGAACGGTCTGCCCGAAGGTAAGGGCGCTCATTCCATGGCGCATATTCCATGCGCGACAAGAGCGGCACCGTATCATCGTGTTGATCCAGAATTTCAGCGAGACGCTGTAATCTCCGCTGGCGGACGGTCGGACGGATACGCGCCCGCGGCTCGGACCCGGCAAGCGGTAGAGACGAGGCGCTTTCGATTTCCACATACGTCATATTGCTCTCCATGCCCCTACCCGTCACGCCGTCTTGTGTTTCAACATCGGCGTAGCTGAAGGGTTCCGATCACATCCGTGCGCCCTCGCAATCCCGGCCTGTTGCTTGAAGCCGGAGGGGTGCAGCGCCTTGACATCGAGAGCTAAATCTATGCCTTAACTACCCCCACCGAACGCGGTTGAGCATGGTTCGAAAAGTCTTTACAATCTTGGGTCAGAATAACCGTACTCGGTGAAAATCTGAGTTACTTGGTCTCGATTGGATTGACGTTTTTTCTTAATTTGAAACGTGTGATGATCCGCCTGCTGCGCTTTTTAACGATCGGGCTGATGCTTTTTTTCGCTGCAAGCGGCAATGCGCTTGCGGCAGGGCGGCGCGTCGCACTCGTCATCGGCAATTCCGCTTATGCTCATGTCCCACAGCTCACAAATCCGGCTAACGACGCAACCGATATAGCGGCGGAGCTTAAGAAACTTGGGTTCGAGGTTATTGCCGGAACGGATGCCGACAAGCGTTCTATGAAAAACGCTTTGCGGCAGTTCGTTGAAAGGCGGCGCGGCGCGGAGGCTAGTTTGTTCTTTTATGCTGGTCACGGCATTCAGATGAACGGCCAGAATTATCTCATTCCCACGGACGCAGAACTCAAAGACACTTTCGATGTTGACTGGGATCTAATCTCTCTCAGCAAGATACTCGAACCCATGGCGAACGAAGCCGGTGGTACAAGCATCATCCTTCTCGACGCGTGCAGAAATAACCCCTTTGAAAACAATTTTCGGAGCGGATCGCGAGCAGCATTCATTGTTCCTGGACTTGCCAGGGTGGAGACTGCAAGCGGCACGTTCATCAGTTTTTCGACCGCGCCTAATAATGTCGCTGAAGACGGAACAGGACGAAACTCTCCATTTGCGGAGGCTTTGCTTAGGCACATCTCCACGCCGGGGGAGGATCTTGCATCAATATTGACTGATGTAAAGCAGGACGTGAACAAGGCCACGAAAAATAAGCAGACGCCCTGGAGCGAAGATAGCCTTACATCAAAATTCTACTTCATAGTGCCCGAAACCGCCGATCCGCGAGAGCACCAATTCTGGCAGTCTGTGGGAACGAGCTCAAACCCGGAAGAATTGAAAGCCTATATTTCGCAATATCCCAATGGCCATTTCGTCCCCGTGGCAAAACTTCGGATCGCCGAACTGGAAAACCGGCGTGACGCAGCCATGAAGCAGCAGCTTGAGGAGATGAGGAAGGAGATGGAAGCGGCCAGGCATAAGGACGTCGAAACTGAAGCGGAAATTGGGTACTGGAATTCCGTGAACAAAAACGATCCAGAGGTCCTTGAGCTCTATCTCCAAAATTATCCGCAAGGCATTTACTCGCTCCTCGCGCACAAGCTCATCGATCAAGATCAAGCAGGAGCGGGAGAAGCAGAAGGCTATACAAGGAGGAAGAAAGGCGCCGCCGCGACCAAGCCGCCAAGGAAAACGAACTTCAAAAACTTGAGGAGGAACGGACCGCACGCGAAGCAAAGGATGCTGAAGCCAAAAGGCATGCGGAGGAGGCCAGAAACGCTAACGAACTGCGAAAGCTTCAGAATGATCAGCGCGCCAGAGACCTGGAATTGAAGAAGCTGCAGGACGAGGTTCGCGCAGCCCGCGAAGCGGCAGCGAAAGCTGAGGACCGGCGCCTGGCAGCCGAAAAGGCCGCCGAAGAAGCTCGGACTCAGGCGAAAAAAGAAGGCGAGGGGGCGGCCGAAGAAGCCAGAAAGCAGGCTGAGGAGCAGGCGGAGGCAAAAAAGGCCGAGGAAGACGCCAAGGCGCAAGCGCACAAGGCCGAAGAAGCCCAGCGGGAGGCTGAGGCAAAGAAGGCTGAGGCGCGCAAAGCTGAAGAAGCACGAAAGCAAGCCGAAGCCAGGAAGGCTGAGGAAGCGGCCAAGGAGCAGGCCCGCAAGGCTGAGGAAGCCCGGAAGCAGGTAGAGGCCAAGAAAGCCGAAGAAGCGGCCAAGGAACAAGCTCGAAAGGCGGAACAAGCCAGGAAGCAGGCGGAGGCAAAGAAGGCCGAGGAAGAAGCCAAAGCGCGCAAGGCCGAGGAAGAAGCCAAGGAACAGGCTCGCAAAGCCGAGGAAGCCAGAAAGCAGGCTGAAGCCAAGAAGGCCGAGGAAGCAGAAAGGGCGCACAAGGCCGAAGAGGCCGCCAAGGAGCAGGCTCGAAAGGCCGAGGAAGCAAGAAAACAGGCTGACGCCAAGAAAGCCGAAGAGGCTGCCAGGGAACAAGCGCGCAAGGCTGAACAGGAAGCCAAGGAACAGGCCCGCAAAGCCGAGGAAACCAGAAAGCAGGCTGAGGCCAAAAAGGCAGAAGAAGAAGCCAAGGCGCGCATGGCCGAACAGCAAGCCAAGGAACAGGCTCGCAAAGCCGAGGAAGCCAGGAAGCAGGCGGAGGCCAAGAAGGCAGAAGAAGAAGCGAAGGCGCACAAGGCCGAGGAAGAAGCCAAGGAACAGACCCGGCAGGCAGAGGAAGCCAGGGATCAGGCTGAAGCCAGGAAGGCCGATGAATCGGCCAAGGAGCAGGCGCGTAAGGCTGACGAAGAAGCCAAGGAACAGGCCGGGAAAGCCGAGGAAGCCCAAAAGCAGGCTGAAGCCCAGAAGGCCGAGGAGACGGCCAAGGCAGAGCAGCGAAAGGCTGAAGAGGCGAAACAGCAGGCCGAGGCAAAAAAAGCGGAGGCATCCCGGGCCGCACAGGCCAGAAGTCAGCGGGCACGCGAAGCGCTAGCCCGCAGGAATGAGGAAAACGAAAGACAAGCGCGCCAAGCTGCGCGACACGCTCAGCATGCACCGAAAGAGGGCGGGGGCCGGCGTGGGGGCGGCTCTGGCGGGAGTCACAGCTATGGTGGCGGGGGCGGCGGAGGAGGAGGCGCGGCCATCATGCACGGCGTCGGCAATTGATCTGAGGGCTCCCTGTTGAAGCTGGCGACTTGTGGTTGCAGTCTGCCTTGAAAGTGAATATCTTTTTGCCATGTCGTCGAATGGCGGTGCGGAGATAGATCATGCCTGCTCGAAATCGGAATTTTCCCTTATTTGCTGTCGCGTCCCTGATAGCGATTTTGTCGGCGCCCGTCATGGCTGCTGATGATGTCGCCGGGAACGCGCCGTCGGCGCAGACATCGACGCAAGCGCCCGCTCCGTCCGCCGGCAATCATGCAAGACCGGCGGAAGCAAGAGCAGTGCCGGTTACGCTGCGCCCCGATGGTAGATATAAGTACCTGTCGCGCTACCATAACTTCATCCTGCGAGTGCGTTGTGCCCACATCGGCTGCCCAGGAGTTCACACGCTCGGCGTGGCCTATTAAACCCAGCCCTTTTCAGGCGAAACTTTTGAACTATTAACTCGCCGCCTTCTTAAGCCTAAGCAGAGTTTGCTTGACGCGCCAACGGATCGCCGCCTCTGTCATCCCGGAAAGGCGAAGCCTTATCCGGGATCGTAAAAGCTTGAAGTGCTTAACTTTTTTGCGATCCCGGCTCGCGCTTCGCTTGGCCGGGATGACGAAGTGGAGCAAGCGGCGTCTACAAGGGCGATCCGTTGGCAAGATTGGCGAAGTTTGCTTGGGTTAAGTGCGCTCCCCAAGCGTTCGAGTTGCGCTAGCCAGTGCCTGCAACAAAGGGCACAGGCACCTGTTGCAGAAGCGACTCTCTTGTCCTCAAAAAGAGATAATCGCAGAAATCAACAGGAATAAACTTGCACGAATCTATCTAGACGTAAGCATGGCCTTAAGGCGGGGCCATGCCGGTGCTTTATGTCATGTTTTGCCGGTGCTCAGGTTACTTCGACCGAACAGACGGTGAGCAAAATGACATTTTTTACGGCAGGTTTACGCCGGGCGGGGGGCGTCCCGGCGAGCGGTTCTCAGTACTTGATTTCCGGCCTTACGGTCGGCGTGAGCGGATTGGCGCTGATGGCGGGATTGTTCGCCTCTTCGGCGGCGCAGGCCCAGTGCACAAGCACGGGCACTGCACCATATCCTGTTAATATGTTTTTTCCAATGGGCACCGGCAGCGGCGTGAATGCTCTTACATCCGTGATAGAGACGGTCAACACTGCGTTCTTGACGAATACATCGGCCTTTCGTTTCTGCGCCGGGAAATGTGGCTCCCGACCAGCAGGGAGGCGGCGAGTGGGTGCGTGGAATTGGGGGATGGGTCGATACGAAGTCGACAGGCATCCTTAACGCCCAAATCCCTGGTTTCGGACAGGGGAACATCCACCTGCAATACGACAGTCCAACAGACCTATGGAGGTTTTCAGGTCGGTCACGATATCGCCGTTCTGAACGACAGCACCTTTGGAGCGAATTGGCATTTTGGCGTGACAGGCGGTTACGTCGAATCGAACGCCAAAGATACAACGCCATTCGGTGGAGTTAATTCCCCCGCTGGCAGCTTGGCCGCTAATTTCCAGGTGCCGTTCGCCGGACTTTACGCTGCTTTCACCAAAGGCAATTTCTATGCCGACGGTCAAGCCCGTGTGGATTACTACCAAAGCGAAGTCAACGACCCCCTCGCCAACGGAATTTTCAATCAAAGGCTGGATGCGCGCGGATACTCACTGACCGGCAATATCGGCTATCGCTTCGACCTGCCGGAGAAATGGTTCATTGAGCCTTCCCTGGGCGGTGTATTATCGCATGTCAACGTCGATCCTTTCGATGTAAGCGGAACGCAAGCTGACTGGGACTGGGTTTGAGCTTGCCGGGCACCGTGCAGATCCATGACTTCGACAGCGAACTTGGCCGCGCCAGCCTGAGAGTAGGAACCACCGTTGCTCGCCGGACGGGACCATGATCGCCCAGCCATTCTTCACGGCGAGCGTGTACCACGAATTTGCGGGTGATGTGACGACTTCGATCGCGGCAGTTTCCCATACTCAACCTATCCCTCTGGCACGGGTACGCTAACGACCAGCCGTATTGGCACATACGGCAGTTCGGCCTTGGCAGCACATTCCAGCTCGTCGACACTGGCTGGCTTGGCTATGCCCGTGTGGACTATCGGACGGGCGATAACATCGAAGGCTGGAATCTCAATGCCGGGCTGCGTTACCAATTTACTCCTGAGGCGCATCTTGAAAGCTTGAAGGATAAGCCGGGTAGCCTGAAGGACGGTCCGGTTGCATGGACTGGCCACGATTGGACCGGGTTTTATGTCGGCGCGGCGGCGGGCGGCACCATAGCCTATGAACATTGGCGCTCCCCGGTCTATGGCACTTACACAAATCCTGACCTTGCCGGGTTATTGGTGGGTGGCCAGGCCGGCTACAATTACCAGATGGGCCAGTTTCGTCGCCGGCATCGAGGGCGACTGGGACTACACAAATGCACGCGGAGGAAAAGCGTGCCCCAACGCATTCTTCTTCAGCTGCGAAAACGACGCGGACCAGTTAGGATCAATAGCGGCGCGCTTGGGCTATACCTGGGGTCGCGCTCTATTCTACGCCAAAGGCGGTTGGGCGTTTGGAGAGGTTTCCGCCCAGGCACACTCTGAATCCTGGCACGATCATACTGGTATGCAACCTCGCTATGCCGTTCAACCACCGACTGGGCAAGCGGCTGGACGGTCGGTGGCGGCATGGAATTCGCGCTCACCGACAGATGGTCTGCCAAGGCGGAATACATGCACTACGATCTTGGTACCGACACGATACACCTGTGGATGCCTCGGGCACATGCCAAGTCGACATGTCGACTGGAGGCAGCATTCGTTCGCGTTGGTTTGAACTATCACATCGGCTCCAATCCCGTCCCCTACAAGTAATCGATCCGCGGCCGCCGCTCGCTTAAAGCGGCGGCCGCATATTTTCATTTCCCGCAGACGCTTTTCTTCCTCAGCTCGACCTTCGCGGCGACGACTTCGATCTCGACATGCGCGCCGCCCGGCAAAGCCGCCACCGCAACGGTGCTGCGCGCGGGGTAGGGCGCCTCGAAGTAAGTCTCGTAGACCTTGTTCATGGCTGCGAAATCGTTGACATCCGTCAGGTAGACGTTCGACTTGATGACGTTCGCCATGCTGAGGCCCGCCGCGCCCAACACGGAGACGATCCCCTTCATCAGCTGTTCCGTTTCCGGCCCGGCTCCGCCCTCGACAAGCTTGTTCGTTGCGGGATCGATGCCGAGCTGCCCCGCGAGATAGAGGATGTTCCCGGCCCACACGGCGCGGGAATAAGGTCCAAGCGTTTTTCCAAGTCCCGGTGCATCGACAATTGCGCGGCGCGTCATGGCAATCTCCAAATAGGCTTTCGAAAGGCGCAGCGATACACGAGGCCGCGTTGGCAGGAAAGCCTATTCCGCCCAGTCGAGCGAACGCGTCACCGCCTTTTGCCAATACCGGTAAAGGTTGTCGCTCCTGTCACGCTCCATGGCCGGATGCCAGCGCCTGTTCGCGGTCCAGTTTTCGACGATGTCGTCCAGCGATCGCCAATAACCTGCGGCGAGCCCGGCTGCGTAGGCCGCGCCAAGCGCCGTCGTCTCGATCACCTGCGGGCGGACCACAGGCACGTCGAGAACGTCGGCCTGGAACTGCATCAGCGTGTCGTTCACGACCATGCCGCCATCGACGCGCAGCTCCGTGATCGCGACGCCGGAGTCCTTCACCATCGCTTCGAGGACTTCGCGTGTCTGGAAGGCCGTCGCTTCAAGGGCGGCGCGCGCGATATGGCCCTTGTTAACAAAGCGCGTCAGGCCGCAAATCACGCCGCGCGCGTGCTCCTTCCAATGCGGCGCATACAGCCCCGAGAACGCAGGCACAAAATAGACGCCGCCATTATCGTCGACGCTTCGAGCCAGGGGTTCAATCTCGGAGGACTGCTGGATCAAGCCGAGATTGTCGCGCAGCCACTGCACGAGCGCGCCCGTGATCGCAATGGAGCCTTCGAGCGCGTAGACCGGCTTCTGCCCTTCGAGCTGATAGCCGAGCGTGGTCAGACAGTCCGCAGGTGGACGGAACCATGCGCTCGCCGGTGTTCATGAGCATGAAGCAGCCGGTTCCGTAGGTATTCTTTCGCTTCACCCGGCTTGAGGCAGGCTTGGCCGAACAGCGCCGCATGCTGATCGCCGAGTATGCCGCCGATGGGAACGCCGGGGAGCGCTTTCACCGCATCCCCGTAAACTTGCGAGGAAGGCCGGAATCTTCGGCAGGCAGGCTCTCGGCACGTCGAAGAGCGAAAGCAGTTCCCTGTCCCAATCGAGCGTCTCGATATTCATCATCTGGGTGCGGCTGGCGTTCGTCACGTCGGTGATGTGAAGGCCGCCACAAGGCCCGCCGGTCATGTTCCATACGAGCCAGGAGTCGATGGTGCCGAACAACGCTTCGCCCGAAGCCGCCCTTGCGCGCGCGCCGGGGATGTTCTCCAGAAGCCAACGCAATTTGAGCCCGGAAAAATAAGTGGCGAGCGGAAGCCCGGTCTTGCCGCGAAGCCGGTCCTGGCCGCCATCCTTGCAAAGCTCGGTGACAAGGCGGTCGGTGCGCGTGTCCTGCCAGACGATCGCGTTGCAAAGCGGCTCCCCGGTGCTGCTATCCCAAAGCAGCGTCGTTTCGCGCTGGTTCGTAACGCCGACGCTGATCAGATCGGAGGCGGAAAGCCCGGCCGAGGTCAGCGCATCCGCCATGGTGGAGACGGTATTGCGCCAGATTTCGGTCGCGTTGTGCTCGACCCATCCCGGCTTCGGATAGATCTGTTCGTGCTCCTTTTGCGCCGAGCCGACGATCGTGCCTTCGCGGTCGAAAATGAGGAAACGTGTGGAGGTCGTGCCCTGGTCGATCGCGCCAACGTAACCGCGCATATCATCTCCTCCCAAAAATCAGGCAGCGCTTCCTTGCCACCCCTTGGTCATCATCGGGGATCGCAAAAAATCAGCGTGAGCCGTACTTTACGATCCCGGACACGGCGTGTCCGCCGTTCCGGGACGACGAGCCATAATATAGCGCGACCGCTTCGGCCTGGGCTTTCGACACATGCAGGCCGAGCTTGGAACGCCGCCAGAGCACATCATCGGCGCTTCGCGCCCATTCCTCGCGTGTGAGGTAGTCGAGTTCGGCTTGGGTGAGGCCGTAGCCGAAATCGCGGCCAAGATCAGACATGTGGCGCGCGGACCCCAGGATTCGCTCGACGCGCGTTCCCGTAGGCGCGTGCGAGACGCAGCGCGGCCGCCTCCTCAAGGAATGGCCAGCGCTGCCGCACACTCCGAGCAAATTCAGCAAAGTCTCCATGCTGGAAATCGCCGCCGGGCAATTTCGCTTTCGCCGTCCAGGCCGGTCCCATGTGCGGAAAGAAGGGCCGCAGCGCGGCAAGCGCATGTTCGGCCAGTCGGCGGAACGTCGTGATCTTGCCCCCGAAGATGGAAAGCGCCGGAGGCTGGGCCGGTGGCGCGTCGAGATCGAGAACATAATCGCGGGTCACGGCCGAGGGATCGTTTGTGCCATCATCGAAAAGAGGGCGAACACCTGAATAGCTCCAAACCACATCGCCCGAACTGACCGGCTTCCGGAAGTAGCGGCTGACGCTTCGGCAGAGGTATTCAATCTCGGCGCTGCTCGCCACGACTGCGCTCGCATCGCCCTCGAAGGGCACGTCCGTCGTGCCGATCAAAGTGAATCGGCCCTCATAGGGGATGGCGAAGACGATGCGGCTGTCGTCGTTCTGGAATAGGAAGGCATGGTCGCCCGCATAAAGCGCCGGCACCACGATGTGGCTTCCCTTTACGAGACGAATCCTCCGCCGCGTCTTCGAACCAAGGACGTTTTGCTGCACGTCCGCCACCCAGGGACCGGCCGCATTTACGACGGCTTTTGCCCGAACGCGCGCTGCGGGCGGAGCCTTGAGATTTAAGCGTCAACTCCCAAACACTGTCTATTCGGGCAGCCGCAATGACCTTCGTTCGCGTTAATATGATGGCGCCGCGCTCGGCGGCGTCGAGCGCGGTCAGCACGACGAGCCTGCTGTCGTCCACCCAGCAATCCGGGTAGACGAAGGCTTTCGCATAGCCGCTTTTCAGGTCACGGCCAATGGGATCGCCGTTCAGGGATATGACTTTCGAGGCTTGCAAAGGTCCGCGCGGCGCGAGGCGATCGTAGATCGCCAGGCCGAGCCGGATCAGCCATGCGGGCCTGATCGCGGGGCTATGCGGCAGCACGAAGCTTAGTGGCCTGATGATATGAGGCGCGCTCTTCAGAAGCCTCTCGCGTTCGGAAAGCGCTTCGCGAACGAGCCGGAAGTCGTAGTTTTCGAGGTAGCGCAACCCGCCGTGAATGAGCTTGGTGCTCGCGGAAGACGTATGCGACGCGAGGTCGTGTTGCTCGGCAAGCAACACCGACAAACCACGCCCCGCGGCATCTCGCGCGATGCCCGCGCCATTGATGCCGCCACCGATCACGGCGATGTCGTAAATCTCAGGGGCCAATTTGTTACAAGGCCTCTGCAATGCACACTGACGGCATTATCGGCGCGCACGCGCCACTTGCGGTTTGCCCGTTCCGCCGAAAAGCCAATCGGCCGCGGCCTGGAAGAAACCCGCCTTCAAACCGAGCGCGACCGCCAGAATGATCACGATTCCCAGGCCTGTCGCGATGGCATCACCGAGAACGGAGTGATCGAAAGCCATGACAAAGAACTTTCCGGCGAAAGACAGAACGACTGTCAGAGCGAAGATGGGAAGAGAAGCCGCGCCTGCTGCGCAGACCCACCGGACCACACGGAACTGGAGCCATGCTGCATCTTTGGCGACGAGACGGGCCACAAGGTAGGCGGTCGCGAGGAGACCGACGACGCGCCACAAATCGAGGGTCCGCTTGTTGAGGCTGAAATACATCGCGCGGAGGCGGTTGGCTGCCGGTTCGTCGATTGTCTCAAAGGCGATTGACATCAGCACGCACGCGCTGAAGACCACGAAGATCATGCAGCAAATGTCGAGGACGCGCCGGGACTCGCCCGACGCGACAGGCGGCATGTTCGTCCGTGTCCGCCATCCGAAGGCCAGACCTATCGCGAACAGAAACTGCCAGCAGAATGGATTGAAGCTCCACGCCACATCATAGGTCATCGTCGGGATGTTCGGAAAAAAGCGCGCCGTGAACATCCACGCGAGCCCCGAGGCCGCAAGAAGCGCGACTTCCCCTCGCACCCTGAGCCAGATCAGGAAGGGCGCGAGAAGCATCACCATCACGTACATCGGGAGAATGTCGAGAAGAGGCGCCTGGAAGGCGAGCAGAGGGGCGCCGAGCAGCACCTGCAAAGGATCGCTTTCGATCTTATCGATGAAGATCTCGTAATCGGTCTTTATGCCCGCTTCCCCGATCAGGAAAGCCGCCGCCATGAGGCCCGCGACAAGCAAAAGGTGATATGTCCATATCGCCCGCGCCCTCCGCAGCGCCTTGAGCGAGAAAGCCTGAAGCCCTTGCGGAACGAGGTTGTAATAGGCGAGCGCGGCCGAGTATCCGGCCAGGAACATGAACACTTCCGCGGAGTCGAACAGCGCAAAGGTGCGCGACGTTGTATAGCTGAACGCATTATCCGGAATGTGATTGATGAAAATGAAGATCAGCGACAGGCCGCGAAAGAAGTCGATCCGATAATCGTAATGAGGCTTCGGCGAGGCCGCCGGCTGCTTCGGCGTCATCGCCTTGTCGCGCGCCTTGACGTGGCTGTCCGCGATCAGCCCCGATCCTCCCAGCGCCCATCTGGCTCCGACCAGCCTTGCCGATGCGTTTACGAGGTTCACTTGAGGTCCCGCTCCACACCCGACGTTTCAAACGCGTCCGAAATGCTTTGGTTGCCCTTTACACGCAAATTTTAGGCCAATGCGCTTGATTCATGTAATCACAATAGCCCGCGCTCCGGTCACAGACGAGTGCATGAAAGCCGATCTTTTAGTCCAGAACGGCAATGTGACCGAAATCGTTACAATTTTACTGGTGAATAATTAATTCAAGCCGCAGCGAGATCCCTGAGCAGGGATACGCCCACCGTAAGCTTGGCGAGCGTGAGTGCCCGTCCGGTGAGCATTTCGGACAGGCTGTTGGCAACGCGCGCGGCTTCGGCGGCATTGTTGCATTTCCAGGCAGCGAAATCCGGATCGTGAGGCGAACTGGCGATTACGCTTTTCGCGAGCGCCCGCTGGGTAGAGGCAATGGCCGCCAAGCTTAAGTTTACCGCGAGCCGGTTGAAATAGTCGCTTGCTGCCAGCGCCTCGCTTGCCGACGCAAGCGCATCCAGGCGGAACTCGTCGCGAATCGCAAAGATGATCCTGGCGGCAACGGCAATCGGGGTTTGCACATCGCTTGAAACCCGGACGATATCGAGCGCCTGGGAAAGCGGCTCGAGGGCAGCGATGCGCTTCGCGAGTTCCACAGGAAGCCCGTCGCCCCTAAGCCTCGATTCTTCCTCTTGCAGCCGCGCTTTCGCCTGCTCCGGCAACACGGTAGCCATGTTTCCGATCAGGAAATCCACGCCGTCGCGATAGCTGGCGATTTCCGGTTCAAGCCCTTGCTTGAAATGCGCGTGCCTCAGGAACCACGCGGTCTGCCGCTTCAGCAGGTCCTGCACCCGGCGATAGAGGCAGAGCTGGCTTTGCCCGTCGGTTTCGCAGTCCAGCGCATCGATGCCCGCATAGAGCGCCGGGAGCTGGTAAATCGCCTGGACCGCAGCGAACGCATAGGCGATGTCGGCTGGTCCCCGCCCGGTTTCCTCGATCATGCGGACAATGAAGGTCGGACCGCCGCGATTGATGATGTCGTTGGCGAGGCTGGTGACGATGATTTCCCGGCGAAGCGGGTGTTCTTCGATTTCAGCCGCGAAGCGCTCTCGCATCATCGGCGGGAAATAATCGAACAGCGCCCGTCCGAGGTAGGTGTCAGCAGGCACTGCCGTTTTAATGAGTTTGTCTTCGAGGTCGATTTTCGCATAGGCAAAGAGCACGGCAAGTTCGGGCCGGGTCAGGGGTTGCCGCGCTTCCTGACGCTCCAGCAGCGCGGCGTCGGACGGGAGATTTTCGACGGCGCGGTCGAGGCGGTCTTGCTTTTCAAGCCTTTGCATCAGGCGCTGCTGGAAACCGAGGTCGGAAAGGCCATCCATCTCGGCAAGGCTGAGGGCCAGCGGCTGCAGATAGTTGTTGCGAAGCACGGCGCTCGCGACTTCGCCTGTCATCGCGGAGAGGAGTACGTTGCGCGCCGGCGTGTCGAGCTTGCCTTCTGCGATGGCTGCATCCAGCGCGATCTTGATATTCACCTCAACGTCTGAGGTGTTCACGCCCGCAGAGTTGTCAATAGCGTCGGTGTTGATCCTGCCTCCCTGAAGCGCGAACTCGGTGCGGCCCCGCTGCGTGACGCCGAGGTTGGCCCCTTCTCCGATAACCTTCGCCCGTACATCTTTCGCCGCGACCCTGACCGCATCGTTTGCCTTGTCGCCCACCTGCAAGTCCGTTTCGCTGCTCGCGCGGACATAGGTGCCGATGCCGCCGAACCAGAGGAGATCGACCGGGGCCTTCAGGATCGCTGTCAGAAGCTCGTTCGGAGTCACCACCGCCTTCAGGCCAAGGAGATTCTGCGCCTCGTCTGAAAGCGTGATTGCCTTTTGCCCGCGGCTGTAGATGCCGCCGCCAGCGGAAAGCCTGGTCCTGTCATAGTCCTGCCAGCTCGAACGCGGCAGGTCGAACAGGCGCTTCCGCTCCTCCCAGCTTGAGCGGGGATCGGGGGCCGGATCGATGAAAATATCCCGGTGATCGAATGCGGCGACCAGTTTGATCGCCTTCGACAAGATCACGCCATTCCCGAACACATCGCCCGACATGTCGCCTATGCCGGCGACCGTGAACGGCTGTGTCTGAATGTCGACGTTCATTTCGCGGAAGTGGCGCTTTACGGCTTCCCACGCCCCGCGCGCGGTGATGCCCATTTTCTTATGGTCGTAGCCCGCCGAGCCGCCGCTTGCGAAAGCGTCTCCGAGCCAGAAGCTGCGGTTTAGCGAGATCTCGTTTGCGATGTCCGAGAACGTGGCCGTGCCTTTGTCGGCGGCAACGACCAGATAAGGATCGTCGGCGTCGCGGCGGATCGTATCGGGGGGCGGCACGATCTCGCCTTTGACGAGGTTGTCCGTAAGCGAAAGCAGGCTCGATACGAAGGACTTGTAGCAGGCGATGCCCTCCGCCTGGAACGCTTCGCGGTCCGCCAGAAGCAACTTTCGCGGCACGAAACCGCCTTTCGCGCCCTGCGGGACGATCACGACGTTCTTGACCTGCTGGGCTTTGGCAAGGCTTAAAATCTCGGTGCGGAAGTCCTGCTGCCGGTCCGACCAGCGCAAGCCGCCGCGCGCGACAGGGGCGGCGCGCAGGTGAATGCCTTCAAAGCGCGGCGAATGGACGAAAATCTCGGCGAAGGGCTTCGGCGCGGGCAGCCACTCGATGTCCCGGCTTCTAAGCTTGAATGCGATGGTTTCCGGCGCGTGCTTATTCCTTTGGTAGAAATTGGTGCGCAGCGTTGCGCTCATCAGAGCGAGGAGGTTGCGCAGGATGCGGTCGTCATCGAGCAGCGGGATGTTGTCGAGCTCCGCAGTGATGCGCGCCGCAATCTTGGCCCTTTCTGCTTCGCGCCCGGCAGCGCCCAACCCGTTCGCAGGGTTGAAAAGCGCATCGAAAAGCTGGAACAGATCAGCGGCAATGCCCGCATACTTGTTCAGCACCTCCGAGACGTAAGTGGTGCTGTAGGGCGCGCCAGTCTGCCGGTAGTAGGAACCGTAGGCCCTGAGAACCGCAGCCTGACGCCAGTCCAGGCCCGCAGCAAGAATCAAGCCGTTGAAGCGGTCGTCCGGGGCTGCGTTGCTCCAGACCGCGAGAAAGCCTTCTTCAATATCGCGACGGCGGGTGAGAAGCTCTGCGCCGCAGCAGTCCGCAACGCGCAGATCGCTATCGTGAAGGCAAACGAGACGCGCTGCGCCATTCATCTTGGGCGTGAGCAGGAACGTCCGCTCCGAGATCACGTCGAAGCCGAAATTTTCCAGGATGGGAACGCGCCTCGACAGGGTGAGCGGCTCGTCGAACTGCTGCAATGTCGCCCGGACGCTTTGAGGGTCCGTGAGACCCTCGCGGTGGATATCGATTTCTGTCCGGCGGTCCGGACCAAGCTTCTGGAAGCCCAGGATATCGCGCAAGGCGCGCTCCGGAGAATTGGTTTCCTGATAGCCGGCGGGAAAAGCGTCCAGATACTTCCGCACCAGCTCATAGCCGGCGCTGCCGTAACGTTGCAAAATGAGATCGCGAAATTCGTCGGTCCAGATCGTGATGATTTTCTCGACCTCGGATTCGAGATAGGCCTCTGACGGGTTGCGCAGATCGCCTTCCTTTCGCCAGACCACATAGTGAACGCGCACCATCGGGCTTTCAGGAAAGAAGGGAGTCGCGGATTCGAGATGCCCGTCGAAGGCCTTCTCCAGCATCTTTTCGATTTTCAGGCGGAGCTGCGTAGTGTGTCGCTCGCGTGGGACGTAGACGAAAACGGAAACGAAGCGCCTGAACTCGTCGCGGCGGATGAAGGCGCGGGGCCGTGGCGTGAGATCGATCTTCAGGACTTCCTCGGAAATGCGCGCGAGTTCTCCCGGCGAGATCTGGAAAAGCTCATCGCGCGGGAAGGTCTCCAGCACGTTCAGCAGCGCGCGTCCCGAATGGCTCTCGGGCGGGTAGCCGGAGCTGCGAAGAACTTTGCCGACCTTTTGGCCGAGGAGCGGGACTCTGCGAGTCGATTGATTATAGGCGGTCGCCGTGAAAAGCCCGGCGAGAAGAACGCCACCGATGATATTGCCGCCCGCGCCATAAAGCTTGATGCCGATCGTGTCCATATGGATGCGGCGGTGAACGGTCGACTTCGAGTTGGCCTTGACGACGATGACCGGCGGGGAGTTGAGGAAGAAGGCGCGCCCCTGGGGCGTGAGCCGATGTTCGTCCGGGCCTTGACGCAGCACTGAGACGGCCTCGTCTCGAAGAAGCCCAAGCCCCAGCTCCGGCCTGGGGACGAGTTCGCCATGTTCCTGGTCGCCCGCGTACGCGAATTCGCGGACACCCAGGAAAATGAAGTTTCCGGCCAAAAGCCAGCGAAGAAACGCAAGCAACTCTGCGTTCGTCTCCGCCGTCGCCGGGGGCGGGTTCCGTTCGAGCTGTACGATGGCCAGATTGAGACGCGCAAACATCGCCGGGAAATCAGAGACGGCAGTCTTGACATCGCGGAGCACAAGGCTCAGCGCCATTTCGATTTCAGCCGCGGGCGGCTGAGGACCCAACTTGCGGATTTGAAGGTGAATAAAGCTTTCGCGGGCGACGCCATCGGGCACGGGAGCCGCCGGCTTAAGCGTGGTCACAAGTCCCTCCCCGTTGCGCCGCACTTCAAATATGGGATGAGCGACAAGCTCAGGAACAAGGCCAAGCTCCCGCAGTGCGCCGAGTACCGAGTTGAGGAGAAAAGGCATGTCGTCGTTGACGATATCGACGGCGAGCAGTTCCGTGTCACCCACGAAGCGTTGCCGGAGGACAATCTTCGGCTCGTCCGGCTGACGCTGACGGAAACTCTCGAAAGCGTCGGCGGCGAGAGCGGCAAGATCGCTCGTTTGGTAGATTTCGAATTCGGCGGTGTCGACCTCGTGAAACAGCTGTTTGGCAAAACGCGCCGCGAGGCCGTCGCCTGTTTGCCGCGAGAGAGATTCGAGGATCGCCGACAACTTACTGACGCTGGAGGTTTCAGCGATCAATGCCATGCTGTTCTCCCCGTTTGAATGTCCTCGAAGCGAGAGTGAGAGTGCCCCCTTGCGGCATCGCAACTTCTGGAGGCTCAACCGGATCTGGAGCTTCGCGATTAATTTCACAACTGTGAGGAGAAGCTCGGCTTCATTCCGAACGTCGCTAAGACCTATGCGTTCGATAATAAAAAGTTGAAAGCGTCCATCGATATGTCGGACGACTTCCCGAGAGCGGTCTTTCAAGTCCCGCGCGCGAGATGATCGCTGTCGCGGTCAGCGCCGCCGGGACGCGGCCCAACGCAGAGTATTACAGCATGGCCAGGACCAAGCCGGAGAAACCAGCAAGGCTACGAAATCCCGTCAAGCTATGGCGCTTGCGATCAGCACCTGTTGCGCCCGCGCAATAGCTTTTTAGTTTTCTCCACAGCTAATAGCCGCCGAACCGAACACGGGGTATAGATTGAGCCGGCTGCGGCATTTTTCTCGCGCTAAGGGGCGGTGGAGTGGACATGAAGAGGACGGCGCAAGCGTTCAGCGTTGCCATCATAGGGGCATTGGCCATGGGAAGCGCGGCGGTAGACGCGCGGGCTGAATGCTACGTGCAGGCTCCGCTTTCTCCGGTGCATCGCAGCTATATCCGGCGAGACGTCGTTGAGCCGGGCGTTTACGAGGTGGCACGCCGTCCCTCCGTGTATGGATGGACGCATCAAGCCGTGGTCCAGCCCGGGGCGGTCATCTGGCACGAAGAGCCCTCCGTTTATCGCACTGTTCAAGTGCGCGTCCGTCAACCCGGCGGCTCCGCGTGGCGGGAGCAATGCGTCGGTGGCCAAGCAGGGGTATGCCGCGTTCACGTACCGGCAAGCTATGTCACGGTCGAGAAGCGGGTTCTGGTGAAGCGCGGTCGGCGCTGGGCGGAACGCACCCCTTCAGAGGTCGCTTATGTGGGCCGGCGCGTTTTGCTAAAGCCTTACAAGAATTATGCGCACTTCCAGCCGCCGTATATCGCGTTCTCTCGCGAACACGTCACCGTCCAGCCTGAGGGGTCTCGCTGGGTTCCTGCAAACGCCAAGCCAGATTGCTGATCTTTGGCTCTGGTCTCCGGGGGCGGCGCGCGATGCGGTTTTCACCGCGCGCGCATATCCCAGCATTCAATGCCGCTGCTCCTGAGCTTTTTGCAGGCGGATTTAGCCTGCGCCTCGTCTGCGAACCGGCTCAGCCTTGCACGATACATGGTGACGCCGCTCGGTAAAGCGACCGGCATGACGAACTCAGGATGCTCCTTCAACTGTGAGGTGCCGAGCGTCTGTCTGACGGTTTCAAGCCTTTGGGCGGCCTGAGCCTCGTCCGGGAAGGACCCAACCTGAACGTAATACGGCCCAGGCTGATCGGCGATGTCCCGTGAAACGGCAAGGGTTGCAGTAGCGAGCTTCTGGGGCTGCCGCGGCTCCTCGCGCTCCATGGGGCGTGAGGCCTGCACCTTCGCAATCTGGGGTTCTACCGGCATCTTCACGATTTGAGGCTCAACCGGCGGGGCGTCTAGCGAAACGGCGTCCAGCGGTTCCACTTCGGCCTGGCGTATGGTCTTATAGTGAATGGATACGTTTCGCAGCGGCATTGCCTGCACTTGCGCCACCAGCGTTTCGTTCCGCGCTATATCCTGAGGAGCAGGCGGAACGTAAGCGGCATTTTGGCCTGTCGCCAGTTCCGGTTTATCCTCGGGCTCATCCGTTGTCATATCGGAGTCCGTTAACGGGGGTTCCGAGCCTTTCGACGGCTGACGGGCCACGAGTCCGTTTTCGATCGACGCGATAAGAATTCCGATCGACTGCCGGTCCGGCTTTTGGGTGGGCTGCCATACCGGCTGCGGAGTTGGGAGCGTGACAACCTTAACAGGAGCTATGACCTTCGCGGGTGCAATCTCGTCTTTTACGCGCTCGGCTGGTCTCGGTTTCTCGGACTTCAAATCGGCCGGCTTCGCGGCAGCCATCTGGACCCGTGACTTCCACGCCGCCGTCTGGGTCATCGCCTTGCTCCACGACGTGTCGAGGATGTTCCGCATGGTGGCATTGCGGGCGCCGGATGAGGCGCCGCCAAGGACGACCGCGAGGATCCTTTTGTCGCCCCGATGTGCGGAGGCCAGAAGGTTGAACCCTGCGGCGGACGTGAAGCCGGTTTTCATGCCTTCCATGCCCTCGTAGGAAAAAAGCATGGTGTTGTGATTGCGCATGATCTCGCCTCGATATTGAAAATATTTGGTGGCGAAGACCCTGCTGCGCTCGGGGTGATCGGCGAGGATGCTCTTCCCAAGTATGATCAAGTCCTGCGCGGTCGTTTTCTGCTCGGAATTGGGAAGGCCGGACGCGTTACGGAAGGTTGTGTTCAGCATCCCGATCGTGCGGGCCTTCTGCGTCATGCGCCGTGCGAATTCCTCCTCCGACCCCGCCAAAGCTTCGGCGACTGTTACGGCCATGTCGTTGGCCGACTTCGTGACGATGGCGCCGATGGCGTCGGCGACAGAAATCGTATCCCCCGCCGCGAGGTCGAGCTTCGTGGGCGATTGTTCGGCCGCGTGCTCCGAAACCCGAAGCTGCGTTCTCATAGTCAGCTTCCCGTCGCGCAGCGCGTCGAACAGCAGGTATAGCGTCATCACTTTCGTGACCGAGGCCGGGTACCGCGGCGCATCCGAATTTTTGGAGTAGAGGACGCGGCCCGTGTAAAGGTCTATCGCCATTGCGGCTGCTGCCGCCGGGCCTGAAGGCCTCTCGCGATAATGGTGGCGGCGCGCTTCGGCATTGGAAGCCAATGTAAGCAACGCGGTTACTAGACAAAC
>CAWHYO010000005.1:0-41963 GCA_963833565.1 uncultured Alphaproteobacteria bacterium
CCGAAGCGTTGGACGCCACCGCCATATGCCGGGCGTGGCTGATCTTGTCGGCGAAGACGGTTGCGCAGAAGCCAGCGGAAAGCGTGATCCCGCCATTGTCCCGAGCGCATTTGGTCCGTGCGCCCTGGGCCTCCTGAGATTGTGCCGGTATAGAGAACACGAGCAGAACGATCGCGATGCTGGCAAACAAAGCAGCGGGCCGAAGGCCGTCCTGTTTTTTGCGGGTGATGTCCATGGCATGCTACGCTTTTATGTCACTTGGAACCTGCTGGAGGCTTCCAGCAGGCTTTCCCGTCGAGCGGCGCCATGATTTCCGCCCGTATGCGGTCTTTACTCGTATCGATGCGGTCGATGGCGCGCTTTTGCATACTCAAGCGCCCACGATTGCGATCTGTTCCATTTTGGCTGACGCGCGCACAATCGGGGCCTGCCAAATCCGGCTTTAGCTGCGTCTGCCGCCGTCAGGGCATCGAGATCGGTTGGGATCGATGAAGCTCACGGAAAACACTGCGGCTTTTGCGCATGCCCCGAACAGTCGCCAGCGCTAAATGGACTCTCTTGAAAGACGGCCTACAGAGATAACATCAGCCTGATCAAGCACCACCAAAACAGAAGGCAGAACAGCGTAGCCCCGGACCAAAAGATTGACATTGCCCAAAAAGGAAGAGGTTCGACGTACACCTCGGCAATTTTGAATTCGCGCTCGTGTCTCATCTTCTCAACTCACCATATCCGTTCTGGATAGACAACGAACGACTGCTAATTCTTATTCCGTCTTTCCTTTAACCCTGCCAGTCATCGTTTGGCGCTCGCAAACAAACACCTAACCTTTTGGCGGCTTTACAACCTCATGGAGGGAGGAGTAGTCGAGTTTTGTCTCCTGCCTTTCGGCTGCTGCGGCGGCGACGTCTGAGAGCGCGCTCACAAATGCCGTTGCCAGCGGCGACAGATGCGCGACTTCGCCAAAGAGTTTCAGGTCTTTGTTCAAGTGCTCTGCCGGAAAGTTCGGATTGGCGTACTGCCCTGTCATCATCTGTTTGAGCTTCTTGTCGAAGGTCGGCGCATAAAGCGCGCTTTCGCGCAGGAGACCCATGAACCGGTCGACATCGATGCCGTTTTCCTGGGCGGCGTTAAGAGCCACCGAGAAGGATGTCGTCAAAGCCCCGATCATGAAATTGAATATCAACTTCAAGGCCGAGGCCTGACCGACCGCGTCGAAAACGATCCTCTTGTTCGAGTATATATTAATGAGAGCGCTAACCTCTCCGTCGATATTCGCGGCCGGACCTGCCATCGCGATCAAGCTTCCGCTGCGAGCCTCGGGACGGCTGCCAAGAACCGGATTTTCCACATATCTGCCTCGGCGGGCTTTCACTTCTTTCTCGACAGCCACGCTTTGTGACGGCGACAGGGTTGAGATTTGCACGAAGGTCTTGCCGTCGAGGTCATCGATATCCTGAAGAATATCGATGATGGAAGCGAAGTCCGAAGTTACGGCAAGGACAAAGCGGGCATCACCGATCGCCTCACGGACGTTGCCGGAAAAATGGACCTTATTCGCGCCTGCCAGCGGCGGCCGCCTGGCGAAGACGCTGACGCGGCTGCAGGCTTGAGCGAGCCGCTCAGCGAGGGCTTCAGCCAGGCGTCCATAGCCCAATATGCAAACGTGAGGCGCGATGGTGTCGTTACTGTCGCTCATTTCAACTCCAACCAGACAAGCGTTTGGAATTATAGCACCGGAGCCTTGTGATCAACTTTCGCGAGTATGATCTTTTGGCAGAGAACAGTTGCCGGCATGGTTGCGAGAAGGCCCTGCTCACAATTGGCAAAGTGATTCGCGGCTGCACTTTATACTTCAAGCGCAACTTTGCACTCGACACAGCATATACTCGGCTGAAATCAGGCTTCAACCTGTGTCCTTTGCGTCTCTCCCTCAATCTATTCGCTTTTCTTACCCATAACGCTGCGGACCGGTGGGTTGCCGTTTAGCTCTTCCCCGTGTAGCTTTTTCTCCAATCTGTTGAAATGCAGGCTTTGGGCCGCCTGCATCGGATGTAATGCGTGGAGCCTTTTCCTCTAGTTTTGCACGGTGGGAGCTTCAGCATGAACTTCTCTTCAAGTCTTTTGGGTGTGACGTGCGCGAGTGTTATCGCGCTCGGTATCGGTTCGGTGAACGCCGCGGATATGTATCGGTCTTCGGGCGGCGGGCTGAAGGATGGTCCGGCCATCGCCGTGCCGGCGGTTTGGGCTGGTTTCTACGCAGGTATCAACGGCGGCGGATCATTCGGCGCCAGCGACAATCTTGTCGTAACAAACGACGCACGCGATGCAACGCAGGCCGATATTGGCCAATTCTTCCGTGATGGCGGGTTCGGCGGCGGCCAGATCGGCTACAACTGGCTCGGATGGAGCAACCAAATCGTCCTGGGCGTTGAAGCCGATATTCAGGGTTCCGGAATCAACAGCAGCTTCAACCGGAACGACCTCAACTACGGCTACGCTTCCGCAGCATTCGGCGCGAGCCAGTCCATCGATTATTTCGGCACAGTGCGCGGGCGCCTCGGGTACGCCATCGGAAATACTTTGATCTATGCAACCGGTGGCGTGGCCTATGCGAACGTCAATACTAAGGTCAACCTCGCTGGCACCGCTGGCGCCGGTTTCACCAACGCCTTCAGTTCAAATCAGACGGAAACCGGATGGGTCGTAGGCGGCGGCATCGAGTATCTGTTCGCTTCCTGCTGGTCGCTGAAGGTCGAGTATCAATATATCGATCTCGGCAACCAGACGATCAGCGGCGTCGCTAGCGATACCTATACCGACCGTATGCCCTATGATAACAGCTTCAGCACGGTCCGGGCTGGCATCAACTATCACATTAACAGCAGCTATGTGCCTCTCAAATAGAGAGCACGCAGAATAAAAAAGGCGGGCCGGATGGCCTGCCTTTTTTTTATGTTTGGTGCAGTCCCCGTGCGCCCGCCTCTATCGGGGCTCCAGCGTGAACATGACGTCTTCGCCTTCTTTCACGGCTGAAAGCTTGAGCGAAGCCTCTGTAGCCAGGCGAGCGGCATAATACGCGATCACGAGCCTTCCATCGATGGTTCGGGTGTCCCTTCCAGCGAAAACATCCGCGATCCCCTCCGCTACGCGCGCCGAACGGCCCCGGCAGAGGATGATCAATTTGAGCCTGGACTTTGAACGCTCCTTCGGTTTCGTCACCGAAAGACCGACATAGAAGTCACCGCCGGAAGGGAGCGCCGTCAGGGAAACGGCGAGCAACGCCAGCAGAAGCTTGGCATGCTCCTTCTCGACGTCCTGAACATTGGCCTGCCAATGAAGTCTGCGCTTTCCGTTTTCGATATAGCGGCGCGCCACCTGCTCGACATGAGCCAGCGGCACCACCGCGCCTAGGCTCGAAGCAACCCCAAAGGCCAGACGATTGAAATCGAGCTGAGCCCAGGCAGCCTTGGCGCTGTTCTGGATCAACTCCAGCGCATAATATCGGGTATCCTCGTCGTTCTCCTCTTCCAGAAGCTCAAGGCCATTATTGATCGCGCCGATCTGCCCGGCTAGGTCATGACAAATTTTGCTCGATATCAACGCCGCGAGGGCGGTGTCTTCGAGAATTGCATTAGCTGTCACGATATGTCCTCCTGCTCAGGCATGCGATTGCGCCCGTGGAAGCGCCGTAACTTTAGATTTAAACATCCAGGCACCATGATTTGGCCTAGCACTTCAACCACTGCTCGTAAAAAAAGTAAGTACGCGAGCACAAAAGTTACAGAGTCCGGCCCCAGCCTGCTATAGGACATCGAATTAACCACACAGGACCTTAGAAAATCGTGACCGTCAAAGCGCCCCCCATCGAGGAACTCGCCCAGCCGATCATTGCTATCGCCCAGCGCGCCGGTGCGGTCATTATGGACATTTACCGCTCGAACCCGAACACACGCTACAAGGCGGATCGATCTCCCGTCACAGACGCCGACCAAGCCGCGGAGAGCCTCATCATAAAGTCTCTTTCAAAGCTCTTCCCGGAAATCCCGGTCATAGCCGAGGAAGCGCTCGCCGCCGGCAATATCCCTGACGTCCAGAATTGCTTCTTCCTCGTCGATCCCCTCGATGGCACCAAGGAATTCCTCAAGAAGAACGGCGAGTTCACCGTCAATATTGCCCTTGTGTACGCTAGACAGCCCGTTTTTGGCCTCATCTACGCACCCGTCAAGGATGATTGCTACGTGACGCTCGGGAGAAATAGAGCGGCGCGATGCAAACTCCTTCCAGACCATAACCCCTCTCCGCAGTCAAGAGTTCGAGTTCCAAATATTGACGGGCGAGCCCCGCGAGCAGAGGCCGATGACCGCCATGGTGAGCCGCTCTCACCTGACGCCGGAGACCGAAAGCTTTCTCAAAGGGCTCGGCGACCCGGAGAGGCTTTCCTTGGGCTCGTCTCTCAAATTCTGCGTGATCGCAAGAGGCGACGCGGATGTCTATCCTCGCCTCGGGCGGACTTCCGAGTGGGACACTGCCGCCGGGCACGCCGTCCTCAATGCAACTGGCGGATGCGTTTTGACGGAAGACGGCCAGCCGTTCCTCTACGGGAAGAAGGAAGAGCGTTTCCTCAACCCGCCATTCATCGCCTGGCGCCGTCCACCGAACGCGTAAAGCCTCCGGGCGCGGCCGCCCTGTGGAGAGCCCAGAGCGCAAGGGCAAAAATAAGGATCGCGTTCGCTTGATGGGCGAGCGCGATTGCAAGGGGCACGCCGTAGACGATGGTTGCAACCCCCAGCGCGATTTGGACGAAGACCGCAGCAGTTATCGCGAGCATAGGAATCCGCAGCGCCTGTGCTCGCCTTGTCTTCCATATAAGGACGCCAAAACCGGCCGCAAAAATTGCGATGGCATAAGCCAGCGCACGATGCGCGAATTGGGCGGTGAGCGGGTTCTCAAAAAAATTGACGTACCAAGGAGAGAAAACGTCAAGACCGGGAGGTATGATTTCGCCGTTCATGAGCGGCCAGGTGTTCGAAGCGTGACCTGCTTTCAGACCGGCCACGAACGCGCCTGCGATGATCTGCAGATAGACAAGACCGGCAAGAACGCCTGTCCCGAGCTTGGCCGGGAGGGAGGCATTAAGAACGGGGCGCCTTTTCTCTGTTAGCGTTGAGCGCCCGATGGAAAGAGCAAGCCAGAAGGCATAGCCTGCAATGGCGGCGGCAAGCGCAAGATGAGCGGCAAGCCTGTATTGGCTTACATCCACGCGGTCAGCGAGGCCGCTCTTGACCATGAACCAGCCAAGCGCGCCCTGCGCTCCTCCGAGAACGAATAGCGCCGCGACCCCCGGTATGAACCTCCGCGGAATACTGCCGCGCAGAAGGAAAACCGCGAAGGGGATGAAAAACACCACCCCGATGAGCCGTCCCAGAAGCCGGTGCGTCCACTCCCACCAATAGATGGCTTTGAAGCCTTGGAGGGTCATGCCGGGATTGATCTGGCTGTACTCGGGAATGTGCCGGTACTTCTCGAAGGCCTCCTGCCACGCCGCCTCGCTCGTCGGCGGCACGACGCCAAGAATCGGTTGCCATTCCGTGATCGACAGACCGGAGCCCGTGAGCCGCGTCGCCCCGCCCACAATAACCATGGCGAATACCAATCCGGCGATTGCGAAAAGCCAGATGCGCACGGCTCTCAGCCGCGGGCTCGGGCTTTTTGTTTCAACGAGGCCGGTTTCTACGGCATTCGCGAGCCACGTCATGACCAAAAAGAACCTACTCCGGTTTTAACCGAGGTAGGCTCTGTACGCACAGACTTAAAGGTCTGAAGTCCTGCTCACCACCGCCGCTCGCCGGCGCGCAGAAGCGGCCCGCCGATGTAGTACTGGGGCACGGCAAGAACGTTATCGATCGGGCTTGCATCCCTGTCCCAGCGATAGGGGAAAGGAAGATCCTGATCGTAAGCATATTGGCTATAGCCGTATCGCCCAAGGGGGGCTCGCGCATAGGGGCTGACGCGATAGCAATTGTACGCGCACCAATTGCCGAAAAGCCCCCCGCCGTGGCGGTGATGTGAAACCTTGACGATCCCGCTTCTTAAGCCGGAAACTTGCGCCTTCGGCGCAGTCAAGGCGGCAGCCTCATTCACTAAAACAATCGTGGCGACAATGGCCGCGCAAACAGAAACGAGCGCTTTCATGCGATTGGGTCCTTGGCTGAAGCTCTCTTCGAGCCGCTCCCCAAAGGATGGGCGAGCTGAGCTAACAAAAGGTTGCATCCAAGCAAATTTTTTTGAATCGAAAGGGAGGAATTTTTCACCTCCCCATTGCCGGGGCCTACCAGCCGAAAAGACCGCCAAAAAAGCCGCCACATCTTAAGGTGTAACCGCCGTAGCCACATCCTCCGCAGCCACAGCCGCCAGAGCACGGCACGACGTAGGTGTAGAGACTGTAATATCCGCTGCAGCAGGAGCCGCGGGAGTAGTGATGCGTACGGTGATAGCAGCCGCAGCTCACGTTGATCGTGGCCGCAGGAGCTTCCAGCGATTTCGCGGTCCCTCCCGGAATGGCAAAAGCACTCCCTGAAACCAGTGTCGCGGCCAGGACGGCGGCGGTTGCGATGACGAGCCTTTTCATGTTTTCCCCGCAAATAGCAAAATGTCGGCAGCACCGGGCTGCGTTATCATTGTAAATCCACAGCAATACATTTTAATTAACTTGGTTACTCAGAACAGAAGTATCGGATTTACAAACTGCCCAGCGGCATTTACCAAGGCACAACCTTGCCCGAAGTGAGTGATCGGCCCGGCGCGTCTCTCGATGGAGAGCGGTTGCGGTTGAAAGCAGGATCGGCAGCATCCCCGGAAGAATAGCCATTATGAACATCCGTCAAAGAAAACTGGCCGGCACCGTGATTTTCGTTACGGGGTCCGCCTGCTACTTCTTCTTCGTCATAACCATCGCGATTGCGAGGCTCCCCGGTACTCCTATGTGGGTGCAGCTTCTCTTTTATCTCGTGACCACGTTGATCTGGTTTTTCTTTTCGGCCCTTTTGATACGCTGGATGCAGAAGCCCGATTCGAAGCAAACGGCCTGAGAAACAAAAAGGGCCGCTCGCGCGGCCCTATGGAAAACATCAGGTTTGCTTAGTAAGGACCTCCACCCTCGCCGTAGGGACCACCGTCGGGGCCACCATAGCCTGGGCCGCCACCGCCTCCTGGGCCACCAGGGCCGCCTGGTCCTCCATAAGGACCGGGACCGCCGGGACCACCATAACCTGGACCGCCAGGACCGCCATAACCCGGGCCACCGGGACCACCATAGCCCGGCCCGCCTCGACCTGCCCCGTAGCCGGGACCGCCAGGACCACCGTAGGGACCAGGACCGCCATAACCAGGGCCTGCCATCCTGGGACCGTAAGGACCACCCCTGAAGCCGGGGCCACCCATGCGGGGAGGACCGTAACCCCCGTAATTGGGTTCACCGTAGGCCGGACCGGCCATGCGGCGGCCGCCATAGATCGGACCGCTCATGCGCGGACCGCCGTAGTACTGCTCGCCGCCCATGCGCGGACCATATCCGGGCCCATAGCCGGGGCCGGCCATGCGAGGGCCGTAAGCGGGTCCACCCATCCGCGGACCATAGCCGGGACCATAGCCGGGACCTGCCATACGGCCGCCATACGCGGGACCACCCATACGCGGACCATAGCCGGACCCATACCCGGGACCTGACATCCGGCCGCCGTACGCGGGGCCACCCATACGCGGACCATAGCCGGGCCCATAGCCGGGGCCTGACATCCGAGCACCGCCGTACGCAGGGCCACCCATCCGCGGGGGAAGATAACCGGGGCCGCTTCGCGGAGCGCCGTAGGGGCCATTCATTCCAGGACCGCCATAGGAACCAGCCATGCGCGCGCCGCCGTAAGGCCCGGCCATCCGGGAATCACCGTAAGGGCCAGCCATTCGCGGGCCGCCGTAGGGGCCGTGCATGCCCGGGCCACCAAAGGCGGGACCTGGCATGCGGCCTTGATAAAGAGGACCGCCGTGCCGGGGACCGCCTTGCGGGCCCGCGATGTGAACGGGACCTTTTGCGTGCGGGGCGCCCACATAGCCGCCCTGCCGCACAAGTGCGAAGGTACTTTTCGGATTGACCTCGACTGCCGGTTTTATGGGAGTTGCATCGGTTGCACTGTCTCCGGCAGCCGAAGCTCCGCCTCCTGTCATGGATAACCCCAATGCAGCCAGAGCCGCCACCATGAACTCGTGTCACTGACATGACACCCTCCTTACTCACTGACCACCCTCGGCCACTACGGGGTCGACGCCGCCAGAATCGTGCTTACGCTCAGCCTCCGCACTCGTTTTGAACCTTTTGTGCGATGCTTAAGCCTATTTAATCGAACTTTGTTAAAACTTTCCTTAACCGCAGCTGAACGGCGTCTGTCTCTCAATAAAAAAAGGCCGGGTAATGCTGGAAGACCCGATTGGCGTCATCAACCGGCCGGACAAGAGCCCCGCGACAGCGACAGGTTTGTAAACGAAAAGCTGCGCCCAAAGGCGCCGCTTGCACGCGTTAAGATAAAACTGAACCCGGACGGGCTTAAGCTGCGTTCGCGAAGGCCTGCCCGCAGCGGCTTCCATCGGAGAAATTTTCATACTGGGATTGCGGCCTCCCGCTGAAGCGGAGCAGGCTTGCGATTGATTGACCGGCCCAGCCACCATCGGACGGCTTAGTAAAGCCCAGGCGCGCCTGGAGAACTCGGATCGCCAGGGACTATGCCCTAGCGCTCCATGCTTGGGAGTCTACTGCCTTATCAGGCTCTATGCTGCGCCGGCGCCTTTCTTCTCGAAGGCGATGGAAATCGTGTAATCTTGCGGTACCGTGCCGTCCTTCACAGGGATGGTCACATCACGCACAACGGAGAAATAGGATAGCGGATTTTCCCTGGTGATCGTGACGGTCACGGCGACCGGCTCCGACTTCACCTTGTTCCTGGCCTTGTCCAGCACCTGGATCGTAGCTGGCAGAGTAACGATCCCTGGCTTGCCTTTCGGCCCAAGGAGAACGCGCCCTGCTATTCCGTACTTCACTTGCACCACGCCCGCCGTGGCCTGGCATTCGCGCGCCGTCTTGGTGATCTCTCCGCGATGAATGACCGAGGCGCCATCGCCTACCCGATTTCCCTCGTAAATCGTGACATAGCGCTGGCCGCCTTCAACCTGAAGAGGAGGGCAGCCGTTCGCCGCGGCCATCTCGATCGGACTGTCGGAGTTGGTTCGCGCCGCGGTCAGCATGCTGTCCTCGGTGATGACCGGAGTATAGGAGCTCTCTGGCCTCCCGCCAGAAGGTCCCGAGCAGCCGCTCGCCACTGCCACAAGGCAGCCGAAGCTTAGCGATTTCAATGCCGCCGGTATCGAATCCCTCATTTTCCCCTTCATTTCCGATTACCAAGATTTCGATGGATTCAAACCCCGCCGCGACTTTGAGTAGCGTTGCTTTTTTATGGTTCAACGCGCTCATTATTGCTACAAGAAGGCCTTGAATTTGAACACGCTCGGGGAGCCTAGCTAGCCGAAGAGAGGGCCGCAAGCCTAGTTGCACCCCATCCCTGCCAAATTTGACCTTTTTGCGGAGTTCCGCACGCCTTTTGCGATTGCGAAGTCTTGGAGATGGCCCCTATGACGACAAAACCACACCTCGATGTGTTGCTCGCCGCGCCAAGGGGATTTTGTGCGGGCGTCGACCGCGCGATCCAGATCGTGGAGATGGCCATCGAGAAGTTTGGGGCTCCCGTCTATGTCCGCCACGAAATCGTTCACAACCGCACCGTTGTTGAAAGCCTGGAAGCGAAAGGCGCGATTTTTGTCGAGGAACTGAGCGAGATTCCGAATACCGATGCGCCCGTCATCTTTTCTGCTCACGGCGTGCCGAAATCGGTTCCGGAAGAAGCGGCAAAACGCAGATTCTTCTATCTCGACGCGACCTGCCCTCTCGTCTCCAAGGTTCACGTCGAGGCGGAGCGGCATTTCGAGAACGGGCTTGAAATCATCCTGATTGGCCATTCTGGGCATCCCGAGGTCATCGGCACTCTGGGTCAACTTCCCGAAGGTGCGGTTACGCTTATCGAGAAGGTGAAGGATGTCGAAGCCTTCACACCCCGCGATCCTTCGAGGCTCGCTTATATCACGCAGACCACGCTCTCGATCGACGACACCATCGAAATGGTCAAGGCGCTGAAGGCGCGCTTCCCTCTCATTCAGGGGCCCCACAAGGACGACATCTGCTACGCGACAACGAACCGGCAGCGCGCCGTGAAGGCGATTGCGGACCGGTGCGACGCCATCCTTGTCGTCGGTGCGCCGAACAGCTCGAATTCGAAGCGGCTAGTCGAGGTAGCTTACCGGTCCGGCTGTCCGAAGGCCATGCTTGTGCAAAAAGCCGCGGAAATCCCCTGGGAGAACCTGCAGCACATCAAGGTCCTGGGACTCACAGCCGGCGCCTCTGCGCCTGAAATCCTCGTCGAGGAGATCATCGAGCAGTTCAAATCTCGCTACGACGTAAGGGTGGAGGTGGTCAGGACGGCCACCGAGGATGTGATTTTCAAGATTCCCGGGCGCTTCAACAGGCTGCCGCGCAGTAAAGCATGGCGGTCTATACGGAAGTCACAGCCGAGGATTTATACGCGCTCCTCGAACGTTATGATATTGGCTCGCTCACCGCCTTCAAGGGGATCGCGGAAGGCGTCGAGAACAGCAATTTTTTTCTCGGCACCGGCGGCGGCCAGTTCATTCTGACCCTCTACGAGAAACGCGTCTCGGCGGAAGACCTTCCCTTCTTTCTCGGACTCATGGAGCACCTCGCTCAAAACGGCGTCAGGTGCCCCACGCCCGTTCACGACCGCCAAGGGCGCGTTCTGCAAACACTCTCGGGCAAACCCGCCGCCATTGTCACTTTCCTCCCAGGATATTGTTTGCAGAAGCCGAAGCCGGCGCATTGCCGGGCGGTCGGCGCGGCGCTGGCCGCTCTTCATGAAGCCGGGCGGACCTTCACCCTGAAGCGGGAAAACGCGCTTTCACTTCCTGGCTGGGCCAAGCTCTTTGCCTCGGTCGGAGGCGTCGCGGACAAACTCGCGCCCGGCATGTCCGCACAGCTGGCCCATGCACTCGGCAAGCTCTCAGAGGAGTGGCCCCAGGACCTCCCGCGCGGTGTGATCCACGCCGACCTGTTTCCCGACAATGTCCTGTTCCTGAACGACGCTGTTTCCGGCGTGATCGATTTCTACTTCGCTTGCAACGACTTGTTTGCTTACGATCTTGCGATCTGCATGAACTGTTGGTGTTTCGAACTCGACGGTGCTTTCAACGTGACGAAGGCAATGGCACTCTTCGGCGGCTACAATTCCATCCGCCGCCTTGAGCCGGACGAGATTTCTGCCCTGCCCGTACTCGCGCGCGGTGCGGCGTTGCGCTTTTTCCTGACCCGCCTCTACGATTGGTACAATACGCCCGACACGGCTTTCGTGAAACGGAAGGACCCCATGGAGTATTGGCGGAAGTTCACCTTCCATCAGGGTGTTGAGACACCTCGCGCCTATGGCCTCTGACAGCGCCAATGGCCCGGAAAGCGCCGTAACAATCTATACAGACGGCGGCTGCAAGGGAAATCCAGGGCCTGGGGGGTGGGGCGCGCTCCTTATCTATAAGGGGCGCGAACGCGAGATTCATGGCGGGGAGCCGCTCACGACCAACAATCGCATGGAGCTGATGGCGGCAATTGCTGCGCTGGAAGCGCTGAAGCGGGGCTGCCATGTCGACCTGCACACGGATTCGCAGTATCTGCGAAACGGCATCACCGAATGGATCGGCGGATGGAAGGCGAATGGCTGGAAGACCGCGCAAAAAAAGCCCGTGAAGAATGCCGATCTCTGGAAGCGCCTCGACGCCGCGCGCCAGCCCCACAAGGTGAATTGGCACTGGGTTCGCGGCCATTCGGGCCATCCCGAAAACGAGAGAGTCGATAAGCTTGCCCAGCGCGGCATCGCTGAGCAGGAGGAGATTTTGAAAGGCGGCGGCTCAGTTGCTGCACCACCGCCTCAAGAGACCCTATAAGTCGCGAAGAAGCCGCTCGGCGCTGCTTTCCATTGCGTCGCCCGGCCTGTCTTCCACGTGCAGAGCCTTCACAACGCCGTCCTCAAGCAGCATGGAGTAACGCTTCGAGCGGACGCCGAAGCCGATGGGCGCGCCATCCAATTCGAGCCCGACCGCTTTCGCGAAATCCCCATTGCCGTCCGCAAGAAAGGTTACCATGCCCTTTGCGCCGCTCGCCTTGGACCAGGCGTCCATGACGAAAACGTCATTCACTGCCGTGCAGGCAATGACATCAACGCCTTTCGCTTTGAAATCGGCGGCGTGCTGCAAAAAGCCAGGCAAGTGCATGTTGCTGCATGTCGGCGTGAATGCTCCCGGTACTGCAAAAAGAACAGCCTTCTTGCCTTTGAAAAGCTCATCCGTCGAAATCTCCGAGGGGCCGGTCTCGGCCATGATCTTGAACTTGGCTTGGGGTAGCGGGCTTCCTGGGGCTATGGCCATAACGGTCTCCTGGTGTCTCAAGGTGCAGCGGGCAATGTTGTTCTATCTTGTTGAACCGCCAAAATCCATCGAACCGAGCCTCACGATCGCTTGAAAGGCCAATCTGACGAACTTTGCGAAAAGATTTCATCCTCGGAAGTAATTTAGTCATCGATTTGTCTAAAACATATCGTCCCTGGGGAGGGCTTGCATCTCCGCCTGTGGCATAGACCTTGCAACCGTTGCAGACGGCACTCTCAGCCGAGAGCGGGTCTCGCAAGGGAGTTGTGGAAGCATCCCGTTTTACGGCGCCTTGAGCGGCTGTGTGGTCGTCGAAAAGAATGAAAGCTAAAACCGTATCGTCACGGCATTTGCGCTTCCCTGCCGCCATAGGGTTTCTCCTGATTGCGACCGGTATGCTTGCGACAGCGAGCAAGGCTCAGTTTTTCTCTCTCAATTCTGCTTCGGGGGTGGTTCGCCCTCGCCAGGACGAAGCACCGAAGACAAATCACCGGCAAAACCGGGGCGTCCAGAACCGGATCAATCCCAAGCACCGCACGGGGAAGGAGGGTTCGGCAGAAGCGAAGATCGATGCCGAACAGGCCCGTGAGCTTTACATCAGGCGCAAATTGAAGCTTACGGAGATTCAGGCCCAGCAGCGCGATCTGTCCAGGGACAACGCGACACTCGCTTTGAACCGCGCCAGGATGAGGTCGAGGCGTATCGAAACGGCCCGCGCTCTTCGGTGGTCTGAACACCTCCTGGCCGGAATCGAAGAACGGCTTGCGGCAACCCGCGTCAGGGTGAAAGAACAGCGCGAAAAACTGGAAGAAAAAAGCTCGCAGATGTCCACGCTTTTTGCGCTGATGCAAGCTATGGGCCGGGAGCCGCCGCCGCTTCTGATCACGCACACGAGCGACGCTTTGAAAATGATCCGCAGCGGCATGGTGCTCGCAACCTTCTACGGGGATATTGAGAAGCTCGCAGCCCAACTTTCCGAAGAAGTTCGGGCGCAGGAAGCAGATCAGAAAGAGGCCGAACTTCAAGAGCAGCGCCGCAAGAACGAGCTGGCCCATATGAGCCGCCTCAAGATGCAACTCGAGCAGCTTATCAGGGAGAACCGCGATCACCTCGAAGTCAACGCGGCGGCCGCCGAAAACCTCCGGAGCACCTCGAAAATCAACATGGCAGGCCTGAAGAACCTGGAGGAGATGCTTCCTGTTCTCGACGCAGAGGCCGTTAGAAAGCCGGAGGTCTTTACGAAGGGGGCAGGCGGCGACCAAGGGCTGGAAGTCTCGCCCGATGCGAGAAGAGTGGCCATGCTGCAACCCAGCCGCATGCAACCGTCAATTCCGTTTGCGAATTCTCAAGGACTCTTGCCGTTACCTGTCCAAGCGAAGATTCTCGTGCGATTTGGGCAATCGGACCAAAATGGCATGCCATCGAAGGGTATTCATCTTGAGACGCGGGCGGATGCGCAAGTTGTCTCTCCGTGCGATGGCTTGATTTTGTATGCGGGTCCTTTCCGGTCCTATGGTCAACTCTTGATTATCAATCCCGGTGGAGGGTATCATGTTGTTCTAGCGGGCATGGACAAGATCGAAGCGCAACAAGGTCAATACGTTCTTGCCGGCGAACCTATTGCAGCCATGGGACCCGAAACCCATACTGACGAGATGTCACCCAAACGCCCTACCCTCTACGTGGAGTTCCGTAGAGATCAGCAGTCGATTGATCCCGAGCCGTGGTGGTCTCCGGGAGGAAAAGGTTAGAGAGATACATGCGCAAATCTGAACTGGCGCTCGGTGCCTTCCTCATCATGCTGGTATGCACGGCCAGCATGTTTATATTGCAATCCACGCGCCGGGATCAGGCGGTTGCAGCAAATGCGGAGATTTACAAGCAACTCGACCTTTTTGGAGAAGTCTTGGAGCGCGTTCGCGCCGAGTATGTCGAGAAGCCTGACGATACCAAGCTGATCGAAAACGCCATCAATGGCATGCTGCAAGGCCTCGACCCGCATTCGAGCTATCTCACGCCGAAAGAATTCCAGGACATGCAGGTGCAGACCCGCGGCGAGTTTGGCGGGCTTGGCATTGAAGTAACCATGGAAGACGGTGTCGTTAAGGTCATCGCCCCGATCGACAATACACCCGCAGACCGGGCTGGCGTGCTCGGAGGCGATTACATTACTCATCTGGATGGCGAGTCCATCCAGGGCCTGACCCTGAACGAGGCCGTCGAGAAGATGCGCGGACCAGTGGATTCGCCGATCACGCTGACGATCCTTCGCAAGGGAGTTGCGGCGCCAGTCCAGGTGAAAGTTGTCCGTGACATCGTTCGCATCAATCCAGTGAAGTACAGCGCCGAGGATGATGTCGGCTGGATCAAGATCAAGACCTTCCAGAGCGAGCATACCTACGAGTACATGAAACAGGCCATCGATGATCTGAAGAAGACCATCGGTCCGAAGCTCAAGGGTTACATCATCGACCTCAGGAACAATCCGGGCGGTCTTCTCGATCAGGCAATCGCCGTATCGGATGCTTTCCTCGACAAGGGCGCGATTGTTCTGACCAAGGGCCGCAATGCCAGCGAGAGCAGCCGCGCAAACGCCAAGCCGGGCGACATTACCGATGGCAAGCCGATCGTGGTGCTCATTAATGGCGGGGCCGCTTCGGCTTCGGAAATCGTTGCTGGAGCCCTCCAGGACCACAAGCGTGCGGAAGTTGTCGGCACCCGGTCCTTCGGCAAGGGTTCGGTTCAGACCATGATCCCGCTCGGAGCGAATGGCGGCCTGCGGCTCACAACCGCCCGCTACTACACCCCGTCGGGCCGCTCGATCCAGGCCACTGGCATTGCGCCGGACTATTTGGTTGAGCCCGAGTTGCCGGACGACCTGAAGGCGCAAATGGCAGCGTTCACGCCCAAAGGTGAAGCCAGCCTGCGCGGTCACTTGAAGAATGACAGCGCCCCTGAGGCAAAAGGCAGCCTGTCTTACGTCCCGAAAGAGAAAGAAAAGGACGTTCAACTCAAAGCAGCAATCGATCTTCTTCATGGAAAGAAGATCGAGCCCACGAAGAAGCTGGAGAACGCGTCGGCGCCCGCCGCGGCTCAGGCTGCAGAAGTGCCAAATTAGACTTCCGCGCCGGGCAATACGATCCTATAAAGGGCTTATGTCGAAGAACATGAGCCCTTTTTTCGTTGGCGATCCCGCCGGAGTGAAATGATGAAAGCGCTTCTGATTGTTGCAGGGCTGTTTTTCTCGATCTTTGGTGCGGTTATCGCTTACTACGCCGCTTCCGATCCGGGTCACGAATACGACATGAAATTCGTTCTTCCCATCGATGCGAGTCAGATGCCTGCTGTCCCGCCTGCCGTTCAATCCTCGACCGCCGAAGACGAAAAGTCCCCTTCTGCGCCGGGCGGCCGCGCGGAAGCCGGGAAAACGGTGGCAGTGCCGGACAGACCGCCCGTTGAATTTGGCGAGCGCCCTGGCGCTGCATCCGAGGCGCAGATTCGGAGATAGTCGAGCCAAGGAAAGCCGCTCTCGCTCAATTCCTTTCACCTGGCTCCGCCGCCGCCAACCGCGCACTTAACTTGGCTATGATTGTTGCAAGAATGGATCGGGAATGCCCCTCATAGACCCCAATACTCTTCCTTACCGCCCCTGCGTCGGGATCGTGCTCCTGAACGCGGAGGGTCGCATCTGGATTGGCCGAAGGTTCGAGGACCTTATGTCCCAGGAGTACCAGCAGCGATGGCAGATGCCGCAGGGCGGAATTGACAAGGGTGAAGATCCGAAAGCGGCTGCTTTTCGCGAGCTATACGAAGAAACTGGCGTATCGAGCGCGAGCTTCATCGCCGAATCAAAGAACTGGATTCACTATGATCTCCCCCCCGAGATCGTGGGCAAGGCGATGAAGGGCAAGTTTCGAGGCCAGGAGCAGAAGTGGTTCGCGATACGGTTCACGGGCGACGAGCAGGAAATCAATCTCGCTTGCGAAGGCCACAAACCCGAATTCGACGCTTGGCGGTGGGCCACCGCAAGCGAGGTCCTGGACGAAATTGTCGGCTTCAAGCGCGATGCTTATCGTTCGGTGCTTGAGGAATTTCGCGCGCTGCTGATCCCCTAAACAATTGTGCTAACAAGCAGGAATAAGGAGTTCCAAATCGCCGCAGCGGGTTGCATTGCAGCAAAGGACTATGTTAGAAGCGCTTCAGGCATAAGCCGGGCTTGAACTCCGGACATTGGAAGCTTGATACGAAAGCACGCTATAACGCGCCCGCGTTTCAGCGGCTTTTTGACTGTTGGAGAGAACGTTTTGGCTAGCGGCGGCCCTGAATCGACAGTGGCGGAGCGTTATGCGGGAGCTTTGTTCGACCTCGCCCGCGAGAGCAATTCCGTAGAAAATATTGAGCGCTCGCTCGACCAGTTTCTGGGTTTGTTGCGCGACAGCGCTGATTTGCGCCGTTTCGTTTTGAGCCCGATGTTTTCCGCAGTAGAGCAGGAGAAAGCGCTTTCCGCCGTCCTCAAATCGGCTGGCATTGCCGGGCTTACGCGCGATTTTCTCCTCCTGCTCGCGAAGAACCGCCGCCTTTTTGCCGTCGAGAACGTCATTAAGGCTTACAAATCCATCTGCGCGAAGGCGCGCGGCGAGGTGGAAGCCGAGGTCCTTTCCGCAGCACCTCTGACAAATGCTCAAACTCAGGATTTGACGGATACGCTTCGGCAGAAACTCGGTAAGACACCGAGGCTGACAGCAACGGTCGATCCCAAGCTTCTTGGGGGGCTGATCGTGCGCGTCGGCAGCGAGATGATCGACACTTCTTTACGTACAAAACTCAAGAACCTCGAAAAGGTTATGAAAGAGGCCAGCTGATGGAGCTTATGGAAATCCGTCCGTCCGAAATCTCCTCGATCCTGAGAGAACAGATCAAGAATTTCGGACAGGAAGCAGAAGTCTCCGAGATTGGGCAGGTGCTATCGGTTGGAGACGGCATTGCGCGTGTTTACGGTCTCGATAATGTGCAAGCCGGCGAAATGGTCGAGTTCCCGGGCGGCGTACGCGGAATGGCCCTGAACCTCGCAGCTGACAACGTTGGCGTCGTTATCTTCGGCGACGACAGGAGCATCAAGGAAGGCGACACCGTCAAGCGGACGGGCGCGATCGTGGAGGTTCCGGTCGGCAAAGGGCTTCTTGGCCGTGTTGTCGATGGTCTCGGCAATCCGATCGACGGCAAGGGACCGATCCAGTCCACGGAGAAACGGCGCGTCGACGTGAAGGCGCCGGGCATCCTTCCGCGTGAGAGCGTGAAGGAGCCGATGCAGACCGGCATCAAGGCAATCGACGCTTTGATCCCCATCGGGCGCGGCCAGCGCGAGCTGATCATCGGCGACCGTCAAACCGGCAAAACCGCTGTTGCTCTCGACACCATTCTGAATCAGAAGTCGGTGAATGCAACGGGCGACGAAAGTCAGAAGCTTTACTGCATTTATGTGGCTGTGGGCCAGAAGCGCTCAACGGTTGCCCAATTCGTGAAAGTCCTGGAAGAAAACGGCGCGCTCGAATATTCCGTCGTAGTCGCTGCCACGGCCTCGGACCCGGCTCCCATGCAGTTCATCGCGCCCTATTCAGGCTGCGCTATGGGAGAGTACTTCCGCGACAACGGCATGCATGCCCTGATCATCTATGACGATCTTTCGAAGCAGGCCGTTGCCTATCGTCAGATGTCGCTGCTCCTTCGCCGTCCGCCGGGACGCGAAGCTTATCCGGGCGACGTGTTCTACCTTCACTCCCGTCTTCTTGAGCGCGCCGCGAAACTTAACAAGGATCACGGCTCCGGCTCATTAACGGCGCTTCCAGTCGTGGAGACGCAGGCGAACGACGTGTCCGCCTATATTCCAACGAATGTGATCTCGATCACGGACGGCCAGATCTTCCTTGAGACCGACCTCTTCTATCAAGGCATCCGGCCCGCGGTGAACGTCGGTATCTCGGTGTCGCGCGTGGGCTCCGCCGCTCAGGTGAAGGCGATGAAGCAGGTTGCCGGCGCCATCAAAGGCGAGCTTGCGCAATACCGCGAGATGGCGGCATTCGCGCAGTTCGGCTCCGACCTCGACGCGGCAACTCAGCGGCTTCTTGCGCGCGGATCGCGCCTCACCGAGCTTCTGAAGCAGCCGCAATTCTCGCCGCTCAAGGTGGAGGAGCAGGTCGTGGTGATCTACGCAGGCACGCGCGGCTTCCTCGACCCGGTCCCGGTTTCAGCCGTGAATGAGTTCGAGCGGGAGTTCCTAGACTCTGATGCGCACCGACCACAAGGACGTGCTCGATGCCATCCGCACCTCGAAGCAGCTCACGCCCGACACAGAGCAGAAGCTCAAGGACATCCTGACGACATTCGCCAAACGCTTTGCGGCGTAACCCCGGGCTTCGGAGAGCATCATGCCGAGCCTAAAAGACCTTAGAGGCCGCATCACGTCGGTGAAAGCGACGCGAAAAATCACGAAGGCCATGCAGATGGTGGCCGCCGCGAAGCTTCGCCGCGCGCAGGATCAAGCAGAGGCCGCCCGGCCCTACGCCGAGCAGCTCGAAAAAGTTCTGGAACGCTTTGGCGGGCGTTTGGTGCCGCCAAGCGCCATTGCCAAGCTTATGACCGGGACTGGCAGCAATGCGACTCATCTTGTCGTCGTAGCGACCGGGGAGCGCGGTCTTGCGGGCGCGTTCAACTCGAACATTGTCCGCCTCGCCCGCGACCACATTCGCCGGCTGCAAGCCGAGGGCAAGACCGTCAAGATCATGACTATCGGCCGGAAAGGGGCTGATCAGCTCCGCCGCGACTACGAGAAATTCATGATCGAGCACGTCAATTTGCGGAGCGTCCGGCAGATTGGCTACGTGAATGCGATCGACATTTCGCAGCGGATTCTCAAGCGTTTCGAGCATGGCGAGTTCGATGTCGCAACCCTCTTCTTCTCGCAATTCCAGAACATCATCACCCAGAAGCCAAAAGCGACCCAGCTGATTCCGGTTGAGCTGCCTCCTTCGGATGCGATGGTTGAGTTCGAGCCCGATGAGGCGGAAATCCTGATCGATCTGTTGCCGCAAAACTTGGCGACCAAGATTTACAGCGCGCTATTGGAAAACAACGCCGGTTTCTACGCCTCGCAGATGACGGCGATGGACAACGCGACGCGCAATGCGGGCGATATGGTCGATCGCTACACGCTGGCCTATAACCGCGCGCGGCAAGCGATGATTACCAAGGAGCTGATCGAGATCATATCGGGAGCGGAGGCGGTATAAGCGCGGTCCCCGTGAGCGGAGGGGACGTATCAAGTGCGCCGCCATTGGATGGACATGACCGGTTTTGGGGAAGAAAGAGATGAGCGATAGACGAGTTCGGCCGGGTACGGCAGGTTACTGGCGCTGTTGTGGACGTTCAATTCGATGGACCGCTGCCAGCGATCCTGAATGCGCTTGAGACGCAAAACCACGGCAACCGCCTCGTTCTGGAGGTCGCGCAGCACCTTGGCGAAAACACGGTGCGCACCATCGCCATGGATTCGACCGAAGGCCTCGTTCGCGGCCAGGAGGTGACTGACACCGGCGAATCCATCGCGGTGCCGGTTGGAGAGGAAACACTCGGGCCGCATCATGAACGTGATCGGTGAGCCGATTGACGAGGCAGGGCCGATCAAGTCGAACCAGCGCCGCCCAATTCATGCGCCCGCACCTGCCTTTGTCGATCAATCGACCGAGGTCGAAGTGCTGGTTACAGGGATCAAGGTTGTGGATTTGCTCGCTCCCTATTCCAAGGGCGGCAAGGTCGGCCTGTTCGGCGGCGCGGGCGTGGGCAAAACCGTGCTCATCCAGGAACTGATCAACAACATCGCGAAAGCCCACGGTGGCTATTCGGTGTTCGCTGGCGTGGGCGAGCGGACGCGCGAAGGCAATGACCTTTACTGGGAAATGATCGAGTCTAACGTGAACGTCGATCCCCATGAGCACAACGGCTCGTCGAAGGGTTCGAAATGCGCACTGATCTTTGGTCAGATGAACGAGCCGCCCGGAGCGCGCGCTCGTGTCGGTTTGGCCGGCTTGACCGTCGCGGAGTATTTCCGCGATCAGGGGCAGGACGTGCTGTTCTTCGTGGACAACATCTTCCGCTTTACGCAGGCCGGCTCTGAGGTGTCCGCTCTTCTCGGCCGCATTCCCTCGGCCGTGGGCTATCAGCCGACACTCGCCACCGACATGGGTGCCTTGCAGGAACGCATTACATCCACACAGAAGGGCTCGATTACGTCCGTGCAGGCGATCTATGTGCCCGCCGACGACTTGACGGACCCCGCGCCGGCAACGTCCTTCGCGCACTTGGACGCGACGACCGTGCTGTCGCGTTCTATCGCTGAAAAGGGCATCTATCCGGCTGTGGACCCCCTCAACTCCACGAGCCGCGCGCTTGAGCCGCGCATCGTCGGCGAGGAGCACTATCAGGTGGCGCGCAGGGTCCAGTCGATCCTGCAACGCTACAAGGCCCTCCAGGACATCATCGCGATCCTTGGCATGGACGAGCTTTCCGAAGAGGACAAGCGCATCGTGGCGCGCGCCCGCAAGATCGAGCGCTTCCTTTCACAGCCCTTCCACGTCGCCGAGGTCTTCACCGGCAAGCCCGGTGTACTTGTCGATGTCAAAGACACCGTGAAAGGCTTCAAGGGGCTGTGCGATGGTGAGTATGACCATCTCCCCGAGCAAGCCTTCTACATGGTGGGCACTATCGAAGAGGCGATCAAGAAGGCCGAGGAGCTCGCCGCGGCGGCGTAGCCTTCACATTTTCGGTCTCGTGGCGATTACGCTGACATCGCCACGGGTTCGGATATGGGTTTCCCTCATCACCTAAGCCGAGAGCGGACTCAGATGGCCGACACATTTCACTTTGAACTCATCTCGCCGGAACAGACGCTCGTCGCAGCCAATCTTTCCGAGGCCGTACTCCCTGGCCAGGAAGGCGATCTTGCCGCCATGCCAGGCCGCGCGCTCATGATCATGAAGCTGCGCCCCGGCATTCTGACTACACGGGCGAAGGATGGCGAGAAGCAATATTTCCTGCGCGGCGGCTTCGCCGACGTCGGCCCGGAACGGACCGTGGTTCTCGCGGAATATGCCATTCCTCTTGCGGACCTGACCGCCGACATTCTCAATGAGGAGATCGCTCAGGCGCAGCAAGCCTTCGATGAGGCTCCCGAAGATGGACGCCGCATTTCGACTTGGGACCGGCTGGAGCGCCTGCAGGCGCTGAAAGAACGGTTGGCTCTCAAGTAGTGCGCTTGCCGCCGCTCAGGCCGTTTTCACGGCCGGCGCTTCCTTCGACAGTTTCTCCAGCCAGCGCTCGACACGCGCGTGGTTCACTCCGAAATCGCTTTCCCCAAGCTGTGAGCGGCTATAAAGCGCAATTGTGGACCTCCCCTCGCCGAGATCGATAAAGCGTACGACGATCGTGTCGGGAAAGCGCATAATTTTCGTGCGCTGAACATAACGCTGGGTAAGGCCGCCATCGTCCGAAGCCACTTGCTCCACCCTCGGCTCGGACGCGATGACTTTAGCGAATGCCTTTTGAAGCTCCGGGGAACTCACGGCGAAAACAGGCGGCGTCACATCGCTCTTCGCGTGCAAATGTCCTGCGGACAGGCAAGCGAATCATTTGGCGAGGTCCGCCGTTTAAGCGTCTCGAAGTTAACAGGGCCAAGATCGGCGGGACCGAACAGGGCCCAAATCCGTTCCGGACCAGCGATGAAGAATGCAGCCAGGATTGCTATCGCGGCGGCTGCGACAACGGCTAGAACTATGGACCAGAAATGCATGAGTAGACCCCGGCCTGCAGCGACTTAACAGGCTCTCGCTCTACCACTAATCCGGGAAGGAAAACACCCGCATTATGAGAGGTGAAACAAGAAGGGGCCTGAAGAGGCCCCATTACACATCTTGCCAGCACATAACTTTCCAACGCTTGCGACACACTTCACCTACGGCCCGCGGATTGCTTTAGAAAAGCCCGAAGAAAGACCACCAGGAGCGTTGGCTCCCGGCCATAGACGCCTGGGCGGTCATTGTGCCAGCTGGAACTACCGCAGGTGATGCATCCGCACCGGGCCCAACCGGCTCTTTTGCATCGGCCGCAGCCGCTTCACCTTTTGCGCCGGGTGCAGCCGCTTCGCCCTTTTCAGTGGCAGCAGCGCTAGGCTTCTGCTCCGCCTGCTCTTTCGCTGCACTGGCTTCGACTAGCTTCGCATTCAATACGCGAACCTCTTCCTGGGCAGCAGAAAGCGTGGCTTCCGCGGATTGCCTCCAATGCTCAGCCTCATCAAGGCCTTTCTCTGCGGCTTGACGGGCTTTCGTCTCATGCGCGAGTTGCGAACGGACCGCACGCTCCGACGTTTCAGCGAGCGTTTGAGCCGCTTCAGCGAACTCGCGCGCTTTCGCTTCGGCCGTGTATTTCTCACGGAAGGCCTTCGCTTCCCCTTCCGCGGTTTCGAGCTTCATATCAACGGTGATCTTGGCCCGGCTGAGCTCGGCATTTTCATCGGCGACGCGAAAAAACGCGACTCCAAGCCCGAAGCTCAGAGCGGCGAGCGCGTACGTAAGATATGGGCTAGGCATGGCATTCCCTTAAGACGTGTTAATTGCGTTGGGCGGGGTTTATCTTTGATTATTCGTATCACCGGGAGGTTAACAGCGAAATCTTCCCAAAGATTTTCTATAAAAATGAGATGGCGTGCTGTACCGGCAACACAGAAGCCGGAGTTTGGGCGACGGGCAGTTCCTTAATTACCTGTGACGCAGGGAAATGGGACAGTCGTTACTCAAAAGGGTATGGCGATCCTCCTCTTGAAGGGAAGGCGCAGCACAATACCGTTCTAGCCAATGCGGAAAGCTTACTCTTGCGTTTCGGGGCGTATGCGGTCAAGGTACCGCGCAGAATGCATAGGGCGCGAACCTCGTTTCCAGCGGAAAACTCACTATGACTGTCAGGGTAGCAATCAACGGCTTTGGCCGTATCGGTCGCAATGTGCTCCGGGCCATCGTCGAAAACAATCGGAAAGACGTCACCGTAGTCGCGATTAACGACGTGGGCGACGTGGATACGAACGTATACTTGTTGAAGTACGATTCGGTTCACGGACCATTTCGCGGCGAAGTGAAGGTCAACGGCGACGCTTTCGATGTCGGCTTCGGTCCCATCAAGGTTTTGGCCGAGCGCGATCCGTCAAAACTGCCCTGGCGCGCCATGAACATCGACGTCGTCATGGAGTGCACCGGTATCTTTTCGGATAAGGAAAAGGCCGTCGCTCATTTGAAGGCGGGTGCGAAGAAAGTGCTTGTGTCGGCGCCGTCGAAGGGCGCGGATCTGACGGTCGTTTACGGCGTCAACCATGATAAGCTTGAGCCGAAGCATGAAGTGGTTTCGAACGCATCGTGCACGACCAATTGCCTCGCGCCGGTCGCCAAGGTCATCAACGATTTGTGCGGCTTGGCACAAGGCTATATGACGACGATCCACTCTTATACCAACGACCAGCGCATTCTTGACCTCCCGCACAAGGATTTGCGGCGCGCAAGAGCTGCGGCTCTCTCAATGATCCCGACTACAACCGGCGCTGCGAAAGCCGTAGGCCTCGTGCTGCCTGAACTCGCAGGTAAGCTCGATGGCACCGCCATTCGCGTTCCGACGCCGAATGTGTCGGTTGTCGATCTCTGCTTCATCCCTGGCCGCGAAACAAGCGTCGCCGAGATCAACCAAGCGATGGAACGCGCCGCCGAGCAGGACATGAAGGGTATTCTGTCGGTGGTCAAGGATAAGCTCGTCTCCATCGACTTCAATCACAACCCGCACTCTTCGAACTTCGACCTGTCGCAGACCCAGATCGTTAACGATCGCCTAGTACGCGTTCTGTCCTGGTACGACAATGAGTGGGGGTTCTCCTGCCGCATGAGCGACACAGCGGTTGCGCTCAGCAAGCTGCTTTAGGCCATGAATGATAAGCCTTGTGGGCTCATGACGATAATTCCGCCTGCTCTGGAAGCGGAGTGGGCGGAGAGGCTGGCTGAATACATCGAGCGGTTCAAGCCAGCCGCACTGATCCTGCAAGGTCCTTCTACCGGCGCGCTGGCGAACCTCCTCGCCAATGCGCAAGCAGTTCAGCTTGCAGTTCTCCTCGTCGACGCCGTCCATAAGACGCGCGAGATGGGTGCAAGCGGCGTCTATTTATCGACGCCGGGCTCCGGCGTCTCGAACGTACGCAGGGAGCTTGGCTCTGAAGCGATCATCGGCGCGGCATGCGGCTTGAGCCGGCACACGGCAATGGAAAGCGCCGAGGCGGGCGCAGATTTTGTCGCCTTCGATGCATCATATCCCGAGAACCTGATCAAGGCCGCCGAACTGTCTTCCTGGTGGGATGAAATCACTGGCGTTCCGAGCGCTCTTTTCTGTGGCGCGAACCGTCCGGACCGGTCCGTCCTGGCGGAAGCGCGCGCAGACTTTGTAATCCTCAAGGAAGCCGAACGCCCCGGAGAAAGCCTTACTTTTGCAACAGAGTTGAGTTTGCAAAGCGAGAGTTGAATTCTCCTGGCGCATGAGGGGAAGATGATCGGGCCACGGCTTTTCCTGGCGATAGCACTCATTATTGGCATAACGGCAAGCAATGCCTCGCCGTCCATGGCCGCTCAAAAGCAGCCGCCTCCTCCGAAAAGCGGAAGCGGATGGACAACGAGCGAAGCAACCGCGCTCATCGATGATCCAGCTTACGCGGCCTACGACGCCGGTGACTATGCGCTTGCAATGAAGCTCGCAACGGAGGCCGCCGCACGGGGCGAGCATCAGGCGGAAACGCTCATTGGTGATATGTTCGAGCAGGGCCTCGGCGTAAAGCAGGATTACGTGAAGGCTGCGGAATGGTTCACGAAAGGAGCCGTGGCTGGCGATATGCATGCGCAATTTCGCCTGGGCGTCATGCTGGCGGAAGGACGGTGGATCAAGAAAGACAAGAAAAAGGCCGCCGACTTTTTCGAAGCCGCCGCAACGCAAGGCCACACGTTAGCGGCCTACAATCTGGCGCAAATCTATATCGAGGGCTGGGCGCGACAGCAGGACGTGGAAAGAGCAGCCTTCTGGCTGGAGAAGGCGGCCGAGAAAGATTATGCGCAAGCCGCCTACGATCTCTCCGCCCTCTACCGCAGCGGCACCGGTGTGCCGAAGGACGATGCAAAGGCGGCCGCCCTCCTTGCAAAGGCTGCGGACGCCGGCCACGCCGACGCGCAGGTCGAATATGCGATCATGCTCGCAAACGGCAAAGGTGTAAAAAAAGACGAGCCGGCGGCTGTAAGGCTCTTACGAACTGCGGCGGAGCGCGGAAACCCGGTCGCTCAAAATCGGCTTGCCAGAGCCTACTCTGCCGGATTTGGCGTCACGGCCGACCGCATCGAGGCCAGCAAATGGCATCTTCTCGCCCGGGCGGCAGGAGAGAGCGACCTCAGGCTGGATTTGCTTGTCATGTCACTCAGGCCGGAAGAACGCAAAAAGGCGGAATCGCTTGCGCAAACGTGGCGGCAGGACACCGCAGAAGCGGCGCGCTGAGAAACGTAAACAACACCTAGCCAACCGGAAAAACCGCATGTATATCTGGCTGGACAGAACACTCACTCGATAAACGCACCTTTCGGACACAGGGCCGAGGAGGTGGTTTTCGTTTTTTATCTGGAGTTAGGCAGATGGCAGTCCCCAAGAGAAAAACGTCGCCCATGAAGCGTGGCAATCGCCGGTCGGCAGATGCGCTGGTCGCGCCGACCTATGTCGAGGATAAGGAATCCGGTGAGTTGCGCCGTCCCCACCATATCGACCTGAAGTCTGGCAAGTATCGTGGCCGGCAAGTCCTGAAGCCGCAGGAAGAGATTTAAGGAGCCCTTGAGCGCAAGCCCAGGCCGCGGACTTGGCTTGCATTTCCATCTCAAGTATTCGCGGGGAGCAGGTTGCGGAAGCTGATCATGTCGGCCTCCTTGTGGGCGGGCCTGCTGTGAAGAGCGAGTGCTTTCCTATTTGCCGTCGGTTTTCACTGCTTGACCCTCTCTATTGAGCGCAGCGCCTAAATCCCGGCATCGTCGGCCAGTATCATTACGACGGGATAGGCCCGGCGCGAACGCGCCGTGGCAAGCCTTCTTGGTCAGTGGCTAAGGTCGGATGGCTTGGTCCGGCTAAGTCTGGTATCGATAGGCTGTCATGACAACCGAGGACGTTCTCACACCGGCGAGGACTGCGGAAAGGGCGGGCGTTATCGCTGCGCCAAAGGAAGAGGCTGCGGCGGTTGAGATCGGGCTTAACGCCGCCATCGTATCCATGATTGGCGGGGAGCCGCAAATTCTGACGGTGCAAGTGCCTGGCTCGCTGCCTGCGTTGCCCTTTGGGTTGTTTACACCTCTTAAGCATCGAACGTTGGAGATCGGGCTTCGAGATTGGGTGAGGGATCAAACCGGCGTCGATCTGGGCTACGTGGAACAACTTTATACTTTCGGAGACCGCGGGCGGCATGCCCGGCCGGGAGATGAAGGACTCCACGTCGTCTCCATTGGCTATCTGGCCCTCACGCGTAACGAAGAAGCGCCCCGGAGCGGCGGGGTTAAGTGGAGCGCCTGGTACGCCCACCTTCCCTGGGAGGATTGGAGGAACGGCAAGCCCGGCATTCTGGCACAGGAGATCGAGCCGAGGCTCGAGGAGTGGGCCGCGCGGCCTGAACCAATCGGCGCCCCTCGCCGGCCGCTGGTGCGCATGGACCGGTTTCGCATGTGCTTTGGTCACTCCGTCCCGTGGGACGACGAGAAGGTGCTGGATCGATATGAACTGATGTATGAAGCCGGGTTGGTCGCAGAGGCTGCCCGGGATGGGCGCGCAGCTGCGAAAGACTGGTCAGGGCTGCCGCAGTTTGGAAGGCAGATGATGTTCGATCATCGCCGCATTCTGGCCACGGCTATGAGCAGGCTTCGCGGGAAACTCAAATACAGACCAGTCATTTTTGAGCTGATGCCCGAAACCTTCACGCTCTTTGATCTGCAGCGGGTTGTGGAGGCCATTCTTGGAAGCTACCTGCACAAGCAGAACTTCAGGCGGCTGGTTGAAAACGCCGGCCTTGTGGAACCCACCGGCCAAACGGCTGCTCGTACCGGGGGCAGGCCGGCTCGGGTTTATCGCTTTCGCCGCAATGTGTTGCTGGAGCGTCCGGCACCGGGGTTCAGGGTCAAAGTTCAGACGGTGGTCCGTACAACTCCATCGTGCTAACCGTTGCTTTGTTAACACTACCCTTAAGAATCAAGGGGAATTTGGTAGATTCCCGGGGATTAACCTCTTTGAAAGCTTCCTAAAATTGGCGCATTTTGATAATATTTAACGGTCAGTGAAAATAGCTTCACGCGCAGAGGTTGATTCTTAGACAGCTTCAGCGAGGACCATAAAGCAGGCGCCGAGCAAACCGTCTGCTAACGTATCACTATTCAGGCATAGCTTGAATCAGCTCCTTGTGGGCTGGACGACTATTTATTCCCGGTAACCGCTGTGAGGCGCAGGCCGTACTAGATTGAGATGAGTATCATCTAGCCGAGACAAACAAAAGTGAGAGCGAGTATGCTTGAGAAGAATAATAGCCAACGGCGCTTTGGCTTCGAGACCAACCAATATGTGGTTTATCCGACGCACGGTGTTGGGCGTATTGTTGCGATCGAAGAACAGGAGATCGCTGGTTGCAAGCTCGAGCTTTTTGTCATCAACTTCGAAAAAGACAAGATGACGCTGCGCGTACCTACCTCAAAAAGTCAAAGCGCGGGCATGCGGAAGCTGTCGGACGACGCTGTTCTCACTCGCGCTTTGGAGACACTCCGTGGCCGGGCGCGTGTGAAGCGCACCATGTGGAGCCGCCGCGCGCAAGAGTATGAGGCAAAGATCAATTCTGGCGATCTTATCACTATCGCTGAGGTTGTCCGCGATCTGTATCGCTCTGATACACAACCTGAGCAATCCTATTCGGAACGTCAGCTTTATGAAGCGGCATTGGATCGCATGGCGCGCGAAATTGCCGCAGCGCAGGATGTGGATGAATCCATCGCCATTCAGAAGGTCGCCGAAGCTTTAACCAAAGGTGGGCGTCTTCAGCGGAAGCATGATGAGAAGCCGGGCGACCAGGATAACAAGAAAGAAGCCGCTTAAGCGCTGCTCTATCATTCATCGCCGTTTTTCTGTGTACTTGACTCGGAGGGCTGTTGCCGGAGCAGTTCAATCTGTTCCGGCTGAGTGATCGTGATTGTCGGTCTCTTTTTACGTTCGACCCATCCCCGGATTCGGATCCGCTGTCCTTCCCAGACGCTAAGGTTCTGTTCGGTGAGTTTTTTTTGCGCGATGGGTTCGATGGTGGCGATGAAGCTTGTTTTGTTGTCTTCAGTAAAGTGGATAATCGTGCGGCCACCTGCGTGCGTCACGTAAGTGATGTCGCCCTCAACGATCTGGTAAGTCTGCATTAGGTTCAGAAAAGCACCTGTCTCACGAGCAGGCAGAAGTTTGAATAGTGCAAGCCCCCAGTAACCACGCTTCTTGTTTCTGGCCTTCTCTTCCATTGCGGCTAGCTGGGACGAGCAGGCATGATTATCGGCTTGCGGAAATGTGAGGGCGAGCCCGGCGCTTACGAGCCCCTCCTCCAACCACAGGGGAGGTTCGCCAGGCACAAAAATGTGCGCAACGGTCATGCCATAACGATCGCGATGGTTGCCGCCGAATTTAACCTCGACCTTGCGCCCCAGCGCTGTGGAGCGCAAATAAGTCGTAGCGTCCGAAGATGGATCGAAGCCTGCCCTGCCCGCAGCCGGCGGGGTGAGGATTTCCGCGAGCTGGATGAGGCGGCCATCAGCGAGACGAAGCGTCTGCGGACCTGCTATCGCCAGGACAGTACTCTCGCCCCCTGGTTCAAGCTGGCAACTTCCCTCATCCCTTGCCTGTTGGCGTTGACCGTGAGCCGCAGGCAGAACGGAAAGCGAAAAGCCCAGCATCAGCGCGGCTCGAACGCCGCACCTCAGTAATTGCAAAGCAGGGGGAACCAACATCCCGTTCTCCTTAAAGACTGAGCCTCCAGCGCTCAAGTCAAAAGGCTCCCACCACAAACATACCCGAGCAGCTCGATCGTGCCCAAGGTGCGGTGTAGCTGACGGCTGGCGGTCGCCAATGGACCGGCAGGGCTGGGAAGTTCAGGCGGCCACGGCGGGCAGCCCGACGATGGGATCATCGCTCAAAGATGCGATGGTTTCCAGCGTCATGTCTCGGGCGCGCTGGACGGCCCATTCGTCGTTCTGTTCGAGCAGGATCGCGGCCATGAGGCGGGTAATCGCGACCTCGTTCGAGAAGATGCCCACGACCTCGGTCCGGCGTTTGATCTCGCCATTAAGCCGCCCGATCGGATTGGTGGAGTGCAGTTTCACCCGATGCGCCACCGGGAAGGTCATGCAGGCGAGCCTAGCTTTTGGAGACGCCGCTCATGCCGAGCGCCTTAACGAGATCGTCGACGGAGCGCCTTGAGATACCTTGGATATAGGCCTCCTGATCAACAGCCGCCAGCGCCTTCTCGGCCAGCCGGCGCAGCCCCATCGGCGCCGTTATGTGAATCGCTGCTATCAGCATTGATTTCGGGGGGTAGAGATGGCTGGGGTTGCAATCACTCGAACGGATATGAGTGCCTGAGATTTGCGCGCAGCGGCCAAGCGGTCGGCGAACGCCAGGGAGGCTCGCGCACCCTGGCCATCGCGATGGTGCTCGATGGTTTCAGCCGCGAGGAGGCGGCTCGGCTTTGCGGGATGGACCGCCAAACATTGCGCGACTGGGTTCACCGCTACAATAAGGCAAGCCTGAGCTGGGTCCAACAGGGCAAACTCGCATCCTGGGTCGAGGAGGGCGCCGATCTCGCCCGCGATGACGTCGTGCCGATTTGCGACCTCATTGCGGCTGAGTTTGGCGTCACCCTGCACGAACGCGGGTGGGCAAGCTGCTTCGGAGGCTGGACTTCCGCCGTCTCTCCGTTCGCCCGCAACACACGCAATCAGATCCTGCGGCCCAGGACTCTTTTAAAAAACTTCGCAGCCATCGCCGGGGAAACGCTTGGCGGGCGCGCGGCTGGCAAGCCCGTCGAAATCTGGTTCCAGGACGAAGCAAGGGTTGGCCAGCAAGGCACGCTGACCCGCATCTGGGCCACGCGCGGCGCCCGCCCTCGCGCCCCGAGCAACCGGCGCTTTACCTGGGTGTATCTGTTCGGCGCCGTCTGCCCCGCCCGAGGCGTTGGCGCCGCTTTGGCGTTGCCTGCCGTCGACATCGGAGCCATGAACAAGCACCTGATTGAAATTGGGAAATGCGTCACTGCGGGAGCAATCGCATTGCTCATCGTGGACGGGGCCGGATGGCACTCCCCAAAGCTGGCCGTTCCAGAAAATGTCGTTCTGCTCAACTTGCCCCCTTATGCGCCAGAATTGAATCCGGCCGAGAACACCTGGGAATACCTTCGAGGCAACACCTTAAGCCATCAAGTCTGGGAAACTTACGATGCTATCGTCGATGCATGCTGTGACGCATAATGGCTTGATGCGTATGCCAGACCTTATCGCTTCAATCGCCACCCGGAAATGGGCACAGGTCAGTACTAGCCCGACTTCGCCGATTTGATCTATTGTGACGGCCTAACGATTTGATTTAGCAAGATGTATCCCCTAAAGGTCGGCACCACAGCGGACTGTTTGGGCGGTTTTTGGCTTAGCGATCCTGGGCGGCGGCTGTGGCGGCAAGCGAAGCTTGAGCTGCTGCAGGAGGAGCTGGAGATCTTTGCGAGAAAATCCCCAAGGGTGGTCTTGTCGCTGGTGTTCCCGGCCAGCACATCGTAGGCTAGGGGAAAGCCTTCGGGCGTCACGATGAGCGCAATCACCACCTGCACGCAGTCCGGCCGCTTGTCGCGGCTATAGCCATGCTTGCGCTTGCCCTCACTGGGCGGATCGCATTCGAAATAGGTGCTGGTCAGGTCGTAGAGCAAAACGTCGAAGCGGATTGAACAGGGTTTTCCAGCGCTCCTGTAAATGCGTGAACAGGGCCTCCTTGTGCTCCACAAGCTTGTCCAGGTAGCGGTAAAGCTTGTGGCTCTCCGACAGCCTGGCATCCTCGCCCAAGAGATCGCCGATGGCGCTTCTGTCCCACCACTGCCGGTGCAGGCGCCACTCGCTGCCGGCATCAGCCGGTAGCAGACAAGCGTTTTCAGGAGGTTGAGCCACGAGGTTCATTCCGGCTCGACGGCAGGCGCTCCTGCCAGAAGCTGTGGGGTTGCAACTGCTCCCAGGAATCGAGCGCCAACCAGCAGGCGCCCCACTGCCGCGGGCGGTGAAGCTCAAAATCCTTCAGGCGCACCTGCACCGCTTCGGGCAGCGCCTCCGGCGACGCGCGATCTTCCGGGAACAGGGCGATCTGCGTCATCTGCCCAGGACCTTCGTCGAAAGCTTCAAGCGCCTTGTTCCACTGTGCCTGCTGGCCGCCCCCAATCTCGCCCAAATAAAGGACTTGCCGCTGGATGGTCTTGCTGCCGCTCACGCGCCGGTTCTCAACCACGCTCCAATAGCGGTGCTCCTTGCCGTCCTTGATTCGAGTCTTCGCCCGTAAAAACATGCGGGCGAGCGAGTCAAAAAACGACAGCGTCGGCAGGTAGGTCGGCACCGCAACCGTTTTGGGAGATGTCAGCCCTGATTTATAAGGGCGTCCTGGCCGCAAAAGCCGCTTTTCAACAGCTAAAGGCGGTCAAATCGGCGAAGTCGGGCTAAGGATATCCGCAACGATAACCGCTACGAATTCGGCATCCTTGGCGTGATCGTGTAGTTCCATTCAGGATGGAATGCGTCGCCCTGGATTTCGAGCCTTTCCATCTCGGCATTGCTGACCTTGATCCCTTTCTCATAGGTTCTGGGATCAATCGCGCTCTCGATTTTAAGGCCGGTTTTTGTCGTCGTGGAAGCGATCAGTTCGACAATGGCCACGCGATCCGTAAGCGGCCAGCTCCGCCAGTTCTGCGTAATGTGACAGAACATGCGGTGCTCGATCCTATTCCATTTCGACGTACCGGGCGGATAGTGGCGAACCTTGATCGCGAGCCCCGTCTCGTCTGCAAATTTGCAACTCGACTTCCCAGAGCCGCACGCGCGCACTTTACGACGCGCTACCCACGGCGCGCTACAGCGCCCTTCGAGCCGCCGCAGTCCGCCGTGATCGTTAACTCTCGGGCATCTGGATAGCGCCGGCGCCCCATTTTGTCGAGCCAAGTGCGAATGGCCGATACGGCGAACTCGGCCGTGTCGTGCGTGATGCCAGCGCTGACCCAGCCATTGTTCGCCGTGATATCGTACACGCCGCAGGGCGCAACCTTGCCCAAATCTTTATCCGCAAAGTCATGCACGTTTACGCGCTGCGGATCGCCCCTGCGGCGGTGGTCCGGGCCGCCGTTACGAAAGTTGCCAATCAACTCTTTCTTTTTCGTATCGACAGAGATGACGGGCTGGCCTGCGGCTTGCGCTGCCAGAACCCCGGCGTTGATGTACTCGAATTGAGCGTTGCGATCAGGATGATGAGCGCCTTCCTCGGACTTCCGGTTGCCTGCGGGAACGTGAGCAGCTTGCGCACGCTGTTGGGCTGATCGCATGGCCCATCTCCATCAGGGCCGCCGCGAGCTTGTCCAAACTCTTCGACACCCACAGCAGCGGCCGGACAGGGTCGCCCAACGTCGCAGGCTCCACGATGCGCTTCAGATCTTCAAGCAGCGTTGCGTCGCGCTCGATAAGCTCCCGGGGCCGCCGCCTTGCCGGACCTGGCCCGGCACCAGAGGCGCGGCATCGAGGTCCTTCAATCCACGCTCGATCGTGCTGCGGGCAAGACCGGTGATGCTCGAGGCGGCCGCGAGGCCGCCCTGTCCGGCCGCACGAACCTCGCTCGCGGCAAACAGCCAGCGTCCGCGCGCATCCCGCTTCGAGCCGTCCGCATTCCATCGCTGCCGAATCGAATGCGTGTCGATCATCCATCGCTGGTAACAGCGCACGCACCCAGGCGGAACCGGCCAGCCCTGAGTTACTCCCCCGCACGCTCGAACCTAATCCGATTCACTTATCGTTGCGCAGGTCCTTAGGGCCGTTGGTATTACACCACTATCGGGGACGTGACCCAGCCGGCCGGCGGCATCGCTTGAACGACAGCAAACGCCTGTTGACGTTTCTAGAAAGCGCGCTCTAATGGGGGTGTATGTCCTCGTAGCTCAGCAGGATAGAGCACCAGATTCCTAATCTGGGGGTCACAGGTTCGAATCCTGTCGGGGACGCCAGTAAAATCAAAGACTTACTGCTTTCTTGAATTTGGTTTATCTTCTCATATACGCACTGTGGACGCACCCAAACGAGAATCGAAGATCGACCAACCGGGTTACGTCCCACCCTGGCCAAGTTTCGCAGGCGATGCGATCGGAAGGCTATCCTTGCTATGAGGTGTTCGTGACGCAACAGGTCGGCTGCGCTAACGGGAGTTCGACTTCCATCGCCTAGCGGAGAGCCCGTTTGATCGACAATCTTGTTTATGGGCGATTGGCACCAGACCCAATAGCGACATGGAAACAGAAAATTAACTTTCTGCTCAGTTGCCGCTTCTTAGTGATGGACTCCAATGATATTCTCCATGCCAGAGCCCACCCCCCAATGCCAGCGAAGAGACCATGATAAAAGGAACTCTTCATGGAACCTGTCTCATTGCTGAAAACTCAGCAAGCCGCCAACTATCTTGCCCTTAGCGTAACCACTCTCGAAAAATACAGGGTCTACGGCGGAGGCCCAAGTTTTGTCCGCCTTGGACGTGCCGTCCGTTATCGGACTGCCGATCTCAATGCTTGGCTTGAGAGCCGTGTTCGCACCTCAACGAGCGACAACGGCCATAACCGCCAAGCGAGAGAGTGCGGGATACACCCTGCAAGCTGAAGCGATCGCAAAAGCACTCATGGGCACAGGGCAGCTCATGTTGCATCGCCTGCTGCCTCACCGCTGAAGACCGCACACTAAATCTTGCCGTTGCGAAAGACAAAGCCGGCAAGATTCCCGTCCGCTGCGACACCGCCGCAAACTCCCAAACCCGCCTGCCGCTTCAACGGCCGCAATCCTGCGCGGCATGCGAAACCCACGCAAACGCCGGCGATGATGGCTTTCGCCGGTTTACGGCCACGTCTTGAAGGCGGGGCGGGGCGGAGCTTTAGGTGCCCAAGACAATGGGGCAATGTTTCTCAATCATTAACACAGATTATGCGCGCGTCAACGTCGCATCAAGAGGTTGCAAATGCATGCGTTTGGGTGCATAATATAGTCATGCTCAAGAGTTACGCCTGCGACTATCTTTCGTCGCCCCTCTGAGCTAAAGCATCAACCCAAAAATGTGCCGATTTGCGCAACCTGGATTCTTCCGGGGCTTTTTGCGTGCTCGCAAACACAAGGAGATAGACATGCCCAGAGACCGTTATCTCAGCATGGAGGACACGGCGGCTCGCTATGACCGCACCGTCCGCACCATCGAGCGTTGGCCCAAGCAGTTCGGGTTCCCCCGGCCGCATCACCGCGCTTTCAGGCAGAAGTGGTATTCGCTCGAAGAGCTGCAGGATTTTGAAGCCAAGTTCAGCAATCGGCTCGGTGTAAAGGGAGACTAAACAAAAAGAAAGGCCGCGCAAGGCGGCCAGTGAATCTGCGTAAGCCCACCGAGTGAAGTCGGTGCATGGCGATGGATAAGTAATGCAACCTGCTCAGGACCCGGAAAGTCCAGAGGAACAAACAACGAGAACTATCCATGAGTATCGTATCATCTCCTGATGCCCGCTGCAATAGCGATGTTATCTTCATGGGTTCCAAGCCGTTACTGGCGAAAGGCCTTGATGAAACTTCCACGCCGAAGCGCCTGGCTGGCGCGTTCTCACGCACGCGCTGCCAGCAGCTGCGCTTTTCGAAGCATGGCTGGATTTACCGCGACGAGGAAGATGCGCCCTGGCGGCCGGATGCAGCCGCGGCGCTGCGAGCAGCCCGCGAGTTCTGCTATGCGGCCAGCGAACAACTGCGCGCACCGATGCTAACCGCCCCGGCGCTGATTGCCGAGATGCTGCGCCTCGCGCAGTACGAGCCGCTGATGCGGCGGCCGGTTCGCGACGATGAGGTGGAGCTGGCGACGCGGGGGCGGGCATGAACGCGTATGCCGTTGGCACAGCGCCATCGAGCGTGGTGGCAGGCTTCAGCGGCGCTCGCATTGAGGTGCCGCCACCGGAGAACGAGAACCTTGAGCGCGCGCTCCGGCTCATCGAGCTTGGCTACACGGTTTTTCCCTGCCGGGCGCAGGACAAAGCGCCTCTGATAGAAGGCGGGTTCCACTCGGCCACCGGGAATGAAACGTTGGCCCGCGAATGGTGGAGGATTTGGCCGAGTGCGCTTGTGGGACTGCCAACAGGCAAGGAGAACGGGATCGCGGTTGTCGACCTGGATGTGAAGGGCAACAAGGATTGGCACGTCTCGGCAGAGAAGGCCCGGCTGGAGCTGCCCGACACGCACACCGTGATAACCCGCTCAGGTGGCGAACACAGGTATTATCGCTACCCGGCCGACGTGGAGAAAATTGCCTGCGGCGCAGACCTGTTCAAGCATCTCGTTGGAAGCAAAGAGACTGGCATCGATGTTCGCGGTGACGGCGGCTACGTCATCGCCTGGGCTGACCTGAACGAACAAATCCTCTGCGATTTAACGGAATGGCCCACAGAGGTTTTCGCGGATGCACAGCGGCGCGAGGATGAGGCGGCGGGAAGGGCGCCGCGGGAGAAGAAGGACGCCGCAGAAGAGCAGCACTCCGACAGTTCCGATGTTGACCCAGAAGACCTGGAGCGTGCCCGCGAGGCGTTGAAGTGCGTGCCGGCCGAGGACTACGAAACGTGGCGAGACGTCGGCATGGCACTGAAGGCGGCGTTCGCAGATGACGGCCGCGAACTGTGGGACGAGTGGAGCCCAGCAAGCGACAAATACAACGAGAAGGTCCAGGGCTACCAGTGGAAGAAGTTCGATAGTTCCGGCCGCATCGGGCTTGGCACGGTGTTTCATTTTGCGAAACAGAACGGGTGGAAGCCACCGGAGGCGGCGATGAAGATTTGCGTCGGCAAGGGCTTGGACCTGTTTGCGGACAGGAGAGCCGAGTGGGCCGAGCAGGACGCCGCGAGGGAGGAGGAGCGGAAGCAGGCGATATGGGGAGAACCTGACCCGCTTGCGGCCGAGGACGATCCGGAGCCCTATCCGATGGATGCGCTTCCGGAAGGCATCAGGGCTGCCGTCGAGGAAGTTGTCGCCTTCGTCCAATGTCCCGACGCCCTAGCCGCGTGCTCGGCCTTGGCGCAGCTCTCAGTGGCGGGGCAGGGCTGCGCAAATGTCTACAGGGACGAGACGCTTTGCGGGCCTGTCGGGCTTTACTTCCTCGCCATAGCCAGGAGCGGCGAGCGGAAGAGTCAGGTTGATAAGCATTTCGGCGAGGGTGTGCGGCGATACGAGCGCGAGCAGGCAGAAATCCTACTGCCGAAGAAGCGCGAGTATCAGGCGATGCTTGCCTCTTGGGAGACGAGAAGAAAGGGAATTGAGAGCGCAATCGTCTCGGCAATCAAAAAGGGCGAGGACACAGCCGAGCTGGAGAAGAAGCGGCTGAGCATTGAAGCGGGGCAGCCCATCGCGCCCCGCATTCCGCGCCTGCTTTATGAGGACGTGACGTCGGAAGAGCTGGCATACCAGTTGTCGCAAGGCTGGCCAGCGGGCGCGATCATGTCATCCGAAGGCGGCGCAGTCTTTGGCAGCCATTCGATGCAAACCGAGAATGTGACGCGATGCTTGAGCCTCTGGAATGGCCTGTGGAGCGGCGAGCGGCACGTGCATTCGAGGCGGACGCAGGAGAGCTTCGTTGTCGAGGACGCGCGCCTCACAATTCACATCGCGGTTCAGGAAGAGCCGCTGCGCCAGTTCTTCGAACGTACTGGCGGACTTGCCAAGGGTACGGGCTTCCTTGCTCGCTGCCTCATCGCCTACCCCGAAAGCACTATCGGTGAGCGCCTGTACAAGGAGCCGCCGAAGGGTTGGCCGCATCTTTCCCGCTTCGTTCGCAAGACCGAAGCGCTACTCACTGGAGCGCCGCAGCCAGACCCGAAATCGGGACAGGTTGCCTTTGCCGCGCTGAGGCTGTCGCCCGAGGCCAAGAAATCTTGGGTGGTCTACGCCAACGCAACCGAACGGCGGCAGGTAAGAGGCGGCGACCTTGAGCACTTCACGGATTCCGGTTCAAAGGCTGCGGACAATGTTGCCCGGCTGGCCGCCCTGTTTCACCTCTACGAAGTGGGCATGCATCTCCCCGAATTGGGCATAATTCGGCAGATCAGCCAAGACCACATCGAGCGCGCCATTCGGATTGTTGATTGGCACCTTGAGCAGGCGAAGCAGCTCCTGACGCGGGTTTCGTTCTCGCTGGAGCGCAAGAACGTCATCGAACTCGACAGGTGGCTTCTGGAGCAGTGCGCCAGGACAGGCGAGGACCACGTGAAGGCAGGCGATATTCTGCAAAGCGGCCCCTACGGCGTGCGCGAGAAAGCGGCCAGGGATGCGGCTCTTCGCGAGCTTGCCTCGATGAACAGGGCTCGGCTGGAAACGTGCGACCGGCGCAAGGTTGTGCGCGTCAACCCGGAGCTGCTGGAGGCCTGCAGATGACGCCAACTTTAGCAACTTTAGCAGGTTTAGCAGGGGGTGGCTCGCCGCGTGCGGCCCCGATCGGGACTATCCAGAGAAGAAGAAGAAGCCCCAAAATCATCATCACGCGAGAGGCATTCTTTCGAGAGCTGGAGCACCTGCTAAAGCTGCTAAAGTTGCTAAAGTTGCTAAAGTTGGCCGCCTGCGAGGGCGAAGGTGGAACTCCTTCTCTCCTCTGGACAGGTCCGCCCGCGCAGCCAGGCGCGCGCCAGGCGCAGCTCTTCCAACGCCCTTCCAACCCGCTTCCAACGCCTTCCAACGCCCCGCCCTCGCCGCCGCCGATCGCCGCGTGCCCCGCGCGCCGGCAATCTGCATTGCCCAGCTCGGCCCCGGACGTTCTTTGGCTTGCGTCCGGGGCAGCGCACCGAGGAAAAAGAAACGCCCATGCCCATCTACGACAATCGCAAGCTGGGGCAGCCGTCAGACAGCCAGCTCCCTGTGACTTGAGGCAATGCAACAGATAAAAGGATGATCGTCTAGAGCCTGCTGCAACAGATTTGGGGGAAGAGATAGCGATTTACGGCTATGCTAGCGTCACCAGCGATGATCAGGATCTTGACCGTTCAGCGCGAAGCTCTGAAGGCGGCGGGATGCGACGCCAATCCGGGAAGAGAAGGTCTCAGGCGGAAGCCGGGGAAGGACGCAAAGAGCTTGAAACGCTTCTCGCGTTCCTGCGGGCCCGGCGATGGACGCTGCTTGTGACCAAGCTGGATAGGCTGGCGCGCTCGACGCTCGACATGCTCACCTTATCACCGAACTGGGCAAGCGCGGCATCGGCGTCCGCTCGCTTGCGGAGAAGGACATCGACACGACAACGGCGGCCGGGAAGCTCATGCTGACCGTCTTCGCCGCCGTGGCGCAATTCGAACGTGAGCGCATCAAGGAGCGCGCAGAAGGAGGGCATCAGCGAAGGCCAAAGAAAAAGGCGTTTACAAAGGCGGCAAGCCTCGCATCGATCGGGCCGAAGTTGCTCGCCTCAAAGCTGAAGGCCTCAACCCAACGCAAATCGCCAATAAGCTCGGCATCAATCGCTTGACTGTTTATAGGCTGATGGCGGAACTGGAAGGCAAAGAGGTGGCGGCATAGGCGCGCCCAGATCGAAGTCGCATCGAAGACGACCGGGGCAAGTCTCCGGCATTTCTTTTTTATCGATATGCTCCTGGTCTATAAGTGCCCGCATGGATGATTGGCTCGAAATTGTTGAAAACGGCGCGCATGAGTTTCGCCGGGGACTTTGGCGGGGAAAAGCTGACGATCATCAAGCTAGACATCCCCGACGCATGGGCTTGCCGCCTCCCGGATGGAAAGCGGATCTTGGCGACATGAGAACTGTCAGAGAAACGGTTGAGCTGATTATGGATAAACGCGGTTCGTGAAGCAGAGCTATGCAGTTCATTCCCGGATATCTGAGATGTTGTGTCGTCAAGCGTTTTGGCTGGGACCGGCTCGGTTTGCAGCGCGCCTTCGATAAGGCGGTAAAACAGCTTGCCGCGCGAGCGTGAGGTTCGCCGGTTGAACCGGAAGGTAAACTCATCGAGATAATAGGCAAGGTGGCTCGGGCTTGACGCGCCCTGATGCGTTCCGAGCCACCAGCGCTTTAGGAGGGAAGCCACGCGGTACGTCAATGGCGTCGGGTCACCCGGAGTGGCTTCCTTGTGGAAGCTGGGCACATGGATGTAACCATAGTCAGGCAGAAAGCTGTAACTGGCTTCAACCCGTCCGAGCGCAGAAGGACTTCCGGGTTAAAACCGCCGCTTGGACAGCCTTCGCGAGCGTTTCTCCAGTAGCGTTTTCCAGCACGGAAAGTCGAATGCGGCCAATTGCATTCTCGCTGTCTTTCGCTTCTTCCGCCGCAATGAAAATCAAGGACTTGCCTTCGGCTCCACGTCCGCGACCCCGCCGCTTGCCGCCAAGGATAAGTCTCGTCCACTTCGACGATGCCAGATAGCCTGTCGCGGCCAGGACAACCATGGCGCGGCGCAGCTTGTGCAACCATTCCCATGCGGTGTGATAGCTGCCAGGCCCAGCGCCTTTTGCAGTCCCAGCGCGCTGACGCCGTTTTTCTGGCTCACCACATACCACATCGCCTGAAACCATAAGCGGAGCGGTTTGTGCGTGTCCTGAAACACTGTGCCTGCCAGCACAGAAGCCTCGTACCCGCAGGCGCGGCAGGTGAAAAGCCCACGGGCCTTCTTCCAGTAATCCCCCTTCCCGCAGCGCAAGCATCGATATCCATTTCCCGGCCACCGCACAAGGCTCAAATACTCCAAGCATGCGTCCTGGGTTGGAAACATATCCATGAAATCGGCCATGTTCGCAGGATACTGCTTCATGCCCCCGACTACTACATCTAGCGCTACGGGAGTCAACTGCATAGCCCTGTCGTGAAGTGGCTCTTGAGAACTCAGGAAAGATGGGCGGCCATCGCTTCCGGAAAACCTTGCATCGGCGCAATCAGAGAATGAACTGCAACGCATGATCTGCGAGGCGTGGCGCAAGGTGCTGGCATCTCCGACATTGCGCGCTCCCTCTAACTGAGTCCCCCAAAGGCTGTCCCGTTCTGCTTTATTTCAAGGCGCGCTCTTGATGCCGGGCGCTTTCTCATCGAGCTGAGCGTGGCTGAAGCCCGGCGGCCAAAGCTCAGCTCAATCAGAGACGTCGATCGGCCGCGCCTTTGATCAGCCTCCCGGCCGCTTCGCCCTCTTGTGCAGCGTATCGTTCTTCCCGCACACAACCTTCTTGACGGGTCGAAACTTTTGTCGACTTGAGGCCGAAGTTCGGGCGGCTCGAACGCAAAGTGTTGGCGCGGCCCTTAAGAGTGGTGGTTACTTGAGCTGCTCGCGATAAACCCAAAGGTTGACGCCCAAAAAGCACCTCACGAAGTCGGGCCGCCCCACCAGGGACGATTACGCAACCGGAGCGGAACGTCTCCCCGCGATAGCCCTCATCTCTGCGGCGTCGTTGTGAATTATCGCATCGCGGTGAGCGAGGATGTTTTCGTCAAATCTGGCGAGAAGTTCGACGGCTGGGCAGGCAACGACGCCGTCCTCTCCAATTCGAGCTACTTCGGCCTCCGCCTGGGGCGGAGTAATGAGCGCGGCGGCGATGGCGGTAACTATGAGCTTGGTCCTCATAGGGGTCCCCGTAGGTGGGTTGTTCTGGGAAACGACGTTACCGCTTAGAGGTTGCGATAGGGTATCCGCACCCTTGAAGTAGCGCCAAGGCTCATCGGGGCTTTGATGAAGAAGCTGCTCGCGCAGATGCGGCTTGGCGCACCCGGAACCAGCGCCCGGAAGCGGGCTCGAGGTTGAGGGCCACCCCTTGACCAAGAAAGCGGCCAAGGTATTGGACCGCGAGGCAGGCGCGGGTGCCCGCCCTTCACGCGCAACAAGAGGAAATGGATAATGCGTAAAGACCTCAGACAATCAATTCAGCGCCGTGCCCGTCAACTACTCTACAGCGGCCAGGAGCCCCACTGGATGTCGGCCCTCAAGCGCGCTGACGGCGAACACACCTGCG
>CAWHYO010000006.1:0-69649 GCA_963833565.1 uncultured Alphaproteobacteria bacterium
CCGTGAATCAACAATTTTTGCCTGGGACTCTATCTTCATTTCATCGAGTGCCTGCACTGCACTCGCTCCCGCGAGAGGAAGCGCTGCGGCTTCTGCGTACTGGCTCTAGATCGGTTTGCGGGCAACCATCGAAGCGTTTGCTGCGATGTATTCTGCTGCAGCACCGGAGCCACCGGCGTCAAAAAGGAGCGAAACCAAAAACGTCGTCGCCGACTCTATATTCGGATAAACTTGGACTGACTTCCGTAACAACTCCCCGCAAAATCCCCGGCGAGGGTCACAGGGAAGGTCAAAGGAATCATGCTTTGCATGTAACCTGCGCGAAGTGCAGAATCAATCGGATTGAGCGAGGAGGAGCGACCTTCCACCAATACCTGTCCCTCCGCTAACTTTGGAAACGCAGCATTAGAATTAAACTCGATGACTTCAGGACCGCCGTATTTGCCAAATTGTGCAGCTTCATGACAAATGTCTCAAAAAGGCAACATATAGGATGACCAATATAACCATATCGTTCGCATCGAATTAAACCAATTCACGCCGTAGTGGACGACGGCGCTATGTTTTCTGAAATCACATGAGATTAACAGTGAATGGGCTTGTTCAGAGAATGTTTATGTGTAAGGAGCAAAGATGGCCTTAGGCACCACGGAAATCGGTTGACGTTGATCAGCCGGAGGACGATCTTAACAGGTCGACAAAGGAAACAGATATCATGTGCGATATGCGCGGCATGCTCTCATTCATGATTCTCTGGCTTCTCTCAAAATCGACCGATGCATGGTAAGCACACGCGCGGAAGAGATAGGGAAGAGAAAAGGTGACAAGCCTACTCCTGGGACAATCTATCCCGCGCTCAAAGACTTGAGAAACAGAGCCTCGTTGAAGTACGTAAAAGGCCGGCCACAGTTTATGAACTGACTCGGCTCGGACATGCGAGCCTATTGAAATCGACTGAGGTACTTCCAGAAGGCCTTCCGGCGAGATGCTTCAACCAAAGAAATTGAAGTAGTACTTCTCACTCTAGCAGAGACAGGAATCTATCCAAGCCGCATTCATATACTTGGCGCGGCGAGTCGAAGGGCAGGGCCACCGGCGTAAAATACTAAGCGTGGGCATCCGCTTGACTCGCCACGCGCGGCCTCCGGCTCTCCTGCTTTGCTCACTCACGGCGCTGGCTCAATCGCAGGCGCCGGTCTTTAAAGTCGACACCAACCTGCAATCCATCGCCGTTCAAGTTACCGACAAACAAGGCAACCATATCCACAGCCTCGCGGCCTCCGACTTCACCCTGCTGGAGGATGGCCGGCCACAGAAGATCGCGTTCTTCGGCGCGGAATCCGAACCGGTCAGCCTCGCCATCCTGATCGATTCGAGCCTTTCGATGGATTTCGGCGGCAAGATGGATCGGGCACGAACCCTTCTCGATTCGCTCATCCGCGGCAACCGTCCGGAAGACGAGATCTTCCTCATGCCGTTTACCGAAGTCGTCGGACCGTTCGAAATGCTCACGCCCGAGCAGCGTTTGCAGCCTCCTGCGGTCACGCATTTCGGATATGGCGGCTCGGCGCTTTATGACGCGCTCGCGTCGGCGCTCTGTCACATGCGAACCGCAAGGAATGCCCGGCAGGCGGTGGTAAGGAAGTTCTAGATATAGCAGAAAAGAGTTTGAGTGACCATGAGATAACGGTGGAGGAACTACGGCTTACAATGCAGGCTATGGCTTGGACCATGTTCGAAGTCTGAGCGCTTTGGTCTTGAAATGCCTGCAGCTCTACTGCGCGAGAAATTGCCCGGCCATAAAATCGACAACTCTATCGAAATCCTACAAAGCGCCCGCGTTATCCGTATTGGCGCTCCTAGAAGAACGGTAAGCTTTGTTCATCGGCGCTTTAATGAGTATTTTCTAGTTCAAAGGTTTTTGGCTTCTCCAGATACAGCCCCATTAGAGGCGATACCTCAGGATTCTCGCTGGCGAGATGCTATGGTTCTATTTGCTGAGGTATGCGATGACCGCACCGCGAAACGAATAGCTGAATATTGTTGGCGTGAAATTGAGCTGCCGGAGGAACGGACTGCTCTTGAGAATCGGAACCACTATTTAAGGCGACTTCATTCATTGCGGTTTCTGGCGGAGGCTTTTCGGAGCCGCCAAGCTGCCATGAGTTCTTTCCAGGCCAGAACTCGGTGAGCAGGTCTTGGCTTTTGCAAGGAATGATATTGACCTAGTTTCTAGAAAACATGCGGTGGAGGCGGTTGCTGTATTGAAACAAGAGGACACAGGACGTGTCTTAATCGCCGCTTTGGTGGGAGGGAATAGCTGGATATGTGAAACGGCGTTGCGATCGTGTAGGTACCTCACCTCGCTAGACCATAAGGTTATTCGCATCCTAACCGCGTACCTGAAAAGCATATCGCCATTTGATCTAATAGGAAGAAAGAGAGAGTTATCCTTTGCTTTAAGCACTGCGGAGGTGTATCAGCCGCTTTTGGCCACTTTCAAGGCCTGTTACATTGAAGCCTTGATTCTAGGAATTGCCTCTGTAATTATTATGTTTTCTAGCCCCGTTCTTTTTATTTACACTTACGTTCTAATGTCAGCTGGAGCCTTCGTAAGGCCATACATCAGTCAAAGGGATATAGTAGAGGTTTCGGGCGTGAACCAATTCTTGGGTTACGTCGGTTGGGGGAGTAAGAATGCAACATCTTATGTAGATCGGTTCTGGCGGCTCTATTGGGATACACCGATTTCACGGTTAAATAAGATATTCTATCCAGAAAAGAAGTTATTTGTCGATGATACCATGCCGTCCTTATCTAGTCAGATAATAATCTGCGCAAGAGTGACGGCAGCGCCAGTTCTATTCATATCACTCATTAGGGCACTCAAAGGTAGCGTTGACGAGCAGGACTGCAATTGTTTTCTTGAGTATTTTTTTAGAGCGAAAATATACACCGATATCGCAAACGCCGAGTACGTAGCGCTGTACAAGCCGACTGCTGTCATAGCAGCACTCATGCTGATCCCATGGCGAAGAATAGCGAAGATCATTAGGGCGATTGGAAATATCGGGCTCTCTGCATGGGTTGGTTTTATACTGTTTATTGTTGCCTATACTGGATTTGCTGTGCTCCTGGTAACGTTTCCAATTCTTGCGGCTATTATCTTCATACCAGCTGTCCTCGCGCTTTTGTTTGTCGTGTTTAAGATTTTGTCTCTCACTGTCGCGGAATGGCGCGAAGATAGAGTGACATTCCAGCTAATCACTCAAGTGTTTCTCCCGGAAAGACCCATCATCGCTGCAAACTTCAAAGCATTAAGAACAGAAGGAATGCGCTTTCGTTATGTTAGCTGGGTCGGAGCAAAAGCGGGTGATCATTTGAAACGCTTGCAAGACCCCAGCAATAGGTGGCCCGATGACCAAAGACCCAATCAAAAGGATGCAGCAAGTACGATACTGGCGCAACTCGACGCTCGTTGGATGAAACTTGATATATAGGTAACATATTGGGCCGCTGGACGGTTTCAGTGGCCATCTAAGCTCATGTGCTCATCGGTGCCCCGGTTGCCAGGACCAATTCGAGTTGAGGACGATTTGGGTTCGGCTTCGCCCCTAATAGCGGCCGCTGGTTCGCGCGTTTTGAACGACGGCTTACGGCCTGAACCGGCACAAATCGAAGCGGCTCACGCCGTCGCGGCGCGGTTTACGCGAACGGGCAGGGCTTTGTAGGCTGGCGTGCAGCTTTTCGGTTCGTGATGCGCAAGCGGCACAAGCGGGGACGCTTCGGGGAAATAGGCCGCGGCGCATCCCTTGGCTATCGGGTGCTTCACGATGCGGAAGCCCTGGACCTCGCGCCGGATGGCGTCCTCCGATACGGTTTCCAGGTTCACGATTTCGCCCTCCTGGAATCCAAGGCGGCCAATGTCGTCCTCGTTCATCATGAGGACCATGCGGGTGCCGTCGATGCCGCGCAGCCTGTCATGAAAACCGTAGATGGTCGTGTTGAACTGATCGTTGCTGCGAACCGTGGTCAGGCGCAGGACATCATCGGCAAGCTTCGCCGCCAGTTTGTCTCCGGTTGGGTTCTCGGGCACGAGGAAGTTTGCGCGTCCCGTCTCGGTTTTCCATTGCCGGTGCCGCGCCGGGATGGGGCGCTCGAAACCGCCGGGCGTGAACAGCCTTTTGTTGAAGTCCCGGAACATCTCGGGCCAGGTTTCCTCCATTGCGTCGCGGATCTTGCCGTAGTCGCCGACCCATTCGTCCCAGGGGACTTTCGGGTTCGGCGGCAGCGTCGCCTTGGCGAGTTCGGCAATGATGGCGGGCTCGGATAGAAGATTGGGGCTGGCCGGTTCGACCTGCCCACGCGAGCCGTGGAAGAACGCCGTTGAGTCCTCCATCGATACAGCCTGTTCGCCGCCCTTTTGACGGTCGATCTCGATGCGCCCAAGGCAGGGCAAGAGATAGGCGACCTTGCCGTGGATGACATGGCTTCGATTGAGCTTGGTCGCGATCTGGACGGTGAGCGGAAGTTTGCGCCAGGCCTCTTCGAGCTGCGGGCCGTCCGGCAAGGCGCGGGCCAGATTGCCGCCAAGGCACAGAAACGCCTCCAACTCACCCTTCATGAGCTCCATTGCCGCGCCAAGGATGTTAAGCCCCTTCTCACGCGGCGCCTTGAACCCGAATTGCTTTTCAAGCTGATCGAGCGGCGCAAGCTCCGGCTTCTCGGTTATCCCGACTGTGCGCTGGCCCTGCACGTTGGAATGGCCGCGCACGGGCAGGATGTTTCCGCCCGGCCTGCCGATATTGCCGCGCAGCAAGAGCAGGTTCGCGACCATCTGGACATTCTGCGTTCCCTGAAGCTGCTGCGTGATGCCCATGCCGTAAATGCCAAGGCAAGCTTTGCTCTTGGCATAAGTGGCGGCCGCCTTTTCGATCTCGTCGCGGGTGAGCCCCGAGCCCTCTTCTATGGTCTCCCAGCTCGTGTTGCGGCAGTAGTTCGCGAAATCCTCGAAGCCATGCGTGTGCTCGTCGATGAACGCGACATCGAGAACGCGCTCGCCGCCCTTGGCCTTGGCCTCGTCGTCGAGCGCTATCACGGCCTTGCACAGGCCGGTCAGCGCCGGGATATCGCCACCGGACTTCATGAGGCAATACTGCGTCGCGATCTGCGTCTCCGACAGCGTGAGCATCTCGATCGGGTTCTGCGGATTGGTGAACCGCTCCAGCCCGCGCTCGCGCATGGGATTGAGCACGATGAACTGCGCGCCCCGCTGCCGCGCATGCTGGAACTCATGCAGGATGCGCGGACTGTTCGTGCCGGGGTTCTGGCCGATGTGAATGATAAGATCGCAATGCTTGAAGTCTTCCAGCGTGCCTGTTCCAACACCTGCGCCGATGCTTTTCGGCAGGCCCACCGACGTGCTTTCGTGGCACATGTTCGAGCTGTCGGGCAGGTTGTTGTGGCCATACATGCGCGCAAAAAGCTGGAACATGTAGGATGTTTCGAGCGAGGCGCGGCCGGAGGTGTAGAACACCGTCTTTTTTGGATCGATGGCTTTCAGCCGCGCGCCGATATCGCGGAAGGCTTCGGCCCATAGCACAGGCACATATTTATCTGTTTCCGCGTCGTAGCGAAGCGGTTCGGTGAGGCGGCCCTCTTTTTCCAGGTCGAAATCGCTCCAGGACTCGAGTTCCGTGCAGGTGTGCTCGGTGAAGAATTCGCGCCCGATGCGCTCGGACGTGATTTCCCAGGCGGTGGCTTTCGCGCCGTTTTCGCAAAACTCGAAGGGGTAGGGGTCGCGCGGCTTGGCCCAGGCGCAAGACACGCACATGAAGCCGTCCGCCTTGTTCTGCTTCCACAAGACGAGGTCCTTCTGCGGTGGCACCTCCTCGCGGTAAAGATGCGCAGCCACTGACTTGAGCGAGCCCCAACCTCCCACCGGACCCGGATAAGGCTCGAAGCTCGTCGACTTGGTGAGTTCGCGTCCTTCCTCGGTTTTCGGCGTCGGAGAAGCTTCTTCGCTCGTCACGATTACTTCGGCCGGCTTGCCGTGAGGGAACTCATGATCGGAATCGTGCTGTTCGGCCTCTTGGCTCGATATTTTGCTGAAGTCTTCAGCCATTCGAATTCTCGCTCCTGACAGGGCGCGCGGCGGCGATTTCACCGTTTCGCGCATAAAAAACGCCTCTTCTGTCAAGAGCGCCGCGCGGGCGATCGTTCCCCGGCGAAACGCGAAGAATCCGCAAAGCGGTGTCACGGCGTTACGAGGCGGGCTCGACGCGAATGTGCGCCCGAGGGGCGCACATCATAGCGATCGGCTTTGGGCAGCGATTTTCGTTAATTGCCGGTCGGCAGCGGAATATTGACGCCTTCCTTTTTCAGCTGCTCGCGAACCCACTCGAATTTCTGGTAGTTCGAGATCGTGAGCGGACCGGTGTAACTCGCGCTCTGAACCTTGCGCGGCGGATACTGGATGTATGTCTGCATCAGCTTCTTGATCTCGTCGCTGATGGGTATCATCACCCAGGTGCGCTCGGTAAAGTTGTTCATGAAGATGTCGTAGCGCTCCTGCGGGTCACCCCAAAGGTCAAACACCTGCGGCACTGTCGCGACGTATTTCTGTCCTCCCTTCCAGCCGAGGTTTGTGTCGACCGCGAGCCCGCCGGTGGCTTGTCCGTCGTCCCCGCGAAGGTTGAAGACGGCTTTATAGTTACCAACCCGCGCTGCGCCGGGGCTCAGTTCGTCTTCGGTGAAGTAGAACCAGCTGTTGCGCTGGCATTTGCCCGTGCCGAAAAGGACCGGCGACAGGTCGTAGCTGTCAAAGATGATGGGCTGACCCTCACGGTCTTTCTCGGGCAGTTTCGCGCCCGCGAGTGACGCGAACGTGGCCATGAAGTCGAGGCCGCCGACGATATCGTGGTTCCTGGCTCCGGCCTTGATCTTCGGTCCCCAGGCGATAGCCGGAACGCGGTTGCCGCCTTCGCGTACCGTTCCCTTGGTGCCACGGAACGGCGTGTAACCGGCGTCGGGGTAAACGTCCTGCCAGGCGCCGTTGTCGGTCGTCCAGAAGACGTAGGTGTTCTTGTCGAGACCGAGGTCGCGGACCTTGTCGAGGATATGCCCGATGCGCGTGTCGGCCTCCACGATGGAGTCTGCGTATTTGGATTTGGACAGGGATTTGTGAATGAACTCCGGGGCGGGCAGGTTCGGCTGGTGCACCTTCATGAAGTTCACGCTCATGAAGAATGGTTTGCCGGCTTTTGGTGCTTTATCGAGGTAATCGAGCGATGCCTTCTCGACATATTCGTCCAGGAACGGGATGCCGACGATCCCTTTCTCCGGGGTGTTCACGTATTCGCCATTGACCTTGAACTCCTCTTTGGCCTGCTCGCCCGCATTTCCCGAGAGCGCTCCCTTTGTCACGCGATTGAACATGGCGCGCAGTTCGGGCGACATATCGGGGAACCACTCCGGATCGCCATAGGTGTAGGCGTTCAGATGATAGAGAAAGGCGTATTTCATTTCGTCGTAGCCTTGCGCGTTGGGGAGCGCGTAATCTGCTTCGCCGAGGTGCCATTTGCCTGAGAAGAAGGTGCGGTAGCCCGCTTGTTTGAGCACCGACCCGAGAGTCCACTCCGCTGCGGGCAAACCGCCGCCCTGGCCCTGGAAGGCCACGGTGGTCATGCCGCTGCGGTTCGGGATGCGTCCGGTCTGCATCGCGGCGCGGCCTGGCGTGCAACTCGGCTGAGCGTAGAAGGAGAAGAAGGTCATGCCTTCATTCGCGAGCCGTTCGAGGTTGGGCGTGGGCATGCCCCGGCCTGGGCCTCCCCCGTAAGGCGCAGAAGTCTCCATACCCGAAGTCGTCGGATACGATCATGATGATGTTCGGCTTCGTCTGTTGCTGCTGGCTCACGGCGGGCCAGCTTGTCAGTGGGACGGCGAAGAAAGTCGCCAAAAGTCCCAGGCAAAGCTTCTGATTAATTTGCATGAGCTTTCACCAATCGTTACGGTTGATCGATCAGTCAGTACACGCTTGATAGTCGCACCTCCATCAGCCAATATCAATGCATCTATCTAGCCGTTAGCTGGTCCTTAGCTATTGGAGACATTGGGAAAATCATGGCGGGAGGCGAAGCATGACCGGCAAATCCGTAATAGACAGACGTGGGTTTGTTTCGCTCGCAGGCATCCTGGCGGGCGCCTGTTTCCTGGCAGTGCCGGCGCCCCTGACTGCGGCTGCTGGCGGGGCGCTTGGAGAGGTGGCCGATCCGCTCCCATCGTGGAACGAGGGCGCGTCCAAGCAGGCGATACTGGACTTTGTTGCAGCCGTGACGCGCGAGGATTCGCCGGATTTCGTGCCGCCCGCAGAGCGCATCGCGACCTTCGACAATGACGGCACCTTGTGGGTCGAGCAGCCCATGTATGTCCAACTCGCTTTCGCAATCGACCGCGTGAAGGCGCTGGCGCCGCTGCATCCGGAGTGGAAGGACAAGGAGCCGTTCAAGGCGGTTCTCGAAGGCGACATGAAGGCGCTGGCGGCGTCCGGCGAGAAGGGGCTCGTGCAACTCGTCATGGAGACCCACGCCGGCATGACCACCGGGCAATTTGCCGAGATCGTCAAGAATTGGCTTGCGACAGCGCGCCATCCGCGCTTCGATCGGCCCTATACCGAACTGGTATATCGGCCGATGCTGGAATTACTCGCTTATCTGCGGGCAAACGGCTTCAAGACCTTCATCGTTTCAGGCGGCGGCGTGGAATTCATGCGGCCCTGGACCGGGCAGATTTACGGCGTTCCTCCAGAGCAGGTGATCGGGTCGAGCATCAAGACGAAGTTTCAAATCAAGGATGGCGTTCCGGAGCTTTTTCGATTGCCGGAAGTGGACTTCATTGACGACAAGGCCGGCAAGCCGGTCGGCATCAATGAGCGGATCGGGCGGCGCCCGATTGCCGCCTTCGGGAACTCGGATGGCGATCTTGAGATGCTGCAGTGGACAACCCTGTCGGGAGGCGGACGGCGGTTCGGCCTCATCGTCCATCATACGGATGCCGGGCGTGAGTACGCCTACGACCGCAAATCGATCTTCGGCCGATTGGATGCGGCGCTTGATGCCGCGGCTGCAAATGGATGGACCGTTGTCGATATGAAGCGGGATTGGAACCGGATTTTCAGTTTTCAGTGAGCCATCACCAAAAGGCGGCGCACCTGCTGGCCGCCGCCTTTTTTTACGCCTGCGATGAAGGGTGAGACCCCTGCCGGGCTGGTTTAGAGCCCAGCCTTCTCGTCGGCGACGTACCGCTCCAGATATTTGTGAGTCACATCCGAGAGGTGGCCGTCGATCCAGCTCGCCATGGCTTCTTCCTCGCGCAGTGTCTCCTGCAAGGGCTGCTCGGCTTCCTGATGTCCGGTATCGCCGGCAAGCTGAATCAGGGACTTGTAGGACGCGATCTCGAAATTCTCGAAGGCGAAATTGGCGATCGAGTTCTTCACGATTTCGTCTTGCGTGAAAGCGTGGGTGATCGCCGCCAGATTGCCCGTCAGTGACAAGGCGTTGTCCTTGAGGACGGACCGGCTTTCGCCCAGCGATTCAAGAATTCTTTCCAGCCGCTGGATCTGGTTGTGCGTCTCCTGAATATGCTGCTCGAGCTTCGCTTTAATGTCCGGATAGTTTTCAATCCGCTCAACCTGTCTGTTCATCAACTCAAGCGCCTGGTTCTCCAACGCATGGGCGTTCTTGAGCCCTGTGATGAAGACCGAGTTTGCGCGTTCAGAAGCTTCTGCCATGGGTAATCCTCCTCAAGTGGTCCCATGACAATGCAAGGTATCCGGCCGGGTTCCCAAGCGGCCGCGAGCGGCATTTGTGGGGGCGGCGCTATGAGGCTTTCCGGCAGACGACGACCTTGGACAGGAATGCGGGGAAGTTGTCCTGCGGCTTCAAGCCAGAGCGCGCGAACAGGCCATCGCCGCCTGCCAGTTGGTCGCCGAGATAGTCGGTGTAGTAGGGTTCGTGGAAGCGCTGCGGAAAGGCTTCGAGCATGCCGTCATAGTCTTCCACATCGCCCCATTGCAGGGAGTCGACGAAGACGAAAAGACCTCCGGGCTTGAGCACACGCGCTACCTCGGAGGTGACCCGGCGGCGGACTTCGTTCGGAAGCTCGTGGAAAAGGTAGACGCAGGTCACGATGTCGAAGCTGCCGTCAGCGAAGGGGAGCGCCTCGGCGTTCGCCTGCTGAAACGATATGTTGCGGCGGCGTTCAAGAAAGCGCGCCGCCTCATCGAGGTAGGCCTGACTAAGGTCTGCGCCCATCATGGGCAGGGCCGGGAAAGCCTGCGCGAGCTGGCCCAGGAAGCGGCCGCTGCCGCAGGCTACGTCGAGAAGGCGAAGCTGCCGCTGGTCTTTGCCGCGGATGAACTCCGCAACCGGCGGAATGGCCTGCCGCCGCATCGCACCGGCCGCGCCGAAGAACAGCGTCTCGACCTGGACATCGTAAATCCTGGCGGATTCTTCAGTGAGCCAGCCGCCCGATTGATAATGGAAATTCTGGGTATAATAGTCTGGCATCCCGGCGGCTTCCGGAAGGTCCGCCACGTCGCTGGCTCTCTTTTCCGAGCGTCGCTCCGTCGATTGCGGGAGATCGTCGATCATGCGCCGGACCGCCTCGATGCGGGCAGCGAAGGAACTACTGTCTTCGACGGGGATTGGATAAAGGCCATCGCGGACGTTTCGCGCGTCTTTCGCCTGAAGCTTCAAGACATCCTGCAACAGTGTAAGGAGGCCGGGCGCAGGCTTGGTGATCTCTACCCGCGTCGGCTGTGCGCCAAGACGGGCGACGCGCCTCATCATGTATCGGGATAGCCCGGCATAGCCCACGGTCCGCAGTGTTTGCCCGGCGAGGTGAGCGAGGCCTTCGATTCGATTTGACATGATCTTACTCTCTCCGGACACTGAAGAAGATAATTACGAAGCGGGAAGAACTCCGGATCTTCTACCCTCAAGAGGTAAATCCGCCGGTCAGGGAAATTCAAGTGGAGGGAGCGCTCGACAATGGCTCGCTACAATCAAATTGTTGTTTTGACCGGGGCCGGGCTTTCGGCGGAATCCGGTCTTCATACGTTCCGCGACAAGGACGGCATCTGGGCCAAGTACGACTATCGCGAGGTTGCGACACCGGAAGGCTATAGCCGCAATCCCGCGCTCGTCCTGGATTTCTATAACCAGCGCCGGAGACAGAACGCCGACGTAAGACCCAACGCTGCTCACCATGCGGTGGCTCGCCTGGAGGCCGATTTTCCAGGCGAGGTCCTCGTCGTGACGCAGAATATTGATCCGCTCCATGAAATTGCGGGATCGAAGAACCTCATTCACATGCATGGCGAGATCATGAAAGCGCTTTGTGGCGCTTGTGGACGGCGGCATCCGATCGGGCACAGCGATCTGACCCTGGAGACGGTGTGTCCGGTCTGCGCGAAGCCGGGCCTCATGCGGCCCGACGTGGTCTGGTTCGGCGAAATGCCCTACCAGATGGATCGGATTTACGAGGCGCTCGGCGGCTGCGATCTTTTCATTTCTATCGGCACCAGCGGCACGGTCTATCCCGCCGCCGGCTTCGTGATGGAGGCCCGCCGGGCAGGCGCGCATACGGTCGAACTCAATCTCGAACCTTCGGAAGGCATCAGCATTTTCCACGAGGCGATTCACGGCCGCGCAACCGAGGTCGTCCCGGCTTATGTCGAGCGGCTTCTCGGCGCCGCTGTGGCTAAGTGGGCATGACCAATTCATGCAGAAGCTTCCGCGACTGGCTGCGGAGGCTTCTGCGCCTTCTTGTCCGGTCTTCTTTCGGCTCAGAGTGCTTCGAGGAAGTGGACGAGATCGCTTGATTCGGCATCGGTCAGGCCAATGCTAAAGCGCTTATTATAGACCTTCACGAGATCCTTGAGCGTCCGCGCGGACCCATCGTGGAAATAAGGCGCATGCGCGGCGAGCGCCCGTAACGGCGCCACCGTCGTCCGCCCGATATCGGCGCACTTGCCCGTGATCAGTGCCAACCCAGGATCGTTGGTCATCACGACCGGACCGAGGTAGCCGGTTGGCGCGCCTTTGTTACAGCTAAACTTGAAAAGCGGCAGGTCGCGCGATGGAGCGGGACCATTATCGGCTGTCGCCCCCCCGCCGATTTCGATGTCATGCTGCGCAAACCGGAAGTTATCGGATCCGTCATTTTTTACGGAGTGGCAGCTGGCGCAAGTTCCAGGTGCGTTGTTGCCGACAGCAGGAATGTTGTTGAACCCGGCCACATTACTGATCGTAAAGCGACGCGTGTTGAAGATCTGCATTCCCCGATAGATCGATTGTTGCCGGGCCCCCGATGCCGAGTTCCATGAGTTGTAGAGATCAAATCCGGTCGGAGACGCGCCGGGGATGAAAAGCGGGGGAGGATTACTTAAATCGGGCGCTATAGTTGACAAATTCTGCGCACCGCCAGTGGCGCCGTCGGCGGTTAGTTTTCCTGCGACCAGATCATAGCTCTGCGCGCTATATATGCCGAGCTCGAAGGCAACTATCTGCTTTATCTGGTCGTCAGTCGGGGCTTTGGTTGCTTGCGCATGTCCCAGCGTGGCGTTGATCGCTTGGCTTTCCAGGGTCGCTTCACGGCCGTCCCACATGATGTTGCCGCTTTGGGGAAAGCCTGTGCCTGGATCTGCGGGCGGCGTGGCACTCGGGTCCGTGCTGAGCGGATCACCGGTAACAACGGGATTAAGGTTGGTGACAAATTTAAGATTTGTCGAGAGAAGCGGCCGGCGGTAGAGGGAAAGAATTTGAAACTTCTCTCCGGTCACCGGATTGACACCCCGGGAATAGGTTGGATTGGTATTGCATCCGGTTGGATCGCTAACGACCGTCACTTCGTAATCCCTGGTGGCTGGGACCGGCAGGAATATGCGGAAAAGCCCCTTATTCAACAGAAGGCTATGATCGTGGGGTTTGTCCGGACAGTTGGCGCCGTCCACCGGGGCAAACACCGGATCTTTATCAGAGCTGAACATGTATAGGCCCTGAAGATCACGCGTGCTGATGCTCATGCCGGAGGATGGCTGGTGGCAGGAGAAGCATGTGCGGCCATTCGTACCGAGCGGCAGGAAAAAGGCGTTCTTCGAAGTAACAGTGGGACCGCCCGGCTGATACGTGGCGAGGCCGCCCGCCGGATTGAAATCCACTTCGGATCTGGGGATCACGGGTGGCGGCTTCGTTCCCTGAACGAACGGTGGCAAAGGAATGCCGAGCGACTGGTTCAGTACGGGCGGAAACCAGTGCGGGAACTTTCCCGGTTTGGAGTTTATGATTGATTTTGCAGTGGGATTGACCGTTTGCGCAGCCGCCATCCCCGTTGTCAAACAAACCGTCCCCGCAAGCGCAGTAACGGCAAGGATTACTCTTTTAGACATGGGATCCCCCTTCCCAATTAAAGAGAAAAGTTGAGTTGGTTGCTACCAACTCAACGCCCAAGTTGCATCAAAGCAAATAGCCGAATGCATGGGGGGGTAATACTCTTCCAGAAAAGCTGCAATAAATGAGCGTGCAAGTAGTTGTTTTTGTCGGACAGATGTGTCTTTTCAGTAGCCCCTTATTCTTTCCCTTGGAGAATAAGTGTTAAGCTTAGGCTGATCGTCCTTGCTCTGAATTCCCTCAACAACTTGGACCCGGCCAGTGGTTTTTCCATTTTGTGATGCAGCGCAAACCATTGGCTTGACCGCGAAATTCCCTTTTGAAGCCGGGAGAGTTGAGCTGCTACTGGAAAGCGTCCGCGGGAAGCTGAGGCTTTTTAATGCGGCCGAGGCTATCCGCAGTGAGCGAGCCGAAGTACAGATACCCGTTCGGGTGCTCGCGGACCGAGGTGATCGGAGAATAGGCGTCGCTGCCGTCATATTGGAGATTGGCGGCGAGCTTTCCGTCCGGGTCGAAGGCCAGCACAAAGGCCTGCGCCTTAACCGGCGGCGGCAGGAAGCGCAGCGCGCGCATCACCATCTTGCGCGCGGAAGGGTAGGGCGCAAGCCTGTCCGCGATGGGCGTCCGGGGCGCGTAGATCGCGACCCAGAAGCGGTCCTTGCCGTTGAAGGTGATGTTGTCGGGGAAGCCCGGAAGATTGTCCGCGAAAATGTCCGAAGTGCCGGCCTTTTCGCCTTTCAGCCAATAGCGCAAAATCCGATAGCTGCCCGTTTCATTGACCAGCGCGAAGGCTTCATCCGGCCCGAGCGCCACGCCGTTCGCAAACTGCAGGCCCTTCATCAGGACATCCGTCTTGCCCGTGTTGAAATCGTAGACCAGGAAGCGCCCATGCCCTCCATGCTCGATGATGTCTTCGTTGACATGGCCGAAGCCGAATTTCGATGACGCGTCGGTGAAATAGACCTTCGACCCGTCTTTCGTTACCGCGAGATCGTTCGTGAAGCCAAAGGGCACGCCATCCGCCTCAGCGGCGAGTACGGCAACTTTTCCGTCCTGGCCGACTTTCAAAAGGCCCCGGTTCGCGTCGCAAACGATGACGCTGCCATCAGGATGGACGAAGACGCCAAGCGGCCTTCCACCGGTATTGGCGAGGAGGGTATACCCGCTGCCGTCCGGTTCGAAGCGGACCACGCGCCCGTCAACGAAGCCGGTGGTGACGCGGCCCTGAGCGTCGAATGCGATCGCCTCCGGCCCTTTGCCCGCGCCAGATGCGATGCGCTCGATGCCTTTCAGAAAATCGTTTCGCGCGTAAAGCCCGGTTTCGCTGGAGGGCGGCGGCTGGGGCTGCCATGCGGCGGGCTCGATGCCGACGGGCGCGAAGGAGAGATAAGCCAGGATGACGGCAAAAACGACGAGAATAATGTGCAAAACGCGGCGCATTTGGCCTCTTTATGTTTGTGCGGGACGTTGACGCCCGCAGGTTCAACATCACCTATGCTGATTATGCAAAGACCGATCTATGCGCTGTTTTCTTGCGCATAGGCAACCGTCGCCGTCCGGCATCGCTTGCCAAGTTCGAAAGCGTGTTGCAAAACCTCGTCCGAACGCTCGATAACGGCGGCAAGGGTATCGTAGAGGACGACATACAAAGGCAACCCATGGCAGGGCATTCCCAGTTCAAGAACATCATGTACCGCAAGGGCGCTCAGGATAAGAAGCGCTCGAAGATGTTTTCCAAGCTCGCGCGCGAGATCACGGCCGCGGCAAAGCTCGGTTTGCCCGATATCGCCATGAACCCGCGCCTGCGCTCCGCCGTGCTCGCTGCGCGGGCGCAGAACATGCCGAAGGATAACATCGAGCGCGCCATCAAGAAGAGCCAGGAGGCGGGCGGCGCGGACTACGTCGAGGTGCGCTACGAGGGCTTCGCTCCTGGCGGCGTCGGCGTGATCGTGGAGGCGCTGACCGATAACCGCAACCGCACCGCTGGCGAGGTTCGCTCCCTTTTCTCGAAGTTTGGCGGCAACCTTGGCGAGACAGGCGCGGTGTCTTTCAGTTTCAGCCGCGTCGGTGAAATCGAGTATCCGCTGACGGTCGCCAGTGCGGAAGTTATGCTGGAAGCGGCAATCGAGGCGGGCGCCGATGATTGCGAGGCGGACAAGGATGCCCATTGGCTGACCACGAGCGTCGAGGCGTATCATGAAGCCGCCGCCGCGCTGGAAAAGAAGTTCGGCCCGGCCAAATCGGCCTCCATCGTGTGGCGTCCGCAGAATACGGTGGATGTGGATGAGGAGAAGGGGGAGAAACTTCTCAAGCTCATCGATGCGCTGGAAGATTCCGACGATGTGCAGGCGGTCTATGCCAACTTCGAGATGAGCGAGAAAGTCATGGAGAAGCTGAGCGCCTGACGCTGACCGGGCCTCACGAGGCGAATATGAAGCTGTCGACCTTTCTGCAGTCTTCGGGAGTAAGTACGACGATCGTCGGAATGTCGATGCGCTTGAAGACGGCCTCGATCTTGGACGCCGCCCAGCCATTGTTGTTCGTAGTGACGTCGAAAACCGGCTTCAGGTCCTTCACGATGCAGGTGCCGCGGGTATAGGTGCCGGTCAGGCCCACGGCCCGGCGCGCTGAGCCCTTCAGCCCTGGGATGGTTCCTTCGAGCCAGCCGCTTGTGGATAGCGCATAGGTTTTCGGATCGGTTTCGGTCGCAAAAAAGGACTCGACCTCGAAGTCGCAGGAGAAGGTCCGGCAGTAGATGCCCGACTTGATGGCTTCGATCTTGGCTTTGAATGCATCCTTGACGAAGGCTTTGATATCTCTCGGGCCTTCAGCCAACGATGGGCCGGCGAGACTGGAACTGAACGCCGCAGCGAGTACGAAACGAATGAGCTTAGTCATGGGAAAAGCCAGGATATGTTGATCCAAATCAGCCCCGCGGACACACGCTTCATTAAGGATATTAGCCTGTGGCGCAAGCGTTATCTTCGTGAGGAAAGTAGCAAAAGGATGGAAATGCGAGCATGAGTGCGCTACCAAACTCAAATAGGCCAAAGGACCGACACCATGCGCGTTGATAGCATTCCCATCGGATCAAATCCGCCCTTCGACATCAACGTGATCGTCGAGGTGCCTATCGGCGGAGAGCCGATCAAATACGAGCTGGATAAGGCTTCCGGAACCATGTTTGTAGACCGGATGCTCTATACCTCCATGCATTATCCAGGGAATTACGGTTTCGTCCCGCATACCCTGTCGGATGATGGCGATCCGATCGATGTGCTCATCGCAAACTCGCGGCCCATCGTTCCTGGCGCCGTCTGCAATTGCAGGCCGGTCGGTGTGCTGTATATGGTGGACGAGCACGGCGGCGACGAGAAAATCATAGCCGTGCCGTCCGACAAGGTGTCGCCCATCTACCGGAAAATCACGAATTATTCCGACCTGCCTGAGATGCTTCTGCAGCGCATCGCGCACTTTTACAATCATTATAAGGATCTCGAGAGCGGGAAATGGGTCAAGATCGATCGGTGGGGCGATGCCGCCGAAGCCCGGTCGATGATCGAAGCCGCCATAAAAGCGGCACGAGATAAGGCATAAAGAGAGACGCTTCGCCGCCCGGCCGGGCAGGACCGGGCGGAAAAGAAGCTTATGGGCGTTGCAACGCAACGTGGCGCATGAGAGTTGTTTTTCACCGCGCTGCAGCTCTGCCAGCGTCCGCGGCGGCATTCCGGGCTTCCGGCAGTCGCTGGCGTGAGGTGATTTCTTCTTTGGATGAGAAGTAGGAAGGGACGGTCATGACTTTATTCGCAGACCAGAGGCGGCGTGCAAGTACGCACCCTGAAGAGTGGTTCAGCATCCTTCTCGCCTTGGTGGGGACCATCGGGGGAGCGATTTTCATAGGCTATTATCCACATTATAAGCCGGAAGGCGGCGGGGTGGCTTGGGCCATTCCTGTCTGGATCGGGTTCTTCTACCTCATCATTCAGATGACTTTTCTGCTTTTCTCCGCGAGCCAGATCCGGGCGCTTGGCGTTCTCGACTCCGTGCTTGCGATCGCCCCTGTGGTTGCTGGCCTGGTGATCCTCGTCCAGACCATCATCACGCCCTCTTGTCCTTCAGGGCAAGCCGAATGCCCTGGGTTCCACCTGTCTTCCTATCAGTTCAACTCGCTTGCGGTGCTCATAGTCGCGGGCGCGTCGGAGTTTCTCCTGACGATCTGGATCAGGTTCGTTCTCAACCGCCGCACCATCGGCTTTGGCGGCGATTCACAAGATCTCAATCAAATGATGCCGGAAAGGCGCTTCAGCCTTCTCCGGCATCATTTCGGGCACGCGAAAGAGCCAACGCTGGCGTGAAGAGTATCGACAGGCGAGGTAGATGATGCGGCTAGCAATCATGGGAGCGGCCGGCCGGATGGGGCGCGAGCTTATCCGCACCATTCATGAATCGCCCCATTGCGGAGTGGCCGGCGCCGTTGAAAGGCCGGACTCTCCCTTCATCGGGAAGGATGCAGGCGAGGTAGCGGGCGTCGGGACTCTCGGCGTCAAAATCACGAGCGAGGCGCTGCCCCTCTTCACGCATATCGAAGGGGTCCTGGATTTTACGACTCCTGCGACAACCGTCGCGACGGCTGCGCTCGCCGCCCAGGCCCGCGTGGTCCATGTGATCGGCACAACGGGCTTGTCCGCCGACGATGAGACGAAAATCGAGGCGGCCGCACGCCATGCGACTATCGTCAAGTCCGGCAATATGAGCCTTGGCGTGAATCTTCTCGCCGCGCTCGTCGAACAGGCCGCCCGGGCGCTCGACGAGCGCTTCGACATCGAAATTCTGGAAATGCACCACAGGCACAAGGTCGACGCTCCCTCGGGGACGGCGCTTCTGCTTGGCAACGCCGCCGCCGCCGGGCGTCGCATCGCGCTCGGCGAGCACAGCGTGCGAGGCCGGGATGGCCACACTGGCGAGAGACTTCTCGGCTCCATCGGCTTTGCGTCACTCAGAGGCGGAAGCGTGGTCGGCGATCACACGGTGATTTTCGCCGGGGCCGGGGAGAGACTGGAACTGACGCACCGCGCCGAGGACCGGCAGGTTTTCGCCCGCGGCGCCGTCACTGCGGCACTTTGGGGCCAGGGGCGCGCTCCAGGCCTGTTTTCGATGCGCAACGTGCTCGGGATCTGATAAGCCTAAGCCGATTGTGCGTGAAGCGAGGATAGCAAAAATGGACAACGTGCTCGTGCTTGTTCGCCATGGCGAGAGCGAGTGGAACAAGCTCAACCTGTTTACCGGCTGGCGCGACCCGGACCTGACCGAAACCGGCATGGAGGAAGCTCACCGGGCTGGGAAGCTTATCAAGAAAGAGGGGCTCGTCTTCGACATCGCCTTTACAAGCGCGCTGAAGAGGGCTCAGCACACGCTCGAGATCATCCTCTCCGAGCTGGGTCAGCAGGGTCTGGAGACCATCAAGGACCAGGCGGTCAATGAGCGCCACTATGGCGATCTGTGCGGCCTGAACAAGGATGACGCGCGCAAAAAATGGGGCGAGGAACAGGTCCACATCTGGCGCCGCTCCTACGACGTGCCGCCGCCCGGCGGAGAGAGCCTCAAGGATACGGCGGCGCGCGTTTTGCCCTATTACGAGAGCACGATTCTGCCCCAGGTTCTCGCAGGGAAAAATGTGATTATTTCGGCGCACGGCAATTCGCTCCGGGCGCTCATCATGCAACTCGACAAGTTGACGCCGGAACAGATCCTGAAGCTCAACCTGCCGACCGGCGAGCCCTATGTGTACCGGCTGAACGCCGACGGCACGGTGGCTTCGAAAATGACGCTGGCGGCTTAAGGCATGTCGTGGGGGATGAAGAAAAAACAGCAAAGAGGCCCGCATCCGAAACCGCAGCAGCCTGCTGCGGCCAACCAGGCGCCTGCCGCCAAAAAAGAAGAAAAGAAGGTCGGCGTGGTCAGCGGCACGCCTGCTGACGCGTTCGACGAGGCGAAGGAGCTCAAGCACGACAAGAAGGTGGCGATCTACATCTCGGTTCTGGCCGTGTTGCTCGCGATCGCCGCGACCGGCAGCAACGACGCGATGAAGACCGCTCAGCAGGCGGGTTTCCAGGGCAACGATCACTACGCCTACTATCAATCGAAGTACGTCCGGCAGTCGCAGCTCAAGCTCGCTAACGACCAGCTGGAGCTGAAACTCGATGAGACGCCGAACATAGAAAGCCTTCCGGAGGCGGCGCGCAAACTCATCCAGACGAAAAAGGCCGAGTACGACAAGGAAATCCAGAAGCTGGAATCGGATGGCCGGCACGGCAAGACGGAGCTTCTGGCGCTGGCGGAGTTCTTGCGATAACCAGCGCAAGTTGGCTCTCGCGCAGCACCCCTTCTACGATTATTCGATGGCGATGCTGCAAATCGCGATCGTCTTGGCCTCCGCATCCATCGTCATGGGAACGTCCTTCCTTCTTTACGGCAGCTTTGGCGTGGGAGCCTTCGCCGTCCTGCTTGTCCTGAATGGCTATACGCTCTTCTACGGGGGGCCGGAGTTAAAGCACGACAGGGCCGACGCGCTGGAGAAGGCGGGGATTCACATCTCCCTGAAATGCATCGAGGAGTGATGCCTCTGGCGAGCCAGAGCCGCAGTCAGTGCCGCGGCAAAGCTGTCCTTTTCGTCATCGGACAGAAATGCGCCGAAAACCAGCTTGCGGCCGTGGCTCGTCAATGAAAGCTCGCCGACGGCGTAGTCCCGGCGGACATGCTGGAACTTCACCCAATAAGGATTGAAGCTCCAGTTCTCGGTCCGCCCTGACGGGTGAAGGCGCGTCACCCGCAGTTCGGGGCCGGCCAGGGCAATTCTTTCCGACATCCGGGCGGCTCTGTAGTTCAGCCGGAAGGCAAGATAGAGAAGGAAGACGACAAGCCCGCAGAACGCCGCCACAGGCCATGCCCCTCTGAGCGCGAATGCTGTGCCCGTCGCGGAACTCATGGCTGCTATCGTAACCATGAGCGCCACAAAGCCCTTGCGCGACAAGGAACGATGAGGCAGCAAGGTCGCGGAAAAGTAAAGACGCGGCGGCTCGTTCGGCCCGGTGGTCTCACTGCTGCCTGAAACGCCGTCTTGCATTGGTAAACTCTATCCAGCCGGCAAACCCATGGAAAAGCCAGTTGTTGCCGCCGGGGCGAAAAAGGCTAAGACGAACCTGAAGCCCGCCACCGCGAAAGCCAAGGGCGAGGGCGTCGCTTCCTTGCTGACGCCGGCGCAGATCCATGAGGTTTTCTCCCGGTTCGCTGCGGCCATGCCGCATCCAAAGACAGAGCTTGAGCACATAAATCCCTTCACGCTGCTGGTCGCTGTGGTTCTATCGGCGCAGGCCACCGACGCAGGCGTGAACAAGGCGACAGAGCGCCTGTTCAAGATGGCGGACACGCCGCAAAAGATGGTCGATCTCGGCGAGGAGAGGCTCCGCGACGCCATCAAGACCATCGGCCTTTTCAACACCAAGGCCAAGAATGTGATTGCGCTGTCCAAGGCGCTCGTTGAGGAACACGGCGGCAAAGTTCCGCAAGACCGCGAGGCCTTGGAAAGGCTTCCCGGCGTCGGGCGGAAATCCGCGAATGTCGTCCTGAATGTCGCTTTCGACCAGCCGACAATTGCGGTAGACACGCATATCTTCCGCGTGGCCAACCGAACCGGCCTTGCGCCGGGGAAGAACCCGCTTCAGGTGGAGCTTGGCCTGGAGCGCATAGCCGCGCCGGAATTCATCCGCAACGTCCATCACTGGCTCATTCTTCACGGCCGCTATGTCTGCAAGGCCAGGAAGCCCGAGTGCTGGCGCTGCATCATCGCGGATTTGTGCAAGTTCGAACCGAAAACTCCACCACCCGGCGAAAGCGGCAAAGCCCGCGCCAAATAAAGCGAAAGCCAACGCAATGACCAAAACTCTTCAAGTCCTCGGGATCGGCCATGCGCTGGTCGACATCATCGCTCCTTGCGAGGAAAGCATGCTTGCCGAGTTCTCGCTGGTGAAGGGCACCATGCGCCTCACCTCGGCCGAGGAGGCCGCCGCCCTTTATGAGAAGATGGGCCCCGCCGTGGAAACGTCGGGCGGTTCGGCGGCGAACACCTGCGCCGGCATCGCCTCTCTTGGAGGACAGGCCGGTTTTGCGGGCAAGGTGGGCCGCGACCAGTTCGCCAGCGTCTTCGCCCACGACATCCGCTCCATCGGCGTTTCCTTCCACAACGGCGTCAGCGACAACGGGACCCCCACCGGCCGCTGCCTGATTCTCGTCACGCCGGACGGCGAGCGAACCATGAACACGAACCTGGGCGCGGCATCCGAATTCGCCGAAGGCGACCTTGACCACGATGCCATCCAGTCGGCGCAAATCGTGTATCTGGAAGGCTACCTGTTCGACCCGGCCGCGGCCCGGAAGGCCTTTTTCACGGCAGCGGATTTTGCGCGCGGCAATAGCACGAAGGTGGCCTTCACGCTCTCCGACCCGTTCTGCGTCGACCGCCATCGCGAAGCGTTTCGCACCTTCATCCGCGACCGCGTCGATATCGTATTCGCGAATGAAAAGGAGCTTTTGTCTCTCTATCCAGGCGCATCCTTCGAAGAGGCGTGCGCGGTGATCCGGACCGAATGCGATCTGGCGGCCATCACCCGCAGCGAAAAAGGCTCTGTCGTCCTGCAGGGTGGGACTGCAGTCGAGGTTCCCGCTGTGCCGGTGCCCAGGCTCGTGGACGCCACGGGGGCAGGGGATTCTTATGCGGCGGGTTTCATGTTCGGTCTGGCGACAGGACGCGATCTGGAAGCCTGCGCTCGCCTTGGGAGCCTCGCAGCGTCAGAGATCATCAGCCATGTCGGGCCGCGTCCGCTGCGTCCGCTTTCGGACTTTGCCCGGGCGCACGGTTTGCTTTGAGCGAGCGCCGAAGCAAACCTATGGGGTCAACTTGGGGGGCGACGAGTTGTCGGCGGCCTACCTATTGAATAGGCCGCCCGTGATCGATGTTTCCAAGATTAATGACACCCTGTCTCTCAAGCAATTTTAGCTGGTCTCTTTCATGAAATCAGAAAGGCGATATGCCTCCCCTCTCGTCAATATTGGCGGGATCCCGATTTTCGGCCGAATGATTTGTAGTGTCATTATGAATTTTTTCGAAGAACGAGGCCGCCGTTCCTGGTTGTTTCCAGGATGGGAGCATTGTTCCTTGTAGATCAGCAAAATAAGGTCGATCGCTCGCTGCTGGTCAAAGGAGAGTGGGAGCGCTATCAGATTATCGAGCTTGAGAGACTGATACGTGAATTTCGACCCGGATATTCTCGTTCAGTATTTTTAGACATCGGTGCTCACGGCGGTTTGTACTCAATACTCTTGAAGAAGCTGAATCTTTTCGATGAAATATTCGCCTTTGAGCCCGATCCCCTGAACCTGGCCCAACTGCACAGCAATCTGCTCATCAACGGCTTGACAAGTGGGATCAAGATAATCCCATGCGCTGCCTCGAAGGCCGATGGAACTGTGGGGTTTGTTTCCTGCCAAGGCCGGCATCGTGGTCTCTCGCACATGACGGATGCGTCTGATATCAAATCAGAATTCGCCGTCCAGGCCGTCAAGGTTGATAGCGTGGTCCCATATAAAGGTGCATTTATTGTCGCGAAGATTGATGTCGAAGGATTCGAAGCTGATGTCCTCGCGGGAATGAAAGATGTTATTCGAGATAACGCCTGTCTGTTGCAGATCGAGATATTCCAGGAACGTCTGAAAGCCGTTACTCAAATAACTGAAGAGCGCGGACTTAAGATTATTGGGAATATTGAAAATGACTATTATTTTTACAAGCCTCTCACTTAAGCGGGCCGTCTTTTTGCGAGGGGAAAGGTTCTGGGTAAGTGTCGAAATTTGGCCCAGTCGCCGATCCTGAAAACCTAAAAGTCCGAAACCCGGGAACTCTGCTAGATAGACCTTTTTCGGCGGCGCAGCGTGAATTGCGCCAAGAACAGGCGGAGGCGGCGGCGCGCCGTTTCCTTCCAGCGCACCAGGCTTTTGTAAATGGGCGACGTCTTGATCCAGTGTTTTCCGTGCTCGACGTTCAGCCAAATCCAGGCGTGGATGCGGCTGACGAGCCAGATCTTGCGGCTTTGCGGCCGGACGGCCAGCCAGGTCTTGTCGATCAGAATGAAGCTCACGCCCTGCAGAAACAGCCAGAGCAGGATGCCCATCTTCGGCCGCTGAGCGATCATGATGGTCGCGCCGAACTTTGCCGGTTCGAGAACCGCGAGCGGCACCGCGATGCTGAGCGTCGCCCAGAAAGGGGCCAGCCCCCTCAAATGGGCGAAATACGGCTCGTAGACGTTGATGGTGAAGGAGTGCAGGCTCGGCTTGATGTAGTTCTGGACGAGGCTTGAGTTCGCGATGACGCCCGCCAGCCATTTGATCTGCGGGTGAAGAACGACGACAAAGAGCGCAAACAGGACCTGGATCGTGCGCACGATGGCCTGACCGATAAGCCTGAAGGGCAGGCGAGCGGCATAGCCCGAGTTCTCCAAGACTTTGGCGGAAAGGCTCGCATTGCTATCGTTCTTCGCAGGTTCTTGATGTTTCATCGTCAAGGCGGTTCGTCTCAGCGGGTTTATTCACGCACATCAGTGCGCGTGCGGGAAGCGTCAAGGCATTAGCGCAAGCGCGCCAGCCAAGCTGTGACGCCTATAAGGCCGACTTCTCAAGGTTGCGCAAGCCCGCGCGCTTCTATTTCAGAGTAAGTCCATTCGAAGGCGCTGTCGCGAAGCAGCGCCCACTCCTCCCAATCCATCGGGCTTACGCCTTCAGGGATGGGGATAGCGAAGCATTGCGACGCCATCAACGGAAGAGGAGACGGCGGCTGGCTCGAGAAGGACCCCAGCACGGTTTCCAGACGCAGGCGCTTTTCGGGTGTGGACGGACCTTGGAAAGGGGGCAGGCGGAAAGACGGCCCGGCGAGCTGCCGGTACGACATGTCCGACGGGCCGAGCGGTGGGGCTTTAGGATAGAGAAACACCAAAGGCGAGGCGGAAAGCTTTCCCGCAGCGGCAATGAGCGCTTCGATCTCGTGCGCGCCGCTTACGAGAATATCGCGATCGTCAGCGATATGCGGCGGCAGTATTCCGGGTGGCGTCAATCCCGCCCGGACCGCGCTGTGGAGACGGCCGTCGCGGTGTGCTCTTGGCGCGTTCTTCGAGAGCGAGAGGGAGACGGCGGTGAACGGGCGCGGGGCGAGAGCGATGTCGCATTCGGGCAATGCCAGCGCGAGCATGGCGTCCATGGCGGCAGCTTCGTACAGCCCCGCGTCGGGCCGCGCCGCCCGCTTCCAGGGGAGCGGTTCGGCCAGTTCCCGAAACACTGCCTCGGTATCGGCGAGGCTGGCGCCGCTCGCCAGCAGGCCCGCAGGCAGGACCGCGCTTCCGGCGGCTGTCAGGCAAACGGCTGGGGCATTGTTCGCCTCGAAGGCTTGAAGAGCGCCCAGGATCGCGGCGGCATAAACACCGCTGCTCGTGGCCGCGATGGCGTTTCCCTTTCCGAGAAGGGCCGATGCCATGAGCGCGGCTTCTGTTGGCGAGGCAAAGTCCACGAGTTGCGTCGAGCGATAAGGGCGCGAGGCTGCCCATTCGCCCGCACTCTTGGGGGAAATGCCCTGGCCCTTGGCAATGATGAGGCGGCAGCGGTCTTGTCCGCGCCGGTCGAGCGCATGCTGCTCCAGCGGGGAAAGCGCGGAACTGCCGCCGCTTGCGAGGAAGAGGATCTCGTCGCCTGCCTCGATGGCTTCTTTCGCAAATGCCGCGTCCGAACCATCCGCAATCACGACCGTAACGTCGAACTCCAGCTCCTGCTCGTGAAGCCAGTGGGCTGTCTCCGGCGCATCGAGGGCAAGCGAGCCGAAACTCTCCCGCCGTAGAATTCTGACTTCCGCGAAATTTTCCAGGGCGGAAACGAAGGCGTCCTTTACGGCGGTGTCGAGTCGTCCTTTCGCGCCGGCGGCGCACAGGACGAGGCGGCTGGGTATTGGCGGCGCGGCCGGCAGGGTTGCGCCAAGTCTCGATAGTGTCGCGAAAGATGTCACGAAAAGATCGGGATGGGCATTAAGCGCTGCAGTGAAGTCGGCCCAGGCGAGCGTCAGAAGTATGGTCTCCCGCAAAGCGACAAGCGTCGTCTCCGCCGGGCGCCGCATGAAAAATGCTTCGGCCGCAAGCGCCGCGCCCTGGCCAAACTCCTCCGCTTCCGCTCCCTCGCCGTGTTCGGCGAGCCTGCCCGACACGACAATAAAAAGCTCGTCGACGTCTGCGCCAGCCACCGTCGCCACGTCGCCCTTAGCCAGCACCTTCAGCGCCGTGAAGCTGTAGAGCCGGTGCAACTGCTCCGAGTTGAAGTTTGAAAAATGGGGAACCCCGGCCAAAAATTGGATAATGCGGGAAAACGAATCCATGGCTCTCCCTTAGCGCGCCGATTGGCCCAAAAGAATGGCAGGGACGGTGGAGTTAAGAAGCGCGGCGGCCGCATTGCACTGGAGTGACGAAAGCGCGATCTTGGCATCGCGGAGCGCGACAGGCTTGGCCGGGAACTCGCGAAAATCGGGGCATGGATGCAACCGGTCAGCGCGATGCGCCCAATCCGCCCACAGCCAAACGGCACTCGGCGCTTGACCCGCGCGGCGCTGAGCGTTACATGAACGGGAACTCGGCGAATGCGCCTATTTTCCATTCACTGTTAGGTCCGATCATGTCGCGCCAGTGCGAACTCACAGGCAAGGGTGGCCTCGTCGGTCATCTCGTAAGCCACTCGAATATCAAGACGAAGCGGCGCTATTTGCCGAACCTTTGCAATGTCACGCTTTTGAGCGATGCGCTCGGCCGTGGCGTGCGCTTCAGAATCAGCGCCAACGCTCTGCGCTCAGTGGAGCATCGCGGGGGCCTGGATGCCTTCCTTCTCAAGGCCGGTGATGAGGAGCTTTCGCTGAAGGCTCGCCGCCTGAAACGCGAGGTCGTCAAGGCGCGCGCCCGGACGGAAGGCGCTGCCTAGCGACAGACCCTCTCAAGCGACGCGCCAGATTTTTGCCGCGTGCAGCATGAAGATTTTGGGCTCCGCCCCGTGGAGGGAGCGGAGTTCTTTTGCTGCGCAGTGCAAGCCTCCCGCATAAGCGCCGAAAGCCGGCACAATCAGCAGATCGTCCGAGACGCAGAAGCAGCGGCCGGAAAACCGCTGGCCACCTGCCCGCACGCTTGCCTTCGGATGAAAATGGCCTGCGATCTCGGGCGCGTCCCGAACGGCGCGGGGCTCGTGGCGCAGGATGATGCCCTCGATTGGAAGCTCGTCCCGTCTTTCGCCGCCGCAGAATTCGGGCGCTTCCGGATCGTGATTCCCGCCGATCCAGACCCATCCTTCAGCGAGTGCACAGAGCGAGGCAAGCGCGCTCCGGTCGGCATCGGCCATGCGTTCGCCTGCGCGGCCATCGTGAAAGCTGTCGCCGAGGCAAACGACCCGTTTCGGCCGGTAAGCTTCGATGACGCATCTGAGGCGGATCAGCGTGTCGTGGCTGTCGAGCGCAGGCACAAGCCTGCCTCTCGCCGCCGCGTTGGAGCCCTTTTCCAGATGCAGATCGGAAACGATGAGGGTTCTATGGTCCGGTAGCCAGGCGGCACCGCTTTGATCGAGCGTCAAAGCGAGGCCCGCAAATGCGATCGGGACCGATGACCGGCCCGGCCCCAGAGCTTCTTCTGGCTGGCTGTCTCTTCTCCGGCCTCGATGCAGCCCCGATGCTCACGCCGCTTTGCTCCAACGCAGACATTGTTCGAAAGCTGAGTGCATGAGAAATAGCGCGAATCAGAGGCACTCCGGTACTTCGGAGTGAATTCAAACAGGCTTAGCCAAGAGTTGTCGCCTTGACCCACCAGCCCGGATAGTCTCGGCCAATATCTGCCCGCCGCCTTGACCGCTGCCTCTTCGGACGAAAACAGGCCGAAACAGGTAGGGCCGCTGCCCGATAGCCGGGCGAGCAGGCATCCGTCCAAGCGCCGGAGCGTATCGAGAACGCTCTCAACGGCGGGTTCAAGAGCTATGGCGGGCGCTTCGAGGTGGTTGCGCCCCTCCTTGAGCCAGGCGGCGGCTTCCTCAGGAGTTCTCCATCCGGGACAGGCTGGCGGAGGCGCGGCCTCTTCGGGCCTCAGCGGCTTCGCGTTCAAGGTTTTGAAGACCGCCGCTGTCGATAGCTTGATGCGCGGATTGACCAGGATGGCAGGCAGGGGCTTGATGCCCGACACCGGCGTCACGCGCTCGCCAAGTCCGCACATCCATGCGGCGCTATTCTGAAGGCAGACGGGAACGTCCGCGCCGATCGCGGCGGATCGCTCGATGAAGCGCCCTGCATCCGAGGCGTCGCTATAGACCTTCAGCAGCGCCCGGATGGCCGCCGCGGCGTCCGACGAGCCTCCGCCAAGCCCCGCGGCAACGGGGATGTTCTTCTTGAGGCGGAACTGCCCGCTGATCGCGACGCCCAGCCAGGTAGCGACTGCGCGCTTGGCTTTCAGGACAAGGTTCTCGCCATCGACAAGGCCCGCAAAAGGACCTTCGAGGCTGAGGCTGTCCTCGGATGATTGCGCGAAAGAAAGCTCGTCGCAGACATCCGCGAATACCACAAGGCTTTCCAGCTCATGATATCCGTCAGGGCGCTTGCCCTTGATATGAAGCGTGAGGTTGACCTTGGCCCGGGCTTTCTCACAAACGAAACCGGCCACAGCGCTGTCTTGCGCGGTGCCGCGCGGATCACTGCCTGAAGGGGATGTCATTGCAAACCTGGGCTTAAGTCAGACTTGAGCAACGTCAATAGGCCGCTCGAGCGCAGTTGTCGACCCCGCTGAGACAAGAAGCACGCCCCTTCTTAGGCACATGCTTCTCGCGGATTGCCAGCTCAAGGATTGGCGGTGGCAGCCCGATGCTCCGTCGGGCGCTGCTGACTGAGGCGGCGCTGCCTGCGGCTGCAACTCGGCTCGGGGGCCTGAATTCGTCGGGCAACCCCGCTTCGAGCTTCTTCTTGATCTTCTCGGCGTCTTCCGGCTCGGGTTTCAGGGTCAGCGCCTGATTCCACTGAAACTTCGCCTCAAGCTTCCGGCCGAGCCGCCAATAAACGTCGCCCAGATGATCGTTCAATGTCGGATCTTCCGGGTGCAACTCGACGGCCTTGTCGAGCTGCTTGACGGCCTGCTCGTAATCCTTCTGGATGTAATAGCCCCAGCCGAGACTATCGATGATGTAGCCGTCGTTGGGCTTGAGCTTCAGCGCCTTCTTGATGAGGTCGAAAGCCTGCGGGACGTTGATGTTCTGATCCAGCCACGAATATCCGAGATAGTTCAGAACGGATCCCTGCTCGGGATCGAGCTCGAGCGCCTTCTTGAAATCCGGCTCGGCCTTCGCCCATTGCTTCGTGCGCTCATACGCGATGCCCCGCGCATAAAAGAGGCCCCAATTCTTCTTTTCCGGGGTTCCGATCAATGCGATGGCGCGGTCGTAGTAGGGAATGGCGGCCTCGTAGCTCTTGCGTGCGCTCTCAATCGACGCGAGCGTCTGCAGCACCTGCTCCTCTTTCGGGCTTTTCTCAAGAACTGCCTTTAGCAGCGCAACCGCCTCGTCCGTTTTCTGAAGCGCATTCAAGTAAATCGCTTTTCGGAGTTTTCGAGTTGATCCAGAATGGCGAGTTCTCCCGAACAGTGTCGATAACCGCGATCGCTTTGTCGTACTGCTCGGAGTTTCCACTTCCATAAAGCTCCGCCAGCTCCAGCTTTGCGATGTCGGAGGCAGGATTGAGGAAAAGGGCAAGCCTCAGGTAAATCTGTGCGGCGTCCGCGCCGTTGTTCGTCGCCAGCACCTGCCCGATGCCGAGGAACAATTCCGCAAGGCCTTCCTCGGCGTTCGCGACCATGAGCTTTGGCGTCTTCCCGGCCTTCAACTCGGCCATGAGCTGCTTGCCGATCGGGGTGACATCGGCGCCGGCTTCTTTCAGGACGGCTTCCGCCTGCTCCCGGTCGCCCCAGAACGCCAGATGCCGGGCGAAGGCTTCCGCGATGCGGGTGTTCGGCGCCTTCTTCTCGGTGACGGCGCGATAGGCTTCGAGAGCCACGGCCTTCTTCCTCGCGACATCGCCGATGAAAGCGCGCTGAACCGTCTCGAAGTGGGTCGCCCAGGCCGCCTTGCTTGGGCTCTGCAAGGCCGCAATGGCTTTGTCGGCACGCCCTTGCGCGACGGCCACCCAGGCGCGCGCCAGCTTTATCGTCGGCTCCTCCGCACTGGTTCCGCGCTCCGCATTGCGGAAATGTTCGTCGGCTCTTGCGTAATCTCTGTGCTTGAAGGCGTCGAGCCCGAGAAAAACGTGCGCGATGGTGTTGTCGGTCTGCTTTCTGACGAGACGCTGGGCAAGGCTGCGAGCGGAATCAAACTCGCCAGCCGCGAGGTCCAGCTGGAAGGCTTCTTCGAGGATGTCCTGGTTGGCCGGGTCCTTGGCAAGCGCGCGCCTGTAATAGAGGGCTGCGTTATCACTATCCCGGGTGGAGCGCGCAACATGTCCGGCGAGATAGCTTCCGAGAAGGGAATTGACCTCCGGCACTTCGGCTCGCGGGGACGGCCTGCTCCTGTTCGCGCCGGAAGCCGGCGGACCCATGACGAGGCTGGCGGCAACGAAGCAGATCGATGCGACGACCGCTGTCCGCCTCCACGACGAAGGCAAGGCCGCCGGAGCGATTTTCAAAGATAGCATATCGAGACCTGTCATTCGTTCCTGCATTGTAACATCAAGGGCAACAGCCCGGCTGCACCTGCGCATACGGCCTCCGCGACTATCGGGTCGTGAGAGTTGCTTCGGAGGAAGAGGCTGTTTTCCAAGGCGCCTAAGCTGTCGCCAGTAAAGTCGGTCGACAATAAGACGGAAAAACGGCGGCGGGCCAAGCTAAAAAAGATTAAACGGCTAAAGACGCTAGCTTTGGCGGTCGGGCGGGGGAGCGTCGGTCTTGGCGGGCTTGCTCTCCCGCCTGACCTTCACCAGCTCATAGATCGCGAAGGCGAGCACTGGCCCGGCAACCAAGACAAGTTCAGCTAACCCGCCCAACGCGTAACTCCTTCCGAGCTGCTATTCCGCTGCTTCGTGGGTTTCTTCCCTTGTCAGGATGCCGTAGCGCGCGGCTTCGGAAAAGATAAATTCCGCAACCTCGGCGGGTTTTTCCTCGTGGGCAAGGTGACCGACGCCGCTTCATGAGGATGACTTTGGACCCCGGAACCAAATCCTGGACCTTGAACGCCACCTCCGACGGCACGGCTTTGTCGTTGCTCGCAGCGATGAGCGTGAGCTTCGTTTTGAGCTTCGGCAGATCCTGGGACAGCGTCTCCAGATCCCAGTTCGCCATCATGCCAAGGGCGGCTGCGACATGGGTTGGATTGCGGAAGAGCCGGCCATAGAGCGCAAGGCCCTCGGGGTCGATCTGGGAGCCGGTGCCCGTGATCAGGCGGCGGACCATGCCCGCATCCGCGCTCCAGGTGAACATGCTGGGCACGAAAGGATTGAGAAACAGGAGCCTGGCAATTCCGCCGAAAAACTGGCTTACGGGGCCGCCAAAGGGCAGGAAAGCGCCGTTCAGGCTGATGATCGCCTTCGCGTTCAGCCGGTGGTCGAGGGCCATGCGGCAGAGGATGGCCGCGCCAGCGGAATGTCCAATTCCGATGTCCGGATTGATGTTGAGCACGTTAAGCAGCGCGGTAATCGACTGCGACATTTGCGGAAGAGAAAGATGCGACGCGCGGGGCGATTCGGTGAAGCCATGACCCGGCAAATCCACCGCTATAACTCGGAAACGGCTTGCCAGAACTGGGCCGAAATGGCGCCAGGAATGGGTTGATGCCCCTGTTCCGTGGAGCAGCAGCGCAACCGGGCCGCTGCCCATGTCTTCTATGTGCCAGCGCAAACCGCCGGCCGATACAAACCTGCTGGCGGCGCGGTTGGGCCAATCGAGCCCTTCCCGGTCCCAGTTCAATGTGCTCATGCTTTAGCAGCCATCCTTGCAGCCTTCGAAATCGCCGCCGCATTCGCATAAGGCAGCGGCAGATATCGTGCCGCCATCTCTTGTGCAAGCCGCTCTGCCTGAAGTTGCGGGCGCGGAGACGTATCTACCAACATTGTGGCGATGCCTTCCGCGCGCAACCGTCGCCCAGCCATGCTCGCGTCATTTTGAGCGCGGTCACGCCCAGGCTTGCCTTCTGCGGTGATGTTGGCGCGGCCGTCGGTCAAGATGACGATCAGGGGAGAGATGCCTCTGCGCCGGATATTGAGTGCAAGGGCTGTCGCCGCGGTGATGCCGAGCGCAAGAGGCGTGCCGCCGCCGCCGGCGAGCGCCGCGAGGCTGCGCTTGGCGCGCGTCAGCGAGCGCGTTGGCGGCAGGAGCATCTCCGCGCCCTTGCCACGGAAGGCGATCAGCGCCACCTGGTCGCGCCTGATGTAGCACTCGGCAAGCAGGAGTTCGATGGCGCCCTTGGTTTCGGCAAGGCGCTGCATCGCCGTCGAGCCGGAAGCGTCCACGGCGAAGATGGTCGCCGTTTGCGAGCGCGCCTTCAGCCGCTTCACGCGGAAATCGTCGCTGCGAACCTCGATCTTGTCCAAGGTTCGAAGGACGCCTTGCTCTTCGCTCCTGTGGTGGGCGTTGGCGAAAACGCGGCGGATTTTCTGCCAGGGCGCAGCCGCGCGCAGCGTCTCGATCAGGCTCATGGGAGAGCCGGGACGCGGCTCGCCGCGCCTGACGCCTGCGGGGCGTCCGCGGGCCGCATTCGTTCGCTCGCTGCCGCTCTTTCCAGCGGGCGCATTCGCCGGAACCTTGACCACCTTGCCGGACTGGTTGCTCAAGATGTGCTTCGGCATGGCGGCCTCGGCGGCGGCGATGATCATGTCGGTCAGCGGCTTATCTTCCTCCGCGGCCTTCTGCTCCTCGCTATCCTGATCCTTGTCCTTCTCTTCGTTCTTCTCCTGCTCCTCAGGGGGCGGCTCCTCCGGCGGCGGCGCGGGCGTCCTGGTTGCGCGAGGCGCTAGCACGAAGAGCGCGGCAAGGGCTGCGTCTTCGTCCGCTGCCTCGGTTCGCCCGGCAAGGGCCGCGGCGGCGCGGGCGGCGCGAACCGCGAAGATCGGCGCGCGCAGCGAGTAGACGCCGAACTGAGAGGCCGCTGCGCAAAGGGCTGCGATGAGTTTGTCGGAAACCTCGACGCTTGCAAGCCGCGCCCGCGCCGCAGCGATGTCGTCCTCCGAGGTGGTCGCGAGCGTAACGTCGCGGTAGCTGAGGTCGGTAAGATCGATCCTGAGCCCCAGCCGCTCCAAGAGCGCGCCCGGCGGCGCTTCCTCGTTGCCCTCGCTTTCGTCAAGCGCAATCACGCCGAACCGCGCGGGATGGGTGACGCGAAGCCGCCTCGCGCTCCACATGCACGGCGCCCGCGTCCATAACGAGGCCCAGCCTTGAGGCAAGGGCGGGCTCCATGCGTTCGCAGGACGGCACGATCAGATAACCGCCGTCCATATCGGCGAGAAGCCCGCGCTCCGCGATGGGCTTGCCATGCGCAAGCGTTGCGGCGAGGTCGAGACCGCCAAACAGACGCTCGTCGGCGGCGTAGAGCGGAAGCTTACGGAAGGGAACGTGGTCCGGCAGGATGCTGCGCAGGTATTCGACCCACTGATCGCGCACCGGCCCATATTTCGAGCATACGGCGATGCCGCCGAGGCCGACAGGGTCTACGGCGAACAGCGAGGCCGCCATGACGGCGTCTTCCCAGAGCGACCGTTCCGGCGCCGCTTGCCCGCCGCCGTTCAACATCACCCGAACGTCTTTTGCAAAGCGAGTTCGACGCGGACCGTGGAGCCGGCTTCATCCAGGGGATCGCGGCGAAGACGATGGCGGAGCGCGGGCGGCGCGACCCTCTTCAGATGCTCGACTTTGACGGTCTCGGAGCCTTCATAGGCGGCGACCGCCCGGGCGGCGCGCATCAGCGTCAGCTCTCCGCGCAATCCGTCGGTGCCAAGCGCGATACAGAGTTTCGCGGCCTGCTCCAGCATCTCGTCCGGCATGGCGATCAGGTTTACGCGGCTGCGCGCCACGGCGACCTTGCGCCTGAGTTTGCGGTTCTCATCGCGCCAGGCGGCGACGAAGCCGTGCGGATCGCGCTCGAAGGCGTCGCGGCGGCGCACAACCTCGATGCGGGAGGGCAAATCCTGCGGCGTGCGCACCTCGACGGAGAGGCCAAAGCGGTCAAGAAGCTGCGGGCGAAGCTCGCCTTCCTCGGGGTTGCCGCTGCCGATCAGCACGAAGCGCGCCGGGTGGCGCAGGCTCATGCCTTCGCGCTCGACCACGTTCTCGCCGGAGGCCGCGACGTCGAGCAGAAGATCGACAAGGAAATCCTCAAGCAGGTTCACTTCGTCGATATAGAGGAAGCCGCGGTTGGCGCGCGCGAGAAGCCCTGTCTCGAAAGCCTTTTCGCCCCGCGTCAGCGCCCGCTCAAGGTCGAGCGCGCCGACGACGCGGTCCTCGGTGGCGCCGAGCGGCAGATCGACCACCGGCACATTGATGAAGCGCGATGGCAGCTTGCCGTCGCGGGCGCGCTCGCGGCACTCCTCGCAAAGGTCGCTCCCATCGGGATCGCAATTGAAGCGGCAGCGCCTGACGGCGCGCACCGGGGGAAGAAGGGCGGCAAGGGCTCGAACTGTGGTCGATTTGCCGGTTCCGCGGTCGCCGAAGGCCAGCACGCCGCCGATCGTGGGATCGATTGCGGAGATGATCAAGGCGAGCTTCAGCTCATCTTGTCCAACGATGGCGGAGAAAGGATAAATTGGGCGTGTCATTTGCGATCTTCTAGCGCAGTCTGGATTTGCATGTCTAGTTCTGCTCCCATCAGTGCGGCAAAAGCTGTCAGCCAAAGCCAATAAAGCAGAATAACCACGGCTCCGAATGAACCGTAAACTTTGTCATAAGAGTTGAACGCGGAAACATACCACGAAAACCCCGTCGATCCTGCGAGCCACAGCGCGGTTCCGGCGAGCGAGCCGATCGAAACCCATCGCCAATGCGCATCCTCCTTGCGGTCCGGGCCATACCGGTACACCAATGCGAGGCTCAAAGCCATGATAACGGCCAGGACGGGCCAGCGCAGGGTATGCAGAATGCTGTTGGAGAATTCCGAAAGACCGATGCCGTTGAGAACGCGTGGCACCGCTATAACAGCGTATATGTTGAAGACCAAGACACAAAGCGCCGCGATTGTAAACATGAACGCGATTAAGTTTGTGCGCGTGAAGCTCCGCGACTCCGGTGCGTTGTAGACGACGTTCAACGCGCCCATCATCGAATAGGCCCCAAGGCGGGCGTTGATGAAGGCGAGCAGCAAGCTGAAAATCGAGGCGAGCGAGAGCGAGGTGCTGTTCTGTCCCATCAGAACGACGACCTGGGCGTCGATCGCGTTCCAGGCCTCGGCGGGAAGCACGCCTTGAAGGGACACAAGCCATTGCCGGACCTGATCAGGCTCGGCGAGAAGGCCGAACATGGCGACGATGAACACAAGGGCAGGGAAGATCGCCAGCAGCATGTAAAATGCGACGCCCGCGGCAAGCAGGCTGATGTTATCCGCCGAAATCGATTTCCAGACGCAAATGAAGACATGGAGAGGCAGGAAACGCCGCCGGCTCCTCGCCAGAGACGCCGCCAGGCTCCGTCTCGAAGTGGTTTTCAGATTGAGTAGCGGAGCCATATCTCGAACAGGGTTGGAATTCGGGAATTCAGCGATAGGACACTTATACGGGGGAAAGCGCTCCCGTCATCCCAAATGTTGCTTGGCCTTGACCGGAGCCACGGTCTTATAGTCGAGCCTGCTTGGCGCCAGCTCACAAGCGGCTGCCCCTTGGAGGAAGAGCGAGCGTGAAACGCACAATTGCGGCCTTGGCCACGGCAATACTTTTAACGTTTGGCATCCTGCTCGCCAAGCAGGCCGCACGCGCGGATCAGCAGCCTTGCAAGCCATTCACCTTCGAGGGCAACGGCTATACACTTTGCGAAGCGCCATTGAGGCGATACTCCGTCAGGTTGTTCTGGCAGCGTCCGGATGGCGCACCCTACTCCTATCTCAGCGCGCTGCCGAAAACGGATGCAGCAGGCGGCCGTCTGGCCTTCGCGCTGAACGGCGGCATGTTTCATCCGGATTACAAGCCGGTCGGGCTTTACATCGAAGAGGGGCGGGAACTGGTGCGGGCGAATACAAGGCCCGGTCCTGGCAATTTCCACCTGAAGCCGAACGGGATTTTCTATGCAAGCGACGCGGAAGCGGGAGTGCTTGAAACAACCGCATTCCTGAAGAAAAAGCCGGATGTGCTGTTTGCGACCCAATCGGGCCCGATGCTGGTCATCGATGGCAAGCTTCATCCGAGGATCGCGAAGGCAAACGTGTCGGCCAAGGCGCGCGATGGCGTTTGCGTGCGGGGGGAAGGCGTGGTGCTATTTGCGATTTCCGAGGGCGATGTGCCTTTCGATACGTTCGAGCGCCTGTTCCGCGATGGCCTCAAATGCCGCAACGCGCTGTTTCTCGACGGAGGGACTGCTCCCGCTCTCTACGTGCCGTCCGCCTCTCGTTCTGGCAATGTGTTGCTGGGATTGGGGCCTATGATTGCGGTCTATGAGAAGGCTCGCCCGTAGTCCCAGCGCATTGCTGCCTCTTATTGATTTCAGGAAGTGCTTGAGGTTTTCGATCCGCACCATCGCCGTCTGCGTAGCTCCGCCATCCATCGCCTTGCGATACCAGTCGAACGCCCTGGCCGCGTCGGGCTCCGCATTCTTCCTGTCGATGCGCGCGAAGTAGATTGGATCGTAGGAGCGGCCCATCGCCAGCGCCGCTTCGGGGTCGCCGAGCCCGACAGCTTTCTGATAAAGCCGGCGCGCTTCGAGAATGTCGCCCTCCTTCATGCGTCTGTTGCCTTCGCGGATCAAATCCTCGACTGCACTTTTGGGCTGGTCGGATGATGCGGGAAGTGCAACTTGCCGGGAAGGGGCGGCTTGCCGGGCCGCGCCGCTTTGGGTGGCCGGTCTTGCCTGAGGCTCCGGCTGAGGCACCATCCCGGCCGCGGTGGCGGGCACCGTTTCAGTGCTGAAGAAGGACTGGGCGGCTTTCGCTGGCTTCGGCGTCTCGGGCGCAGCCGCAGGCTCTTGCGGCGCGGTCTGCGCAATGGTTAGCACCGCGGCGGGCTCGGGTTTCGGCGTGCTCACGGCGGGCTCCGGTTTTGGCCCGTTCACATGGATGGCAAACTGCGTTTTTCCCGAAAGCGGCGTTCGTACATTGCTGTCGAGCACCTGGACGCCAAGGGTCGCATCTGACGTGCCCGCTGGAACATTGATGGTAAGACCTGCAACGCGGCGCGGCGGCAGCAGCCAGTTTCCGCCGCCTGCGTCGATGCCTGCATTCAGTCGCGCGCCCTCGGGGACGCCGGTGACGCTTATGAGGCTTCGATCGTTCGCCTGCTCCGGATTGACCTCGATGGCAAGCGCAGAGGGCAGGCCGGGTGTCACCACCACATCGGATGCGGCGACCGCGGGCACGGCCTCGGGAGATGGCGTTGCGGCGGCGCCTTTTGACGTCTCCGCTTCCGGGCTTCTTTGGATCCAGCGGCCATAGCCGGGCTCGCTCGCATCGGATGCCGGGCTTGCCGCGCCGGTCGCTGCGCGTCCTCCTGGGCCATACGAACTGATGACAAACACTGCGAGAGATGCGGCTATGGCAATGCCGCCGACGAGGCCGATGGCCGCCGCTCCGAGAAGACGGCTGCTTTCCCGCTCATCCGCCTCCGCTGTCTTTTTGGGCGCGGTATAGCCTGCGGGAACGGGATAGGATGGCGGATCGTCATAATCTGCGTACCCATCGGGGGAACGTGACCACTTCGGCCGATGCTGAGACGCAAGATAATCCAAAGTCTCGTCGAAAGTGCCGCCGCCGTCATACCCGGCATCGCCACTGACATGATCCTGGACATCGTGCGGCCCGTTCGCGTGGCGGGCTGGTAATCGAAATAATTCAGGATCACGTCCTGAGGAGACAAATTATCGTCGCTCGCCCAGCCGGGGCCGGAGGCGTTCAAGTCCGGCGAGTGGGTAAGCGCTTCCCCCTCGTCGCCCGGGAGCGCGGATGGAGCCTCGCCATAGACGCTGAGAAGAGCGGCCTGCACGGCGTCGGCGAGTTCATCGTGCTTGCTGGAGAGGTCCGGTCCGCCGTCGGCTTCGGAAGCCAGGGCGAGTTCGGAAAGAGTGCGCAGGCCCTCAACTCCCTCGAAAGGCTGAAGATCGTCCGGCTCCTCCACAATTTCCTGCTCGGAGCTCAGTTCATGGATTTCGTCGAAACTTTCCCAATCGCCGAGAAAGCCGGTGTCTTTCTCGTGGCGGGCGTTCTCGCTGTGTTCGGGGAGACCATCCTTGTGGTCAATTTCCATCCCGGCCTGCTCAAGGCTCGACGCAACGCTTTCGGCAAACGCATCGATGCTCTTCTCTTCCCGGGCTTCGGGTGGTGTCTCATCGGACGCTTTGGGCGTTTGAGAAGCTGGTTCGGGCCGCTGCGGCGCCGTCTCCGCTTGGGGAGCAGAAAGCTCGGCGAGAAACCTGGCCGCCTTCTTTGCGCCTATGCCGGGTTCTTCCGCCTTGAAGGAAGCCTCCTCGCGCTGATGGACCTTGTTCGTCTCCGGCATCATCTACTCCTGTCGGGTATCGCGCGCCGCTGAACCCGCCGGCTGCCGCTGCCGGGGCGTGTTCTGCTGCTGATACCAGCGGATGAACTGGTTGAAAAGTTCCTCCTGCCTCGCGCGGCTCCCGCGCTGGCTCTTAACAAATTTCTGAAACATGGCTTTGATTTGATGGGTTTTCGGTGTGCCGGCCGGCTGGACGGTTCGGGATTGAGAAAGCGCAAGAAGACACTGCTCGGCGGTCGGAAAGCGCTGCCATCCTTTCAGCGGCGCACTGATATCGACCTCACGCCACTTCGGGCTGATGCTGCTGCTCGTCTTGATCTTCTCGATGCCGGTGAAAAATTTCTCGGAGAAACGGGACAGAACATGGAAGCGTTCCGAGGAAGGAGGAAGGCTGCGGATCGCCATGACGGTGGAAACGGCAATCGTCGCCACGCTTTCGTTCGGCGCCACAAGACCCGGATAGTCTTCCGCAGTTATAATGGCGGGGAGATAGGCGGCCTGAAGGCCTGGAATATACTCCACATCCAGGAAGTGAACCTTGTCCTTGTGGGTGATCTTGTCGAAAGCCCGCGTGGGTTTTCCGCCCACATACACAACCGCATCGAGTTCGCCGCGCTTAAGCTGCTCGATGGCGTCATCGTGATCGAGATAAAGCGGATCGACCGCGATGTTATTGGCCTCGAAGACGGCTTCGGCCGTAATCGCCATTCCGCTATCTTTCGGGCCAAAGCTCACGCGGCGTCCCGTCAGGTCCTGCAGACACGTGAATTGCATCCGGGACAGGACGTGAAACTCTTCGGAATGGAGCTTCGCCACATATTGCAGCCGGGACTGGAGACCGGGCGGCCTCGTTATCTTGGCAACGCGTGTCAGAACATCGGACTGGACGATCGCAATATCGACCCCCTTGAGCGCCTGAAGGTCGTTGAGGCTCTGAATGGAACCCTTTCCGGCCATGGGAATGATCCGCAACTCATTGCCGTTATCGAGCAGGCGAGCGAGATCGCTCGCGATTTTCAGCCCGGTGCTGTCCGTGTCCCCGGCGAGTATGCCCAAGGTTGCAACGGCGGGCGCCGCCTTTGGCGCTTGGGGCGGACCTGCCGGCCGGACCATGGCTTGGGCTTGCGCGCCGCCGATGAAAAGAAATAAAGTTAAAAGGCTTATGGCGAAGCGCCTGACCACTAGTCATAACCCTCTGATTGATGAGGTTCGCCGAACCGAATAGGCACCTAAGATACCATCGAAGGCAAGAGATTCGAAAGGAGCGGGCTACCAAAAAGAAGGCGCCTCGCCACTTTAAGATGACTGAGTGAAGAAAGCGGCAAAACTGTGCCACCTCCGAACGGGCGATCCTGCCCGGCGAACCGGAAAACTGGGTAGAACCGGGGAGGAACGATGTTCTCGAGGTTCAGGAACGACAATCGAAAACAGGCAAGCGCTCCGGAGGGATGCCGGCTGTACGCCATAGGTGACATCCACGGACGCCTTGACCTTCTCGTGACTTTGCTGACCTGATCGAAGAAGATCAAAAAGAGCGTGCCGAATTGCCGGTCACCTTGATCTTTCTCGGAGACTACATTGATCGCGGCCCTGACTCGAAAGGCGTCGTTGATCGGCTGGTTCGCGGCTTCTCGCCGCTCTACACGCCCATTTTCCTCAAGGGGAATCACGAGGCCCTTCTCCTCTCCTTCCTGAAAGAACCCTTCTCTGGCGCGAATTGGCTTCGCAATGGCGGCGATGCGGCACTTATGTCCTACGGCATCCCGCTGGAGACGCTCCAAATGGTGTTCTGGGACGGCCCAAAAGGGCTGGTCGAGGCGCAGAGGCAATTCCTGGCTGTGCTGCCGGAAACTCATCTCCTGTTCTACAAAGGGCTCAAGCTGTCCTGCCATCTTGGAGGCTATTTCTTCACCCATGCGGGCATCCGGCCGAAGGTCTCGCTCGATCGGCAAAGCGAAGATGACCTGCTTTGGATCAGAAAGGAATTTCTGAACTCGACGGATGATTTTGGAGCGGTCGTCGTCCACGGCCACACGCCCATGCGCGATGCTCAAGACCTTCGCAACAGGATTGGGCTCGATACTTTTGCCTTTCGCAGCGGCAAGCTCACCGCGGCGGGCTTCGAGGGCACGCAACGCTGGTTCCTGTCAACTTAGGCCCTCGGGAGCGGAGGCGCTTTTTCGCCCTCGCCAGGGTCTTCGTGCACACCGCGCAACCTTTCCAGGAGCGTGGGGTGATGGGGTCCGATCTTCTCCAGCTCGGGATCGGGCTTCAAGGCATCGAGGTTGAAAACCTTCGCCAGATTTTCTTCTGCCGCTTCACCGTTCTGATAGGCGGCATGGCGAGCGCCGTTCCCGGCTGCACTCTCCGAGCCTCGGGGCTGGACACTGCCCGCTTGTCATCAGCCTGAAGAGGCCCGCCCTGTTGCACCGCCTTGCCATCGCTATCTGAAGCCTGCGATACCGCGACGGCCTCTTCCGCCGCGCCGCGCGGCTTGGCCTTATCGGCGCCGTTTGGAGCGGCAAATGCGGTATCCTGTGCAGCGCTGGCTCCATTCCTGGTCATTCGGACTGGGCGCTCTCTATCTTCTTCTGGTTCAGAATCCGCCGCCTTCGCCGGGACTTCGACACCCTGACGGGGCGGGTCCGCCCTGACAACCTCCTGCAAAATTTTGGCCCTGCCGCCTGTTTCTCCCTGTCCATCCTTCGGGGCTGGTGGCTGCACCGTTTCTCCGGGGAAGATTGGAAGGACCTGGGAAGCCGGCATGGCCGTGGCTGCTTGCTTCTCCTCTTCCGCCGAAATGTCAGGCTTGGGCGCAGCCGGGCGCAGAGTTTGCGCCAAGACTTGTTCCGCCGCCGATGCTTCAGCGTTGAGCTTCAATCTTGCGGTCAGCGGTATCGGCTGTTGCGCATTCTGCCGCCATGGGATGGGTCTTTCCCTGCGGATATCCTGTCCGCCGAAACGCTTCGCCGAAAGGTCGGATCGTTCAGTCTCTTGCGCTGCACTCTTTGATTGCGCCGAGGCGAGGATCAACTCGGCTAGCTGCTGCAGCTCGCCTTTGATGACGCCAACCTGCTGTAAATCGCGATCCTGAAGCGCCGCGAGCTGCTGACGCAGCTTCGACAGCTCGAGGTTAAGCCGGTCATACTCGGCCCTATAGTCTTCCAAATTCCATTGGGAGGCGCGGCGAACGCGTCGTCCGCTCCGGTCTGAGGCGCTCCTCTCAAGAACCTGATGCAGGCGCTGCAATTCCTCCTGATAGCTGGCGGCAGCATCCTGCGCCGCCGCAAGTTCCTCCTCGCGGCGCGCGAGTTTGCCCGTCAGATCCTGGAGCTCGGAGGCGCGCTCGTGAAGCTCCGCCTTCACAGCGGTAATTTCGCGGTCGAGTTCAGGGAAGCGCTTTGTTATGGCCTGCTCGAGGACCGTGGCTGCATTGCGCCTTTCGGAGAGCTGAAGATCGAGACCGGCGATCTGATCGTTGAGCGCCACGATCCGCATTTGCAGGCGGCTGTTGTCCACAAGTTGATTCGCAGCCTTCTGCCTGGCGGTGGCAAGCGAGCTTTCAAGACGCCTCACGCGCACGGCATAGGTTGCCCGCAGCTGGTCCTGCGCCGCTTCGATCTCCGCGAGAGTGAGAGGCAGCACGCTTTCCAGCCTTTTCTTCGAGAGGCGGGTTGCGCGGTTCCAAAGGGAGGGTGCGAGCAGAACTCCGATCAAGCTCGCGATCAAAAATCCCAGTGCGATCAGCATAATCGCTTGGATCATTGAACTGGGCTCCCTTAACTTTTGCCCGTCTCGCGCATCCATGCGCCAAAAAGGGCGAGGCTCATCACAGCCACCGCAAACTTTCTGCTGCATGGCATCCGCCGAAGGGCGTCCGGCATCGTCTCCCCAACCCGCCGGACCAGTATCCGTTCAAGCGATCGCGACACAAGGTCCTAGAAAGGGTTCCAAGTAGGCGAAGGCGTATATTTGAGATAGCCGACATTGGCTCCCAAACGCAACCCTAACCCGGCACGTATCGGCGCGAGAATGACATCGTCGTGTTGCTGATACGTTATTCCCACACCCCCGACAAGATAAGCTGAGCCGTCGACGCCTGCAAACCGCTCATATATTTGTGACGGATATTGAAGATTGTAAACCAGGGTAAACGATTTTGACCCGTTCGCGCCGAAATCGTAACCAAGCGACGGCCCTTGCCAATACACCTTTTGCGGCGGGAATCCCTTTGAGTAAAGAGTTCCTTCGCCATACCTCAAGCCTGCGACGATGGCTCCGCTTCCCTCCTCGCCAAGGATATAGCCGTTCGGCTGTCCATGGTGCTGGAACGAATGCTCGACGACTTTCGCAAGACCTTCCGAAGCTCCGCCGAAGAAGCCGCGCCCCGCGTCGAGGATTTCGTTCGATGAATATGTTCCGGGGTGCGGCGGCGGAGGCCCCCATGTCGCCGTGCCGGGAGGGGGAGCGCTGTTTTCCGGCGTCGCGGCGGCATTTGCGGACGGGGGCGGGCTATAAGGCTGGCCGTAACCGGGGTTGTCGCTGCCGTTGGGGCTGGGGCTGGGCCTATAATCCGAACCGCCGCTACCGCCCGCCTGAGGCGGCCTGATCGAGCGCGGCGGCTCAGGCTGCTGCGGCGGCAGGTAGTCTTGCGACTGGGCTTTTGCGAGCGGCGCGACCAGGAGTGCAGGCAACCCCGCTACAGACAGGAAGCCCAGTGTCAAAAGAAGCATGCGGTGGCGGGTCATCGTGAGCTCCTGTTCAGGCCTTATCGAGCCAGCCGTCATCGTGAAAGGTGAGTCTCGCTTACGCAGCACCTCTGATAGGAGTGCGGTGAATGAGGGCCAAATTTTGGCTTGTTTCTGACCTTCAACGGGCAATCGCCGATGGGCGATTGCCCGAAGGGTTGCTATACCGACGCGAGCGCCTGCTCCAGGTCGCCGATAATGTCGGCGCTGTCCTCGATGCCGATAGAGAGGCGAACCACATCGTCGCCCGCGCCTGCAAGCGCGCGCTGCTCCGGCGTAAGCTGGCTGTGCGTCGTCGAGGCCGGATGGATGATAAGGCTGCGCACGTCGCCGATGTTGGCGAGGTGGGAGAACAGCTTCACGTTCGAGACGAGCTTCACGCCCGCATCGTAGCCGCCCTTCAGACCAAAGGTGAACACGGCGCCCGCGCCCTTCGGAACAAGCCTTTTCGCAACCTCGTAATAGCGGTTGCCCGGCAGGCCCGCGTAATTCACCCTGGCGACCTTGGGATGCTTCTCCAGCCAGGTCGCGACCGCGAGCGCGTTCTCGCAGTGGCGCGCAATGCGCAAGGGCAGCGTCTCGATGCCGTTGATGAACAGGAACGCGTTCAGCGGCGCGATGGCCGGGCCGAGGTCGCGCAAGGAGAGCACGCGCGCCGCGATGGCGAAGGCGAAATTGCCGAAGGTCTCGCCGATGACCATGCCGTTATAGGACGGGTTCGGCTGCGAAAGCATGGGATAGCGCCCGCTCTTCAGCCAGTCGAAGGTGCCGCAATCGACGAGGATGCCGCCGATGGAGTTGCCGTGTCCGCCGAGGAACTTCGTCAGCGAGTGCACCACGATATCCGCGCCGTGCTCCTTCGGCCGGAACAGGTAGGGCGTGGCGAGCGTGTTATCGACAATGAGCGGAACGCCGGCCTTCTTCGCAACCGCGGCAATAGCGGGCACATCGATGACGATGCCGCCCGGATTGGCGATCGAACTCGATGAAGATCGCCTTCGTTTTCGGCGTGATCGCGGCCTCGAAGCTCGCCGGATCGTTGCCGTCGGCCCAGACCACGTTCCAGCCGAACTTCTTGAAGGCGTGATTGAACTGATTGATGGTGCCGCCGTAAAGCTGGCGCGACGCGATGAATTCGTCGCCCGGCTCCATAAGGACGTGGAAGACGAGCATCTGCGCCGCGTGGCCCGAAGCCGCCGCCAGCGCCGCCGTCCCGCCTTCGAGCGCCGCGACGCGCGCCTCCAGCACCGCCTGCGTCGGGTTCATGATGCGCGTGTAGATGTTGCCGAACGCTTCCAGCGCGAACAGCGACGCGGCATGCTCCGCATTGTCGAACACATAGGAGGTGGTCTGATAGATCGGCGTCACCCGCGCGCCCGTGGCGGGGTCGGGCTGAGCGCCTGCATGGACGGCGAGCGTGTTGAAGCCTGGGGCAGGTGCGTCGGTCATGGGCGTCTCCTCGGGTTTTGCGGGATTCAAAACCCGTTTGGCAAAAGAATGCAATCAGATTGCATATCGGATGAGCCCATGTTTCGAAACCGAAATACAGCCTTGAAAGCGAATGCGACAGTTCCTCCAGCGGCGGTGTCTTGTTATTCGAGGAACGCAAATCTGCGCAGGACTGCAGCACAATCCGATCCGCAATCTTGCCATTTGCCGGGAGATGCCTCCACTTGCCAGAAGGTTCCCCGACCGATCCGGACGAACCGCGTTTGCGCGGTAACCTTCTGACTACGGTTTATCCCCCCATAAGCAACAACGGAGCCGTGCTCGACAACAAGCGGCTGATAAAGCCCGGCTTCGTAATACGAGTATGCGAGGAACCCAATCAGGATGAACGCCACAGCGGCGGCTAGAGCGTCTCTCAGCGGGCGGAGTCCAAACGTAATTTCTCTTCTCATCGGATAGCCAGGGGAAAAATCCAGCCGTCAATCGAAACCAAGAACTAAGACACGGCAGCAATGCGCCGACATTGCTTACGGCCCTTGGCATGTCCAAGAACAACCGCCCTGCTGCTTTCGCCTTAGGCCCTCTTCATGATCCAGCGTCAGACGCCTCCGTAAAACCGGCCGAAGGCCCGGGCCAGCAAAATTCCCATGAGTAGCACGCCAAGCCCGGCGACAAGTACGTTCATAGTCTTACGCAGTTCAAAGTTTCCAACACGGACGAGCAGCAGGTACGCAATGATGGCGTTAAAGAACCCCCAAAGCACATTGACCGCCGCGCTCGAAAGCCCTTCTCCAGGCGGGATCGCGAATGGACTTTGAAAAGGATGCCCGGTCACCCCCATCACGAAATGCGGGATGGCGTTTGTGAGGAAGGCTCCTCCAAAGAAATAAGCTAAATAGTGATACCATTTCATAATGAAAGCTCCCTCGCGGTGCGATTACGCGCCGTCCCGGTGGTCTAGAACAGGAATACGAAATCTTCTAGGCCCGCCGAGGGGATTAGTGCTGCTCATTCGATTTGTCTCAAGCGAAGCGCGAGCAGGGATCGTCGCAATGCGAACATTGGCGTTTTTGGCGGCCGTGGATGCGGCGCGAGCGCCGTTCCGGGGCGACGAACGAGGACGCGCTTTGCGGGGTGCCGAGGCGGGGAGGCGCGCGTTTGAACCTGCCGCGCTCCAAGCTCCGGCTGGAAGGCTTGGCCATCATAGTGAACAGCTCGTTGCCGCGCCGATTATGCGTTAACCCAAGATGATTAACGGCAGCCCGCAAGGATTTATTTCCGGTCTGAATGGGCGCCCAAAAATACCAGAAAATCGGAACAGCCCGCATTCGCAAATCGCAAATGTCGGGATAATCCATTGAAAATAATCAGCTTTTCAGTCCAAATCGGCAGGGTTAACGGATTGTATTTTTAGCCAGAACTGGACGCGGAAAAGTCCGTTAAATATATTTGGGCCGCGCGTGTTAACCATGCTTGCGCCTTTCGCAGCCGCGGCGGCGCAGACGCTCTTCATATTTTTCACTGTAAATTCAAAGAGTTAATGTCATTAACCTCTCGGCAAGGCGCTTTTTCCTAAGATCCGGCCCCAAGGCATTGCGGACGCAAACGCAAGTTGATCCGAGGGTTCGAGCAAGATGCCGCCTTTCGCACGCTGCATAAAAATTGCTAGCGGTTCGTCGTCCCGGCCAGGCAAAGCCCGAGCCGGGACCGCAAAAAGGCTGGCGTTTCAATGTGCTACGATCCCGAAGAGGCTCGCCTTCGGGATGATTGTCCGCCGGCCAAAGTGGCGGCGTTTTCTCAGGCAGACATCTTCAACTCCAGGTTCTGCCGCATCAGCCGGCGCGCGTTCCACTCTTCCTTCGTCAGTTCCCAGATCGCGGCCTTGGTTGGCCCCATGAGAAAGACGCGGTCCTCGATGCTGACGAGGCGCGCTCCTTGGTTCTCCGAAATGCGGCGGGACGCGATGTTATCGACGGCTTTCGCGACCCTCAGCTTGTCGTGGTTGAGGCCGTTGAACCAGAAGTCCGTCACAACCTCGCAGGCCTCCGTCATGATGCCTCTCCCTTGCCAGGGCAGGCCAACCCAGAAGCCCCTGTTGTCATCGCGCTGCAGTCTCAGATTGATGCCGCCGATCAGATGAGATGGGCCGCCCTTGAGGCGGATCGCCCATGCCCATTGCTCCCCCCGCTCCATTTCCGGCAAGACGACATCGCGATAGAATTGCAGCGCGCCGTCTTCCGGGTAGGGCCAGGGAACTTTTTTGTCCAGAAAGCGGACGATTTCCCAATGTGGAAAAAGGAGCTGAGCGGCGGGCGCATCATCCAGAGTGATCGGGTGAAGCATCAGCCGCTTGGTTTCGAAAATTGGTATCATGGGCAAGGCCAACTCAAGCAATAAAGGCCTGCTATAGCCCTTGCGCGCGCTAAAGACTACGCTCCTGAACGAAAGCAGGCACTCTTTCAACAAGCTGGAGAAAAAAGAGGGGCGCTGGAGCGTTTTCAGTCGAAAAAAATATATTTGATGAGCGCAACGAGGACCAAAATCACGAGCAGGGCCACAATGAGGTGACCCCAACCCATGCCCCACATCCAGTCGTGCATCATGCCATCGTGCATCGTGAGCGAGCGCCCTCCCTGCCGAGTTCGCCGAGAGCGCGGGCCGGGATGCGCGTCAGGCCTGCGCTGACCGGGAGCACATAGGGAAAAATGCCGGCGCCTGTTATTGCGAGGCTTTGGCCTGTTTCGCTGACGAGCAGGCGCGAAATGATGGTGGCTCTGTGAAGCTGCGCCGAGAGCTGCCGCGCGAGCCCCTGCTGGTAGAGTTCCGTGCTTTCGCCCTTGAGGTAGCTTCGCGCCGCGCGCCGGGCGCTGTGGAGCGCGATCGACATGCCGTCGCCCGAAAATGAGGGGATCGCCGCCGCCTGATCGCCAAGACGCCAGACGCCGCCGCTTTCCCACGCGACGTGTCCATAGGGCAGGCCGGAGATTGCGAGGGGCTTGTCCATAAGGCAAATGGCGCCGTCGAGGCGATTCTTGAGATGCGGGCAGCGCTCCTGCATTCCGCTCAAGAGGCTCTCCCAAGAGCCATACCGCGTCGTGTAGGCGTCCTTGCGTACGATGAGACAAAGATTTGCGCGGCCGCCTTCCACCTCCTGCATGCCGGCATAGCCGCCTGGAAACAGGATCAGCTCGACATGGCGGGCCAGTTCGGCGGCCTGGTCCGGCTTCAAACGCCAGTATGCCTTGAAGGCGATGCACTCGGGATGTTGGCCGCGCGTCCGCTTCCAGTCTTTCAGATCGTGCTTGCCGGTCGCGAGGAAAACCTGCTTCGCCTCGACAGGATCGGCGCCATCGAGATGCACCGCCCAGGCGTCTCCTTCTCTCTCCATGCCCTTGACGCGAATGCCGCGCCGGATCTCGGCGCCTGCCCCGGCAGCAAGCTGTAAAAGAGCCTCATCGAGCACGCGCCGGGACAGGCTTTGAGCCTGGAATGGGAGTTCCGCCGTTACAGCCCCGCCATGGCGTGCAAGCCGCACGCGATTGATTGGAACGCTGCCGAGCCCTTCGAGCGAAACGCCAATATCACTGAGATAGCGCACGCCCTCATGGCTGATGAATTCGCCGCAAACCTTGTCGTGAGCTTCTTTCTCCTTCTCGAACAGGACTACGGAGCGTCCCGCGCGCGCCAGCTCCATCGCCAGCGCGGGCCCTGCCACGCCTCCTCCGATTACTGCGGCGTCATAAGGCTTCATGATGTGTCCTTCACCCTTGAGACGCACAGTCTAAACGGCGTCCATGATTCAATCCTTGCGGCGCCTTCGCGCAGACCTGCATCTTTGAGTAGCAGAGCCCAGTCCTCCCTTTTGAAGGCGCTCGCGATCGACACCGGCCCGTCATGGCGCATGAAACGGTGCCGCCGCGTCGCCCAGAACGCGAATTTGAGGAAGTGGTAGGGCAGGGGATGGCGCTCGATGTCGTTGATGAACCAGCCGATGCGCGCGTTCTCCTCCATCCAGCGAATGAAGCGAACGAGCTGGGGATCGGGCAGGTGGTGCGTGAACAGGGATGACATAATAATGTCGGCGCCGCCCTCGGCGTGGAAGTCGAAAAGGTCGGCCGTCACCCATTGCAGGGGGCGGCCGGGGTCGGTTGCTTCCGCAGCCGAGCGCGCCGCCCATGGGTTCATGTCGACGCCGATGAATTCGATATTGAGCCCGTTCCTGGCTGCCCAGCGATCGACTTTGCGCGACATGTCGCCATAGCCGCTGGCTGCATCGATGACGACGATAGGTCTGTCCCTCGAAAGGCGGCCTTCTCGCGCGAGCCGCTTGAAAAAAGCGAGCGTGGGACGGTAGGCGAGCGAAAGCTCGTTCGCCTGGGTGAGCTCGCGAAGCACGCCCCGGAGTTCCTCGTAGCTGACCACTTCGGTGTCCATCAGCTCCGGCGTCGTGTCCCGCTTTGAGAAATCGGGCATAGCCGCTCCTCAGACGGCTTTGAAGAGCATCGTTTCAGCGGTGAGACCAGGACCGAATGACATGGCGCAGCCATGTGCGCCGGACCTGTTCTCCTCAAGGAGCGATTTGAGCACGAAAAGCACAGTGGCCGACGACATGTTTCCGAAGTCGCGGAGCACGCGCCGCGACGCGTTGAGCGCCGTCAGCGGCAGCCGGAATGCGGCTTCGACAGCGTCGAGAATGGCTCGCCCTCCTGGATGCACGGCCCAAAGCTCGATGTCCTTCGGCTTCAGGCCCGCGAGAATGGCGTCGGAGGCGCGCCGGATCGCCTCGCCCACCGAGGCGGGTATGCGGGTCGATAGAACCATGTCGAAACCAAGGTCGCGGATATGCCAGGCCATTTGATCGGCGGCTTCGGGGAGAACCGTGGCGTAAAATCGTTCGATGGAGAGCCCCTTCGGCTCCGAGCTTATGAGCGCCGCCGCGCAGCCGTCGGCGAAGAGGAGGAAGGGCATCATCCCCTCAAGCTCGTAGTTCTCCTGAAAATGCAAGGTGCAAAGCTCGATGCTGAGCACGAGCACCTTGGCCTTGGGCTCGGAGCGCACGATGTGGCGCGCCACCTTCAGAGCATTCACAGCGGCGTAGCAGCCCATGAACCCGATGATCGTGCGCTCGATGGACGGGTTGAGGCCGATGCGGTGGATCATCTCCAGATCGATGCCGGGGGCCGAGAAGCCAGTGCAGGAGGTGACAACCAGATGAGTGATTTCGCTTTTGCGTTCGCCGAGATTTAGCTTCTCGACGGCGCGCTGGGCGAGAACGGGAGCTTCGATTTCATATTGGCGCATGCGTTTGCCGGTGGAGGGAAACTCGCCCGGAACATAGAAGCTCTCGCCATTTATAGTGGCGCTTGAGCAATCTTCAGCGGGAAGGACGCAGGACCACCGCTTTTCGATCTGGCCCATTTCGACCAGGCGGTCGAAAATCGTTCGTTTGCGGTAATCGTTGAGCATATGCCTCTGGAATTGGACGAAGGCGTCGTGGACCTGATGGGGCGGGACCGCTGTCGCGATCTCATTGATATATGCTCCGGACAATGGCGCACCTTTCTCACGCGATAATCACTAAAGGGAAATGCAATTCTCCAAAGGCGTTGTTCGCAATCCCGCCCAACTTTTAGGATAAGCGCAATGATGGGGAGCTTCAAGCATCGCTCCAGGCTTGCCCGGAGCGGCAATCGAGCCCGTGCCCCCAAAGCCCATCCATGGCAGAGTTCGACAAACCGGCTGACACTCGCCTCTGCCGCGTGTTCCGGAGGAATTTCCAGACGATGAAGTACAGTAAGCGCCAAGCGATGTTGACGAGAGCCGGAATTATCGCGGCGCTTCTGTCCGCTTGCCTCATTCCAGCTGCCTTTGCGGCGCCCTCGGTGGAGGGATTTCGCACCTGGATCGCGTCCTTTCGTGCAACAGCCCTGGAAAAAGGCATTCGCGCAGGCGTTTACGATTCCGTGACGCTCGGGCTTACCCCGGATTTTTCGCTTCCAGACCTCGATATGCCCTCCAGGAAGCAACCCGAGCAGCCGGAATTCGTTCGCACCCCGGAGCAATACCTAAGCGAGAAGACGCTCGCGAATCTGGCCGAGCAAGGCCGGCGGCTTTTCGCGCAATACAAAGATACGCTTCTTGCCATCAAGAAGACCTATCGCATCGATCCCTACATCCTTCTCGCCATCTGGGGCCGCGAGACTGCGTTCGGAACCTACGTGCACGATCTGCACTATAACGCGCTGCAGGTGCTCGCGACCCTGGCCTATGCCGGCAACCGCAGGGAGCTGTTCGAACGCCAGTTCATCGACGCACTTCGCATGGTTCAGGAAGGCGTGATCGCCCCGCAGGATATGAAAAGCTCCTGGGCGGGCGCGATGGGCCTCGTGCAGTTCATGCCGGAGGACTATTTCAAATATGCCGTAGACCAGGACGGCGACGGCAAGAAGGACATCTGGCATTCCGTGCCCGATGCGCTTGCGTCGCTCGCCAAGAACCTCCAGGGCATCAACTGGAATTATGAGCATCCGTGGGGCTTCGAGGTTCGGGCGCCGGCTACGGTCGATTGCTCGCTCGGCTATCTGGACGTTCGCAAGCCCGTTAGCGAATGGGCCAGGATGGGGATTGCGTCCCTCAACGGCAGGGAATTTCCGCCGGATGTATTGAACTGGGAGGCGTCCCTGCTGCAGCCCGCCGGGATATTCGGACCCGCCTTCCTCACCTTCGACAATTTCCAGGTGATCCGGGAGTACAACAAGTCCGATCTTTACGCCCTTTTCGTGGGCAATCTCGCCGACCGCATCCGCGGCGGCGGCGCTTTCTCGCAGCCCTGGCAGCGGATCGTCCAGGTGCCGACCTCCGACGTCGAGTTCATGCAGAAGAAGCTCATGAACCTTGGCCTTTACAGCGATACGATAGACGGCAAGGCTGGCGGACGTACGCGAGCCGCTGTTGGCGCCTATCAGAAGCGCGCCGGCCTGCCGCAGACATGCTGGCCTACGGCTGAAATCGTGGCGCATATCAAGGCTCATGCCGGCGCTCAGACCATGAACGAGCGCACGCGGAACTAATATGCCCCGGGAAATCGTGCCCCGCTCGCAGCGAGCACTTTTCGAAGGCAAGTTCGCTTGAGAGCTTGCGGCGGGGAGCGGGTATGCTTTCGGTTGTAATAGGAGGCGAGCGCCTCCCCTTTGTCTCTAAAGTTTTAATCATGTTGTATTTGAGCCTCGGTTAGTCCTCAATTTCAACACCAACGCGGAATAGCGACGAGCAGTGGTCGTTCTCGAATAACCGTAACTTTGACCTTGCTGTGGACGCATCTTATGCCCCGCCGTCGCGCTTTTCCTTCCCGTGAGTTTTTCCGAAAAGCAGCCGCCCTTTGCGCGGCTGGCGGGCTATTAGCGGCCGGCGACGTCACATTCTGGGCAAGACATTCGGGCGGAACCTCAGGCTTTCAATTTTTTGCCGCCGCTATGGCGGGCGACGATGATGCCGGCCACCGTTCGAAGCCCCCAGTCAACAGGGATGACGACAGCAAGGCAGGCGGCTCCCATCACGACGGCCCGCCGCAGCACAACGGCGGCCACACGGGCAATGCGGCGGGCAAGCATCATCAGTCTTCTCATGGCGAGGGCATCCCGTTGGGCGCCCATCAGACCCTCAGCTATGACGCAAATCGGAATATGCTGAAGCTGCATGTCAAGCTTGGCGAACGCCAGGACGGCCCCCTCCATTTGGCGCCTCATGACCGCCATCACCAAGAGAGTGCCGCATGGAACTTAGGTAGCCCCCATTCCGGCGTGCCCGGGGAGGTCGCCAACGTCCACATTCGCAGCATCGCCGACGTCAAAGAAAAAGAAGTGGGGACATTTGAGGCTCTGGACAGGTCGGTGACCCCCGTTGCCGCACGCTATCAAAGCTCGATGTTTGAGCGAAGTTCCGCAACAACGATCATTTCCAAGACAAGGCTACCGATCGGCCTGCCCGCCTTCAGGCAGAACGAGGTCCTTGCGGTCGGTATGGACCCGGCGTCCATCGCGCGTGTGGAAGCCTTGGGGTTCCAGGCCGATCCGTTGATGAACTCAGAGGCGGGCGATCACGCGATCGTCCGTTTCACCGTTCCTCCCGGGTTGGATGCGGTTCGAGGGCAGGAGCTTCTTAGCCAGGAAATGCCGGGGCAGCGGTTCGAGTTGAACAAGGTTTACCGCCTGTATCGTGCGACGGCGCGGGACGAGCCTGTTACCTTGAACAAAAGCCTGCCGGCAACGGTTCCGGGCAGCGCTACGACCTGTGCTGCGGACCGCTGTTTTGCAAGAGGGGTCATCGGGTGGAAGGATACGCTGGCGCCATGCGCACGAGGGTTGAAGGTTGGCGTGATCGACACTGACATCGACGAGTTCACCCCGCTTTCGCAGGCCGCCGAATTCATCGGTTCGATTTCGGTCCCGACGGGCGCTCGCCGGCGCCAAACTGGCACGGGACGGCGGTCCTGTCTTTGCTGGCCGGAAGTCCCATTGGGAATACGCCAGGGCTTATTCCTGATGCGGAATTCTTCGCCGCCAATATTTTCTATACCGATGAGCGCGGCGAGATGGCAGCCGATACGATCAGCCTTTTGAAGGCGCTCGACTGGATGAGATCCTTCGATGTCAAGATCATCAATATGAGCTTTTCCGGACCCCGCGACGACCTGGTGGCCGATGCGATCGAACGCATGAGCGAAAGCGGCGTGGTCTTCGTCGCTGCGGCCGGAAACGAAGGGCCGACGGCAGAGCCGAGCTACCCGGCAGCCTATCCTGAAGTCATTGCCGTGACGGCCGTGACGAAGGACTTGCGCAATTACCGATATGCCAATCGGGGCTACCACATCGACGTCGCGGCGCCGGGCGTCGATATTTGGACAGCCGCTCCTGGCGGGCGTGCGGGATACCATAGCGGCACCTCTTTCGCTGCACCCCACGTCACGGCGGTGCTAGCAGTGGAGCCTCCTGAGACGCTCAAGCAAAGAAAGGCCGAGCTGCTCGATGACCTCGCCGTCATGGATTTGGGACCAGAGGGCCGCGATCCGATCTACGGCCGGGGGCTCCTTCTCGCCCCTTCCGAGTGCACCCCGCCTGAGACGATTGAGACAGTCGCCAGCGCTTCTGCGGAATAGCATCCCCAGTGTTGAGGGATGAGTCTGCGCGTCTCTCGATGTTTCCCCTTATCGTGCCTCCCGCCAGGGGCGAAGGCAGCCGCTGCAGCAGGTCTTCCGCCTTCTCATTTGGGAGAGAGGGGCCGGGAAGTTTCGCGGATCGATGAGGCCGGGGACCAAATCAACTCGCCTATAATCGGTAGCGATTATAGGCGAAGAGGTTGATCGTTTCTAAAGAGCAGCTTATTCGCGTCCGGATGGACGGTGGGCTACTCTAGCCAGGCTGGCTGGAACCTACTTCCAGCCGTGGCGGATTGCCTGTGCTTCCTGCTCGGTGTCGAATGCATCGCCGTCTATCATACGGTCTACCATGGCGTCGAGCGTGGCATTTACGCCGCCTTCGGCAATCTTCACCCCACTCTTGGCCGAGTTGGCCAATGGAACGTGAAGCTCAAGTGCCCATTTCCCGTCGTGGTCACGGCATCCAAGACCGGCGAAGCCGCCATCGCTCGGAGTTCGCGATCTCGTATTCCCGGCAGTAGGTGTGCTGCCTATTCTTGAAGGTCAGGCTGGCGCGCATCGTGATGGCTTCGCCCCTCACGCCGCCGATGCGGGCTTCGTGTCCGCTCAATTCTCTTTCGAGGACGTCGCCGAGAGGGCCGCTTGCGTAAATGTGGCCATCGTGAAAGGCGACGAGATCGCCGGAGGTGCCGCCGCCACTGAGAAGGGCGCCGGCGCCCACGCCGAGGGCCAGAAGCGCCGTCGAGGCAGCCGCGAGTTGCCATCGCACGGCTGGAGCAGGTTTATCCAGCCACTGAGCAAGGCTCCCCGCAAACAGGCGCGCTTTTTGCGCGACCGAATCAAACCATCCCGCCCGCCGTTTCTCGGATAATCGCGCCTACGCTGGAGCCGCTTGATCCAGCGGGTAATTCAAAACGAAATCTTTGAGGTACGCTGGAACCGGCTCCGACATGGGCCGGCCGTAGAGCCTCGAAAGGGGCGCTCCGGTTGCTCGAAACATCTCGACGCGGCGGCGAGCTTCGGGATCGGATTGCAGGTATGCGTCGATTTTTGCCCGTGCCACGGCGCTCAGTGCGCCATCGGCATAAGCCATCAACATTTCATCTGTTACTTTGGCCACGGCGAGACTCCAGCTTGACCGGCGCGGTTTCGATTTCCGGGTTGGCGTAGTTGTAGAGAGCGCGCCGTGCGCGAGCGAGGCGGCTCATTACCGTTCCGATGGGAATATCGAGAGCTTCTGCCGCCTCCTTGTAGGAGAGGCCATCCACGCACACCAGAGCAATCAGGACTTGCTGATCGCCAGGGAGCTCGGCGATGCCCTTCGACACCTCCTGCAGCGTCAGCCGGCTCTCGGTCAGATCGCGGCCATCAGCGCCAGCGATGTCATAGGCCTGATCGATGTCGACGGAATCGCCACGCACTTTGTGCGCGCGCCGCTGATCGAGCCATATGTTCTGGGCGATGCGAAACATCCAGCTATCGAGCCTCGTCCCTGGTTCCCACTGGTTGAGCCGTGATAACGCTCGCGCACAGGTTTCCTGTACGAGATCGTCCCCTTTGTCTGCGTCTCCTGTCAAAGCGTAGGAGAAGCGACGCAGGCGCGGTAGAAAGTCCACGATTTGGAGGCGAGGGTCACTGTTCACTTCGCCGCCTCCCCGGAACAATCGAATAACGGGCCGCGGGGCTCGTTAGTCCGCGACGCAGAGAAAGATCTCGGCAAACCCCCCGAGAGATGTGGCGAGAATATGACAGTTGGGCCCCATGGCCGCTTCGAGCTTTGATTGAAGCATTGTTTCTCTGGGCATGGTTTCCCGCGTTCCGCCGACGTTGCCCTCGCACGCTCTCGCATGACAGGAACCGCAACTCCCCCATAAGGGTGATCTCATAGGCATCTTTCACGATGGCAGCGAGGACGAGTCAAGCCATCGTCCTCATGTGTCAACGGAAAGCACATTCGTACTTTGCGATAAGACCGATAGATTCGCGCCAGACTGTGGCGCTAAGTCCACGGGCGCCCCGAATAGCCATTTTTTATGCGTGCAGAGGCCCCATGGGTTGTATGCATTGTGGCGGCCCTGCTTATCGTGATCCGCCGCGCCTTTCTGCTTGATCAAGGGCGCGGCTCACTTTATGTTTCTTCTTCTGTTGCCCCGTTCGTCTAGCGGTCAGGACGCGGCCCTCTCACGGCTGAAACAGGAGTTCGATTCTCCTACGGGGCGCCACTTTTGAGCTGTTCGGTTGTTATTTAAGCTTTTCCTAAAAGCAGGGCAGCCGGCCAGCCACGTAGGCTCCCTCTGAATAATGCCCTTCGACATCTTCGCAGCCGCCGCCTAGCCCCGTCACTGCCGCTCGGACCGCTTTGATCCTGCGGAGGCCATGGGCGCTGCATTACGTCAGCCCAGCGGCTCGCACGGTGCGCAGAAGGGGTCGTAAACGGCCTCCCAAGAGCGGTTATGTTCAGATTCGTCATTCACGCACGCGCCTGAAGGGGTCTACATCAGGAGGCACGCCGAGAGGCAGATTGTTAACCATTCAATTTTACGTTGAAGCGGCCTGAAAATTTCTTCCCCCAGGCCTGACTCAAGCATCTGCTCTGCTGTGGCGTAATCGCAGGTCGATGCCTATCCGGCAAAGCTTCAGCGTTACATTGATCTCTCATGGTCGAGGCCCCTGACAGGAGAGTTGTGGGATGGCGGACGAGAGCCGCAGTCCGTTAGGGTTTGCGATACGGCGCATCAAGACCGCTTTGAGGCCCAAAGTGACGATCACACCCGCGCCGCCATCCATTCTGGCGCAATGGAATGTGCCAATAACGATGCGGGATGGCGTAACGCTGCGCGCGAATGTTTTCCGGCCGAAAAGCGATGCGCGCGTTCCGGTGATCATGTCCGCCCACCCTTACGGGAAGGATAAGATCCCGGCGCGAACCCGAGGCGGCCGCAGTCCGAACTTCCAATATCGCCTCTTCCCTCAGCCAGACGGAATCGTCATCTCGGAGTGGACAGGCTGGGAAGCGCCCGATCCGGCCGCCCTGGTGCTGCGCGGTTACGCCGTAGTTAATTGCGATCTGAGGGGCGCAGGCGCCTCGGAGGGTGTTGGCGAATTCTTTTCCGAAATCGAAGGGCGCGACTATTACGACCTGATCGAATGGGCTGCCGCGCAAGCCTGGTCCAACGGACGTGTCGGGCTGGATGGCGTGTCCTACCTCGCGATCAGCCAGTATTTCGCCGCCGTTCAGCATCCTCCGCATCTGTCGGCGATCTGCCCATGGGAGGGCTTCAGCGATGTGTACCGGGATTTCGTCTATCCGGGCGGCGTTCGCGAGAATGGCTTTTCCAGGCTCTGGTTTCACAAAACGAGCCAGGTGGCGCGGCTCAGGACCAATCTGGAAATTGAGGCGAACCGGCATACCGATCGCGACGCCTTTTGGGCAGAGCGTGCGGCGCCTCTCGAAGAAATCGAGGCGCCCATGCTGGTTTGCGCCAGCTTCTCGGATCACTCATTGCACACGCGCGGCAGTTTTGAGGCCTACCGGCGATCAGCGTCCATGCAAAAATGGATCTACACGCATCGCTCCGGCAAATGGAGCACGTATTATGGTCAGGAGGCGACAGAGACCCGGCTTCGCTTTTTTGATCATTTCCTGAAAGGCGCCGATAATGGCTGGGATAAGGAGCCCGCTGTCCGTCTCGCGATTTATGACACGGGAAGCAAACCCGTCTCGGTGACCAAGGAGGAGGCTTGGCCGCCAAACGACCTCACATGGCAGCGTCTATGGCTTTGCGCAGACATGGCGCTGACGCATGCTCCTGGGCGGCCATGGGCCATAAGCTTTGACGCGCGGGGTAAAGGCATCCGCTTTTCTTGGACGGTGACGGACGACATCGACATCATCGGCCCGATGGCTCTGCGTTTGCCGATTGAGCTGAAGGGCGTGGACGACATGAACCTTTTTGCCGGTATCAGGAAATTCAGGCGCGGCCAGGAAATCCTGTTCGAGGGTAGCTACGGATATGCGCGAGATATCGTGAGCAAAGGCTGGCAGCGCGCTGCACATCGCGAGCTCGACGCATCCCTCGCCACCCCAGCTCAGCCGGTTCACACCGATTCCCGCGTAGAACCTTTGACGCCCGGCAAGATTGTTCCGTTGGAGATCGAACTGCGCCAGCACGCAACCAGGTTTCTGCAGAACGATATTCTGTGCCTGGAATTGCGTGGCACTTGGTTCTTTGCAAGAAACCCTTTGACCGGCCAATTCCCGGCCCTTTATGAGCCAACCCCCAGCGGGACATGTACCGTTCTTACCGGGGGCTCGAACGAAGCCTTTCTTTATTTTGGTTCTCGCCCGGCCGAAGCGACGGACGCCAAGATGTTGGGCTGAAGAGCACGGCCCGAGCCGGAGTTCCGCCAGGCCAATCCTTTCTTCCCGGCCGGAATTCGCAGGCTGATACCAGGCGGAAATTTCTGGTTGTATGTGATCTTCTCGTTTCGAATGGCTTGATGTGGATCGTGCCCAAGGCGTGGTGCAGTTGACTGCTGTCATCGCCAATGTCCGGCGGGGCAGCCTGCGGCCTTGAGGGTCGGGCCGATAATGTTAAAGGCTATCTGATGAGGCCGCTCTTGCGTATTGGATCAGGGTCGGCCATTACAGTTTCTGACTTCTTTCGCAAGTTCCAGCGGGGCACACTGACATGGCCAATTCGGGCCGCTTTGTTTGGTACGAACTGGCGACGGCGAACGTAGGAACTGCCAAGGCATTCTATAGTGACGTCGTAGGGTGGGGCACGGGGGAAGTCTCCGTACCCGATTCAACCTATACCCTGTTTACCGCGCGAGGCACTCCTGTCGCCGGTCTTGCGAAATTGCTGGAGGGCGCGGGGCAATCGGGCGTAAGGCCGCAATGGATCGGGTATGTTGAAGTCGGCGATGTGGATGCCGCCGCAAAACGGGTCAAGAAGCTCGGTGGCACAGTGTATGTCCCGCCGACGGACATCCCTAACGTCAGCCGCTTCTCCCTGATCGCGGACCCGCAAGGTGCAACGATTGCCTTGATCAAGGGACGCGAGAAGAGCCAGGAGCAACCGGCGCAGCCGAACGTACCGGGACATGCCGTCTGGCGTGAGTTGCTCGCCTCCGACTGGGTGAAGTCGTTCACATTTTACAGTCAGCTGCTGGGCTGGCAAAAAGCTGGCTCTTATCCAGGCCTGACCGGCACCTATCAGGAGTTCTCTGCTGGAACGGAGCCGGTCGGCGGCATGTTCAATAACCCGGACATGCGAGGGTTTTCGCTGTGGCTCTATTATTTCAGTGTCCGCGATATTGGAGAGGCGGCGCAGACGCGTGGTGGCCGGTGGCGGCCAAATCCTCTATGGCCCCGTTGCGGTGCCAGGCAACGCTCGCATCGTTCAGTGTATGGACCCGCAGGGCGCCGCCTTCGGTCTGATGGACAGGCATGTTCACGTTGCCGTTGGCTGCTACTCATCCCGAGACCCTGCTGGGAAGCCGCGATAAAGATAGCCACCTTCAACGGGGCGTTGGCGAGGCGCGGTGATACTTGACCGATCAGGAGCTTGGCGGCGCGCCGCGGCCGAGGGCGAATTGTCCGACCGGGCCTTCACGATGGAATCCGATCCCGGTCAGCTTTTCGAATTGATCGATGTTCGCGATCCCGATCGCGCATCCCCCAAGTCCCATCCCCGACGCCATGAGATAAAGCGCCTCGGTGAGGACGCCGGCATCCTTGAGGATGAGCGCGTAAGCGATCGAGCTGTACTTCCACGACACCCGGCCAAATCGCGCGGCGACCGTGATCAGGATCTGGGGCGGAGCAGTTACGCCCATTGCGGACGCGCCTTGCAATAAGAGCGCTTTGACATCGGCTGCCGGAACCTCTATGGGCACGAGCGCGTGCGCGCCGGCATCGTAATGATAGAACCCTGGAGCAAGCCCTTCGCAGAGGTGGACCGAAAGGTAGAGTTCCAGCTCGGAACTGGCTCCCGCCGAAGGGTAGGGGCGGGCGACGGGGACCGGGCTGCCGGGCCGCGGCAAGGCGCGCACCGCACCGTCAAGAAATTGCGACAGCTCGGCGAGCGTGATCGGCTGCCTGTCATCGAAGCTGCGGATGGAACGGGTTTGGCGGAAGAGCTTGGCAATCGGTGGCGCGGCTTCCTTTGGCGGCAGGACCGCGCAAAGATCGACTTGATTTCCCGGCCAGGATGGGCGCAGCATCGGGAGCTCGGGAATGATGCCGCCATGCGGATAAACCCCGCCGGCCGGGTTGGCGTGCCGCCCTTCCGTGCTGCGCGCGTGGAAGAGAAGATCGTGGAAGTCCCACAGGGCGAGGTCTTGATCGCCCTCGGCCAGCCGGGGATTGCTTTCGCGGACCGGATCGGTCTTGGAAACCATGTGGCAATCCGCCAAGAGGGCGAGAAACTCGATCCCCGGAAAGCCGTCCTGCTGCTTGAGCTGTCCGACCTGTCGAGGGGCTGAGAGCGTAGCAATCAGACTCGTAAGCTTCGGATCGCAGATCCTGATGAGAGCGCCGGAGAGCGGCGACTTCAACACCATCTCGTTTCCCCGGCGCCGCAAATAGGCGAAGCGCGATAGTACAAGAGCGTCGGTGTCGGCGAGAGGAGGCAGCTGTGGCCAGTAGCCGATAACTTGCGGCTCGACGACGATCAGGTCTTCAGAGGCGTTTCCAGGCTGCCCGATGCGATACTCCAACAGGCCATGGCCAACGAGCCGCCGAACCAGAAGATCGATCTCCTTGTCCTTATTCTGGCCGCTGGCCTCAAGCGAACTCAGCGGCAGGCCGCTCCGCAGATCCTGCAAGAAGCCTGCTGCGCTCGCGCCGAACCTTCCCAAGGTTACTGAGTCGGTGTCGAAGACGGCAACGATTGCGCCGTTCGCGTGCGCCTCAATCCTGGCCCAGCGGCCTAGACGGGCGGAGAGGGTCGGCGAAACTGCCCCTCGCTTTGGCTTCGTTGCCGGAGTGCGCAAGGCTGAATCCTCAAGTATGGGGCCACATCGGATTGAGGTCGTCTTCCTTCAGCGGCTCTTTCAGCCATCCCAGTTTGACAGGGACATCGTAAAGGCGGCCGGGTCCGTAACGGCGATAGAAATGCCGCAATCCGGGAACGATCACTCGCACAACTGGGACTTCGATGTCTGGGCGTGTCTGATCGAGGACGAGGAAATCCAGGCCCTGCCGCTTGGCGACGTCAATGCAGGTAGCGACCTGCTTGTCTGTGTCCAGGTGACTGAACTTCGAGTCGAATTCTGCTTCCAGTACTTCGCCGTCGCCCGGCAGCAGGAAGGGGTAGTCCGCAAGCCGCAATGGCGTCACCCCATCGAGGCTCCCCTGAACTCTGGCCCCCTCCGCCATGATCTCCATCGATAGGAATTGGTTCAGTTCCGTCAGCGTGCGCAACATCGCGATGCGCGCCTCGAAATGCGAGCCGGACCCGAACTCGATAAATTCGGCGCCGTCCTTCATCCAGTGCGCTATGGCGACAAAGCTCGGAATGCCGAGATCGGTCGTGATGTCCAGCACCCAGAGACGCTTGCCGGTTTCGGCCAGCTGAATTTGAAGATCCCGGACGTAGGAATCGTTGAACCGGTCGAGATTGACGGCAGGGCGCTTGAGCCGGTTGTACCACCAGATCGCGTAGGAATCGCGTTCAACCAGTTCAAGGAAGCCCTGAACGATGGCCTCCTCGCGGGTATTGCCGGCAGCGCAGCCATTCGAGTCCGCGTGGAAAGGGATGACCTGGCCCGTGTAGTAAAAATACAGAATGCTCGTCGGAAGATATCTGAAGCACTTGTCGCGGAGCGACCAGACCGGCGACCATTCCGTCTCCGCCTCGGCATCGAAGAGGTACGGGCTTACGGGCTCGTCGTCCGGACCGGGCATGTCGGACAAGCCTCGGTTGTATTGCGACTCGCTGAAGTTGAGGACACTGTTCGGTGAAATCGCCTCGCCCGGAGCGAAATCCTTGAGCCGCTTTGTGATCCGGATCTCGTCGCCCTGGAAGACGCCGGAATAGCGCTCGATCGCTTCCATGAGCGCGCTGGCTTCTCCCTGCTCGGCGTTGCTGCCCTTGCCGAAGCTGCTGCCCTCGAGCGCGCCCCTGAGTTCATGGACAGTCCGGGAAGGCGCCGAGAAATTGTGCTTGGCGAAAAACGACGTATTAAGCGGCAGATCCGTCTCGACGCGCTCAAGACGCGATACCACGCCCGTGAGCGGGCTTACATGCTTGCGGTATCGGGCAACTGTTGCCCGCGACGACATTGTGCGGTAACCGCCACTGGTCATGACTGGCCGGCCGCCGGGCTTCAACTCGACAGGAACAGGGGCCCGGCCGGGGTCGCGCAACTCTTCGGAGCCGCATGCCCGGCATTGAGGGCGGGCAGCGACGTAATGCCTGACGATGTTCGAGCCTGTCAGATCGAGGCTTACGATGTGGTCGCTCAAATCCGTGCGGAAGCCGCTGGCGATCGCTTTCACAATCTCTATCGCTGCAACCTGAATACCGCTCTGTCCTACCGCATGCTGAACCAAAGGCGAGACTGTGAGGAGGCGAGCTTCGCTTCGGCTGAGCATGCCCCTGACCTCGCGGTTCCGCTTCATACGATCCGCAAGACAAACCCAGCAGGCGCCTTTGCCTGGGGTAAGGACCGGCCCAACCAGAGGGAAGATGCCGGAAGGCTGAGCGAGGATCCAGGGTGTTCCGTCCGCCAGATGCCGCCGGTTCAAATCGGCCAATGGTTCTTCGAGGTAGTCGCTGACCAGCGTGACCGTGAGATTGGGGGAGCGCTTGACGATACGCGCACCAAGTTCGCTCAGTGCTGCGCTCAGTTCCGCCTCACCCGCCACCCCGATTGCCTGAACGCGGATACGGCACTGGTCAAGGTTCTTGTCCGCTTCATCCGGCGGCACTCCCAGACTTGCCCAATAGGCGGCCACCGCGCCCGTCGTCGATTTCGACTTGGGAACGACATAGCGGCGATCAAGCAACCGCTTCAGGGCTTCGTGGATTTGCTCAGCGGGAAAATATTGCTCAAGCACGCTGACGATGTCCCGAGGACTCCTTTCGTCCTCTGCGATCAGCGCAGCGATCGCGCAATAAAGTGTGCCGTGCAGAAGGAACTTCCGATCCTCGGAATAGAGGCACAGCGTATCTGATGAAAGCGCATAAACCGTGAAGTTCGGCGCAAACTGGAGCACCTGATTGCCGTTCCCCGGCAGGAGGTTCTCTCGGTTCTCGACTGTCATGACGGGAAATACCCCTTGCTGGCGTTCGCGAACAGCTATGCCCCAACCGCCAGAACTTCGCTATGAGTTGTTCCTGTATGCGCCGGATATCCGGGCCGTTCAATCTCGCAGAGATCTCGTTTTCCCAGATTCTTTGGGCGGGGTGATACAAAGACCGCGGGCCGAATCAGAATTGACTGACCCGGCCCCGCCTACTCGTGTTTGCCGCCTAAAGGACGCTCGTGCTTAGCACCAGGGTCTGCACCCGCCCCAGGACAGGCAGCAACCGCCCCATCCGCCGCATCCGCCGCAGCCGCATCTGGCGCAACCACCGCACCTCGCGCACCCGCCGCATCTGCCTATGCCGCAGCCGCCGCCACCGCATCTGCCGCCGCCGCCGCATCCACGGCACCCACCGCCGCAGCCGCACCTGCCGCATCCCGTGAGATGAAGCAAGGACCGCGCTTGATCGACGGATTCCTTATCGAAGAGGCGGAAAGTCGCCAAAGTGACGTCGGAGATTTCTTCCTCGCCCATGGTGAAGGCTTGCACGGGCGCCGAGGCCGGCGACGGCATGCCCGCCAGCAATTCATTCGTTGTGGCCGCCGTTGTCGCAGCCAAGGAAATTCCTGCGAGGCTCAAAACGGATAAGGCCTCTTTTGAACGCTTACCTCTGGAAGCACGCTTTGCTTGCGGCATGGGGCTCCTCCTTCTCTGTCGATATAGAAAACTAGCATGCTCTATATTCTCTGAATAGGCTGTATGCCACCTCTTTTTTTAATTTTTGTTGATTTGGGAGAAAGGCTTCATCACGAAGCGAGCCTTGAGAAATTTGCCGCTGCGCCGTGTCCTTCACTACACATTCGGCAACGGGCAATTACACGATGCCCGACTATTGCGCTTTCAGGCCCGTAAGTTCATCTGCATTTTGCAGTGATCAAAACCTGCATTGTGGTAGGAACAGGACAACATCTTGCTTGCGCCTGATCTCAGAATGGCGGCGGCGCTGGCTGTGGGGGTTCGGCACGAAAGCTCTCTTCGTGTCCTCTGAGGGCGGCTGACTTTGGATAAGGCCAGTTGGCGGGCGTATTCGTCGATCTCTAACTCGTGCAGTTAAAGCCCGAGATGCGGCAGAGCCCCAGGTCCGGCGCGCGGCATATGCGCGTTTCTTTATATGCTGCGTCGTATTCCAGGTTGCAGAGATGAGTACCAGTAAGTAAGTTTTTTAGATTGTTTGGTGGCGGAGGAGTCAATCTCAGCTTGGCTCTTGATGAGTGATGCGCGTCAAGCTGGATCAAACCTACGAAGTGATCGACAGGCTCAACCGGGCAGCCACTCCGCAGGGGATCTGCGACGCGCTCACGAGATTTACTGGCCGCTACGGTCTCACTTCAATGATTGTGGGCGCTCTTCCGTCGCCCAAAGAGCATTTGCAGGAACATCACCTTCTTGTGTCCGCTTATCCGGCCGGTTGGATGGACCGCTATGTCGGCCAGGATTACGTTCACATCGACCCGGTTGCTCTTCGCGTTAAGCGCGATCTTGCTCCGTTCCTATGGTCCGAGGCTGCACCCTTCGCCGGCAGAGAGGACACCGCAATCGTCAAAAGGATGTTTGGCGAGGCTCAGGAATTCAATCTTGGAGCCGGGTTTACCGTACCATTTATTACGCTCGATGGCGCGGTCGCGGCGGTGTCGCTAGGGGGCGAAGCGGTCGACATGCCTCCCGCGGCCCGCGGAATGATCAGCATGATCAGTACGTTTGCAATCGGGCGGGCTGTCGATCTTCGCAATAGCGGGAGAAGGCATCAATGCCCCAGCCTGACGCCTCGCGAGGTTGAATGCCTGAGATGGGCAGCCGAAGGCAAGAGCGAATGGGAAATCAGCGCCATTCTTCACGTCTCCGAACACACGGCTGACAAGCATCTCGCCAATGCGCACCGCAAGCTTGGCGCAGCAAATCGCGCGCAAGCCGTGGCGCTTGCTATCCGCTGGGGCCTGATTTCCTAGCCGCTCCGGCTCGCCGATGCGCATATCCTGGGCGCGATGGCATTCCAGGCCGGGCTCGGAAGGCGGTTTTTAGCGCTGCGTCCTCGCACTGCCAGTCGCCTCGTAAATCACGAGCATGGGGCAAAGGCCTTGCTTGAGATTGCCCATGGCCTTAGCCGCCCGTACACATCTGAGCCGTTGGTTACTAAAATGGGGGTGGCGGCATCGGCACGCCATTGGTTAAGGCAAGTACCTTGAACAATACGCCCATCTGTGCCGGATCGATAAGGCGAGCGATGCGGCTTCTCAGGTCCTCGGCCTCAACGTCCGAAACGCAGCTCAAGAGCTTGCTAACGCAAGTCTCTAGCCCAAGTCTCAAAAGCCATTCCCCCATGGGCATAGGGCCGAAGGCCCTCAAACGCGCGTCCGCCGCGGCCTGCTTGAGCCGAACGAAATCGACATGAGCCGTGAGGTCGTTCTCCCCCGGCGTGTCAAATAGACCGGTGAAACGGTGACCCTTGACGGCTTGCACCGTGTCGCCGAAAGAGACGCGGGCATAGCCGTAATCGATAATGAGAGCCGCAAAAGGCGAACGCGCCGCAAAAACCTTTATGATGCCGGGAACCCCAGGCCGCTGTTCGAGGATCGCGCCATCCTCGGTTCCATTTGCGCCGGTAGAACTGAAGCCCTCCCGAGTCTCCGAGCGCGGGCTGAGGGCGAACCCGAAAGCGCCATCCTCGAACGCGATCATCCGCTCGCGCCATCCGCCAGTCGTAGCGTCGAACACGAATTGCTGCACGGGCAGACAATCAAAGAACTCATTCGCGATCAATATGACAGGGCCATCCGGCACGGGGGCGAAATCCTCGTGCCAGAAGATCGGAGCCGCAGCCGGCGCAAGGAGTGCCTGCTGCGTTTCCCGCAAGGTCTGCGAAGTTTCAATAAGATGCACGGAGACGGCTTCGAGGAAGCCCGGCACGACCCGCAGAGCCCTGAGCGCATCAGCCATCAGCGTCCCGCGCCCAGGTCCCAGTTCCAGAAGCCTGACGCTGGGCGGCTCACCCATCTGCCGCCACACCTCCCCAGCCCACAGGCCGATCAGTTCGCCGAAAACCTGCGATATCTCAGGGGCAGTAATGAAGTCTCCGCTTTGCCCGATAGCATTCTTCTTGCGGTAATACCCGTGCTCCGGATCGTAGAGACACGTTTCCATATAATCGTGAAGCGTGATCGGGCCGGTGGAGGCGATCCGCGCCGCCAATTTCCTCGCCAGAGGCGTTGCAGGGGGCTGGTGCGGCGGGATTTGCGGCATCATATAAACAAGTGCTTTCTGGCTCGTGTGCCGATCACCGACGCACACGGCCGCTTATCAATACTGACAGTCGTGGGGGATCTGGCAAGCAGACGCAAGCAAAGAAAAAACGAGGAGCGGCTTTTGCAATCGCCCGGCTCTCAAAGCTACAACGAGTGGCGAAAAGGCGCGTTTCTCTCCTTAAGCCTAACACCTTTTTGGGAGGAAACCATGAAAAGGATCATCTTTAGCCTGGTGGCAGCTGCCGCCCTGGCGTTCCCAGCGATGGCCAAACAGCAGGGAATGCAGCAAGGCTCCTCGCCATCCGGCAGGATGCAAGACCGGGACGATCAGACAATGTCTCGCGGCAGGCACAACAGCATGCGAGGACGCTCGGCCAAAGCCTTTGACCATTATAGATACAGCGATCCGGCTGGATACTTCCTCAGAACTGGCGTCGGTTACGCCGGAGGCAAAGACTACGATAACCCCCGCTATTACAGCGTGAGACGTGAACATGATCGGGACCGCTATCGCGGGCGTTTCGCCATGGGCGACGAGAGCAAGCGGGGAACGCGCACGGCACGCAATAGAAACGCCGGAAGCCAGACACGCGGCGGCGGGATGTCGAAGAACAGGCAGTGAAGACGAGCGGAAGCGAGACGTCCGCCTCGCTCCCCGCGAGCGCGCGGCTCTCGAAGGCTGCTGAAAAACCGTGGAACCCGTCCTCATCCGTCGACAAGCTCAGGATGAAGATGAGCGTTTCCCGGGTTAACCTGATGATGAGCCTGTCGCGGTTCGGCTGGTTCACATGAGGCCATGGGTAGCATGGCTTTTTCAGCAGCCAGCAAGGGCTCAGCGAAAACAATCGGGTCCGACGGTGGGGTGAAAATTCTTCTCGATCGTCGTGACAAGACGATCGAATTCGAGTCGGCGTTGCTCGGCAGGGCAAAAGCGTCGATGACACGGCCGCCGCAGGTGAAAATCACTTTCTGGTAGTAGATGCTATCGCCGCGCGCGCCGGAAAGAACGAACCAGCTTTGGCCCATCGGGCGTAACTGAGCCTGCTGCCTCCGGAAAGCTCGCGCAGGATAGCAGCGCGACAATCACCCAGGCTGATATTATCGGTATTGTTAGCGGCGAGTGCCTTCAGCTTCACGAGCCCGTTGTTCGACCTAAATTCCACACTTCGTCCATCCGAAGTTTCGGACCGCTGTTCGAACACGCTCGCCGGAACAAGAAGGCTGTAACCGAAGCGCTCGCTCCGATAGTTCTCCCACGCAGGCGGTATGAACTTCCCCTGGGCCACATATGAGGGCTAGGGCAGACATGCCAAGGTGAATGAGCCGCGTCCTTTCCATCCTCTATTCAATCAGTCGGACAGCATCTCAGTTCCGCCAAACCGGGAGACTTTTTGTTACACTTTTTTGAGCAACCCAAAATCGTCGGCAATTGTTGCCGCGTATTGCCGAGCGGCATCGCGAGCATAGCTGCGCGGCAGCCGGCGCAACCCTGGATCGGATCACCCGGCATTGCCGCGCACCTATTCCAACACGCTTTATGCCAAACTCGGCGTTTCTCCCGACGCATCCGCACAAGACATCGAGTCGGCATACAAAGTCTTGGAGCAGACCTACCGGCCCGGGGGTGCATATGTCGATGACGTGATGCACCTCGCGTTCACGGAAATCTTCAACGCGGCCGTAATTCTCCGCAATCCGAAAAGGCGGAAAGCTTACGATCAAGGCTACATCGATGACCGGGGAAGACAAACGGAGGCTGGAGCCGCGCGCGCGGCTCGTATTCGCACCATCGGCTTCGGGGGCGGTATTCTCTTAGCAGGCCTTGCCGGCTTCATGATCATATCCTCGTGGATGGGAGCCTCGACACCCGCCGCATTACGAGGAACGGATCGCCTCGAAAATAAAACTGCGTCGACCCCAGAGCCACAAGGCGCACCCGAGACTCAGGACATCGCGCCAACCTCCGCTCCTCGCCCGCAGGAGCAGGCGTCCAAGCCAGATGTGACGCCGCCGGGCGTGACATCGTCTGTCCAACCCGATGATCGCGATTACCTTCCTCCGCAAGCGGTGAATGAACCGGAAGCGCCCGCCGGGCATAAGCCGCCGGAGCATGTTCGGCCGGCCGCCAAACGTTATGCGTCCCTTTCTCGAAAGAGCACGGCTGTGCAGCCGAAACAGGAACTGAATTTTCCCAGGCCGGAACAGCGAAGGCTGGCCAGCGCGTCAAAACCGGCGCAGCGAGACGTTCAATCCTACATATGGTTCGGCTGGCCTCCTCTTCCACATCACGAACCGATGCGAATCTCGGAAAGCTTGAGGTCGGCTCACTGCCTGGCGTGTTTGACGAACCACAATGCCGACTGCTCCGCGGCTTGCCGGTAGCAAGGCCTGGGCTCAGGCTTTGGGCCTGCGAATTGAGAGCTGCTGAACGCCCTTGCCGAGCATGACCGGCTTTTCGCTCGAGATGAGCCCATTGTTGACACCCACCCACCCGATCTCGCCCGACAGCCGCCCGTATTCGATCTTGGGGCAGCGGTTCATGACAACCTTGAGGCCTGCGTCCTCGGCGAGCATGGCCGCCTCGTTATTGCGAACGCCAAGCTGCATCCAGATCACCTTGATGCCGAGCTTGTCCTTCAGCGCAATCGCGTCGCGCACGATCCCGAGCGCGGCGGCCGCATTGCGGAAGATGTCGACCACATCAACGGACTCTTCCAGATCGGAGAGCCGCGCAAAAGCCTTTTGGCCCTGGATTTCGCCGCCCGCCTGACCTGGATTGACCGGGAAAACCCGATAGCCCTTGGCGATGAGATATTTCAGTACGAAGTAGCTCGGCCGCCGCGTGTTCGCGCTCGCGCCTACAATCGCAAAGCTCTTCGCATCCTGCAAAATGCCGGCGATGTAACTGTCGGGATAGCTGTCGTGGTCCATGATCGCCCTTGCCAAGCCATAAGAGGCATATAAAGGAAAACGCGGCGTTGCGCATCTTTCCCCGCGACATCACATCAGGGCAATTCGGCGACGGCCTGCGAGCGACGGAGTTCAGCCATGGATGAAAAACTGCGGTATCAGATCCGGATTTATCTCAATGATGCTTTTGCCGATCTCGCGCGGCGCAAACCGGAAGATCCTGCCTTGAAGCCGCTGGCCGAGGTTCTCGCCAGGCACAACACCTCCATGAAATCGGTGTTCGACGCCTTCTCGGACTATGTCGCGGAAGCCGAGAAGCACGGCGCGGATAAGTTCCCGCTCTATAAGTGGACGAAGGCGACCATTGAGGACCCAGTCAAGAAGGCGAAACACGCCAAGGTCTTCACGCTCTATGTGAACGGCGACGAGGTTTACGCGAAGGACCTCGCGGAGGCGCTGGAGACCGATCTGCAGCCTCTTCTCGGCGGCGAAATCGTCTCGCGCCTGACAAAGCACGACACCAACCCGGCCAATAATCCGCAGATGCCCGAGCGCTTCCGATGATAAAACGGCGAGCGCCTTCAGCAGCAACAGTGCCCGCGCTCGCGATCAGGGCGAAAAGACCGCG
>CAWHYO010000007.1:0-16755 GCA_963833565.1 uncultured Alphaproteobacteria bacterium
GCCATGCCGGCAGGGAAGATGGAGGAGAGCCGTGACAGGTATTGGCCGCTCAAGGTTTTTGTCTCCGAGCGCGAACGCGCGGACATCGAAATGCGCGCTGCGGCCACCGGCCTGTCGGTGTCCGCTTACCTCCGCAATCTCGGGCTTGGATTTCAGCCGCACTCGACCCTGGATCACGAAGGCGATTCTCGCCCTCCTTAAGGTGAACGCCGATCAGGGCAGGCTGGGCGGGCTGTTCAAGCTCTGGCTGTCAGGGCAAAGCGCGCCATCAGCAGAGGCGCCCGAAATCTGGAAGCTGCTCGCCGCCATCGAGGAGTACCAGCGCAAGCTTAAGGCTTTACTTGAGCGTTTACCGGGCTAATTCGTATCCATCCGGTGAGGGGCCGCCTTGCGGAGAAGGATGAAAACGCAGTTTTTCTGATGGCTTGAGGTCTGCGATGGAGATAGGTCTGTGCCTTTGTCTGGACCCGGGTCTAGAGACAAATCCGCATCGGCGGTTTTTGCGGCGTCTTGCGCAAACACAAAATTCGAGCCGCGATAAAGCCCATTTCGAGGTGCGTCAGGTTGACATACCCCGAATGGAGCTCCCGTTCCGCTGACGTTCCGCAGAGGCTATCTTGCGGAACGGGAACCTTGAATTTTTCGGCTTAAACCCTTGATTTTATTGGAGCGGGCGACGAGGTTCGAACTCGCGACCCTCAGCTTGGGAAGCTGATGCTCTACCGGCTGAGCTACACCCGCGTTGCACTTACATTATCACTGGCGGCGCGGTTTGCAACAGTCCTGGCGAACTGCGCACACCTACAGCAAAAGATCCCCTTGCGCCGCGGGGTAGGTGATGACGCCGTCCCGCCCGATGATGGCAGCCTCCGTGAGCTGCGCAGGTTCCTGCTTGCCCTCACCCATGATGTGGGTCACCGCATCGCCTGCGGCGAGAAGATAGTCGGTGATGATCCGGCGATGGCAGCGCCACCAGAGGGCCTCTGCGCACATGATGGCGCAAGTTTTTGCCTCGCCGATGCGGCGCAATTCATCGAGGCCGGTCTTGAAGGCCGGCGTGGCGGTGTAATCGGCGTAGTTGCGGAAATTCTCGTTCTCCCAGAAGCCATTGGGAGACGGGCCTTGATCCTTGCGCCTGCTCCGCAGCCCTCCGAGGTCGGGGATCCGCTGTAGACAACGCCCGCGCCGTGCAGCGCATGCTCCAGCGCATCGGCGTTGAATTGCGGATTGTGCCGCGATTTGGGGATCGTGCGCACATCGATAACGAGATCCACGCCGGATTCCTGAAGAAGCCGGAGGAACTCGTCCAAGGGCCGGTTCGAGTGGCCGATCGTATAAAGCTGAGCCAAGGCGGCTCTCCAAAGGGCTGCCAGTATAGACTTTACCGGCGCGCGAAGGTTCCTGAAAGCGCTTGCGCGAGATCCGCCATCAGGTCGTCCGCGTGCTCCAGCCCGACGGAGAGACGCACCGTGCCCGATGTGATCCCCAACTCCGCCTTCGCCTCATCCTTAAGCCGCTGATGCGTGGTTGTCGCCGGATGCGCGATGAGGCTTTTTGCGTCGCCAAGGTTGTTCGATATTTTGATGATGCGCAGCGCGTCCATGAAGCGGAAGGTTTGAGCCTTGTCCGCGCGAAGGTGGAACGCGACCAACGGACCGCCCGCCGTCATCTGCTTTTCGGCGATGGCCCGCTGCGGATGGTCGGCGCGACCGGGATACATGACGCCTTCGACCTCGGGACGTTCCGCCAGGAAATCGGCGATCCTTGCGGCGCTTGCCGTCTGCCGCTCGACGCGGACCGGAAGCGTTTCAAGCCCTTTCAACAGCACCCAAGCATTGAAGGGGCTGAGCGAGGGGCCAGTCTGCCTCAAATAATTCTGAAGATGGTCCTGGACGAAGGCGGTGCTTGACAGGACCACGCCGCCGAGACAGCGGCCCTGCCCATCGATATGCTTCGTTGCGGAATAAATCACTACGTCCGCGCCGAGCTGGAGCGGCTTTTGCAGCATCGGGGTGGCAAACACATTGTCGACCATGAGCAGCGCGCCAGCGCTTTTCGCGATGGCAGCCACCGCGGCGAGATCGACAAGTTCGAGCGTTGGGTTCGTTGGGCTTTCGCAGAAAAGCACGCGGGTGTTGTCGCGGATGGCCCCTCGCCAAGCGGAAAGATCGCGCCCGTCCACCAAGGTGGATGAGATGCCGAACCGCGGCAGCAACTCCTCGATCACGAACCGGCACGCACCGAAAAGCGCCTTGGCCGCGACGACGTGATCGCCCGCCTTCAAGTATCCCAAGAGCGCCGAAGAGACTGCCGCCATTCCCGTCGCAGTCGAACGTGCGGCCTCCGCGCCTTCGAGAAGGGCCATGCGCGTCTCGAACATGGTGTTCGTCGGGTTCGCGAAACGGCTGTAGGTGTAGCCGTCGACCTCGTTCTTGAAACGCGCCTCAGCCTCGGCAGCGTTGTTGTAGACGTATCCCGAGGTCAGGAACAGCGCCTCGGACGTTTCGCCGAAGGACGAACGGAGCGTGCCGCCGTGAACGAGAAGCGTATCGGGATGAAGGTTTGCGAAGCCGTCTTTGTCTGACATTTCCCCTCCTTAAGGGCGATCGAAAAAGCCGCGCCGGAGGGCTGACGGCCTTTTAGCGAATTGTTTATCGTGGCTGCAAGCCGGCCGGCAAAGGACCACGTTCTTCCATAAAAACGCCATTGCTCATCCGGCGTCAAGAGCACACTGCCGCATCTCCGCAAGAAGCCGAATGCGGAAGCCGTCCTGCCCGGCGAGAACAAAAAAGCGCCCTTGCCGGCTCAGACTGAGCCGGCTGGATCGACATAAGACGGGCGTGTCGTCTGGTAGAGGTTAAGCGGCGAGCGAGGCGGGCTGCGCCTTGATCGGGATCGGCCTGGCGCAGGCCCATTTCGCCACCGTGTTGATGTCGTAGAAGCGGCAGGCTTCCATCATCATCCGGCATTCGGTCCAGATGTCGCCGTCCACCATCGGCATGAAGAGATCGGCGATGTTGTCCACTCCGAGATAGCAGCGCACGCCCGCCTGCCAGAGCTTGGGGAAGGGCGCGATGGAATTGTGCAGCGGTGCCGTCATCTGCAGCTTCGCCATGCTGAGTGCGGCCGAGGGGCAGACCACGATGCCCATGTCGGCTTCAAGGATTTTAGCAATGATGCGATCCTGCTCGCGCTCGTCTTTTGCGCCGACGGAAATGGCGTGAATGCCGAAGACCCGCCCCTGCATGCCATGCTCGATGGTCTTTGCCGCAAGCAACTCCGTCTCGTTTTCGAGCGGGTTGTTTTCCTGATCGACATGCACGTCAACGGGCTTCCCAAGCCTCTTCGCGAGGTCCAGGACGATATCAAGGTGCGCTTCGGGGCGTGGCCGGTCGCGGGAGGGAAGGCCGCCGCAATAGTCCGCCATCGCGCAAGCCTCGGCATATTGTTCATACGAGGCAGGATCGAGCACGCCCTGGAGCGGCTGGACTCCGACCTCGAAAGCAATCCTGTCCGCGTAGCGATTCTTCACCTCGACCGCCGCCTTAATCGGCAGCAGCCCGACCGTGCTGTCAGCGTCGACCATCGTGCGGCAGTAAGTCACGCCCTGCTTGATCATAGTCTCAAGCCCGCGGCTGATGCGCTCGACGAGATCGTCGTAAGTATAGTTTTCCTTGAGGTAGCGGTAGATCTCCCACTTCTTCTGCATGTCGACCTGGCTCAGGCGCAGGTTCTCCAAGTTTATGAGGTAGGCCTTGTCGAAGTGGGCATGATGATTTGCGATGCCACCCTGCTTCTCAACAGCTTCCATGAAGTGGAGCTGAAGGTTCCATGGCTGTGAATTGTCGGCGAGCTTGTAGCGGAACGTGCCCTTGCTGGTATCGCTAATGATCTGCTGCAGCGTGGCGATGCCGACATCGCAATCGGTAATCAGCGGGATGCCGTTTTCGATGCAAAGCTTGCGGATCAGCTTGGCGTCCGAGGCCTCGTCGTAGTCGTTGTCCCCTGTCAAGACGTTGATGACGAGATCGAAGCGGTTTTCGTTGAGAAATGTGAGGATATTTGGCGAGCGCCGATCGTTAATTTTGTGAATTTCGGTGCTTTCTATGCCGCGTGCGGCGAGAAATATATGGGTCCCTGGTGTAGAGTAAATATCAACTTCAAGTTCTAGAAACTGTTGAATTGCAGGCAACATCCGCTTTTTGTCTTCGGTCTTGCCTGCGCTGATGAGAACCTTTTTGCGGCTCTTTCTGCCCAACAGCTTCAAATTGAAGGCAAGCATCTCCAGCGAAATCCCATCGTTCATCATCTACCCCTTGCGTTCTTCCCCCTTTTCTATCGGGCGCACACCTCCTGCTCGTGCCGCGCCAATCCGCGGACCCGCCCTTTCCGCAAATTGCCGCATCCTGATGTGTACGAAGCATGTAGTCAAGACGCAAAAGCGCGCGGGCGAATGACAAATCGTTTAGCCCGGCGCAGCACAAGTTGTTTCTATCTTTGTGCAAAGCCCGCATTGAGCATGCAAAGCGTAAAGGAACTTGTGTACATCTCAGCTCCTTTTTCACGCGCCCGGGCCAAATTCTCCATGCTATTGCGCTCGGAGACGATGGATTTCTCAAGTGCCGCACTCGCTGCCATCGCTTTGACTTTACAGTCATTTTGCGCGATTAGCACCGTCCGCTCCTTTTCTGCTTCGGTTTTGTACTTGCCCGGCTCGGCGAGGACGAACTGTCTCTCGGGCGCGGTTGTGCCTGCGGTCGCGCATGCGGCGAGCGTGGAGAGCATCAGGAGGGCAAAAGGACGCAACACAGCCATTTTATCCTAAATTGAAAATATGTTCTCCTCAAATATCACGTTTCACATCGTGCGGCATAGCGAGGTTTGCCGCTAAGGTTTCTTATTGCTTCCGCCAGGCAGGTTCGCTGGCTCGTCAGCGAACGCGGATATCGCAGGCCTTACGCAGACTGCAGCGTAAGAGTCCCGTTCAACTGCTCCGGGTCGAGGAACGAAACCGTAAGTCTCAAATTGAGTATATAGGCGGCTGCACCGCCGGAACCGAACTCACCATCACGATAGCCATCATACTTTCCACGCCTGGGATGAAAGCAGCGAATGCGAGCTCAAGGAGATAACTTGGCTAACATACCGGAGTTATTACCAGAAAAGCTGCGCTTATATTGTTATTTAACAAATAATTGATCGGAAGTCGCTCATTTAGATGAGGCATTATAGTTACTTTCAGAGCATGATATCTAAAAAAAGTGCTAATCAAAAAATCGCCCCGATAAGGAATGCGTGCAGCATTTGATATGGGCATGGCGAAACAGGCAGCTGCTATTGGGGACTTTGTGAGGGGCGGCGACGGAAAAGGGAGGAAAAAATGCATCTAGCGTGCTGGAAATGTGCACACCTCGTCTTGGCAGCGATGGTTTTGTCAAGCGGCGCAGCTCATTCGCAAAGCCCTGGGTGGCCTTCGCTTTCGGGGTATGTGGACCTTCACGCACACCCACTGTCCAACCTGGGCTTCGGTGGAAAACTTATTTACGGGGGGGTCGATGTAGGGGCGCTTCTCCCGAGGGACCCCAGCTGCAACCAAAACGTGCGTGCCGGAAGCATGGAGCAGGCGCTGGGAAACGACAATTCCGTCCATGGTGGCTTGGGCACGGACAACCCATGTGGCGATTACATTCGGGCCAAGATCATCCACGTGCTGCAACAAAAACTCAAAGCGAATGATCCTTCTTGCGACGGCTGCACTGGAGCGGACGATTTCGGAAGCTGGCCTAAGTGGAACGATGTCACTCACCAGAGGATGTGGGTTGATTGGATCAAGAGGGCGTATGACAGTGGCCTGAGAGTCATGGTCGCGCTGGCCGTGAACAATAAGACCTTGGGCGATACGGTCGCGGGGCCGGGTGATTTTGCCACCGACGATAAGTCTTCAGCCGATATGCAAATTGCGGAAATTAAGTCCTTTGTTGGCCGCCACAACGATTTTATGGAGGTCGCTTTTACGCCGCAGGATCTTGTTCGTATCAATCAAGCCAATAAACTTGCAATTGTTGTCGGAGTGGAAATTGACAACATTGGAAACCTGCACACGGTTAATCCACTGGCACAAAAAGAAATCAGTGATGAAGTGCAAAGGTTATTCGATGAAGGGGTGCGTTATGTTTTCCCAGTTCATATAATTGACAATCCATTTGGTGGAACAGCTGTTTATGAAGATGATTTTAATCTATCAAACTATTTGGAAACAGGTCATTATTGAGAATCTTAAATGTTCCAGCAAAGCCGATAATATTTCTCACCAATACACTTTCTCGTTTGATATGGGTATAGCAGCCGTCGAGATCATTAAGCTCGGGAACCCTTCCCTTCTCGCCTTTCCGCCCCCTCCGCCACCCTCCTGTAACCCGGCCGGGTTAGGCTATGTGAACGCGCAGCCCCTTACGCCGAACGGCAAGATCCTGCTCGAAGAATTGATGAAGCGTGGCATGCTTATCGACATCGATCATATGTCGCAGGATACGCAGAAGGCCGCCCTCAAGGTGGCTAAATCCCATCCTCGTGGGGGCTATCCCATGAACAGCGGCCATAGCCTCATGCGCGAAATGACCGGGCCGGGCGCCGACGAGAGATCGCCAAGTCCAGAGATCTACCTGAGGATCGCAGCTCTTCACGGGATGGCAGGGATCGGGACTGGCACCCTCAACGCTTGGGATTGGGAAAAGGCCGCCTCTCGTGTCATCGACGTCATGGCTACGAATATTCCCGCACGTCAAGCGGCGCTGGGGGACTTGGCGGTTGGGCTTGGGACAGACACAAACGGGCTGTGGATGGGGATGCCGCCGCGATCCGGCTCGAAGATCGCTTACAATGCTTCGTTTCCAAGGAGCTCTCTTGGTAGCAAAACCTGGGACTACAACACGGATGGGGTCGCCCATTATGGGCTGCTCCCCGAGTTCATACTTGACGCTGAAGCAGCTCCAGGAGACAATTTTAGAAATCGCAACGCAGGGTCGATCATAATACCCACCTATTTTAAGAATGGTGCTGAATACTTCTACAATACATGGCTAAAATCCGTAGAGTTGACAGACAACTCGCCCCTCAATGTTGCGCCGGTCCTCACACTGGTGTCCAATTCTCCGTCTTTATTCCCGCCAATGCTCAGTAGCTCCCGGGCTCTGGTGCAGCCGGGGCAAAGCTTCTCTATAACCGGGTCCAGTTTCCACCCAAATCTTCTATTCAATTCCGTCGACCTGAACTGGAAGGACAGCACCTCTGCGAAGCTCACACATTTTGAAATTGAGGGTGTGCCCTCCAGCGATGAAGCCGAATTGGCCAGTGTTCGCGAGGCCCGCACCAGCTTCACAGTGTCGAACCTCGTCCCGAATACGAGCTACGTGTTTAAGGTTCGTGATTGCGATGACGTTCTCTGCACTTTATGGAGCAACCCAGTCAGTTTCACGAATGGATCGGCCCAATTGACATCCGTGGACCTAACCTTAGATGAGGAGAATTCGGCCTCTCCCTGGACACCGTCCCTTGAGCTTTTCAGAGGGCGTAGCTCAAGTCGCCCCAAACGGAGCAATACCATCGACACAGATCCAAATCGCGTCGACGGTTCCGCCGGGTCGTTACAGTCTCAACGCAAGCAGTGGAGGGGTGATCCTGGCGACGTTGCCGATCACTGTCGTGGCCCCGAACCAATTCACGCCACTTCTCCAAATCTTGGCCCCAAACACGAATGTAGCATTAACCAGTGCGCGCGAGCCGGTGGGCGGACCAGTCGTTCTCCGGGGCGAGGGTTTCCAGGCCGGAACTGTGGAGATAACATTGGATACGGCTGCAGGCTCCAAGCTTGCATCAACCGCCGCGGCTGGCTCGCCGACAATCTTTAGCACAACCGTCCAACTCCCTCCCAGTATTGTAGGGACGCACAAGATTGTAGCCTCGCAAAATGTCGGTGGAACGATCATACAAAATAGTGTGTCTGTTGACATCTATCAGAACCAATAACTCCAACGAGAAAAGTGTCGACGGAAAATCAGAGCATGCGGCCTGGCCATGGAGGGCACATGCTTCGGTTCTGAAGGCAGGGCAGGTTCTGAAACAGCCGCTTTCTGCCTAACAGGATGCTGAAAAAGGCGGAAATCCAGGCTTCATCCTTCGACAAGCTCAGGATGAGGTGGAGCGATTTCGACGGCTTAGCCTCATGGCGAGCTTTTCGAACCATGGGGGCGGCGATCCCCTGGCGCGTCCGGAAGAATCTGTATGGCTGCTACTGCGGCATCGGCACTCCGCAGGCAGCGAAAGCTTCGCGCTGGCGCCCCTCGATCTCCTCGAGCTTGAAGTCCTCGATGACCTCGTTGAAGACGCGATAGAAATTCATCTCCGTTGCGAGATGCAGGAATACCGCGCCGAGGCCGATCGCGGCCCGGTCCATGAACACGAATTCGCGCGGCACCTTCACGGGGCCTTTCTCCTTCAAGCCCATATGGACGCGGTAGACTTCGCGCCGGCCATATTCGTTCGGCGCGACGCCGTCCGCCACCGGGCGCACGCGGTCGTCGAGGAGCGGGCCGTAGATGAAGCCCGCCCAGATGTTCAACACATCGATCAAATCGTTGGACAGGCCGCGGAAACCCCACGTCTCGTAGGCGTGCACGATGAGCGCGCGGTCGTTGGTGCGGATGCCGTGATAGAGATCGATCACACCGCCCACGAATTTCGGATGGAAAGTGCGGATGCAGCCGTAATCGAGAAGGTTGATGCCCGCAGCGCGGCCGTCTTCCTCGAAGATGGTGTAATTGCCGAGATGCGGATCGCCGTGGATCACGGCGTAATGGCTGAAGGGATACCACCACGCGCGGAAGAGGGCCTTTGCGATGACGTTCCGCTCCTCAAGCGGGCGCGTCTTGTAGTTCAAGAGCTTGCCGCCTTCGAGCCACGTCATGGTCAGAAGGCGCTTCGTGGAAAGCTCCGGCAGAAGCTCCGGCACAAGGATGGTGGGGGCGTCTTTGAAGATGTGGTGATAGAGCGCCATGTGACGCGCTTCGAGGTCATAGTCGAGTTCCTCGCGAAGGCGCGCACCGATCTCGCCGACGATCTCCGACGTATCAAGCGCCGCATCCATCCGCTTGTAGATGCTCATCACCATTCGAAGCTGATTGAGGTCCGCTTCCACCGCCGACTGCATTTCCGGGTATTGGAGTTTCACCGCGAGCGGGCAGCCATCGAGGCTCGTGGCCTTGTGAACCTGGCCGAGCGAAGCCGCCGCTGCGGCCTGCTCGCCGAAGCTTGAAAATTTCGCACGCCAGTCCGGCCCCAGTTCCGCGGCCATGCGGCGCTTCACGAAGGGCCAACCCATTGGCGGGGCCATATTCTGAAGCTGGCCAAGCTCGGCGGCGTATTCCGGCGGAATCGCATCTGGGATGGTGGAGATGAGCTGCGCCACCTTCATCAGCGGCCCCTTCAGGCCGCCGAGCGCCGCAGCAAGCTGCGACGCATTCTTCTGACGGTCGGTGCCAGAGCCTAATAGGTAATTCGCGCCGATCCGTGCCGCGATGCCCCCGACATTCGAGCCCACCCGCGCATAACGCTGGACGCGCCGGGAGAAGCGGTTGCCTTCACGATCCTCGGGCTGAAACGACGGCGTTTCGAACTCCGGGTTCTCTGGCTTATCTTGCATTACACCTCACGCTTCGAGCGCTTCCAACTCGGTGATCATATCCTCAATCACTCTCAAACCCATAGCCCAGAAGCCGGGATCGGTCGCGTCGAGGCCAAACGGCGCCAGCAACTCCTTGTGATGCTTGGTTCCGCCTGCGCGGAGCATGTCGAGATAGCGGTTTTCGAAACCTTCAGGCGCGCGCTCGTAGGCGGCGTATAGGGAATTCACAAGGCAATCGCCGAAGGCATAGGCGTAGACATAGAACGGCGAATGGACGAAATGCGAGACATAGGTCCAGTAGCTCTCGTAACCATCGTTCAGCGTGATCGCCGGACCTAGGCTTTCGCCCTGAACGCTGAGCCAGAATTCGGCGAGCTTGTCGGATGTGAGTTCGCCCTCGCGGCGCGCCTGATGCACGAGCCGCTCGAACTGGTAGAAGGCAATCTGCCGGACCACGGTGTTGATCTTGTCCTCGACCTTCTGGGCGAGCAGCGCTTTCTTCTCTCGCGGATTTTGCGTCTGGTTGAGCAGCGCCTTGAAGGTCAGCATCTCGCCGAACACGCTTGCGGTCTCGGCCAGCGTGAGCGGCGTGTAGGCCATCAGCGCGCCTTGCGCATTGGCAAGCACCTGATGGACGCCGTGGCCGAGTTCATGGGCGAGCGTCATCACATCCCGCGGCTTACCGAGATAGTTCATCATGATGTAGGGATGCGCCGACGGCACCGTGGGATGCGAGAAGGCGCCGGGCGACTTCCCCTCGCGCACGGGCGCATCGATCCAGTTCTTCACGAAGAAGCCGTCCGCGATCTCGGCCATGCGCGGCGAAAAGCGGTGGTACGCCTGGATGACAGTGCCGCGCGCATCCTTCCATTCGATGACGGGCTCGGGATCGCGGCTGATGGGGGCGTTGCGGTCCCAATAGTTCAGCTTATCCATGCCCAGCCATTTGGCTTTCAGCGCGTAATAGCGGTGGGAGAGGCGCGGATAGCTGTCGCGGACCGCCTTCACCAGCGCATCCACGACTTCGGGCTCGACCCGGTTCGCCAGATGCCGCGAGGACGCCACATCGGGAAAGCCGCGCCAGCGGTCGGAAATTTCCTTGTCCTTCGCGAGCGTGTTCATGACCAGCGTGAACAGCCGCACATTGCCCTGGAGCACCCTGGCAAGCGCATCAGCGGCGGCAGCGCGCTTTTCAGGATTTGAATCGCTCAAGAGATTGAGCGCCGGTTCAAGGGTGAGCGTTTCGCCATCAACCTCGAACCGCAGACCCGTCAAAGTCTCGTTGAACAGACGGCTCCATGCAGCGGGGCCGGTCATGGCCTTCTCGTGGAACAGCCTCTCGATGTCGTCGGCGAGCTGGTAAGGCCGCTCTTTGCGCAAATCCGTCAGCCAGGGCTTGTAGTAAGCCAGCGCCTCGTTCTTCAGGGCCGCGTCCATGACGGGGTCATCGATGCGGTTCAATTCCAGCTCGAAGAAAAGCAGCTGTGTGCTGATGGTGGTGAGCTTGTCCTGGGCATCGCCGAAAAGCTTGGCGCGAGCCGGGTCCATCGTATTGGTCACATAACTGAGATAGGCATAGGAGCCGATGCGGCCCATGAGATCGGATTGGGCCTCATAAGAGGCGAGGGCCTTTGCAAGCTCCGCCGGGTTGTCACGCGCAAGAGCGTCGAGCTTCGTGGCATAGGTCTCGCGAAAGTGAGCCGCGCCTTGTGCTGCGCGCTCGATGTCCGATTTCAGCTCCGCGCCGCCTTCCGGATAGAGGTCACCCAAATTCCAGCCGGGCATTTCTTCGGTGCTGCGGGGCGCAACGTCGAGAAAGCCGCTGCCCGCTTCGAGCGCATGCGCCGGCATGACCATTGAACGATGAAAAAGCCCTCTCATCCGTGCGTCCTTCCTCCGGATCCGTTTGGGTATGGATTTGGCTATTTACGCCAGCCGGTCAACAGCCACGCCGATGTAAAGCATCGCAAAATGGGGTGAGATCAGGAATATGCTTTCCCCTTTAACGTTTTGTTTAAGGTTGGCTTTTGCGTCCGCACCGTTTCCACCGCCGCTCAAAATATCCACAGTCTTCCGATTTATGCAGGAGACTCAGCGATTTGGTTTGCGCGATGCAAAAATGTCCAGCCCCTCGGAGGGGCCGCCATGTTTTTCTCGCAATTCGCACCTAACGATTTGTTAACCAAATCAGGTTACCTACGTAGACGTGTAGTCCCGCGTTCTTCCCTTGTGCGGCGTATCAAAACGGGAAACACGGTTCCTCGTTGCGTATCAAAGGGTACAATTGTGAAATCAGTACTGTTCGGCGTCCCGGGCCGCGTGTTGGCTCGGTTGGTAGGCGTGTGCGTAACGATCTTCATGATGCTGACTACTCCTTCGTCGGCCGAGGATCGCACCATTTCGATGTATAATATCCATACGCAGGAAACGGTCACTGTGACCTTCAAGCGGAATGGGCAGTACGTCCTGGAGGGGTTGCAGCAGCTCAACCACTTCATGCGGGACTGGCGGCAGAACCGGGAAATCCGGATAGACCCCGCCCTGATCGACATCATTTGGGAACTGCACGAAGAGCTTGGCTCCAAGGAGCCAGTGCACCTCATTTGCGGATACCGTTCACCGGCGACAAATGAACTGCTTCGGCGAACTTCCGGCGGCCAGGCGAAGAACAGCCGCCACATCACCGGTCAGGCTGCGGACCTCGTCTTCCCTGATGTTCCCTTGAAGCAGCTCCGCTATGCGGCGCTCGCCAAGGAACGCGGCGGCGTCGGCTATTATCCCACGTCCGGGCTGCCCTTCGTGCATGTCGACACCGGCGGAGTTCGCCATTGGCCGAGCATATCGCGCACGGAGCTTGCTTTGGTTTTCCCGAATGGCCATTCGCGCCATGTGCCGTCAGATGGCCGCCCGCTGACGCCCGCAGATTCGCGCATTGCGCTTGCGAAGTGGGAAGCTGCCGGAAACGAGTTGCCATGGGTTGTCACACATAAGAAGTCATCAGGCACGATGCTCGCCAACCTGACGCCAAACGACAAGCCCGTTCTCCAGCGGGCCAGCCTGACCCTTCCGGACGAGGAAGAGTCCGTCAAAGCGCCGGAGGCCAAACCTGTAGCCCTGTCTGCGGCCAAGCCCGCGGCCCTGTCGACGCCGGAAGCTCTGACGGCTCATGTGAAGGAACTTGAGGCGAAGTTCAAGGACGAGGCCGACGAGCCGGACGATGAAGCGGAACTCGAACCGATTCCCACCAACCTCCTGCTCGGCGATAAATCGCTTACCTATCTCGAAATGCCCGACGAGCAGTCGCGTCCGGAGGTGTTTCCAAAGATCGGCTTCCTGATGTCGTCTCCGAGCGCTCTCGCGTCCGAGCAGTTCGATCACGGCTTGCAAATCGAGGAGCTCTACGAGGCAAACGTCTTCAAAGGCTCTGCAGTCGCTTTCATTCGCCAGAGACGAATGACAGTTGTGGCGGCGGCAGAGGCGCACGCGGCCACCAGGTAACGACGCCCCGATATTGTCTGATCCGGACACGGCCAAGTCCATCCAAGTCAACCGAAGTCCGGGTCAGATTGCAGGGATATTACCGGAAGAGGACACGCTGGCTCTTTTCTTCGGCGCATGCGTAGTGTGTATTGGCGAGGGTTAAAACTTTTGACCCTCCTGACCAGAAGGCTTAAAAAGAAAGCTGGATAGGCCTGTAAATCGGTCATGCGCCGTCCACCTCATCGAAGCTGGTATGTTGGGAGAGTTTCCATGAACCGCAGGGACGTTCTTGGTGTCGCCATCGGTGGCGCATCTCTGGTAATGGCGATGGATAAGGTCTTGGCGGCTGAGGGGCTTCAACATGACCATGCCGCATCAGGTCACGCCGCGTTGAGCGAAGCGGCAAGGCATTGCGTTTCATCAGGCGATGCCTGCATGAGCCACTGCCTCCAGCTTTTCGCGCAGGGCGACACAACGACGGCGGCTTGCGCAAAAAGCGTGTACCAGATGAGCGCGGTCTGCGAAGCGCTTGCGCGGCTCGCTTCGGCCAATTCCGAACATTTAGCCGAGTTCGCGAGGATCGCTCACGCGACATGCCTCGATTGCGAAAAAGAATGCAGAAAGCATGAAAATGAACACGCGGCCTGCAAAGCCTGCGCTGAAAGTTGCGCCGCTTGTGCGGAGGAATGCCGGAAGGTTTACTCTTAGGCAGCCTGATCGAATTAGACTTCCCAAAGCGGGGCTGGCTTGTTTCCAGCCCCACGATCCTTCTTCCGATGATGGAATTGGCGCCCCTTGTCGGCCGCCCCTTCTCAATCGGCTTCGAGCATGCCAAGCGCATGCATATAGGTGGCCAGAACGGCTTCCTGATCGCGCCGTTCGGAGGCGTCCTGTTTGCGAAGGCGAATGACGGTGCGAAGCGCTTTCGTATCGAAGCCTGTTGATTTTGCCTGGGCGAAAAGGTCACGAATGTCGCCGGCCAGCGCCGCCTTCTCCTCCTCCAAGCGCTCGATGCGCTCGACGAAAGAACGCAGCTGATCCTTCGCACTCTGCGCGATGCCATTCCCCGAAGATTCCACGCTTTTGTCCATGACGCCCTCCACGAAGCCGAATCGAAAACTGGACGAAGGCTAACGCGGAGGGTGGAAAGCTTCAACGTGGAGGCTTCAGTCATCCCGGTAATCCACGTCGGTTGTTATGATAGCCTCCGTGCCGACGGTGTGACGGGCTCTCCATTCTCCTGGGGTCGATCTCATCAAAGGCAGTCGACGAAACCGATAACCAGGAGTTCAAGCTCTATCGCGATATTGAGATTCCGTTCTTGTCCAAGCTTATTCTCGCGTACACATTCTGACCGTGGACCATATCATGAAACACCCATCTGCACGGGCCGCCCTATCAGCGGCCGCGTTGCTCTTGTTCGGCGTGCTTTTCCCGGCTTTGGCGGAACCGAGCCTGCAAGAGCGCGCCCCACCGCTGACCATAACAATCTCGGACGGGAGCGATTTCGATCTCGGCGCCATGCGCGGGAAGGTGGTGCTCGTCGCCTTCTGGGCGACGTGGTGTGCCCCCTGCCTCGAAGAGATGCCGACGCTCGAAAGATATTACCGCGAGCACAAGGCGGACGGGTTCGAGGTGATCGCGCTCAGCGTCGATAGGCCGGCGAACCGGGCCAAGGCCTTCAAAGTTCTGGAGAGGCTATCCTTCCCGGGCGCGTTGGTGAGCGACGCGACCCGCAACGGGTTCGGTACACCCGAGGCAGTGCCGGTGAGCTATCTCGTGGATGCTCAAGGCATCGTGCGGGACAAGTTCATCAATATCGACGAGGACCTTCTGAATGGAACCGTTACCCCGCTTCTGAAGGGTAATTCTGCTGCACCAATCCCAGCCGGGATGCGAAAATGAAAGCCATTCTTCGCGGCGGGGGCGTCATCGCAGGCCTGATGCTTCTAGCCGTATCCTTCAATGGGGCCATCGCGGGCGATTGGGCGGTTGCGGGAGACGGATGCAAAGTCTGGAACCCGCATTCGGCGAATGGCGAGACAATCCGCTGGACCGGCGGCTGCAAGGACGGGTTTGTCGAAGGCATGGGCGCGCTCGAGTGGCAGCGAGGCGGCAAGACCTACGAGCGCGATGAGGGCCAATGGCGAGGGGGCCGGCAAATGAGCGGTTCGCAGGTTTGGCCCGGCGGTCAATATGATGGCGAGTTGGCAGACGGCCTCCCGAGTGGGCGCGGCGTCCTTATCCTTGGCGATGCCCGCTATGAAGGACTGTTCCTGAACGGCAAACCGAACGGAAAAGGCACGCTGACGAATGCGTCAGGCTCGTTCGAGGGCAATTCGACAGATGGTTGCTTCAACGACGGGAAACATCGCACCGCCATCGGCGTTTCGGTGCAATCCTGCCCGTAGTCTTCCTGAGTTTCGCTCTTTTGAAGTTAAATCATGCCGCCCAGGCAACGCCCGCTTCCGCAGAGCCGCGTTGTGGGATGGAGAAGCAATGCCGGTGGGTGAACTTCAAAAAGGTCTGCACTTATGTGAAGGTTTGCCGGTAACCGATTGGCGGCGTCACGCCGCGGGCGGAGGCGGAGCCGTAAAGATGGCGAGATCGCCCAGGCCGAAAGCTTGCTCGATCTTGGTGATGCGGGCGACAGCGTCCTCGAAGCCGTCCTTGCCGAATTTTTCGTGTTCGATGTCCTCGAACTTGTCGGCAAGTTCCTCAAGCCTGTCTTTGGATTGCAGCGCTTTCCACGCCGGGAAAATGACCGTGTCTTCCCAAGCCGAGTGCGCGTTATACATGCGAGACATGGAAGAAAGCGCTTTCGCAGCGGCTCGGCATCGCCGCCGATCTTGCCTCGCGATCCAACCCGCTGAATGTAATCGGTGATCTCGCGGCCGCGCTGATGCTGCGTCCACAGGATCTCGACCAGCTTCCCGTTCGGGCCGCCCGCCTTCAGCACTTCCGGGAAGATGTAGACCTCTTCCAACATATGCTCATGGTAATCCTCGCCGAAGTCGCGGAAGAGCTTGGCGGCATCCACAAGCGCGGCGGTGTCGATATTATCCTGGTTCGCTTCGAGGCGGCGGGAGAGTTCCGCATAGACGTTGAGCGTGCGCCGAAGCACGCCGTGCTCGCGCATCAAATCTTCGGTTGCGGAAACGTCTTCGTCCTCTTCTCTCCCTCGTAAGGAGCGAAGGCTTGCACGGCGCCGCTCTTCACCACAAGAACGCCCGCGGCGAGGGATGCCGCAAGCGCCGCCACGCCACGCCGGTTCAAGTCCTTCAAATCGAAACCCATGTCGCCCCCTATGCCTGGCGCTGCCAGGCCGGCTCGTTCTTGCGCTCGTAATCGCTAAACGCTTTCGACAGGCCCGACAACACCTCGGCGGAGGTTTCGAACATGGCTTTCAGCTGCGGTTCGTCCACCTTCTCGATGTCCGAGCGCAGGTGCTGGATGAGTTCCTGAAAGCGCTGCTGCATTTTCTGCGTGTGGTGCTTGGGGCGCGGTCTTGGTCGGCCATAACGAGTTCCTCGAGGGATGAACTGGCCTCCGAAACAACGATCCATCCGCCTTCGTTCCCTGAGCGGCCAACGAAG
>CAWHYO010000008.1:0-77427 GCA_963833565.1 uncultured Alphaproteobacteria bacterium
CTACTTCCGGGATTACAACCCGACAACGGGTCGCTATATCAAGTCAGACCTTATCGGGCTTGCGGGTGGCATCAATACCTATGGGTACGCTGGCGCAAATTCAGTGACGCATACGGACAAAAGGGGATTGGACAGCCCTTATGCGAATATTCCCGTGTTAGGTTCACTTTCACCAACAGAAGTAAATTCGTTGGCAAACGGAGTGCCCTTGCCGGGACCCAATATTCTTGGGCAGATGGGCCAAGCGTGGGCGGTCGTTACTGCTCCTGCTCTAGCTGCCATCGGTTCCGGCGCAGGGGCTGGACTTGCCGCAGTTGGTGAAACCATCTTGGGGAATGCAACCGCGTATTTGTATGATGCGGCGGCATATGCGAACACAGTTCCATTATTAGGTGGAATTGTGGGGTACGGCACAGTTCACTTTGGAGCAGAAGATGCGCCTGAGCTTTATGGTGAGGTGGCTAATTATGGGCGCGATACGGTGCTATGGCGGCTAAAACGCAGGAATATTGGGAAGATTATGAGATAACTCATCCCGAAGATTCTCTCTCAACGAAATGGCGCTTGTGCTACTCGATAGTTTTTGCCAATGTTTTGTATTCTGTGGAAGGTGTTCGCGTGGCGAAAAATTTTCGTGATCCTCCGATTTTGCCCTTTGACAGCTTCTTTAAGAGCAAGGCAGATCACTGCGCTCACAAAGGAACGGGATCGGCGCGCCCGGTCGGGGTTTCGGTCGCAAGATTTCTACGACCCGGCCGGCGTCTGAAACCCATCACGTTAGCAGAGGTTTGGTATTGCTCCCAACTTCTTTTATTAGGGGTAGACCTGCGAGCAAAGCGCTTGCTTAGTTGTCGCTCGGAGCAACACCCTTGTTGCCAAACGCAATTCTATTTTTCTTCAGCCCAGGACTAAGAGCGGCGGCCCACAGGTGTGTCGGCTCCGTCCCACGAAAAGCCGGCGTGTTGGCGGTCATGTGGCGTGTCACTGCGCGATTAGGCGCGCATTGACTCGCTTTTTCAATCTTAAGTCCTTCTCGGCGGCATCGGAACGATCATCGATACACGCCGCTGGTAGTCGACATACGCCTGGCCGTGGAACGTGAGGAGGTCGCACCCCCGCCACAACCACCGGCATGCAATCGATGGTGGCCCTCTTCCACGGGCTCTCTCTCATACCTCGCACGCGTCTGCGCACCAAAAGCTCAACGGCGGCGTTCGCACCGCCGCCAACGGGTGAGCCTACATCATCAAACTCATGAGTATCCGCCACCCCGATCGAACGGGTGCCGTGCCGGTTTGCGGCTCGCGTCGGCCGCCGCCTTCTCGATCGCCTTCGGAAGCACCTCCGACAGCTTCGCAGCCATCTCATCCGTGGACATGCCCAGCTCGCCGCCAAGCTGCTGCAGCGTTACGAAGCCCAACGCGCGGAATATCTGACCGCTCGAAATAGGGTGGTTATCGCTCTTTCCGACCCACGACTGGATCGTAGGGCCGAGACCCTGTTTTTCGAACTCACTCACCACGCCTCTCACGCCACCGAGCTTCTGGATAAAGCCGTTCACGACGCTCGCTACTGCGGCGCTGGCATCAGCGTCGTTGAGACCATGCGAAAAATCATCCTGACCCCCTCGTTTCGAATGAGCAATCAATAGCGATCGATATCTCAACAATGTCTTGCGATTTGCTCGCAAACTCCATGTCGTTGCCAAAATGCCAGGCCCAGTTTGCACCGCGACAACTGCCTCGGAGAAGACACGCGTCCGCTTATCGAAGACCGTAATGCGGAAACCCCGCCAGGCACCATCCGTGGCGGACGTTGCGACAAGTAGATTAGCCCTACGCGAAAGAATGTCACATTTTTCTAAAAGTACGGCTTAGGCTAAGCTCTCGAACCAAACGATTCCCGCAGATTGGTGCATTATGTTTGCTCAAGAAATTTTCGCGACGAACGCTGCCTCGAACTCGGCCCGTGACAATCATGCTGAAAAGCTAAAAAGCGCTCTGATTGCCAGCTTTGAAAACGCGATTGACCGGGGTCTTCCGCCACAGCTCGCGATAGGTACTGTCTTAGAATGGGTAGCAGACGAATGCGCCCGGCTCAGTGAGAATTGACGCCACCGCCTCCACCGTCATGTAACTCTGCCTAATCGAGACGCTATCAATTCCACCTGTTTTTTAAGGGCCTGCAGCCGCATCGAAAAGCCCGGCTCCTTTTGGGACAGGCTTCGTATGTCGGTTGCAATGTTCCGGAGCTTCTGGCTCAATTCAGCCAGTTCTGCTTTACAGACTTGGTCACCTATTAGGTCGATACGCATCGCCGCCGTCACTCCCTAAGAGAAGTCTATGTTGCGCCGCAATAGTACTGCGCTGCACCGCAATAACCACCACAGCTTGGCTTTGTTCCCCGCGGCTGCCGCGCGTCGAAGCTATGTGTTCCCTTCCGTTGCACGCGACTGACGACTGGGATAGCCACCACTCGCATTCAGCTTTACGCAAGCTGCGCCGTCTCCGACACATCCCGAATAATTTCTGCTCGTGAACTTGGCTCCCTCGCTACCACCACCCGCTCCAACCGCAGCTTCTATTATCGCCGCGCGTCCGCCCGTCGAATCCCGTGCTGTGTAGCGCGCGCCTCATGTGTATGGCCGTATCACAGCGCGGGCGTGAGCGCAGTCACGGGGCGCGCTGCTCCAGCAGCGCGTGCGCGAAGCGCCTCGCCCTTGACGGCGCACAGAGGCCCCGCGCCACCCTCCGATCCCGCAGATGAAAAGCTTCGCCGCCGTTTGATTCCGGTGGTTGGCGAATTTGACGCAGCTCTCCCAACCCCTTCGCGGGAACAAAGCCGAGCTTCGTGAATTCGAAGCAGCGCAATAGCCTCCAGCTAGGGCGGAACAAAATCGGCGTCTTTCTGAAGAAGCCTTTGCGTTGATGTGCGTTGCCCGCTCCGGGAGCGCCGGCACTAAAACATCTTCCTACTGCTGCTCAACTCACCCTCGACAAGGTAGAACCATGGCTGATAACCATTCGAAATACCGCGCACCATGCGCGATCTCGCCGAACAGCACGTGAAGCAAGCGCATGCCTCGTATGATCAACTCACGGATGTCGTGACCAAGGCCATGGACGCATGGACGGACGCCCTGCCTTCAAATGCCATCACCCATGGCTTTAAGGGAGTGCAAGAACGCGCCGTTCAAATCGCCAAGGAAAATGCCAAGTCTGCTTTCGCGCTCGCCGGCAAGCTCGCGAAGGCGCAAAACTTCCCGGAGGTCTTAACCCTTCAAACGCAGTTCGCTCAAGACCGGACGAAAGCTTCGCAACGCACACGCAGGAACTCGTCAAGCTGGCCGGAGAAGTGTTCCAGAGGTCAGCCCGCAGCTGATCTTCCTTTGCCCATCGTGCTCGCGCGGCAGCGCGAGCACGAAAGCGCCTCGCCTTGACGGCGCACCTAACGCCCGCGCGGTTATAAGGTCATGCACATGAAGAGCGCTCATGCCGCTTGTCTCTATGCAACTCTGGCACGCTCATGTCGCGTTCAGGGCAGTCAAGATAATCTTCGCAAATCCATAGCGGAATAAAAACCTGTTGACTTTCGTGCCACAGGACTTCAGCGACCACTGTTTCCGTTGTAGAAGCAGGACCCCCGCAACAACATCTAGTGAGATGATGACTGGTCTGCACACAAGGGCTTCGACTTCATCACCTTCCCCGCAAGCAACCGGGCATGCGAGTAGCGCCCTGGAAGGCCGCCAGACGGCAGGGCGTATTGGGGTTCTGCGCGACCCCTATGAATGGAAATCTGCGCTGGGCCTCGCGTCCGCCCTTTTCGTGGCTTCGCTCGCGCTCGCGCCTCTACCTGCAGTGGATCACAAGAAGTTTGCGGCCGAGATCAATACCAAGACCCTCAGAGCCGCAGCCGCAGTCACGATCTCCCCGCGGCGGCCGCTTCGCGTCCGCCATTGAGCTTCCAATGACAGTGCAAATCGCCCAGTAACGCCAGGCAACCGAAGTATTTGTGGCGGATTGAAGGCGACATCTACTTGTTCGCGCAATCAACAATTCAATAAATCGTTAACGATCGGAGCGCCCTGGCTCCACATTTCTGTAGATCACGCGCGAATTCCACGTCATGAACGAGGCGTTTGTGTAGCGTTTCGGTGACCTGTATGGAGTTGAAGTCCGCCGCCAGGCTCGTGATCGCCTTCTTCGCTGTCTTTTTCGTGGCTATGTCATTGGCATCGATCGGACAGAGGAACAAGGACTTTCAAACTATCTCTCCCTCTCATCCCCGGGAAATGAACAACCTAAGCGCCGAAGAAATCAACCGACGCACGCTCCGTCTCGCGGCCACAATCAAACCCTTGACGAAATAGGTATCGCCTCGACAGCCCGCCTCCCCTCGCCATGCTACGAATTTGATAGCCGTTCCCCACGGAACAGCGCCATGCCCGAGCTTGTGCGAGAGTGATCCTCGAAAGCGAACCAGACTAAGCCCGGCGTAATTTGGGAGGAAATAATGAGAACGATAAAAATGGCCCGGAAAGCCTTTGAGGATTGTCTATTCGTAGAGCCGTCGGAATGGGCGCTGCCTTATCAGGCTTGGCAAGAAAGAGCGAAAAGTACCCGTGAGCTCGCAGAACGCGCAACGAACGATAACGCCAAGAAGCTTCTTCTCATGATCGCAGACGGCTACGACCGCCTCGCCCACCCTCAATAAAGTCTGGCAAAAGTACGGGAGGCCTTAGCGCGCGGCCGGCTCAACCAAAAACAACGCCCGGTGGAGGAGCGCCCTCGTCTGAAAGAAGTCGGCCTCGATCCGCTCGCGCGATGCGACTTCCTCAGTCAAACTCGCCGTGCGTTCAGCAACTAGGCGTCCAAGCTCATCCCGTTGCAGCCGTTCCGCTCACAGGGCTCGGGCATTGGACCTGTGCAGGGCTTCGGCAGTCCACGACACCAGAAGGCCGCTGGCGACAAAGATCGCCAAGGCCAGCCAGTCGATTGGGTTCGCCATGATGAACGACCCGGCCGGCTCCATCCAGAAATAGTCGGCAATGGCCGCTGAAAGGAAGGTCGCCAGCAATCCTGCCCGCAGGCCGCCGTAGAGCGCCGCAAGCATTATGGCCGGGTAGAAGGTTATGAAGGCGACCCGCGTCCCGAGGCCGGGGAGAAACACCGTACGCAGGAGCGTGGCGGCAAGGACGATGGCGATGGCGGCCACCATGCCGTAGCGCTGCAGGCGGTGGTTCTGATCGACGGGGTGATTCATTGGAATTAATGTACCGGTTCCCGGGGCATCAGGCGCCCCCTCGCCGCCCTCTCCTGATCACGGCACGTCATAGCGTCCTTTTGGTCGCGTTTATTCGAGCGCTGAATGTTCATAGCCAAAAAGCACGGCTACGAAAAGGGACAGAACTGATCGGCGTCAATGGCCCTGTTTTAGTCGACTTCCGCACCTGAAGGTCAAGCCGCCGCAATATTTTTGGACCGCCATGCCCGCTTGCGACCCAACTCAGCCCTTTCGATCGGGAAGTCCGCGAAGAGATTTCATGGTCAGAGCTTAGCATCCGCGCAATCGGCCGCGCCTTGTTTCCACTATCCGCGTTCGGGATGAACAGCGACCTTCAGCCACCAACTATTGTGAGCGCTTCCGCCACCCACTCCACGGCCCGGCTCAAGGCTGGCTCCTGCCGCACCTCCCACACCGCAACCGCCGCCCCTCCCAACGACACACGCCGATCCGCCCGCACTCCTTTCGCGCGCTCCACCCTACGCGCTTTCCTGTATGCCAGGGCGGCGGCTCGATAGGCGGCTAGGGTTTCGGGTGTTGGAGGGGTGAGCGGGGTCGGCGGGGGTGACGTGCCGGGCGGGATGGCGGACATGCGGTTCTGTCGCGAATTACAGCGGGAAGTGCTGCCGCTGCGCGGGGGTGAGTGGGATCGTGAAGGACGAGATGTCGCGTGCGCGGCGAGGCACCAAAATCTTGCGCCGCTGTTACCCCCGATGTTACCCTGACGGGTACGCGGGATTCAGGTTTGGCTCTTAAATCCTTGATTTCATTGGTGATCCCGGAGGGGCTCGAACCCCCAACCCCCTGCTTAGAAGGCAGGTGCTCTATCCTGTTGAGCTACGGGACCAAGCTTGCGCCGTCGAATTGATCGTGATCGGTGGGGCGGCCCGGCGCAGGATGTTGCGGGAGGCGATCGAAGTCAAGGGTGAAGGCGTACGGAAATCCTGACCGATCCACGAAAACGTTATTCCCGAAAAGGGTCGCCCCAGCGGCTGCCGGTGATGAGCAGCACACACCCGCGGAGAAGAGCGCTGAAACCCTTCTTGAAAATGCAAATTTTGTGGAATGCAACTACTGAGGCAAGCGCCCGCCTGACATTCCATGGCCCCTGCGGCCGTTGTCATCGGCGCTTGCCTGTCCATGCCTCAATAGAAGACTAAGGTTGAAAACAGCGCTTTTGACGGCGACCGGCGCAGCAACATAAGGCCATCCCGAAGAATAACTGAATTGCGCTCTGGGCGTGCGTCTGTGTGACTCGAGTTGGCCGGATTCCGGATTTGGGCGAACAGGCGTATGCCGGTTGTATGGTCGACGAGGACGGCATTCAATATCGGTGGAACACGGTCGGCAGCAAGCTGGACGAGCGAGGCCGGAGATTGTTCGCAGCTGCCGAGGTGCGGACCGCAGGATGGGGTGGTCTCTCGGTTGTGGCGCGGATCACGGGGCTCGCCCGTTCGACGATCAATCGCGGTGAGGACGATCTCGACGCGGAGCCGCTGGCGAAGGGCAAGATTCGCCGCTCTGGTGGCGGGCGCCGGGCCGTTGCCGAAACGGATCCGGAGCTTGTGCCCGAGCTCAAGCGCCTCGTCGAGCCTGCCATCCTGGGCGATCCCATGAGGCCCTTGATCTGGGTGTCGAAGAGCATGGACAAGCTCGCTGAGACGCTGACGGGAATGGGCCATCCGATCGGCGCCGATACCGTGCGCAAGGAACTGGTGAAGCTTGGCTTCTCGCGGCAGCACAATCGCAAGGCCGATGAAGGCTCGAAGCATCCCGACAGGAACGCACAGTTCGAGCACATCAACACAAAGGTGGTCGCGGCGCAGGCAGCCGGGCAACCTGTGATCTCGGTCGATACGAAGAAGAAGGAACTGGTTGGCAACTACAAGAATGGCGGCTCCGACTATCGGCCCAAGGGCGATCCGCAGCGGGTCAACGTGCACGATTTCGTCGACAAGGAACTGGGCAAGGCGGTGCCCTACGGCGTCTACGACGTGGCGGCGAACGCCGGATTCGTCAGTGTCGGGATTACGAGCGACACGGCTGAGTTTGCCGTCGAGGCGATCCGCGGCTGGCTCGGCCGGATGGGACGCCAACGCTATCCAAATGCGCAAGAGCTGACCATCACAGCGGACTGCGGCGGCTCGAACGGCGCGCGCGTGCGGCTCTGGAAGGTTGAGTTGCAGAAGCTCGCCGACGAGACAGGGCTTGTGCTCCATGTCCACCACTATCCGCCCGGCACATCCAAGTGGAATAAGATCGAGCACCGCATGTTCTGCCACATCACGCAGAACTGGCGTGGCCGCCCGCTGACGGATCGTCTCGCCATCGTCGAGCTGATCGGCGCCACGACGACCAAAACCGGATTGAAAGTTGAGTGTCTGCTCGATACGCGCACCTACGAAAAGGGCATCAAAATCAGCGACGCCGAGATGGAAACGCTCAATATCGCAGGCGATGATTTCCATCCCGAATGGAACTACACCATTAAGCCGAGCCTCATGCCAAATTCGTAGCGGTTATTGTTCGGAGTGTCCTAAGTCGTCTCATCCCGGTCATAGCGAACCTTGAACGGCGCTGCTGACGGGGAGAAAAGCGCCAATCAAATCGGGGAGGTCCTCGAAACGGTTAAGAATCGCGTCCGCGCCAAGGTCTTCAGGCGGAACGGCCGCATAGCCGAACTGGACGGCAAGGACCGGAATGCCAGCGCCTCTGGCAGCGGCGATGTCGGCCTCGCTGTCCCCGATCATGATCGCGAATGGCAACGTTCCCCCTGCCTGCGATACAAGTTCGGTGATATGGCGCGGATCAGGTTTATGGAACGGATAAGTATCGCGGCCGGCCTGCGCGTCGAAGAGAGCGGCGATGCGAAGAGCAGAAAGCAACTTCGTTACAAGCCGGTCAAGCTTGTTCGTGCAGAGGGCAAATTTCGCGCCTTGGCGGCGCAGTTGATCTGCTGTTTCAAGAAAGCCGGGGAACAGGTGCGTCTTGATCGCGATGTGATCTTCGTAATGCTGCACAAGCCGCTCGGCGAGCCGCTGCATCTGCGCCGCATCGGCACTTTCCCCTGTCGAGCGTAGGGCATGTCCCAGCATCGCTTTCGCCCCGTATCCAACGCCCAGCCGGATCGCCTCCGCCGTTGCGGGCCGGAAGCCTTCGGCGACGAGCGCGGCGTTCGCCGCGTCGATGAGATCGGCCGCAGTGTCGGCGATCGTCCCATCGAGGTCGAAAACGATCGTGGCACGGTGAATGGTTTTCCCCCGTTCTGTCCGATCCGGACACCGGCGCTCATTTGCGCCGCGTCCGCGACGTAGCCACTCTTTGCGACAAAATCGAGCCGCGTTCCCGGTTAATCCACGACAGTTTTGACCAGGCCGAAAAACAGGAAATGAGGTCGAAGCGCGTGCGGTGTGAGCGTTCGGGGCCGGTGCGGGCCGAGAGCCCGCACCCTTGTTCTGCCCTAATAATTCATCTTCGGAAGCTTGGTCGCCTGCGCCGCCGTCATGTCGAGAACGATGCGGTCGCTTTCGAGGCTGAACCGGCTGGCGGGCAATATGACTTGATGCCTGCCGGAGCCGGTGACGCCGCCGATATCGGTGTAAAGCTGCGTGGCCTTGTTTTGCGGACTGCTTTCCAGGCGCGTAACTTTCCCCAGTTCTTTGCCATCGTTGCTAAAGACGGGCTTTCCGACCCAGACTTGAGCATCCTGTGGGGTTAGCGGCTGGTCGGGTCCTTTGCCGGCAACCGCGGGTACTGCGGATATGGCCGCGAGGGCGGTCGCAAATATCAACGGGCGTATTTTCATAATGGTAACTCCTCTTTCACAAGCGGTAACGAAGCAAACCTTGAGCGTCCTGCCGGGCTTCCCTTCTCGCGGAATCGTGAAGCTCTGCGCCCAACGGCGCTCGCAAAGCCGGTATCCCGGATACGCGGCTTCTCTTTTGGATTAATTGTTTAGCAAGACATGCAAACTATCTTAGGTTGCATTCACCTGCCGAATGCCCTCGTCCGTCTCCCAACCAGCGGTGCCTCAATTGGCGTCGGTCTCCTTTCCAGGATGCAGGGACTCAAACCAAGGGGCTTTTAAGAACCGTTCAGGCCGGCAGCTCACGCCGCGGTTGTAAGTCGTGCAAACTTGAACTTTTCCCTGGAGGCTTCCGCAATCAGCTTCATGCAAGTTGGGCAAGCTAACGCAGGCTACTGTGCAAGGAGGTTGGTTGTGACGATTGCTTTGGGACTGATCGTGACCCTTGGCTGCATGATGGGCGGTTTCATGTTCATGGGCGGTCATATTGGGGTCATATGGCAGCCCGGCGAATACGTGATCATTTGTGGAGCTGCGCTTGGTACGTTCATCGTCGCAAACCCGGTGAAGGTTATCAAAGATTCCGGCAAGGGCATCGTCGAAGCATTGAAGAATGCCGAGCCAAAAGAAGCAGATTATCTGGCCGTGCTCGGTGTTCTCTATGCCCTGATGCGGGAGCTCAAGTCGAAGCCCAAGAATGAGGTCGAAGTCCATATAGAAAACCCGGATGCGTCTCCGATATTCCAGAAGTTTCCGGAAGTCTTGAAGAATAAGGAGTTGATGCAGTTCATTTGCGACTATGCCCGCCTGCACATCATGGGGAGCGCGAGGCCCGATGAGATCGAGGCCCTTATGGATGAGGAGATTCAGACACTCCGCCACGATAAGCTCAAGTCTTATCACGCGCTCTCGACTATTGCAGAAGCATTTCCCGCGCTCGGCATCGTCGCCGCCGTGTTAGGTGTCATCAAGGCAATGGCGGCGATCGATCAGCCGCCGGAGGTGCTGGGCGAACTGATCGGCTCGGCCTTGGTTGGTACTTTCGCCGGCATATTCCTCTCCTACGCGGTGATTTCGCCGATTGCCGCCAAAATAAAAATCGTAAGAGAGAAAAAGATGCGGCTCTACCTCCTTGTCAAGCAGACCATCCTTGCGTTCATGAACGGCGCCATGGCGTCTGTCGCTGTCGAGCATGGCCGCAAGATGATTTCCGCCTATGAAAGACCAAGCATCGACCAGGTGGAAAGCGCTTTGACAGGATCTCCTGACGCCAGGAAGGAAGCCGCCTAGGGGTATTTCTTTACCTCTCCTTCATATACTCTTGCTGGGACCAATGGCATGCAACCGAACAAAGAACCTTTGGGAGCCGCAACAGTGAACGACAAACCTGCGCCTCCAGATAGTCAAGCAACTGGGAACCTCGATCGCGTATTGCGGATACCTGTGACGCTGAAAGTCCTGCTCGGCAGTGCGTCGATGCCAATTGTTCAACTGACAAAGCTTGGGCGCGGCGCCGTCATCCCTCTTGACCGGAGGGTGGGCGAGCCCGTCGATGTCATGATCAACGGCCGGATTATAGCCCGCGGTGAAATTGTAGTATTGGATGAGGAAGGGTCACGCTTCGGCGTCACTCTCACGGAAATGATCGATAACGCTCAGCCTCAAGGCTGACAGGCCGCTTAAAAGTGATGCTTCTCATGGTTCGACTGGCTCACCATGAGAAGCAACTCGCTGAGAACATTTGGCCTCATCCCGCGCCCGTCGAGCCATGAAACCAAGAGTTCCGAACTCAGCAGTCTACTAATCTGTTGGTTCGATACCGGAAAACCGGAATCAAAAGACTACCAGCAAAATTCTGGCGGCGCTTTTGACATTGAGATTTGTGCGTGTGCTCGTGGCAGGCCGGACTCAACTGTCAAACTTGCTCCATTAGGTCAGTGAGCAAGGGGCATCCTTGGCCGACGACACGGAAAAAGACAGCAAGACAGAGGAACCGACCGAGAAGCGCCTAACGGACGCACTCGAGCGTGAGGGCGGCCCTTCTTCGAGGGAGGTGGGCTCGGCCACCGTGCTCCTCATCACCGCCGTGTTTCTGGCCACCGCGAGCCCAAAGCTTGTCATGACTCTCGCGCAATCCCTGGCCGTTTACATCGAGGACCCCGGCAACTGGCGCCTCGACAACGGCGAGGACGCAGTTCGCCTCTTGCAACTAACTGCCACGATCGCTTCCAAGTTTCTTGCTGTGTTTGTTGGCTCTATTCTCGTCGCTACATTGGCGGCGGCGTTTCTCCAAAACGCCCCAGAGACTCCTCGTAAGCCGAATTATGCCGGATTTTTCCCGGGTATCGCCGTCAGCCGGGCTCGGCCGGCTTCTCAGCTCGCAGACCCTCCTCGAATTCTTCAAGGGTCTTGTCAAGGTCGGCGTCGCAGCGTTTGCCGCCTATACCGCGATAGGCGGCATCAGCTTCGGATTGTCCGCCATTCACAGCCCGCCCGATGCCATCCCTGAAGTGATCCGGCACGTTTGCCTGCGCGTCACATTCTTTTGTGCGCTCATGGCTTGCCTGATCGCTGCCGTCGACGTCTTCATGTCCCGCAGGGCGTGGCGCCGAAACCTCATGATGACAAAGCAGGAAATCAAGGACGAGTTGAAGCAGGCAGAGGGCGACCTGGCGTTCAAACAGCGCCTGCGTGCGATTGCGCGGTCGCGTATACGGCGCCGGATGATGGCGAATGTCCCGAAGGCGACGCTTGTCGTCACGAACCCCACCCACTATGCCGTGGCGTTGCGCTATGTCCGCAATGAAAATTCCGCGCCGAAACTCCTGGCCAAGGGCCAAGACAAACTGGCCCTCAAAATACGCGAAATAGCGCAGCAACATAATATTCCAATCATCGAAAACAAATCCCTGGCGCGCTCGCTCTTTGAAGCGACAGAAGTGGATCAGCTTATTCCACAGGAATTTTATAAAGCGGTCGCCGAAATCATTATCTACCTTGATTCCAAAACTCGGCAGCCAAAGCGCAAACCGGGGGATAGCCGCCGAACTGATAAGCCCCGCGTAAGATAAACTAGTTAACAACTGGTTAAAGCGAGGGTCTCTTGCTGGCAAACTAACTCAACTGGTGGATGCTGATATGGGAATAGGCAATGTCCTCGATCTTGCATCTCGTCAGGCGTCATGGCTCGTCGCGAGAGAGAATCTGGTTGCCCAGAACGTCGCGAACGCGAACACGCCTGGCTACAGGACTTCCGACTTGAAACCGTTCGAAGCAGAACTGCAGACCGCATCCTTGCAGCTCATTAGAACCTCACCCATGCACATGAGTATCCCCCAGAGAGAGTTCGAAGCTACAGCCGAAGAAACCTCCCCTGGAAAAACCGACACTTTCCTGTCTGGCAATAATGTTAGTTTGGAGCAGGAAATGATGAAGGGCGGCGAAATTGGCCGCACGTACTCTCTCAATACTTCCGTCTTGAAGTCATTCAACGGAATGCTTTCGCTGGCTACCAAGAGCTAAATCAGATGGACAATCTCAACGCAACATTTTCTGTCGCTGGTTCCGGGCTCTCCGCCCAGTCGCAGCGGATTCGCATCGCATCTGAAAACCTGGCGAACGCCGAATTCGACGGGAAACTTCCCCGGCGCGAACCCATACACCCGCAAAGTGATTTCCTTCGAGTTGGAACTGGATGAAGCCACCGGAGCAAACGTGGTCCTGGTCGACGACCCGGAACTGGACAGTTCACCCTATCGCATCGAAAAGATGCCGGGCCATCCGGCTGCAGACAGGAACGGAAATGTCAAACTTCCGAACGTCGATATGCTCGTGGAACTGACGGATATCCGCGAGGGAACGCGTTCATATGATGCAAACGTGCAGGTCATCAAAGAGGCTCAGGGCCTCGTCACAATGACTATAGATCTACTGAAGGCTTAGCAATGGCAATAGGTGCGCTGTCGTCCCTTTCCGGTTTTAGCTCACTGCCCATCAGTCAATCGAAGAAGACGCTTGTTTCCAACGCCACCCCCTCGGCTGGTGCGACCGATTTCGCAAACGTCTTGAGTGATCTGGCCAAGCAAACTGCCAACACTCTCAAGGCCAGCGAAGACACAGCGATGAATGGCATCCAGGGGCGAGCGTCGGTACAGGATGTCGTGCAGTCCGTCATGCGGGCGCAGACGTCTCTGCAAGCGGCACTCGCGCTGCGTGACAAGACCGTGTCTGCCTACCAAGACTTGATCAAGATGCCGATCTGAGGAAGGGAATTCAATGCGTGCTCTCTCAATCGCGGCCTCTGGCATGGCAGCTCAGCAGCTTAATGTCGAGGTGATCGCGAACAACATCGCAAACAGCAGTACGACCGGGTATAAGCGCAGCCAGGCTGAGTTTGCAGATCTGCTGTATCAAACCGAACGCTCAGCCGGAGTCCCGAGTCGAAACGGCGGAGAACCCCTTCCGGAGGGCATGCAAATCGGGCTCGGGGTGCAACCCGTTGAGGTCCGGAAGTTCAACCTCCAAGGGTCCCTCACAAAGACTGGCAATCAACTGGATTTGGCTTTGAATGGCCGCGGCTGGTTCCAGATCTCAGGCCCTAATAACCAGACATTATATACTCGTGCGGGGAATTTTAGCAAAAACGCTCAAGGCCAACTGGTTACTCAGGACGGATATTCGCTTATTCCGAGCATCCAGCTGCCCGCGACTACAGTGAGCGTGCAGATCACCTATGACGGTCTTGTCTCCGTCGATCCTGGGACGGGAGTTTGGCAGCAAATCGGGCAGATCACGATCGCCAATTTCCCGAACGACGCAGGGCTGCAAGCGCTGGGAGACAACCTTTACCAGGAGACCACGTCGTCAGGAAATCCTCAGACCGCCGCACCACAGCAACCCGGTTTTGCCTCGGTACAGCAGGGTTATCTCGAGGCCTCAAATGTCGACCCGGTCCAGGAGATAACGAACCTGATCACGGCCCAGCGAAACTATGAAATGAACTCGAAAATCATCCAAGCCAGCGACGAGATGTTCCAGGTCATAACCAAGAATAACCTTTAGGCGCTTGTCATGCGAAGCTTGTTCTGGTTGAGCGCTGCGATAACAGTTTTCCTTTCGTTAGCTGATCCAGCTCTTGCGGACGATGCGGCTACGCCTCTTCCTGTTCCAAAGCGAACCATATACCCAGGTGACATCATCACCGCTGATATGATCACTTCCAAGCCCGCAGGGCAGATCAAAGGAGCCGGAGCTCTCGTGACCGATGAGGATAGCCTGATCGGCAAATCCGCTCGCCGAACCCTGCTTCCCGGCCAGCCAATTCCGAAAGTTGCGTTGCGCGAAGCCTATGTCATTTTCCAGGGGAAGACCGTTCCACTTATCTTCCAATCCGGGACGGTCATAATAACGGGCGTCGCGCTCGCACTCGAATCGGGGAGCGCTGGCGAAATGATCAGTGCTCGAAATCCCGACTCCGGCGTCGTCATTCGGGGCATTGTTCAGCCTGACGGAACTCTGCGAGCAGACTGATGGTACGCGGCCTCATGATCGCGATTCTCCTTACGGCCCTGGGTTCCGCTCAGGCGGCGACAACGCGCATAAAGGACATCGCGACTGTCAAGAATGTCCGGCCCAACCAGTTGGTCGGCTACGGCCTGGTGGTCGGCCTGAACGGCACGGGAGACACTCTTCGTGCGTCGCCGTTCACGAGCCAGTCCATCCAGTCCATGCTCGATCGTTTGGGGGTAAACATCCGAAGCGCTCCCGGAGGCAACAGCCAGGTCCAGACCAAGAATACCGCGGCCGTGATTGTCACGACCGAGCTGCCGGCGTTCGCCTCAGAGGGGTCGCGGATCGACATAACCGTCTCCTCCCTCGGCAATGCAACCTCCCTTGCAGGCGGAACGCTCATGCTCACCCCGCTGTCCGGCGCCGACAACGTGATTTACGCAGCAGCGCAAGGACCCGTAAGTGTCTCGGGATATCAAGCCACCGGTAAAGCGGAAACACTCACTCAGGGGGTGCCAACCGCCGGCCGGATCGCCAACGGAGCGCTGGTCGAGCGCAGGCTGCCCACCGAACTTGAAAACGAAAAGTCCTTCACGCTGGAACTGATCAATCCCGATTTTGCCACTGCCACGAGAGCGGCCGATGTCATCAACGACTACACGCTTGACCGTTATAACGGGCGCGCGGCACGGGCGAGGGATCTGCGCGCCATCGTCCTGTTGCGGCCGCCCGGGGCTCGATGCGGCGCGGTTCATAGCTGAGGTGGGTGAACTGCCGATCGAAACCGATACGCCAGCAAAGATCGTGATCGACGAGAAGACCGGCACGGTCGTGATCGGGCGAGACGTCAGAATTTCGCCTGTGGCGGTGGCGCATGGCAGTATAACGGTCCGCGTAACAGAGTCGCCGCAAGTTGTTCAGCCGCTTCCCTTCTCAAGAGGCAGGACGGAGATCCAGCAGCAGACGACCATCAACGCCGATGAGGTCGGCGGCGCTCTATACATGGTAGCAGGCCCAAATCTCCAGACGCTCGTTTCCGGCCTGAACCGCATGGGCCTGAAACCGCTAGGTATTATTGCGATCCTTCAAGCGATAAAGTCTGCGGGCGCCCTTCAGGCGGAGCTTGTCGTTCAATGACACGCTCGCGATTTTTCCCCCTTCTGCTTTTGTCCGCCCTCGTCCTCGCGGTCACCGCGACAGCCGCACCCGGCGCGGAAAAAACCCCGTCATGGGGCTGGAAGGCGGAGGAAGGCCTCGGGTCGCCCCGAACGCCGCGCCCTGTCCGGCCGCAAAACCCACCGCGCCCTGTTCCAGCGCAAAACGCCTGGCAGGCTAGGGTGGCGCCGGATAACAACCTGCCCCCAGGCAGCAACGCCGGAACACCGCCGGAGCAGGCGCCGGGAACCGCGCCCCCCGCATCAGTGAAGGCCTACTGCGAGAACATTGCGGATCCGGCTTTGGACGCCCGTTTTCTTCATCAGAAAGCAGAGCTTACGCGCCTCGAGGAGGAACTTTCAAAGAAGACGGCCCTTCTTGAGGCCAAGAAGACTGAGTTTCAGGAATGGCTGAAACGCCGGGACGACTTCATCAACAAGGCCGAAGCCAACCTCGTCAAGCTGTACTCGAAGATAAAGCCCGACGCGGCCGCGCCTCAACTCGCGGCAATGGATGAAGAGGCCGCGGCGGCTCTGCTCCTCAAGCTGAGCGCCAAAACTTCGAGCGCCATCCTCAACGAGATGGAAGCCAAGAAGGCAGCGCGTCTGGTTTCAGTCCTGATCGGGGCAGTCCGGCCAAGCGACAAGGCTCCCGAAAAGGACGTGCCGCGAAATGCATCGGCAGAACAGCCGGGCGGAGGACCGCAAGAGGCCGGAAAGCCTCAGGATGATGGAAAATCATGATGCGGGCGGCTCTTGGATTGGTCTTTCTGGCGAGTATGCTCGGCGGCTGCTTCCAGTCACTGGAAGAAGTGAACAGAGCACCGCCGCTATCACCTGTGGGGACCGGGATCGTACCCGACAATACGGTCCTTGGCGCCATGCCGGTAACTCCGCCAACCTACGTTACCCGCGCCTCGCTGTGGCAGGACGGCGCCGCGGACTTATTCAAGGATGCCCGCGCCTCCAGAGTTGGAGATCTGGTCACCGTCAAGATATCCATGAACGATCAAGCTGTGTTCAATAACACCACAAACGTTTCGCGCCAATCTAACGTCGAAATGAACATGACGAACACCGCCAATCTGACCTGGAACAAGGGGATAAACCAGCAGAGCACGGGACAACTCGATCCCAAAATCCAGTCCACATCGCAGGCGAACGGGCAAGGCGCTATTGCTCGCTCGGAGACCATCGCCTTGTCGATCGGCGCAGTCGTAACCTGCGTCTTGCCCAATGGCAATCTGGTGGTAAGCGGCAGGCAGGAGGTGCTGGTCAATTTTGAGCTTCGCGAACTCATTATCGCGGGCATCGTCCAGCCGGGAGACATCTCGTCGGACAACAGCATCTCCTACGACAAGATCGCGGAGGCGCGGATATCCTACGGCGGCCGCGGCCGAGCCATGGAAGTACAGCAACCCGGCTGGGCGCAGCAGATGTATAACAGGTGGAGCCCCTTCTGATGCAGACAAGTTGAGGTAACATGACTGAGAAAGAAAGTTCCCGGGGCGGGATCCTTGGCACCGTAATTGGTACTTTGGCCGCAATTGCTGGAGGCTTCGCTTTCGGCTTTTTGGGTGTCAAAGGCGGAAGCCCGGCCGTCGATGCGGCGGCGCCTCCCCCAAAAGCGCCTGCGATAAAGCCGAGCGAGGTCAAACCTTTAGCGCCAATCGTCACCAATCTGCGCGAGCCCTCAAGCCTTTACGTTCGGATGGAGGCCGTGGTCGTCCTCGAGCCGAACACGCCCGACAGCGCGGCGCTTGCGGCGAAGATCGGAGACGATCTGGTGAGCTATTTGAGAACTGTCTCGCTATCTGAGCTGGATGGGCCTACCGGTTTCCAATATTTGAGGGAGGACTTGAAAAAGCGCTCCGTTCAACTGGGAGGGGGGAAAGTGAGGGACCTGTTCCTGCAGTCCTTTGTCATTCAGTAGCCATAGCTCGATTTTCACAACTGTCTTCATCAAACTCAAGATTTGCGTGACTTTGGGTACCTTCGCTGAGAATTCGGATACAGAACGCTGAGTTTGCGGGATGCTTCAATCGTGAGCGCAACGATGGAGCACGCATAGACATGCCCACGATTTCCGGCCGCAGGCTAGCGCCCCTCGTCCTTGCTGCAATTGCGCTCCTGGTGGCGGCAACGTTTCCTGCTGCGGCTCAGCAAAGCGATCTGTCGTCCCTCCTTTCCGGTTCATCGAATCTGACTTCGGCCCGGATCATACAACTCGTCCTCGTGATCACAGTGCTGTCTGTGGCGCCAGGAATACTGGTAATGATCACCTGCTTTACCAGATTCATCATCGCGCTTTCTTTTCTCCGAGCTGGCCTCGGACTGTCTACAACGCCCGCAAACCTTGTCCTCATCAGCCTCGCGCTGTTCATGACGCTGTTCACGATGGGCCCGACCTTCGACAAAGCCTGGGAAGGCGGCGTGAAGCCCTTCATGGATAACAAAATGCCGGAGGAAGAAGCATTCCACAAGATCAGCGATCCTTTCCGGGAATTCATGGCCGCGAATGTCCGGCAGAAGGACATCGACCTGTTCGCCGCAATGGCGCGAACTCAAGACACGAGCAGCCCACCGGAGGCAACGCCGCTGCGCACTCTGATCCCGGCCTTCATGATTTCAGAATTGCGGCGAGGCTTCGAGATCGGCTTTCTGATCATGCTCCCGTTCCTGGTGATCGACCTCATCATCGCGACGCTGACCATGTCGATGGGCATGATGATGTTGTCGCCCACGACCATATCGCTGCCCTTTAAGATTTTGTTCTTCATCCTGATCGATGGCTGGAATCTTCTCGTAGGCGGGTTGCTGCGATCCTTCCATTAACGGGAAATGAAGACTTCGCAGGACCGAAAGGCCTGAAGGAATTACTTGAAGAGTTTCTTCACCCTTCGGAACGAGTTCCGGCCCCAGAAACCCAAAATTAAGAATTTGAGCGCCTTATTGGTGTCATACGGGAGCGAATGCACGTCTAGATTGTGAGTGTCTCGCAGGTATGAAGCCGTCCCCGTATGCCGGTTCCACTCCGGTTTGTCCCAAAATCACCTAACACAGGGACACTCCCATGACCAGTATCCTGAACAGCGTCGCCGCGAACACCGCACTTCTCAACCTCGAAAACACCATCGCAAATCTTAATAAGACATTCAGAGCCAGATTTCGACGGGCTTGAAGGTCCAAAGCGCGGCGGACAACGCCGCCTATTACTCGATCTCATCTGTGCTTAACAGTGACAGCAGCGCTCTCTCAACAGTTTCCGATTCGCTGAATCTGGGCAACTCTTCGCTGTCCGTTGCCGCCAACGCTATCTCTCAAATTCAAACGACACTCAACGACATCAAGTCCAAGCTCGTCGAGGCCACGCAGCCCAACGCCAATATGGCGACGATCCAGCAGTCGATCGCTCAGGATCAGGCCCAGCTGCAAAACATCTCGAGCTCCGCGAACTTCAATGGACAGAACTTCGTGTCCGTTAGACTCGAGCGCGGCGAATTATAATCCCACGCTGAGTTTCGTATCCTCCTACTCGCGCGATTCGACGGGCAATATTTCGATCGGCTACATCAACGTCGACACGTCAGGCAGCGCGCTGTTCGACACTGGGGCGGTTTCCGCCGCCAATGGCGTTGGCACAAGCCTGACGAGCGCCACTTCCTCGGTCGCCATCCCTAAGGGCGTGACCCTTGCCAGCCGGGTATTATGCGGGGACCAAAGTAACCGCCGGAAACAACGGGCTTCAAGAGCTTCAGTTTGCCACAGCGGACCTGACGAACGCCAAGAACGCCTACATCAATAACGTATCCATCAATTCGGGCTCGGCCATTACAGCCGTCACCACTGTGCAGGGCACTACCGCTAATAAACTCGGCGGCGTCAACCTTGCAGCTGGCGATTCGATCGGCGGCATTGCCCACGGAGGCGCCGGTTCGCCATCGGGCGTCACAGGACCAACTTTTACTGCAGGCACCACCGCCAACAACGGCACCCTGAGTTTCTACGTCGCGAACAGGGACGCGACGACCGCGGGCAAGGTCGAGTATGACCAGGTGACGCTCAAAGGTTACACCCCGCCCACAACCGGCAACGGCATTCTCGACAATATCAACACCTCAAGCGAGGGTAGCTACACGGCCAACGGCACAACGACGTACACCACCGGCGGCACCGGCGTCTCAATCATGGGTATAGACATTTCGGGTCTGAGCAACTCGGCAGCCGATTTGGCGAAACTGAACGGCTTTGAAAAGCAGGTCGACGCCGCGATTTCCAGCGTCGCCTCCGCAGCGTCGACGCTAGGTACAGCGCAGGCGCGCATCCAGGGCCAATCGTCCTTCATTGCCAGCCTGCAGACGTCGATTGACAATGGCGTTGGCTCGATGGTGGACGCGGACATGAACCTGGCCTCGACGAAGCTCCAGGCCCTTCAGGTTCAGCAACAGCTTGGCATCCAATCGCTGTCGATCGCGAACCAATCGTCGCAAATGATCCTGAAGCTCTTCCAGTAGAAGGCTGATTTTGCAGGGGGATAATCGTTAATCCTCCTGCTACGCGCAAGGTAGGACACGAATGATCCCCTCGGAATCGTTTTCGAGGGGATAATGGCAGCCGCAGACCAACTGGAACGTCTTTGGGCCAGTCTAAAGGGGCTTGGGCCGCGGCGTCTTGCGGCCCTGGCAAGCGTCGGCATTGCCATTTTTGCGATTGTCGGGTTCGGCAGCTATTACCTCTCCAGGCCCGATCTCGAAGTGCTCTATGTGGGTCTGACCCCCCCGGAAGTGGCCCGCATGGGCGGCGTTCTCCACGAGGCGGGCGTCCCGTTCGATGTCAATACCGACGCGACCAAGATTCTTGTGAAGCGCGGGGAAGCTGCGAGAGCAAGGATGCTTTTGGCAGAAAGAGGTCTCCCAAACAGCTCGACGGCTGGCTACGAGCTTTTCGACAAGCTCGGCTCGATGGGCTTGACCTCGTTTATGCAGAACATCACGCGGCTAAGGGCGCTGGAGGGAGAAATCGCGCGCACCATTCAGGCCATGAAAGGCGTCAAGGCCGCCCGCGTGCATCTTGTCCTGCCCGACCCCGGTTCCTTCCGCCGCGAGCCGCAGGCTCCTTCCGCCTCCGTCGTCATCCGCACCGAAACTTCTGAAACGCCTTCCGCAGCCGCAATCCGCCAGATCGTCGCCGCCGCAGTTCCCGGAATGAAGCCCGACAACGTCGCCGTTCTCTCGACCGACGGAGCGATTCTTGCCGCAGGCGGTGAAAGCGCAGGCGCAACAACCGGCAAAACGATCGATCTCGAAAAGCAGGTGAGCAAGGAAATCACGGATAACATCCGCAAGACGCTCACCCCGATGCTTGGGATTGGCAATTTCGAAGCGAGCGTGACCGCCCACCTCAATCTCGACAAAAAGGAGACGAACGAGACCGCCTTCGATCCGGAGTCCAAGGTTGAGCGCTCCACGCGGACGTTGAAGGAATCGTCGAACTCTCAGAATTCGAACTCGAAATGGAATGTGAGCGTCGAGCAGAACATTCCGAACGATCAGAGCGGATCGAAGCCGCAGGACCAATCGCGGAAGTCGAGCGAGCGCAAAGAAGAAACCAACAATTTCGAAATCAGCTCGAAGACCACCACCACCGTCAGCGACGGATACAAGATCGAGAACATCGCAGTCGCCGTTGTGGTCAACCGGAAACCCCTCGCGGCGTCGGCGGGAGAAAACAAGCCCGGCGCGATCGACGAGCAGATCAAATCTATCGAGAGGCTCGTCGCCTCGGCAGCAGGGCTGCAACCGGCGCGAGGAGACAAGGCGACCGTGGTCGCCGTCGATTTTGCCGGCGGCGCCGATCTGGAGCCCGTCACAGCGCCACCCACTTTCTGGGACCAGATCGTGGGTCAGAGCGGGAACACCCTCATCGCAGCCGCCATCGTGCTGTCGACGATCATCTTCGTTTCCTTCGGCCTTCGCCCGGCCATGCGCCTCATTCTCGAGAGCAGGAAACCCGCGCTGGAAGCGTCTGAAGGACCTAAGGATCCGCAACTTGCACAAGTCGAACCGACGCTGGGCCTCGATGCCGCTCAGGCGGCGCAGCCAACCCTTGCCGCACCGCCTGCTCCGAAGGGGCCACCTCCTGTGAAGCAGGCTGAAAAGGCCATTGAAGAAAATGAGGAACTGGCGGCAGAGGTTCTGAAGCAGTGGATCAGGGAGGGCTGAGATGACAGCCGTTCCCCTGACCATTTACCTCGCGCGCCGGGACAGCGATGCTGACAAGCCTCTTGGCAAGCCTAATCAGCCTCGATATCAGCGCGGCAACCGAGGCCTGGTATCAAAAAGGCTTGGCGGAAGGCCTGGAGAAGGCCAGGGAAGCCAGGGAAGCCTGTGAAGCCGCCCTCGCCCAGAAGGAAGAGGACTACAGGCTCAGGCTCGAAGAGACCAGGAAGAACTGGGCGGAGATACAAGCCGCAGTCCTTGCGAAGCAAACCGCAGACGCAATCGCAAATCTCAAGAGCGAGATCGGGGAAACCGTCGCCCGAATTCTAAGACCCCTGGTCGAGAAATCGCTTGTCGAGGAAGCTTTAGCTAAACTTGCGATCGAAATCGGAGAGCTAACTTCAGATGATGATGCGATAAGGTTGAAGGTTTCCGGCCCTTCCGACCTCGTCGCCCAGTTGAGCAAGCAGAATTCCACCGAGCATCCCTCTAACAACGATAGCGGGAGATTATCCTGAAGTAACAGTATTCGCAAACAAGACAGTAATTGAAACTAGGCTGAATGAATGGCTTGCGTGTGTAGGAGTAAATAGCCATGCCCCCCCAGAGGAAGAAGGGTAAAGAAGCCGCCTCCCCAACCCAAATTATCATCAAGAAGAAACTCTACCCAGGCGACGGCGGCCATCACGGTGGAGTTTGGAAGATCGCCTACGCAGATTTCATGACGGCGATGATGACCTTCTTCCTGGTGATGTGGCTCGTCAACACCAGCTCGAAGGAGAAAATCGCGAGGCTGGCGAACTACTTCAACCCCGTCAAATTGACCGACCGCAATCCCGCGAAAGGCCTTCGCGAAAACGAGGCCGGAGGGGTCGGGGAGGAGAAAACCGCTCCCGAAAAAGTCGAGAAAAATACCGAAAAGCCCACCAAGCCATCCGAGACCGAGAAAAAGACGGACACTGAGAAACGTCAGGTCGAAGACGAACAGCTTTTCCATAATCCTTTCGGTGTGCTCACACAGCTGGCCTCGCAGGCTGAGGGCGCGATGGCGGCGGTGATGTCGCAAGGACAAGCGGGCCCCATGTCGGGCGGCGGCGCTTCCCACGACCCCTTCGTTACCGACCCGGTGATGAGTCAGCCTCCCGGACGGGTGGCGCCGCAAACCGCACAGGCTGCGATGGCGGCTGACGCAGCTCCGCTGCTCCATCGAATCGAAGCCAAGATGGATCCCGGCGCTGACGAAAAACGCGCCACGCCCCGGACACCAGCCGAGCCAGGCGAGCAGCAACCGAGCGCGAAGGCTCAGGAGACCGCGGCCCAGCTCGCAAAAGAACTGAACCGGCTTATGGAAACCATGCCGAGTTCGTTCCGTCCCAACATCACCACAAAGGCGACCAGCGAAGGCGTCCTCGTGAGCCTGACCGACGACCTGACCTTCAACATGTTCAAGATCGCATCTGCCGAACCTTCGCCGCAGCTCGTTCTTGTCTTGGAGAAAATCGGAAACCTGATCAATAAGCACCCCGGCAAGCTCGTCGTAAGGGGGCATACCGATGCGCGCAAATACGCCGGAGACGCCCACGGAAATTGGCGCCTCTCGGTCAACCGGGCCAACATGGCCTATTACATGCTGCTGAGAGCGAAGGTCGAGGACAACAGATTTCTCGCAGTTGAGGGTTTCGCCGACCGAAACTTAAGGAATAAGACGGATCCTCTTGCCGCAGAGAACCGTCGCATCGAGATCTTGATAAAGGGCGCGGAGTCATGATCACCAAGCTGGCCAGGGTCCTCCTTGCCGCCTTGCCGATTTGCCCTGCCTGTGCCTTGGCGGATGATGGCGCTCCCCAGGCGACTGCCCAGATCCGCGCTCTTACCCAGGAGTTCGACAAAATTGCCAACCGGGGCTCCTCTTCGCCTGCCGGCCTCGGGGAGGCTCGGGAAAAGTATGGCAACCTCCTTCGCGAGGCGGTGGCTTCGGGATCGGACATCCAGGGGCTGAGGGAGCATGCAGAAATCTTTGTCTTGAGCGGAGGGGATGTCTCCATTCTGGCGCCGCTGGGAGAAAACCTCGCGCCCAAGACTAACGATAAGAAGCTGTTCGATGGCGTGATGGCCTATGGGAAGGGCGAGACGGCGAAAGCCGAATCGATACTGCTTTCCCTCGACGCCACAAGCTTCGATGCCATGCGAGGAGGGCATCTTAGCCTTACGCAAGCCTTGCTCACGTCCCGGACGAACCCCGAGCGCGCCTTCGAATATTTCGAACAGGCCCGCCTCCTTCTTCCAGGCACGCTGGTCGAGGAAGCCGCCTTGCGCCAGATCGCCGTTCTTGCAGCAAGGACAAGCAATAAGGAAAAGCTTTCCACCACAGCAATTTCCTATCTCACCCGTTTTCGACGCTCCGCCTATGTGGCGGGCTTTGAGACCCAGCTTGCGTTCCATATCGTCCGGCTTCCGGGAGGCGACGGGCTGGCCGTTTTGCAGGAGCTGCTGGCTGCTCATCCTAAAGGGTGGGGCCGGTGCCTGCCCTGCTTTCTGACAGCCATAGCCGAACAGGCCATCATATTAGGGAAAGTTGAACTGGCAAACGCCGCGGCGCGGGCCGCAATGCCCCTTTTAGCTGAGGGCGCACCCGAAAAGCAGCGGCTGCTTTTATATGCTGGCGCAGCCCTCATTGTAACCGAGGACTATGTGAACGGAGAGGAAGCCTTGAACTCTGTCCGGAAAAAGGATCTGGATCAGAAGGACAAGGAGCTCCTTGCCGCTTCGCTCGCGCTTGCCGCCAAGCTTCGGGCAACCCCGATGCTGTTAAGTCGTTCCAAGTCCAATGCTTCAGCTTCCGACTCGCCGAAACATGATCACGATTTCTTCCCCGGCACGCGAACAGCAGAAGCAAAGGCAGCGTTGGCGAATGCAGACGCAATTCTAGCGCAGGCAAGGTGATGCCTCAGACACCATCGGCAATATCCAGTCTTTCGTCCAGACCAGCCAGCCAGACGGCTGTGAAGCCGGTGTCTCAGCCGTCGGAAGACCAGGCGAAGACTTTTGCAAGCCTTCTCGGCGTGGAGACGCGCAGCAAGACCGGAGCGGTTTCCAAAAAACGATCGGCCTCGTCTGCAGCCAAAGAAAAGACATGCCGAATCAAGCGCTAGCAATCAAGCCAATCCGAGCCAGTTAATCCCGGCAAGCGTTCTGACAGACCCTTTATCCTCACTTATTAGCGCGGAAATGAGGGTCTCCGCGACCTCCGTTCCTGCATCGGGAGCAAGCTCCGACGAAACATCAATCATACCGCCTGCCGCTTCCTCGTCAGCCCAGGATACGGCGCCGACTAGGCGCCAATGTCTTGCGCACTGCGAGTTATGCTCCAGGCGATGATTTTGTTTCTGGTTGGAAGCTTCCGGATTCAGCTGTGCTTGTGCGCTCCGAGACACATTTTGCTCCCGAAGCGCCAAAGCCCGCTGCAGTTGCTGGAAATGCCCTACCCTCTCAGAACGCAACTCCTAGTCCTTCCCAAATTCAAGCGGAGGCTGCCGGGCAAGCCGATCTTGCGCTCTTGCAGCAGCAGTTCGCTTCCGGGCCTGCGACGCCCAACGCAGATCTCCCGACTGATATTCAGGCAAGAATCACAGCAGAAGGATCGCCGCCCATCCAGCCAGGGTCCGCGCAGCCGGCCGCTTTTATGCGTCCATGGACGCAGGCGTCCTCCAATGCGGCGCAACAGCCTGATACGCTTCAGGATGGATCAAGCTCTGCGGATGCGCTGGCTGCAAGCCCCGCAAGCAGTGTTCCGAACCTGGGGGCGCGTGTCGCACCAAGTACTGGCCGCGGCGCCACATCCGATGGATCGGCCAAGGACACAGCATCCCGCCGCGATCAATCTTCCAGCAGCACCGCACCCGCAGCCCCAACCGAAGCCCAACTGACTTCCGAGCTAGGCGCATTGTTTGCCCCGGAGGCGGGCAGCGGCTCTCCCGCGCAGCAAATCTTTGATGGAATTCAGCGCGCTGTCTCTTCGCCCGACTGCCGGCCAATCTAGCACCGACACGGTGCAGACCACGCCGGACGGGCAGCAACCCTTGAAAACAATTACACTCGCGCTCTCTCCCGCAAGCCTTGGGAATGTGGCCGTGGAACTGTCGCTCAAAGGCGGAAATCTGGGTGTGAAGCTGCAGGTTCAGGAGCCGGGCACAGTGCAGTTGTTGCGCCAGGATGGCGCTCTTGAAAAGCTTCTGGAATCCGCGGGCTATTCTGTCCAGAACCTGTCTGTACAGCTGGCCCCGCAGACATTCTCAGCTTGCCCAGACAGCTCAAGCGGCGCCGAACGCACAAAACTTCTCGGGCCAGCTCAACTCCGGCGGCAGCGGCCAGCAGCAGGGAAATTCACAAAGCTACCAAGGGCAATCAACCAACAGGCATCAGGATCAAGGGCCAGGAAATGGGCGCACTGAAGACCTCAGTGGCAGCGGTTCTCTTTACGTTTAGCGTCATCCTCTCCGCGAGCGCCGAGCCCGACCTCTGCGAACGCGAAATGATGCAAGCCGCGAAGAAATACGACATTCCGCTGGGAATCCTCTTCGCCGTCGGATTGACGGAAACCGGGATCAACGGACACCTGCATGCCAATGCCCTCAATCTTCAGGGTGATACAGTTTACTCCCTCGACAAGCCGCAGGCCTTGCAAAGATTCCGCGCAGCCAAGGCCTCCGGCATGCGGTTGATCGATATCGGCTGCATGCAGTTGAACTACTTCTACCACGGAGAGCACTTTTCTTCCGTGGAGGAGATGTTCGATCCGCATAAGAATGTCGACTACGCCGCCCGGTTCCTGAAAGAACTCAAGCAGAGTGAAGGAAGCTGGACGCTCGCCGTGGGCCGCTACAACGCCGGCAAGAATAATGACCCGGCTCAAAAGCGCTATGTCTGCAAAGTCTTGGCGCATCTGGCCCAAAGCGGCTTCGGAGCCTGGACTTCCCGAAGTTCAGCATTTTGTGAAAACGCAGTCCCGGCGGCAAAGCCGGCAACTCCAAAAGCTTTGGGATTGTGGGACGTCAGTTCCGTGCAAGTTCCTTAAGTAAACGTTGGCGCAGGTATGTAACGCTTCTGAGGTTGCGCTTCAGGGGCGTGCAATATTTGAAGGAGTTACATCATGGATGCAAATCTGCAGATCCTTGTGGTCGACGATTACATTACCATGGTCAGAATCGTTCGGAAGCTACTGAAACAAATCGGCTACGAGAATGTGGATGAAGCGTCGAACGGCGCGATGGCCCTGAAAATGATCCAGGAAAAGAAATATGGCCTGATCATCTCGGACTGGAACATGGAGCCGATGACTGGCTATGAACTGCTCAAGCAGGTCAGGGCGGCTGAAGAGACGGCGAAGACCCCGTTTATTCTGGTCACCGCAGAATCCAGGCCGGACAATGTCGCCGCTGCCCAGAAGTCGGGCGTGAACGAATATCTCGTCAAGCCATTCAGCGCGCCGGTGCTCAAGGAAAAGATCGATAAGGCGCTGGCCGCGGCATAGACAGGCGAGGATGGCTTTCCGCCGGGCCATGCATCGCCTTAAAGCGCATGGAGAACACGATGCAATCGAGTTTGTATGTCGCGCTTTCGGCGCAGGTCGCACTTCAAAGTCGCCTTGACACCATCGGCCAGAACGTCGCAAACGGCACGTCTGCCGGCTATCGCGGAAGCGAAATGAAGTTCAATGCAGTGCTGTCGAAGATGAGCGACCCGACGGTCGCCTTCGCATCTTCGGGCAGCGGAGTCATAAAGCGAAGCTCTGGGCAGTTCGTCAAGACCGGCAATCCTCTCGATGTTGCGGTCAAAGGCGACGGCTGGCTCTCGATCTCGACGGCCGGCGGCCCAGCCTACACACGGGACGGCCGCATGCGCATGACCGCCACGGGCGATCTCGTTTCCATGACCGGCGCGCCGGTCCTCGATGCAGGCGGCGCTGCGATCCAGCTAGACCCGACCGCAGGCCAACCCTCTATCGGAGAGGACGGAACAGTCACCCAGGGGACAAACAGGGCTGGAGTTCTGGGCCTGTTCCGGCTCCCGGGCAACGCTCAACTCTCGCGGGTCGAGGGCGGCGCTTTCACATCGAATGTCACCGGAGCCCCGATCGTGGACAGCGCTGCGGACGGCGTCATTCAAGGCTTCGTAGAGCAATCGAACGTCAATCCCATGACGGAGATGACGCGTCTCATTTACGTGCAACGGGCCTTCGATGGCGTCAGCACTACGATTTAAGGCGTAGAAAGCAGCCTCAAGAACGCCATTCAGACGCTCGGAGCGTAATCCGGTTTGCGGGCGCAACGCCGATGACGCTTGCAGAGATTTCACGCCGCGCCGGCGGATGCCCTGATTCGCTCAAGGCTTTGGCGGAAGGCGTGGAAAGAGCCAAACGCGAGCCGCCGATCAACATCTGGGGCAACGTGGTTGAACTCACCGCCAGCCACATCCGCATTGCAGGACTGTCGAAGTTCACAAAGCTTGGCGATTGGGTTTCGATCGAGACCGAATCGGGCAGCGAGGTTGCGGAAGCCATTCGGATCGAGAGTGAGACGATCCTCGTACGGCCCTTCGAGGAAGCACACCGGGCTGCGATTGGTGCGCGAGCGAGGATTACACAGGCGTTTACGCTTTGCCCCGATCAATCGTGGAAAGGCCGGGTGATCGACGCTTTGGCCCGGCCCGTCGATGGCGGTCCTCCGCTGGTCCAAGGCAGGCGGCCGGTGCCGCTCGACCGCCCGCCCCCGGCCGCGTTTCATCGCGAGCGGCTGAGTGAGCCCGTCTTCACGGGCGTTCGCGCCATCGATGTTTTCACCCCTCTCTGCGCCGGACAACGCATCGGGATTTTCGCGGGCTCCGGCGTCGGCAAATCGACCTTGCTCTCGATGCTGGCGCGGGGAAACCAGTTCGATACGACCGTCTTCGCCGCCATCGGCGAACGCGGCCGGGAAGTGAAGGAGTTCGTGGAAGACACGCTGGGGGATGGCATCGGCAAGGCGATCGTGGTCGTGTCCACCAGCGATGAAAGCCCGATGATGCGGCGCCTTGCGGCCAAGACCTCCATCGGGGTGGCTGAATATTTCAGGGACATGGGCCAGCGCGTCCTGCTGATCTTCGATTCCATTACGCGCTTTGCCCAGGCTGCCCGCGAAATCGCACTTGCATCGGGCGAGCCGCCTGTTTCCAGGGGCTTTCCGCCCAGCGTTTTCACCACTCTGCCGAAGCTGCTGGAGCGTGCGGGTTGCGACGCGCATGGCGGTTCGATCACGGGAATCTTCTCCGTGCTCGTCGAGGGCGACGATCATAACGACCCCGTCGCCGACACGCTCCGAGGCATTCTCGACGGACATATCGTGCTCGACCGGGCAATCGCGGACCAGGGACGCTTTCCCGCCATCGACATTCTCGGCTCCGTTTCAAGGCTTGCCATTCGCGTCTGGTCGCCGCAGCAGCGGGCAACTGTCGGCAGCCTCAAGGCGCTCATCGCCAAATTCGAGGAAACGCGGGATATACGGCTGATCGGCGGCTACAAAGCGAACAACGATTTGGAACTCGACAAGGCCATGCGCCTGGTGCCCGCGGCCTACCGGTATCTTTCTCAGGGGCCGGGCGACGTCCGGCACGAAGAGACGCTGGACGACATGCTGAGGGCGCTTCTCGCCGGTGACGGTTCGGCTTAAGTTGCCTCCACGACGCATTGCGCCGCTCCTGCGCGGCTTCCGATCCTCCTGCTGAACTCAGGTAAAGTCGCTGAGCTTTTTTGGAGCAGCCCATAACGAGGCGATGGTCTACTTTTTCGGAGAAGATCGAATAGATCTGATAGCGCGCCCCTCCGTAGATCTTATGCACTAAAACTTTAGCCGAACGCCTGTCGCCACGGTGGTCTGGCTGTTGTTCAGATAGCCAGCGGAAAGTCCGCCATCGAGCGCCGAGTAATTGACGCCGGCATATACATCGAAGTGCTTGTTGAAGCGGTAATCGATGACGAAAGAGCCGTCGTTATAAGCGCCGGACGTGTTTGCCGCCTTCTGGATCGTCCCGGCGGCAGGTTTGTTCACTGCGCCTAGAAAGGCGTTCTGTTCGATATGATAGTAGGCGCCGGTAAAGCTCCAGCCCGAGGGCAACTCGACTTTCGCGCCGGTCCAGGCGAGTTGCAGCACCTTATCGGTTTGAAAGGGGTTGAGCGTCACGGCGGAAATGAGGTAACCGCCAACTGTGGTCTGGCCGATGAAAAGAGCCGGGTTCCTGTCCGGATTGGCGAACGAGATATTTTCGTAGCCGCCGTAAAAGGTCAGCTTGGCGGCTGCGGCGCCGTCCTTGAGGCCATCGCCGAACTCATAGGCATATTTGCCCTGCACCGACCAGGACTCGTTGTCCGAGATGACCGCCTTCAGCGTCGTCGCGCTCGCCGCCGAGGCCGACACCACGTCACTCACGTTTTGGTAGATCGCGTCGACCGCGAAGCCGCCATAGGCGCCGCCCGCGTCAAAACCATAGGCCTGGCCGAAAATGCCGGTATCCGGCCCGCCATCGCTGTACATCGCCCCGGCATGCAAAGGGCCATAACGATAGGTATATTTCACCGAATTGTCCCAGCGCGCTGCCTCGGTGTCACCTGAACCGGAAAAGCTGGCGGAATAGCCGATAATCCCAAAAGCGTAGGAGAGGCCCTGCGGATCGTATTCGTCGAACGCCTCATATTGAAACGATCGCTGCCGGCCCGCCGTCATCGTGCCGTAGCTGGCATTGCTTAAGCCAGCAAACACCTCGCCGTTGAAGGCCTGCCCGGCCCGGTTCGAGTCTCCGTTCGCGGTCTGATTGGCCAGGGGCACGCCGTAGTTTCTTAAAAGCGACGCCGGGCCATCCGCGAGTTCTCCCGAAAGCGGGTTGAAGTCGGTCGCCGCTTTGCCGACGGCTTGCCAGCCCGCGCCGATGTCCTCTGCGATCGTCAAGCCGATATTTGTCCGCGAAAGCGCGTCCGCCGCAGGGGTCGAGATCGTCTTGCTCGCATTCTTCGCGTTCCAGATGTTGTATTCAAGAACTTGGGGGAAGGAGCCGCCAGCGGGCACGCCGTGATCCTGATAGGCATAGCCGACGTCGATGGTGCCGTAGAGGGTGACGCCGTGCCAGGACAACGTATCCGGCAGCGGGTCCTTGAGGCCGCTGGTGTCCAGCTCTCCTGCATAGACAGGCACCGAGAGCCCAGCCAGGGCAAATGCGAGCGTTAAAGCCTTACTCACTGAATGCCTCCATTTATGCCGGGCGCACAGAGCCCGCCGGTTGCCGGAACACGCCTACCCGCAAACCAACCTTATGTTGACTTGATCTATAAACATTACGATTCGGGGCGAGTGCTCAAGTGCAAATGTGCAGTAAGCCGCTGATAGAACGAAATTTTTCAAAGTACAGCGTTTCGCGTCGACATTTTTATCGTTGCGAGCGAAGCCCGAGAATTGTATTTACCAACATTCGCTCCTTCGGAAATTTAGCCTATCAATCGACGAGCAGTTGCATTTGCAATAGGGGGAAAGGCCGCCTGAAGCCTGTTTCTTAGAGCGTTTTGCTGACCGGGGGCCGTCCGTTCACCTCATGGAATGCCGAGCCCCTGAACTTAGTTCTCGACAGCTCCTACGCGGCACGCGGAAAAGTCACTCACAGGTTACACGGCCAGTGTAACTACCCCGGCGCAAAACGAAGCCGCTGCAGCCAAATCAATATCTTGTGACCAGGGCGGCTTTTCGGGTCATGGCGCGAGACACTCCAAAATTGGTTCGCAGCACACAATCTCGTCTGCAGCTGGAATCCAAAAACCGAGCGAGGCCTCGCGGCGTCCGCCGATCGAGGACGGAAAACGGGCGATTTCTACTTTTCGGTGCAGACACAAAAAACAACACAACTGCAACCAGGCTTGGTGCGGTATTGATTATTGTCAATTTTTGTTGGATAAGGTCATGCCCAAGTTCATAGTTGGTTGCCCCTTCTGCGCTGTGACAGGAGGCAGGAGTTGAGCAGCCTTTGCGTTTCTGAGTTCGAACGAAATCGCGCACGGCCCCATGTGCGCTCTTCGGGCGACCGTTATAAAAAAGGTTGCCGATCATGACTGACTGCAGCCGGTCGCCCCCTAAACCGTCCGAGGTCGCGGACTTCTGGGAAGCGCTCGAACGGTCGGATGCAGCGCGGCAGCTCGCGGAAACACAGCTTGCCGAGCGTGAGGCTCTCCTTACTTTGTTTGTGGACCATGCCCCAGCCGCGATCGCGATGTTCGACCGCGACATGCGCTATCTGGCCGTCAGCCGCCGCTTTCTTGAAGATTATCGCGTGGATCCGGATCGCAATCCTGTAGGCCATTCACATTACGAGATTTTTCCAGAGATACCCGAGCAATGGCGGGCGATTCACAAACGCGTCTTATGCGGCGAGGAACTTTCTCATCCCGAAGACGCCTTTGGACGCAAAGATGGGCGCCTCGATTGGGTGCGGTGGTCGATGAAGCCGTGGCGTCAGGCGGATGGGGCGATAGGCGGCGCTCTCTTGTTCTCGGAGGTCATAACAAAGGAGGTGGAGGCTCGTCAGCGGTTGCAAGAAAGCGAGGAGCGTCTCCGCTTGGCTCTCGACGCTGCTGAGCTTGGCATCTGGCGGTGGGACGTGATCAAGGGGGCGCGTGTCTTGGAGTGGGATACCCGCTGTAAAGCGCTGTTCGGCTTACCTGCCGACGCGGAAATTACCTACGAGACCTGGGCGAGCGCAATCCGGCGGAAGATAGAGCGAGAACTGAAGCGGAGGTTTCCCGCACGCTTGATCCGGCAGACCCTCGCGACGACTATGCTTGCGAATATCGGGCGGCGCATCTGGACGGTACGGTGCTGTGGCTTCACTCAACCGGCCGCGCTTTCTTTGAGGAGGCCGCTGCCTGCCCGCCGGGGCGGCGGGCCGTCTCCATGACCGGCACCATCCGCGACGTCACGCAAACACATGCTGCAAAGGACGCGTTGAAGGAAAAGGAGGCGCGGCTTTGCGCTGCGCTGCGGGCCGGGAAGCTTGGTGTCTATGACTATGATCCGAGAACCAAGGTCGTGAAGTGGGATGCGAGAATGCATCGCTTGTGGGGGGTGCCCGAGGATGAGCCCGTCACTTACGAGACGTTTGAGGCTGGCGTTCATCCGGATGATGTTTCTGTGGTGAGAGAGGCCGTGGCCAACTGTCTTGATCCAGCGGGAAGCCACCACTTCGAATGCGAATACCGTGTCATCAACCGGTCTGACGGTGACGTTCACTCGGTCCTCGCCGACGGCGACGTGACTTTTGACGCTACGGGCGAGCCGTGCCGCGTCGTCGGGATCGTGCAGGACATTACCGAGCGCAAAAGCGCCGAGAACGCGTTCCGCGAAACAAGCGATGGGCGCCTTCGTACCATCGTCGAGACCGCTGTCGACGCCATCGTTGTCATTGATGAGGAAGGGCTCATCCAAACCGCCAACCTCGCGACGGAGCGTATCTTTGGCTTCAAAACCGATGAGATGGTTAGGCCGCAACATCTCCATGCTCATGCCCGTACCGAACGCAGTGACTCATGACAATTGTATCAGCACGTTTCTGCAAACGGGGCACGCCAAGATTATCGGCGTCGGCCGGGAGGTTAAGGGCCGCCGCAAGGACGGCTCATTGTTTCCGCTCGACCTCTCGGTCGCGGAGTGGCGCGAGGGCTGCAAAAGCTTTTTCACCGGCATCATGCGCGACATCACGCTGCGTAAGAAGCAGGAGAAACAGGTTGAGACGCTCCTTCACGAGGTGAACCACCGGTCAAAGAACATGCTCGCGGTTGTGCAAGCGATTGCCCGCCAAACTCTGGCAGTTCAACCAGACAACTTCATAAGAACTTTCGAGGAGCGCATCCACGCGCTCTCGGCGAACCAGGATTTGCTTGTGAAGAGCGCCTGGACCGGAGTGTATCTTGAAGAGCTTGTTCGATCTCAGCTTGCCCCCTTCAAAGACTTCATCGGCAGCCGGATCGAATTGGCTGGACCCTCTCTGTTGCTGTCGGCCGACGCGTCACAAGCGATCGGCATGGCCCTGCATGAACTTGCAACCAACGCAGGCAAGTATGGGGCGCTCAGCAATTCCAACGGCCGGGTCACGATCACATGGAGCCTGGAAAGCTCGCGAACAGGAGAAGAGATTTTTGTCATGACCTGGCTTGAGGAAGGTGGACCTCCGGTCAGTGAACCAAAGCGGCGGGGATTCGGCTCGACGATCATTGGCCGCGTCGTCGAGCAAAGCCTCGACGGCAAAGTCGAATTTACGCATTTGGTCACGGGGGTCCGCTGGCGCCTGGAATGCCGCGCCCTTGATGTGTTGGAAGGCAAGCGCGCGACCGGAAATGGCCAAGATCCGAAGGAGCCCGGCAATAGTCCTGCCGCTTCGGTTTCGAAAGGCAGGCTCAGCCGGAGGCTGTTCGTCCCACTCGCGTTCATACCCCAACAGGAGATAGTCCGGTCCATAACTCTACTGATCGCTTTCGGACCCACTCCGGCGCAAAACGAAGCGGCTCAACCTCAGTGTCCATTTGTTGTCAAGCCGCGGATGCCTGCTTTAACCCAAGGTGGTTAACAGCGGCGCGCAAGGATTTATTTCCCGTCTGAATCTGCGGGCGAAAATGTGCAAAAATTGGGGCAGCCCGCGTCCGGCTGGATAGGGACAATACGCATAAACCTCTGAAAATATTGTCTTTTTCCTCCGACACAAATAGGGTTAATCGAATGTATTTTTTCCCGGAATGGGACGCGCTAAAGTCCGTTAAATATGTTTTCCACCTCACACATTAACCACGCCGTCGCCTTTCGCAGCCCCGGCGGCGGAAGCGTTACTCAATATTTCTCTTATAGATCAATGACTTGCTCTCTCGTTAACTTCCCAGCAAGGCGCTTTTTCCTAAGATCCCGCCTCAAGCAAAGCGGAACGTAAACGCGAGTGCAAGCTGATCAACCAAGGGTTCGAGTGAGATGCCGCCTTTCGTAACGAGCACACAAAAAGCCCGGCGGCCCGAAAGCCAGGCTCTGCGCCGGGTGCGGCGATCCGGTGGCGCCTCCAGAAAACCCGGCTTAGCTTTCCTGTCTCATCAAAGGCAGCCGAAGCACGTCTCCACGACTGAGCGCAAGAGCCTCGCCTCTGAGATGGAGCGTCATCGGCTCCCCGTCTTCCAGCTCTGCTTCCAGGACCCGGTGCTCATTATCGACGCGGATCTTTCACGTGGCGGCCACGCCATTGAACAGTGAAAGCCAGACTCCGCCATTCCGAAGGCAGGTTCGGGTCGAGCGCGATGCCATCGTGCCGCGCCTTGAGGCCAGCGAAGCCCAGCACCGCGACCATCCAGTTCCCGCCGAGCGCAGCGATGTGGACCCCTCCCCCAATTCCCACATAGCTGTCGGAAAGGTCGATCGCCGCGCTTTGCCGAAAGTAACGCAGCGCTTTCTCCGTTTCGCCCACCCTCGCCGCGGCAACGCCGTGCATGGAGAGGCTCAACGAGCTGCCATGCCCGCATCGAGCCTCGTAGTAACGGAAATTCTTTAATCCCATGTCGCCCGGGAATTCCTCCGGAAGCAGCGCCAGAAGCGCCACCACATCGGCCTGCTTCACCACCTGCGTATGTTGCGTCCTCTCCCGGCCCAAAACAACGTCCAGGGGCACGGACCGGCCTGCATAGTCGTTGAGGTCGATGTCTTCCAGTCCGAAATATCCGGCGAATTGCTCGAAAAGACCTGCCTTGGCGTCGAGGCCGTCCGCGATGGTGTCCGCAACTTGCCGCCACTCGTCCAATTCGTCCTGCCTGAGGTAGAGCTTCGACGAGAGGCGCGCCCAGGTCTCGGGCCAGCGCTGCGGAAGCATCGACGCGATGTCGAGTCCACGCCGGATATTCCAGCGCGCCATGACGTTGGTAAACGCATTGTCGTCGATATCCTCGTGATACTCATCCGGCCCGATCACACCGCGGATGTGACTGCGTCCATCCGCCCCCAGCGCCGCGCGGCTGGCCCAGAAGCGCGCCGTCTCAAGAAGGATCTCGGCGCCAGCCGCACAAAGAAATTCGTCGTCGTCCGTGATTTGCCAGTAATTCCAGACGGCGTAGGCAACGTCGGCGCTGATATGCTGCTCCTGCGTCCCGCACAGAACCGGGATCACTACGCGATCGGGGCCGATAATCTGGGTGGGCGTCGTTTCGAGCCCCGTATCTGTAGACTCCCATGCATAAAGCGCGCCGCGCCAGCCCATTGCGGCGGCTTTTTGCCGGGCGCCGTTCAAGGTGTGAAAGCGATACATGAGCGCCGCGCGCGCCGCTTCAGGCCAGGTCCAAATGTAAAACGGAAGCAAATAGATTTCCGTGTCCCAGAAGACGTGACCGTGATAGTCGTCGCCCGTCAGAGCGCGCGCGCCAATCGAAACCCTGTCGTCGCTCGGGTTGGCGGCGCTGTTGAGATGGTAGATCGCGAACCGTAAAGCCTGCTGCGCCGCCGGATCCCCTTCAACAATGACATCGCTTGCATCCCATCGTTCCCGCCACGCGTCCTCGTGTGCTCTCACGATGCCGCGCCACCCGAGTTGGCGAGCCGCGTCAAGCTTCTCACGCGCTGCGGGTCCAGGCTCCAGGGCGTTGTCGCTTCGCGTCAGAACAACCATGCGCTCAAGCCAGGCGACCTGTCCTGGATGAGCTTTCCAGCGCCAGCAATATCTGAGCGGTCCAGTACACCTCAGCGAGAAGCTGACGGCCGTCTAGCTCAAAACCCAATGCCGTCGCCATTGCGAGGCGCTTTCCAGAGAGCTGGGTCCGCCACTCGACAAGCTGGCCATCGATCCGGGTACAAATGAGCCCGAGATCCAACCCCTCGAAACCTGCTTCGAGCGTGACCTCCGCCTCGCCTTCCTCAACCTCCAGGCGGATCACCTGCAACCCCACTGCACGCTCGCTCAATGATACCAGGCGGAGCGTCCGGAGCCGGATGCAGACTTCTCCAGGCTGGCAATGGCTCCAATCCGTCAGAACCAGACCACGCCTCATATCGAGCGTCATGCGATGGGATGGCACATCGAAAGGATGATGCACCAGCGGCTTGCCCGGGCCTGAGATGCGGACCTGAAGCCAGCTCGCGGCCGGGATGAGCACTGGGATGGCCTGCTCGGCGGGAGGCGTGTCGAACAGGCCAGCCACGTAGGTGCGCGGCGGGACGATCCAGCGTGCTCCAGGGGTCACCGCGCGGCCGCCTCGGACGCCCAGGAAGCCGTTGCTGACGGTGAAGCGGGATTCGATGCTGCTTTCACGAAGCGGATCGTAACCCTCGGTGGCAAGACGCCAGGCCGGGTCCGCGGGCGTCTCCAAATGATCCACAAATCGGTCACGCTCGTTCATGAATCCCTCCTGCAGAGACGTCCACGGCCAAGGTCTTCGATTGCGATCTCGTCCAAACTTGCCACTACGAAATCGGTTCCGGCAGCAAGCAGGAGGGGCGCATCTTCAGACCTCGCGATGCCCAGCGGAGCCATGCCGCCGGCAGCGGCTGCCTTGATTCCGGCAGGCGCGTCTTCGACAACGAAACAGGCTTCCGGTTCGATCCTCAATCCTTCCGCCGCCAGCAGGAAAATCGCCGGGTTGGGCTTGCCTTCCGGCAAATCCCAGCCGCAGACATTGACCTTGAAGATGTCGAACAGGCTTTGGCCCCCCGGCAGGAGTACCGCTTTCATCATACCGTTCGCATTTTTCGAGGACGAAGCGACAGCCATCGGCAAACCCAAGTTTGCGACGGATTGCACGAAGCGCAGAGCGTCCGGGAAGGCCGAAAACTCGCCAGCCTGGATGAGCTCTTCAAGCCGCTTCTGCTTGCGTTCAGCATAGGGACGTGCCTGCCGTTCAGCATCGATAGCACCCAGGGCTTCAAGCGCGGCGCGGGCGCCAGCCATGCGCGGCTTGCCCGCGACGCAGGTTTCATAAAGTTCCGGCGTGAATCGCGCCGGGTCTGCGAAGCCGTCAAGCGCCTCACGCCAGGCTCGCTCATGCGGCGAGGCAAGCAGCACACCGTCGACGTCGAAAATGGCTGCTCGCAGCCTCTGGCGGTGGTGGGAGCATCGTTGCTCTGACTCGAATGCGGTCGTCATGCTCAGGCTGCCTCTCTTCAATTCCACCGTCCCGTCCGATGGACAGTGGAACGCAAGAAGCTGCCGCTGTGATCCAGCATGCGACAGATGCGGATGTGCGAGAGATGCAGAAGCAGACTCGGGCCCAAGGCTGATGCCAAAGGTCCGAGCGGGTAACGGCGACACCGTCTCCGAGAGCTTGTTGCCGGTCGAGCCTGAGCGCCGGTGAGATCAACCCGCCTTTAACGGGCTCGATTAAAAGGCGGAAAAGTTGGTCGATTCTAAAGTGACTTGAGCAGCTTCTCCGCATCCGCGGATAAGCTGCTCAAGCGCAGGCGCTCATCACTTCACGTGTCAGGCGATCTCAAGAACTTCAGCGTTCCATTGATGCGCAGACGCGGGCTCAGGCCGGGCTTTGCCTAAATCGTGATCGACTCTGACTGCAGCAATGAAGTCATTCAATGCCTTGGACAGCTCCGATGTGGCGTCGGACAGCTGTAAAGAAACACTCGAGAGCGAGGTCGCCTGCTGCTTCGTCTGGCCGGCAACCTGGGAGACCTCGCCCGAGCTCTTCGCAGCTTTCTGGCTGCCTTCGGCCGCAAGCGAGACGTTGCTGGCGATCTCCTGGGCTGCGGCAGTCTGTTCCTCGACGGCGGCGGCGATTGCTCCGGTAAAGCTTTGGATTTCGGCAACCTTCCCCGCAACGGACTGGATGGCGCTGACGGCCGTGCTTGTCGAGCTTTGGATCGCCTGGATCTGCTCGGCAATCGCGTCGGTCGCCTTCGCGGTCTGGGCCGAAAGCTCCTTGACCTCGGCCGCCACCACCGCAAAGCCGCGCCCCAACTCGCCGGCTCGCGCCGCTTCGATGGTGGCGTTCAGCGCAAGAAGATTGGTCTGGTCGGCGATGCCGCGGATGACGGCAACGATGGAACCGATTTCCTCGGCCGCGCTGGCGAGGCTCGCGACATCTTTGTTGGTGCGCTTCGCTTCATGGGTGGCAGCTTCGACCACCGCATTCGTTCGGTGCGCCTGATCGGAGATCTCCCTGATCGAACAAGAGAGTTCCTCGGTCGCCGCCGCCACGGCGTTTGAACTGTCCGCGGCGCCGGCCGACACGTGAGCCGCTGTTGCCGCTTCGAAGGTTGCAGTCTCAGCCGCCTCCGACAGCGTCCCGGCTGCAGTGCGCAACTGCTCCACCTGCTTGCTAAACGTGGCGACTACAGCGGTGACCGTTCCCTGGAACTTCTGCACCTGCTCCTCGAAATGATGCTGCCGGGCGCGCTCGCGTTTTGCGGCCTCATTGAGCTTCTCCTGCAGGTCTCTTTGTTCAACCGAATTGGTGCGGAAAACGTCCACTGCCCGGGCAATGTCGCCAAGCTCGGTTTTCTCGGAGGCATTCCCCAATGGTATATTCAAATCTCCATGCGAGAGCCGCCCGATATTCCCGGCGAGGTCGGAAAGAGGCTTGGAAATCGACCACCCAATGAGATATCCAACTGCGCCGATGGTCGCGAGCAGGGCAGCAAGCAGGCCCCCTTCAAGGAAAACCCGTTTGTAAAAGTCGGCGTCAAGATCGTCCATATAGACGCCGACGCCAGCGAAACCCGAAAGATCGGGCACGTTCTGAACGAGCGTGAGTTTAGGTGTCACTGGCCCGCCGGAGCCTTTCGGAAACAGATAGCTTGTAAAGCCTGTTCCCGACGGGCTTTTCGCAATCTGAAGAAGGCCCTGAATAATTTTGACGCCATTCGAATCGGTCAACTCGATCAGATTGCGGCCTATTTTGTCCGGATCAATGTGGCTGAGCGTATTCCCCGCATAATCGAACGCAAAAATATAGTTGGCCTCTTTTTCGTCGCCGAACCGGGTCGATTGAAGCACCGACAGGAATGCTTTCCTGCCAGCCTGAGTCGATGGCCCCCCGGCAGCCATCATATCTGCGCGGGCGACCGAGAGCGTCAAATCCAGAAGGTTGCGCAACTGCTTCTCCCGGTCTTCGAGCATCTGCGACCGCAATGACCAAAGGCCAATTCCCGACGATGCAAGAAACCCAAATGCCGCCAGAACAAGAAGAAGGTGAATGCGCGTTGCAATTTTTAGGCGAGCGAACATGCAAGCTTCCTAAATCATAGGTTGTGCTTCCTCTTATATGAACTGCTTGGGTTAAGGCAGGCTTACCTCTGCGCGGGGGGATATCCGGGATATGAGGGTCGCTGCCCCGCCGGGTACCAAAGCTACGCCTTTTCCGATCCTACTCTACCCATACGGGAATAATTAATAAATACACGCTAATGATGCATATCGCTTAAGGCCAGGATCAAGTTGAGATGACACCAAGTCCCACGTTACGCCACCTTCTCGGCTGCCGCTTTTTCGAGATCGAAGAGCAGCTGAAACAGGCGAACCATCTGGTCAATCCAAGCTCCGAAATCGCCAACGATTTTTTGAACCAGTATAACGAAATTCTGTTGCTCGTTGAGAACCTGCCCATCCTCTTGCCTGAAATGATCGACGAGCTTCTGGCCTGGAAGCCTCGCACTTATGAGGATTATTTCCGGACCTCGCCTTTGACCGGCGGTCATCTCGCTATTGAAATATATCAGGCCCTCGACAATGCCTTCCGTCAAGAATTCGAAGCGCAGATTGCAAAAATAAACGTGCTCGCGAACAAGGCCATTCATGTGATCGGCAATCAGCGCCATGGATCGGAAGAGATGCGTCCTGAGGACATCGAAGCCTTCTGCGAAGTACTCTCAACAAAACTGAGAACGGAGATCGAGAAAGCCGCCGATCTCGTGAACCACGGACTGGAACTACCGCCGGAGACTTCGCAGGAAATGGCGGACCGGTTGATGCGCGTCTAAAGTAATTTCCAGAAAGCAATCAGCCATGGATGATTTGCTGAACGATTTTTTGAGCGAGACTTCCGATCATATCGACGGAATCGCGACTTATCTCGTTCTGTTCGAACAGAATCCATCAGATTCCGATGCCGTGACGCAAATATTCCGTCTTGTTCACACGATCAAAGGGACCTCGGGTTTTCTCGGACTGAGCAACCTACAAGGCATCGCTCACGCCGCCGAAACCTTGATCGATACGCTGCGCGACGGCGCGCCGCCCACGGGGCTGGCGGTTTCGCTTCTTCTGGAATCCCTGGATCGCATCAAGCATCTGCTTTCGCGCGTCGCCGAACTCGGAGAGGAGCCTCCAGACAACCACAGTGACATCATCGCCAGGATCGAGACCTATCTTGCCGGTGGCGTCACCGATGAGGGCGCCAGCCGGTTGGGCGGAGAGCAGAAGGGAATCAGCGAGGAGACGATTCACGCCGTAGACGCCAGGCTAGAGGACCAATCGATTCCTGAAGCAATCGGCCCCCTAAACGGCGCTGCCCATGGACGGGAAGCTTCCGAAAACAGACCTCGCGAGAGCGTGCAAATTGCGAAGGATCCCGAGCAATCGCCCACCAGGGACAAGGCGCCCGATACCATCCGCATCTCCGTAGCCGCCATTCAGCGGATCATGGATCTCGTGTCCGAACTTGTTCTGACACGCAATCAGATCATGGATCTGTCCCGCCAGCACAATATCAGCCAGATCAAAAGCCCGCTCGAGAGGCTATCCACGGTCACATCCGATTTGCAGGATGCGGTCATGCGAGCCCGCATGCAGCCGATGACGCGGCTTTTTGCCAGCGTCCCCCGGCAGGTTCGGGATCTGTCGATCGAGCTGCAAAAGAAATTCAACCTTGTCATCGAGGGGGCCGACACGGAACTCGATCGTCAACTGATTGAGACAATCCGCGATCCGCTGACGCATCTGATTCGCAACTGTGCGGATCACGGGATCGAAAGCCCCGCTGACAGAATCGCTGCTGACAAGCCGGAAGCTGGCCAGATATCGATCACCGCTTTCTACGAACTCGGGCCAGGTCCACATCGAAGTTGCCGACGACGGACGCGGTTTCGATGCCGCTCGCATCCGGGAAAAAGCGATTGAGCGCGGCCTTTGCGACGCGGAAACCGTCGCAGGCATGAGCGACGAGGAGGTCTATCGCTTCATCCTAGCGGCCGGCTTCTCCACCGCGAGGGCCGTCACGACGGTTTCCGGCCGAGGCGTGGGCATGGACGTCGTCCGCGCCAACATCGAAGGCGTTGGCGGAACAATCTCGCTGCAGTCCACCAAAGGACTCGGCTCCAAATTCATCCTCAAGATTCCGTTGACGCTCGCGATTGCCCCGGCGCTGATCGTGAGGGTCGGCGATCAGCGCTTCGCGGTCCCGCAGCAATATGTCGTGGAAGCTGTGAATGTCGACGAAGAAACGCATAATTTGAAGACGATGGACAACTCGTTGTTGCTCCAGCTTCGCGATGAGTTGATTCCCGTCGTTGCTCTTTCAGGGGTATTGGAGCTTCCGCAGAGCGGCAGAATGGAGGATAAACTTGTCGTCGTGCTCGGTTTGAGCGGCCAGAAACTTGGCATTATCGTCGACGACATCGACGACATCCAGGAAATCGTGGTCAAGCCACTCAGCGCGCTTTTCAGAAACTTGAAGATGTTCTCGGGGAATACAATCCTCGGCGACGGCACGGTGATTTTGATCATCGATCCGGCTGGCGTTGGCGCTGCCATGAACATTCAAAAAACTTCAAATATCCTGCCTTCGCAAATGAGCGAGACCGCAGGCGCCGCCACAACATCAAGCCTGATTCTCTTCAAGGCCGGCGCGGGAGCCCCGAAGGTGCTTCCACGTTCTGCTGTCTCAAGGATACTTCGCGTTCCAACGCGGGACGTCTGCCAGGCCGACGGGCTTCACCTCTATCGCTACCAGGAAAAGCTCATTCCGGTGCTGCGCGTTGCAGAAGCAAGCCAGACCTCGGACAAGTGCCTGATCCTGGTTATCGCCCTTTACGACAGAACCTTCGGCCTTTGGGTCGATAGTGTCCTTGATATCGTTGAGAGTGAGGCTGAGATCCAGCTCATAAGCAGCTCGCCTTCGCTGCTAGGGACGGTAGACCTGCGCGGAAGCGCCGTCGAGTTCATCGACGTCGGATACTATTATCGCATGGCGTTTCAGGAAGGAGCCACTTCCGCGAGGAAGAAGGCGGATCTTCTGATCGTCGATAGCGAACCTGGAATGCACGAACTGCTGACGCCTTTGCTGGCCTCGGCAGGCCACAAAGTCACGGCGGTAGAAACAGCGGAGCAGGCGAACAAGCTCCTGCAGCATATGAACTTCGGGGTTATCCTTCTGGATGCGAAATCAGCCCCCCGCATCGACGAAGCAGCGCTGTCCCGCCAACCGGATGCCCTTTGCCTGATCTTCAATGATGACCGTCATCAGGGCTCCGGAGACGGCGCTATTAGCAAGTTTGACCGGCACCACCTCCTTAAGGCCATCGACCGCCATCTCGACAAGTCACCCAAGCCTGCCAACCTGAACCTGCCATCCTTCGAACAAAACGCCAGCTACGGCCATTCCCGATGATGATGAACACAAATCCAAACAGCATCAAGGACGCCGGCGCCGCGGTACCTGAGGAGACTGTAAGCAGGACGAACTTTTTCACCGTCTTCGTGGATAAGCACGTTTACGGCCTGGACGTCAAAGAAGCCGAGACAATTTTCAAAGTCGGGCAAATCACGCCCATCCCCCTGATACACCGTGAAGTTATCGGCTTTATAAATCTGAGAGGCAGGATCGTGGTGGCGGTCAGCCTGCGACGCAGATTGGGAGTCCCATCGACCAGCGAGGCTTGCGAGAAGTTCGCAATCGGCCTCGAGGCGGCAAACGAACATTTCGCTCTGCTCGTTGATCGCGTGGGCGATGTTCTGGCGCTGCCCGAGTCGGCGCGAACCGAAATTCCCCCACACTTTACCAGCAGGCAATCCTTGTTCACGCGCGATCTCTATCTTTACAAATCCAAGCTTACTCCGATCCTCGACGTCGCGCGCTTATTCGATTTTTCGATCTGAAATGGCGGCCTGATCTGGACACCCCCAAAAAACGTAGCCGTTTTGGCGGCGAGCTGATTCACTGCGGCAGCAAATTCGCAGGGATGATCGCCACGCAGCGCGTCTGTCCGCGACGACGCATTGTCCGGTTGCCGATGTTTCTTGAATTCACAAGCATTAAATCGGATTCTTCTGGCAAACATCGGAAAGCAAGAAACGAGCCACGCTCGCGGAGAGCAAGGTTGATTGGTTCATGTAGATGGAAGCGTCGGAGCAAGTCAAAGGCACATACCAGGATTGATTATCGATAATCAATGCGATATCCGATCCCGGCCTATTCAGCATAATTTGAGCGTAAGGAGTGGTCCAATCCCAATAATATGAATTTTTCTCAGGCAATGATCTTGACAATAACTCTCGCCAATTTTTCCCAGATATTGGGTGATCATAAACAGCGGTTTTTTCTAAAAGAAACTCCTTATAGGATAGCCAATTATTAAATAAAAAGAAGATCATGATGAATTGTGCGGTTGCAGCATATAATATCACCAAACCGCCTGGATTTCTGGAACGCTCAAACAACATTTGCGCTAAGACAAAGACAGGAAGCACCAGTATGATGGCGGTTCGCGCGACATAACGGTCACCAAGCGGGGCTCCATGTGTTATGCAGCGATAAGCCTCAAACGCCCCTATTGCGAACACAATCATGCGAAGAAACCAGAGCCCTGACATTTTCGTAAATCTAGACAATGTAACAAAAGCAATAACGGATATGCTCAATCTAACTGAGGGTATCTTTAAGAAATTTAATGACCACAGATGCTCTTGGTTTTCTACTAAGGCTTTGGCAAGGAGGGGATTGCGTTGAGGCCAGAACAAAAACGTGAAAACCCAGGCCAACCCCAACAAGAGATAGACAGAAGTCAAAAAGTAACGAAACGGTTGTCCGTCAGCATGCCGAGCTTTCACTAATACGACAAGAAACACAGGTGCGAATAATATCGCTCCCTCATGAGAAAATAGGAAAATGAAAGCGACAGCAACGGCAAAGCCCCTTTGCGGCCAACTCGCCTGAGGATAGGCGATTGAGGCCAGGGCCGGCCAGATGAACGCCATTGTCACCCAGGTTTCTGTGGGAAACCCGAAGGTGGCCATGCCCAAAGTGGCGAGCGAAACAATTGCCAAGAACAGCCAAGAGCTGAAATCCTCTTTCGGAACCGCGCACCGCAGCGCGAGTAAGGATAGTATTGGAACAGCGTAAAAACTTACCTGGTAAATTTTGCCTATCCACCACGGGGAGGCTCCCGCAAGTTGGGCGAGCACTGCCGGCAACCCGGTTAATCCCAACGCGCCTAACCGCCGCGGTAATTCCGAAAACAGCGCATCCCACGAATGCCCGGAAGCAATAGCAAAAGCAAAAAAGGCGCCGTCTGCAGAATACAAGAAATCTATCCAGACCGCGAAGACGCAAATGATTGTATATACAGCAAAAAATGCTATCAGCTTCAATATTTTTTCAGGGACTACTGGACCAAACTGCACGTCGTGCGCAAAGAGGGACTAAACAAATCGATCTTCTGCATAATAATAGACTCGAATACCCAACGAGCTGCTCAAAGCGACCCGAACTTTAGCCGTTTCAATAGGCTAAGCCCCAGGGCTAGGAAGTAAGAACAACGATGTTCGTACTTTATCGCATATGAATCAATCGAAGTGCATATATTTAAATATAAGAGCATGCTTACAAAGAAATTTCCGCTTATCTCTCTATTCTGTACAGAATAATAATTCATTATAGCGTGACGCAACTCTGAGCAGCTCTTCTGGAAACCGCAGTTTAGACGCTGACGAGCTAGCGTCTAATATTCTTATTTTGACAAGCTCAGCACGAGGTCATTTATTCATAGAAAATAAGGCACATGCTGAGTCTTTTCGAACCATGGAAAGCATCACGTTTACAGACAAATGCTAAGCCTGGATATTGAATATCTTGTCAAAACGGCCAAGTTCCAACAAGGACTTGACGTGACCCTTCGGCGAAAGCAGAACGAGATCCAGTTCTTCCTTCTCGGCCAGTTCCTTTGTCAGTATCAACATTCCCAAACCTGCCGAGTCGATCCAGTCGAGATTGCCGAGATCAAGCACGACACCTTTGCAGGCGCTTTGCTTTATTTTGGAAAGCAACTCGCGAAATGCAGAAAGATCCGAGGATGTTAACTTATCGGCAATTCCGGCTTCGAACCTGTCTTCCGATACGCGTGTATAAAGCTTCATCAAGCCTCCATCAGAATAGATCTACGTCTGAGTTCGCCGCCGCTTGCATTTTTTCAGCGTTTTGCTCGCCCGGAGATCGTGCAAGATTCATGGTGGTCATAAATCGCTCTCGCAGTTCGCTGAGCGTGAACTGGTCAGCAATTTCATGAAGCAGAGCAGTTTCGGAAGACGCTAAAGGCAAGACCTCAAATTCAGCCAGTGACTTTGCCGCGAGGAGTCCGCCGGCGCGGCTGAAGACAGCCAGCGCCCCCGTCACATTCTGAATGTGTTGCATCACCCTGTCTTGAAACTGCATATCCATAATGGCTCCGGAGACGGCGGACTCCATCTGCTCCGACGTCTTCGCAGTCTTACGCAAGGCGTCCGCGATCGTGGTGTTCTGGACCAGAAGGAGCTCGATCATGACCTTGATGCGCTCCTGAGCCTTCAGGTTCTCCTCCGACATATCGATCATGGAGATTTCATGAAGCAACTCATCGCCCCGCCGAACCCCTTCAGATACCGAAGACATCTGGCGCTTAACGGTATCCGATAAGGTGTTGACCGCGCGCGCCAGCTCACCAACCTCGGTCGCCACAACGGCGAACCCGCGGCCTGCGGCGCCTGCTCGAGCAGCCTCGATTTTTGCGTTGAGCGAGAGCAGGTTCGTCTGCTTGTTGATCTTATCGATTTGCGCGATCGACGCCTGCATGGACTTGATCTCGTGCTGCACGTCATCGAGCGCGTAAACCATCGCGACGCTGCGGGACGAGAGATGGATGATTTTCTCGACGAGCGTGGAAACCACATCTCCAATACTTCGTGCGAGATCCGACAGCGGCACCAATTCGCCATTCATCTCGATCGCTTGCACGGATGACATGAGGGAATGGACTGTTTCGGTTTGCTCTCGGGCCGTCGACGCCATATCCTGGAACCGGGCCACAAGGCCTTGCACGCTCTTTTCGATGTCCTTGGACGTATAGGAGAGCTCCCCCATTAGCGCTTCGGCAGACTTGCTTTGCGCACCGGCAAAACCGATCAGCTCCTGCACAGCCTGCTTCGCGGCGAGAGATGCGCCGAGCGCGTCGGGGGCCGAGCCGGAACTCCATCCCTGATCGCCTGCACCGGCCTTTTTAAGCGCTAAGTTCATGGCTCAATCTTTTGCTGTCTGACGAAAGTGCGCCTGGAAAGGCTGCGTTGGACCTCAAATTCGAATATGCCGTGAGCCACCAGTCGTACACCGGCCGAGAATCTCTTGAGCAATCCGGCTGAGGTGAGCTTCAGCCTCGACGGCGCCGCGCTCAAGGGCTGCCTTTGGCATTCCATAGACAACGCAACTCTCCTCATCTTGACCGAGTGTGCTGGCTCCGCTTCGGCGCAAGGACAGCAGACCATCCGCTCCATCCTTGCCCATTCCGGTCAGAATAACGCCGATGGCATTTTTTCCGGCTGCCTCCGCAGTCGATTGGAACAACACGTCGACCGAGGGACAATGGCCGCTGACGCGTTCCCGGCCTCGAACGACGCAAACATAGTTTGCCCCGGAGCGGCCAAGACGGAGGTGTGTGCTCCCTGGCGCGATGTAGGCATGGCCGGGCAGAACCCGCTGCCCATCGCTGGCTTCGGCGACCTGAATGGCGCATGCGCTGTTGAGGCGCCGGGCGAAGCTCGCTGTGAAGTTCTCCGGCATATGCAGGGTGACGAGGATGGCGGGGGCGTCTGGCGGCATCGATTGGAGAATGCAATTGACGGCCTCGACGCCCCCGGTGGACGCCCCGATCGCCACGATTTTCTCGGTGGAGGAGTAGTTCGCCACCCGGCTTGGAGGAGCCGCACGCTCCCCCGATGGCGTTTGCGTCCGCCTTCTTACACGCGCTTTGGCCGCTGCCTTGACCTTTGCGATGATCTCGGCGCGCTTCTCTTGCAAACCGGCCTGGAGATTGACTGCGGGCTTTGCCACGAAATCGACTGCGCCCGCTTCTAGCGCCTTTAGTGTTGCTTCCGCGCCCTCCTGGGTCAGTGACGAAACCATGACAACTGGCATCGGGCGCAGCGTCATGACCTTATCCAGAAACGTGATGCCATCCATCCGTGGCATCTCGATATCCAGTGTCAGGACATCCGGATTGGTTTCCTTGATTTTTTGCCGCGCGGCGAGAGGATCGCAGACCGCCCCGACAACCTCGATGTCCGGGTCGGACGATAGAATGCCCCGGATCAACTCGCGCATGAGGGCGGAGTCATCGACAATCAGGACGCGGACTGGATTTGACCCTCCCATAGCCTAGCCCTCAATCGAAAAGCTGAACATCCCCGCCATCAACAGGCTTTCTCCGTAGCTCTGCGCCATAGCGGCGTTCTTCGGCGGCAACTTGATCTTTGCCCGCTCCTCTGAGAAATAACCGCGCAACCTTGCCGGTAGCTGGGTGGTAGTGAATGCGCCGGCCGAAGGCGCCACCAAGGTCGGACGCGGCGACCCGCAGGCCCTCTTCCTTCAGATAGCGTAAGGCGAAGTCGCTATTTTTCTGGCCGATCATCGTCACTCCGACTGAAAAATTCGCGCCGCCAAAGAGTTTTATTTCGAGATCGCGCCGCAAGCAGCCGGACTTCAGAATCGCGTTGATCAGCGCCTCCATCGCGAAATTGCCGTAGCGCATGGCCGCGCTCAGCTCATCTCCCCACTGGCCGGTGACGCTTTCGGGCAGCATGAAATGATTCATGCCGCCGAGGCCCGACCTGGGATCGCGGATGCAGGCTGAGACGCAGGAGCCAAGCACCGTAACGATGGCTTCATCTTTCCGGGCGGTCGTATATGTCTCGCCTGGCAGAATACGAACCGCGTGAGCGCCGAATTCCTGGAGATAGATGCCGCTTTTCCCGGTGCTGCTCTTGTGTGCGTGGAGCGCCATCATAGGCTTATCTTTTGATAGATGGTGCGGCCTCGAAGCTTGAACCGGGTCTGATGGTCGAGAAGGGATTCGGAGTGGCCGACATAAAGCCAGCCGCCGTCGACGAGCTGCCCGTGGAACCTGTCGATGAGAGTCGCCTTCGTCTTGGCGTCAAAGTAGATCATCACGTTACGGCAGAAAATCACGTCAAACCGCCCGCTCATGGGCCAGGGTCCCAGCAAATTGAGCTGCCGGAAAGTTATGAGTTGCTGGGCAGCCTCTGCGACGACGACGCTATCGGGATCCTGCGATTTCCGCTCGAAGAAACGCTGCCGCATTGCATTGGGGACGCTCTCCAATGAGGCGCGAGGATAAGCGCCGGCCTTGGCCTTTTTCAGCATGGATGTGTCCAGGTCTGTCGCGAGTATGCGAAGATCCCAGTTCCGGTTGGCGTCTTTTGGCAGCGCCATCGCCGTCATGGCGATGGAGTACGGTTCTTCGCCGGATGAGCAGCCGGCCGACCAGACTCGGATGCGCGGTTTCTGCCCGCCCGCTGTGTTTGCATAGGCGTCCAGAACGTGATCCCGCAGGTGATCGAAATGATGCGGCTCACGAAAGAACTTCGTCAGATTTGTCGTGATCGCGTTGATCAGGAACCCGACCTCCGCGCCGCCATTTTTGCCCTGCAACAGCGCGCAATAATCGCGGAAGGACCTGAGCCCCAGGGTGCGCAATCGCCGGGCGAGGCGGGAATAGGTCATATCCCGCTTGTGCGCAGCGAGCACGATGCCGCTGCGCTCGTAAACGATTTCAACGATCGTGCGGAAATCCGCTGCCGTGAAGGGGAACTCATGACCGGTGGTCGAAGTTTGGCTTGCGGTTTGCATACGCTGTACATCTCACAAAAAAACAATACTGAAGGTTAGAATTCCTTCCACTCCAGGTCAGCTGGCTGAGGGGGGTGCGCAGTCCCATTGGCTGCCTTGCTCCCCCGCCCTTGGACAGGCCTTGATGGAGATGCGGCGGCGGCGCGCTTGCCTTGAGTCTTCTGCGCCCCATACCTTGCTGGCGCAGTTTTCACATCCGGGCGGACGCCATCATTAACTGCAAACGCGGACATCCTCTCGTACATCGTCTGCGCTTCCTCCTGGAGCGTGCGGCTCGCGGCAGCGCTTTCTTCGACAAGAGCAGCGTTCTGCTGTGTCATCTGATCCATCTGGACGACGGCTTTGTTGATCTCTTCCACGCCCGTCGCCTGCTCTTTGCTGGCTGCGGCGATCTCGGCCACGATGTCGCCCACGTGGTTGATGGATTTCACGATTTCACTGAGAGAGCCGCCCGCATTGTCGACGAGCTTGACACCGTCCTTCACCTGGCGGCCGCTTTCCACAATCAAGCCTTTGATGTCCTTTGCTGCAACGGAGGTACGCTGAGCCAGCGAGCGGACCTCCGACGCGACGACAGCGAACCCTTTGCCGGCATCGCCAGCGCGCGCGGCTTCGACCGCCGCATTGAGTGCGAGGAGGTTGGTCTGGAAGGCGATCTCGTCGATGACTCCGATGATCTCGGAGATCTTGTTGGAGGACTGCTCGATGCGCGCCATGGCCTCGACGGCCTGCCCGACGACATTGCCGCCCTCGGTCGCTGTTGTGCGAGCGCTGATCGCAAGCTGGTTGGCCTGCTGGGCATTATCGGCGTTTTGCTTCACGGTCGAGGCCATCTCTTCCATGGAGGCGGCCGTTTCCTCAAGGTTGGAAGCCTGCTGCTCCGTTCTTTGCGAGAGATCGTTAGCCCCGGCAGCGATTTCGCTGGACGCAGATGCGATTGTCGAGGAGGAAACCAGGATCGAACCTACGAGACCGGTCATCGTGTCCAGAAGGCCATTTACGCCCGCGCATAGTTTCCCGATCTCCCCGATTTTCCCTTCCAGCGGAATTCGCGGGGTGAGATCATTGCTTTGCGCCGCCTCGATAACCTCTTGCGTCTGCTGCACGGCAACTTTGAGCTGAAGATCGGCCTGTTTTTGCGCGGTAATATCGCTTGCATAAACGACTATCTTTGAGGGTTTGCCGTTCAGATCACAAACCGGGTTGTAGCTGGCTTGAATCCATAGTTCACGGCCGCCTTTGCCGCGCCTCTTATATTGACCGGACTGGTATTCGCCACGGAAAAGAGCCTCTCGAAACGTTCGGAACTCTTGGGTTTGCTGGTGGTCCTGGTCAACAACCATAGTCATGTTCTGCCCGACGAACTCTTCCCGGGTATAGCCAAATGTCTTCAGGAAATTTTCGTTCGCGGATAGAACCCTGCCGTCAAGCCCGTACTCAACCACGCATTCGCTCTTGTTGATCGCGGCGATTTGAGCTTCGAAATTTACGTTCGCCAGTTTCTGCTCAGTAATATCGGTCGCGTATTCCACGATCTTCATCGGCTTGCCATTCAGGTCGAGAATGGGATTGTAGCTTGCCTGCAGCCAAACCTCCCGGCCTCCTTTGCCAATGCGCTTGTACTGGCCCGTCTCGTATGCACCGCGAGCCAACTTTTCCCATTGATTTCTGTATTCGGACGCCGTGGCAGAGGCTTGGTCGACAAACATACTGGCATGCTGGCCCTTGATCTCGCTAAGGCTATAGCCCATCACCTTCAAAAAATTCTCGTTCGCCGTTATTATGTGGCCGTCGAGCGTAAACTCGATGACAGCCTGGGCCTTGCTGATGGCCTCGATCTGGCCCTTCGCATTTGCGGTGAGCTCGCGAAGTTCGGTAACGTCCGACCACTCGAAGACGTAGCCGTTACAAGCGCCACTCGCATCGAAGGTAGCGCTGACGCAAAGAGCAAATGTCAGCGGTCCCATCTTGACGTCGGCCCGGTGAGGGAGCCGCGAGGGATCGGCAAGCAGTCTGCGCTGATGCGACGGGTTCTTATGGAAAATATCTGCAGAGCATCCGATCAGGCCATCCGGGTCCATCTCTCTGACCCTGGCTGGAAAGTGATCGCGATTTTTGTTTATCAGCGCCTTGGACGCCTCATTCAGGTAGCTGATTTTAAAATCCCGATCGACCAGCATCAGCGCATTGGATGCGACATCTGCGAGCCGTCTCAGTTGAGCGCCGACTTCGCGTTCGGCTACGCCGCTTGAGGGATGGCCTTCTCTTGATTTCCGGGCTTTGGCGCCAAATGAGAACATCGTGCTATCCTTTTCTTCATCCGTCTCGCGTCCTTCAACCGCGCGACTGACTACCTGTAAGTTGGCTGCTTGGAGCTATGCGTATCTCATTGAATTGCCTGCGGTTCATCGGAATCCTGGAAAGGCTTCTCCGTGGCGGATCGCGAGAACAGTTCTTCGAGTGCGAGAATGACGACCATCGTCTCGTTGATGGAGACGATGCCGGATAGAAAGTCGGCGGCAATGCCCCGATCCATCTCAGGGACGGGACGGATCTCGGAACTGTCGATCGTGAGGATGTCCGAGACGGCGTCGACGAGCAGGCCGACAATTCGATCCAGCACCGAGACGATAATCACGACATGCGACCGGGAAGCTTCCGTCAGCCCCATGCCGAAGCGGCAGCGCAGATCGAACACCGGGACGATGGTTCCCCGGAGATTCATGACACCAAGGATGTGCTGCGGCTGATTAGGCAGCGACGTGGTCTCGGCCCACCCCTTGATCTCGCGAACCGCCATGATATCGATGGCGTATTCCTCGCCTCCGATCCGGAAGCTGATGAATTGCTTCAGGCCGCCGGTCGCTGCGGTTTTGGCAGCCGGTACGGCATTCGCAATGTGTGGGGCTACAGATACATTCATGGCGGTCTCCGTGTCCGTATGCATCAGGGCGCCACCCGGATATTCGGCTGCGGTGCGGTCATCCGGCCGGCGGCAATGGGCAGGTCTTGCGTTCGATCTTCGTCCGCCGCGGGACGCCAGTCCGGCAGCTCAAAATTCTCGGGGCCATCCCTCAGGATTGCGCGATCCTGCATGGCGCAAATCCCTTCAAGATCGAGAATGAGAGCGACGCGGCCATTGCCGAGGATCGTTGCGCCGGAAATGCCAGGAACAGCTTCAGAATTCTCCGCCAGGCTTTTCACCACGACCTGCTGCTGCCCGATCAGCTCGTCGACGATCAGGCCCGTTTTCGAGCCATTTTCCGTCTCGATGACAACCACGAGCGCCTTCCAGGGCTCGGAGACCGCGCCTTGCACGTTGAGCACCCTGTGAAGCGGAATGAGGCGGATGAATTCGCCCCGAACAGCCAGCACCTGGGCGCCTCCGGCGACGGTGCGGACCTGCCGCTGGTCCGGGCGCATGGTTTCGACGATGCTGGAGAGGGGGAGGATGTACTTCTCCTTGCCAACAGCCACGAGCATGCCATCGAGGACCGCAAGCGTCAGCGGGATCACCAGCGTGAAGCGCGTGCCCTTCCCGGGCGTGGAGCAGATCTGGATGCGGCCGCCGAGATTGGCGATGTTGCGGCGGACCACGTCCATGCCGACGCCGCGTCCGGAGACTTCAGTAACCTCCGCAGCGGTCGTAAAGCCGGGCGCGAAGATCAGGTTATGGATCTCGTCGTCGCTGAGTTTCGCGTCTTCGCGGACAACGCCTTTGGCGATTGCGCTCTGAAGCACCTTCTGCCGGTCGATCCCGGCGCCGTCGTCGGCAATCGTGATCAGGATGTTCCCGGCGCGCTGGGCCGCCGAAAGTTCGATCGTGGCCATCTTGGGCTTGCCCGCGGCAAGCCTCGCCTTCTCCGGTTCGATGCCGTGATCGATGGCATTGCGGATCATATGAGTGATCGGATCGGTGAGTTCTTCGATGACAGTCTTGTCCACCTCGGTCTGGTCGCCGGAGGTGACAAGCTGCACGTGCTTGCCCAGTTTCGATGCGATATCCCGCACGAGGCGCGGCATTCTCGCGAATACGGATCGCACGGGCTGCATGCGGATGGCCATCACGCATTCCTGCAGCTCCCTTGTATGCGCCGCGAGTTCCTCGCTGCCTCGAACCCATTGCTGGCGTTGCCCGCCCCCTTGATCGGCGAGTTGCTGGGCCAGCATGGCCTGCGTGATCACGAGTTCGCCGACCATGTTCACAAGCCGGTCAACACGCGCCAGATCGACCCGGATGGATGTGGCGCCTTTCGAGGAGTGCGCGCCGCTGGGCAGCTTGATCGCCGTGGCGGATGGCTCTGCGGGCTTTAGCATCGCTCCTTTGGGAGAAGGCTCATGAGCGGCGGGCGCTTCTGCGTCAGAGCTCTCGCCCTCGATCTTCAGGACGCAATCCTGATCGACAAACTCGAAAACTTCGGCCACCAGTGCATAGGATGCATCGGTGCGTAGATTGAATACAAACGACAGATGCGCGTCTTCGGGGTCGAGGCTGATGAAGTCCGGCAAGTTCGCGCAGTTGCACTCCACACTGAGTTCGCCCAGCCGCTTCAGCTCGCGAATGATCAGGAGAGGCTCATTGGCATGCCGGAACAGTTCGCGATGCGGCTCGAAGGCGATACGGTAGTTCCTGATCGCCTCTTCGCAGATTGGATCGGGCTGGGCCTCCTCGACCGGCGCCGCCACGGGCTTGTCCTGGGCGCCGGATAGCAGTTCTTGAAGCTCCGATGCCACATCAGCACCGAAGCCTCCGGGCACCTCGCGACCACACCGCGCGGCCTCCACGAGTTCTGCCAGCACGTCACCTGCTCTCACGATGACGTTGAACACCTGCTCGGTTTGGTGGATGCGGTGATCGCGGAGCTTGTCAAGCAGCGCCTCGAAGACATGCGCAAACTCGACCAGCGCGTTGAAATTGAACGCAGCTGCGCCCGCCTTGATCGAATGGACCGCCCTGAAAATCGCGTTCAGGGTTTCTGAATCGACTTCGCCCACATGCAAGGACGAAAGGCGGTCATCGAATTCCGGCAGAATTTCGGCGCACTCTTCAAAGAAGGTGGCCCGAAAGCGCTCGAATTCAGGGGACGTTGATACGTTCGCAGACATCTTCGCAGCTTCCGCTTTCCTTACGGGCACACCTTGTTGAGAACCTGCAGCAGCTTTTCGGGTGCGAACGGCTTGACGATCCACCCCGTGGCTCCAGCGTTCCGGCCCTGCGCCTTCTTGTCATCGCCACCCTCGGTCGTCAGGATCAGGATCGGAGTGGCCTTGAATTTCTGTTGTGCGCGGAGACGCTGGACAAGCGTCACACCATCCATGTTCGGCATGTTGATATCGGTGATGATCGCGTCCACGGCCGTGCCTGCAAGCAAGTCCAGGGCCTTCGCGCCGTCCTCGGCTTCAAAAACGTCGAACCCTGCGCTTTTCAACGTGAAGGAGACCATGTCACGCATGGTCTTGGAGTCATCCACAGTTAGGATGCGTTTACGCATGTTGGGGCCTCCACTCGGCGAGAACATGCGCAAGGCCAAGGTCTTCGAACGCTGCTTCGAGAGCTGATGAGGGGTTCATCAAAACAACTTTGCCGCCTTTTGATTTCGCTGACTGCGCAGCCGCCAATAAGATTTGAATGCCAGGCGTCGCCACATGCGTGGTCTCGGAACCGTCGAGCTTCAGGACAGGATTGAGCGTCAGGGCCGCCATGAGCCGCTCTTTCCAATCCTGGGCATTTCCCAGATCCAAAGATGCCGGCAGTAAGAGCGTTTTCACTCGCAGCCTTGGGGAGAACATCATCGTTTCGCGCCTCACTATTTCCCCGCTGCTACCTGAGATAGCAACCAGGCTCATTCTTAGCCTGCAGAGCTTAACGGCGGGTTCGAGTCACAATCTGAGATTGAAGCAATCAGGAGATAAATGAGGGGATGTCCTGACGGGATTGCAGCTAATGGCGCGTTTGCGCTTCGACGCTCGCGTCCTGTCTGCTCATATAGTGCAGTGCCTGGATGAAAACGTCTTCTGCAACCGCGACGCCCGCGCGCCTGTTGATGTTATCGCGAATTTTCTGCGATAATATTGTCAGATCCGTCTTCTCGATATGCGTAAAATCGATCTGCTCCTCGCTGTAAAGAGTCTCGAACACTTCGTCGACCAGGAGAAGTTCGGGCGGCTGCGGAAGGTTCTTGAGCAGATCGGGTTTCGCCGAGATGGATATTTCTGTTAAAACATATCCTTGAAGCGTGCCGTGCGCGACAACTGGCACGGTCATCGTTGCGAGCTTGACCGTAGTGGGCACCTTCGCAACTTGCGCAGCTTCGGAAGCCGATCGAGGGCCTTGCATCGCATGTCCGAAATAGGCTGCGGCGAGCGTGATGGACACGATCCAGATCGAGGCGAGCAGAGAGCGGATCAACTGGCCACCTTTGGCGTGCCGCTGATCCGTGAATAGGTGCCATCGGATTCGGCATCGCGGAGAGCCGTTGTGATCACGCCGGTGACCTCCCTCGCCGCCTCAAGGTGAAGAAGGAGAAGCCAGCGGTTCAATTCCAGCTTCTGGCGTAGCGAAGTTAGCAGCTCCAAGACTTCGGGCGGGATATGCTCCAGGGTGAGCACTGCTGCAGATCTCTGCAGCTCCAAAAGGCTCTGGGTTTTTATCCGGCTGTATTCGATCAGGTTCCGGGAATCGAATGCAGCCAAGGCTTTATTTTCCTGGTCCAAAACCTTTTCCAGCCGGTGCAGAGTTGTTTTCGTCAGTTCCGATACATCGGGTGAACGGGTCACGGGCGGCAACCTCCTCAATTACGAGCTTTTGGACCGGGCGCCGGGCCTTCCTTTTTGTTTTCGCGTTTCGAGGCTGCGCGCTATCCCGATACCCCCTGCCTGCCCGGCAACGCCAGCGAGCGCGTCCGCAAGCATGGATTTCCACACCTCGCCTGCAAATCCGGAGCCGAAAACGGAATTCGCTTTTGCCGGCAGCATCATTTCGAAGAGCGATTTCAGAACGGTAACTTCGAACTGCTCGTAAGGCGTGCCGCGTTTGATGGGGTGAGCCGTTCCAAACAAGGCCGCCGCTGAAGGGGCGAGACGCGACGATGAATTTTGCGAGGCCAGGACTTCTTCAAACTGAGGCGCCGAGAGATCCCCCGAGTCCTGCACAGCGATGCGAGCCAGCCTCTCTTCAGCCGCTTTTGCTCGCTGGGGATCGGCTGCTGCCAACGCATCGCTGAGGAGATCTGTGCCGGGATTTATTGCCATCCGATGCTTTCGCCCCTTAATTAAGACTCGCCAAAAATACGCTACTAATTCGCCGCATCACGTATCCTATTATTCTTGCTTCAGGCTTGAGCTCAGGTATGCATCTATCGCCATCTGAAGTGCGATATTCGAATTCATGTCTCGACAAGCTTTCGTTTGCTGAATCGAGCTTCTTTTTGACCAGCTGCTCCCTCCGTGCGTGGTCGAGAGTTTTCTCGACTTGTGCCTCCAGCAGGTTCTCGAAGCTCTTGATCTTCGCCGCAGACGAAACAGCCCTGCGAACCAGGATGCCGGGCGGGATCATTTGTGATGAGTCCTGGTTCAGAAGTGAGATCGCCTTCTCTTCTTCTTCCCGCGCCTCGGTAAGCGTATCTCTAAGAGTTTGCAGTTCCAGGCGCTCGGTGAGGAGCAGCCTGCTTTGCACCTGCAAGAAGTCTTCTCGCCCGCCTTATCCTGGTCCTCATAGCGATCGTCCTGAGGCAAGCCAATCGGAGAACTGGCCAATGAAGATTTCGAAGATTTCATCGGACAGGAAATAGAGGAGCAGCAGGGCGCCACCCACAATGAACGGCGCTGAGACGAAGTAGACCGGGATTTGAGGCGCGAGCCTGTTCAATATTCCGAAGAGGAAATTGATCGTTACGGCATAAACAAGGAACGGCGAGCATACCTGCAGGGACAGGAGGGTTGCACTGGCGAGAGAGTCAACGACGTTTATCATCTCGGCTCTCTGATTGAGGTTCGCCCCGAAGGTCAGCACATCGTAAGACTGAACCAGCGCGCGCAGAACTTCGAGATGCTGATCGGTAATGACAAAAAGGGCGGACGCCGCGAGCGTCACAAGGGATGCAAGCGCAGGCAATGTTTCCCCATCCTCTGCAGAGGCTTCCATCTGGCTAAGGCCAATGGCGTTGGAGGCCGCTTCGGCGAGAAATTGAAGGCTTGCAAAGAAGAAGCGAGCCATGATGCCGATGAATAACCCCTTCCCCATCTCGACGGCGACCAGGGTTGCCAGGGTGGCAAGCGGGGGGGCGCTTCCCCGCAGCCCCTCAAATTCCCCAAGTGCGGCCGACACAGCGACGCTTGCGCCGAAGCAGAGCATCAGGCGCACCTGGACCGGAACTCTGGCGCTGCCAATCGCCGGGATGAGCATGAGGCAGCTGCCAACTCGGCAGAAAACCAGGAAGGCCGATAAAGCAAAGCCCGGCAATGCCTCAAGCGCCGTAGCAATCATGAGATCGAACCGACGTGGCTGATCGGCATTCCACGCGCGATTTCCAGGTGCGAAAGCACCGGCAAATTCGGAAACATCCGTTCAGTAACCATCCGGACGTAAGGCCGGATATCCGGGGCGGCGACAAGGACAAAAATCGTGCCCTTGTCCATGAGATCACGCACGGTTTTCGACAGTTCAGCGCTAAACTGCTCGATCAGGGCCGGATCGATGTCGAACTCGATCACCTCGCCTTTGACATCCCGCCGAAGCGCCTGGTGCAGTGTCAACTCCCAGCGCTGCCCAAGCCGAAGGATTTTCAGCAGTCCGTCCTGAGAGAAGTCGGCGCAGATCTGCTGCGCCATCCGTGCCCGTACATGCTCCGCAATCTGCTCGGTTCTGCTAACGTGAGGCGCGATTTCGGCGATGGCCTCCAGAATCAGATTGAGATTGCGGATCGAGATGCGCTCCGAAAGAAGCCTTCGAAGAACAGCGTGCAAGCCCGAGTTGGAAATGCTGGACGGAACGACCTCATCCATCAGCCGTTTGTATTCAGGATCGAGGCCATCGATAAGCTTCCGGAAGTCCTTGTAAGAAAGGAGCTGAGCGAGATTGTTGCGGATGGTTTCCCCAAGGTGCGTAAGCAGCACCGACATGTTGTCCACCGGCGTGAAGCCTTCGCTTCGAAGCGTTCCGGAAAAGACTTCCGGCACCCACATTGCCTTCATGCCGAAGGCGGGCTCCCTCGTTTCGTCGCCTGGAACGCGAGGCACAGGGCCATCGCCCGTGACAATAAGCACCTCTCCGATCCTCAATTCGCTGCTTGCCACAACAGCTCCGTGGATCTTGATCTGGTAAGTCTTGGGCGATATGAAGATGTCGTCCGAGAGCTTGATCTCGGGGACGATGAAGCCGTACTGCTTTGCGAACTTCCGGCGCATATTCCCGACCCGCTGGCCGAGTTCCGCGTGACTGGGCATAAGCACGCTTGCGATCTGTTTGCCGAGGCAGAGCTCTATTCCAGCAAGTTTCAGGGATTCCTTGACCGACTGCCGGGTTTCCTCGTCGGCTGCGGCGCGAACGCGCGCAGCATCGGCTTCCTCTTTGGCGAGAACCTCTGCTTTCCATCGCGGGATCGTGTAGGCTGAAAACATCATGCTTCCGGCCAAGATCGCGAAGGGAAAAAAGGGCAAACCCGGCGCCAGGGCCAGCACGGTTGAGACAAGGCCGGCAACAAACAGCGCACGAGGATAGTTTCCGAGCTGGCCAAGGACGGCCTTTTCGGCCGATCCGCGCGTTCCGCCTTTGGAAACAAGCAGGCCCGCGGCAAGCGAAACGATGAGCGCCGGGATCTGCGTCACCAGGCCATCGCCAACCGAGAGCTTCATGAAAACGTCGGCCGCTGCCGAAAGCGACATATCGTGCCGCAGCACGCCGATGATTATGCCGCCGAAAATATTTATCGCCGTTATGATCATGCCGGCGATGGCGTCGCCTCGTACGAACTTCGACGCGCCGTCCATCGCGCCAAAAAAGGCGCTTTCCTCTTCGAGTTCACGGCGCCGTCGGCTAGCTTCTTTATCGTCAATAGCGCCTGCGGCCAGATCCGCATCGATGGCCATCTGTTTGCCGGGGATGGCGTCTAACGTAAATCTCGCCCCGACTTCGGCTATTCGAGTTGCGCCTTTGGTTATGACGAGAAAATTGACTGTGATGAGAATCAGGAAGACGACGACGCCAATAACGAAGTCTCCGCTCATGACGAAGCTCGCGAAGCCCTCGATGACGTAACCTGCCGCCGCAGCACCCTCCGCACCATTCGATAAAATCAGCCGCACCGTTGCGATGTTAAGCGACAGGCGCAGCAACGTCGCAATGAGAAGCACCGTCGGAAACGCCGAGAACTCGAGCGGCTTCTGGATCCACAGGGCAACCATCAGGATCAGAACTGAAAGCGCGATCGAAAGTGCGAGGCCCATATCGATCACGAATGCGGGCAGTGGCAGAAAAAGGACAGTCAAAATCAGCATGATGCCGGTCGCAAACCCGACATCAAGGTTGCCGCTCTCCTGAGCGCTGGCCTGGCCTGCTGGTACGATAGATGTGGACATCACCGTGCCTGAGCTAACATCTGAAACTAGTAGATTTTCTCATTCAGTTTTCAAAAGCCGTGCTCGATGTGCGAATAAACCTGCTCGGAGAACCCGAACAGGACGCTGCCGATAAAAGGCGCTGTGAGCATGGCGACCAGGAATATAACGATGATTTTTGGGATGAAGGTGAGGGTTGCCTCCTGTATTTGTGTAAGCGCCTGTAGGAGAGATATGATGAGCCCCACGAGCATAGCCGCCAGGATGGCGGGCCCGCTTGCCAACATCACGGCCCAAATGGCGGAGCGTACAAGATCGAGAGCGTCGGCCTGAGTCATATCGCTCCAGTGGATGTCAAGAAATTGTGACGCCAGCGCCGAGAGCGAGCGTCTGGCCGTTCGTCAGCATCGCCGTCGCACCACTCGAGGTTATTTGCACCGATCCGATCTGCCCCGAAACGCTTCCATCTGCTGAAGTGACAGTCCGCCCGATAATGGACCCGGCTTAACTCAGCTCTGATTGCGGTCAGCAAGGCATCAAGCTTCGAGTTGGTGTTCACCTGCTGCTCTACGGCCGAAAACGATGCCAGTTGGGAGACGAATGCGGTTGGGTCGGTAGGATTCGTGGGATCCTGATTTTGCAACTGCGCGACAAGCAGTTGAAGAAATTCGTTATAATTGAGAGTGTTGCTACTTCCGTCGTGCTCGATGCCGTTTGTGACGCAGACGAGCTCGTCGTGGTATTGGTAGTGTTGGAAGTCGATGTTACAGTCATTGCTGTGCTCCGCAAAGATTTGGCTTTTCTAGAATATCATCCTCGATTTTGAAGCAGCTGCGCAACATCTTGAGAGCCTCGTAATAGCGCTTCCCCTCAACCAATTGCCGTATCTCTCTTAGCGCGGCATGCAGGTCATCCCGGTCTATTGTATCGTAAAGACGACGGCATGAATTCATCGAATAGACGCTTCGCTGTCGCTGCATTTACCGGATCGATCACCACAGTCTGTATAATGAAATAGAGTTGGCGTAACGGCGTCGTCGTCTGCTCAGGCTGCATGACGTGAGCCTCCAGTAAGAACGTTACGTCGTTCAGGAACTCAATGGATACCTTCCTGTCAACCCGGAGAACGGCTCCGTTAATGAAAATCCGTTCGCCGGACTTAAGGTTAATGCATAAAGGTTTTGTCATAGCAGAGCGTCAGCGATGGATTGGGAAATCTCTTTTAAGGAGAGGAAGTCCGACGACTCGCCGCGCCCCATAGCCTCTGCCTCCTTTAACAATCCGATGCCAACTGAAATGAGATCCGCGCGCAGTTTCAGTGGTAGCTGATTCTCGGACTGCCCCAGTTCAATAATAAGGAACTCCCACAACCGGCGCAGGAAATGCAAAGCCTCTATGGCTTCGCGTGACTTCGGACCAGCTTTTTCGGCACGCTCCAAGAGCCAAATAGAATGCAGAATGATGACGCGTTCATTGGCCCGAGTAAATTGGGGAGCCTCATCCAGAACTTCGATATAGGAGCTGCGATACATCGCCTTCCTTCCACGATATTCGAGCTATGTCTAAAGGTAGTTGACCAAGCTCAGCTTGGAAATTTGGGCCGTCAGGCTATAGGATGTCTCCAGCTGCGTCGTAAGGTTGGAGAGAGTCGTCGCTGCCTTATAAGAATCCACGCCCTGCAGCTGAGTGACCCAGTTGTCTATAAAGGTCTGCTGGGTTTGCATCTGGCTGTTAACGTTTGTTATCTGAGATTGCGAGATACCCAGCGTTGCCTGAAGGCTCGTAATTCCCGCCATCGCACTGCCCACGAGAGTTTGCGCGGTGCTCAGATTTGCGGCGGAGGTCCCCCCGTTAGCTATAGTTGCATAAGCGTTGTAAAGATCCTGAAAGCTCTGATCACTCGCACTTGCCGATATCGTGACGTTTTGACCGGGGCTTATCAGAGCGGTCATCGGGGTGCTCGAAGCGTTAACGGTCCAAGTTGGCGGGGATACAGATGTGTTATAATCGACCGCCTGCACCGAGTTGTTGATGCCTCCGAAGATGTAGGAGCCCCCAAAGCTTGTGTTCAGCTGAGAGGCGAGCGCCGCGATGTACGATTGAGCCTGAGTTTGAAGCGTGCTGAGACCGCCCGCGCTTTGCGTCGGGTTTTGCGCCGCTAAAAGCGCGTCGGCAAAACCCTGGGCGTCCGAATAGATCGACGTCAGCGCGTTCTGTGACGCCGTCAAAGTCGATTGGGCGATGGAATTTGTGCTTTGAAACTTGGACAAGGTTGCTGACTGAGCCTGAAGGGTCTGATCCAGTCCGATCTGGCTTCCCAGACTCTCCACCGGATTGGCTAGAACACCGCTGCTCAACTCCGTCTGGGCGTCGGTCATTTGCTTCTGGATGGTTGACACGGAATTACGGATTCCCGCGAGCATCGAATATGTCGAAACTGTGTTCACCATGACGCACCTACTGTATTGCAGCAAAGAGACTTGTATACAGCGAACTTACGGCGGTTATTAGCTTTGCCGAAGCTTGATATGCTTGCTCCAATGCGATCATATTACTCATCTCAATATCGAGGTTCACACCGGTCGCGTTTGAAAGCGCCGTTGAGGTGCTGCTTTGCACGGCTGCACTATAGCTCGCCGCAGTGGAAGCCTGGCTGACCTGCGTCCCGAGCCAGGAAGCCGAGGCTGAGGTGAAATCCGTCAGACTGATCTGCGTTCCCGCGTCAGCGGAGGTATCGAACGCCATCGGCTGAGATAAATTCGATATGAGCTGGGTCAACCGGGTGGAATAGCCGGTATCGCCTAGCAACACCAGGGCTTGGAGGGTTTGGATTGGAAACGTAGGCGCTGCCCGAAATGCCGCCATCCCGGAGAAGAGTGGGATTTGCGATTGCGCTGGCGCAACCTGGATCGTCGAGGCAAGACCGGCCGACTGAGCCAACGTGGGAACGGTAAATCTGGGCTGCTGCTGGTGGTGCTACTCCTGGTGAAAAGGCCAGCTTGCGGATTATTGCCGCTTGTATCGGTTTCCTGAAAATCGGTGATCAGGCCACGCGCAGTTTCGTCAAGCTGGTTTTCGTAGGTGACAGCCAGAGTATCGCGAACATTCGCCAGGCCAGCAAGCGCCCCGGTCTGGATTTGCATCGTCGACTGGGGATCCGTGACAGGAACGCCATCGACCAAGACGGCATTTCCAGTGGTCGAAGCCGTAAAGGTCGCCGTCGGGTTGAAGGTCACGGACATGGGCACCTGATCGAAAAGCGTGACGCCGCTATCCGTGTATATAGAGAGGCTGTTGTTGGCGCCGGCTACCGTTGTAATGCCGATCTGGTTGCTGAGCTGCTGAAGCAGACTATCGCGCTGATCAAGCGCATCCGTTACGTCCGCTCCGCTTTGCGTACCCTGCACGATGGTTTGGTTAACTTTCTGGAACTGGCTGAGGACATCGTTGATCGTACTGACGGAATTCGCCATCGCTGCATCGGCTTGTTCCCTGACGGACTGGACAGTCGCACTATCGTTATTGAGCGCGCTGACCAAATTCTGAGCGGCCTGGACCGCCGCTTGCCCACTGGCCGTAGTCTGCGGCGAGGCAGCGTAAGTTTGCAGCGCATTGGTGAACTGGCCCAGAAGCGCAGTTGGGGAACTCGTGTCGGACGCCCCCGTTCCGAGTGTGGTTTGCAGTTGGCTCAATGCATTCGAGATTGCAGATTGTTGCGCTTGCTTCGCGTTTGCCGAGAGGAGACTAGTCAGGAGAGCGTCATTCGATGCCCGAGAGATCGAGGCGACGATTGGTAAACCGCTCGCCGTCACGACATTTGCGATCTTGCGGCTCGCACTCGTGTTGCTTTGGTTGGCAATATTGCGAGACACCACGGCAATCTGCGCCGAAGCCACAGATAATCCGGCTGTCGCACCATCCAATGCACCGATGAGAGACATGACTAACTTTCACCCCTTTTAATGCCTAGTGGCCGAGGTTGATGAGGACCTGCATGAGTTGCGACCCGGTATTGAACACCTTCGAGTTGGCTTGATAATTGTTCTGCGCCTCGATCATCTCCGTGAGTTGAGTGGCAATATCGACTGTAGAAGCTTCCAGAGCGCTGGAATGGATCGAGCCCAGCCCGCCTACTGTGGCTTTGCCGATCTGCACACCCCCGGAGTCGACGCCGGGCACGTATGCGTTTCCCGTTATGACGGCCATCTTGTTCGGGCTCTGGACGTTGGCCAGCGGGATCGTGTAAGTTGGGACCGTGGACCCATTCTGGTACGTCACGGACACCGTGCCATCGAGGGCAATGTTTACGCCCGATACCTGACTTGGCGCATTGCCGTTTGTGCTGGCTGTCAGCACCGTAAAGTTCGTCGCCAGTTGGGTCGTCTGCGACAGATCGAGAGTCATTCGGTTAGTCCGTTCGGGGTAGCCGTGCTAGGAGCTGAAAGTGACCGTTTGTGGGAGTGACCAGCGCGCCAGTTCCCGGAACAAAAGTCAAGTCGTGGCGGTGGACAAGGGCGTATCTGAGATGATCTTGCCGGTTGCGTCCTTATGCGTATAAGGGAAGGGGCCAGTGGCGCCCGCCGTGGCGTCGGCCGCATTGAAGACAGCGAAGTCCCACGTATTGGCTGCCGTCTTTGTGTAGTAGACGTCGAGAGTAACCTGATTGCCCAAATTGTCATACGCTACAATGGACGTCTTATTTGTATAAGTGGAGCCTGCGGAATTTGCTAGAGGGTACCGTCTGTCCCGCTGTAATGGCAGCCCGAGTTCGAGTTCACATTGACATAGAGCTTGCCCGCTAGTCGTAGGGCGTCGTCTGCAGCGCGATGCTGTTCAGGTTGATCGGAACCAGTCCCGAGAAACTGTTTGCGACACCACTGCTGCCATAAGGGTATCCCAGCAGCGTGTACCCTGCGGCATTCACAAGATCGCCGGCGGCGTTCTTCGTGAAGGAGCCCACGCGCGTCAGAACAGGCTGATTGTTTGGGCCTTGGACGATGAAGAAGCCGTTATCCTGAACCGCAAGATCGGTCGAACTTGTCGTTGCGTTAAGCGTCCCTTGCTGATTGATCAGGACCTGGGGGTCCACCATCACGCTCCCAGACTGATAGTCCGTAGGCGAACTGGAATTCAGCACCAGCGATGAAAACTCCGTGGTAGCCTGCTTGTAGCCAGTGGTGCTGACATTGGCGACGTTATCGCTGATAGCGTTCAGCCATGCGGATTGAGCAGACATGCCCGATGCGCTCGTCGTCATTAAACTGTATAAGCCCATACCAACCTCTACCTCCCGGTTGTGGCTACCGCATCAGCCTTGCACCGAACTGGCGCACCGCCTTGAGCCTAGCCTTTGGGCTATTCTAAGCCAGAAGAAATTCTCGGGCTGTTGACTTAACAGTCTGAAATTTCGTCTAATTATAGGGGTCGCGACAGCCTTCGGGTTTTCCACACCCGAATGCGCCTGCTTCTGCCGGCTCGCTAACCCCTGGCGAGAATGCCGGAAACGCGGGATGCTATCGATTTGAGCGGAACGACTTCGCAGGCGCCGCCTGCATCGATCAGGGCCTTGGGCATTCCGAAGACCGTGCAGCTCAAGGCATCCTGCGCGATCGTCCAGCCTCCTGCCTTCTTGAGCCGCGTGAACTCCCTTGCCCCGTCGCGCCCGAGCCCTGTAAGCATTACACCGAGCACGCTGCCCTTGTAGGCATCGAGAACGCTCGCCGCCAGCACATCGACGCTCGGTTGATAAATGCTTTTTCCCTCATCCCGGCGGATCGATATGACGCCTTCGGTGATTCTCATCTGCAGGCCGCCAGGAGCGATATAGACAACCCCGTTCGCAGCTGTATCGCCGTCCGTCGCCTCGACAACACAGTGCCTGCTCTGGACTTGAAGGCGATGGGCGAGAGCAGTGGTGAACGGCGGCGGCATGTGCTGAGCAATGAACACGGGCACCGGCAATGGACGGGCGAGATTCGCAAAAAGCTCGGCCAGGGCTTGAGGGCCGCCCGTGCTGCTTCCGATAACGATGGCTTTGACGACGAACCCTTTGGGTACTGCAATTGTCTCAAGGAGCGCGCTCTGAACCTGTTGATGAGCGTCCGCTCTCATGCGTGCGCGGCGCACGCTTGCGGCCGCAACAAGCTTCTCATGAAGAAGCGACTTGCACCGTGTTTTCGGAATAAAATCGATCGCCCCAAGCGACAGAGCTTCCAGCGTTGTTTTTGCGCCTGCCTCGGTTGCCGAGCTGACCATGATCACTGCCGCAGTGGACTGCTCCGCAAGCTGCTGCAGAGAATCGAGGCCCCCCTGAACCGGCATCTCTACATCGAGGGTGATAACGTCGGGCTTAAGGTCGAGCGCCTTTTGAACGCCCTCTCTTCCGTCGCAGGCGGTACCGACAACTGTGAAGCGCGGGTCGGAGCTAATTTCTCGGGATAGCGCATTGCGCATGAATGCCGAGTCGTCAACCACAAGAACCCGGATACACTCAGTCAAGATTATGGCTCCTGCGGTTGCCATGAAAGATCTTGAACCTTTCCTGAAACGCTTTTGTGAAGCTTACGCAAAAGAAAGATGCGACAAGCCTCACGACCGGTACATCGCACAGCAGGGCTTAAGGATCGTTAAAGCGGCCGGTGCTCTACTCAAGGGAGGGCCGGTAGGGCGCGGCGCGCCCCCGGCTCCGGGCCAGCGAGGCCGGCGCAAGTCGAATCGGCTCCGCTGCACTCAAGGTGCGCCCACTCGGATTTGAGAATGACAGAAACGCATATCGCTGTGCCGACCGCACATCGAAAAATGACCGGCACTGAAAAGGCCGCCGCCCTCCTGCTGGCGGTGGGCAAGGACAATGCGTCCAAAGTCCTGACTTACTTCGACGAGGAGGACATCCGCGCCGTAGCGCGCACAGCCTCGGACCTCGGTACTGTCTCGCAAGCCACTCTCGACAGCATCGCAGAAGAATTCGTAACCAAGGTGACCGTCGACGGAGGACTGCGAGGGTCGTCGGAACACGTGGAGCGGCTGCTGGAGGAGATCATGTCCCCGGCGCAGGTGAGACAAATCATGGCGGACGTTCGCGCGAGGATGAACGAGGCAGTCTGGCCTCGCCTTATCGAACTGCCTGCTCACCAGCTGGCTCAGTTTCTCAACAAGGAGCATCCGCAGGTCATCACCTATGTCCTCTCCAAGACATCTGCTTCGCTTTCGGCCGAAGTCGTGGCTCTCTTTCCGAACAACTTGAGAAACGAAGTGATGAGGCGGCTCCTCACCAACAAGCTGGTTACGCAGCAATCTCTGCGTCTCCTGGAGCAGGTCTTGCGCGATGAATTGCTGTTGAAGGTCGCGAAGGCCACAGGTCAGGACACCCACGAGCGTGTTGCGAAAATCGTCAATAAGCTCAGCAAGAAAGACATGGACGAGGTGCTCGACAGTCTCGGAGCGACCCGGCCGAAGGCGGCGGAAACGGTTCGCGGGCTGCTCTTCACCTTCGACGACATCAGGAAACTGCCGGCGAGAACAAGAGTCTCCGCTGTTCGAGGCCATAGAGGCGGAACGTCTTGTGCCGGCACTCAACGGAGCAGATCCTGCGCTGCAAGACTTCATCCTGTCATCGGTCCCATCGCGGATGCGCCGCGTCATAGAGCAAGACCTTGCTGCAGCGCCGCCCTTGAGTGAGAAGGAGGTCGAAAAGGCGCGCCGGGAAATCGCCGACTTCGCGCTCCAGCTCGCCGATCAGGGCGCCATCAGCCTGGCGTTCGCGGAGCCGGAAGACTAGTACAGCCCGAGGCAAGTTCGCACCCCAATAGTTGCGAGCCCTCAAGCGAACTTGCGTCGGATAAGCTGCACTGGATTCAATAGAGTTTGCTAGTTACGCCTTATTCACGGGAAATCCCGTGCGAGCTTACGGCAAATAGGGCAGGATTTCGCGCGGGGCGTACTAGAGCAGCCCGCGTCCATTTGGACGGCGGATAAGGGGCTCTAGCACTTTCGAAATCAATCAACTTTTCCGCCTTAAATCGATGCAGATTATAGGCGGGTTGATCTAACTCCCGGGGGACTCGTGATCAACGAATTGAAAAAAGGCGAGGCCGTCGGCATTTCCGAAAAGCTGAAGGAGATCGCAAAACTCTCCCTCGACCGGCTGCCTGTTCTGAACTCCATATTCGAGAAAATGGCCGTGGCCTGCGTCGAGCGTTTCCGGGATTACTGCTCGCCCGCCTTCTCGGCGTTCGTCAATCAGGTCATTTCGGGAGATTCCTGGGACCTCCTTGAGGCGAGCGCAGATAGCGTGGCCGTTATCTTCTACTGCCGCGAATGGGATGCCAGAGTTGTGCTGGGGCTGGAGCGCCGCCTCATTTTCGCTATCGCAGAGGCGATGTTCGGCGGCGATGGAACCGAGCTTCCCTTCGACTCGACGCGCGCCTTCACGGCGCTAGAGACGCGAATAGGGAAGCTCGTTTGCGAATTCGCGGCGAAGGCTCTTGAAGATGCTTTCGGGACAGTGTGCGAGATCTCGCTCGTGCCGGAGCGAACCGAAACGACGCTGGAGTTCACGACGCTCGGCCAGAGCAGCATGATCATGATCGAGGCCAAGGTGCTTTTCCAGGTTTTGGATCAGGGCGGCGTCATGTTTGTGCTCATACCTCAAAGCACCATGAACCCCATCCGGCAGAAGCTTGAGCGCGAACGCAAGCCCTTGCCGTCATCCTACGATCCACGATGGACAAGCGCGCTCACAGGCCGGGTATCGAGGGCGGAAGTCGTTCTGAGCGCCGTGATCGAGGGAAAAAACATCGAGCTGGATGATATTCTGCGGCTTGGCCCCGGCAAAACGATCGAGTTGAGCGGAACGGACCGGAATATCATGCTCGAATGCGAGGGCGACCGCCTCTTTCGCGGACGCCTCGGCCAGGCCCAAGGACACTTCACCATAACGATCGAAGCACCAATCAATGAAGATGCGGTTCTCGAGATGCTTGAGTGGCCGCAGACCGAATCCTAGCAGACGCTTGCCCGCGGGCGGACCGCGATGGTCCATCCTCCTGCTGTCGCACGCCGGAAACCGGTATGAGCTGCAAATCGAGGAAGAGCCGGAGCGGCTGGCCCTGCAACCCCCTGACCTTGAGCTGAAGGCCCTTGAGGCTCAGGCGTCTGATCAAGGACACGATCGCACCCACGCCCTGGCTATCGATGAAATCGACGCCGGAAAAATCGAGCACGACATCCTCGTTTGCCTCCGAGAGACGGTCAATTCTGGACCAGACATCACCGTCAAAGGCTGATTCACGATCGCCGTCGAGAACGCATTTGTGCAACATTCGCCACCACCCTGTACAACACAGCACAACCACCAGTCTGGCATAAGTGTATGGAGTCGGGATTAGAGGGCGGGCAAAAAATTGAAGTAACTTTTCACCAACTGCGCCTGATGATTGGCAGACGCTCTTCCTCCATGCGCCTTCGGAGCGAAGAAATAGCCTCGTCGATCAATCGATTTGCCGCCGCCATTTCGGACGCCGCAGCAGCATCTTCCGAAGCGTGATGACAATCCGGGTGATTGCTCCGCGCAAACTTCCGTCTCAGGCGGCTCAACTCGTCAATAGAGGTAGCCCTGGCGATTTGCAGCTTGAGCTCCGAAAACGACAGCGGGGGCGCAGCAGGCGCACCATCCAGCATCTCTTCATAATAACCGTGGTTTCGCCCGAAATCTTTAGCCCTGCATGCGCCAAGCGAGAGCATGACGAGAGCCACGTCGCTCGAAACCCTGAAAGCCGGGCCGCCCGGCTGATTGTTGTCGGCATCCAAACCGCTGAGCCTGCCAAGCAACTCATTGAACTTTTCTATCGGCATATCAGACCAATCCCGAGGGCGATGCGAGCCTTTCTTTTTGCGGGCGGCGATGGCGGAGCGCCGCGGACTCCGATGTCGTTTCAAGGCGGGTTGTGGATACGCAGAACCATTATCATCACTCAAAATATTGAACACTGATTAAAGATACACTCAAGCGGGCCAAGTAAAAGATTACGTTTCATAAATAGTTAATAGTAAAAATTGTAGTGCATACATGACAACATAAAGCTTTGAGTAAAATTGATTGGCGGAGCCGCGAGCTCGCCCGCGTATTCAGCGTTTGAGGTCCATCACGAAGGCATCCTGGATCGTCGGCGCGTCTTTTATTGTTGCGGGCTTGGTGGCCGCCTTGCGAGAGCCGCCTGCGCCGGAAGGCCCGCTCTCAGTCAGGCAGATCGCACCGCGGGGTCTACGTCTTCGAGAGGGCGGTGGCCCTCATGAACGAGCCGAACGAAAGCGCTATTGCTAACGCCGGTTTCGTCGTTGGAGAGGATGCGACTGCGGTCATCGCGAGCGTAATCAATCGGCCTCTTTGGCATGCGGCGGCAATCGCGATCGCCGTTCTTGTTTGGGCGCCGGGCGTAGGCTACGCGTAGGACAGTAAAACGGATTCGCCCTCGATGCAGGCGCGATTGAGGTGTCTTGCTGAAGCTTGCATTCCGAAACATCGGCGAGCCCAGATTGAAGCAGGAAGCGTAAAATTCTATCTGTATCAATAATAAAACCGCGCCTGGGAGCGTTACAAAGAGGAGGCTGAATTGAAATCACGCGCCGCCGTAGCTTTTGAAGCTAAGAAGCCGCTGGAAATCGTCGAGGTTGACCTGGAAGGACCGAAGGCAGGCGAAGTGCTCGTCGAAATCAAGGCCACCGGCATATGCCACACGGACGCCTATACCCTCGACGGGTTCGACAGCGAGGGAATATTCCCCTCGATTCTGGGGCATGAAGGGGCAGGCATCGTCCGGGAGATCGGCCCGGGTGTCACGACCGTGAAGCCCGGCGATCACGTCATCCCGCTCTACACGCCCGAATGCCGCCAGTGCAAATCCTGCCTCAGCCGCAAGACCAACCTTTGCACCGCGATCCGCGCCACCCAGGGCAAGGGCCTCATGCCCGATGGCACCAGCCGCTTCTCCTACAAGGGGCAGACCATCTACCATTACATGGGTTGTTCGACATTCTCGAACTTCACCGTGCTGCCGGAGATCGCAATCGCGAAAATCCGCGAGGATGCGCCGTTCGAGACCTCCTGCTATATCGGCTGCGGCGTCACCACCGGCGTCGGCGCGGTCGTGTTCACGGCGAAGGTCGAGCCGGGCGCAAACTGCGTCGTATTCGGTCTTGGCGGCATCGGCCTCAACGTCATCCAGGGCCTGAAGATGGTGGGCGCCGACACGATCATCGGCGTTGACATAAATCCGGGAAAAGAGGAATGGGGCCGCCGCTTCGGCATGACCCATTTCGTGAACCCGAAGGATGTCCAGGGCGATCTCGTCGCGCACCTCGTCGAGCTTACCGGCGGCGGCGCGGACTATACCTTTGATTGCACAGGCAACGTCAACGTCATGCGGACCGCGCTCGAATGCTGCCATCGCGGCTGGGGCCAGAGCATCATCATCGGCGTCGCGGAAGCCGGGAAGGAAATCTCCACGCGGCCGTTCCAACTCGTCACCGGACGTGTGTGGAGAGGCACGGCTTTCGGCGGAGCGCGCGGCCGCACGGACACGCCGCGCATTGTGGATTGGTACATGAGCAAGAAGATTGAGATCGACCCGATGATTACGCACAAGCTGCCGCTCGAGCGCATCAATGAGGGCTTCGACCTCATGCACGAAGGCAAGAGTATCCGCTCGGTCGTGATCTACTGATTGAACGACCGGCCTTGACGCCGCCCCGCCTTGTCATCCCGGCCAGGCGAAGCGCGAGCCGGGATCGCAAAAAGGTAGGCGTTTCAATTTCTCACGATCCCGGATAATGCCGCCTTCCGGGATGACGCCAGCGCGATTACTCGGCCGCTTGCCTCAAGACACCCGCAGCCTTGGCATTATGGGTTGCGATCGCATCCATCAGCGCCGATAAGAGGCAATCATAGGGTCCGAGCCCGAGTTCCTTCAGCCTGCTGCGCACCGCGCCCATCTGCGACGGGTCGAAGCCGCCCTCGATGATCGACGACACGAAGGCGGCGAACTCCGGCCCTGCCCATCCCTGATGCGGCGACAGTTCGGTGTGGATGAAGTCCAGCCCATAGAAGGGATGGTTTGCATTCTCGATCCGGCCATACATGTGAACGCCGCAGACGGAGCAGGCATGACGCTGGATCGCGGCGGACGGGTCCACCACCTTCAGCTTATCGCCATTCGCGGTGACGTTGACTTTGTCGCGCGGAACAACGCCCACGACCGAGAAAAGATACCCCTCCGGTTTCCAGCACTTCGTGCAGCCACAGGCATGATTGTGGGCGACCTGGGAGCCTATGGCGACGGTGACGGGATTGTCCTTGCATTTGCAAGAGAGCGTCCCTCCGGAGAAATCCTTCGATCCGGGCCTGACGCCGTTATCGACGGAAGGGTGGATGCGGATGTGGCTTGGACTAGCCATTGTCGTTTTCCTCTCCGGTTCTGTTTGTTTTCTTCGCCAAAACATCGTCGTTCCCACCTTGACTTGAGTGAGTAAAGTCCTCCGCTTGAGCTGCTAGTTTTACAGCGCAGCGCCCGCCGGCGCTGCCGTCGCTCCCTCAATTATTACCACAAGTCAAGCATGCCATTATAGTCTTACTTGGGTTTTATCGGTTATTACTTAGCTTCAGAGGAATATTGCTATGCTTCGGCTTAAGCTTCAAATACAACAATAAAGAGGTTGAGCGCAAACCAGTGCCAGGATGACACGCATGAAACGACGAAGCGCCTCAAGTTCACGGTATCGAGCCGGGACTTTACAATGCAAAGCTTCGCGATAAGGAGGAGCGCGAGTGAGATCGTGAGGAGCATCGAGATCGCGCCGGACGGGATAGGTGAAAAGCGCTTTCCGACTGCGCGAAGCCTTAAGCGTTCAGCCTCGCGGCATGCCAGCGCAGATGATCCTCAATGAAGGTCGAGATGAAGAAATAGGAGTGGTCGTAGCCTTCCTGCATCCGCAGCGTGAGCGGAATGCCCGCCTGCCCGCAAGCGTCTTTCAAAAGCTCCGGCTTCAACTGCGTCTGAAGGAAACCGTCGGCGGCGCCCTGATCGACGAGAAGAGCGCCAACCCTTGCGCCGCTCTCGATCAGCGCGCAGGCGTCATACGTCTTCCAGCCTTCACGGTTTGCGCCGAGATAACCGCCAAGCGCCTTCTCGCCCCAGGGACACCGCATGGGAGAACAGATCGGAGCGAGCGCGGACACGGCTTTGAAGCGGCCGGGGTTCCTAAGCGCGATGGTGAGTGCGCCATGGCCCCCCATGGAATGGCCCATAATCCCCTGCCTCGACATGTCTGCGGGAAGCACGGTCTCGACGAGCGCAGGCAATTCCTTCTCGACGTAGGACTTCATTCGATAGTTGCGGGACCAGGGCTCGACGGTGGCGTCGACATAAAAACCGGCTCCAAGGCCGAAATCATAAGCGCCATTCGGATCGCCCGGCACGCCCTCCCCGCGCGGGGAGGTGTCCGGCGCTATGACAAGTAGCCCAAGCTCGGACGCCACGCGTTGCGCGCCAGCCTTTACGGTGAAATTCTCCTCGGTGCAGGTCAAGCCCGAGAGCCACCAGACAATGGGAACCCGGTTCCCCCGCGCCTGAGGCGGCACGAACGCCGAGAAGCGCATCGGCGTGCGCGTCTCCCCGGACTTGTGCCGGAAATAGAATTGCGTTCCGCCGAAGCAGCGATGTTGCGAGACGATCTCCAAATCACTCAAGGCGCGCTCCCTAACCGGTCACTTTTGAGGCTCAAGCTGCTGCGCAAGGCTGCTGAGGGGTCCTCGCGCCGCGTGCGCCTGCGAGATTTAAACCTCATCACCCGGTTTGGGTCCAGGCGCTTTTACCCCGGCCGGATGCCGAAGTGAGGCGCTTAGCGCGTGCAGGTCCGGCGAGCGTTGAGGTCGAGTTTGGAAGGCAAGTATCGGGTAACTTCAAAGCCGGCATCGACCGTTGATGCGACCGGCTTAGTCCATACTTTCATGGGTCTCTTCCTAAGTAGTAATTGGAAATTCGCCAGACGGCGAAACCCTCGTTAAGAATATAGGAGGCCTGAAAAGGTATGACAATTTAGCAAATCCGATTGCTCAACCTGTTACTTCTTATTGTCGGCAGCCATTTATCTTTTCTGAAGGCTATCTTCGACAAAAATGAATATGACTATAGCGCATAGCTGCTGCTCGCGCCGCCCGGTTGCTGTGGGCAGCGCAACAGAATATGCTGCACTGCAACATGGAACTATTCCACGGAAGTGGGCGAGCCGTTCGCCCCGGATGTTGAAAGGAGCCAGCATGATTCGCATTGCTGCTATTGCTGCCGCCGCAGCCCTCATACCTTTTGCCGCCTCTGCAGGAGAGCAGCCGCTCCATGCGGACTATCTCGCTTCCGTCTCGACTTACAAGCCGCTACACGGCTTTAGCCACACCGCCGGTTCCAGGCATTTCGTCGGATATTTCTTTACCGCCAACAATGGTTGCGCCGTCACGGTCATCAATGCCACTGTTGGCGACGACCGGCTTCTGGAGACTCCCCGCAGGCAGAAATTCCAGTTGGAGGCGGGTGGCCGCACGGAAGTCAAAGCCGACCATGGCAAAGCGCTCGCCATCGGTTGCAGCGCGGATGCGGACGCAATTCAGGTTGTTGCTCTCGAGCCGCTCGTCGGGGACTCCGCCAGCCGCTGAAACTGACGCCGATATCCACTCGCCATCTGCGATGGCCTTATGACTTGAATCCGGCCCGCCAATACACACCTAGTGACGGCGGTTAGCATTCGGATTTCATGAGGCTTTCTTGAAACTGATGGCGAGCTTCCATGTCGAGTAGTGCGGGAGCGCTGAGTTCTTCCCCGTCCTTTACGCTCCCGCAATATTTTATTTGCTTCAAAGGCATCGTCTGGCGGGAAGGCCTGCGCTTCCTCCATCAGCGCGAGCGGTTCCTATCCGCGCTTGTGCGCCCGCTCGTCTGGCTTTTCATCTTCGCAGCGGGCTTCCGGCAGGTACTGGGCGTGTCCATCATCCCGCCCTACGAAACTTACGTTCTCTACGAGGTCTACATCACGCCCGGCCTGTTGGCCATGATCCAGCTTTTCAACGGCATGCAGTCCTCGCTGTCGATGGTCTATGATCGCGAAATGGGCACCATGCGGACGCTGCTGGTCAGCCCCTTCCCGCGCTGGTTTCTGCTCCTGTCCAAGCTTTTCGCCGGTACATTCGTCTCGATCCTCCGGATGAGGCGGAGAAGGCGATCTCGGATTATCTGACCGGAACTCCGGCAGAGAAACAGGAGAAGGCGAAGCTCCTGTTCGCGGGCCTTTTGGAAACGCTGAACACTGAGCGCACGCAGGTCATGAACGGCCTTGAGCGCGCTTATCGCAAGCAAAAGGAGTTCGCCGAGACGATTCGGGGGGACACGGACAAGCTTCGCGACCTGCAAGACAAAGCGGGCTCAGACCGGGCGCAGATCGAAGACCTGGCCCGCCGCATCGAGTGGGAGACCCGCATCTTCGAAGACCGCCGCAAGGTGACGACGTTCGCCTGCGAGGTGCCCATCGAGATCGAGCAGCGTCTGTTCGCGCTGAGCCGCGCGAATAAGAATACGCTCGGCTGAGGCAACAGGGCTAGTCAGCGCCCGCAAAAGCGACGACCAGCGCAGGGCATCGGTGTCCTGTGGTCCCTTCGGCAAGCGTGCATGCGACCTTCGGGTCGGGGGCGGCCAAGGGCTGGATTTCTTAGATAAGCCGGTTGGCGGACTTCGGGACGCGCTTTAGGTGACGATCGTCGCTGCACTCGCACCGCGGATTGCCGTGGCGCTTCCCGATGCACTCGTTGCGAACCACCATTTCCCGCCGAGGTTGCGTTGATTCACGGAGCCCAGGGCCGAAAGGCAAACGGGGAATTGTACAGATTTGTGTGTAAACGGAACAAATCTCGCTCAAGGCGACACTCTTCCTTAAGCCGCTTGGCAAAGAATGCCCGCACACAGAAGCTTAGGCTGCGGTGTTGGTTCGGGTAGCAACGCCGACGGCAGGAAACCGAGATCAACCATGGAATGGTATCGGCGCCTTTCGGGTTGCCTGCAGCTTAAGCTTCTGTTGCGTGCATCCTAGCGAGAGAGCGCCAATGGAGAGGTTATCGGAGGCACGATGAAGGTTCAGACCTGTACTTATGATGATACATTCGAAGCATCTCTCTCCGATAGACTCACCTACGGAGACCTCCGTGCATTTCGTGACCTTCTATTCCAAATAAAGAAAAGCTCATACAGCGTTGTCGTGATTGATGTGAAAAACCTCGACTGGATCGATTCCGCGGGGTTGGGAATGTTGCTTCTTGCCCGGGACGCCGCCCTCAAAGACAACTTCAAACTCGTTCTTCGATCGCCCCAGGGGTCGGTTAAAACGATGCTGGAACTCGGCCGCTTTGATGCGATTTTCGACGTGCGATTCTGACAGAGAGGGCGGCCAAATCTGCTGGTGATTTCAGCTTTCATTATCAACGGCCTACTCCAGCGCAAAACGAAGCGGCTCAACCTCAGTGTCCTTCGAGGGTCACGCCGAGAGTACCTGCTCGCCGATGAACGAAACTGCTCTCGCGGTAGTCGCTGCCCTTGCGGCCGGTGCCGCGGGCAGCACCGTGAGCGCGTGATCACGGATAAGCCATACCGGGGATTTGCTGTCGCAATCTATCGGAGGCGTCACCAGCGAGTTTAATGCAAGGTCCTATGACCGGGCGTACTTCTTGTTCACGAA
>CAWHYO010000009.1:0-128608 GCA_963833565.1 uncultured Alphaproteobacteria bacterium
GCTTCGCCTTCGGCTCGACCTGAGCTTTCGCAAAATGCCCCCGCTGAGCACGCGTCACGTTTTTAACCTTACGCGAGCCCGAGCCGAGTTGAAGCGCAGTATAGCCGTTCGCTTCCTGCGTCCGGTGCGCAACCACCTGGCACTGATCGATCTTCAACACTGTCACGGGCACGTGCTCGCCCGCATCAGTGAAGATCCGCGTCATGCCAACCTTCTGTGCCAACAATCCCGATCGCATCGGTCTGCCTCAGTTCCAATCTCTTCAAAAGGCCGACAAAAAACCGGCCATTCCATTCAAAATCAACCACGGAGAAACACCCCGCAGTTACAGTTTGATCTCCACGTCCACGCCCGCAGCCAAATCGAGCTTCATAAGCGCGTCCACCGTTTGTGGCGTCGGATCAACGATGTCGATCAGGCGCTTGTGAGTCCGCATCTCGAACTGCTCACGGCTCTTTTTGTCAATGTGAGGCGAGCGGTTCACCGTGTAACGCTCAATGCGGGTCGGGAGCGGGATTGGCCCGCGCACATCCGCGCCGGTCCGCTTCGCAGTGTTCACGATCTCCTTCGTGGAGGTGTCGAGCACGCGGTGATCGAACGCCTTGAGCCGGATGCGAATCGTTTGGCCTGCCATCTGTCACTCCCAAAAGAAGAGGCGTTCCCATCCTGGAGACGCCCGCTCCCCAATCCCGTAGCTACTTTATGATGCTGGCGACGACGCCCGCACCGACCGTGCGACCACCTTCGCGTATCGCGAAACGAAGCTTCTCTTCCATAGCGATCGGCACGATGAGCTCGACTTCCATGGAGATGTTATCTCCCGGCATCACCATCTCAGTGCCTTCCGGAAGATGAACCACGCCCGTCACGTCCGTGGTGCGGAAATAAAACTGCGGACGGTAGTTTCCGAAGAAGGGCGTGTGGCGGCCGCCTTCCTCCTTGGTCAGAATGTAGGCCTCAGCCCTAAATCTCGTATGCGGCGTTACGGAGCCGGGCTTGCAAAGAACTTGGCCGCGCTCCACCAATTCGCGGTCGATACCGCGCAGCAGGCAACCCACGTTGTCGCCTGCCTCCCCCTGATCGAGCAGCTTGCGGAACATCTCCACGCCCGTTACCACCGACTTCTGGGTGGGCCTGATGCCGACGATCTCGACTTCCTCGCCGACCTTGATCACACCGCGCTCCACGCGGCCGGTGACGACGGTGCCGCGCCCGGAAATTGAGAACACGTCCTCAATCGGCATAAGGAATGGTTTATCCTTCGGACGCTCAGGCAGCGGGATGTACTTGTCCACTTCCTCCATCAACTTCGTGATAGAGGCCCAGCCAAGCTCGCCTTTATTATCCTCTAGCGCCAACTTCGCCGAACCCTTAACGATCGGGATATCGTCGCCGGGGAACTCGTATTTCGACAGAAGCTCGCGAACCTCCATCTCAACCAGTTCCAGAAGCTCCGGATCGTCAAGCATATCCACCTTGTTCAGGTAGACCACGAGCGCCGGCACGCCGACCTGACGGGCGAGGAGAATGTGCTCGCGGGTCTGGGGCATCGGGCCGTCGGCAGCCGAAACCACCAGGATTGCTCCGTCCATCTGAGCGGCACCGGTGATCATGTTCTTCACGTAGTCAGCGTGGCCGGGGCAGTCGACATGCGCATAGTGGCGATTTGGCGTCTCGTATTCCACATGGGCGGTCGAAATGGTGATGCCGCGCGCCTTTTCTTCCGGGGCCTTATCGATCTGATCGTAGGCGGTGTAGGTTGCCCCGCCCGTTGCCGCCAGCACTTTCGTTATCGCAGCCGTGAGGGACGTCTTGCCATGGTCAACGTGACCGATGGTCCCGATATTCAAATGGGGCTTGGTGCGCGCGAATTTTGCCTTGGCCATTTGGCTCTCCGTTCTTCCTCTTTCATGCCGGTCTAGTGCCTAGCCCCGGAAAAAAGCTCCTGCTTGCTTCTCTCTTTCAATCCCGTTCAAGCGTATTTCGCCTGAACCTCATCCGCCACATTCTGCGGAACCTGCGAGTAGTGGTCAAACTGCATGGTAAACTGAGCGCGCCCCTGACTCATCGAGCGCAGCGTGTTCACGTAGCCGAACATATTCGCCAGCGGAACCATGGCGTTGATCACCGTGGCGTTGCCACGCATTTCCTGTCCGAGTATCTGCCCGCGGCGGCTCGTCAGGTCACCAATAACGCCGCCAACATAATCCTCAGGCGATACAACCTCCACCTTCATGATCGGCTCAAGCAGCTTCGGCCCCGCCTTTTGCGCTGCTTCGCGGAAGGCGGCGCGAGACGCGATTTCGAAAGCAAGTGCGCTTAAGTCCACCTCGTGATAGGCACCATCAATCAAGGAAACCTTGAGGTCGAGCATTGGGAAGCCGGCCAGCACGCCATTGTCAAGCACGCTGCGAACACCCTTTTCGACACCGGGAATATATTCTTTCGGTACCGAACCGCCGATAACTTTGGAATCAAACTCAAATCCCTTGCCCTGCTCCTGCGGCTCCAGAACAAGCTTAACGCGAGCGAACTGGCCCGAGCCGCCCGTTTGCTTCTTATGTGTATAGTCCACTTCTTGGCGGCGCGTGATCGTCTCGCGATAGGCCACCTGTGGTGCGCCGACGTTAGCCTCGACCTTGAACTCGCGCTTCATGCGGTCGACGATGATTTCGAGGTGAAGCTCGCCCATCCCCTTGATGATGGTCTGGCCGCTTTCGGAATCGGTCGAAACGCGGAATGAGGGGTCTTCCTGAGCGAGCCGATTGAGGGCCATGCCCATCTTTTCCTGGTCGGCCTTCGTCTTGGGCTCAACCGCGACCTCGATAACCGGATTCGGAAACTCCATCCGCTCCAGAATTACCTGCTTGTTGGGATCGCTGAGGGTGTCGCCAGTGACAACATCTTTGAGCGAAGCAATGGCAACGATATCGCCTGCGAAGGCTTCCTTGATGTCCTCGCGGCTGTTCGCATGCATCAGGAGCATGCGTCCGATGCGCTCCTTCTTATCCTTCACGGTGTTGATGAGCTGCATGCCCGTCTCGACCTTGCCTGAATAGAATCCGGCAGAAGGTCAGCGATCCGACAAATGGGTCGTTCATGATCTTGAAGGCCAACATCGCGAGTGGCTCGCTGTCGGACGATCCGCGCACTGTCTCTTCGCCCGTCTTCACGTCGATCGCCTTGATGGGCGGAACATCGGCGGGAGAAGGCAGATAATCGAGCACACCATCAAGGAGAGGCTGCACGCCTTTGTTCTTAAACGCAGAACCGCAGAACACCGGATAAAACGCGCTGGCAATCGTGCCCTTGCGGATGAGCCGTTTCAGCGTCGCCTCATCGGGGTGTTGACCCTCGAGATAAGCGTGAAGCACGTCATCATCCAACTCAACAGCCGTTTCGACAAGCTTGTCGTGGTATTCCTTGGCCTTGTCGATCAGATCGGCTGGGATATCGACGTCGCGGAAGCTCGCGCCAAGCGTATCCTCGTCCCAGATCACGCCCTTCATACGGACGAGATCAACAACACCCTTGAAGTAATTCTCAACCCCGATGGGAAGCTGGACTACGAGCGGCTTTGCCCCGAGGCGATCGATCACCGACTGCACACATGCGTAAAAATCGGCACCAATCTTGTCCATCTTGTTGACGAAAATCATGCGCGGGACGTTGTACTTATCGCCTTGCCGCCATACGGTTTCCGTCTGAGGCTCGACGCCCTGGTTCGCGTCGAGAAGAGCAACCGCGCCGTCGAGCACGCGCAAGCTGCGCTCCACCTCGATCGTGAAGTCCACGTGTCCCGGCGTGTCAATTATGTTAACGCGCTTGCCTTTCCAGTAAGCAGTGGTCGCGGCGGAGGTAATCGTAATGCCGCGCTCTTGCTCCTGCTCCATCCAGTCCATGGTGGCGGCGCCGTCATGCACCTCACCGATCTTGTGGCTCTTGCCGGTGTAGTACAGGATGCGCTCAGTCGTAGTCGTCTTACCAGCATCGATGTGAGCCATGATGCCGATATTACGATAATCTTCGATTGGGGTTTGACGCGCCATGACTAAGCCCTCGCCATCCTAACTTACCAGCGGTAATGCGAGAACGCGCGGTTGGCTTCCGCCATCTTGTGCGTATCTTCGCGTTTCTTGACCGCTGTTCCGCGGTTATTAGCGGCATCCAGCAACTCGCCGGAAAGCCGCTCTTCCATCGTATTCTCGTTCCGACCGCGCGCAGCCGTGATGATCCAGCGGATCGCCAGCGCCTGACGGCGGTCGTTTCTCACTTCGACCGGCACCTGATAAGTCGCGCCGCCGACGCGCCTCGATCGAACCTCGATCGCCGGCTTCACGTTGGTCAGCGCCTCGTGAAACAGCTCAAGGCCGTCGCGCTTGGCTTTCTGTTCAATACGGCCCAGCGCACCATAAACAATGTGCTCCGCAACCGACTTCTTGCCCTGTTCCATCAGGCTGTTCATGAACTTTGTGACAACCACGTCGCCGTATTTCGGGTCCGGGATGATCTCGCGTTTTTCAGCTCTATGCCGCCGTGACATGCTTCTCGATCCTCAGTTCTACTTCGGCCGCTTCGCGCCATACTTCGAACGGCGCTGCTTGCGCTTGGCCACACCTTGAGTGTCAAGCACGCCGCGGATGATGTGATAGCGGACGCCGGGAAGGTCCTTCACACGGCCGCCACGAATGAGAACGACCGAGTGCTCCTGCAGATTGTGCCCCTCACCCGGAATGTAGCTCGTGACCTCAAAGCCGTTCGTAAGACGGACGCGCGCGACTTTCCGCAAAGCCGAGTTCGGCTTTTTCGGCGTTGTCGTATAGACGCGCGTGCAGACGCCGCGCTTCTGCGGGCATTCCGTCATTGCCGGCACTTTGTTTCGCTTTACCGGCGCAACGCGCGGCTTGCGGATCAGTTGCTGTATCGTTGGCATCAACGCTTCCAAATCAAACGGCGAAGGACCGGCGGCAAAATCCGTTATCCGGTCCGATGAAGACGAATGAGACGTTTGAGACCTAAGCCTCTCTCACCTCGTTATATATGTTTCCGGTGTCTTCGCGGCAGTGTCTAAGCGAAAAGGGCGCGCACCAGGGCGCGTAAAATCTGCTTACCACCTGCCACCAGAGTGAGCGCAAAATAGGAGGCCAGGCGAGGCCCGTCAAGCTCAAATTTGTTTTATTTTCGTGACTTTGAACACTGTTGATTTCGCGTGTCAGTAGAAAGAAATCTGGTGCCTCTCGGAGGAGAGGTTTTTATAAAAAATTACGGATAATCAATGTTCTGAACCGGCGTGAGTGGCGGGCGCGGCACGAGGAACTGCAGGGGTGTCAGAGGCGTTGCTTCCAAAAAAGGAGGCCGATGATGGCAAACGCAACGCCCCCCGATATGGAAAGCTCGCTTGGCGGGGACTGCGCGCCACGAATCGAGAAAAGCGGCGTGCAAGCTCGCCAAGGCCGCCGCGGCAGGCACGTGCTCATCATTTTGGTCGTCAGCCTCGCGCTGAGCGCGATCGCATATTTTGTGATCTATTTCTTTGCTCCGAAACCCGCGCGTCAGGCGCTCATGCCACCCGAGCGGCCGATTTGGGCCGCAACCACGCCCGTGGCGCCCCCGACAATGGCGCCACTCATGATATCGCTCAGCCAGTGATAGTCCGCCCCGAGGAGTCCAATCGCAACGGCAAAAGCAAGTGACACGCCGAGCCACCGGAGCTTCGGCCATAGGCACCACACCGTTCCCGCCGCCGCCGTAATCGCGGTCGTGTGGCCTGAGGGAAAGGAGCGATACCCTTGACCGCCGTGGAACGGGAAGAAGCCATAAACCCCATTCTTGAAAAATGAGGGGTTGTTGTTGACCCAGGTCTCGGGCCAAGTGCGTCCGAAGACCTCCTTCAATTCATAGGTCAGGACCCCGGCGATCAGAATCGCGCAGCTTGCTCTCAGAAGGGCGGATTCTGTTTCGGTCAGGAAGCCTCGTGCGAGCGCTCTTCCGCCTATGAAAGCTGCGAGGATCGAGGCCAAAGGCGCGAGAGGAGATGCGATATAGGTGAGCCAAACGAAGAAGGGCACGCCGTTTGTATAAGGATGCAACATTTCAGCGAGTTGCCGGTCCAGGAAAAAGTAACTGAACACAAGCAGCGCAATGAGTGTCGCGGAGACGAGAGCGGCTCGCGCAACGCTGCCAGCTTTCATTTCCCCGTTGATGACTTCCTGATCCATCTCGCTATCCTGCCAAGCTTGCCGCGATGTTCACCGTAAGCGCCAGAACCGCGGTGTTGAAGAAAAAAGCCACGGCTGCGTGCAGAGTCACGAGCCGCCGTAGAGCGCGGGATTTGATCGAGGTGTCGGAGGTTTGCGAGGTGGCGCCGATAGATGTCGAAAAATACAAGAAATCCCAATAGTCAGGCTCCTCGCATCCTGGAAAGCTCAAGCCGTGACCCGCATCGCTGCCGGGATCGGGACGGTAATAGTCGTGCGCATAATGAAGCGCGAAAGCCACCTGCGTCACGGTCCACGATACCATCAGCGTCACGACGGACAGCGCCGCAAGCAGGAGCTTTTCGGGCGGCTCGGTTGTTGGAAGCTTCGCCTCCACAATCAGGCCTGCGATCGCCGCGAAACTCGCCGTAATGGCGAGCAGTATGAGGGTGAGGATCACGAGACGGCTGTCGTCGCGGCGCGCAGCGCGCGCCCTGATGCGAGTGGCGCCACACGTCAGCACGAGGCGGAATGCGAAGAAGAGGTAGGTGAGCCCTCCGAGATCCCACGCGGCGGACGCTCGGATCATGTGCGGCCAGTTTTGCGGCAGAAGCAAAAGCGTGAGAGCGCCGACGATAGCCGCCCCATAAAACCTGGGGCGCATCGTAATCGATTGCATAACTGACATCGGGCTGTACCACCTTCAACTCCGCGGTATCGCCATGCCACTTTCCCCACATTGAAATGCGCCGGGGTTTCTTTGCGATTTTCGCGATCGCGCGTCAATCCTCCCTCAACCGCATTTGTTGAGCTCTTCTCGCCCGCCTCCGACCTTCCTAAACTCGGCCGACACTTGCAAACCGGTGCATAGACCGCTTTCTTCAGCCGTGCATACGCGCCCGATTTTGGCTGCCGAAAACTACATATGTTGTAGGCGGAACGCGAGGCCAGCGGTTTCCTCATGAAAAGCCTCTCCGACAAAGCCAAAAGCTCGCATCCCCATTCTGGATTACACGATTGCGGCTTGTGCTGACGGGATCCGTAAGTGATGATCGCAAGGCTGAACACGCTTCATCCGCCCGGCACCAACACAAACCGGCCAGAGAGTGGCAGGATCGTTTTCACTGGGTTTCGCACCGTATCGATCGAACGCAGCTATAACGTTGAAAGAATCATCATGATCCTGCAAACAGTCCGCGCGCCCGTCTCTCATCCCATCGATCTCGACGATTTGCGTCCGACCCAGATCACCGTCGGATACCGTGAAATTGAAATACGCGCCGAGAGGCTGAAGAGGCTGGCGAAGGACAAGCTTGTCCACAAGCATGTGATCCCGGTCGTGAAAGGCCCAAAAGATCGCCTTTACATCATCGATCATCATCACCTCTGCCGGGCGCTCCTGCTCGCGGGCTCGGATCAGGTGTCTGTGACCGTCGTCTTGAATTTGCAGAGGTTAGGAAAAGACGAGTTCTGGATTTTCATGGATAACCGTGGCCTCGTTCATCCCTTCGATGCGAATGGAAAGCGGCGCACCTACTCGGATATCCCGAAGAACGTCAAGGATATGGCCGACGACCCGTACAGAAGCCTCGCGGGCGCACTTCGCCGCAAGGGAGGATACGCCAAGGACACGACCCCGTTCAGTGAATTTCTCTGGGCGGAGTTTCTGAGGCGGCGGGTTGATGAGAGGGAGGTTGAAAAGGACTTCCCTGCGGCGCTCAAGGCTGCCTTCGAACTCGCAAAAAAGGGAGAAGCTGACCATCTCCCCGGCTGGTGCGGCCCTGTGGAAGAGGACGGGTGATATCCGATCATAAAGGGGTGCCGCAGTTTCCAGCGGCGCCCCTAATACTAATGCTTGAAACCGAAGCGCTGGCTAATGCTTTTGGCCAACTCCGTTTCAAGTTCGCGGTCGAAGCCGAAATCCGGGGGCAACGGGATGTCGCTGCGAGGGTCTGGCGCGGATAAGACCGGCTCAGCCATATAGCTCCTGGCCTCGCGGCTGAGCTGAGAACGCTGTGGGGCAGGCGCCGGATGGGGGGTCGTCCCGTTCATGGTCACGGTGTTTTGCCCAGCTGGAGACCACTGGCTTGCCCCAAACCAGACCTGCACGAGCTGATACTCGTCTTCCGTGAGCTGGACCCCGGCATGGCGGCACTTGGCCAGGACGAAATCGCGATAGGCGCGCGCCACCGCAGCAGGCGAGCGGGTATGCTCGAGCCAGGGATCGATTTCATCGATTGCGTCGAGCACGAAGGAAACATCCTTCATGGCGATGCGCAGGCCTTCCTGATTGGCGCGCCCGACGACGGCCTGGGCTGTCTTTACCGGCGCAAAGCCGCGCTCGTGGACTTCCGTTGCAATGAGGGTGAACAAAAGCTGGTATTCGCTTGGCGGAAGCGGCGGCGCTTTGCAGGCGTCGTAAATTCGCGTGATCGAGTTCTGCAGCTCGGCGAGTTTCGATGAATTGGTTTCAGGCTGAGGAGCAGGCTGGCGATTGAGTTTCTGCGGGATGGCCTGAGCGGGCGGCATTTCGGTTCGCTCCTCGAGGCGATGCCGTTTCGGTTCGTAGACGAAGTGCGGCGGCTTATCGGTGAGCCGCATGTCGTCGGGCAGCGTGGCGGTCAGGAAGTTCAAAAAGCCGCCCGATCCCGCCCAATTCGTGCCAAGCGTTTTTGCATGGCCCAATATCTTCTGGGCGCGGTCAGCCAGATACGCGATTGGGACCGGCTTCTCGGACGAGCGCACAACATCGACGACCAAATTGAGGATCTCGGCGCCGATCGACTGGAAATCCTCAATGAGCGATTGAACCGCGGAATTTGCGTGCGCTGACGGAAGCCTTCTTTTGGGCGGCTCCTGCGGCGGCATGCCATAAGCATGGGCGAAATCGGCTTGCGCCGGCGCGGGCGCAGGTGGAGGAGGCACAGGGAGAGCCGGGATGGCCGGCTGAGCGGGTGTGCTCTGGCTGTAGGTGCGCGGCCCGTCGTAGCCGAGCTCGGCACGCGGCGGCGCAGTCCTCTCTTGAGGAAGCATGAGAGGAACGGTTTCATCGAGAAGGAACGAGATCATGTCCCGCTCATCGATCCAGCCGTCGCTGAAAGCCTTGTAAATTTCCGCCGTGCTGTCGTTGGCGTAAACCACAGTCCGCCGGTCATGCGAGCGCAGGTGATGAAGCACTGGCGTGAAATCGGCGTCGCCCGAGAGGATGATGAATTCGCCGAACCGCGTCGGATGCTCAAGGAAATCACGAATATCGCAGGCGATCTTGATATCCGTGCCGTTCTTGAATTGCGAGGAGAGAGGCTGGCAATCGATAACTTCAAGCCCGGCGATCATGAAGTTCGTACGCACGGTTGCGAACGCATGCGGATCGTGCGGACCGCCCCGGTTTACAAGGAAGCGGCCGGGATTGCCGTAACATCGAGCCACTGCGAAGCGGCGGCGGACATAATCCTGAGGCGTCTTAAATCGCACAAGCCCGCCGGTCGCGATCCGGCTCATCCACTCGGCGGGATTTCGGGCAAAGCGCCCCGCCGCATCTTCACTCTGACGGCGCAAGGACAGGTACACGTTGTCGAAATCAACGAACAACGCGGACAGGCAGACCTCCGCGGACCCCGGAATCATTTTTTTATACCCCGCTCGGACCATCGCCTGCCAACATGACCCCTCAAATTGGAAGACGATAGTTTATTTACATTCGTCGCCGCTCTGCAAGGCTTCCTGCACGCCCCGCCTGTGGAACCGGCAATTCCTTTTCAGGTTGATGGACTTAACCCTAACTTGACGGAACCTGTTTGCCCCAGTTTCAAGCCTCGTCCGCATTCGAGGCTCGAAGAATCCGTCAAATTTCATCGCATCAAACTGGGAGTATTAAATGGTAAACAGGCTATGTGCGCAAGCCCAACCTGGGCCCGCGAGCTTTATCCACATGCGAGGGGCATGGGGGTGGTGCCTGAAAGCAGCGCATCCCGCTTACGCAAAAACGGCTAACTACCGAAGTTATTCACGTTATGGGGAATCTGCTTCGCGGCGGCTCTGGCGCAAGCCCCGAGCTCCGAGCGTTGCAGCGCACAAGGGGAATGGATGGCCGCCCACGAAAGTCATCGACGAACGCGTCCGGGCTGCCTCGCGCGAACCGGCGGCGCAACCTGGCGTATGACACGTTCGCATGAGAGCTGATGGCAAACTCAAAAGGCTTTCCCTTCGTTCCAGCAAAGCGCCCGAAACACCGTGCAACGAGGATTGCGGCTATTGCGCCTGAGATGAAGGCCTATCGAATTTAACCAAAACACATAAACACATTTTCTAAAAAAGCAGGCACAGTTTTCTTGACAATCATCAGAGGTAACCATCACGCCAATACACAACTAAAAGTTATAGAACAGCTCTTTCAGAGACTTAGACAAAGCTCATTCCCCTTTTCCACGCTTTCCCTGTTGCCCGGATTCAACAGAAACAAGAGCGCCTGGAAATAACCAGTTTGTACCGACCAACCGGCGTGATACTTTTTATCCTATAGGGAATAAGTCTTTTTCCCTTATCCATTAAGTGATTTGAGTAGGATTGTTCAGAATGACGACGCTTCTTTCTCGCGCGGCACTCGCCGCCGCAGCGTTGGTTTTCAGCTTTTCTGGTGCAGCCGCGTACACGATGGCAACGAACGGCAACCTGACCGTCAAACTTGTAGTCACCGGTTCGTGCGCCGTCACCTCATCTACGGTTACGTTTTCACCACAAACCAATTCATCATCATCGGACCAAACTGTCCAGGTCTCAACAAGCATAGCTGTCAATTGTACACCCAGCAACACTCCATACAGTTTGGCCTTCGGCGGTGGAAACAATTACTCAAACGGTTCTCGTTACATGGTTTCTCAAACAGATTCAAATAGTAAAATAAAATATGAGCTATACAAGGATTCAAACTATCAAACACTTTTGGATAAAGATGGTTTTATATCAGGATCTGGTTCTTCCAATACATTTTATTTACAAGCATATGTGGCGGCTAGTTCAGCAGTCGGTACTTACATAGACAATATCGTATTAACACTCAGCTATTAGAATCGTATCATGCGTCTCCTTCCAGCGCCCATAGCTTTCTCATTTTTTATTCTCTCTGCAACGAGCCCTTCTGAGGCCCAATCGTTAAAAATTTTACCGCTCACGATAGACCTTCCGAGCGGGGCGGCCAGCACGGCCTTGACCCTGGAGACAGAAAAGAAGGAGGGGGTTGCCGTGCAGCTTCGCGTCTTTCGCTGGTTGCAGACCGACGGTAGCGACCAGCTTGAGAAAACCGAGGACGTAGTGGTAAGCCCCCCGACATTGATTGTCCGCCGAGGGGCGCCCAGCACCGTCAGGCTTGTCAGGATCGCGAAAGGAACTGTTTCGGGCGAGGAAACCTACCGCCTCCTCATTGATGAAATTCCGGACAGAAAGAACCTTCAGTCCGGCAATGTTACGTTCACGGTCCGCCAAAGTCTGCCGGTTTTCTTCGCCGGGGACGATGTCCAGGCGGGCTCGCTGGCCTGGAATGTGGCGGAGCGGAAGGGCAAGCTCGTTCTTGTGGCCAAAAATGCGGGGCAGAAGCGCGTCAAGCTCATCAAACTCGCGGTCACCGACGAGAAAAACCACAACCTCGTGAAAAACGGCGGCTTGGCTTATGTGCTCGGTGGTCAGACGAAAACGTGGGAACTGTCGGGGGCAGCCGCGAGCAGAACCCTGACGATTAAAGCGGAAAGCGATGCAGGGCCGGTCAATGCGTCCGCGGTCGCTGACAGGAGCGGCTAGCGCCGCGGGCAAGGCCACGCTCATTCTCGTTTGCTTGGTCTGGTGCGCCGGAGACGCTGCGCTTGCCCTTCCGACTATGGCCGGAGCCGGCCCCGAGGCCGGCTCTTATCTCCCGGCCTTCGTCTCGACGAAAGAAGACCTGTATCTCGCGGTCTTCATCAACGATTACGACACGCAAAAGCTTGCCGCCTTCCACCGCTTTGCGGATGGATGCATGACCATCGCGCCCGAGGATCTGAAGGAGTTCAACCTCAAGGTTCCCGATGCGGCCATGCATGCGAGCGGCGGCGTTTGCCTGGAGAAAATGCCCGGCGTCACCTATCGCTACGATGTCGATGCGCAAAACATTCATTTGAAGGTCACGGACGACGCGCGCGTGCCGCTGGAATTCGACGCGCGCCGCCCGCATCCGCAGCCGCCGGGCGGGCAGGATTGGAGCGCCGTCTTCAACTACGCCTTGTTCGCGAGCGGCGGCAACTCGGACGTCACGACAAACAATTACCCCCAGTATCAGGGCGTATCCGCGACCGTGGACGGCCACGTTTTTTCGCAATATGGCGTGTTCAACCAGTCCTTTGTGGCGAACTCGACCGCGACCGAGCTGACGCCCAATTTCCTGCGGCTGGACACGCGCTGGTTCTACGAAGACGCCAACACGCTCATCTCCTATTCCGCAGGCGACGTCATCTCCGGCTCGCTGAACTGGACCACCTCGATCCGGATGGGCGGCATTCAGATCCGCCGCGATTTCCAACTGCGGCCGGACCTCGTGACCCAGCCGCTCCCGCAATTTTCTGCCAGCGCAGCCGTGCCCTCCACCGCGGAGGTATTCGCGAACCAGACCCGCGCCTTCTCGCAAGACATCACGGGCGGCCCGTTCAACATCAACAACATTCCGATTGCCACAGGCCCCGGCACGATGCGCATCGTATTGCGCGACGCCACCGGCAAGGAAACCGTCACCGAATACTCCTATTACAGTTCCACCAATCTTCTCGCCCCCGGCCTGTTCGACTATTCCGTCGAGGCGGGGTTCACGCGCCAATTTTACGGCCTCTATTCGGACAGCTATGACGGCAACCCTGTTGGCTCCGCGAGCTTTCGCTGGGGCGTGACGGAGCGCATTACCGTTGAAGGGCACGCCGAGGGTGGCGCGGGGCTTACCAATGCCGGAGCGGGCGTAACTTTCGGCCTGTGGCATTACGGCGTCGCTTCCTTCGCTGTTTCCGGCAGCGACGACGATGGCACTTATGGCGGACAGGCTTACGGTTCGTTCGAAACCAGCCTCTGGGGTGCGCGGCTCATGGCGCGGGCGCTGCAGTCCCTTGGCGAGTATCAAGACCTCGCCTCGGTCACCGCGCCGAAATGCGGCCCGGTTATCGTAAGTTGTGCTTTTGGAGGCGGGAGCACCTTTATGCGCCAGGATCAGGTATCGCTCTCGATCCCGCTTCTTTTGGATGAGAGCTTTGTCGCTCTCAGCTTCACCGACAGCCTCTATTACAACGGCGACGCCAGCAAGGTCGGGACCGTGTCATACAGCCGCCCATTTTACTGGGACCACAGCACGATTTCCTTGAATGCCTTCGACGATTTCGATCAGAGGAACAGTTACGGCGCTTACGCGGCCGTTACCTGGTCCTGGGGCAAGTACACCGCCTCGGCCATCGCGGAAGCCACAAACAACACCTACGGGGCGGGCGGCTCCCTCTCGCGCAGCCTCGGGCAGGAGCCGGGAAGCTACGGCTATTCGGTCACCGCGCTCGAGGGGCCGCAGCCCTACAATTTCGCCTCCGCCGGCTATCGGGCGTCCACGTTCCAGGCTTCTGCGGCCGTCATCGAAACGGGCAAGAGTGCGCAGGTTACGGCGCAGTTGGATGGCGCGGTCGCTTTTTTGAACGGCGTGCATTTCGCCAACCGCATCGACAATTCGTTCGCAGTTGTCGACACCGGCATCCCCAACGCGCGCGTGCTCTATGAGAACAATCCGATTGGCGAGACGGATTCGGCGGGCATACTGCTCATCCCCGCCATGCGGGCGAGGCAGGAGAACTCCATCGCCATCGACCCGGCGAGCCTGCCCGTGCAAGCCGATATGGAGGAGACGAAGCAGGTCGTGGTGCCGGGCGCGCGCGGCGGGCTCACAGTTCGCTTCAAGGGGAGCGCGGCTCCCCCTTCGGCCGTGGTGAGCTTCAGGGACGGCAGGGGCGAATGGCTGCCTGTCGCCTCGGAAGTCTCATTGAACGGCGGCGAGACGGCCTTCGTGGTCGGTTATGACGGCGAGGCTTATCTCACCGGCCTAGCGCCCTCAAACACCGTGCACATCAAGAAGCCGGACGGATCATCGTGCACCGGCTCGTTCGACTTCACGCCCGACGCGAATAAGCAGGTTCGCATCCCCGGCGTGGTCTGCACATCCACCGATACTCAACTCTTCGCAGAAACCGGCGGCGTCACCGTGAAGGCCAAGCGATAACCTCCTTTCATCATCCCGAAACGGCCTTTGGGCGGGCATACCCGGCATCGCCAAGGACGCGAGCCTTCCAATGGGCGAAGACGCCACGCGTAGGCCTGTGGAGCGCCGGCAACAATCTCAGATTGCATTTATGCAACTCATCTCCGTCAACCGAAGTGAAGAGACTGCCCCCCCATTGCGCGCCGTCCGGCGCACCTTAAGGTTGCATTGAGTTGCGGGTCAGCCTCAAGAAACGGGGAAGAGATTGCCTTACTTGACATCAGAAAGCGCGAGAGCCCTTAAGACGCCTCTCTCATCGCGTCTGCTGGGGATTGCGGCCGTTCTTTATTTGCACCTGCTGGCCCCCGCGCACGCCGGCGACGCTGGAAACCCGAGCCTGAAAGACCCGGTTCCGGATCAATTGGCCTGGCAGGGCGTCACGGTCTACGGAACCATCGATGTTGGCTACGCCTATCAGACTCACGGTGCTCCGCTGAACGGAGCCTTCTATCCCGGCCTCGAATACAACCTCAGCGGGTCGAAAAACGCGAACAGGGCGATCTCGTCCTTAGCGGAAAACGGTCTGGAGCAGTCCAAGATCGGCGTCAAGGTAGAAGAGGCCATCGGGTATGGCTGGCTGGCCATCGGGAAACTTGAAACCGCGTTCGACCCGCTTTCCGGCGAACTTGGCGACGAATGCGCAAGCATGATCCAGAATAATGGCAAGCTCTATCAATATCAGACCGCCAATAGCGATGGAAGCCGCTGCGGACAGGCCTTCAACGGCCCAGCCTATGGAGGCGTCACCAACCCCATTTACGGGACGCTGATTCTGGGGCGGCAGCAATCGCTCGAACTCGACGCCGTTGGCGCCTACGATCCTTTGGGGCAGGCGCCCGCTTTCGCTCTGTTGGGCTATTCCGGCGGTCCAGCCGCTGGTTTCGGATCGACGGAAACGGCTCGCTGGGACAACTCGGTCAAATATATCTTCACCTACGGTCCAGCGCATGCAGCGGCCATGTATACGGATGGCGGACAAGGCACAGCCATTTTCAACGGAGCGTACGGATTCAACGCCGGCGCGACCTGGAAAGGTTTCTCGATCGATGCCGTTTATACTGAGACGAGGGGAGCGGTCGCTTCGACCTCGATCCCCAATCCGAAGTACACGACCGGCATCAGCTGCCTTCCAGGCAGTTGCCCGGATGGTCTGCTTGGCACCATCTCCGATAATGAGGGTGTGTCAGTAATGGGCAAGTACATTTACAAGTTTGAGGAAGGCTTGAAGGATGACGAGCCACCATCAAAGCTAACAGTCTTCGCGGGCTACGTGCATACTGACATGGGGAATCCCAAAGATAACAATATACCGGTTGGGTCTACGACGATCGGAGGCTATGAGCTTGTCGGCATTACGACCAATGCTTATACAACCGACAAGATTTTGCAGACCTTCTGGACCGGCGTAAGATATGATCTTCCCTCAGGCTGGAGTTTTACGGGAGCTTATTACAATTATTCACAAAATGAATACATCAACAGCAAGGGAAAGAACTGCGCGACGGCGGCCAAGGCCCCGGTCGGCAATCCCACGCCCGCGAACTGCGCGGGGTACTTGAATCAGACGTCTTTCCTGATCGACTACGCCTTCAACAAGCACCTCGATGCCTATGGCGGCGTCAGCTATATGAACAACGGCGGCGGCTTCGACTCCGGCTACCTGACCGACAATATGGCGACGTTCATGACGGGCCTGCGCCTGAAGTTCTGATAAGCCGCGCCTTGACGGGAAGACCAACTCCATCGTGCTTTATCAGACGCGGGCGTCGAATGTTTAATCGGCGCGTCTCCTTTCATCCCCAGATCAGCCTTTCGCTTGCGTTTGCGTCGCGACTTTCTTGAGCCAGGATGTTAAGAAAAAGCGCGTTGCCGAGAGGTTAACAGCAAGCAAGCCACTGATATCACTACGAAAATACCAGATCAGACAGCGTCCCCGGAGCGCGCGCCGCGCTTCTTGCGGGCGCTGTTCTGGTTAACAGCCGAAAGCCGAAACATATTTAACGGACTTTAGCGCGTCCAGTTAAGGAGAAAATTCCCGCGTTAAATTCTACTTAATGGGGGTCCAACTGGAGCCAGAAAGCCATTCTTTTTCCGCAGGTTAGCTCCCCTCACTCTCCGGCTGGCGGAAGGCGCGAGGCGGCTTTGTCTCGCCCGGATAGGCGATTTTTCAAGCGTATATCAGGCGGGAAATAAATCGGCCGCGCGTCTGTTAACCACGTTTGTATTAACGCTCAGGCGCGGCAACAGACAGTTTACCATCAGCCGCGCGCGAGCGCCGTCCACGATGGCGATGGCCAGATGGGCGAAGCCTTCAACCGGACGCGGGCGTCGCCATGATCGACGACCGGACTGCGCTCCGGCGCAGTACGGTCGTTTAGAAGACGTGCGTCGCAACCGGTTCCGGTTTTGCGCGCCGCGTGTAAAGGGGAACCACCGGGCACAATCTCCGATATCCATGTCTCATCTTCTTCGAGGAGGTCGAGGCGAGAGCGAATTCAGAAGCGCCCCCGGCCCCCAATAGCCGGTCGGCTGAGCGCGCTTTCTTCGAGGTAAGCAAAAATGCCTCTAGGACGCGCGCAGCTCGCGACTGAACACTTTCGAACTCGCAGATATTGCGAAACGCGGAACGTCAATCGCTGGTGTTTGCACAAGTTCAAGCCTGCCCCGGAGCAAAGCTTGAGCGAAGGGAGATCTCGTCCAGGCTTTCCGGTGGAGCACGGTGATTTTGCCTTTTTCTTCACTAGGAGTGCGCGGGAATTTGCGCTAAGTGTGGCTGGCGCACAAACAATGGACGCAAAGACGAGCCGGGGGAAAGGCCTCCGGCTAAAGCTGTTGGAAGAATAAAGATGTTCGAAATCTATCGTGAAGAAGTGGAGTGGGGCGGACGGACGCTGAAGCTGGAGACGGGCCGCATGGCGCGGCAGGCGGATGCCGCAGTGTTCGCGCAGTATGGCGAGACCACGGTTCTCGCTACCGTGGTCGCCGAACGCGAGGCTGACCCCTCCAAGGACTTCTTCCCCCTCACGGTCAATTATCAGGAAAAAGCTTACGCCGCGGGCAAGATCCCAGGCGGCTATTTCAAGCGCGAAGGCCGTCCCACGGAGCGTGAGACGCTCATTTCACGCCTCATCGATCGCCCGATCCGGCCGCTTTTCGTGCCGGGGTTCAAGAACGAGACGCAGGTTATCGTTACGGTCCTGTCCCACGATATGGAGAATGATCCCGATATCCTGGCGCTGGTGGCCGCCTCGGCGGCGCTGACGCTGTCTGGCTTGCCATTCCTTGGGCCGATCGGCGCTGCGAGGGTCGCCTATGCGCACGGCCAATACATCCTCAACCCCACATCGGATCTGATAAAAAAGACCGAGCTTGATCTCGTGGTGGCCGGAACGGGCGATGCGGTTCTCATGGTGGAGTCGGAGGCGAAGGAGCTTTCCGAGGAGGTGATGCTCGGCGCCGTGACCTTCGGGCAGCAGGCGTACCGCCCGGTCATCGAAGCCATCATCGGCCTTGCCGAGCAGGCCGCGAAAGACCCATGGATTTTGCCGGATTCGAAAAACGAGTACGAAACCAAGGTCAAGAAGCTCGTCGAGAGAGAGCTCAAAAAGGCTTTTCAGATCCCGGGCAAGCAGGAGCGCAACGCGAAGGTCGCCGAGGCGAAGGCGAAAGCGGTCAACGATCTTTTGCCGGAGGGAGCCACGGCGGGCGATAAGGTCAAGCTCGCCGAAGCGTTCAAGGAGATCGAGAAGAACGTCGTCCGCACAAGCATTCTTAAGACGGGCAAGCGCATCGACGGCCGTGATCTGAAGACTGTGCGTCCGATTGATTGCCAGGTGCATGTTATCCCGCGCACCCACGGCTCAGCGCTGTTCACGCGCGGCGAGACGCAGGCGCTTGTGGTTGCAACGCTCGGCACGGGCGAAGACGAGCAGTGGATCGACTCGCTGGAAGGCACCTACAAGGAGACTTTCCTGCTTCACTATAACTTCCCGCCCTTCTCGGTCGGTGAAACCGGCCGCATGGGCTCGCCCGGACGCCGGGAGATCGGACATGGCAAGCTCGCGTGGCGCGCGGTCCATCCCATGATCCCGGACACTGAAAACTTCCCCTACACCATTCGGGTTGTTTCGGAGATCACCGAGTCCAACGGCTCCTCATCCATGGCAAGCGTCTGCGGCGCTTCGCTGGCAATGATGGACGCTGGCATTCCGCTCAAGGCCCCCGTTGCGGGCATCGCCATGGGCCTCATCAAGGACTCCGATAACTTCGCGGTCCTGTCCGACATCATCGGCGACGAGGATCATCTCGGCGACATGGATTTCAAGGTCGCAGGGACGGCACAAGGCGTCACCGCGCTTCAGATGGACATCAAGATCACCGGCATTACGACGGAGATCATGAAGACCGCGCTGGAGCAGGCGCGCGATGGCCGCTTGCACATCCTGGGAGAGATGTCGAAAGCGCTCGGACACGCCCGCACGGATCTTGGCGAGCATGCGCCGCGCATCGAGACGATCACCATCCCGACCGACAAGATCCGCGAAGTGATCGGGTCTGGCGGGTCTGTGATCCGCTCCATCGTCGAGGAGTCGGGTGCGAAGATCGACATCTCGGATGACGGCACCGTCAAGATCGCGGCCGCCAACCTGAACTCGATCAAGGACGCCATCAACCGGATCAAATCCATCGCTTCCGAACCGGAGGTCGGCCAAATCTACAAAGGCAAGGTGGTGAAGATCGTCGAATTCGGCGCCTTCGTGAACTTCTTCGGCTCCCGCGACGGCCTCGTCCATATCTCCCAGATGTCGGACCGCAGGCTGAAGCACGCTTCCGAGGTCATGAAGGAAGGCATGGAAGTTTATGTGAAGTGCATGGGCTTCGACGATCGCGGCAAGGTCCGGCTTTCGATGAAGGGCATCGACCAGAAGACGGGCAAGGAGGCGCCAGCAGAGCAACCGGCCACCGAGCCAGCCGCAAGCTGATATTTCGGGTCCGTCATCCCGGAACGCCGGTGGCGTATCCGGGATCGTCCAACATGCAGTCTTAGTCTTTGAAATCCCGGACAGCCACTAACGGCTTCCGGGATGACAACGGGTGGACCGCTTACCAAACCGCTATTGGCTGCTGATCACAAAAATCCAATCTTGAAGGCAGGCCCTTGAGGGTGCTGGGAGGTTGGAATGGGTCTTTTGGTCGACGGCGTCTGGCAGGATCGCTGTTACGATACGGAAAAGTGCGGCGGCGGCTTCATCCAGCGAATTGTCTGCCGCGAGGTCGCTGATCGCAACGACCGGATACCTCACCCACCGGCCTTTTTCAGGCTTCCGGCGGGGCAGTAGTCGGGGTCCTGCATCGTATCGGCGGCGATGAGGAGCAGCCTCTTTCCATTTTCCGAAAATGAAATCCGGTAGGAGCAGCGCGTCGACCCGTGCTCATAGAAAACCTTGATGTCGGCGGAATCGTCAGCCTTGCGGATTTTGGCCCGTCCGTGAACCGGGTGAAACCAGCCGCCCTCGTCGATGCGCAAGATGTCGCCGCTCTCTTTGATGATCCATTGCCCCACCAACGATGGCCCCTCGTCCCTTTCGCGAGATGCGGCCTTGTTCTCGTCCGCGGCTGCCGAAGCGGCGGGCAGGCTGGCCACCAACGGTTCCAGATGATTTCTGAAATCGGCAATAGTCGCTGCGGTCTCATTTAAGACCCGGGCATTGTTGTCCCCCGCCGTTCCGGCGGCCACGCCTTTGTAACGGATGCCGGGATTCGACCAGTAGGCCACGCGAGGCTCGCACTTGTCGGGAGCCTTGCACTGGTAGGCCATGACGGTGCGGAAAGCCTGGTTTGCCGACGGCGAGGGCCGTTGAAAGCCGTGTCCATAAGGGAATGGCGTCTGGGAGGAGTCGTTGCCCTCATCGTGACGCGCCCCCATGAGATGACCAAGCTCGTGTGCGAACGAATAGTAGCCCGTCGCGCATCCGTAATGCACTGCGGCAAAGGCCGTTGCCGGGTTGACCATGATCCCCGCCGCCTGACCGCAAGCCTCCGGTCTGTTGACGATAAGGGCCGCGAGATCGGCATGCGTGGCCCTCCGTCTTTGATTGATCTCGGGATTGTCCTTGAAGGCGGCGACGATGGCCGGAAATGTATCCGCTTCCTTATAGTCCAGCTTGACCGTCTCTACGAGGTTGAGCCTGATCCTGATGCCGCTGTTCATGTAGGATTGATTTGCTTCCGCGACGGCCAGTTCGATCGTGGCCGTGATATCGGAGACGGAAGCCTCGGCCGATGGGGTGTAGGCCACGATCACATTGATATCGATGGGATTGTCACCGCGATCTGCCGGTGCGCTTTGAAGGTGCAGGTTTTCCTTCGGGGTGATCGCATCCTGCTGGTTGCTTTCGGCGCTCGGCGGATGGTCGGGCGGAAGCTTGGAGGTGTCGACCTTGACAATGGCGTGCACTCCGCCGCCGAGAGGCTCGATGTGGAACAGATTCGAGCCATCCTGAACGGTGCCGGTGATGTTGCCATCGCGAACGACAAGCGTTGCCGTTCCCGGGAGGTCGGGCAGCTTGCCTTGCCAGATCACATCCGCCCCGCCCAGCTTCTGGACGGACTGCTTTGAAAATGTGAGAGCCCGCTCGCCGGAGAAGCTGAATTTGGTGGTATCGCTTTGCAGCGCGCCGAGGTTGATCGCCACCAGGTCCAAGCTTTTGGTTGTTGGTTGCTGTTTGAGCTTGGCGAGCCTCTGGGACTGTTCAGGTGTGACCGATGACGAGAACTGGTTTTGCGGGATGGGTATGAACAGTTCCTGGGTCTGTGCTTCAGCCGTCGCGAGGGCCGCAAGGACGAGTGTGGCAATCGCCGCAAGGAGAGGTCCCACTTTGGTCAAAAGCAGTCTGGCAAGTGGCGAGGCCAATTCGTCTGCTGTCTTCATATAATGTTCTCCATGTCCATGCATTTAATAAGCGTCAAAAAACTAGATTTGTCATCGATGACAAATGAGAGAGGCAAAAATAGTCCACACCTCGTGACCAGCCATTCCACGGCAGCGTCCGAGCCAAAAGGTTCAACCACGCCGCCGCGCGCCGGGCTTTGGTTTATCGCGCCGCAGCCGTCATCGAAGGGGCTTGCAGAACGGTCCGGCAGTCCAGCGGAAGCTGTGCCAAGGTCACGGACGACTTTCTCCTTGTAGCACGCGTGGGGGTTGTCCCTGGTTTCGGCGCGGATGCGGCTGCGACAGGGACAGGCTTCGCCTTCGAGAGCTTCTCGATCCAGGCATCGAGGCCCTTGCCGCAGCCTTCGTCAGTGGCGAGAGCGGGCTGGTTACGGCAGCCTGGATTGTCGGCAGGGCAGACAAGCCGCACGTGGAAATGGTCGTCGTGGCCCATGATCGGACTGATCTTGCGCAGGAAGGCGCGATCTTCCGTTACATTCTCGCAGAGCCATTTCTTGATCGCGGGGTTCACGAACACGCGCGCGACCTCGGGATAGGACACGGACCGGCGGAGCACCTTCGCAAAATCCGCGGTCCAAACCGCGGGATTCACGTGCCCCGGATCGAGGAGGAAGCTCTCCATGGGCATTTTTTCGCGCTCTTCTTCGCTCAGCACCCGCTCGGGCATGGGCCTGTACCAAATATCGACGTCGAGGCCGACCTGATGGCTGGCATGGCCGAAGGGCATCGGGCCGCCGCGCGGCATGGACATGTCGCCCACCAGCAGGCCGGGCCAGCCATCCTTCTCCCTGGCGTCCTTGGCGAAGCGCTCAATGTAGCGCACGAGCGTCGGATGGCCCCAAATGCGATTTCTTGAAAGACGCATGGCCTGCCAGGCCGGGCCGCTAACCGGCAAGGGCTTGCCGCCCGCGAGGCAACCCCTCGCATAAAAGCCGATGGAGCGCGACGCCATCTTTGAAGGTGCATCGACAGCGCCAAACAGAACCTTGGCAGGGGCGAACTTTACGACGAGCGCTGGAATGTGCGCGAGGGTCGGAGCTGGAATTTGTGGCGTGGTCGCCGCGAGGCGGACCATGGCCTGCGGCGACTGCGACGCGGAATCGAAGATCGCTGTCTGCGTGGCTTGAGGCAGGGGAGGTAGATCGATTCTCGTGACGGTGCTTGCTGAATGGTCGTCCGGTCGCAGGCGTCGTCTGGGCCAGGCTCGTCAAAGGCGGTGGCGTTAAGGAAGCAGCGGGAGCCGTCGCAGGCGCAGGTTCAGGCTCAGGGGCTAGCACACTACGCAGGGACGCTGGCGAAGCCTCGGTTTTGGGCGCGGCTGTCCTGAGGCCGGCCTGGACGGGCATGCTCGCGTCCGGCTCGTCGAGCCAGTCCAGGACGTCAATCATGGCAAAAACAGCGAGCACGAAGCTCACTGCCAGAACGACTTTAAGGACTAAACCGAACCTCCGCATTCGTGATTCTCCCGAGCAGACGCTCACTATTCCCTAACAAACAAGGAGCGGCAAGACAGCCCTTGCGGAGATTAAACGGAAATTTATCACTCTTCCGTTTCTGAACAGCCTCCGTTTGAGCGATATAAGCAGCGCCCCTCCATGAATTGCCGGCAAACAATAAGCCATGAGGCTTTCGCCACGTTCACCGCCTTGACGTCATGGCAAGAAAGCTTATCAACTTATCTTTTTCGCGCCGGAGGAATGATGTTGAGGATTTTTGCATTGGCTTTGATCGTTACGCTTTTATCCGCCGGGGCATCCTATGCGCGGGAATGGGAAAGGCTGGGGGAAAGGCACATCAGCTTCGCCGGCGATCACGACACCATCGAAGTCGGCCGGCAACAGGGCAAGTTCAAACGGCTCAAGCTCCTCGTGCGCGGCAACGACATCGAATTGAACAGCATCAATGTGGTGTTCACCGATGGCGAGGTCGAGCGCATCAAATTCAATGAGCGCATTCGCGCAGGGGGAGAGTCCCGCCCCATAGACTTGCGGACGGAATGGCACGAAGGCCGCTACATTCGCGAAGTTGAGCTTCGTTACCGTTCCCGGCCAAGCAAGCGACGCGAAGCAATCGCGGAGCTTTGGGGGCAGGAGCAGTAGGCGAGAATTGCTCACCTCCGAAGACGGCCTTCGAAGAGTCGCGCAAGCGGCGATGCTCTGATAGCACGCGGCTTCCGGTGACTTGCGGACCACTTCTAAGCGCTGGTTGCCTTAGCCCAGACACAAGCTGCTAAACCGACTGGCTCGAAAGGAGCGGCGTAATCGCATATTCGGACCTAGCTCTTGGGTAACTCAATGTCGAAAATGTTCTCTGCCTGATACGCAGTCGCTCACTTATCGACAGTAGCCTACTTAAAGGCCATCTCCCCCCAAGCTTTGCTTTATAGCTGCTGTTTCGCTCACAAAGCCACTTACGTAAAATTCGCCGCATTGGCACATCCCAATAGCGAACAAAGCCAAGGCTGAGCGCTACGAGCGCAAGAAACATGGTTACTCAAAAATATCGGGTCGTCATTGGCGAGATCCCGAAGCGCCCCGCCAGGTATGACCGGCAGTCATCAGGGATCGGAAAGTGCGTGGCATAGAGCGGGTAGGACAGATCGCCAAGCCTCTCTGCAGATCCATCGCGACCGACCGCTAGGTTCTGCGTTTGAGGCGAAAAGAATGATCGCGGGGAACAGGCCTGCGATGCAAAAGAAGGACCATGTTCTCGCACCAAACGGCCACGCCAGCACACCAAGCAAAAGCGCGCTCCACAAAGCCGGGTGAGTCTTGGGATCGAAACAGCGCGGCTCACATGATAAAGGGCAACGCCTAGCGCAAATGAAAAACCAACGCGCGGGAAGCCTGCCAGGAAGTTCTTTGGCGAGTAGCCGACGTTGAATTTGCCGAAGTAGAAGGCTGCGGCGCAGAAAGCAACAAGAGACAAGAAAATCGTGGCAGTCAGGGTTCTTCGCCCCGCAGCATGGACAATGGCGACAGCAAAGACGGCGTTTGCAAAAAGCTCAAAAAACAAGGACCAGAAAGGTCCGTTAATCGGGAAGACGGCTTCGGCCGAGAACGTCGGCAAGCACAGAAAAGCCAGGACAATACTGCTGGCGGATGCTTCACTCCTTATAGGGGTAAAAATGCTGCCGATCACTGCGCCCATGAAAATCATGGGATACAGCCGGACAAAGCGGGCTGCTGCAAAGCCGGAAAGGCTCATAGTTCCATTGGCGAGCTTGTCCTGATATGCAAGGGCGACCACGAAGCCGCTCAACTGAAAAAAGAAATCGACTGCGAGATAGCCGTTATGGCAGGAAGCGCCATCGCGCAAATGATGGACCAGAACGCAAATCGCGGCCACGCCTCGTAAAGCGTCGAGCGTATAGAACCTGGAATGTTGCATTGGCGTCCCAGAATTGAAAACACATTCCCGACAAGCAGAATAACAAACATACTAGCTTCTTCAGTTACGACTGGGTTAGCTGATGCGCCGCGCGGTGTCGAGTTCATCGTTGAACTTGTTAAAGCTTCCGCACCGAAGGTCGGTCGAGCTGAGCCTCCTTTTGGGCGGCTTGATTGCACAGCGCTAGTGTTGCATGAGATTGCGACAAACGCCGGCAAGTACGGGATTCTTAGCAAAAGGGAGGGTATGTTGAAATAAGCTGGAAAGTGTATGAACCTGAATCTGGAAAGCAGCGGTTCTCCATCAGCGGGATGGACACCGGCCTGTCGGTCTCCGCGCCTGCGCTGCGCGGGTTTGCGACGGTCGTGGATCCATCGCTCGCATGGGCTTTCCGCCGACTTGAATTGCCCGGGCGAAAAAGCCCTCAAGATTATAAAGGGACCTTTAGTCGGGAGGTGGGACATGGCCGAGCGGGTTCTCGTCGTGGAGGATGAGCCTCTCATCGCCTTCGATGTCGCGGACCATCTGAGGGATGCGGGCTTTGAAGTTATTGGTCCGGCGGCTTCGGTATCGGCTGCGCTGAAGCTTCTTGAATCCGGGGGCTGTGATCTTGCCGTGCTCGATGTGAACCTCGGCCGGGAGACCGCTGCACCGATAGCCGATGTCCTGAATAGGAAATCGCTGCCCTTCGTGGCTCTGTCCGGGTACTCCAGCGACCAGCTCCCGGAAATCTTCCAGCGAGCCCCGTTGCTGACGAAGCCGGTCGACCCGAAAAAGCTCGTGAGCGTGCTGCGGCGTTGCCTGGAAGACCGTTAGCACAGAATCAAGTTTTGCATACATGGCGGGCTCGATCCGGCCCGTCCATGCGTTGGCGGTCTCTGGTTATATCAGGCGGTTGGGCGCGCCTTGATGGAGTGGCGGCCAGCGTCTTGCCGCGCGGCCACACCGCTTCCCGGCACTTTGTGCGGCGTATCGCTCAGGGCCTCATGCCTTGGACTTCCCGACCGCCTGCCTCGGAACCGATCACGATCTGCATTTTTCTGAAATAATCCGTGAGAAAGGCCGCTCACAGGGCGCCGAAAGCGATAACTCGTCCAACGACCAAAGAAAATCCACATTGAAGGAACATGACGCGGGCGCAGCAAACGGGAGTATTTATGCCGTGAACAAACTTATGATTGCAGCCATGTTCAGCCTATGCTCGATTGGAGCAGCGGCGGCCCAGTCACCTGTCGGAGAATGGCAGGTCGAAGATGGCACCGCCCATATTCGTGTCGTCTCCTGCGGAAAGGCTCTGTGGGGTGTCATCAACTGGACCAAAGGCCCCCCCGGCAAGGATGAGAACAACCCCGACCCGGTCAAGCGCAACCGCTCCGTGATGGGCATGCCCATTCTCATCAATATGCAGCCCTCGGAAGAGCAATGGGAAGGTGAGGTCTATAACGCCCAAAACGGCCAGACCTATACATCCTATATCAGTCTTAAGAGCCCTGACGTTCTGCGCATACAGGGCTGCGTGCTTGGCGGATTGATTTGCGGGGGCGAGGATTGGGCCCGCGTTCCGCTGACAAAAGGTTCCCCTACCGATCAGGCTGTATGCTCCGGGGTCGCCAAATAGGGCGGCCTTTCGGCCTTGGTTTTCGCCTTCGTCTCTTCTTCTGCTTCTGCTTTTAATTCTTCCGGCTTCTCCACTTCCCGAGGCGGACCCATGAGGAGGGGCTGGAACAAGACGGCGGCGGTCATGGTGCTCACGAGCGACAGGGCAAGGAGTTTGCCCATGCTCGATGTCCCGGGATGGTTCGAAAGCCACAGGCTGCCAAAGGCCACGGCGGTTGTCATGCCGCTGAAGAAGACGGCGCGCGTAAGCGGCGAGGCCAGAAGTCCGGTTCGCCCTTCGCGCCAAGCCATGATGTAGTAAATCTTGAACGCGACGCCGACGCCAAGCAAAAGCGGAAGCGCGATGATATTCGCGAAATTCAGCGGCATGTCCAAGATCACGCAAAGCTCGAGCGTCACCACGCAGGCGAGCAGAAGCGGAATGAGGGTCAACGCCACGTCGGACAGCACGCCTCAAGGTGATCCAGAGCAAAATGGAGATCGAGACAAGCGCCAGTACGGCTGCCTGGAGGAATGCGTTGACGATCGTGTCGCCTGCCTTCTGAATGCCAATGGCTTCTCCCGTTGCCTCGGGCGCCACCGCCGTCACAGCCTCGACGAAATTTCGCAAAACCGCGTTGTCGTTGGAATCTCCTTTAGGAGACACCGAAATCCGCACTTGGCCGTCGCTCGCTTGCCAGCCTGCAACAAGGTCGCGCGGCAGCAAATCGAGCGCGATTTTCTCGGGATTAAGACCTAGCCGGATGTCATCCAGTGTCATCTTGAGCGGCCTCACAAGCGCCTCCGCAACGCGCGCCCGCGCTTTCGGGGTCGCTTTCGCGAGTTCCGAAAGCGCTTGAGACAGCCGTTCCGCCGCTTGCACGCCTTTCGTCCCGGAGCTCCGCTTTGCGATGACGCTCAAGAAATTCGAAGCGCCTTCGAGGCTGCTGACGATTTCCTGATCCGTAGGCGCCGGCGGCACTTTCTCCTTCTTGGGGTTCAGTGTCTCGTTCAGTTCGGCCGCCGCCTGGCTTATGAGGACTAATTTCTTGTCTTGGCCGTCCGGCACGAAACTGCTTAAGGTCGTGGCTCTCAATACCGCGGGGAGCGCGCTGAGCTTCTCTGCGAGCGCGTCCGCATCCGCAACCGAGGGCGTCAGAACCTCGATCGTCCGCCCAGCCGTTTCAGGATCTTTTTTCAGATCAAGATAGGTGGAGACCGATTCCACGTTCGGGCTGCGCAGGTTCATCGGATTGAAGTCGAAGCGTAGCCAATGAAGCAGCGGCAGCCCTGCGATGACGACGCAAAGCGTCCCAACGAGCACTCCCATGCGGTTGCGTTCGAGAAAGCGGTCGACGGGCGCGAGGAAGGCATAGCCAAGCGGATGAGGTTCCGCCGGCGGATTGAGAAGGCGAAGCAGCGCGGGAAGCACCGTAATGCTGGTGAAAAAGGCGATGAGCATGCCCACGCCTGCGATCTCGCCGAGCTCCGAGAGGCCCTTTATAGGCCGTTGGCGTGAACGACAAGAACCCGGCGGCTGTCGCCATGGCCGCGAGCACAAGACGGCCGCCTGTATGGTCGGCGGTCGCGACAAGAGCCGGGGTCAATTTGTTGTTCTCGTAACGCTCCGCGCGGTAGCCGACGCTGAATTGCAGGCCGAAGTCCACGCCGATCCCGACGAAAAGCACAAAGAAGGCGATCGAAATCGGGTTTAGGGAGCCGACCAAGGCGAGGCCCAGCGCGGCCGTTATCGCGAGCCCGATAAAAAGGGAGACAAAAACGGCGAAAATGATCCGCGCGGAATGAAGCGCGAGCCAAAGAATGACAAGAACCGAAAGGATGGTCAGCGCGGTGTTCAGCCCCGCCCCTTCCTTTAGCGTTCCGAATTCCTGATCTGCGATGGGCACCGTTCCCGTCAAACGGACGGTAACGCCGTCCTGAGGAAGGCCGAGCTCCGACGCGGCTTTACGGATGGCGTCGGAGGCATCTTGTCCCGGCTCAAGAGAGTTGTAGTCCAGGATCGGCTCGATTTCGAGGAACTGGCGCGTCTCGCGCCGGATGGAAGGCTGCCCGCTGAGCGCCTCGCGCCAGCTAAACCAGGCCGGACGGTTGTTTATCGCATTCTCGATGGCGGACGAGAAAGCGTTGAACTCCGGGGCAACGCTGTCGAGCGTGATGCGCCGGCCTTGAACGCCTTTCAGCGTCAGAGTCACGGCACCCATGATCCCGCGCAGGCTCGGGTCGGCTGCGAGGGGCTCGAGCAGGGGGCGGGACTTCGTTAATTGGCCGAGAGTTTCCTTCAGTTCGTTCTCGGAAAGAAAAAGGAGACCGTTCTTCCGAAAGAATGGGCCGCCTGACGTCTGGCGGACGCCCTTGATGAACTCTTTTTCCTGCGCAAGCCGTTCGCTGAGCTTCAGCGCCGCGTCAGCGGCGAGTTCCGGCGTCGGCGCGTCGATGACCGCGATGATTGTCGTTTCGGTCCCCGGAAACGCCTTGAAAAAAGCGAGTTCTCTCTGCCGCCAGGGGAGGTCATTGGATAAGAGCTTGCTGATGTCGGTATTTATTTCGAACCGGTCAGCCACGTAGACTGCCGAAGCAGCTGCGAGAACGATCCCAACGGCGATTACGGACCAGGGCCGTCCCGCGCAAAATTGAACAGTCGAGATGATGAGCTTCTTTAGCATCGCCTACCGCTGATGGATGATCCCGGTTCTTGCTTGAGCCGAAACGAACCGGGCACGTTTTCGCCGGAAGCGTGTCCGGCCGTGAGAGTTCTACTAGAATGAACGGCTCACAAAAGCAAAGATCGAGCCGCGCCGGCGCCGCGCATCACCCAAACAGTGCCGGATAACAGGCTTCTACCGCCTCCACCTTTGCCTTAAGGTATCCCGAAGATATTATTCCCGGTATCTGTTGCAAGTGAGGCACAACCGAGCGCGCCCGGCACAGGCGCGGGAACTGCCTAACTTTCTTCGGTTTTGCAGCGCGGTAATACCGGCGATAGCTTCTTTATGTCGCAAGGTTATTCGATCCGCCAGATGGCGATCGCCGAGGCAGGCATCGGCTTCGCCGGAGCAGCTGCGCGGGCATTTCGCCGAGGTCCATTGCGCCGACATGCGTCGCCCCGAGGCCCGGTTCTGAAGCTCGAGAGGAAACGCAGGCGGCGGCTGAAGATGCGTTTCGGCATCTCGGATCAGGTCTTTTTATCAATGTTGGAGAAAAGCAGTTTATAAGCTGTTATGACAAACCCTGCGAAAAGGACGCACACCCCGCCCTTCGCTACCTTCGCAGCTTCTGATTCGAACCGAAGAAAGCGAAAAATCGAATGCCGAAATCTTCAAATCAAAGATGATTTTCCAGTTGCATTTCCGATGGAATATCCAGATCGCGCCGTCACCGCCACAATCCGGATCTCAAATATCGAACCCAACAACTCGGCGTTGTTGCTCTACTCGCCTCTGCACGGTGTAGCCCCTCTCCGCTTCGATGGCCCTGAAACCGTGGCAGAGGTTATGGTAAGCCATCGCAAGATTTGGGCTCTTGGCGCCCTTGGTTGCCAATCGTTCCAGATCGATTTCCTGGGTTGGTCGGAAATACGCCCGTGAAAAAGGGGGGCGCTTTTCACGGTGCCTGCCGTTTGTTGCCGATAGCGGAGCAGTGCCCGCGTCGTGGAACGGAGCCAGAGGCGTAGCGACGGGGCAGGGCTCGCGTGGGTACGCAGCGGCGCAGCGCTCGTGGAGGAACGGAGCCGAGGGCTTAGGAGATTTTGACGCCCTTCCAGAACGCGATCCGGTTCTTGATCTGGGCTGCCGCCGTTTTCGGCTCGGGATAATACCAGGCTGCGTCGGGGTTCTCTTTTCCGGCCACCGAGATTGTGTGGTAGTGGGCGGTTCCTTTCCAGGGGCACTTTGTCGTTGTCTCGCTGGGCTTCAGATAGGTCCGGTTCACGGCGTCCGCAGGAAAATAGTGGTTCCCTTCGACCACGACCGTCTCCTCCAATTCAGCGATGGTGGTTCCGTTCCATTCAGCTTTAACCATGTTATCTCTGCACCCTTTAATCCGTTTGGAGCCACTCCACGAATGTGCGGCTCACAAAATCGGGCTGCTCAAGTGTCGTGAGATGGCCGCTGTCGGGTGCAATGACAAGCCGCGCCCTTTCAATCCCGCCCGCGATCTCCTTTGCGACCGCAGGAGGCGTAAGCTCGTCGCCATCTCCGGCCAAAACCAGCACCGGGCAGCGAAAAGCGGACAGGCTCGGGCGCGAATCGGCGCGGCCCATGATTGCGGTTTGCTGACGGATGTGTGCGTCGGGACCCAGGGCGAAGAACATATCGTCCACGAGTGCTCGCAATGCCGGGTCGTTGCGGCGGTTCGCATGGACCAGCGCTGGAAAAAGCATGCCAGGTATTTCTGCAAACCTCCCTGCCTTCACCATCTCGAACTGCATTTTGCGCCGCTCCGTTTGCTCGGGCGTATCGGGACGCGCGGTGGTGTCGAGCAAGGCAAGCTTGCAGACACGGTCCGGCGCCTGCCGCATGATCTCGAACGCGACGTAGCCGCCCATGGACAAACCCGCGAGCGCAAATCGGGGCGGCGCGTTGGCGAGGATGTCTTGAGCGATGCCCGCCATCAAATCCCGCTGCGATTGATTGGCGATCATGACAGGCCCAAAGTGCCACAGGGCAGGGATTTGCTTTTCGTAGAGGCGGGAATCCGTGCCGAGGCCGGGAACTAACAGCGTGGGCAGAGTTTCCATGAGCGCGTACCTATCAATCCCCTGCCCGGCCCCAGCCCAGAGCATCTTCGATATCGACAATATCGAAGATTGCTTGGGGGCGCCCGTCTAAATCAGCTTCAAGGTGAGGCCGCGACTCCCAGGCTCTTAGAGCGCGGATCGGCTTTCCGCATGGAGCTGATGCTGCCCCGCTTCGCCCTTCCTGCGGGAGCGGACCTCGAAGAAAAGCGCCTGCCCGATCACCGCCTTGACGGTCTCCGCATTGAACGGCTTCGCTATGAGGAATGTGGGCTCCGGCTTCTCGCCAGTGAGCAGCATTTCCGGATGACCGGTAACGAAGATCACGGGCACTTCAAGCTCGCCCAGGATCTCGTTGACGGCCTCGACGCCCGAGCTTCCATCGGCGAGCTGGATATCGGAGAGAATGAGGTCGGGCTTCCTGTTATGAGCGAGTTCAAGGGCGTTGCGGTGAGTTCGGGCGATGCCGGTCACCTCATGACCGAGGCTTTGCACGAGTTCTTCCAGATGAGCGGCCGTGAGCGGCTCGTCCTCGATGATGAGGATATCCGCAGGCTCAAGCTGATTTGCGATTTCGTTATCTGCAGCGGCTATGAGCGCGGCCACATCCTCGTGATCGGTCTCAAGGATTTGAGCGATCGCCTCGGCTTCGAAGCCTTCAACCGACAAAAGAAGGAACGCCTGCCGGGATCGCGGCGTCAGTGTTTGCAAGCCGCGCACAAGCTCGGACTTTTCGAATTTGAAGTTCGGAAATGCGTTCGCATCCACCGAATTCCAGATTTTCAGGAAGAGTTGGTAAAGCGCGATCTTTAAATCGATATTCAACGGAAATATCGAGGGATTCTCTACCAGCGCTTCGAGAAGGGCCACGACGTAGGCATCGCCGCTTTCCTGCGAGCCGGACAGCGCACGCGCAAATCGGCGCAGCGAAGGAAGGTGCGGAGCGATCGATTGCGAGACTGACATTTGCTTACCCCAAATAATTGCCCAGGCAGAGTCCCATTGCAACAAACAGCCGGTCGCCGTGTTCCACGGGGCAAGCGATTTGTAAGAATATCCTCCCTGTCCGGTGCTCCGGCGATCCCCAGACAACAAGGAACCTATTATGGACGAAAGAGATAAGAGCGAGGGGCAGAAGCCTTTGCCCGCGCAACAGGCGCATCAGCCTCAGCCCACCATCACTATGAACGACCATCAGATCCAAAAGGTTCAGATGCATTCCGTTTCCGACGTTTCCGAGAGATCCAGCAAGGGTCAGCCCATGAACAAGGGTGAGGACAGCGATCCGAATTCCGACGGCGCCGCCGCAGGCGCTGCACTCGACGAGGCACGCTTCACGGCCGGCGTCGTCAAACTTTATGAAGCGCTTCTGAAAGAGCCGGTTCCGGAAGAGATGCTCCGCCTCATCGATCAGCTCGGAAAGCAGGAGCGCAAGTAGATGGGTGCTCCCGGCAACGCGAATCTGCGTGACGAGCTGGTTAAATGGATCCCAAATCTCAGAGCCTTCGCGCTTTCGCTCACGCAAAGCGCGCAGCACTCGGACGATCTGGTCCAGGATACTCTCGTGAAGGCTCTGTCAAATCTCGACAAGTTCCAGGAAGGTACGAACCTGCGCGCTTGGCTCTTCACGATCCTCAGGAACAGCTTTTACAACGACATCCGATACAAGAAGTATCATCAGACCGCTCCTCTCGATGACGTCGACCCGGTGAACCTCGAGTTCCGCGCCACGCAAGACAAATATATCGAGTTCAAGGATGTGCTGAAAGGCTTGGGCGGGCTTGTTCCCGAGCAGCGCGAGGCGATCATTCTTATCGCCGCGGAAGGGCTATCCTACGAGGAGGCGGCCGCCGTTTGCAATTGCCCGGTCGGGACGGTGAAAAGCCGCCTCAGCCGGGCGAGGCAGCGCCTTGAGGAGTATGTAAACGGCGATAAGGTGTTGCCGGAGCAAGTTTCGTAACCGTAGGGGGCGTTCTTTTGGTCTTTTCATTGTCCTGCCTATATTCTTGAATTGCCTACTCCATCGATGAGAGAGCGCGCGTGAGATCTGGCTCTTTCGAACATTTTCTTGAACTTCTGCGCAAAGGTCGCCGCGAAATTGCACTTGTGGGCGCTGCAGCGCTTATTCTCCTCTGCCTGACCGGCTTTTCATTCTGGCTGACCCAACGCGTCCTCGGAGATGTCGAGACCGCGGACGAGTTGAACGGATACAACGCGAAACTCACGAAATTCGTGCAGCTCTTGCGCACCGTGGAAAGCAGTCAAAGCGGGCTATCTTATTACGGGCGAGGAGGACTTTCTCGAACCCTATGAGAAGAAAAGCGGCCTACTCATGCCGATGGCTCATGAATTGCGTGATACCGCACCGAAAGAGCTGAACGTCAAAAATAAGGCGGCGGCTCTTCTTGAGCCATTGAAGGCAAAGCTCGAAGAGATGGGGGAGACGATCGCGCTGGCGAAAGCGGGGCAACGCGATGCTGCGGTCGCACACGTCAAGAATGGCGTTGGACGAGAACTCACGCAAGAGATCGAGAGTGAGGTTCGGTCGATCCAGGAGGAAGGCAATTCCTTCATCCGGAACAGTGAAGCAAGCACCACGCGCCTTCAGAACTTCAAGTTTTTCATTGACGGCATTGGCGCGGTTCTCGTTTTGACGTTCTCATTCCTGTCGCTTTGGCAGCTGCTGCGTTCCAACGTTGCCATGCGCGAAGCCCAGCACGCGCTCTTCAAGGCGAATGCCGACCTTGAGGAAACGGTCGCGCAAAGGACGGCGGCACTCAAACGCGCCAACGAAGAGATCCAGCGTTTCGCTTACATCGTCAGCCACGATCTGCGCTCGCCACTCGTCAACATCATGGGCTTCACTTCGGAGCTGGAGACCTTGAGGAAGGACCTGTTCGATAAGCTTGCCGCGGCGAACGCGCTCGCCGGGTCGGACGTGCTAAGCAAGGATTTCGATGAAGCGTTCGGCTTTATCAAAAGCTCGATTGCGCGCATGGATCGCCTGATCGCGGCGATTTTGAAAATCTCACGCGAGGGGAGCAGGCCGTTAAACCCCGAGCCTGTCGACACGAAGGCTCTCGTCGAGGGAGTCGTCGCCGGCGTAGCCCATCAGATCAGGGAGAGGGAGGCCAACGTTGAAGTCGGCGCTCTGCCCGGTATCGTCACAGATCGTCTGGCGCTTGAGCAGATTTTCTCGAACCTCATCGAAAATGCGATCAAGTTCCTAAATCCCGGCGGGCGGGGGGAGATCCGGGTCGAAGGGTGCTCGCAGGGCTGTGACGTCATTTACACCGTTTCCGATAATGGGCGCGGGGTCGATCCGAGGGACCATCGACGGATTTTTGAGCTTTTCCGGCGGTCCGGTCCGCAGGACGTGCCCGGTGAAGGAATGGGCCTCGCCTATGTATCAGCGCTCGTGCGCAGGCTCGGCGGGACGGTGACGGTAAAGTCCGCGCTTGGACGCGGCAGCACGTTCAGGCTCACTCTTCCTTCCTCGGCACTGGTCAAAAAAAGGATGGCGGCATGAACAAGCCGGTGACAATCGTCATGGTCGAGGATGATGAGGGACACGCACGCCTTATTGAGCGAAACATCCGCCGTGCAGGCGTAACCAACGAAATCCTCCACTTTTCCGATGGCGCATCCACACTTAGCTTTTTTAATCAGCTGCAGGCGCAACCCGCGGACCTGACTCCCGTCCTCGTTCTGCTCGATTTGAATTTACCTGATGTCTCCGGCATTGATATCCTTGAGTATCTCAAGAACGACGGCCATCTGAAGGTCGCGCCGGTCATCGTTCTTACAACGACGGATGACCAGTCGGAAATTCAGCGCTGTTACGATCTCGGTTGCAACGTGTACATAACCAAGCCTGTCGATTACCAGCAATTCGCAACGGCGATACGCCAGCTTGGCCTTTTCTTCTCCGTGATCAAGGTTCCGGGTCCGCTTAATGCCTAATCGCAATCCGCGCATCCTTATCATCGACGACGACGACGGCTTCTGCAGGCTGGTGAACGAGCCACATGGAGCGCGCCGGGTTCGAAGTTGTCGCGGCGAACTCCGCGCAAGCCGGCCTTGCCTCTGCGCAGGAGAACAATATCGATGTCATCATCCTCGATCATATATTGCCGGAGCAGGACGGGCTGACGCTTCTGGCGGCGCTGCAATCAGGGCGCGGGGCGCCTCCGGTCGTCTACCTGACCGGCAGCCAGGACAGCCGGGTGGCGGTGGCGGCGCTCAAGGCCGGCGCGGCCGATTATGTCGTGAAGGATGTGCATGGCGATTTTCTGATTCTGCTCGAAAATGCCGTCACCAACGCGATGTTCGCGATGGGCATCAAGCGGGACAAGGAGCGGGCGGAGGCCGAGGTTCGGATCGCAAGGGACGAGTTCAAGGCGCTGGCGGAAGAGCGCGCGCTTCTCCTGCGCGAGGTCAATCACCGGGTCAGCAACAGCCTTCAACTCATAGCGTCTCTTCTGCATTTCCAGGGCGATATGTCGAAGAACGCGGATGTAAAGGCGGCGCTGAAGGAGGCCAATGGGCGCGTCCTGGCGGTTGCGCGCGTACACCGTTCGCTCTACACATCCCTCGATGTCCGGTGGGTTTCGCTCGCCGAGTATCTGTCGAGCCTCATCCGCGACCTGCAGAACGTAAGCTCAGGCGGTGGCGACCATCAAAGCACGATCTCGCTTGTCTGCGACCAGATCCAGACCGGGCCGGATGCGGCCGTCGCCATAGGAATAGTAGCCACAGAGCTGATCCTGAACGCTTTGAAGCATGCCTACCCTAAAGAAGGGGGGCAAGTCCGTGTTATGCTCCTGGCTCGTTCGCCTGAGATCGAGCTGGTGGTCGAAGACGATGGCGTCGGGGTTCTTGATCAGCCGGAAGGGAAAAACCACCGTGGGCTTGGTCAGCGGATTATCAGCGGGATGGCCGACAAACTCGAGGGCTGTGTGCGCTACGAAAAGCTAAGCCCGGGAACCCGGGCGATTCTGGCATTTCCGATCGGAAATCAAATCAGGGTGCTTGGGAGTGCGGCATCCTCCTAGCTACGATCAATTTTGGACAACGCCTCCAGCATTGCGTCCGGAACGGGTTCCGAAAGGATGTCGGCGCCCATCTCCATGAGGCCGCAACTCTATGCTGCGCATATCCTGAACCTCGCGCGCGAGTGCCGAGTTGCTTTTCAGGAGCGCTTCGAACTCCTCGAGAGCCTTGCCCTCAAGCTCGCCGTCGAGGTACGCCGATACCGTCGCCGCCAGCGCTTCATCCTTCAGGATTTCGATTGCTTGGGATTGACGCCGTTGGGATCGCCAAGCTTTTTTTGCTCTGTCATCGCCATGATTTTACAATGAAGGCTTTGCTAAAGTTTTTAGTACCAGTCAGGACAAACGAACAACCGGCTCACCAAATCGTTCCGCAATGGCAATCATAAATGCGCACTTTGTGTAGCTTGCGGCAAAATCATATCGCACGCAAGCCTCGCCCTTCGCAAATCCTGCCCTTCTACTCCTTTCCGTTTGTGCGGTTGTCGCGAAGGCGCTTATCCCGTGTAGGGTTCTTGACCCGGCCCTGCCCTGTGGGGCCGGGTCGGTTTTCAGACAGGCGACGATCTTGCTTGGGGTCTTTGACGCGTCCTTGCCCGGTCGGGCCTTCACGGTTCACAGAAAGACGCCTGTCGTTATCCGGATTTTTTACTCTGCCTTGTCCCGTCGGACCCGGCCGATTTTGAGCAAGACGCTTGTCTCGATCGCTGTCCTTGACGCGCCCTTGGCCGGTTGGCCCCGTCCTGTTCGTCGCAAGGCGCCGATCGCGTGAAGGGTCTTTCACGCGGCCCTGGCCGCCCTGCTTGACTTTGGCGTTTGAAGCCGAGTTCATAGCAGCTGCTTTCCTGCTCTTGCCTTTGGCGGCTTTGCCGCCGTTTCCTTCATTCCCGGCAGACATGCGGGTATCCCAGATCTCCGTTTCTACGGAAGGCTCGCATTCCGATGCGGCCACCTTCCTACATGGTTGAGAGCTTAGAGGTTGTAAAATCGACTATCGCAACAAAGAATACTTGCCCGCGATCGGCGCAAAGGCAAATATGCAACCTATCAATCTTATTTATGATTACGTAATCTAACGACTTTTGTTCCGCCCGGAAGCTTAAATTTTTATCTGCGGCAAGCCTCAAATAAATGCAATGGGCAGTTTGAAGCACTTACCAGCTCATCACTTATAAGCAAGAAAGCCAAATTTGATGCAGTGTTAAATGGTAACTCTTGTTTGTATGGTAAGCAAACAAATGTATTAAGAAAATGGCCTATGTCACTCGAAAGCGAGTCATCTATTTAGCCTGATTTATTTTTAGTATTTGGTTAAATATGAGATCAACTTCAGATTGAGTTCTTGAGGCAAACTGCTGATCTGAAAGGCTTTGCCTGCTATTAAGTCGACTGTATACCAATACATACCCCTTCTTTAGGCGGAATACCAGGGGGTTGTGAAAATTTAATGCTTGGATGTTTATCGCCGGGTGCATCAGAAGCACAAAGGTGAATCCGGCCGGTCCCGATGGCTCAGGGGGTGGACCTGTTTTGGAAGGGGGCATCTAACGCGGCGTGCGCAAAACCGGAACCGGTGGCGACGCAAGTCTTCGGGACTATTCCGGGGCGCAGTTCGGCCGCCGATCATGGCGGCGCCCGCGTCCGGCTGAACGACGGATGTTCAGGCAGGCTTCGCCTATCTGGCCATCGCCATCTTCGGCGCTAAGCGCGCTTTTATGGTAAACCGTTCATTGCCGCGCCCGAGCCTTAATACATACATGGTTAACAGACGCGCGGCCAATTTATTTCCCGCCTGATGTATGCGTAAAAAAATGGCTTGGTTGCGTTAACCTGTCGGCAAAGCGCTTTTCCTTAAAATCCGGGCTCAGGAAATTCGGGACGCAAACGCAAGCGGGGAACTGATCTGGGGATGAAGGGAGATGCGCCTAGCCATCGTGGCGACTTGGGCCGTTCCCGGAACTGAACAGCGGCATTGACGGCACGCTTGAGGTATGGCCGGGTCGAGCCCGGCCGCGAAGTATCTTTATTTGTAGATAGCCGACGGCGCAGATCTGGTTGCCAGCCTTGGTAACGAAAGTGACTTTCTCAACCGGCTCCGTTCCACCCGGACGCGGCAACATGTATCCACTTCCCCAATCTTGCCCTCGGCGGCGACCTTGATCAGTTCCTCCCCGAGTTTCTTGCCCTTCTTGTCGACCAAAGCTGCAAGAGGCGTTCCCCTCAGCTCGGGTTTCGGATAGCTGTGAGATTGTAGGATCGGGCCTTCCGCGCAAAAGACGTAGAGATCGCGATCCCGGAAACCGCCGGTGGGGTTATTGAAATCCTCGATGGCCTTCTTCGGATCCGCTTTAACCGCCGCGATGGCCTTTTCGAGCAAGGCCTTTGCTTCGGCTGCGGTGCCGGAAGATTGCGCAAAGGCAGAACCAGTCAAGCTTATCAAAAATGCTGCTAATGTAGCTGCCACAAAGTTACGAACCATAAGATACTCCCTTTTTTATTTTCGGAGGCTTGGGCTCTATTTTTGTCTCAAGAGGAGGCTCATTGCTTCAAGCTAGACCATAGGCTTACTACCTGAGCGTGGATGTGCGCTTGATTTTCAATTTTACCAGGTTTTACACAGGCTTTCGCATCAAGCTCAATGCCGACGCTTTCGCTGTCCGCGACAACAGGAGCAAGTACTTCCTCGCCGCGGAGCCGCCGCCTGCCCGCCAGCTGGCGAACGAGAAGATCGACGAACAGACCAGGCCCCCCCGAATAAATCCGCCAGCCGCCTTCGACAGGGATTGCCCCAGCCTTGACGCGCTCCCACTCGGCCCACGCTTCGTAGCGATCGTCGAATGCCGCGTCGCTGCTGCTGAAGTAGGCGTTTCCCTGCCTCAGGGCGGCATTTGCAACGGCCTCGGTCACCGCGACAGGACTGACTTTCTGAAGTTCTTCACAGCAGCGCATCCGCATCGCCAAGCATCGCAAGCGCCTCGCAATAGCGGAGATGGGCCTGAGTGTACATCAGCCCCACCTCGCGTCCGAAAAACGGGGAGGACTCGGCGCGCCGGAAAATGCGTTCGCTACCGCCATGATAAGGGAGCGGCTTGTCCATGAGCCGCACCCCGTCCGGAAAGGTCAGGTGCTTGCGGATGAGGCCCAGGTGATGTCTGCGATTGTTCCGCCGTAAAAAGGCCCCCGGCAATCGCGCATGTCATCGGGATGAGGGAGTAGCTGACGCCGGTCTTCGGATCGCTCGGGTGAAGCAGAAGGCTGGGCTCGCCTCCCTCGGGATCGAAGTGCGCATAACCGGCCACGACGCCATCCCGAATGAGGTAGCGGTTGAAGTCCTCGCGAATGGCAGCAGCGAGGCGCGAAAGGCGCTCAGCCTCGGCGGCCGAGCCGGCCCGGCGCAGGACATCGGCGTATCGCGAGACCTGCCAGAACAATAGCGCAACCGTCCAGCTGCTGACCATCCAGTCGCACAAGGTGGGATTGGCAGGCTGCAAGGTGTCGTTCCAGTCGCCGTGCCCGTAGCGCGGCAGGTGCGTGCCTGGGATGAAGCGCGCGGCCACCCCGTCGAGCAAAGCCTCGATGTGGCCTGCGATGCTGGTCCAGGCTTCCGCTTCGCCCGCGCCGCTTCCCGTCCCCCAGGGAACCGGCTCGGACAGGAAGGCGACGTCGTCCGTGGCCTCGATATAGTCGCACACCGCCTTCAGCGGCCAGACGATGATGTCGCCATGCGCATCCGCCGCCTGAATGAACGAGTACGACGGCTCAAGGAAAAACCATTGCGGCCAGTCGCCATCGGACCGTCGCTGGCGGGCGAAAACGCGGCGCAGAATATCCTTGGCCGCCTCGTCGTGGTCCAGCGCGAGCAGAAATTCTACCGGTCCCTGGCATACGTCGCGCGTTCCCCACGCCCCGCCCGAATACTGTTCGAGGCCATGCGGCACGCTCAGATGGATGAGGGCGTTATGGACCATCCAGGGGAATAGCGTGTTGAGCGCAGTAACGCTGGCGGTTCGGCCTTTGAAGCGGGCGTTGCGGGTAAGGCGAGACCAGAAAACGTTGGCGGAGTCGAGCATGTGCGCAGGACTGACACCCGCGGCATATTTATCCGCGAGGCGCTCCGCCTCCGCGCCGTCGAGTCATCGAACCCACAATGGCGAACCGCACCTCGTTCGTCGGATGCGTCCTGAACGCGATGTAAGGCATCCCGCGGGCGGCGCCATCGGCGTAAAGAAGCTCATCGCCGCCGATGGCTTCGATCGCGGCAGGCGTGCTCGTCACAAGGTGATAAACGGCATCGGGGTAGCGCTGGCCCCAAAGCCAATCCGGATCGGGGCGGAAAGCCACGCGCATCGCGGCGCTGTCGACTTCCACCCGCCCGGCATGGGCGAGATCTTGCTCGCCCAGAATGAGATGGCCGAACACAAGGAGGCGGCAAGGCGCACCCTCGACCTCAATCGCGCATTGCAGCGCAGGCTCTTCGCCGGACGCGACGACATGCACGCTGATTGTTCCGCCGTTATGCCGGTATTCCCAGCGGCAATCGCTGAGCCCCATTTCGAAGCGCGACGGCAGCGTCAGCAGCCGCCACGCGCCGCCGATCTCGGCCAGCACGCGAAGCCCGCTTGCGCGCGTGATGTTGTAGGCATCGCGCGACACGGAAAAGAGCTTGTGAAATGACGTGTTGCCGATAGCGAGCTGCGACGCGAAAACGCCGTGCATCCAGCATGTCGTGCAAAGCGTGCCGTCGCTTGGCAGAAGGTCCTGGCCGCTGCGAATGATCGTTCCGTGGCGGCGTCTCACGAGGCGATCCTTCTCGCGCAGCACGGCATGCCGATTCTGCGGCCCGTCTCCCTCAAAGTAGGATAGCAGTTCGCCGTTCCGCCGCTCTTCATGGATGCGTTCGGGGTGAGGGTCTTCGCGTGCCTTGATGCAAACGAGCGGCGGCACATCTTGAAGGATGCTTCGGACCGGTGTCTCTAGTGGCGCCTCGGCTTGCGAGAAAGCTTTTGCCGCTTCTTCCGCCGCGTCGATCCGCAAAAGGTCGGTCTCGCTCGTCGGCTCGGCGTGATCCGTGTCGTACAGGCCGAAAAAAGTCCAGGCCGCGCTTTCGCCCGGCTTTAGACGCTGGCTGCCCGACTGAATGATTGCGCAAGCTGACTCATGTTGAAGACGGATACCAGGAAGATTGGCCCCGAAGCCGAGCGCAATCTCATCCGCATCGCGATAGGCGGGGCCGAAAAGTTGCAGCGCATCCGTTGCAAAGCTGGCCGCCCCATCGAAGCATCCATGCGCCACCCAAGGATGCAGCCCGTCCTGGGCCATGTTCTGGCGGCTCATCACCACCGGCCCGAAGCGCGGATGGCGCTCCACGGTGTGGTCGATATATTGCGAGGCGTAAGCCTCGTTATTCATGACGAAGCCGCGCGGGCCGAGGCCGAGATCCTGAACAAGGATGGCGTCGCAGGGCAATTCGCCGCCGCCGATATTCTCGACCTCGATGCGCCACAGCCAAAGCGCTTCCGAAGGGTGAAACCAAAGCGTCACGCGGTGGCGAAGCCCTGCCGCTTTGCCTTCCCAGACGAAACGATCGCGACCCGCGCCGAAATCCACCTTCGCGCGCGGCCCCATGGCTTCGATGATGCAAGGCGTGTCGCCGCCTATACGAAGGAGGATGCGCATGATGCCCGCTCCGAGAGGCGAGCCGAGCACCTGGTTGAGCATGGTGCGGCGGCCATCCTGCGCATGCTCCAGCGCGAAAACGTAAGCGTTGGGAAGCACGCTGAAATCGAGCCCGGCAGCGTTCGCAATGCGCCGAAGGCCGAGGCCGCTTTCGAGCGGCAGGTTGAAGGCCCGCTTATCCATTGCCGCTGTCCGCTGTTGCGAGGGCGGCTCGGCGCGCATCCCAGGCGGTGATGAAACAGGCATAGCTCCAGGAGAGATCCTGCGCCGAAGTCTGCTCGCCGGTGGTGTGGTCGAATTGCTCGGATAAATCGCCCGAGGCCGGTATGAACTCCCGCGTGCGGGAGAGGGTTGCGTCGCCTTTCGCGATAAAGGCCGCAGCCTCCGATGGGAGCGCCGCGGCGAGCCGGTAATAATACTCCGCCGCGCCGAACGTCGAGAAATAGTACGCGCCGCCACTCATGTAGGTGTCACCCTTGTAACGCCCGAAAACAAGCCCGGATGCTCTGCCTCGGTTAAGGGCGTACTCCCGGCCGAAAAGCTCTTCCAGCCTCGCCATGGTGGCGCGGACCTGTGGGTCCTCAACGCTGTGCGGGCCGCCTTCAATCCCGGCATGGAGAACGCCGAGGATGACGGCGAAGTCGAGAGCCTTCTCGCTTTCGACGCTGTCATGGGGAAGACGGCTCCGGATGAGGCCACCCTCTTCAAACCAGAACTGTTGCAAAAGCTCCGCCAGACCGAGCGCCTTCTCTCGCAAGTGCTCTGCACAGTTCAAGCTGACTTCGGCTTCGGCCCAGCGCGTTCCTTTCGCAAGCGCCGCGAACTGGACCAGCACTGTATAATAATGCTGCGCCCGATCTTCCTCCCAGATGTCAAAGGAGGGCTCTCCCGCGTTGTAAGCGGTGTAATCGAGATCGCCGCGGATCAAGTTCTTTAATCGCAGCCTGGCCTCGCCATCCACGAGACCATCATCCCAGAACCGCATGCAGGTAAGCGCGCGCGCGGCGGCCCCGTCATATTGCGGGCGGTTCCAGCAGATGAAATCGAACGTGCCGTCGGCGTTGAAGCGGGGTTCGCCCACAACGCGGTCGCCCTCGACGGCGGCGATGTCTTCGTCGGACCTGACATATTGCAGAAAGCCCGAGGCCACCTTGTTGCGAAAACCCGCGATGCTCCTGCAGAAATACCCGCCCGCTGACATGGCGCAGATCAAGGCTGAACTTCACGAAGTCGTTGAAGCGCTCGATCCATGTGTCCGCGTTCTCTCCGCCCTTGATGAGAATGCGCACGGCTTCCATCACCGCCGCCGAGTCACGGAGCCAGTGAAAGAAATAGTCGGGATTCGCGCTTGTCGGGCTTGCCAGGACAGAGCCCTTTGCAGGCCGCACCGTTTGCCCGAAAAAATCCCGCTCTCTCAGGAGCGCCGTTGCGGAAATGCATTGCGACAGCTTTGCCGCGCAATGCCTCACTTGGTGTTCGGCCCAGAGTTCGAGCGGCGGTTGTGCGGCAGAAGGCAATGTCGCTTCTCCTATGCTATGGCGGGGCTTCACTTCGAAGCCCAGAACGCGCAACCCTTCCTGGACTTCGGGGCAGCTCATGAAAAGATGCCAGAGAAGGCCGGTGCGGTAATTCTCGATCATGATGATGATCGGGCCTTGATCGATCGCAAGATTGTCGCTCGCAACCCATCCCGTAGTTTCGTTGAAGGCATCCACGAAGCCGTATTTGTCCCAGATGCTCGATCCAAGACCGTAATAGAAGTGTCTTAGAGCCTTCATTGATTCATCCGGCGTATAGGGCATGCTCGACAACGCCGCCGTGGGGGTGATGACGCCACGGTCAAGATCGGGAGCGTGCGGGACGTAGCCCCGGTCGCCGTCGCTGGCGGTTATGCCCCAGCAGTCCGGGCCGTAGCCGAGATAATGGTGGGGGTTGCGGACGCAGTGCTGATAGTTGATGAGCGTGTGATTGCGGTTCTGCTCCCAGTAATCGGCATAGCCGTCCTTGAGCCCTCTGGGATCGAGGCCCAGAAACGAATAATGCGCGAAGAAAAGAGGTCCTCCAAATTCGGGGCCAAGGGGCAGTGTGACCCCGTAATACCGCTTGCCGTTCTTGAACTGCTGGCCCTTCGCCCAGCCCTCATGGTAGACGCTGGCGCGGATGGGGTAGGTCGGCGACGAGGCAGCCAGAACATAGGTGATCAGGCACTCGTTCCAGCCTTCGATCCCATGGTTGTTGTCCTGTTCCGTCCCGGCGTCCCTATGCCAGAGGAGGACGTCGCCGCCCTTCGTATGCCAGTTCCAGTTGACTTTTCTCCATAGGTTATCGATGCCTGCGCAAAGCGCCTTCTCCTTCGGATCGGCCGCGCGAAAATACTGGCGCACGCAAAGAAGACCCTGGACCAGATAGGACGTTTCGACGAGGTCGCCGCCCGCATTGTCGGCCCAGAGCGCGACTTCCCTTCCGGTTGGCCCGTCCAGATAATGGGGAAAGACGCCGTGATATTGGTCGGCGGCATCGAGATAGCTGAGCATATAGAGCAGGCGGTCGACGGCTTCAGCGCGGGAAATCCATCCGCGCTCGACAGCTACGATCATGGCCATGACGCCAAAGCCGGTCCCGCCAACGGCGAGTAGCTCGTTGCTTTCCCCGCCGACGGAGCCGGAACGGTCACGGGCCAGGCCGCTTTCGGGATGCGCAAAGTCCCAGAAATACGCAAAGGTTTGCCGCTGAACCAAATCCAGAAGCGCGTCATCGCTGATACGTTCGGGCTTTCCGAAGAGGCTGTATTCCGTCATCTCGTTCATGACACCTCATTTTAGTGGCGAAGTCTATCACATGTCGCATCTTCAGGTGGCAACCTTGGACAGCTCCGCAACCTTTAATTGAGCATCGGATTCTTCGGATTCTGTAGTACGGGCGAGTTGGTTCTCCTCAAAATGCAGCGGGAGCTTCAGCCCTGGCAAATGCGTTTGCAGGGCCAAAGTCCGCTGATAGAAACCTTGCCCCGGCGGCTGCCGTCCAATGCTGATGACTGTTGTCTTCGCCAGTTCCGACGAGAAGATGGACACCGCGATCTGCTCGTTTTCCTCGTCCAGTTCTGCGATCGATTCATCGTAGATGACCCAATCCGGCCGGTGAAGGAGCACACGGCCAAGAACGAGACGCCACTGCTCATCCAGAGTCAACTCCTTGTCCCATCGCTTTCTTGCGCCGAGTTCAGGAGCGAGCCGGCCCATTTGGACGCGCTCAAGCACATTCAACGCATCGGCATCGCTGTATTCATCGGCTGAGTCCGGATATGCGAGCGCGGCTTTTAACGTGCCCGCCGGACTATAGGGCGATTGCGGCACGAACATCATCCGCTTGCCCTGAGGGATGAGGATGCTCCCGCTTCCCCAAATCCAAAGGTTGGCAAGGGCTTTGACGAAGGTGGTTTTACCTGATTTGGGCGGCGCAACAATGAGAACCCGCTCGCCGGGTGCGATCGTAACGGATGGCTCGCCAAGGCTGACCCGGCCATTGGGCGCGAGCACGCACAAATCCTCCAGGATCAACTTGTCCGACGGACTGGATGCATATCGGATATGGCTGGCTACGCCATCCAAGAATTTCACTCGTTCCAGCGCGGTCGAGTAATCGATCACGCGGGCGAGCATGGCGCGCCACTCGGCAAGCAAAGGAAAGCGGTCCACGTACCAGCGGAGGGCCGTCTGCACCTGGTAGAAGGCGCCGACAACCATCATCAAGCCGCCAAGAGAAAGAGTGCCGCCGAAATAGCCCGGCGCGGCGAGAAGAAGCGGGGCAAGAATGGCCAGCCAACCATAGCCGCCGGTCACCCAGTGCAGCATCGCCAACCGGTTGGCGATGCTGCGCATGATCGTAAGCACAGCGTCGACAGGGCCGATTAGCGTTTCCCTTTCGGCGCTTTCGCCTCGGTAGAGCGCGACGTTTTCGGCGGCTTCGTTGAGGCGGACCAGATCGAAACGGAACTTTGCCTCTGCCGCGCGAAGCTGCGTGTGAGCCTTGATGAGAGGCTTGCCGACGAGCCAGGTTATAAAGGAGCCAAGGATCGCGTACCCGATCGCAGCCCACACCATGTAGCCGGGGATGCTGACCTGCTGGCCCTGAATGACGAAAACCACCTGCGCCGACAATTGCCAGAGCACACCCACGAAAGCGAGAAGCATGAGCGTCGACTGCACGAGGCCGACGGCAAGGTCCACCGACAGCTCGGAGAGCCGACGCGTATCCTCCTGGATGCGCTGGTCGGGATTGACGCTGATTTCGCCCGTGAGCGGCAGCAGAAAGGCGCGCTTGGGCTTCATCCACTCGTCGAGAAGGTCGTAGGTCGCGGTCTTCCGGAGCCTGACCTTCATCCGTTCATGAAGCCAGGTTTGCAGAACGCCCAGGCAAAGGAGGACGCTCACAATAATCAGGAAAACGCCGACCTGATGAAAAAACACCGAGATATCGCGCTGGCCGATGGCGTCGTAGATGCTGCCCTGCCAATCGTTCAGGCGCACCTGGGTAAGCGCGTTCGCCCCGATGACGAGCGTTATCAGAATGAAATATATTGCGACGCTGTGCTTCGATTTTGGTCCATCCAGCATCTTCCAGAAGAATCGCATTTGACCGAGAGTGCTTTCATCGGCGATTCTTTTAGCGTGCTTGAATGCCATAAAGTCCTTTCCCGAGCGGCGGACGAGTTGACCCGCCTATAATCACCCTTATAAGCCTTAAAGCGCCAATTGACCACCGAGGGTTGTTATGATGTTCGAATCTGTCCGGATCGACGGTCTTATTCAGGCGATGTCCCTCGATGAGAAGTTGGGTCAGCTCACGATGATCCGCGCTGACTTTGGCGACGCTGGGGCGGAGCTTGGCGCGGCCAAGCTCGCGCAAGTCCAAGCAGGCCGTGCAGGGAGCATTCTCGACCTTCGAGGCTTGGAACATATACAGGAATCTCAAAGAGCGGCGGTGGAGGGATCGCGTCTTGGCATTCCACTGCTGTTCACGCTCGATGTTCTGCATGGATACGATACCATATTTCCGATCCCTCTCGGCGAAGCGGCAGCATTTAACCCCGAGCTGTGGCAACAGACCGCAAGCGCGGCGGCTGCCGAAGCTGCGGCGGAAGGGATTGCGCTGACCTTTGCGCCCATGCTGGATATCGCGCGCGACCCGCGCTGGGGCCGGATAGCGGAAAGCCCGGGCGAAGACCCTTTTGTCGGCGCGCGCTTTGCGGAAGCTAAGGTGCGCGGGTTCCAGCAACAGGACCTGGCTCTAGAACACGCCATCGCGGCGACGGCGAAACATTTCGCGGGCTACGGAGCTGTGACGGCGGGCCGCGAATATGCCTCTGCCGACTTTTCGGCACGAACGCTCGAAGAGGTGCATCTCCCGCCCTTCGCAGCAGCGGTATACGCGCGCGTGGCGGCTGTCATGCCGGCCTTTATGGACCTCGCTGGCGAGCCGCTGACCGCCCATCGCGGGATGCTGGACGGCATCTTGCGGCGGCGCTGGGGTTTTGAAGGCGTCATCATCAGCGACTTCTGCGCTGTCCGTGAATTGATCATCCATGGCGTGGCGGGCGACGCGGTGGAGGCGGCGGCGCTTGCGCTGAACGCGGGCGTCGATATCGACATGGAGAGCGGCGTTTATCTCGAAGGGCTGCCGGAGGCGCTTTCCCGCGGCCTTGTTTCGCAAGCGCAGATCGATGCCGCCGTCAGGCGAGTGCTGGAGCTTAAGGCGCGGCTTGGACTTTTCGATAAGCCTTTCGAGCGTGGGAGGCATCCTTTATCGATCCCGCAGCGCCAGCAGCATCGGGCGCTGGCCCGTGAGGCCGCACGGAAATCCATCGTGGTCCTGCAAAACCGGAACGGACTTCTGCCGCTCAAGGGTGAGGCCGGCCATCTCGCCATCGCCGGGCCGCTCGCGGACGCGGCCGGCGATATGCTGGGGCCGTGGCATGCGGCTGGGAACGCGAAGGATACGGTCAGCTTTCTGGATGGCGTCAGGATGGCGCTTCCCGGCTGGCAGGTCACACATATCCCAGGCGGCACGCCGCTCGATGCTGCCCGCAATGCCGATACAGTGCTGCTTTGTATCGGCGAGAGCGCAAGCATGTGCGGGGAGGCGACGAGCCGCGCGCGGCCTTCTATCCCGGAGGATCAGCGTGGGCTCGCCGAGGATGTGCTCAGCCTCGGAAAGCCGGTGATCGTAGCGCTGACGTCGGGCCGGCCTCTGATAGATCCTTGGCTTTTCGAAAAGGCCGACGCGGTTCTGGCAAGCTGGTTTCTCGGCTCGGAGACGGGCGCCGCTCTCGCCGATATCCTGGCAGGAGCAGCGAACCCAAGCGGAAAACTACCCGTAACATGGCCCTGCGATGCCGGCCAAATCCCGATCTTCTACGGCCAGCGCCCCACGGGACGCCCCGCCAAGGCGGAGGATCACGACACGAGCAAATATCTCGACGTGCCGGTGGAGCCGCAATTTCCTTTCGGCCACGGCCTCTCGTTTACGCGCTTTGTGTACAGCGCGCCGCGCGCGTCATCGCATTCCATCCGGCGGGGCGATCGCTTTTTCATAGAGGTGGAGGTCGAAAATGCTGGCGATGTTGCTGGCGAGGAAACCGCTTTCCTCTTCATCCGGGACCCGATCGCATCGGTGGTGCGGCCTCTTCTCGAACTCAGGGCATTTGCACGGATCAGCCTGCCACCCGGAATTTCGGGTTCCGTCCGTTTCGAACTGACCTCAGGTGACCTCAGCTTCCCCGGCAAAGATGGCCAGCCCCATCTCGAAGCCGGCGAAGTGCAGATTTTCGTCGGCCCCAGCGCCGAGCGCACGTCGCTAAAAGGTTGTGTTGTTCTTGTAGAGCGGGGCGCGGCCTGACTGCCGCCCTGTGCTGCTCCCAGGCCCTGTCTTAAAAAAGAGAAAGGCCGGGATTTCTCCCGGCCTTTCTGCATGAGCAAATTGCCCCACAATCGAAGGAATTCGCCTACTTCAGGTTCTGGCTGGCGGTCATGTCGAACGACACCTTCGCAACGAAGGTCGATCCGCACCAGTTGGATCCGAGCCCGCTTGGATTGATGGTCGTGATGTTTCCTGGGCTGAACGTGGCTGTATGATCGCCGGTGAGCACGTTGCACTGTGAGGCTGACAGGTCGGTGTCGTAATAGCGGAGATCGAGCGTAAAGACCTTGTAGGTAAAGGAAGTGCCGACGTTCCAGGTGTTGTACTCTGGCAAGTTGGTGGAGCCATAGAAGCTATCCGTCTGGCCAAACCAGTAGTGACCGAACTCGCCGGAGAGAAATGCACCGACATCCTTCGTGGCAACCATGAGGCAGGCGCCGTGAGCTTCAGCGTACCGGATGCATAGGTCCCGTCCGCTCCCGTGTTCAGCCAGGACGGCGAATAGTAGACGTTCCCGCCAACAGTGACCGTGTCGTTGAAGGCGTATGTGCCTTTGCCAAACACTTCCCAATAGCTGTCATCGTCTTTGGAGATGTTGCAGCCGCCGGTTGGCGTATAGAAGCCGTTCGTGCATTGCGCTGCTGTCGAGCCATCGTAAAGCTGCCCGCCCGGATACAAATAGGCCCAATAGCCGAAATCGAGGCTCAGCTTACCGAAGGTCGGCCGGACGCCGCCGTAAAGGTCGATTTCACTTCCCGCGCGGTTCGGGAAATCGATGCTTTCCGCCGAAACCGCGCCATAAAGCTGCAGGTTCGGATTGATATTGTAGCGCAACTCTGTGTAGGCGTTGACGGATGGCTGGCGCGCGGACTGGGAAATGCCGCGGAAGATATAGTCGGAAGCAAGGCCGCCGCCAAAAGCAACATCCCATGGGCTTGCCACGGGGGCAACGGGTGTATCCTTCAAGCTAACGCCATCGGCAAGGGCGGTGACAGAACTCGCCGCCAGCGCAGCCATGGCCGTTAGTGTTATAAGTTTGCGCATGTCGATCTCTCAAGTTGGCGTCGCCGGTTCCGTCGCCTGTCAAAGCAACGGCTTAACGCGAATGCTGCGCCAGCCAGCAAACGCGCGCCCCAATGGATCTCGAAGATTTCCCCACGGGCCAGTTTAGTGCTCGTCTCACTTCGATTCATCCGATTGAACTATCGCCCTCTAAGAGACTGATTCGCAACGCCGTGACCGATGTTCTTGCCTGGAGCTGAGTAATTGTTGCAAATATGCAGCGGCACCCGAATTGTGGACCAATCTTGCCTTAAAAGTGGGCAATGTGGCTGAGTTGCCGGAAGGAAGCCATGCTTTGAGGCGGCGGGGGCAGAAAATCATTCTCCATCAACGTTGGCGACGATCGGCCCCATATTGAGAATCGTCAGTGCCGTAAAGTTGGCCACGGCTTAGCTATCCCGCTTAGCATTTCCCAAAATGGGCAATATTAATGAGCAGCAACACATGGATCGAAGGCTTTCCTGGACTTGGAAGACCTGCCGCGCGAGCATCGGCGGAGACTGGAGACCGAAAGCCGGTTGCTGGCTTTGCCGGAGGGCACGCGCATTTTCGGGCCGGGGCAGACGCCTTCAAATTTCCTTCTCCTCCTTCGGGGAAGCATTCGGGTTCAGCAGGTCTCCGACAACGGGCGAGAAATCATTCTGTACCGGGTTTCGGCTGGCGAAAGCTGTGCGCTCACCACCACCTGCTTGCTGGGATATGAAGACTACAGGGCGGAAGGCATCGCCGAGACCGCGATTGAGGCGGTCGCGATCCCCCGCGCAACCTTCGAAGACCTCATCGCGGCATCATCCTCCTTCCGGCGTTTCGTGTTCAAGACGTTCAGCGACCGGATCACCGATCTCTGCCGCGTTATCGATGACATTGCCTTTTCGCGCATGGACATCCGGCTCGCGCAGAAACTCTTGCAGCTCAAGAATGCGCAAGGCGATGTGGAAGCCACACACCAGCAACTCGCGACCGAGCTCGGAACCGCGCGCGAAGTTATCAGCCGCCAGCTCAATGAATTCCAGCGGCGCGGCTGGCTGAAAGGCGGCAGGGGCCTCGTCTCGGTGCCGGCTGACAGCCCCCTCCACGAGTTCGCGCGCTCCGCCTGACGCCTTGCATCGTGACTTTGTCACAGACCGCACGCGGCCGCCGCCCCACACTCGTCACTCTGGACAAACCACACGGGGCAGGTTGACGGGCAGATGGATACGACAATCAACGATCTCCAAGGCGACGCATCACGGCGGGATTTCATCTATCTTGCGACGACGGCATTCGCCGCAATAGGAGCTGCCGCCGCGTTGTGGCCCGCTATCGATCAGTTGAACGCCGATGCGTCTGCGCTGTCACTTTCCTCTACTGAAGTCGATCTTTCGCCCGTGGGGGTGGGGCAGGCAATTACGGTTGTCTGGCGCGGCAAGCCCGTCTTCATCCGGCATCGAACGGCTGAAGAGATCAGACAAGCGCAGGTTGTGCCGCTCTCGGACTTGAAAAATCCCTATGCCGAGGTGAACGGAGCGCCATCAGACTTGCAGGCGACGGATGCGGACCGGACGAAGCCCGGCAAGGAGAATTGGCTCGTCGCAATCGGCATCTGCACGCATCTCGGCTGCATACCGAAGGGGCAGGCTGCAACCGATGACAGAGGGCTTTACGGTGGCTGGTTCTGCCCATGCCATGGGTCAATGTACGACACAGCCGGGCGCATCCGGCAGGGTCCCGCGCCGCGCAATCTCGATATTCCGCCCTACGAGTTTACCAGCGACGCGAAGATCAGGATCGGCTGAGCCGCCTTTGGACGAGGATTTGCGCTGAGTGCGCGTCGCCGTTGGGCTCGTGCTTCTTGCGCATGTCTATATCGTGCCCGCGGCGTGGGGCTGGCTCGGGCTCATCCGCATCGCGACAGCGTTCGCGGGTTTCTGCCCGCTCTACCGCCTGTTCGGCCTCGACACCCGCGCGGCTGTTCAGGCACTTCGTGACAAAGTCACAGACAGCGAATTTGGGCTATGCTTTAGCTGTAATACCGAAATATGGGAGATTGTTATGACGAAAAACGTTGGCGGCTTGGACCGCATCCTTCGCATTATCGCCGGGCTTGGGCTCATCGCAATCGTTTTTGTCGGGCCGCACACGCCATGGGGCTGGATCGGCATTATCCCGCTTGTTACGGCGCTTGTGAGCTTCTGCCCGGCCTATACCTTGATCGGAATGAACACCTGCTCGCGGGCATAGCCCAGGAAGTTCGCAGTTTCTTTTGGATAAAGGGCTGCTGGTTGTGACTCCGGGCCAGCACCCCTCTGCCTTTCCTCACCGAACCGCGTTAAAGCAAAGGCTACCTGCAAGGTAGCAATTTGACCAAGATCGAAAGACAGCTTTCCTCGACCGGCGAAGCGTTCGAAGGCTGCCTGTCAAAGCCGCCCGCAAATCACCTTCATCATGGGCTAGCGGCAGCACAGGCGTAGTAAGCGGCAAACGCGCCTGCGCATCTTGGGAACAGGGGGTGACTTTGATGTTGAAGGTGCTTTCTCACGACGGAGTGACCTATCGCAGTTTCCGCGGCGAAAACGGCGATGAGGAATACAATCTGGTTGTCGTTCCGCCCGCGCACCTCGCTTTCGATGACCAGATAAAGTATGTGCAGGCGGCCTATGCCGAAGCGGCGAAGTCGCTGGGGCTCGGCCCGGAGACGGCGATTTTCCGGCGGCTGTTCCTGAGCGACGTCATGAATCAGGCGGCGATTGTTCGAAATAGCGAGCTTGTCGCCGAGGACGAGGACAACCCGGTCGCCGTCTCGATCGTCCAGCAGCCGCCGCTGACCGGCGCAAAAGTCGCGCTCCTCGCCTATCACATCGACACGAAAGGCCAGTTGTCGAAGAAGCGCTTCACGATGAAGCATGTGCTCGTGAAAAAGAACGGCAAGCGGCATCTTTGGAGCACGAGGCTTTGCGCCGGCGCTTTCGATCCCTCGCCCTCGTCGGCCGGGCAGACGCGCAAAATCTTCGACAACCTCACCGATACGCTCTCGGATCTCGGCGGAAACCTCGCCAATAATTGCGTAAGGACCTGGATTTATCTCCGAAACGTGGACGTCTTCTACCAGGGCATGGTCGACAGCCGGCGCGAGTTGTTCACGCATGAAGGTTTGACCGGTTCGACGCACTACATTGCCAGCACGGGCATCGAGGGATCCTGCTCGCACCGTTTTGACGTGGTCTCGATGGATGCCTATTCCATCATCGACCTGCTAGAGAAGCAGGTGTCCTACCTCAATGATTTCGAGATGCTGTGCCACACGAAAGACTATAACGTCACCTTCGAGCGGGGCACGCGCATCGCCTACGCGGACCGCGCGCATCATTTCATTTCGGGCACGGCCAGCATCGACGGGGAAGGCAATGTCGTGCATGTCGGCGACGTGGTGAAGCAACTCGACCGCGCGATCGAGAATGTCGACGCCCTGCTTAAGTCCGGCGGAGCAAAGCTCGACGATATGCAGCACCTCATCGTTTACTTGCGCGATCCGACCGATTACGGCCGCGTGACGGGCATGTTGAAAGACAGCTTGCCCGGAGTTCCGACGGTGATCGTGCAAGGCGCAGTCTGCCGCCCGGAATGGCTCGTCGAAATCGAGGGCATTGCCGCAGCGCCCCATAATGATCCCGCGCTGCCGGCATTTTAGGGTACTTAAGAAGAGAGAAGGCCAAGCTATGGAACGCAAGGATCCACCTTTCACGCTGCTGGACGAGGCGGCGATATCCGCTGCGGAGCTGCGTCGCGATCCTTATGATTTCTGCTTCGTGGAAAACGCAATTCCGGAATCTTGCAAGGATGAGGTTCTGGCCGATGCACCGGCCATTCCCACGCATGGCAGCTACGGTCTCCCCAGCCTGCGTTATGGCCCGCGGTTCGATGCCGGCATCAAGGACTTGCTCAGCCCGCGCTTCCGCCGGCTTGTCGAGCAGAAGTTCGACATGGACTTGAGCCCTTATCCGCCCTGCATCGTGATGATGGGCAACACGACCGGCAACTACAACGAGGGCTACGCCCACCCCGATTCGAAGCATAAGATCGTCACCGTTCTTCTGGGCTTTAGCCGCCAATGGCCATACGAGCGCGGGCGTCTTCGCGTGCTGCGCAGCAGCGACCGCGAGGACTACGCCTTCGAATTTCCGCCGGAGTTCGGGCGGATGCTGATGTTCCGCGTCTGCGATCGCTCCTGGCACGGGTTCCTGCCGCAGAAGGGCGCGCGCACGAGCCTGCAGCTCTGCTACGTTGACTCGGAGTGGTACGTGCGCAAGGAATATTGGCGCCACAGCTTCAGCGCCATGGTGAAGTCGAATCCGATCAGCCGCAAGTTCTTGGAATGGACGCCCCGTAAGTTTGGCGCCAAATGACGCAAGCTGCATAGACCGTTAGGAAAAAGCATATGACCTACCCACCCCTTCCGACGGCCGAGCGAAGTGGCGGACCACTTCGTGGCGGCGCTGGCGAACTCCGAGAGTCCTTGAAGAGCCTTATCGCCGCTGGCAATGCAGGAATGTGCTGCCCGAATCAATGGTCACCGGCATCCTGACGCTGCCCATCGCGCCGCCGGTCATCAACGTCGATACCAAGGGAACGCGCGACGCCTTCAACAACCAGCGCATCTTCTTCACGCCGAAAATGCGCGAGCTTTTCCCAGCCATGCAGGTCTTGAGCGACGCCATGCAGCTGCCTCGCGTCGCCCGCCAGTTTGTTGAGACTTGCGGTGTGAAGGCCGAGGGCGGCTACCTGCGCATGGAGTACATCCAGGACCTCGACGGCATGTGGCTGGAGCCGCACCGCGACATCAAGGAGAAGCTGTTCTCCATGGTGATCTACATGTGCACCGGGCCTTTCGCTCACGACTGGGGCACCGACATCTACGATCATGACAAAAAGTGGTGGGGACGCGGGACGGCGGACTTCAATTCCGCGGTGATCTTCATCGCTGGCGAGCATACGTGGCACGGCTACGAGCCGCGCCCGGTCTACGGCGTGCGCCGCCTGATGGAAATCAACTACGTCAGCGACACGTGGCGGGACAAGGATCAGCTCGCTTTCCCGGACCGGCCTATTTCTCTGGCTTAACTGCGGGGCGCCCCACAATGCGCCCCGTGTTTACAAGCTAGTTCTTGTGACGCTGATTGTAGATTGCGCGGCTGTTGTGGTTCAGCTCGCGGTTCAGTTTGGCCTGCTCACCCTTGGTGATGTGGCCGCCGTGCTTTGCCTCGTCCCGCTGCAATTGCCGCTCCACGCGTGCGTCACGGGCATCGTCACGGGCGGCTTGCCTGCCGTTGATTTGCCCTTGGCCGATGCCTTGATTGACCCGGTTTTCCTGGTTATCGATGCGACCCTGAATTTCGTTCACCCGGGGATGTCCGGGATCGATAGCCTCCTGTGCGAATACCGGCCCTGACAGCAGAATTGCAAACGCGGCTGCTACCGGCAAAATCGATGCCTTAGTGTTGAGCTTCATTGTACTCCCTCTCTCTTGTCTCTGAACGCTTCCGCCACCTGCCCGGTGACTTTTTCGGCCCGCAGCCGTTTTTGCGGGAAGTCGCGTCTTTTTGATGTTGGCTTTAAGGCGCGAACGGTCAGAAGAGAGGGAGTTTTGTATCGTATTGTTAAGATAAGCCGCGGTGAGAAAGAAACTGACAGCCGCAAAACTCGCCGCTGCGGATCATCGCCAACGCGGATTTTTTGCAAGCCTAATAAAGGGATTACCCAGCTGCAGGCATGCCGAGCCCAAGCTTATTCAGCCCAACACGATAAAGAGAGGCGCAATGCCTCTCCGATCATGACCTTGTTCGAAAGGCCAAGCTTACTTGAGGAAGCCTTCGAACTTCTTCTTGAACTTGCTGACGCGCCCGCCACGGTCGACGAGGGTGTGGCCGCCGCCCGTCCACGCCGGGTGTGTATTCGGGTCGATATCGAGTTGCAGCTTCTGCCCCTCTGCTCCATAAGTCGAATGGGTCTCGAATTGCGTGCCATCCGTCATCACGACCGTGATTTTATGATAATCGGGATGGATGTCCTTTTTCATGGTCTGTTCCCCTTGCGCGTCCATTCGCGCCTTGTATTTGTTCCATTGTGGTTGCTATACAGGACGAAATGAGATGATGACAAGTTCAAGCGTCATCGCGCTGCTTCTAATCAGAAAATTTAGTGGCGCAAGTGTACGCGGTGAGTGTAATCTGTGACCTTCCAAGACATCGCCGAACGCCGTTCCAGCTTGCCTATAGCTGATGAAACCGCACAGGCCGAGGTTTCGGCAAAGGCCGAAAAGCGGTCGCGCCGAAGCCTGAAGCCGCTTTCGCTTCTACGGCCTTACGTCCTGAGATACAAGGGCGTTGCGATCGTCGCGTTTATCGCGCTGCTTCTGTCGTCGGCCTCGACGCTCATGCTGCCCTTCGCGGTGAGGGAGATGATAGACCGCGGCTTTACCTCTGAGAAGGAAAGCCTGATCAACGTCTATTTCGGGGGCCTTTTCGCGGTCGGCGCGCTGCTGGCCTTTTCGAGCGCTACCCGGTTCTTTTGCGTCTCGTGGCTTGGCGAGCGTGTGGTCGCGGACCTCCGCGCGGATGTGTTCCGGCATTTGACAAAGCTGAGTCCGGCTTTCTACGAGAAGACGCATTCGGGCGAGATCATGTCGCGGCTCAATGCCGACACGACGCAGATCAAGGCAGCTGTTTCGACCTCCGTAAGCCAAGTGCTTCGCAACGGCGTCATGTTCATTGGCGCGGTTGCGATGATGATGTTCACCAGCTTGAAGCTCAGCCTTCTCGTGATCGTGGTGATCCCCCTGATCATCGTGCCGCTCATCTTCTATGGGCGTACGGTCCGCCGTATAGCCGCATCGCGCAGGACGAGGTTGCCGCTTCTTCCGCGTTTGCGAGCGAGAATCTTGCCGCCATGCGCACCATGCAGGCGTTCACGTCCGAGGACAGCGTTGCGAACCGTTACGCGGTTTCGGTGCGGCGTTCCTTCGACGCGGCGGTCTCAAGGACGCAACGCCGGGCCATGCTGACGGCGTCGGCAATCTTCCTGATTTTCGGCAGCATCGTGGGCGTGCTTTGGTATGGTGCGCATGACGTGATGGCGGGCATCACCACCGGCGGTGTGCTCGCTCAGTTCGTGCTTTATGCTGTGCTTGCAGCGGCCTCGATCAGCGAATTCTCCGAAGTTTTCGGCGAAATGCAGTCTGCTGCCGGCGCTGCGGAGCGTCTTGCAGAGCTGATGACGCTCAGAACGGAAATCGAGTCTCCGCGTGATCCGCGCCCGTTCCCGGAGCAGGCGAAAGGCGAAGTGAAGTTCGACAACGTATCGTTCACCTATCCCTTGCGGCCCGATGATCGCGCGCTGCACAACGTCTCGTTCCAGGTGCGTCCGGGTGAGCGCGTGGCGATTGTGGGGCCGTCGGGTTCGGGGAAAAGCACGATCTTCAATATGATTCTGCGCTTCTATGACGTTCAAGGAGGCACCGTCCTCGTCGATCGTGTGCCTGTGGAGGAAGCAGACCTCACGGCGCTCAGAAAGCGCATCTCGCTCGTCTCCCAAGACACCGTCATCTTTGCGGAATCCGTGACGGACAACATCCGCTATGGAACGCCGAACGCGACGGACGAGCAGGTGAGACAGGCCGCCGATGCCGCCCTCGCAAGCAGCTTCATCGAACAGCTGCCGAAAGGCTATGACACGCTTCTTGGCGAGCGCGGTGTAGTGCTTTCAGGCGGCCAGCGTCAGCGCATCGCCATTGCGCGCGCGATTTTGAAGAGCGCTCCGATCCTCCTGTTGGACGAAGCGACGAGCGCGCTCGACCAGGAGAGCGAGAAGCTCGTCCAGGAGGCGCTGGAGCGTGTCATGCGCGGGCGCACCACGCTTGTGATCGCCCACCGCCTCGCCACGGTCATCCACGCCGATCGCATCCTGGTGATCGATGGTGGCCGCCTTGTCGAGGAAGGCACGCACGCCTCCCTTATCAACGCGGGCGGCGTCTATGCGCGGCTCGCTGGCTTGCAACTGACTGGGCAGGAGAGCGCCGCGCTAGCCTATTAAGGCCAAGCGAGAACGTGAAGGCCCCGCCCTTGGCCCTCTATTCCTGGGCAAGGGGAAGGGCGCGGGGCGGCGATGATTGACGCGCGCATATTTTCCGGGGAGGAACGCCGGCCCGTTGCATTCCGCTGCAAAGCGGAGACTTATGAAATCAACTTTATAGGGCCTACCTCTTACGGCGGGCACTTACCGCCCCTAAGTGGAGACGGTCACAAACGGACGCGACGATGGACAAGAAACATCAGCTTAACCTGACCTATATTGCGATCGCCTTCGGGCTTCTGCTTCTGTTTCAGTTCTATTGGGTGAGCTACAATCAGATCGAGTCCATCCCCTACAGCCGCTTTCAGCAACTCCTGAAAGACAAGGAGGTGACGAAGGTCGTTGTCGGTCCGTCGCAGATCCGGGGCGATTTCAAGAACCCGCAGGACGGCAAGAAATATTTCTCGACGACGCGCGTCGATCCCGCGGTCGCCGAAGAGCTCGATAAGTATGGCGTCGATTTCAGCGGCAGCGCAGGCCAGAACCTGCTTCGCGACATTCTCTCCTGGGTGCTTCCTGTCCTGATCTTTTTCGGAATTTGGGCCTTCTTCATCCGCCGCATTGCCGACAAGCAGGGTCTTGGCGGGCTGATGAGCGTGGGGCGCAGCCGCGCGAAAATCTACGTTGAGAAGGTGACGGGCGTCACGTTCGACGATGTGGCAGGCGCGGACGAAGCGAAAGACGAGCTGAAAGAGGTCGTCAACTTCCTGAAAGACCCCGAGCGTTATGGGCGGCTAGGCGCTCGCGTCCCGAAAGGCATCCTGCTTGTTGGTCCTCCCGGCATTGGCAAGACGCTGCTCGCGCGCGCAGTCGCGGGCGAGGCGGGCGTGCCGTTCTTTTCCATCTCCGGCTCGGAGTTCGTGGAGATGTTCGTCGGCGTTGGCGCGGCCCGCGTCCGCGACCTCTTCGAGCAAGCCCGCAAAATGAAGCCCTGCATCATCTTTATCGACGAACTCGACAGTTTGGGCCGCACGCGCGCAGCTGGCGCCATGGGCGGCGGCAACGACGAGAAGGAGCAGACGCTGAACCAACTGCTGGCGGAACTCGACGGCTTCGATCCGCGCGAAGGCATCGTGTTGCTTGCCGCGACGAACCGCCCCGAAATCCTCGATCCGGCGTTGACGCGCGCAGGCCGCTTCGACCGTCAGGTTGCGCTCGACCGTCCCGATAAACTGGCGCGCATTGCGATCCTGAAGGTGCATATCAAGAGGGTGAAAGCTTCGCCCTCGATCGATTTAGAGCAGATCGCCGCGATCACGCCCGGTTTTTCCGGCGCGGACCTTGCGAATCTTGTCAACGAGGCTGCGCTGGCGGCGACGAGGCGCGGCGGCGATCAGGTGGCGATGGAGGATTTCACCAGCGCCGTGGAGCGGATCATCGCCGGTATCGAGAAGCGCTCGCGCATTCTGTCCCCGAAGGAGCGAAAGGTCGTCGCCTATCACGAGATGGGGCACGCGCTTGTGGCCTCTGCTCTGCCGGGCGTGGATGCGGTGCATAAGGTCTCCATCATCCCGCGCGGAATTGGCGCGCTCGGATATACGATGCAGCGCCCGACCGAAGACCGCTTTCTGATCGAGCGCTCAGAACTCGTCAATCGCATGGCGGTTCTAATGGGCGGGCGCGCGGCCGAGGAGGTCATCTTCGGCGAAATCTCGACCGGCGCGGCAGACGACCTCGACCGTGCCACCGACATCGCACGCCAGATGGTGACGCGGTTCGGCATGTCGGACGGCCTCGGCCAGCGCGTTTACGAGCCGCAGCGTCAGGCCTTTCTCGGCGAGGCCCTGATCGGGACGCGCCCGAAGGACTACTCCGACCAGACGAACAGAGAGATCGACGTGGCGGTCCGCAAGCTTGTCGACGACGCTTACGAGAAGGCGAAGGCGACGTTGGCGGCGCGCCGCAAGGAGCTGGACGATGGCACGGCGCTTCTTCTCAAGAAGGAGACGATAACGCCAGCCGATTTCCCGCCGCTCGAAGGCAAGCGGGAGGTGGATCAGCTTCTCCCGGCAGCCCAATAAGGCTGAAGGGACGCGTCGCGTTTATCCGTTTTTTGAGTCAAGCGGTATGAGCATGGCTCCAAGGTTAGCCGGGGATGCTCGCCCCGGCCTTCACCCATAAAGCAGTGGGCTGAGGCAGCGCCTTCTGAGCGCCTCGTGACAGAGATCAAGGTCGTTCGGGCCGCAACCGCGACAAGGCAGTAGCGCGGGCGCGGCTTTTCTTCCGCCCATTGCGGAAGAGGCGGGCGAACTCATCAAAGCGGGGCTGGGGAGGTCTCGTGCTTGTGCGATGGCTCGGCGCCAGAATTGCTCTTTTCCTGGATGCACCGGTTTTTTTCGTGAAAGCGTTATTGCACAGCATGAAAGTTCCTTAGGGGTTCAGATAGGAATAGATTTGTTCTAAACCCAATGACATACCCCCGAATAGAGAACTTATTTTCCCGGTAACCAGCTTTTTTTCTTGAGAACTTTCTAAACAATGCCAAACTCTGGGCTGGAGGCGAGTGGCGTTCGGTGCTCGCTTGTTGGGCACTGCGAGAGGTAACGATGGTTTCCCCCCTTCAGCAAAAAATCCGGGTTTCCGGCCCCGTTGTCATCACCGCCAACAGGCTTTTCGATGGCGCAGTCGTTCATCGCACGGCGTTCGGCGGATGGACCGAGGAACTCGGCGAGGCTCAGGTTCTTTGGTCAGCCGAGGAAGCGCGGAACGCGCTGAAAGCGGCGCAGAGCGACGGACTGGAGGCGGTTGGCCCATACATCGCGCCAATTGACGCTAGCGAAGCCTCCGCTCAGCCGGGCAATATGCGTGAATTCATTCGCACAAGCGGCCCAACATTCGTGCTTCCCTCGGATGCGGGAGCGGCTTACCTTTTCCCGCGTGAGGCGGAAAGAGCCGCCGCGTAATATTCTTCCCCGGGGTGATCCGCAATGTATGTCTACGATGAATTCGACCGCACATTCATCGCGGAGCGGGCCGTGCAGTTTCGCGATCAGGTCGCCCGGCGGCTTTCCGGCGAGCTGACGGAAGACGAGTTCAAGCCGCTGCGGCTGATGAATGGCGTCTATCTCCAGCTTCATGCCTACATGCTGCGCATCGCGATCCCTTATGGCTCGCTGTCCTCGAAACAGCTTCGCAAGCTTGCTCATGTTGCGCGCGTGTATGACCGGGGCTACGGGCATTTCACTACGCGTCAGAACCTGCAGCTGAACTGGATCAAGCTGTCGGACATGCCCAAAGTGCTTGAAGAGCTGGCCGAGGCGGGCGTGCATACGATCCAAACGTCCGGCAATTGCATCCGCAACACCACCACGGACCAGTGGGGTGGCGTTTCGCGGGACGAGATCGAGGATCCGCGCTTCTGGGCGGAGATCGTTCGTCAGTGGTCCACGCTGCACCCGGAATTCTCTTTCCTTCCGCGCAAGTTCAAGATCGCGATAACGGGCGCGCCGCACGACCGCGCCGCCATCAAGATTTACGATGTCGGCTTGCGCATGATCAGGAACGCGGGCGGCGAAACGGGCTTCGAGGTTTCGGTTGGCGGCGGGTTGGGCCGGACCCCGTTCATTGCCAAGGTCATCCGCAATTACCTGCCGAAGCAGGATTTGCTGAGCTACCTGGAAGCTATTTTACGGGTCTACAACGCGCATGGTCGCCGCGATAATATTTATAAGGCCAGGATCAAGATCCTGGTGCACGACCTTGGCATCCAACGCTTTGCCGCGGAGGTCGAGGAGGAATGGTCGCGGATCAAGGACGGATATCTGAAGCTCGATCAGGGTTTTATCGCAGATATCCGCTCACGCTTCTTCTATCCCCAATATGAAGATCTGGACGACGAACCAAGCAGACTGAGAAGAGCGCTCGCGACAAATTCACAGTTCGCGCTGTGGTACGGAAACTCCGTTTCGAAACATAGGGTACCCGGCTACGCAATTGTAACGCTCTCGCTCAAGCCGCCCGGCAAACCGCCTGGCGATGCGACCTCCGGGCAGATGGAAGCCATCGCCGATCTGGCCGACGAATACAGCCACGGCGAGATCCGCGTCGGGCATGAGCAGAATTTGGCTCTGCCCCATGTCCGGCAGGAGGACTTGCCCGAGCTATGGCGTAAGCTTGATGCGCTCGGCGTAGCGACGCCGAATGTTGATCTCGTCACGGATATCATATCCTGCCCCGGCCTCGATTATTGCAGCCTGGCCAATGCCCGCTCGATCCCCATCGCCATGGAGATCGCGCGGCGTTTCGAGCGGATCGATAAGGCGCGCTCCGTAGGGAGGCTGCACATCAACATTTCAGGCTGCATCAACGCTTGCGGTCATCATCACGTTGGTCATATCGGCATTCTTGGCGTGGAAAAGAATGACAGGGAGTTCTATCAGATCACGCTTGGCGGTAAGGCCGACGAGGACGCAAGGCTGGGACAGCTCCTGGGTCCGGCAATTCCTTACGAGGAGGTAGCCGATACGGTGGAGAGCGTCGTGAACCGCTATCTCGAGCTTCGGCTTCATGATGGGGAGCTTTTCATCGATACCGTAAATCGTCTCGGCATCGCGCCGTTCAAGGAAGCGCTCCATGCGGTACATTAAGAACGGTACGGTTGCTGCCGACCCCTTCGTCTACGTCGAAGGCGACGAACCTGTTCCTGCCGATATACCAGCCATTGTCTCGGCTGACTGGCTTCTCTCCGGCTCTCGGCGCGAAATCCAGGGACGGAGCGCGGCTCTCGGCGTGTTGTGGCCGAATGACAGATCCGAGAAAGAGCTGGAGCCGTTCCTCTCCTTGCTGTCGCTGGTTGCGCTTGAGTTCCCGTCATTCCGCGATGGCCGCGCCTATACTCAGGCCCGGCTCCTTCGTGAGCGCTACGGCTTCAAGGGCGAGATCAGAGCGACGGGCGATGTGCTTCGCGATCAGTTCCTGTTCATGGTCCGTTCCGGATTCGATGCCTTCGAGGTGAAAAAGGCCGCCGATGCCGAAGCCTTCGCGAAAGCTCTTCATGAGTTCACGCTTCGTTATCAGCCCGCTGCGGATGGGCACGGCTTCCGCTCCCGGCTCAATCCGCGCTTTCAGGCGTCACAAGCGAGCGACAGCTAAGCAATTTGCATCCAGTCAGCCGGTGCACCGATGGAGGCCGCATCTTTGACCCACCGGAGTTGAAGCGCTTTCATCGGCGTGAATCACTGCGAGTCATAACATTCCCGGGGAATTGCTGGCATAGCGTCCGCCTTCGTGAAGGCGAAAACACTTCCGTCCTGGGAGTATTGGGTTAGCGATGTCAGTCCCGCGAAAACCATGCGGACTTTCATCGTCTTCTTGTAATCGCCGGGAGGCGGTTCGCATCCGTCGAGCGGCGCTCCCGGTCTTTGCAGGCATTGCTTGGGCTGATAGTCCTCAATCGTGTAGGTCACAATCAGGGATTGCCCGGCGGGAGCAGCGCTCCATTGCCCTGTCGCAATCTGACACCCTGCTGTCCCCTCCGCCTGCTTTGGGTATAGGACCAGCCTGGTCAAGGCGCCGTCTGGCGAGAACTGCACCCATCCTTGCGCGTCCGTTCCGCCCGCCGTATCAAGGTTCGTGCTCCAGACGCCGGTCAGATCAGCTTCCTCCAGCTCCGCGCCCGCACTTGAAAAGGACACAGTGCAAAGAGTTGCGAATGCTACGGTGGCGATCCTCACCCATACCTCCAATCACGGCAGACCGTGGTCTTAGCAACAGACTGCGTGGGGAACAAGATTACCAAAGCAGTGTAGCCCCTATATTGGCCAGTTTTCAGGGAGCGCTCAATGCAACTCAATCCTTACCTGTTTTTTGACGGCCGCTGCGAAGAAGCCTTCAAGTTCTACGAGAAACTGCTCGGGGGCGAGATCAAGGCGATGATGGCCTATGAAGGTTCGCCCGCAGCCGAGCAGGTTCCTACAGAGTGGCGCAACAAGATCATGCATGCCACGCTTCAAGTCGGCGGCGAGCCCCTTATGGGCTCGGACGCATCGCCGCAGCATTACTCAAAGCCGAAAGGGTTCTCGGTGTCGGTGAGCCCAACCAAGGTGACCGACGCCGAACGCATCTTCAACGCCTTTGCCGAGGGCGGCGAAGTGGGGATGCCTTTGCAGCAGACCTTCTGGGCGGCGCGCTTCGGGGTGGTGACAGACCGGTTCGGCATTCCGTGGATGATCAACTGCGAGCGGGATAGCTGACACGCTTCGGGGCTGCTTGGCGGCCCTTTGCTTTCTTTGGGAAAATGGTGCGGTCGAGAAGACTCGAACTTCCACAGGTTGCCCTACTAGCACCTCAAGCTAGCGCGTCTACCGTTCCGCCACGACCGCAACGCCTGTAACATAATCCGGCAGTGCGATTTGTCTAACAAAAGATTTGGCCCTGCACAACCGGGACCGTGCCATTCCAATTGCGAAATTGCCGCGTTGCGACTTAGCCGGTACTGTCACATCGTTTTAACATTTCGCTCCCGCCCGGAAGTCCCATGAAAGAAATCATCGCTGAACTCGACCGCCGCCGCCAGATCGCCCGCCAGGGCGGCGGTCCAAAACGCATCGAAGCGCAGCACAAGCGCGGCAAACTCACGGCCCGCGAGCGCATCGCGCTTCTCGTCGACGATGGCTCTTTCGAGGAGTACGACACCTTCGTCGAGCATCGCTGCACCGATTTCGGCATGGCCGACACGAAGTTTCCCGGTGATGGCGTGGTCACGGGGTGGGGCACGATCAACGGCCGCATCATCTACATATTCGCGAAGGACTTCACGCTGTTCGGCGGCTCGTTGTCCGAAGCGCACGCGATGAAGATGACGAAGATCCAAGACATGGCGCTAAAGAACCGGGCGCCGATCATCGGACTTTTCGACGCAGGCGGCGCGCGCATCCAGGAAGGCGTCGCGGCGCTGGGCGGCTATGGCGAGGTGTTTACGCGCAATGTCCTGTCCAGCGGTGTGATCCCGCAGATATCCGTCATCATGGGGCCATGCGCTGGCGGCGACGTGTATTCGCCGGCGATGACCGACTTCATCTTCATGGTGCGCGACACCTCCTATATGTTCGTGACCGGCCCGGATGTTGTGAAGACGGTGACGAACGAGGAGGTAACAGCCGAGGAGCTTGGCGGCGCTACGGTTCATACCTCCCGGTCTTCCATCGCCGACCGCGCTTATGACAACGACGTCGAATGCCTGCTCCAGATGCGGCGGCTCATGGATTTCCTGCCGCAGAACAACAGGGAGCCGGTGCCGCATCTGCCCACGCGCGACGATATTCATCGCCAGGAGATGTCGCTCGACACGCTCATCCCGAACGATCCGCACAAGCCCTACGACATGAAGGAGTTGATCACGAAAGTGGTCGATGAAGGCGACTTCTTCGAGATCCAGGGGGCTTTCGCCAAGAATATCGTGACGGGCTTCGCGAGGATAGGCGGATACCCGATCGGCATCGTGGCGAACCAGCCCATGGTGCTTGCAGGCGTGCTCGACAGCGACGCGAGCCGGAAGGCGGCGCGCTTCGTGCGCTTCTGCGATTGCTTCAATATTCCGCTCGTAACCTTCGTGGATGTTCCGGGCTTCCTGCCGGGCACTGCGCAGGAATATGGCGGCCTCATCAAGCATGGCGCGAAGCTTCTTTTCGCCTTTGCCGAGGCGACCGTGCCGAAAGTGACGGTGATCACGCGCAAGGCTTACGGCGGCGCCTATGACGTGATGAGCTCCAAGCATATCCGGGCCGATGTGAACTACGCCTGGCCGAGCGCCGAGATCGCGGTAATGGGCTCGAAAGGCGCGGTGGAAATCCTCTATCGCTCGGAACTCGGCGACAAGGAGAAGATCGCCGCGCGCATCAAGGAGTATCAGGACCGGTTCGAGAACCCGTTCATCGCGGCAGAGCGCGGCTATATCGACGAGGTGATCATGCCGTGGAACACGCGTTACCGCGTGGCCCGCGCGCTGAACATGCTGCGCAACAAGCAGCAGGATATGCCGTGGAAGAAGCACGGCAACATCCCGCTTTGATGGCCCGAGGATAACTATGAGGCCGCCATTGCTCTATGCATTGGCGGCCGTTATGGCGTCAAACGGCGATAGCTTTACGTCTGGCTTTGAATTCCGGGCGTGCTGAATATCAACGGCATGGCGAGCATCCTGGACGGCTTCGCCAAAACCCGAGCTATTCGACGCATTGGCAATTGCATGTGCGCATCGCTACACTTGCTCCTAGCAGCATAAAGGTTGGGAGGAAGATATTTGGCCGACAATCCGTTCGAGATACCGCATGACTTGCGCGTCGTGTTAGACCAGAACGTTCAGCAGGCACACGCCGCGTATGAACAGATCACAGATTTGGTGACCAACACCATCCGCGCCTGGATGACTGTGGTGCCCGCAAATCCGATGCTGACAGGCTTGCAGGATATTCAAAACAGCGCCATGGATTTTGCAAAAGAAAATGCGGAGTCCGTTTTTGCGCTCGCCGGCAAGATCAGCAACGCAAAAAGTCCCCAAGAGGTTCTGGCCCTGCAAACCCAGTTCACTCAAGACCTCATGCGGGCCCTTATGAACCAGACGCGGGATCTCTACACGATGACGGGCGAAGCGCTTCAGAAGTCGCGACAGGGCTGAATACTCTCGAAGCGAGCATCAAGACGCCTCCGACGAGGCGTCTTCGAAATGTGCGGTGCTTCATGGAAGCTCGACTTCACCGCGCCTTCCAGGGAGAACCTACAGCCTTACTGCGGTGGCGTGGTTTCGGCAGGATCGGGCGGCAGACCGCGTCTCCAGTTTCTCCCCGGGCGTCGGTTTGGCCCCGTCGAATCTCAGGGGCGGCCTGAGATCGTTGACGAGCTTGATAAGCTGAACCTGCCGCGACGATCTTGTCTTCGCGAAGATATTCTGCAGATGAGTCTTTACCGTATTTTCCGAGACGGCCAGCGACTGGCCAGCTTCCGCGACGGTCCCACCCTCCACGAAGTGATGCAAGGTTCTCGTTTCAGCCGGGGTCAGCCCGAAGCATTCTGCGATGGCAGACAAGGCGCAATCGCCGCGGTCCCTGATGCTCGTCACGAAAAGCGCCACGGGAGATAGGCTCCCGTCGGGCATCCCGTTGAGCAGTGGTTTCATGGAGGCGATCGCCACTCCATGCGGAGAGGCGGCGTCTGCAAGGCAGATGTCCAGGCAAATGTCTTCTGAAGGCGAACTCACCGCTGCTTCAGCCACTTGCTGCAAGCAATTCAGAAGAAGAGTTGTCGGTTTTCTGCTGGATGCCTGCAAATAGCCGTTGCTCGCCTGGATGGGCCAGCCCCCGCTCATCATTTCCCGCGCCATCCGATTCGCGTGCAGAATCTTGCCATCTGGGAAGACCGCAACAAATCCCGCATCGAAATGATCGAGCGTGGCACACAAAGCCTGGAAGATAACATCCGACATGACGGCTCCTTCGTTGTTCTCCTGGGAGACGCAACGATACGAAGCACACTAGAGTAGAGGGAAAGGGAGGCTGGCATGTTGGCAAATGCCACGCCACGAAAAAAATTTATTCACCTTTCTCCTCAAGCAGCAGCTTGCGAAGCCGGCCGATGTCCAGGACTCTGATGTTTGTGCCTTCCCGCCGCACGATCCCGTTATCCTGAAGGCGGCTGATGACGCGCGACACGGCCTCCCGATGCGTGCTCACTCTTGCTGCAAGGTCGACGAGAAGCGGTGCCGGTGACAGGACCGCCTGCCCGTTTTCTTCTCCGGCCAAGGTAGCAATGCGAAGCAGTTCGGCATAAACGCGCGCCTGCACGCCAAGCGTGCTGAATTCATAAACACGGTCGGACAAGCGCCGGACTTGAGCTGCGATTTGCTTCATTACCGCAACCGAGAAGGCCGGGTAAGTTTGGATGAGCCGAAGGAACTGCTCCCGGGCCAAAACCGCAAGCGTGCAAGCCTCCTCCGCCTCAACGGTGGCGGAGCGCGGCCTCCCGTCGATGGCCGCCACCTCGCCGAACATCTCGAAGGCTCCAAGCGTGGCAAACAGCACGGGCTTGCCTTCCGCCGCAGAGTAGAGCATCACCCTCACCCTGCCGTTGATGATGAAATACACATCGTCGGATGGCTCGTTTGCGAACACGATCTGTTTGCCCGACGGGGCCGAAGTCCAGACACAGGCGGCCGCCAGGTCGTCAAGCGCGCCAGTCGAAAGATATTTCAAGACCTCAAATCGCTTCAAGATCGATGTACGATAATCGGGCATCTTCACCGGTCCGGAAAACCGCCCAAGGGGGCGGAAGAGCTCTATCTTTGCGTTGCGGTCGCACATCCTTCTTATATTGGCAATAATCTTTTCTGATAAACACCCAGGTAAATTTGTATTAGAGGTGTGCGAGGATCGCGACCGCAAACTGGCCCTCCTGCAGGCAACCTTCAAGGTGCTTGAGTAGTTGTGCTCTTTGCATGTATTCCTTGCGCTGCCCAAGGTCTGTATCATGAGCTGAGGCGTTGGTTGGGTCGTATGTGTTGTAGAGCTTGTAGGGCGATCTCCAGACATGGCTGAGGAAGAACGGTTCGAACGGTGGGAACCGATCGATGGTTTAGCGGCGAAAATGTACATCGATGGCATGTATGACGATCGGGAAGGCTTCCGGCTCATTCTCAAATCGAAAGAGCCGAAGATGAGGGCGCTTCAAATCCTGTTCGATGCCCCGCTCTGCTACCGGGGCGCTCAGGAAGCTTACCTTCTCCGCCAGATCTACGCCGAAAACGACATCTATCCGTGGCCGATTTTCATTGTGCGTAATTCGCGCTATGCGAGATGGTTCTATTCGCAAGCCAAGGAAGCCCTCGACAAGGACGGGCACCATTATCACATTGCTGCGATGGACGAAATCATCGACGTGTTGTCTGCGCGTCCGCCAATCGTGACCTGGCTGAACGACGTTTGATCCTGATCAAAGGCGATAGTTCTTCAGAAGAGGCATAAAAACAACGCTTTTTCGTGAAAGCGCTGCCGAAGCCGACCTATGGGCTCAATGAAATTGCCGTAACAATTGTGGCGGCTTGGCTTCAGCCCCTTATATCTTCAGCTGCACTTCACCAGGATGGTCAAATCGCCGATGCAACACCAATTGTTAGGAAGCCGCCCGAATTCGAGTTGGTTGGGGGTGGCGCGACTTGTGAAAATCAAACTGCTTGGTGCGCTCCTCATGACTTTAGCCCTTTCCCCGGCAGCTACAGCCCAGACGCTCACGCCTTCGAAGCTCGCTTTCCACGGCAAGCTCGCGAACGGCCTTGAGATCATCGTGGTGCCGGACCGTCGCGCCCCGGTGGTAACGCACATGGTGTGGTACAAAGTTGGGGGCGCGGATGAGCCTTCGGGCAAGTCTGGCATCGCGCATTTCCTTGAACATCTGATGTTCAAAGGCACAGACAAGGTTCCGGCAGGCGAGTTCTCGAAAATTGTGGCGCGCCTCGGCGGCCAGGACAACGCCTTCACCGCACAGGACATCACAGCCTATTTCCAGAGGGTCGCCAAGGAGAAGCTTCCTCAGGTGATGAGCATGGAGGCCGATCGCATGGCGAACCTCCGGCTCGATGAGAAGGAAGTGCTGACCGAGCGCAAGGTCATCCGCGAAGAACGGCGCAGCCGCGTCGACAATGACCCATCCTCGCTCCTGCAGGAGCAGATGATGGCGGCTCTGTACACCGCGCATCCCTATCATACGCCCGTCATAGGCTGGGATACCGAGATCCGGGAATTGACCCGCGAAGACGCTTTGCGCCACTATAAGAAATTCTATGCGCCGAACAACGCGATCCTCGTCGTAACAGGGGATGTGGAGCCCGAACAGGTGGTTGCGCTGGCGCAAGAGACCTATGGTAAGATTCCGGCGAATCCGGAAGTCGGCCAGCCGAGAGTTCGCCCCGTGGAACCCGAGCCATTGGCGGAACGCCGCGTCCTCCTGCGGGACGGCCGCGTGGGCAAGGCCACGTTTGAGCGCTACTATCTCGCTCCCAGCTTCAACACAGCCAAGGATCGCGAAGGCGAAGCTCTCCAGCTTCTGGCCCGCATCATTGGCAGCAGCAACACGAGCCGCATATACAACACGCTCGTGCGTGACGAGAAGAAAGCCTCGAGCGCCAGCGCTTATTATGGCGGTCTTGCGCTGGACACCGGCCGCTTCGGCTTCTATGCCGTGGCTGCGGGTGATACCAAGCTCGAGGACATCGAGGCTTCCGTCGACAAGGTCATCGAGGAGGTCATCCGCAACGGCGTAACGCCTGAGGAATTGGAGCGGGCGAAGACGACCGAAATCGCCAATTTGATCTATTCCTCCGACAGCCAGCAGAGCCTGGCTCACACCTATGGCTGGAACCTCGCAACAGGCCGCACGGTGGACGATGTCGAGGCCCGGCCGGAGCGGCTGAAAGCCGTTACGCGCGAGGATGTTCAGGCGGTTGCTTCAAAGTATCTCGACCGCAAACGTTCGGTGACGGGCTACCTCCTTCCCGTGCCGTCGCAGCTTGCCAAAGTCGAGACGCGCCCGGCTTCTCAAAACGCGGCCTTCCATTAAGGAGCGGATGAACCAACATGATAAGAATGATTATTGGGAGCCGGCTACTTCGGCCGATGATTGCTCCGGCAGCGGTGTTGTCGCTGCTTCTTTGGACCGCACTTCCGGCAGGCGCTATGCAAATTCAAAAAGTCGTCAGTAAAAAAGGTATAGAGGCGTGGCTCGTTGAAGATCACAGCCGGCCAATCTTGAGCCTTCAGTTTGCCTTCACGGGGGGAACCGTGCAGGACCCGGAGGGGAAGCCAGGGGTGGCGACCTTTACGGCGGGAATGCTGGATGAAGGCGCGGGCGACCTCGATTCCGAAGCCTTTCAGAACCGCCTGGAAGATCTCGCCGCCAAGATGACGATCAGCGCGTCGTATGATCACGTGTCGGGGTCTTTTCAAACGCTTACCGAGAACCGCGATGAATCCTTCAAGCTGCTGCACATGGCTCTGACGGCTCCGCACTTCTCGGAGACGGATGTAGAGCGCATTCGGGAACAGCTGATCGCAACCTTGCGTGTCGAAGAGAAAGACCCGGACAAAGTCGCGTCGCTGGAGTGGCACAAGCTCGCTTTTGGCTCACATCCCTATGCCCGGCCCACAAATGGCACGCTTGAGAGCGTGTCCGCCATCACGCCGGACGATCTGCGCGACTACGTAAAACGCATGTTTGCGCGCGATAATCTCAAAATAGCCGCTGTCGGTGACATTGACGCAGCAAAGCTTGGCGACTTGCTGGATACCGTGTTCGGCGATCTTCCCGCCAAGTCGCAGATCAAACCCCTGCAAGACTTCGCGTGGGAAAACACGTCGAAGCAGCGGATCGTGACAATGCCGAATCCGCAGTCGGTGGTGCAATTCGGATTTAAGGGGCTGAAGCGCAAAGACCCGGATTTCATTGCCGCCTACATCCTCAACTATGTCGTTGGCGGTGGCGGATTTTCATCCAAGCTCATGCAGGAGGTGCGCGAGAAGCGCGGGCTGGCGTATTCCGTCTACACCTATCTCTACCCGCTCGATCATGTCGGCATCTTCGCGGGCGGTGTCGCAACGGAGAACAAGAGCGTCGGGCAGTCGCTGGAGCTGATCAAGGCGGAACTGGAGCGCGCCTCCAAGGAAGGTCTGACAGAGCAGGAACTGCGGACGGCAAAGGACTATTTGATCGGCTCGTTTCCGCTCCGTTTCGACACGAGCTCGAAAATCGCGGCTCAGCTTCTGGCGATCCAGCTTGACGATCTCGGCATCAACTACATCGACCGCCGCAACGGCGAAATCGAAGCCGTCACGGTCGATGACATCAAGCGCGTCGCAAAACGGCTGATGGAGCCGAAAAACCTGATCGTGACAGTCGTCGGAGAGCCGGAGGGCATCAAGGAAGCCGGGCTCTAATCCCCCTCGCCAAGGACTATCTCTGAAGAAGCCGCATCACGCGGCTTTTTCTTTGTCTTCACGGTTTTGCGTGAAATCGTTGTTGAAACAATTCAAGAGATGCCTTGTCTCCCGGGCGCAAGCATTACCACGATATGCTCACGGAAGGATTCGCGCCAAATGACGTACCGCCAATCGATTGACGGCTGTCTTTCTTCGAAGATCGGAGATGCAGGTCTCAGCCAAGATCGCCTTACGCAATGGCTCACCCTTCTGACGCCCCGGTTCAAAGCTCTCGAAGAACAGGCGCAAGACGGCAGCTTCCCTCTCTTCCGCATCCTCGGCGAGACCGCCGACATCGAGGAGGCGCGCGCCGCCTATGACAAACTCGCGGAGGGCGCGGACACGATCCTGATCCTTGGCGCCGGCGGATCAAGCCTCGGCGGACAGGTTCTCGCTCAGCTCGGCGGCTGGTCGATCCCCGGAGACGATGGGCCGAGCGGCAAGCCTCACCCGCGCTTGCGCTTCTACGACAACCTCGATGCCCACTCCTTCATGCGGGGCTTGAGCATTCTCGACATCCCGAAGACGCGCTTCATCGCGATCTCGAAATCGGGCATGACGGGTGAGACGATTGCGCAGACGCTGACGGCCTTCAAGTTCATCGAAGACGCCGGCCACGCCGCCCTCATCCCGCAGATCTTCCTCGGCGTGACGGAACCCGAGATCAAGGGCATTTTTAACGGGCTGCGCAGTTTGTTCTCGGCGCGCGGCATACCCATGCTGCCGCACAGCACCGAAATCGGCGGGCGCTACTCGGTCTTCTCCGTGGTTGGCCTTCTGCCCGCCTTTGCGCGCGGGCTTGATGTTGCGGCTTTCCGCGCGGGCGGCCGCGAGGTGGTGGAGAAACTCAGCACGGCGACAATGCCCGAAGAGCACCCGGCCGCTGTCGGAGCCGCGGTCGCCATCGGTCTCGCCAAAGATTTGGGCGTCACGAACTCCGTCATGATGCCCTATTCGGACAGGATGGAACGCTTTGGCGCCTGGTACGTGCAGCTTTGGGCGGAAAGCCTCGGCAAGCGGGGCGAAGGAACAACGCCGGGCGCTGCGCTGGGCCCCGCGGATCAGCATAGCCTAGCTCCAGCTTTTCGTGGATGGTCCACCCGTCCATTTCATCACTGTGGTGGGCGTCGACCCGGCGGAGAGCGAAAACGACGGTCTTGTCATTCCGCCCGCACTTGCAGCCGAGGCAGGAGCACAATACCTCGCAGGCCGCAGCATTGGCGACGTTGTGCAGGCCGAGCAGAAAGCCATCGTGAAAGCCTTGGGCGAGGCTCAGCGCCCCGTCCGCACCATCGATCTGCCCCGGCTCGACGAACGCGCTCTCGGCGCGCTGATGATGCATTTTATCATCGAGACGATCCTTGCCGCCGACCTCTTGGGCGTCGATCCGTTCGACCAGCCCGCCCTTGAGATCGGCAGACGGCTGACCCGCGAATATCTGGCAGGATAAGAAGGTGGCGATCCGGCAGCTCAGTCAGGTCGAGATCAACCGCATCGCCGCAGGCGAGGTGATCGAGCGTCCGGCAAGTGCAGTCAAGGAGCTTGTCGAGAACGCCATCGATGCGGGCGCGGCCTCGATCGAGATCGTCGCGCAAAACGGCGGTCTCTCCTTGCTGCGCGTCACCGACGATGGCTGCGGCATGGATGAGGCCGACCTCAGCCTTTGCATCGAGCGGCACGCAACATCAAAGCTGCCGGCCGGGAACTTGCAGGACATTCGCACGCTCGGCTTCCGCGGCGAGGCTTTGCCGTCGCTCGGCTCGGTGGCGGGCTTGCGCATCGTAACGCGGCCTGCTGGCCTTGCGCGAGGCTTCGAAATTTCCGTCGAAAGCGGCAGGAAATCCGCAGTGCGCCCCGCAGCCGCCCGGCCCGGCACTTGCATCGAGGTCCGCGATCTGTTTGCAGCGACGCCCGCGCGCCTTAAATTCATGAAGTCGGAGCGCGCCGAGAACGCCGCGATCACGGACGTCGTGAAGCGCCTGGCTCTCGCGTGCCCGCAGGCCGGCTTCTCGCTCACGGTGGGCGAGCGCGCTTCGCTTGCGCTTCCCGCGGCCGATCCTGAGGACGAAAGCGCTGTCCGGCATCGGCTGGCCCGGATTATGGGGCGCGATTTTGCGGAAGACTCCGAGCCGGTCCGCCTCGAACGCGATGGCATCTCGCTATCGGGCTTTGCAGGGCGTCCCACCCTCAACAGGCCGGACGCTTCCCTGCAATATCTGTTCGTGAACGGCAGGCCGGTCAAAGACCGCCTGCTTCTGTCCGCTATTCGCGGCGCTTATCAGGATCTCGTCCCCAAAGGACGCTATCCCCTTCTTGCACTGTTTCTCACCGTGCCCGCCGAAGATCTTGATGTGAATGTCCACCCTGCGAAGGCCGAGGTGCGTTTTCGTGAGGCCAGCCTCATCCGAGCCCTGGTAATTTCCGGGTTGGGGCAGACGCTTCGCACTGGCGCATCGGTTACGCCGAGGCCATTCGGCGGCGGCTTCCCGCTTCCCAAAGCCGGGCAGGCCGAAGCGCAGCAATACCGCGCTCCGCTTCGCGCACCGTGGCAGCAATACGGAGCCAGCGGCGCGAATGGCTTCGAGGAAGAAGCGGCTCCTCCCTTGGCGGCGCCAACGGCTCCGCCGCGAGGAACAGGCTGAGGAGCGGCTTGGCACAGCCCGCGCCCAATTGCACAAGACATACATTCTTTCCGAGACCGCCGATGGCGTCATCCTCGTGGATCAGCACGCGGCCCACGAGCGCATCGTCTACGAGAAGCTGAAAGCCGCGCTCGCGGGCGGCCGCATTGCCCGGCAGCTGCTTCTCATCCCTGAAATCGTCGAGATGGCCGAGGAAGATACAGAGCTTGTCCTGGAGCATCGCGACAGGCTTGCCGAAAGCGGCCTCGTGCTGGAAAGCTTCGGCCCGGGCGCCGTGATCGTTCGGGAAACGCCGTCACTGCTCGGTCAATGCGGCTTGCAATCCCTCGTCCGCGATCTGGCGCACGAGCTGAAGGAAAGCGCGAGCGGCGGCATCGAAGCGAAGCTTCATGCGATCTGCGCGACCATAGCCTGTCACGGCAGCGTGCGCGCGGGCCGGCTGATGAGGATCGACGAGATGAACGCCCTTTTGCGCGAGATGGAGGCGACGCCGAATTCCGCGCAATGCAATCACGGCCGCCCAACCTTTGTGGAGCTTTCCCGCGCCGATTTGGAGCGGTTTTTCGAGCGCCGGTGATGGTCTCTGTCATGGCCGGGCTGGCCATCCGGTCTTGCCGAAGCGCTTCTGGCCGGGTCAAGCCCGGCCATGACAGAAAGTTGTTACGATCTCAAGCAAGCCGCGAGGCTTTCCGCGTCAGCCCGCATGAATTCGAAATATTGGCCGGGACCGGCCGGGATCGTCGCGCCGATTTCATCGAGCACGCCGCGCTTCGCCTCAGTGCCCTCAGTGAGGGTTTCGACGAGCTTCGGCGGAAACTGAGGCTCGGAGAACACGCAGATTGCTTTTGCATCAGTTATTTTCTGCCGGATCTCGGCAAGCCGTCTTGCGCCGGGCGGCCGCTCCGGGCTGAGCGTGACAGCGCCCAGACCATGCAGCCCATACCGTTTTTCGAGATACTGCGTCACGTCGTGGAAGACGATGAACGGCTTATTCGAAACACCTTTCAAGATGGCTTTCAGTTCCTCGTCCAACGCCGCCAGTCTGGCTTCGAGCTTCTCGGCATTGGCCAGATACTGCGTTGCGTGTTCGGGGTCCATCTCCCCGAATTGCTTGGCGAGATAACCCGCGATGATGATTGCATTCACGGGATCAAGCCAGAAATGCACATCGATCGGGCCGTGGTCGTGTTCGTGGCCATCGGCATCTTCGCTCTTGGCGCCCGCATCCTGCATGAGGCCGCCATTCTGCCGGACAGGGAGCAGCGTCAGCCCCGGCGTCTTGTCCAGGTCTATCACGCGCGCCTTTTCCGGCAGCGTCGCGATCGCCTTGTCGAGAAATACCTCAAGGTTTTCAGAAACCCGAATGATCGCATCCGCTCGGCTGAGCGCCTCCGCATCGGAAGGCTTCAGCGCGTAGGCATGAGGCGATGCGGCTCCATCGAGCAGAAGCTTCGGCTCGGTGACGCCCTCGAGGATCGCGGCCGCGAGCGAATGAATGGGTTTGATCGTCACGACCACGTTCGGGGCAGCGAAAGATGGAGCGGCAAGCGCGATCAGGGGGGCGAGCGCCAAACCAAGGCGAAAAAGAAAGCCGGCGAGCGAATATCGAGAAAGCATTCATGGCCGAACCCGAAAAGAACGATTTGTCATGTAATGGTGTATCATTACATGATTGTCAAACTGCGGGGTCAATCTGTTCGCCGGTCCCCCCTTTCGCTCGCACTGGAGCCAGCTTCATCACGAGGATGAAACCCGAAAGCAAGAGACATATGCCATTTGGACGATCAGGGGTAGGCCGGTAGCATTATGCCGTAAGCAGTCCACTCGTGAAATCGGCTACAGTTATCGCATACGTTTTCGCCGAGATACCCGATGCATCGCGCGTCTTGATGACCTTCAGAGCCTGCGGGAAAAAACTTAGTACGGAAGCGCAGGTTGCTGCACTTCCTATTAAACTTGTTAAATCCATGAAGCGCATCCCGTGAGCGTCGAAGGCTAATTCCGGGATGACAATCTGCGTTCCAGGCTTTTCGAATTACTCAACCGCTAAGCGGCCGCTGTTGAAGCCAGAAAGGGCTTTTCACCCCTGCTCCAGCCTTGCTGCAGCGAGGCCTCCAGAAAATCCTCGAAAATTTTCACGGCGGGACGCATGAGATGGGATCCGGGGGTGATGCTCACGACCTGTGCCGGGGGCACTTTATCGCGCAGCGGCTTTACAACCACATGTCCGCCGTCATAGGTCGTACTCGTGAGCGGCACCGAAGCATGGACGGCGTAGCCGTGGCCTCGGGCTACGAGCCCGCGCATCAGTTCGTAAGACCTTATTCGCAGCCGGATATTCGGCTGGATGGCAAGGGCATCGAAAACGCTCGTAACCCAATCGCGGATAAGTGGGAGATCGAAATAGATGCACGGCTCCTTTTCGAGCTCCGTCAAGCTCACGTCAGGCGCTTTTGCCAGGCGATGGTTGGCAGGCAAGGATACAACCGCTGGAAGCGATAGCAGGGGCCTCGTATCGAACCCCGGCGGTACGCCGTAAATATAGGAGAACGCCATTTCGATCCGGCCCTGAGCCAGATTCCGCATGAGCTGCTCCTGGTCGCCCTCGTCGAGCCGCAAATTTATCAGCGGATGACGCTCGGCAAATTCGAGCATGACAGAGGGCATGAACAGCGCTGCCAGAGTTGGGAAGCATCCGACAGTTATCTCGCCGCGATCGGTCTCGCCCAGCGCCTCGGCCGTTTTCGAAAACTCCTCGGCGTGTTTCAGAAGCAGCCTCGCTTCTGCGATCAGCCTCTGCCCGGCGGGGGTCAGCGTCACACCCTTGGCATGGTGGCGAACGAAGATGGTGATGCCGAGCATCTGCTCCAGTTCAGCGATAGCTGCCGAAACTGAAGGCTGAGATACCTGAAGGCGGCGGGCGGCTTCCGTGACATTGGCGCAGTCTGCGGCAGCCGTAACGTATCGTAAAAGGCGCAAAGATATGTTCATGCGTACTGCTTAGCCCAAGACGTGGCTTATGCGCCACAAAAGAAAGTCTAATACTTTGGTTGTCGAGAGGTGCTTACAATTTTATGTGACATATGCCAACCCGACACGCCGCCGCACGTTGTGGTTAAACAGTATTTCTTCGATCCAGAAATATTGAGACGCATACAAAGAATATTGAAGCGCATACAAAAAGCCCCCGGGATTAGCGGGGGCTTAACAGGGCGCCTTACTTGCCCTTCACGGCGTCCTTGATACCGCCGACGGTATTCTGAACCTTTCCAGAAGCCTTGTCAGCCTTGCCTTGAGCTTCGGTTTTGGAATCGCCCGTGACTTTCCCGGCTGCTTCCTTGATCGAGCCCTTGACCTGCTGGGCGGAACCCTTGATGCGATCTTTGTCCATCATCTACTCCTACGTTGGCTGAAGGATAACCCTCCAAACCGCGAAGAGTTCGAACCGGCCAAGCCCTGCTCATCCTTGGATGAAACCGAGGAGATCGGCGTTAACCTCGTTTTTGAGCGTCGTGCACATCCCGTGCGGCGCGCCCGGGTAGACCTTCAGCTGCGCCCCTTTGATCAGCTTCGACGACAGAAGCGCAGAGGCCTTGATCGGCACGATCTGGTCGTCGTCGCCATGCAGAATGAGTGTCGGCACGTCGAATTTTTTCAGATCCTCGGTCTGATCGGTTTCGGAGAAGGCCTTGATGCAGAAGTAAGACGCAGGGAAGCCTGCCATCATGCCCTGCAGCCAGAAGGATTCGCGCACACCCTCTGACACTTTCGCGCCCGGCCGGTTGTAGCCATAAAAGGGCATGCTGAGGTCCTTCCAGAATTGCGAGCGGTCGGCGACAACGGAAGCGCGGAGTTGATCGAACGCTTCCATTGGCGTGCCGCTCGGATTGGCCTCTGTTTTCAGCATAAGCGGCGGCACGGCCGAGATCAGCACCGCCTTTGCGACGCGCTTCGTCCCATGCCGGCCGATATAGCGGGCAACTTCGCCGCCGCCGGTAGAATGCCCGACATGAACAGCGTCCCTCAGATCGAGCGCTTCCGTTAAAGCCGCGAGATCGTCCGCGTAGGTGTCCATATTGTTTCCGGTCCAAGGTCTGGCCCGAGCGCCCGTGGCCGCGCCTGTCGTGCGCGACGCAACGATAGCCGCGCGAGGCGAGGAAAAACATCTGGTCCTCGAACGCGTCCGCGGAGAGTGGCCAGCCATGGCTGAACACGACCGGTTGGCCGCTACCCCAGTCCTTGTAATAGATTTCGGTCCCATCCTTCGTTTTGATCGTCGGCATGATGGATCTCCCATGAGCGATGGGAGACGAAATTTGACGAAGGCCGTGTTTGTTCCCCGTTGGCGCGGGTTAACGCCCATCAGGACGCAATCTCAAGGAGGAAATCGCGAGACGCCACTCCAAAATGCACCGCAGACGAGTTCAGCCCAAAGCGTCGCTCACCCGAAAGTGATCGCGTCTGTGCGGAGGCGTCGAAATCGAGGTCGGGGTCGACGGGAACGATCCCCGTCGGGTTGATGGTTCTGTGGCTATTCGTAATAGTGGAGAACCGCTCCTCAAGCTCGTCCAGCGTCGCGAAAAGGGTACACTGCCTCTTCATACGCCTCTTGCGTGGTCGCAAGCCTGCTGTGTAGACGCCGTTGTTGACGCGGGCGTAGTTTCCCTGTTCAGGCTATCGATCTCGGTCGGAGTTCCCGCGGATAGTAATCGCCCTCCTTCGCACCGGCGCCGTCGAAGGCGCTGTTGAACATGCGGATGATTCGAAGCTCGTTCTTCACGATGGAGCTGGTTTTCTTGTCCGCCAGGGTCGGGACGTTGACGCGCCTGAATAGGACGGCTTTGCCGTCGTATAGATACTCATACAGGCGCTTGGCGCCGTTACGTGTCTGGGATGACGCCAGGGGCGTCGTTGAAGGTCCAGACTTCTCGTCCACGAGCCAGTTCATACAGAAATAGGAGTAAGGCTTTCAAGCCTTTCAAGGCCTGGAAAATCAGCGTTCTGTGTGCCCAAGGGCGCGCGAGCGAAACATAAAGATGATAGCGATCCGGCCGCCTGCGCCGGAAGGCCCAGGGCTTCCATCCCGAGTGATCCAGTTTCGGAACTGGCTCTCGGAGGGGATGAAGATAGGACCGGGCGTAGCGATCGAAAAAGCTCCGCACTCGGATCCAAAAAGATTTTCTACAAAAATATGAGGTCCAGATTCAGCTGGGGCACGCCCAGCCTCGCTTCTTGACTTCGCACCCGCTCCCCTCACAAGCTCGAAGAAATAGCTTCAGGAGGCGCGCATGGCGACGATCGGATTTGTCGGGCTTGGCAATATGGGCGGCCCTATGGCGGCCAACCTCATCAAGGCAGGCCACAAGCTTCGGGTGTTCGACCTCTCGCAGCCCGCGATCGCGAAACTCGCCGAGGCTGGCGCAGAGGCGGCCTCTTCCGCGAACGACGCCGCGCGGGGCGCTGATGCCGTCATTACCATGCTCCCCGCGGGCCAGCACGTGCGCGACATCTATCTCGGCCCGCAGGGGCTGATCGCATCCGCGCCGCGCGGCTGCCTTCTCATCGATTGCTCGACCATCGACGTGGCGACGGCCCGCGAGGTAAGCGCGGCTGCCGAAGCGGCTGGCCTCGACATGCTCGACGCGCCGGTCTCGGGCGGCGTCGGCGGCGCGCAAGCCGCAACGCTAACTTTCATGGCGGGCGGAAGCGAGAGCGCATTCAAGCGCGCCGAGCCTATCCTGTCCTGCATGGCCAAGGCAGTGATCCATGCCGGGGGGCCGGGCAACGGCCAGGCCGCGAAAATTTGCAACAACATGATCCTCGGCATTTCCATGATCGCGGTTTCCGAAGCGTTTACGCTGGGCGAGAAACTTGGGCTGAGCCATCAAACGCTGTTCGACATCGCGTCGAAGTCATCCGGCCAGTGCTGGTCGCTCACGACTTATTGTCCGGTTCCAGGCCCGGTCCCTACCTCGCCCGCGAACCGGAATTATGCTGCAGGGTTCACCGCAGCGATGATGCTGAAAGATCTGAAGCTTGCCCAGGACGCTGCCCGCATGAGCGGCGCAAACACCCCGCTCGGAGCCGAAGCTGCTTCTCTTTATGGTCTTTTCACCAGCCACGGGGCGAGGCGGGCTCGACTTCTCCGCTATCATCCAGTTTCTGCGCGGGAAGTCCTGACCAGGAGGTGCTTCCAATGCAAGCGATCACGTAAACAAATCGTCAACGGTGCCTTTTGCACACGCTTGCATTATTTCTCGTAAAAGTTGCTACAATTAAGGTGATATTCACGAATTCCCCTCTAGGTTGTGTTCGCGGGTATTAGCAACTTCAGGATGTGGTGACATGATCGCCGATTTCGTACGCGTCCAGCCGGACGACCAGACGCTAAAAACAAATTACCTCGTCACTCTCCGGATGATCGAGCGGTTGCACCGTCTTCTCCTCGATCTCATCAAGGATGAGTTCGAGCGTGTCGGCCGAACGGACGTCAACAGCGTCCAGGCCCTGCTCCTGTTCAACATAGGAGACGTGGAGCTTACGGCCGGGGAACTTAAGACACGCGGCCTCTATCTCGGCTCCAATGTGTCTTACAATCTGAAGAAGCTTGTCGAAAGCGGCTACATCCATCACCAGCGCTCGCGTACCGACAAGCGCTCCGTGCGGGTGAAGCTCACGGACAAAGGCAAGGCCATTTCCGAGATGGTGAACCGCCTTCTTGAGCGGCAATTGAACATGCTCGAGAAAGTCGGTGGCGTTTCGGTCCCCGACCTCAAGCACTTCAACCAGATTTCGGTGAAGCTGGAACGCTTCTGGGGCGACCAAATCCGCTACCAGCTTTAGAAGTCCCGGGCGCGCAAGCGGCGTTGGGTGTAACCAATGCCGCTGCATCCCAGGCGCCCCCTTCCGCCTGCGCCGGAATCGCGAGAGCCTCTTTCCTGCCTTTGGCTAACGCGGAAGTAACCCCGTTGTCGTCATAATTCGATGTCACCAAGGGTAAATGCGTATCGAGGGTTGAGATTCGATGTGGCTGTACTTGAAGGCGGGATGGGGAATATGAAACAGAGGGTCACAGCTGCGTTCGTAGCGGCTGCCTTCATGATTTTTGCGGGTGTGTTCGGGGCGGATGCCCAGCAGCAGCGCAGGAGCAGCTTCGACGATTGGCTGGGTTTCGACCAATCGGGCGACGCCTGGGATCAGCCCGCTCCCGCTCGCGAGCGCGCCTTCGCCAGGGAATGGGAAACACAGCCCGATCGCGGTTACCCGACGCTCGCGAAGGAAAATATCGCGACCACCAAGACGGCCATCAAGCAATATTCGGAGCTCGTAGCCCAGGGCGGATGGCCCCAACTGCCGCCTATCGAATTGCAGACCGGCATGAGCCATGCGGCGGTGGTGCAACTTAGGCGCCGGCTGCAGGCTACTGGTGACCTCCAAGCCTATGGCGGGTATCCCGACGTATACGATTCATACGTCGAACAGGCCGTAAAGCGGGCACAGATCCGCCACGGCATTCCGCCGACGGGCTTCCTCGACGCAGCCACAATTGATGCGCTCAACGTCCCCGCCAGCGCCCGCTTACGCCAGCTGCGGACAAACCTCACGCGGCTGCAGAACATTGTCCCAACGACGCCTGCCGGCAGGTATGTCCTGGTGAACATCCCGGCAGCCCAAATCGAAGCGGTGAACAATAACCAAGTGGTCTCTCGGCATGCGGGCGTTGTCGGCAAGCCGGACCGCCCGTCGCCGCTCCTTACGTCGGCGATCGAGGAAGTGAATTTCAACAAGGAGTGGGTCGTTCCGCCAACTGTGCTGAAGGCCGATCTGGTCCCCAAGGGCCGCAGCGGCCAGGACGTGCTCGCGAAATACAAGATCGACGCCTATCTCGACCACGCAGCCTATCAAAAGGGTCAGCGGCTCGATCCAGCGCAGATCGACTGGGCATCGGACGCGCCGCTCCATTATTTCTACGTGCAGAACGCAGGTGAGGACAACCCGCTGGGCTACGTCAAGATCAACTTCGCCAGCCCGCATGGCGTGTATATGCACGATACGCCCGGACAAAGCGTCTTCGCCAAGACCTTCCGGGCCGAAAGCTCCGGTTGCGTGCGCATTCAAAATGTCCACCAGATTGTCGCATGGCTTCTGGAGGACAATGGCTGGTCGGTTCAACAGGTTCTGCGCATGAAACAAACCGGCGAGAGGCTTACCGTGCGGTTGAAAAAGCGTGTGCCGCTGTTCTGGACGTACATCACCGCATGGGCGACGCCTGACGGTACTGTCCAGTTCCGAAACGATATCTACCGCAAGGATGGCCTGGAGGCCATCGCCTCTGCCTATTAGGGCGAGATCGAGTTAGCTCGAACCCGTCACGGCCGGGCTTGGCCCGGCCACCTACCCACTCCCTTTGCCGAGTAAATAAAGTGGAGATTCGCCGCGCTCATAGGGCGAAGCGGCCGGAAACGATGTGCGGCCGCCCGCTCACCGCTCCGGCGAAGGGGTAGACCCAGGCGGTAAGCTTCGCGCCGCGGGCAGGTTGCACCTCCACCATATCGCGATAGAAAAGGTCGGGCTTGCTCCCTTGGCTGCCACAGCCCTCGTAAGCGTCGAGCGTCGACAGAAGTGCCGCGCCGCGAAGCAGGAAAAGCTCGCCATGCACTTTGCTCATGGTGTCACCGCCAAATACCGCGCCTGGGAAGCGCCCGAGATGATAGAGGCGTCCCCGCGCCCATGCTTCGCAGACGAACTGCGCGCGCGTTCTCAGAAGCCGCGCATAGGGGCTGCGGCTCGCTCGCATGAGCGTGCCATACACGAACAGATGCCGCGCCTCGTCATTTTCGAACGTCACCATTCGCCCGTCTTCTTACTCTGCGGTCATGACCGCCCTTGAAAGAACCGCGTCAATCGTCGCTGCCGAGCCCGACCTGCACTTGGAGCAAGCCGCGATGGCAAGGGCGTCACGGCTTGACAACGACCTTGCCCTTGATCTGCCGGGCCTCCATGGCGCGCAATGCCTCTGCCGTTTTGTCCATCAGGAAAACTTTGTCGATATGCGGCCGGATCTTGCCCTCAACGCACCATTGGATGAGCCGGGTCATCTGATCGCGGAAGCCGGGAATGTTCATGGCGACGTGCCGCCCCCAGAAAACGCCCGCGATTTCGCAGCCTTTCAAGAGCACGAGGTTCAGCGGAATTTTCGGGATATCGCCAGCCGCGAATCCTACAACGAGATAGCGTCCATTCCAGGCGATGCCCCGAAGAGCGGGCTCGGCATAAGGGCCGCCGATGCAGTCGTAGATTAAGTCCGGGCCTTTGCCGCCGTTCAGCGCCCGAACAGCCTCCTTCACATCGATCCCGGTGAGATTGAGCAGGTGCGCCGCGCCGCGATCCTTGCAAATCTTCAGCTTCTCGTCCGAGGTGCCCGCCGCTACCACCTCCGCATTCAGGCAAGCCGCCACTTCGACCGCAGCGAGCCCCGCTCCACCCGTAGCACCCAGGACAAGCACCGTGTGCCCCGGCCAGAGATGGCCGCGATCCTCCAGCCCATGCAGAGCCGTGCCGTAGGCGATGGGAATGGATGCGGCCGCTTCGTCGGAAATGCCCTCAGGCAAAGGAACGACCTTGCGCGCGGGCGCGATCGCTTCCTCCCGGCAGCCATTATGCCCGATATAGGCAAGCACCCGTTGGCCGACCGAAAGCCCTTCCACTCCCGGCCCGAGCCGCTCGATCTTCCCCGCCAGTTCCCCGCCGGGTGAGAAGGGAAACTCCGGCTTCGTCTGATATTTGCCGCGCACGATCAGGGTGTCGAAGAAATTGAGCGCCACCGCCGAAACGCGGATTAGAACCTCGCCCGTCCCCGGTTCGGGAGAGGGAAGATCGCCAACCTCGAGCGCATCGGGCCCGTCGAAAGACTTGCACAGAACAGCTTTCATCGCATACCTCAGTCGAAACACCTCACTTTACGCGAAAAGCAAGGGCCATGCGTGGATACTTCGCAATCGGGGCAGAACGAATATCGAAGCCCATGAACATGGGCAACCTTTTGCGTTCGGCTCATGCCTTCGGCGCGAAGTTCTTCTTCACTATCGGCGCACATCCGCGCGCTTTCGAGGCAAAATCGGATACTTCCAAGGCCGCCGATCACTTGCCGGTCTATCATTGGGCGAACGCCGGCGAGATGACCTTGCCATCTCAGTTGCAAGCTCGTCGGCGTGGAACTGATCGAGGGCGCGACGGATCTGCCAAGCTTCCGCCACCCGCTCCATGCGGCGTACGTCCTTGGCCCGGAGTTCGGCGTCCTTTCAGATGCACTCTTGTCGCGCTGCGATCATGTCATCAAAATTCCGACGGCTTTCTGCATCAACGTCGCCATGGCCGGTGCAATTGTTATGTATGACCGCGTGCGGAGCCTCGGCTCGTTCCCGGATCGAATGGCAGCGCCGGCCCCGCATCTTCGAACGCGCATCGGCAAGCTTTCGACGGACCGATGAGATGGGCAACCGATTTGCCTTGACGCGTAGACCGAGATCCAGAAAGGGTAAAAAGCACTGAAAAGACGAGAACTTGGCATGCGCGGCAGCCTGATCATTCCGGCATTGATGCTGACCGAATTAGCTCCCTGTGCGGTGGCCCAACAGACCGATACTCAGCCGGCCAAGCCGGCGGCGCCCGCCAAGCCGAACCCAAAACCCGCTCCCGCGCCGGCCAAGAAGCCCGCACCAGCCGCTCCCGAGGCCAAGGCCCGCCTTCTTGAAAGGATCAAGGACTGGACGGTGTTCATTCACGAGGGTTTCGAGGGACGGGTCTGTTTCGCGGCATCAGCGCCAACCGATATGCAACCCAAAACGGCGAAGCGAACGCCCGTCATTTTCTACGTGACGACGTGGCAGAAGGACGGCGTCCATAAAGAGTTGAGCGTCAGGCAGGGCTACGCCATGAAGGCGAACGCGGTTGCGACGGTGACAGTCGGCGGCCAGAACTTCTTGCTCTCGGCCGACGACGACAAAGCCTATGCAAAGGACCCGGCAGACGAGCGGAAACTGCTCGATGCCATGGTGGCGGGCGGCCCTATGATTGTGAAAGCGACGTCAGCGAAGGGGACGCAGACGACAGACCAATATTCGCTGGAAGGTGTTGCGGCTGCAGTGCAAAAGCTAGAAGAAGCCTGTCCGTAAAGGAGGGGCGAGGTCGCCTCAATCGTAGAACCTGGCGTGATCCACCGTGGAGCGCAGAATATAAGGCTTTTCGCGCCATAGTTTCCTGGCCGCCTTTTCCGCCTGGAAAGGTCCTGCAAACTCAACGCCTTCGAGGCTGTTGAATCCATGCAGCGCAGCCATGAAACGGTATGCAGGCTCATCTTGATCGCGCCGAACGATGATACCGACGGCGTTGCCCTGCAATTCGATGACATAAGCATCCGACATGCGTGTTTCCCTTACCGGGCGATACCGGTTGATCTAGGCTGTCTAAAGTTGGAAGATTGCTTTTTGGTTTACGCGCAGAGGCAGATTACGGTGACGAATGGATTGCGCCTGAAAGATGTACAGCTCGCGGTCATGTTTGGCAGCATCGGTGTCACCCGGTTCTAAACGCCGGGACTCTCGCATAAGCCCCAGCCCGAGGCAAAGATTATAATATTCCGTTGGGTAAGCTGATGCTGCAAAAAGCGAAGCAATTCTCTTGAATGATGCGCCGAGCACAGCCTCTTGCTTTTGCAAGAGGCGTAACCGCAGATAAAAAAAACTACGCACTGAGGCAAAAAAGCAAAAAAATTCCGACCGCCCCTATACTTTCGTTCACGCGCCAAGGTGTCGCACCTGAGCGTGACCGTTTTCCAGATTGACCTTCAGCGCCATTTAAGCAGTATGAAAAACCTACGGTTTGATCCTGGTCAAAGCACGCCGCGGTTGCTTCGGCCATTCTTCGACACGTTCCAAGGTTGCGCCGCCAAGGTGGGCGCGGAGCAGAAACGGCAAGGCGCTTGCCCCATTTACCGAAGCGCCATATCCCCCGAGTATAGAAGTCCTGCGGCTTTGCAGTATGGCTAACAGAGAACGGAGTCTTGCTTCATGAGCGAGGCGAAAGCGGCAATCAACGTTGACGGCCTGCAGGCGCTCATCGGCGCGCTCAATGCTCGCGGATACAAGGTCCTGGGGCCAACCGTTCGCGATGGCGCGATCGTCTATGACGAGATCGAAGGCGTGGCGGATCTTCCCGCCGGCTGGACTGACCGGCAGGACGCAGGACGCTACCGTTTGGAGCGCCGGGAGGATGGCTCACTCTTCGGATTCGCCCACGGGCCGCAATCCTGGAAACGCTTTCTGCATCCGCCGATGCAGACGCTCTGGACGGCGAAGAAGAACGGCGAAGAGCTTGAGATTGTCCCGCCGGAGGGGTCCTCCCAGAAATTTGCTTTCATCGGCGCGCGTTCATGTGAACTGCATGCCATCGCCATTCAGGACAAAGTCTTCCGCGGCGGCCCTTATGTCGACGCGGGCTATACCGCGAGGAGGCGCAACGCCTTTATCGTCGCGGTAAACTGCGGCGAAGCAGGCGGGACGTGCTTTTGCGTCTCCATGAAGACGGGTCCGAAAGCCGAATCCGGCTTCGATCTGGCCCTGACGGAGCTGTTGAACGGCAGCGGTCACAGCTTCCTTGTCGAAGCGGGCAGCGAGGCTGGCGCCGAACTTCTGGCGCAGCTGCCGAAACGCGCAGCGACGGAAGCCGACCTCGCTGCGGCGCAGGCGGTCACGGAGCGCACGGCGAGCCGCATGGGGCGCAGCCTGCAGACGGACGGCATCAAGGCGCTTCTGCAAGGCAACCCGAACCACCCGCGCTGGGAGGACGCCGCTAAGCGCTGCCTCACCTGCGGCAACTGCACGATGGTGTGCCCGACGTGTTTCTGCACAACGGTCGATGATCACAGCGATCTCACGGGCACATCGGCCTCGCGGGTGCGCAAGTGGGATTCCTGCTTCAGCCTGGACTTCTCCTACATTCACGGCGGCGCCGTACGGCAAAGCGCAAGCTCCCGCTACAGGCAATGGATGACGCACAAGCTCGCGAGCTGGTACGATCAGTTCGGAACGTCGGGCTGTGTCGGTTGCGGCCGCTGCATCACCTGGTGTCCCACAGGCATCGACATAACAGAGGAAGCTGCCGCGATCAGGACAGCCCCTGCAGCCCGCACGGAGGAAACCAATGGAGGGACTTGAGCGTATTCTGAGTGAGCATCCGTTTTTTGCAACTTTCCCCAAAGAGCATCGCGAGCTGTTGGCGGGATGTGCGAAAAATCATCGTTTCAACGCAGGGCAGTTCCTGTTCCGGGAAGGCGACGCTGCAAACGAGTTCTTTCTGATCCGGCATGGACAGATCGCTCTCGAAATCGCCGCGCCGGGCCGCGAACCGATCGTCTTCGAGACGTTACAAGACGGGGATATTGTTGGCGCGTCCTGGCTCGTCCCGCCCTATCGCTGGATGTTCGATGCTCGCGCCGTGAACCTGACCCGCGCCATTGGCATGGATGCTGCCTGCCTGCGCGGGAAATGCGAGGCGGATCATCACCTCGGCTACGAGATGATGAAGCGCTTCTTACCCATCCTTGTAGGACGGCTTCATGCAACAAGACTTCAGATCCTCGACGTCTACGGCAAGCATTGACGAAACGGCGATTGACGAAACAAGGGCGGACCCGTTCCTGCCCGAGCTTTATCGCGTGGTCCGCTCGACGCTCGAGATCCCGGATGTCGTGACCATCGACATTGTGCCGGTTTCAGGCGAGCGGACGCCTTTCTCCGCTGGCCAGTTCAACATGCTCTACGTGTTCGGTGTGGGCGAAGTGGCCATCAGCATGAGCGGCGATCCCACCGACATGAGCCGCCACGTCCATACCATCCGCGATGTCGGCATGGCGAGCGGCGCCCTGACAAGGCTGAAAGAGGGCGACATCCTCGGCGTGCGCGGCCCTTTCGGAACAGGCTGGCCGGTTCACGAGGCGGAGGGGCTGGACGTTGTCATGGTGTCGAGCGGCTGCGGGCTCGCGCCTTTGCGGCCCGCCATCTACCATGTCCTCAACAATCGCGAGCGTTACGGCCGCGTTTCGATCCTTCTCGGCTTCCACAGCCCGAACGATCTGCTCTATCGCCATGAGTTCGAGCAGTGGCGTCAGCGCCTCGACATCGATCTCCTCGTGACCGTGAACCATGCGGACCGGAGCTGGCGCGGCAATGTCGGCGGCGTGCAAGGTTTGAATTTCATCAAGCGCGCGAATTTCGATCCCAAGGAGACGCTCGCGATGGTGTGCGGACCCGAGGGCAAGATGCGCTTCATGGCGAACTCACTCTGCGACGCCGGGGTTCCCGAAGAACGCATCTACTTCTCCATGGAGCGCAATATGAAGTGCGCCATGGGGATTTGCGGCCGCTGCCAGTTCGGCCCCGAATTTACTTGCAAGGACGGCCCTGTGCTGCGGTTCGACCGCATCTCGCGCATCCTCGCCATCCGGGAGATTTGACATGGCTACGCGAAACCGCCCCAGGCTCGCGGTCTGGAAGTTCGCATCCTGCGACGGGTGCCAGCTTTCTCTGCTCGACCTGGAGGATGAGCTTTTGACGCTGGCGGCGGAAGTCGACATTGCGAACTTCCCCGAAGCGTCGAGCGCCATCTCCGACGGGCCTTACGACCTATCCCTGGTCGAAGGCTCGATCACCACGACCCACGACGCCGAGCGCATCCATAAAGTGCGGGAGCAATCCAAGTTTCTCGTGACCATCGGCGCTTGCGCAACGTCAGGCGGGATTCAGGCGCTGCGCAACTTCGCGAACGTGAACAGCTACATATCTGCTGTTTATGCGTCTCCGCAATATATCAACACGCTCGCCACATCCACGCCGATCAAGTCGCATGTGCGGGTGGATTACGAATTGCAGGGCTGCCCGATCAACAAGCTGCAACTCGCCGAGGTGATATCCGCTTACCTCGCAGGCCGGAAACCCGCAATCCCGTCCTATAGCGTTTGCATAGACTGCAAGCTGCAGGGGAACCTTTGCGTGATGGTGCAGGGCATCCCGTGCCTCGGCCCCGTGACGCATGCCGGTTGTGGCGCGCTTTGTCCCGTCATTCCGGCGCGGCTGCTATGGCTGCTACGGTCCGATGGAAACGCCGAACACCGCCGCGCTGGCGAAGGAATGGCAGGCGCTGGGCGCAACCGAGCGCGATTTGAAGCGCGTCTTCCGCACCTTCAACGCTGGCGCCGAACCGTTCCGGAAAGAGAGCGAAGCTCATGGTGACTAAGTCGATTTTGGTCGATTATCTCGCCCGCGTCGAAGGTGAGGGCGCACTCGACCTGCAAGTCAGCGACGGGCGCGTGACTTCGGCGCAACTCAAGATATTCGAGCCGCCGCGCTTCTTCGAGGCGTTCCTGCGCGGCCGGGGCCACGATGAAGTCGCCGACATCGTCGCGCGCATTTGCGGCATCTGCCCCATCGCCTACCAGATGGGCGCCGTCCATGCGATCGAGGACGCCTTCGGCGCGAAAGTCGACGGGCAGCTTAGGGCGCTGCGCCGGCTCATTTATTGCGGCGAATGGATCGAAAGCCACGGCTTGCACGTGGTGATGCTTCACGCTCCCGACTTCCTCGGCTTCCCCGACGGGATAGCGATGGCCCGCGACCATGGCGCGATGGTCAAGAACGGCCTCGCGATCAAGAAGGCGGGCAACGAGATCATGCAGCTTCTCGGCGGCCGGGAAATCCATCCCGTCAGCGTCAGGGCGGGCGGCTTCCATCGCGTGCCGACCCGCAAGGAGCTTGCCGAGCTTGCGGAGAAGCTGAAACGCGCCCGCGACCTCGCGGTGGGGCTCGCGCGCTGGGTGGCGACGTTCCCCTTCCCGGATTTCGAGCAGGACTACGAATTCGTGGCGCTGCGCCATCCGCACGAATATCCGTTCAACGAAGGCCGCCTCGTTTCGAGCCACGACATCGACATCGATATTGCCGATTACGATAACGAGTTCGAGGAGCGGCATGTCGCCCACTCCACGGCGCTGCATTCGGTGCTGAAGCGCCGGGGCGCTTATCTCGTCGGGCCTCTCGCACGGTATGCGCTGAATTTCGACCGCCTGCCCGCTTCGATCCAGGCGCTTGCTCGCGAGACCGGGATGGGGCCGGTCTGCAAGAACCCGTTCCGCAGCATCGTCGTGCGGGCCATCGAAATCGTGTATGCCTTCGAAGAGGCGCTACGAATTATCGACGAGTATGAACCGCCCGCAGAACCGTTTGTGAAGCTGGAGCCGCGAGCAGGCGTCGGCTTCGGCTGCACGGAAGCCCCGCGCGGCATCTGTTGGCACCGCTACGAATTCGAGGCCGATGGCTCGATCAAGACGGCGCGCATCGTTCCGCCGACGTCGCAGAATCAGCCGAGCATCGAGGCCGATCTCAAAGACGTGGCGACCTCGATCCTGGACCAGCCGGATGATTTCATCAGGCATCGCTGCGAGCAGAGCATCCGAAATTATGATCCTTGCATTTCCTGCTCGACGCATTTTCTGAAGCTGTCGATTCATCGCTCATGAAGGCAGACGAGCCGGGGAAGGCGCGGCCAGGTATTCTCGTCGCCGCTGTCGGTAACCCGGACCGCGGCGATGACGGAGTGGGTCCGCTGGTAGCCCAGAAGCTTTCGGGTAGGCTTCCGAGTGAAGCAAAGCTGGTCGTGCGCAGCGGCGACATGATGTCCCTGATCGAAGATTGGGCAGGCTTCGAAGCCGTAATTTTCGTGGACGCCGCCGCGCCAAATGGCTCTCCCGGACGCATCCATCGGATCAACCTCGCCGACGAGAAGCTGCCGCCTGAGCTGTCTTTCACATCAAGCCATGCGTTCGGCGTCGCGGAGGCTATAGAGCTCGCCAGGGTTCTGGAACTTGCCCCAAGGAGGATCGTCGTCTACGCCATCGAGGGGGCCTGCTTCGACACTGGCGCGCCGTTCACGCCCGCGGTTCTCTCAGCTGCCGCCGAGGTTGCGGATCGCATCGCCGCCGAGGTTTGCCGCATCGCAGAAATGGAACCTGCGCATGAGTGACGAGAACAGCGGACCAGTTCACCGTGCGGGTCCGCATCACCGGCAGGGTGCAGGGCGTCTGCTATCGCTCCTGGACTCAAAGCAACGCCCAGGCCCTCGGTCTTTCCGGATGGGTCCGCAACAAAAGGGATGGCGCTGTCGAGGCGCTGTTCTCAGGTGCAACGGTCCAGGTTTCCGAGATGCTGACACGCTGCCGCAAAGGCCCGCCATCAGCCTTTGTTGAGGAAGTCGCGATCGTCGCGGAAGGAGAGTCTGCGCCCGCTGGCTTCCGGGTTTTGTCGACCGCATGACTAAAGCTCACGCCTAAGCTATTCGCTCCGTAGGCACAAGCTTAGCGCATGGCAGATATTCCGAAGTGGCGACATACCCATATTAATGATGCAAATATAACACAACTTCGATCGATAAAACCGATTCAGATGGCAGAGGCGCTTTACGCTTCTTCGCCATGACCCCAGTTTCTGTTTACACTTTATTAGGGTAATGATTCGACTGCTTACTTGAGGTGGTCAGGGCAATGGCGTCGTTGCGTACAGCGAGTTTCCCAGGGTGAAAGGCCTAGAGGCGAAAAACCTCGAAGCCAGAAAAGGGCGAACGAGGCGGAGCCATGAGGGTTTTTCAAATTATCGCGAATGCGCAGGGGGCGCGCATCTTCTCGAACATGGGGGAAGCGTTTGGGTTCGGCGACGAACTGATGGCGCAGACCGTAAGGTATTTCATACCACCCATCACAAAATCCATCGAGAAACGCGCCCAGACGCCTGAAGGCCTGATCTCCGTGCTGGAGTTTCTCGGCTCTCGCCGTTACGACCGGTTCCTGGATGAACCGAGGATTTTCGGTCATGCCCAAATTTCACAAGAGGGGCAGCGCATTCTCGATTATCTTTTCTCGCGCAAGGAGCGCATCCTGAAAATCATCGAGAACCGCGCCAAGGTCTTGCCCATCGATCCAGTAACGCTCGAAAAGATGTTTCCCTACATCGCCGTGCTGGCAATCGGGGCGATCGAGATGAGGACGCGCCGCCCGCTTGGCGTGATCCTGTATCGCGTCACGAAGGGAACCACGGACGACCGTGCGATCGCAAATCCGTTCCTCGCGCTCGTGCAATATCTGAGGAAGCAGGAACAGCATCAGAAGGACCAGCGCAAGAGGCGGCTGTTCTCATTCTTCGGCAGCGGATCAGAGTCGCCCGCTCAAAAGATCGAACCGGCGTCGGGATTCTTCGAGTCAGCTTGAACAATTTCGCGGCTGTCCGGGCGCCGTATGGGCAAATGGCCGCCCGGCTGCACTTGAGTGGCATTCCAGGACATATGCTGGCCTTATGGACGCAGCTCAGTCATGGGCTTATTTTGGTCGCGTCCAGTGGCATTGATTGCCGATAGCCAGCACGCTGGTGAAGTAGCTCCACCTCAAACCTTCTCCTAGCCGTCAATCGCGACTAGCGAGCTCCTATTTTTGCCGGTTATAGATTGTTACCATTTTATGGTACAACCTTAAGATGTAGTAGTTTGTTACAATCTGAAACGGAACCGGCATATTTGAAGGGGCGCTTCCTGGTATTCTGGAGCAGACGTGATCTTGGGAAATGTAAGCTCGTCCCCGTAGCGTTTCACAGTATGCACAGTCGAGAAAAATAGCCCTTTTGGGGAGATGAGCATGTCAATCTTAGGTGTAGCGTTTAGCAACGTTACTACGGTGGGCCATCATCGTCACAAGCAACAGACCACCGACGCCAGCGGCCAGACATCGGCGGATCAAACACAGACACAATCCGCGTCGAATAGTACGAACTCGGCGGACACGACCAGCCAGGCAAGCAGCATTTTGGCAGCCCTCCTCGGTAGCTTGGACGTCAACAGTTCGTCGCAGAACGAACGCCTCTCAAAATCAGCAAAGCGCACCGCCTCCTCCCACCGCCGCCGGGACAGTCCTCCAGTGGGACCTCGGCCGTAAGCACCCTCATGAGAATGCTGCAGGACTTGGGCTCCAACGACATGACCGATGCTCAAACTGCCGCAGCTTCGCTCCAGAGCTTGCTCAGCACCGCAAGCTCTCAATCAAGTACCTCGACGGGGGACACGGCTTCTTCAAGCTCGACGGGAAACACGACTTCTTCAAACACGAGCACAGACAGTTCTACGATCCTGAAGGATCTGGAAAGTCTCGTGAGCGCCGTGCAGTCCGGCAGTACGACAGGCTCCCAAACGGCGGCCAGCACCTTTATCAACGATCTCAAACAATTGAGAGCCCAACAGGACGCCGTCTAGGCCTATTCCCCGTGGTCGTATATGCAGGTGATGAGAATTAGCGCGGTCGCCAACGTGGACTTTGGCGACCGCGCGGATCAGCGGGCAGAGAACGGCGAAAGGCCCGTCAAAAGTCGAGCCCGATACCGGCTCCTAACGGAGATGACGGGCGTCAGCGGTAGCGCCCCGTAGTTAGGTCGTGCTCACCACGTTCGTGAATGATGTTGGCGCGCCCCACCAAGAGATCGTCGATCAGGCCGATGCGCTCGGGCTTCTTACCGTCGTAGGGCAACGAATGAAGGACATAGCGCATGGCGTTCAACCGCGCGCGCTTCTTGTCATCGGATTTTATCACCGTCCAGGGAGAGTCCGCCGTGTCGGTGTGGAAGAACATCGCCTCCTTGGCGCGGGTGTACTCGTCCCATTTGTCGAGCGATGCCATGTCGATTGGTGAGAGCTTCCATTGCTTGAGCGGATGATTTTGGCGCTCCTTGAAGCGGCGCCGCTGCTCGTCGCAGCTGACCGAGAACCAGAATTTGATCACGTGGATTCCGCTGCGAACGAGGTGGCGCTCGAACTCGGGCGCCTGACGGAGGAACTCTTCATAATCGGCTTGCGAGCAAAAGCTCATGACACGCTCGACACCCGCGCGGTTATACCAGCTGCGGTCGAACAGCACGATCTCCCCAGCCGTCGGCAAGTGCTGAATGTAGCGCTGGAAATACCACTGGCCGCGTTCGACATCGCCAGGCTTGTCCAGGGCCACGACGCGCGCGCCGCGGGGATTCATATGCTCCATAAACCTTTTGATGGTGCCGCCTTTGCCGGCCGCGTCACGCCCCTCAAACAGGATGATCACCCGTTGCAGCGACTCCTTCACCCACGCCTGGAGCTTGAGCAACTCTGCTTGCAGCTGAAACTTCTGCTCTTCGTAGTCCTTGCGAAGCATCTTGTATTTGTAGGGGTAACCGCCGCTCCGCCAATCGCCAGCCAGTTCGTCGCTCGTGCGCCGTAACTCCTTTTTTATCGCAGGTTGCCCGAGCGCCTTCAGCAGATGCGCCGCATCATCCGGCGCGCCGCCCGTGAGGATGGCCTGAACCGGCTCGCTGTTGACTTCCAAGGAGGGCGGTCCATCCATAATCACTTTGAGCGCAGCCGCCTGTGCATCCTGCGCCCCTTTGGTGGCCTCGCTTACATAAAACTCACGCAGCCCTGCCGGAGACATATCGGGTGCGATATCGCCTTGCTTGACCAAAGACCGTGTCTTGGGACGTTGGCGCTGCGGTGCTTTTGCCGTCTCGCCGCTTGAACCTGCGCTGCCGTTTCTTCTGGACCCACCGCTCATGTAACGCTCCTTGGGGGACGCCAAACCTACCCTGCTTCGAGTTGCATGTTTGTAAAGGCCTGGTCTATCCGCCAGGTTATATTCGCAAGCCGTACAATTCTGCTTCGAAAATTAAGTGCGCAAAAGCCTGATCAAAAGTCTAGCCCGATATCCAGGCTTCTCACGGAATGGCTGAGAGCGCCGACGGAAATCATGTCGACGCCGGTTTCGGCGATCAAGCGAACCGTTACAAGGCGGATGCCCCCCGAGGCTTCACACAAGATCCCAGGCTTTACAATCTTTGCCCGAGCCACGGCATTCTTCAGCTCCGGCACAGCCATGTTGTCGAGCAGAACCGCGTCAATGGGATGCTGGAGCGCTTCTTCCAGCTGATCGAGCGTATCGACCTCAACCTCGATCTTCACGAGATGGCCGCTCGCGGCCAGGACCCTTTCGATCGCGACGGAAACGCCCCCAGCCGCAGCGATGTGATTGTCCTTGATGAGGACCCCATCGAACAGACCGAACCGGTGATTGAACCCGCCGCCCGCCCGCACGGCATATTTCTCAAAAGCGCGAAGGCCCGGCGTCGTCTTGCGCGTGCAGACAATGCGGGTATGTGTGCCAGCCACGGCCTCGACAAAGTGGCGCGTAGCCGTGGCGATGCCGGAGAGATGCTGCACGAGATTGAGAGCCACGCGTTCCGCCGTGAGGATGGCCCGCGTTTTTCCCTTCAGGCGCGCGATTACACTCCCGGCCGCAGCCATGGCCCCTTCCGCGGTATGGGGCTCGATAATCATGTCCGGATCGAGCGCGCGGAATGCGGCCACAGCCAAGGGCACCCCCGCGATGCACCCGTCTTCGCGCAAGGCCAGAACCGCTTCGGACGTCGCCTCCGGCGGGATGATCGCATTTGTCGTGATGTCGCCCGCAAGCCCAAGGTCTTCCAGGAGGGCGGCTCGGACCATGTCAGCCGCAAGATGATGGGGAAATTGCAGTCCGGTCTCGTAGTGAGCCGCCATGTTCTGCATGAAGCAGCCTCGATCGCAGTGAAAACAAAGCTTCCCGCCCTTCTTTCTCAGAAGGGCAGGATGAATACCTCAACAAAACAGTAGCGCAGATTTTGGTTACATCACAGCCTGTCTGCGCGGGGCATCGCTGATAAACTCCCCGAAATAACCGCCGGTTACATCGGCGAGGATTTCGCGGGCGCGATCCAGCGTCAGATGGGTGTGCCAGGGCTTTCCGCTTGCTGTCTCGGGATAATCCAGCCGGAAATGCGCGCCACGGCTTTCCTCTCGGGCAAACGCACCCGCGGTGACGAGAAGCGCGGCTGTAACCATGTTCTTGAGCGCCGGAGCCACTGCTCCCGCTTTGATCTCTTGTAGAGACCAAAGCGCGGCGCGCAAGGACGCTTCCGACCGTTCCACGCCCACTTGCGCAGCCATGGTCTCCCGCAACCATTTGACGAGGCGCGACGCATGCGCGGGATCCGCTACCGCGAGGTTGACGTTCTCAGCCACGCCGGAAGCTTCGCCAAGCGCGCGCCAATTGGCCTCGCCGCCCGCGATATCTTGAGCCACGCGCGCTCCAAACACGACGGCTTCGAGGAGCGAGTTCGAGGCCAGCCGGTTTGCGCCGTGCACGCCGGTGCAGGCGACCTCACCGCAGGCCCACAACCCGGCAAGCGTGGTGCGGCCGCGGGCATCGGTGAAAATGCCCCCCATATGGTAATGAGCGGCGGGCGCTATGGGTATCGGCTCCTTCGACGGGTCGATCCCCGCTTCAACGCAAAACTCGTAGGCCGTGGGGAACGCCTCTTCGAGATGGATGGAGCGGCAGTCGAGAAAAGCTCCCCGTCCAGCCGTCACCTCTTCATGGACAGCGCGCGCCACAACATCGCGCGGGGCCAGTTCCGCGCTCGGGTGCGCCTTCAGCATGAAGCGCTCGCCACCGCGGTTGATAAGAAGCGCGCCGTCGCCGCGGATCGCTTCGGAGGCGAGCGGCGCAGGGTCTTGCCCGATATCGAAAGCGGTCGGATGGAATTGAACGAATTCTGGATCGGCGATCACCGCGCCAGCCCGCGCTGCCATGCCGAGGCCGCCGCCATTGGCTTCCTTCGGATTGGTGGTCACCCGGAAAAGCTGGCCAGCGCCGCCTGTGGCAGCACTACGGCACGCGCGGGCAGGAACGAAGCCCGGCCCGGCTGACCCGTGCGGCTCGCATAAACGCCGACGATCCGGCCGCTTCTGCTCACCAGTTCGACGGCTTCCATATTATCGAAAACCGAAATCGACGGCGTCGCAGAAACAGCGGCGATGAGAGCGGCCATGACTGCCTTGCCCGCGCGGTCCCCCTGGACGCGCACGATGCGGCGCGCGCTGTGAGCCGCCTCGCGCGACAAGCGCAACTTGCCATCAAGGTCCCGGTCGAAGGGCACGCCATAGCGCAGCAAATCCTCGATGCGCTCCTGACCTTCCCGCGTCAGGATTTCGGCGATTGCGGGATCGGTGAGACCGGCCCCGGCCGCGATTGTATCGGCGGCGTGTGACTTCGGCCGTATCGCCTTCGCCAATCGCAGCCGCTATGCCGCCCTGCGCCCATGCAGACGATGCGCCTTCGCCGAGCGGCTTCGGAGTCAGCACCGTCACCGGAAGCGGAGCCAGGCGAAGAGCTGTAAACAGCCCCGCCAAGCCGCCGCCGATGACAAGAACGCGGTCCGACCCGCCAAAACGCCGGAACTTCAAAGGCTCTTGGGTGCGCTGTTCGCTCATGCTATCCCCCACTTGCGCAATCCGTGTCTGAAAGGTCAGACGACGAGGTTCACCATCCGCTCGACGGCCCGACGCGCCCGAACCGCGACGGCCGGATCGACCGTGACCTCCTCTTTCCCATAGCGCAGGCTGTCCAGGATTTTCGGCAGCGTGATCCGCTTCATGTGCGGGCACAGGTTGCAGGGCCGTGTGAAATCGGTCTTGGGCGCTTCGACTGCGACGTTGTCGGCCATCGAGCACTCTGTGACGAGAACGACACGCTTCGGCTGGTGATCCTTCACCCACTTGATCATGCCGCTGGTCGAGCCGGTGTAGTCGGCCGCTTCGATGACATCGGGCGGGCATTCCGGGTGCGCGATGATTTTGATGCCGGGCTCGCCGTCGCGATACCGCCGCAGCTCTTCGCCGGTGAAGCGCTCATGCACCTCGCAAGCGCCTTGCCACGAAATGATCTCGACCTTGGTCTGCGTCGCGACATAGCGCGCCAGATACTGGTCGGGAATGAGCAGGACGCGCGGCGCGCCAAGGCTCTCCACCACCTTCACGGCATTCGCCGACGTGCAGCAAATATCGCACTCCGCTTTCACCGCCGCGCTGGTGTTGACGTAGGTGACGACGGGCACGCCCGGATATGCCGCGCGCAGCGCGCGCACGTCTTCCGCTGTAATGGACGATGCAAGCGAGCAGCCAGCCTTCGGGTCGGGGATGAGCACGGTCTTGTCCGGGTTCATCAGCTTGGATGTCTCGGCCATGAAGTGCACGCCGCCCTGCACGATGATGTCGGCGTCGGTCTTCGCCGCCTCCTTGGCAAGCTGCAGGCTATCTCCGAGGATGTCGCCCACGCCGTGGAAGACTTCAGGCGTCATGTAGTTGTGAGCCAGGATGACGGCGTTCTTTTCGCGCTTAAGGTCGCGAATGGCCTTGATGTACGGTGCATGCCCGACCCACTCGATCGGTGAAATGACGCGCTCGACGCGAGCATAGAGCGGCTTCAGCTCGCGAATGGCTTCGCGGACGAAGGAGGCGTCGAAATCGTGGCGCGCGGGTTCCAGCTCGAAATCGGGGTCAATCGCCGGAGCAGCATTGGTGCTCCGTCCCCGGAACGGCTGAATTCCGCTATCCAAGAATGCCATGTGATCCTCCGTTCCAGTCCATGTTATGCTCACTATTGAGCATTAGGGGTGGCTAAAAAATAGAGCGCCCAGTCGCCCGAGATCCCCTTATGCTCAACACGACTATAAGATAAGACCCGATTCGCCTCTTGCCAATCCCCTTTTTCAACCCGCTTCGTCGCACCGGCGAAAAGGATGCGCGCATGCAAAAAGCGCCGGACACCTTGAGGGCGCCGGCGCTAGTTCAGGTGGCGTTGGATCAGGGGTGGGCGTGCGCCTCTCCGTTCGCCGCCTTCGCCATGGAGGGGAACCATCCCTGGAAGGTGCTGAATCGAACTCATAATAGTTGCAGGTGATTTCCTCACCGGCGGCGATATCGCGGATCGCGAAGCCTTGCTCGAAATCCGTGAAATCTGTGTTTGGCGCTTCACAGTGATTCATGAAGCGGCCATTATCGGACTCGAGCACCCAGATACCCTGCTTAGTCATATGAGGGTAAGAATAGCGTGCAATGAAGTCTTGCATGTGAGGAGGAAGTTCTTCGATGTCGGCCGCGGTAAAGAACACATCGAATTTCGGTTCGAGACGCCAGATTACATCGCCCGCTTTGATAGGTTCAGCAGCGAAGATGCCTACTCCCTCGATCTGACTATTCGAGAGATAGGTGCGAACAAGCATCATGATTTGGAAGATCCCAATAGAGTTGTGAGGTTTATTTTGCTTCAGTGAAGCTTGACGGCATTGCGCCAAGTATTGCGCTCACGGCCTACTGTGCGACCTCGGCCGCGAAGGAGGCTGTCGTCTCTCACATGTGCTTTTTCAACATCCTTTAGCGAAGTTGGGAAAACAGCGCTTGCTCTGGTTGCTGTCCGCAACACAGATGATCGATGATTGCCTCAATTCAAGGGATTTGCAACATACATATTGTGGGCGCTCCAGAGACCTGGGATTTACTTGTGAAAATGAAACTCGATCTCCTTCTCGTGCGGCGCGGGATCGCAGAAACCCGCTCCAAGGCGCAAGAACTCATCAAGCGCGGCGCTATTCGCCTGGAGGGAAGGACCAGCCTGAAGGCCAGCCTTGAGGTATCCGCCGAAGAGCCCATCGAAGTCCTTGAAACTGAACGCTATGTTGCGCGCAGCGCGCGGAAGCTTCTGGCGGCGCTGGACCATTTCGTACTCTCGCCCGCGGGGCGAACCTGCCTCGATTTCGGAGCCTCAACCGGAGGTTTCACACAGGTTTTGCTTGAGCGGGGCGCAACTCGCGTCTTTGCTGTGGATGTTGGCCGCGACCAGCTCCACGCGTCTCTGCGGACGGATCCTCGGATCATTTCATGGGAAAGTATTGACGCACGGGCACTTACGCCTGCTCAATTCCCAACGCCGATCGAAGCAGTAACATGCGACGTGAGTTTTATCTCTTTGCTAAAGGTGCTGCCGTCTGTGCTTCATCTTGCCGCAGAAGGGGCGTGGCTCATCGCTTTGGTAAAGCCGCAATTCGAGGTCGGGCGCGCGTTTATCGGCAAGGGCGGCGTTGTCAAGGATGAGGCGGCGAAGGCGGCCGCCGTTCAGAGAGTTTCTGAATGCATAGAGGCGGCGGGATGGACGGTTCTGGGAACGCTTCCATCGCCGATCAAAGGACAGAACGGCAATGAAGAAACGCTTGTCGCCGCCAGACGCGACCGCTGATCTAAGCTCCTCCCCGGCTGCAGCGGACCAGCTTGCCGGCCTTGCAGTTGAGGCGATGGGCGCTCACGGCCACGGCGTGGCGCTTAGCGGCGGCAAGAAAGTCCATATCCCGTTCACTCTGCCGGGGGAAACGATCAGAGCACGAATTGCGGGCACGAAAGGCGAGGCGGTTTCCATCGACAACACTTCGCCTGACCGCATCTCGCCCATCTGCAGACATTTCGGGATTTGCGGCGGCTGCGCGCTCCAGCATTGGCGTGAAGGCCCCTACGCGGAATGGAAGGTTAGTCTTGTCAAAGCAGCCTTGGCGCGGGAGGGGCTGAACGCGCAGATCGAGCCCCTGAGACGCTATCCGGTGCCGAGCCGCCGGCGCGCGACATTCACGGCATGCAAGTCAAGGGGTGAAGTACGGCTCGGCTTCAACGCCGCCCGCAGCCACGATCTCATCGACCTTGCCGAGTGCCCTATCCTCTTGCCGCAGATCGCTTCCGCCTTGCCGCATCTGAAAGCTGCGATGGCGGACGCGCTTCCGAACAGGGACGAAGCGAAAGTTCACATCACCGCGGCCGAGAACGGCCTGGATTGCAGCATTGAAGGTCAAAAGCTGAAGGCGCTGGGCGTGGCGCGGCTCACGCAGATGCTTCCAGCTGCAGGGATAATTCGAGCATCCTGGAATGGCGACATCATTTTCTTGGCAGACGCTCCGTTCGTTGTTGCCGGGAGCGTGAAGGTGATGCTTCCTCAGGGCGCTTTCTTGCAGGCTGTCGAGGCGTGCGAGCGCGATATGGCGGCCTTTGTGGCCGAGGCGCTGGCGGAAGGAAGGTGGGAAAGGGGCCGGTCTGCGATCTTTTCGCCGGGCTCGGCGCGTTCACTTTTCCCTGCGCAAAGCAGGCGCCGGTCACCGCTTTCGAGGATAATGCCAGTCGCAATAGCGGCGCTGGCCGAGGCGGCCAAGGGCGCAAGCGGCATCAAGCCTGTGAAGGCGATTCGGCGTGATCTCTTCCGCAACCCGGTCGGTCCGATGGAACTGAATGCGTTTTCCGCGGTCGTGGCCGATCCGCCGAGGGAAGGCGCGGAAACTCAATCCAGGGCGCTCGCGGCGTCGAAGATGGGCTTGGTTGTCATGCTGTCCTGCAACCCGGCAACCTTCGCTCGCGACGCCGCAATTTTGGCGGCGGGCGGCTTCGCCCTTTCCCGCCTCGCGGCCTTCGATCAGTTCAAATTCTCGCCGCATGTTGAAATCGCAGCGGCGTTTATGCGGGGGAGCAGCAAGAAGGGCAGGCTTGCGCCCGCCCTCAAACGGTGACCAATGCCGAATTACGCGGCATTCGGCTTCCACGTTTCGGTTGCGCCGCCTTCGATCACGCGCGGAGCCGGCTGGCCCTTCGTAATCGTAATGGTACGCGGCTTCATCGCCTCGGGAAGCTCACGCTTCAGGTCGATGTGCAGCAGCCCGTGCTCAAGAGATGCGGCAGACACCTCGACGTAATCGGCGAGGCGGAAACGGCGCTCGAAATTGCGCGCTGCGATACCCTGGTGGATATACTGGCGAACCTTGTCCTCGCCTTTCTTCTCACCGCGGACCGTGAGCGTGCCTTCCTTCACCTCGATAGAGAGGTCGTTCTCACCGAAGCCGGCCACGGCCATAGAAACGCGGTAGATGTTCTCACCAAGACGTTCAATGTTATATGGCGGGAAGCCCGTCTCCGTGTCGATATTGGTAAGTTGGTCAAGGACATTCGCGAGATGATCGAAACCGATCGAAGACTTATACAGGGGAGTAAGATCAAGACGTCTCATTTTCAGTTCTCCTTGAGAAAGCGAGAATTTGAAGCCTGCCTCAAAGGCCAGGCGGATCATTGCAGCCTTACGGCCTGCGACCTTTGATTTATTACGCGAAGCTTGGCTTTCAAGGGGTGCTTGAGCATCCCGGCGCAAGTGAAGTATGAATTTTTGCAACGATGAGGAGGAGCCGCAAATGGCCTCAGAAATGGCGGAACTGATCGGCACGACGCGCAACCCGGTACCGGTTGGAGCCGTCACAGGCGCCTATAACGCCCGCGGAGGCATCCGCATCCGCTATGCGCGCTGGGATACCACGGCGGAGCGCCGCCTCGGAACCGTGTGCCTCTTTCATGGCCGCGCCGAGTTCATCGAGAAATACTTTGAGACAATCACCGATCTGCGCAGGCGCGGCTTTGCTGTCGCCACCATGGATTGGCGCGGCCAAGGCGGATCTTCGAGGCTGCTCAAGAACCCGGCGAAGGGCCACGCGGAGAATTTCTCGCAATTCGACGAGGATGTGCGCCAGTTCATGAGCGAAATCGTGCTCCCGGACTGTCCCCCGCCCTATTATTGCCTTGCGCACTCCATGGGAGGCCATCTCGCCCTGCGCCTCGCTCAGACAAGAGTTTGCTGGTGGGATCGGATCGTGCTCACGGCTCCGCAAATCCAGTTCGCGGGGACAGAGTCTCAGAAAACCATGACGTATGCCGCCGCCGAAGCAGCCGCGCTTTTCGGTTTCGGCGACAGCTTCGTTCCAGGGGGCAAACCTCATTCGTGGGATGAAAGCTCTTTCGAGAGCAACCCGGTGACCTCGGACAGGCTCCGCTTCGAGCGCGCGCAGGAGGTGCTTCGCGCGGCGCCTCACCTCGCAATCGGTTCCCCGACCATTGGCTGGGTTGCCGCTGCCAGCAGCTCAATCTCGCTCATTAACTCCCCTGCGTTCATGGAGCGCGTCAAGGTTCCCACCTTGATTGTCGCCGCTGGAAACGACGCGTTCGTCTGCACCGCTGCGATCGAAGGCTTCGCAAGCCGTCTCAAGAATTGCACCCACATCGTGATCGCTGGGGCGAAGCACGAGATCCTTCAGGAACGCGACCAATTTCGTGAGCAATTCTGGGCTGCGTTCGACGCTTTCGTCCCAGGCTCGGTCCTCATTCCCCGCCGCTCAGAACAGGCGGAAGTGGTTCGGTAGCGGGCATGAAAAAAGGGATGGGGCGGCCCCATCCCTTATTCGTTAAGAGCGTCGCCTTCAGTGAGGCAGAGCGGCTCCGTCTCCATCCGCAGGATGCGGCGGCGTCAGACCTTGCAACTGCGCGGCGGCGAGTGCCGCAGCCTCATCCCATTCAATAGGCTCGGGCTTGCGGACGAGCGCGATACCCAGCACCTCGTCCATCCTCGCGACGGGGATGATTTCCAGCGCATTTTTCACATTATCCGGAATTTCAGCGAGGTCCTTCGCATTCTCTTCCGGAATAATCACGCGCTTGATGCCGCCGCGAAGCGCAGCCAACAGCTTCTCCTTGAGGCCGCCGATCGGCAGCACTCGCCCGCGAAGGGTGATTTCGCCAGTCATGGCGACATCCCGGCGGACTGGAATGCCCGTCAGAACGGAAATGATCGCCGTCACCATGGCCACGCCCGCGGAAGGCCCATCTTTCGGCGTCGCGCCCTCCGGCACATGCACGTGGATGTCCTTCTTCTCGAACATCGGCGGCTCGATGCCGAAGGCTACCGCCCGGCTGCGGACATACGCGTTCGCCGCCTGGATCGACTCCTTCATCACGTCCTTGAGGTTGCCCGTGACGTTCATCCGGCCGCGGCCCGGCATCATCACGCCTTCCACGGTCAGAAGTTCGCCGCCAACCTCGGTCCAGGCCAAGCCGGTGACGACGCCGACCTGATCCTCGAGTTCCGCTTCGCCGTAACGATGCTTTTGCACGCCGAGGAAGTCGCGAACGGTTTCGCCGGTGACATGCACTTGCGTCTCTTTGCCGCTCTCGATCAACTTCACCGCCTTGCGGGCGAGTTTCGCGATCTCGCGTTCCAGGCTACGTACGCCCGCCTCACGGGTATAGCGCCGGATGATCTCCACGATGGCGTCGTCGTTCACCGTCCACTCGCCGGGTTGCAGGCCATGAGCCTCCATCTGGCCCCGCATCAAGTGGCGCTTCGCGATTTCGAGCTTCTCGTCCTCGGTGTAGCCCGCAAGCCGAATGATCTCCATGCGATCCTTCAGCGCCGGCGGGATGTCGAGCGTATTGGCCGTGGTCACGAACATCACGTTGGAAAGGTCATAATCGACCTCCAGGTAATGGTCGTTGAATTCGTGGTTCTGCTCGGGGTCGAGCACTTCAAGCAGCGCGGACGCCGGATCGCCGCGAAAATCCATCCCCATCTTGTCGATTTCATCGAGCAGGAAGAGCGGATTGGTCTTCTTCGCCTTCCGCATGGACTGGATCACCTTGCCGGGCATGGAGCCGATATAGGTGCGCCGGTGGCCGCGAATTTCCGCCTCGTCGCGAACGCCGCCGAGAGACATGCGCACGAACTCGCGTCCCGTGGCCTTCGCGATCGACTTGCCGAGCGACGTCTTGCCGACGCCTGGAGGGCCAACGAGGCAAAGAATCGGACCTTTCAGCATGTTCGTGCGCTTCTGGACCGCGAGATATTCAACAATCCGCTCCTTGACCTTCTCAAGCCCGTAATGATCCTCGTCAAGGACCGCTTGCGCTTCGTCGAGGTCCTTCTTGACCTTGCCCTTGACGCCCCATGGAATGGAGAGCACCCAGTCGAGATAGTTGCGAACAACCGTCGCCTCGGCCGACATCGGGCTCATCTGCTTGAGCTTCTTCAGCTCGGCGACGGCCTTGTCCTTGGCTTCCTTGGAGAGCTTCGTGTTCTCGATCTTCTCCTCGAACTCGGAGATGTCGTCGCGCTCGTCGGAATCGCCGAGTTCCTTCTGAATGGCCTTCATCTGCTCATTCAGGTAGTACTCGCGCTGCGTCTTCTCCATCTGGCGCTTGACGCGGCTGCGGATCTTGCGCTCGACCTGCAGCACCGAGATCTCGCTCTCCATGAGCGTGAAGACGCGCTCAAGCCTGTCGGAAACCGAGAGAAGCTCCAGGATTTCCTGCTTGTCGCCGATCTTGATGGCGAGGTGCGAAGCGATGGTATCGGCCAGCTTCGAGTAGTCGTCGATCTGGCTGAGCGTACTCAACACTTCTGGCGAGATCTTCTTGTTGAGCTTGACATAGTTTTCGAACTGACTCACCGCCGAGCGGGAAAAGGCCTCGATCTCGTCCTGATTGCCGAGCGTCTCTTCGACGCGGTCGATTTCCGCCTCGAAATAAAGCTCGTTCGGATTGAACCGCTTGATCTTGGCGCGCGTCGTGCCTTCGACCAGAACTTTGACGGTACCATCCGGCAGCTTCAAAAGCTGAAGCACCGTCGCAAGCGTACCCATTGTGTAGATGGCGTTTGGCTCGGGATCGTCGTCTCCGGCATTTTTCTGAGCGGCAAGAAGGATCTGGCGATCGGTGCGCATCACCTCATCAAGCGCGTTGATGGATTTCTCGCGTCCGACAAAAAGAGGCACGATCATATACGGAAAAACAACGATATCACGGAGCGGCAGGACGGGGAAAATCTCGCTGGGACCAGCCGATTTGGATTGATCCGAATGTGGGTTCGTCATGTCAGTCTCCTAAATCCGGCAGCAAAAACCGCCACCGCTTACTGTCACCGGTTTAATCCGGCTTCTACCTGCCCGATACGCTCTAGGCCTCGTCCTAGACAAGAGTACACTGTCTAGGACGAGCGTCCACGAAGGAATACGCAAGCCGGTTAACAGCAGCGCGTCGTATGCACCGGGAGGGGTGCTTCAGAAATTGTTGGCTGGACCGTGACACATAAGGCTTCAGTTTGTGGTTAACAAACCCCTGCATTATGCACTCGATTCATCTAGGCGTTCCGCATAGATCCGCAAGGGCTTGGCGTTCCCTTCGATCACCTCGGGGCTGATGACGACTTCCTCGACGCCTTTCAAGCTTGGCAGCTCGAACATGCTGTCGAGAAGAATGGCTTCCATGATGGAGCGCAGGCCGCGCGCCCCTGTCTTGCGCTCGATGGCCTTGCGCGAGACAGATTTCAGAGCCTCGTTCGAGAGAGTCAAGCTGCACGCCTTCCATCTCGAAGAGACGCTGATACTGCTTGACGAGAGCATTCTTCGGCTCAGTCAGGATTTTCACCAGAGCCGGCTCGTCAAGGTCTTCGAGAGTTGCGAGAACGGGCAGACGGCCAATGAACTCCGGTATGAGCCCGAATTTCAAAAGGTCTTCCGGCTCGACGCTGCGCAGGATGTCACCCATACGGCGCTCGTCTTCAGATATGACCTTCGCGCCGAAACCGATGGAAGTCGAGCGTCCGCGCTGTGCGATGATCTTTTCGAGGCCCGAAAAAGCGCCGCCGCAGATGAACAGGATGTTGGTTGTGTCGACCTGCAGAAACTCCTGCTGCGGGTGCTTGCGGCCGCCCTGCGGCGGGACGCTCGCGACGGTACCCTCCATGATTTTGAGGAGCGCCTGTTGCACACCTTCCCCCGACACGTCCCGAGTGATCGACGGGTTGTCGGACTTGCGGCTGATCTTGTCGACCTCGTCGATATAGACGATGCCGCGCTGGGCGCGGTCGACATTGTAATCAGCAGCCTGGAGGAGCTTGAGAATGATGTTCTCGACATCCTCGCCGACATAGCCCGCCTCGGTGAGCGTCGTGGCGTCCGCCATTGTGAACGGTACGTCAAGAATGCGCGCCAAGGTCTGCGCCAGCAGCGTCTTGCCGCAGCCGGTGGGGCCGATGAGGAGAATGTTCGACTTCGCCAGCTCCACGTCGTTGTTCTTCGCGGAGTGGTTGATGCGCTTGTAGTGATTGTGGACCGCAACCGAGAGGACGCGCTTTGCGTAATCCTGCCCGATCACATAATCGTCGAGAACGTTGCAGATTTCCTGAGGGGTTGGGACGCCATCGCGAGACTTCACATAGGAGTTTTTGTTCTCCTCGCGGATGATGTCCATGCAAAGCTCAACGCATTCATCGCAGATGAAAACGGTAGGCCCTGCAATGAGCTTACGCACTTCGTGCTGGCTCTTGCCGCAGAAGGAGCAGTAGAGCGTATTCTTGGAGTCGTGACCCCTGCTTTCTTTCGTCATTGACCTACCTTAGCACCCACATACCAGGAAAGTTGGCCTTGCATTGTGCCTGACTGATGACCGGAAGCTGGTTTCTCCCACGTTAACCGCCACCCTCAAGCCCGCCTCGCCGCCCCACCTTCCTTGTACGCTTCCCCATAGTCTTACGGCTTCTGCGGCGATTGTCCATAATTTCGATTCGCCGAACCTGGAGAGGCAGAGCGCTAGGTTGAACCTCTTATACTTTCCAGGCAGTTAAAAATGTCGCATCTCGTTCGCAAGGAAGCAACAGAGCTTCCTATGAGCGGCCGGAGCCGGCTTCGTCGGCCGACGCGCGCTTGGTGAGCACCTCGTCGATGATGCCGAAGGCTTTGGCCTGCTCCGCTGTCATGAAATGGTCACGATCCAGGGTGCGTTCAATGACTTCATATGGCTGGCCCGTGTGCTTCACGTAGATCTCGTTGAGGCGGCGCTTGGTCTTGAGGATGTCCTCGGCGTGCCTCTCGATGTCGCTCGCCTGACCCTGGAAGCCGGCGGAAGGCTGGTGCACCATCACTCGCGCGTTGGGAAGGCAATAGCGCATGCCGGGTTCGCCCGCAGCAAGCAGAAGCGAGCCCATCGACGCAGCCTGACCTACACAAAGAGTTGAAACGGGCGGGCGAATGAACTGCATGGTGTCGTACATCCCGAGGCCGGATGTCACATGTCCGCCCGGCGAATTGATGTACATGGCGATTTCCTTTTTCGGGTTTTCCAATTCAAGGAAGAGGAGCTGCGCCGTGACGAGGGAGGCCATGTTGTCCTCCACGACGCCGGTCAGGAAGATGATGCGCTCCTTCAGAAGCCGGGAAAAGATATCGAAGGCGCGCTCGCCGCGGTTGGTCTGCTCGACGACCATCGGAACGAGCTGATTGGTGTAGAATTCAACTGGATCGCGCATGCGTTTCTCCCTGGCATAACGAGCCGCGGCAGAGTGATTTTTCTGAGGGTGCTCGCGATCTCGCGGGCGGAACTCGGCGGCTGAAAAAGACGGTGCGGACCAACGGTCCGCACCGCATACATGGGACGATTTGAGCGCGAGCGCAACTAGCTACGCTGGGGTCTGCGCCTTGTTCAATCGTGATGGTGGTGATGGCCGTGGTCGTGGTCGTGATCGCACTCCGGCCCGCACTCTCCCTCATGATGGTGATGGTGTTCGTGGTCTTCGCCGCCGCTCTCTAGAAGGGCCTGCTCGCGCTCCTGTTCCGCGGCGAACTGCATGAGCTGCGCGGGAGTGACCTTCTTCTCCTCCTGTTTCGTGAGTTCGAGCGCGAAGTTCATGACCTTGTCTTCATAGACGGGCGCGCGCAGCTCGTTCATGGCCTGCGGATTCTTGCGGTAGAACTCGACGACCTGCTTTTCCTGCCCTGGGAACTGGCGGGCGCGGTCGATAACGGCGCGGCGAAGCTCGTCATCGCCCACACGGATTTGGTTCACATTGCCGATCTCCGCGAGGATAAGGCCAAGCCGAACGCGCCGCTCGGCGAGCTTGCGATACTCCTCGCGAGCTTTGTCCTCGGTCGTGTCTTGCGCTTCGAAGCTGCTCTTCGACTGCTCAAGCTGGCGAGTCACGTTGCGCCAGACCAGTTCGAACTCGCTTTCGATGAGCGAGGGCGGCATCTCGAAGGAATGCGTCCCGTCAAGCGCATCCAGAAGCCCCTTTTTCAGCTTGTTCCGGGAGATTGTGTCCAGCTCTTTCTGAAGCTGGCTGCGGATGGCTTCCTCGAGCTTGGCGAAGGACTCCATGCCAAGCGTGCGCGCGAATTCGTCGTCCGCCTTCGCCTCGACCGGCTTCGCGACCTCCTTCACGGTCACATCGAAGACAGCGGCTTTCCCGGCAAGAGGCTTTGCCTGATAATCCTCCGGGAAGGTCACATTGATATCGCGGTTTTCGCCCGCCTTCGCCCCGAGAAGGCCTTCTTCGAAGCCAGGGATAAAGCGCTTGGAGCCGATGACTACGAAAGCGTCCTCGCCCGTGCCGCCCTCGAAAAGCTCGCCATCCACGCTGCCTTTGTAGTCGATGGTCAGGCGATCGCCCTCTTCAGCCGGGTCTTCCTTAGCCTCGTAGGAGACATTGGCTTTCATGAGCCGTTCGAGCGCCTTTTTGACGTCGTCCTCTTCCGGCTCCGCGACCTCCTTCTCCAGCGTGATCGACTGCAAGTCGGCAAGCTCGATCTTGGGCAGAACCTCGAAGGACATGGTGTATTCGAGGTCGGACGCGCCCTCGATCATCCGCTCGACGGCTTCCTTGTCCTCGGGCAGCTTGATGTCCGGCTGGAACGCAGGACGCTCCTCGCGATCCTGCAGCGCCTTCGTGCTGGTCTCGCCGACCGTCTGCTCCAGGACTTCCGCCATCACGGAGCGCCCGTAAAGCTGACGCACATGCGCGAGCGGCACCTTCCCGGGCCGGAACCCGTTCAAGCGGACCTTGCTCTGAAGGTCCTCAAGCTTCGAACTCGACGCGCGCCTTCAAATCGGCCGCAGGGACAATAACCTTCAACTGGCGTTTCAGCCCCTCTGAAACAGTCTCTGTAACTTGCATATTAAAACCGGGTTTGGTTGGCCGCTTATTCGGCAGAGTGATCAAGGCAACGAGTATCGTCGCCGCGGGCGATGTCCGCTACTGCGCAGTGAAATTGCACATTGCCCGGCAATTCACAAGGGGCCGCCTCTCGGGAGGTGGAAAAATCAAGGGTGGAACCACCGCAGAGGCGTAACCAGCCAGAGCCGAGGGAAAGAACCTGCTACAAAAAAGTGTTAAACTAGTTCATCCGTGTTTCCCCTTCGCGTGTTGATGCTGCATGGAAGTTCTCGCGGGAAAACTGTTCCCCTTTCAGCGGGCGATTGTCAGGCGGCTCGACAAGGTATCGCGGGAGCTGCTGCTGCCTGATGGAGGCCGAGCGATCGATTTCGCGAGCCCCGCGGGCGAACCGGCGCTCGGCGCGCCGACGTCGGTCGCTTGGCGCGTCTTCAAAAACCAGTTCACCACGTATATCGGCGGTGTAACGGCCGTCATTCTTGAACTCGCCGAGCCGAGGGTGCGCACCGGGGTCTGGAAGCACAGCGGTTTTCGCAAGGACCCACTCCGGCGCCTTCGCCGCACCGGGCTTGCGGCGATGGTGACTATTTACGGCGCCCGCAGTACGGCAGAGGCCATGATTGCCGGCGTCAGGCGCATGCACGATCGCGTGCGAGGCGAGACACCCGGCGGCGAAGCGTATCACGCGAACGACCCGGAACTCCTGAACTGGGTTCAGGCGACAGCAGCCTTCGGGTTTCTTCAGGCGTATCACGTCTATGCGGCGCCCCTGCCGCTCGCGGAAAGGGACCGCTATTATCGGGAAGGCCAGACTGGAGCCGCGCTCTATGGCGCAACTCATCCCCCGCGTTCCGAGGCGGAGCTTCAAGCGCTTTTTCTGGCGATGCGCCCGCGTCTTGAGCCCTCGCCCATCATTTTCGAATTTTTGCACATCATGCGAACCACTCGCATCCTCCCTCCGCTGTTGCAGCCGGTTCAGCCTCTTCTCGTTCGTGCCGCGGTGAGCCTCACTCCATCCTGGGTCCGGGAGCGCCTGGGTCTTGGGGCTGAAGATGGTCTGCGAACCTGGGAGGGAGTGCTTGTCCGGCAGGCCGGGGCGCTGGCGGATCGCATCATCCTCGAGTCGAGCCCTGCGGTGCAGGCCTGCATCCGTCTCGGGCTGCCCGCGAACTATCTCTACAGAAAAAGCACGGCGAGCGGGAATCAGCCCTAGACCGCCTCCGGTTCCTGCTCACTTGCCGACCGCTCAGAACCGTTCCTGTCTCCGATAAAGAGGACCTGGAGAGCCGGGACCACGATGAGAAGCATGATCGGGCCAATAAACATGCCGCCGACGACGACAATGGCCAGCGGGCGCTGCACCTGGCTTCCGATCCCCGTGGAGAGCGCTGCCGGAAGAAGGCCGATGCAAGCGGAGAACGCTGTCATTAGCATGGGCCGCATCCGCTGGGTCGCGGCCTGAAACATGGCGTCCAAGGTGCCGAGGCCCGATCGCCGCAACTCATTGAAATAAGTCATCATCAGAATGCCGTTCATGACCGAAACGCCGAACAGCGAAACGAACCCGATGGCTGCGGAGATGCCGAAAGCCTCACCCGATACGGCGAGCGCGATGATGCCGCCAGCCACGGCAAAGGGGATGCCGGTCAGCACAAGAAGGCTGTCGCGGAACGACCTGAACAAGGCGTAGAGCAGGCCCAGGATCAGCAGCAGGCTCAACGGTACGATGATGGCGAGCCGTTTCTGCGCAAGCTCCAGTTCCTCGAACTCTCCAGCCCACTCCAGGCGATAGCCGTTCGGCAATGTGATCGCCTTGGCGATCCTCTCCTTTCCCTCCGCCACGGCGCCGCCCAGATCGCGGCCGCGAACGCTGAACTTGATCGCGAATGAATCTCTGGTTTCTTTCGTGGAAGATGTACGAGGCCCCTGTTTCGATGGAGATGTCGGCAACTTCGGTGAGCGGGATGTAGGCGTTGCCGTTCGGAGTCGTCACGTTGATTTTGGCGTTGCGGATGGCCTCGAGGGAATCACGAAACTGAGGCGCCGCCCTGACATTGACGCCGAACAGGCGGTCGTATTCATAAACGGTGGTGGCAGTATTTCCGCCAAAGGCCGTCTGGACAAACGTGGCGATGTCGCCGCTGTTCAGCCCATAGCGCGCCGCCTTTTCCCGGTCGACGCGGACATTGAGGTTCGGTTGCCCAAGCACGCGGAGAATTCCGAGGTCTGTGACGCCCGGAACGTCTGCTCACGAACTTCTTGATCTGATTTGCCAAATCTTCGAGTTTTGCCAGATCAGGGCCGATGATCTTGATGGAGTTGGCGCCTTTAACGCCAGATAGCCCTTCCTGGACATTGTCCTGAATATATTGAGAGAAGTTCAGGTCGATTCCGGTGAACTCGCGGGCGAACTCCTCCTGCAAATCTTTCACCAGATCGTCTTTGACGCGTCCCCGCTCCCACTGGTCGAAGGGCTTCAGCGGCACGAAGAATTCCGCGTTGAAAAAGCCGGTTGCGTCGCTGCCATTGTCGGGGCGGCCATGCTGCGAGACGACCGTGATGACTTCCGGATGGCTTTTGATGATTTCGCGCATCCGGTTCACGACGGGCATGCCCGCTTCGAGAGAGATCGTCGGCGGCATCGACGCGCGGATCCAGAGATTGCCCTCTTCCAGCGCCGGCAGAAATTCCGTACCGAGGTTCGAGGCGAGGAAAATGCTAAAGCCGAGAAAGACAAGGCCGATGAGGACGATAAGCCGGCGCGCTCTCAGCGCGAACCGTAAAAACGGTGTGTAAGCGGCGCGGATTGCCCGCACGATAATGGTCTCTGTCTCCTGGACATGCTCGGGAATCATGAAGGATGCCAGCACCGGCGTGACTGTGAACGTCGCCAGCAAGGCGCCCACCAGCGCATAGCCGTAAGTCCGCGCCATTGGGTTGAAGATCTGCCCCTCGACGCCCTGCATCGTGAAAAGCGGAATGAAGGCGGCGAGCGTGACGCAGGTCGAGAACAGGACAGCGTTATCGACTTGCGTGGCGGCGATGTAAATGAGCCGCATGCGGGTCAGAAGGCTCGTATCTTCACTTGCTTTCCGAACGGATAGGTATCTGCGCGCGAAAGCAGTTCCTCGCGTTCCTGCGCCTGGAACACCCGGAAGATGTTTTCTACGACGATGACGGCCGAAGTCGACGATGATGCCGAAGTCGACGGCGCCGAGAGAAAGAAGGTTTGCGTCCTCGCCCCGCAAAACGAAAATGATGATGCTGAAGAAGAGGGCGAACGGGATGTTGACGCCGACGATGATCGCGCTTCGCAAATCTCCGAGAAAAATCCATTGGATGACGAAGACGAGCAGGCATCCAAAGAGGAGGTTGTGAAGCACCGTGCTCGTCGTGACGTTGACGAGCGTCGAGCGGTCGTAATAAGGGACGAGCTTCACGCCGGGCGGCAAACTCCCGTCGCTGTTGATCTTCTCGACCTCGGCCTTGATGCGCGGAATGACATCGTTCGTGTGAAGCGTGCGGTTCATGACGAGGATTGCGGCCACGATGTCGTCGTCATAGTCCCGGCCAGCCTTTCCAAGACGCGGCACATAGCCGATATAAGCCTTGGCCACATCCTTGATCTGAACCGGCACGCCGTTGAACTGGCCAAGCGTGATGTTCTCGATGTCGTTGACCTTGCGCCCCAAGATGAGGTCCGTGTCGCCGCCATCGTTGATGAGGCCGATGCCTCTAATGGTAACGGACTGCTTCCCGATATTGATGGTGCGCGCACCCACATTCACATTGGCGTTGCTGATGGCGCTCACGAGCTGAGCCAACGTCAGATTGTAACCTTCGAGTTTATTGAGGTCGGCTTCCACCTCGAACTCTTTGGTCGTACCGCCCCAAGTGTTGACTTGCACGACACCCGGGACGGTTAGAAAGCGGCGTTGCAGTATCCAGTCCTGGATGGTGCGCAAATTCGTGATGCCGAAGTGCTTGGGGCCGGTCACTTGGTAGCGAAAGATTTCCCCGACGAGGCTCGACCCCTGGATTTGTGGCTGCACATTATTGGGAAGACTGACGTTCTGCAGAAGGCTGATCTGCGTTTGTTGCAAGGCAAAGTAATATTCAACCCCGTATTCGAAGGTGACCCTTACAAAAGAAAGCCCATAGAAAGAGGTCGAGCGAATGTTGGTCACGCCAGGGGTGGGAGCGATCCCGACTTCGAGAGGGATGGTATAGAGCCGCTCCATTTCCTCCGCGGAGAGACCTGCGGATTGCACGGTGATTTCAAGAATGACGGGAGCAGGGTTCGGATAGGCCTCGATATTGAGCTTGAAAAAAGCAACCACGCCGCCGACCACGAAGGCGGCGAGGAACAGCAAAATCACAGGCCGGCGCGTCAGCCCGAATGAAACCAGACCATTAAGCACCGTCTACCTCATGAGAATGACATCGCACGGCTTCCGGCATCACTGGCCCGCATTGGCGTATTGATTGGCAATGAAAATCGAGCCGCCCGTGGCGATACGCTCACCGGCTCTCAGCCCTTCGAGCACCTCGATTAACCCATCATTCGCCAGGCCGGTTTTGATCACGCGCTGATAAAATGTGTGGCCGTCCTTCGTCGTCCAGACGGTCATGCTTCCGTCGCCTTCGCGGACAACGGCATCCTGTGGGACTGCGACCGCCTTTTTCGGTGGCGCGAACGTGATAACGAAGGTCGCGAACATGCCGGCGCGGAGATCGTAATCGGGATCTGCGATCTCGGAGCGGACAAAGACGCGGCGCGTATTCGGATCGACGTTCGGACCAATGGTCACGGTCTTTCCGACGTAGGTGCGCCCAGGATAGGTCGGAACCATAGCTCGGACCGCCTGACCGAGCTTCAAATCCGCGGCTTCACTTTCGGGCACATTCGCGATCATCCACATGATCGACGTATCCGCCACAATATAGACCGGCGGCGGGTTGCCGGGCTGCACCAAAAGACCGGGGGCCGCGTTCCGAACCGTCACCAGGCCCGTGATCGGGGAAGACACCGTCAGCGTTGCATCCACCTTGCGGTCTTTCACGATGCGGTCCATTTCGGCATCGGTCTTGCCGAATACCAGAACGGCGCCGCGAGCCGCCCTGTACGCGGCCTCGGCGGCCTGCTGATCGGAAATCGACTGCTCGTAATCTTTTTGCGCCGCCGCGTTCTGTTTGAAGAGATTACGCTGCCTTTCCAAAGTCTTTGTGTTGAGATCCAACACTCCCGCCGCAGAGATCAAGGTCAATTCAGCCTGAAGCAGATCCGTGCTTTCCACTGTGAACAGCGGTTGATCCTTCTTGACGGTGTCCCCAACTTTGGCGAAAGCCTTGATGATGCGGCCTTGATATTGCGTGAAAACCTGGGTCAATAAATCCTGGTTGAAGTCTATATTGCCGACCGCCTGCATTTCCTGCGGGAAAGCATGCTCGCCGACCGGCTCGATATTGATCGATGCGAGTTGCGTATCGGAAAGCACGACGCTCGGCTCCGCCGCAGACGTCACGCCGGGCAAAGCGGTAGCGAGCGAGGACCACGCCAACCCCGAGGCGAGCAAAGCCAATTCGAATAAAAAAATCGCTTTTTTATGTGCGTGAACAAGCATCACGTTACGGCTCCGAACATTTCTCTTTGGAGACATCAACGAGACACCGCGTTTCGGCGACGGTTGCCCCTGGATATTCCCGCTCCACAGGCTCGGGCCTCGTTCCAACCACACTGGCCAGCCAAGCCTGAGGCTCGGGAGTAGGCGGCGGCAAATTCCGGTTCCACCAGCCTCCTCCCAAGGCCTGAAACAGGCCGACCGTATCCGTATACCGGTTTGCCTGTGCCTGTATGACGAGCAGCGACGCTTGCAGATTCGTTGTTTGAGCGCCGAGCACTGTTTGAATGGCAACCTGCCCTTGACTGAGCTGCGTACGCGTCAACTGCAGGGTCTTCGCAGTGGCCTCTTCCGCCAAGACGGCCTTGTTGAGAGTATCCGTGTCATAGCGGATTGCATACAATGTGTCCGCAACATTCTGGAATGCTGTCAGAACGGCAAGCCGATAATCGGCCGCGGCCTGATCGACGCCTGCTTCGGCTGCGCGTTGCCTCTGCTGCAAGGTAAAGCCATCAAAAAGCACCTGGGATGCAGACGCTATACCAGTATAGAAAAAGAATGCCGGATTATTACTGAAAAGCTGGTTAAGGGAAATTCCGCTTCGGCCGATATCGCCTGAGAGAGAGACTTGCGGAAGCCTGTTTGCGATCGCAACTCCAACGAGTGCGCAAGCCGCATGGAAGTTCTCCTCGGCCGCCCGGACGTCGGGCCGCTGCGAAACGAGATCCGACGGCAACAAGACCGGTAGCTTCTTGGGAAGCTTGAGATCCGGGAATTCAAAGCGCTCCGGCAATCCTTCTCCAGGGAGATGGCCCGAAAGAACGATAAGCTGGTCGCGCTGCTGAGCGAGCGCCTTTCGCAGCGGCGGCAGCGTCGCTTCTGTCTGGGCGACAAGGGCCTCCTGCGCCGCGACGTCCAGGCCCGAAACCTGTCCAGCCTGCTGCTGCAGACGAATCTTTTCGAGGATATCCTTGGAAATCGTTATGAGCCGTTCGATGGTGGCGATCTGCGCTCTGAGCGACGCTTCCTGGATAGCGCCTGCGGCGATGTTCGATGTCAGCGTAAGGAACGTCGCTTCATTCATGAAGCGCTGGTTCTCTTTCACGGCTTCGAGATTCTCGATCTGGCGCCGGACTCCGCCCCAGATGTCGGGGACATACGAAACCGTGAACTGCGCAGTATGAAGCTGGTAGTAGGAGGGATTCATGGCTCCCGGTCCTACCACGGGCGCGGCGACGCCTCCGTTCACGCCCCCGGGCGTGGTAGCGACCTTTCCACCCTGGCTTGTCTCGTTACCCGCCGCCAAGGGAAACAGCTGCCCCACCTCCGCATACACGTTGGCCTGGGCAACGCGGAGGGCTGCACGCGCTGACTCGATGTTCGGATTGTCGTGCAGGGCGCGATTGATAACGCTGTTAAGCCCAGGCGAGTGGAATAATTCCCACCATTCGGCCGGGAGATCGCGGCTGATGTCGAGATGCTGCGTCTTGGCCTGCGCCGAATAATTCGAAGGCTGGTGATCGGGTGTGTAACTGACGATTCCGGGTGGCTCGGGAGGTTGAAAGTCCGGTCCGACGCATGAGCCAAAGCATACCGTGGCGCAAACCGCAATCGCGCGCCTGAAACCATAGGAGGCCTCTCCCCGGAGGACTCTGTATCTTCTCCGTAGAGGCATCCCGCTTAGCCTACCCCTTGCGCCCGTCTGGGGTTATAGCGACACTTTCGCCCGAGCACGGGCTCAGGCACCCCTCCTACAGCGATTCACTTGGATTTCAAACTCCCTCAATTGTAATGGTTTGCGGTATCCTCCTGGATTTTTGGTCTCAAAGCATAACAGCGAGGTCAATAGTGCGCGATCGGCGACATTTACCATGGAGCAAAAACATGATCTTCTAATTAGGGGGGAGGCCATTCGGGCATGGAGGGTCGAATGAGGCGCGTGGAGACGGCGGTCAGGTTGCGCATCTTTGTCGGCGAGGACGACAAGTACAAGGGCCGCCCTCTCTACGAAGAAATCGTGGTGCAGGCGCAGGCATCACGTCTGGCAGGCGCGACGGTCTTCAAGGGCTACATGGGTTTCGGCGCCACAAGCGGGCTGCGCGCTGAGAAAATCTTGCGGTGGTCCAGAGACTTGCCTGTTGTGGTTGAAATTCTCGACTCTGAAGAAAAGGTGAATGCCTTTTTCGATGTCCTGGACAAGCTCATATCGGGGGGAGTGGCAACGGTGGAGAAGGTTCAAATGCACCGTTACACTCGAGAAAAGAAGAAGCCCGACAAAAGCTAATTTCTATTGGTAAAGTTTTTCAAATTCGCATGTAGCCTTTTGCCAGCCCGGAGAGCCGGGACTATGTTCCTATGACTGCAAGAGACGAGTTTTAGCCGCGGAATGCTCATGCGTTGGCGTCACAGGCCGCCCGGATCGAACTGGGGCGAGTTCGGCCCCGATGACGAGGCCGGACGCCTCAATCTGATTACGCCCCAGAAAGTGCTGCAAGGGATCGCCGAGGTTCGCGAAGGCCAGACATTCTGCCTCTCGCTTCCCCTCGACTATCCGGGCGGCAACGTTCTTCACTCAGCCCGGCATCCTCCGAAGAGGCGCGCGACCGCAACATCCAGCGGCATGCCCCGCTATCTCCTACGGCTTTCGGGCGAGAACTCCGATTTGACGGACGTCGTGTGCGACGACCAGGTCACGCTTCACACGCAGTACTCTACGCAATGGGATTCGCTCGCGCATATCGGCTCGGAGTTCGACGCCGACGGCGATGGCGTCGCCGAGATGGTGTTCTACAACGGCTGGCGCGGCGGGGAGCACATCGTCATGGAGGCTGATCACGCCACAGAAGCAAAGCGGCTCGGCATCGAGAAAATGGCCGAACGGTGCGTGCAAGGCCGCGCCGTTCTCGTCGACCTCCACGCGCTTGCCGGCGATGCAAGAGCCGATATTGGCTTCGACGGACTTGAGGAAGCGATGAGGACGCAGGGAGCCGTCGTCGAACCCGGCGACATGGTCTGCTTCCACACGGGTTTCGGGCGAAAGATCATGGAAATGAACCGGCAGCCCGACGCGCACACGCTCAACCACAGCTGCGCCGCGCTCGACGGACGCGACCCGCGTCTGCAGGAGTGGGTGACCGACAGCGGGGTGGCGGCCTTGATCTCCGATAATGTCGCCGTGGAGCGCTATCCCAATAAGACCGGCTCGGGACGGCGGCCGCTTGTGCCCCTCCACGAGCTTTGCCTGTTCAAGCTCGGGATAGCGTTGGGCGAGTTATGGTGGCTCAGTGAGTTAACCGATCATATGCGCAGCGCGGGCCGCACGCGGTTTCTTCTGACCGCGCCGCCGCTCCGGCTGCCCGGCGCAGTAGCCTCGCCTGTGATGCCAGTGGCGACAGTGTAGCGGGTAAGGCTGGCCTTCACGGGTATTGTCTGGTAAACCCCGACCATCGCCGGGAGGATGGATGCCTACAGTCGTCGGATTATCGGGAAGCCCCTGCACGCCATCCCGGACGCGCCTGATCGTGAAGGCGGTCATGGAGCGCATCGCGGCGCAAGCCGGCGCGCAGGCTAGGCTCGTCGATCTTGCTGAGCTGGTGCCCGACCTTGGCATACGCTCCCGCGCCGAAGCTTCGCCGCAGGTCGAGGATGCGCTGCAAGCGATCGAAAGCGCCAGCCTTCTTGTCGTCGGCTCGCCCGTTTACAAGGGCTCCTACACCGGCCTCCTCAAGCACCTTATCGACCTTATCAACTACCCCGCCCTTCTTGGAACGCCCGTTGCGCTGCTCGCCGCTGGCGGAAGCGATCGCCACGCGCTCGTCATCGAGCATCAGCTCCGGCCGCTCTTCGCTTTCTTCGGAGCGAAGACGCTCGCCACCGGTGTTTTCCTCACGGATAAGACCATCCAAAACGGATGGGTGGAGGACACCGCCTGCAGCGCGCGGCTGGAACAGCTCATAGCGGAAGCGGTCCATGAGCTGGCCTTTGCTCGCACTGCGCGCGCTTCCGCGGCGGGGTAGCATTCAGACCTTATTCGCTATTGATGCGTCCTGCTTATGGCTTCGTTAGAAGGCGATTACGTTCATCCTACGATTAAAATAGCGCTGTCTGAGTTCTGCGTAGGTTCTTGCCGCAATCGGAGGGCACCCTGGGTATTCTGATTCGGCGGGAGGGCGCCCGATGGAGCATCGCAAGTTTCGGCAGCGGCTCGATGAACTGGTTGCGGAACTGACGCACGCGCAGGCTCAAAAGGTAATCGCGGCACTGCAGCAGCGCGGCGAAGGCGACGAGGTGCAGCGTATTCTGGAGCAGCGCCTCAAGGAGGATCCCCAATGCCCGCACTGCGGCTCGCGCCGCCTTGAAGGCTGGGGCCGGGAGAGGAACGGCCTGCCGCGCAGCCGCTGCCTCGATTGCCGACGCACCTTCAATCCGCTGACCGGCACGCCGCTGGCGCGGCTGCGCAAGAGAGAGCGCTGGCTCGGCTTTGCGGGGGCGCTCAATCAATCGCTGCCGGTGCGCAAGGCCGCCAAGGCGTGCAAAGTCAACAAGAACACCGCCTTAAAGTGGCGCCATCGTTTTCTGAAGGCGCAAAACCGATCGAAGGATCAATCGCTTGCTGGCATCGCGGAGGTTGACGAGATCTTTCTCCTGGAGAGCTTCAAAGGCCAGCGCAAGCTGCCGCGCGCGGCGCGCAAACGCGGCGGCGTTGCCCAAAAGCCAGGACTATCGGCTGAGCAAATTCCGGTGCTGATCGCCCGCAACCGCACCGGCGCGCATATCGACGCGGTGCTGCCGGACCGGTCCGAAGCGGCTGTCCGGCCGGTTCTTGAGGGCAAGCTATCGAAGGACGATACGCTGCTGTGCATGGATGGCGACAAGGCGCTGATTGCCTTCGCCGAGGCCGAAGGCATCGAATATGAGCTCATCATCGCCAGCAAGGGTGAGCATGTGCACGAGAAGGTGCTGCATATCCAGAACGTCAATGCTTATGGCGGGCGCTTCAAGCAATGGCTCAACCGCTTCAACGGCGTCGCCACCAAATATCTGCCAAGCTACCTCGGCTGGCGGCGATGGTTGGAAAAGGGCGAGGACATCATAACTCCACAAACCGCCCTCGCCGCAGCCCTTGGTTGAAACCTACGCAGAATTCAGACAGCGCCATTAAAATTGTCTTTACCCTCGACAGACCTTCTACGCTAACAACTTCGATCGATTTCACCACTTTTTCAAAAGAGCGGTGCCAGCAAATACGGACCTTATTTCGGAAATATGTTCTCGAGCAAGCTAGGCTCAACGACCACTGCATATTCGTCGACGCCAATACGACCGGAGATCTCATCGAGAATGGGAGACTCGGCTTTTTTCCCAATTAGAATGATACGTCCGTCGTCAAGTCTGAAGGCAGCAGGGCACTCTGCTACAAAGCCACAGCGATAACGGTCAGGCGTTATTTCTTGCACTTCTAGACCCCTATGTTGTTTACAACTCCATAACCGAGGCAATTGAGAACTACCTCATTTTGCCTCGACGGAGAAGTCTTCTTAGTAGGAGTGACCGTTATCGTGAGTTCAGCTCAGCCGGACCTTGTAAGGACCAGTAGCTTCGAATTTGACGCTTCTCCTGAACTCTTCGCCAAACTCATTCTGAACTCGCTGAAGGGCGCGCCCCGCAATCTGGTAGCCGTTGAGTTTTATTGGCGCTCGTGGCCCGAGCTTTTTCTCCAGTCTGGACTTCAGAAGGTGGTTTGTGAGTTCGATCTCGCCACGCTCAAAATTCTCGATGATCAACTCGATGATGCAAAGGCGCTTCAGCCGTCCAATGTCGCCTCTGCTCCTATCGGCGACTTCTGGCCCATGTAAGCTTTTCTTCTCAAGAGCTTCTTTAATCGAAGTCAGCATGCTCAAGGAAAGCGGGTCCCTCCCTCCTGTAGCGCCCGCCACCTGCAAGGCTTCGGAGAGGCGTGCCTCAAGACTGATCCATGTAAAAATCGAGTCGAGACTTTCACTGTCCTCCACCGGCTTAACGATCAACCTGAAGCGATCGCCCATGTAGTCTTGTTGTAGTGTGAAGCATTTGCCTTGCTGCCCGACCTGTTGACTAAGCTCACCGGCAGCAGGCCCTCTGAGCTCACGATACCTTGCCCAGTACCCATCCTCACGCTGGAGTGAAAAAGAGCAGAACTTTCCGTCTTTCTCAACAATAAGATGCTCGACCGGGGAGATGACATTTAAGAATGCGCTGGCGATTAAATCGGCCTCACGATCCCGCCTGAGGATTTGCAGGCAATCGTTCCTTCGAAAAGACGCGTACGCGTCGGATAAGCTTTGCCCGAACTGAACCAGCGCCTTGAAAACCGGTTCTTTCTGTGAAGCCTCCAGCCCCGTGAAAGAGCCCAAAACTACGCCCTGAAACCCGTAAGAAAAAAGTGGCAGCACAAGACGCTCTGAGTTCTCGGGTGCATCAAGTGCAACATCAGGTGAGTCGTCCGGAATGCAGGGTCCGTTGAGCCACGACAGAGCCTGCATCACGCTATTCACGCTTAGTCCGCCGCAGGCTCCCAAAGCCGCGATGTCGACTGCGTTGACGAAACGCAAGAATGGCCCTCGTCCCCGTCCCAATATACCTTGTTTGGTAACGGCGACCGGCCTGTAGCCACTAACTCGCAAATGAAAATCCGGAATGACGGGCCAAGGCATTTGAGAAGCAAATGCGTCCACGCACCAGCCATAAACCAACTCCTTGTACAGAAATCCGTTGCGCGTTATGGCTCCCGACAGGAAATCGCCGAAAATTCCGGTGTTCAGATTCGCACTGAAAGCCCCTTTATATTCCCGGCCATGCTTTTGGCAGCAAAGGGCGACTTTAAATGAAATTTCCTGCGCCTCAGCATTCGTAAAGACATTGAATTTTACGGCATCCTGGAAAAATCGGACCGTCAGTGGCGGAAATCGCAGGCAAGTCTGCACGGGATCAAAGGCGGCAAAGTATACGTTCGGCCGTGCACGCGGCTTCCTGGCCGCGCCTGAATACTCCGACCGGATGCCGTGACATTCAAGAATTTCGCGGAGATGAGCAGAAGCTTGGCTGTTGATTGAGGCAAGCTCGCTTAATGCGTTCCGCATGTGTTTCCCTAGAGCTCACAAAGGCGGCCTACTCCAAGATAGGCTTACGCCAACTTCCACTTTCTTTATAGCACCAAAAGATGGGGTTGCGCGTGAGCTTTTGAAAGCTTTGTCTATTTTTGAAAAGTTTCAAAAGTGTTGCCTTTTTATAAAACCGGGTTATGCTTCAAGAAGTGAATGGCGCGTTTGTCGTCATTTGTGCTCGGTCGCAGCGGAGGCTTTCCAAGGTAACGGGATGCGGGCTGCTGGTTAGCTAGGCGCAGTGAGCGTAAACGCGAGTAACGCTGAAGCTGAACGCTCTCGGGTGGAGAAAATGCCGCATTCTTGCTTGGCAGTGCTTGCACACCACTACAGCACATTAATCGAGTTTCTCACGTCCGAGCGGGCATGGAAAATCATTGAAGTGACAGCAGCGGGTGCCACCATCTATCAGGCCACCAGTGGACCATTTCGGAAATTGGCACTCCCCCTAACAATCATGTTCGCGGCATCTTTCATGATCAAAGACATCAAAACCAATGATGCCGCGATATTTGCGCAAAGACTACGAGCTTGCCTTCCAGAAGTTCCCCATCTGCAGTCCCCGGAGCGAAATATGGATAGCCCCGTTCGAGAAGCAGACCGCTATCATTGACCTTGCCTCAATGTTGTCAACCGGGCACATACCCCACGGACTTGATGTTGCTGTTCAGGAAGCGGGCGAGCTGCTTCGCTTCCTCCAGGCTTGTTCTGCGATAGAGATCGAGGCCGAATTCCGCCTTGAGGGTCGCGAAGCCCTCATTCTTCGGCTGTAGAACCACCCAAGGCGCGCCATCCTCGCGCAGCCGCACGACGAAAAGGTATTCAGCGCTTTCTCCGCTCATCTGCTCACCTGTTTTTTAGAACAAACCAGGAACACACTAGCGGGGAGTCAGCCCCGGCGCAAGCCTCATGGAGTCGGCCTTTACCGTTAACCATACTCGTGCACGTAAGATTAAGGCTATGGCGCGTATTTTCTTAAAAGGCGCGGGCGTGAGAGGGAGAGCGAGTCGTGTTGGCGGCTTTTGCGTTACGCTTTTTCATTATTTTCAGTCTCGGCGTATTGGCGTTCGTAAGCTTCCTTGTGGCCACTACGTTGATCTGGCTGATGTGGCTCGATACCTGGCGCTGCGGGATGTGCCTCAGCTATCCTGTCGGCATCTACACGCTCGCGCTGCTCGGCCTTCTCATCCTGGGCTCAATCGCCTTCGAGGCCGGCGAAGCCGCGGTCATATGGCAGGAATGGGCCGTTGTCTCGCGCAAATGGTTCATCGCCAACTGGACGGTGCCGCTCGTGGTCGTGATCGCCATCCTGGCGATTCTTTTGGTTCTCAATTGGTATTATGTCGTCGAGTGGTGGTGCAATTGGTGGTGCAATCTTTGGTAGAGCGCACCACGGCTACTTCATGGTTGGAATGACGAATTCCGCGCCTTCTTTCACGCCGCTCGGCCAGCGCGCGGTCACAGTCTTCGTCTTCGTATAGAAGCGCATCAAATCGGGTCCGTGCTGGTTCAGGTCGCCGAACATGGATTTCTTCCAGCCGCCGAAGGTGTGATAGGCGAGCGGCACCGGGATCGGCACGTTGATGCCAACCATGCCGACATTCACGCGCGAGGCGAAATCGCGGGCGGCATCGCCGTCGCGGGTGAAGATCGCGACGCCATTGCCGTATTCGTGATCGTTGGCGAGCGCGAGTCCCTCTTCATAATCATGCGCGCGGACCACCGAAAGCACGGGGCCGAAGATTTCCTCCCGATAGATGCGCATGCCGGGCTTCACGTGGTCGAAGAGGCAGGCTCCCATGAAGAACCCCTTTTCGTAGCCCTGCATCTTGAAGCCGCGTCCGTCGACGACGAGTTTGGCGCCCTCTTCGACGCCGATCTGCACGAGGTCCTTCACGCGCTTCAGCGCGGCCCCCGTCACGAGGGGGCCGAAGTCGGCCTTCTCATCGGTGTAGGGGGCCACCTTCAGGCTTTCCACTCTTGGGGTGAGTTTGTCGATTAGGCGGTCTGCTGTCCCCTCGCCCACCGGCACCGCCACCGAGATCGCCATGCAGCGCTCGCCCGCCGAGCCGTAGCCAGCGCCGATGAGCGCATCCACCGCCTGATCCATGTCGGCGTCGGGCATGACGATCATGTGGTTCTTCGCGCCGCCGAAAGCCTGCACGCGCTTTCCGTGCGCCGTGCCGAGCGAATAGACGTGATGCGCAATCGCGGTCGAGCCTACGAAGCCCACGGCCTTCACGTCGGGGTGCGTGAGGATCGCATCAACGGCTTCTTTGTCGCCGTTCACCACATTGAAGATGCCCGCAGGCAATCCCGCCTCCAGGAAAAGTTCGGCTAGGCGGATCGGCACGCTCGGGTCGCGCTCGGACGGCTTCAGCACGAAGGCGTTGCCGGCCACTATTGCGGGCGCGGCTTTCCAAAGCGGGATCATGGCCGGAAAGTTGAACGGTGTGATCCCGGCCACCACGCCGAGCGGCTGGCGCATCGAATACATATCGATGCCGGGGCCTGCACTGTCGGTGAAGTCGCCCTTCAGGAGATGCGGAGCGCCAATTGCGAACTCCACCACTTCGAGGCCGCGCTGGATGTCGCCCATGCTGTCCGGGAACGTCTTGCCGTGCTCGGAAGAAAGAAGCTCGGCCAGAGGCCGCATTTCCTTGGCGATCACCTCCAGGAACTTCATCATCACGCGGGCGCGCTTCTGCGGGTTCTGCGCCGCCCATCCCGGCTGCGCCGCCTTCGCGTTCGCAACGACCTCAGCGACCTCAGCCTCGCTTGCAAGCGATACCAGTGCCTGGACTTCGCCCGTATGCGGTGCGTAAACCTCCGCGAACCTGCCCGACTTTCCCTGGACAGCCTCCCCGCCGACAAAATGACCGATATGGCGCATGGCGCATCTCCAGGATCGTTTGCTGATATACCGGAAGAGTAAGGCAGCGCCGGGTTCGGTTCAACCAAGCCTAAAGACAAAAAAAGCGGGCAAGATGCCTTGCCCGCGAAAAACCTAGCCTTAGCACATTCGCCTATTTCATGGCTTCGCGTTCACCGTAGTCGATGAAGCTGAGATATGAGGCGAGCGCTTCGATCTGGTCATCTGAGAGGTGGCTCGCCACGATCGGCATGGGGTAGGACGCGGAGGTATGATAGCCCGCGCCCCATAGCTGCAGCCTTCTCTTCAAGTAGTTGTAAGAGAGGCCTCCGAGGCGCGGGATATTTCTCGACCCTACAGCGTCCGGACCGTGGCAGACGGCGCAAGCCGGCACGTTATCATTGATTTCCCCGCCCGAGTATATGGAAGCGCCCGCTGAGACCAAATCCGCATTTCCATCCTTTGCGGCCTTCGGCTCGAGGGTCGCAAAGTAGGCTGCAACAGCGCGGTAGCCATTCTGGTCGCCCCACTGCGTATCGAGCTTCGCGGCCGCTCTCCACATGTAGAGCTGGGAGTAGGGATTGTCTCGCGTGTGGGCCAGGAAGTTCTTGAGCTGGTTCTCCACATATTGAGGACGCTGCCCCGCGAGCCTGGGCGCCACGAAGTAGCCCTGGAAGGCCGGCCCATGGCACATCACGCAGTTCCTGTTGGCGATCGTTTCGCCAACGCACACCGAATCCGCCTCGCAAGCCATGGCGGAAATGGAGGAGGATACGACTGCCACGATCGCTATTTTCCACCCGAGAAGTTTCATGATCCGAGCCTTCGCATCCGGTTCTTTCGTGAAAGGGACTACGCGGTTTACTTCAGGCTACTCAGGTACGCGGTGACTGCCTTGATCTGCTGCGGCGAGAGGCTGGCCGCGATGGGCTGCATGATATGGGAATTGTCGTCCGCTCCATTTGGCCCCAGGCCGCGCTGCTTGTCCCAATTGGTCAACTGGGCAATGAGGTAGGGGCGAAGCTGCCCGGCGAGCCGCGGGAAGATGCCATCTCCCTTAGCCTCGGGACCGTGACATACCGCACAGGCCGGCACATCGTTCTCCGGAGCGCCTCCATGAAAGATTTTTCCCCCGCCGCAACCAGGTCTTCCGGGGCCGCCTTGTGAGTCACCGGTTCGAGCTTGCTCATGTACTCGGCAAGGGCCGTCCGCTCGTCCGGGCTCAGATTATGGACCCTCTCGTACCGGACATAGCCGAGATTGCGCTGACGGCGGCGTTCGACAAAAGCCGTCAATTGTATTTCGATATATTGCGCCTGCTGCCCGGCGAGCTGCGGGATCGGCCTGAAGCCGAGAAAACCCTTCGCTCCCCGGCCGTGGCACAGCATGCAATATTCGTGCGCTTTCGAACTCGGCCGAGAACCCTCGGGGAGTCATGGCGACCTTGTGCTCCGCGCTTCAGCCGTCGCCGAAAATACCAGCGCCGCAACTGCCGCTCCAAATGCCAATCTTACGCTGAACCTCTTCATCTTCTGGCCTCCAAGCCTTTCCTCTCCGGGCGAGAATTTTTAGAACCTTGTTCCCGTTGCCTTATCATACTCTGTAGATTGAGTTAGCAACATACTGAATTATAACCCTAACGGAGCTAACGGAAGCTTGCCCGTTAAAAATCGATCCAGCTGTAGAGGAAGATTTGGTCGGCATCCTTTGCGTTTGTTCCGGCGCCGTCCCAGTTCGACGAACTTCCATTCAACTTGTTGAAGTGGGTATAGAGAACGCCAATCCTAGCATTGAGCCACGGCCACAAATCCGGGCCACCATATGGGTAGGGGACGTACGCCAAGTCAAAGCTCACGCCGTTTGTATCCGGCCTGCCGTTGATATGACCGGTGACTGCATTCCAGTAGGTCGCGTCGCTGCTGCCGCGGACATCGAAGTAGTCAGCGGTAAAGCTTACGTGGCGGTCGTAGATGTAGCTGGCGGAAATATTCAAGCTTGACAGGGTCTGATCGGGCTTCTCTGCACCCGGAGCGCCAGTTAACACAGTGCTGCCGAAGTAGGTCGCATCAAGTTTCTGCCATTCCTGAATGAAATACGCACGAGCCGTAAAGGCATGGATGGGGCCATATATTGATATTGAGCATCGACGGCTACGTCGAGGAATTTTCGGTGTAGCCGGGGAAAGTCAGAAGACCGGTTCCCGGGGTTGTCGGCATCTGGGCAGCATACATGCCATAGGTGCCCACTTCGAAGGAGTTCTCATTCCAGATCTTCTCAACAGCGAGCCTCCAGTAAGGTGCGACGCCATCGATCCTTGGCAACCCATCGGTCGGATTGAAACCGGTGGCTTGTTGCATGTCCACTCTTGAGCACGATAGCCGCTCAACTCGGCATAGAACATATTGTTGACCCAGACATACGCTCCGGCCCGTACGCGCGCTGGGCGAATGTCCCTTCAATCATGGTGCCGGGAGGGCCCCCGCCGCGATGTCGACGGAACCCAAGGATAGGCCCAGGCGGGAACGGTATTCCAGACATCCTGCATGGTGGGGGTATTGTTACCAAGGACGCCCCAGACGACATCGTTTCCGGCCACCCTGAATTTGTCG
>CAWHYO010000010.1:0-28257 GCA_963833565.1 uncultured Alphaproteobacteria bacterium
GAAGCCATAGCGCCAGCCGCCATGCGAAAGGGCGAAGCCTCCCGAGCAGATAGCCGAGGGCCGACCCCACGGGCGTCGCGCTATCGAAGATCGTCATCGCGTTATTGCGCCGTTCCGCCGTGAACAGATCCGCAATCCAGATCGGCGCAAGGACCGCGTAGCTGGCCTCTCCAAGCCCCACGAGGATGCGGCACCCAAGCAACGTCCAGTAATCGTCGGCAAATCCGCTGAGGATCGTGCCAAGGCTCCAGAAGGTCACGCCGAACACGATAAGGCCCTTGCGCGGCCAACGGTCTCCCAGATAGCCGAAGACGGGCGACGTGGCGAAATAGCCGATCATGAAGGCCGAGGTCAGCCATCCGATTTCGCCGTCGGAGAGTTGAAGGTCTGCCTTGATGGGCGGCACAACCGACGCCAGCGCGTAGCGGTCGGGATAATTGAACAGGTTGAGCCCTGTCAGGAGCGCAAGTCCGAGATACGGTAGGCCTATATCTGTTTTCATGTCCGGTTTAGCAAAGCGTTTCCGGCTCCATAACCGATTTTTGTGTCTGTTCATCCCGGAACTCGAAAATTGCGGGGCGGGATCCACTGCCTTGATACGGCTAAGCCGTCCAAAGCCCCTCGGCCGGAATCGGCCTTCGAACCCGGACGCGAAATCCTGGCGATCCCGCCCACCTCGATTTAGCTTTTCACCACCGCCGCGGTTTGTCCGAAGAGAACCTTCTTTGCCTCATCGCTCATCGTCGGCTCTGTGTTGATCTCCTTCGCGCGCTCATAAGCCCGAACGGTGGCGGGTCGCTCCTTGATCTCCTCGAACCAGCGCTTCAGGTGCGGAAAGTCGGCGAGGTTCTGGCCCTGCCGTTCATGGGGCACGATCCAGGGATAGGCAGCCATGTCCGCTATGGAGTAATCGCCCGCAACGAAGGGCCTGTCCGCCAGGCGCTTATTGAGAACGCCATAGAGGCGGTTGGTCTCCTTGACGTAGCGCTCGATGGCGTAGGGGATCTTCTCGGGGGCGTACTGGCTGAAATGGTGGTTCTGCCCCGCCATCGGTCCCAGCCCTGCCACCTGCCAAAACAGCCATTGCAGCACCTCGACGCGCCCGCGCAAATCCGGCGGGATGAATTGCCCGGTCTTCTCTGCGAGATAAAGCAGGATGGCGCCGGACTCGAAGACCGGGATGGGCGCGCCGCCGCCTTGAGGGTCTCGGTCGATGATGGCCGGGATCCGATTGTTCGGCGATATGGCCAGAAACTCGGGCTTGAACTGCTCGCCCGCGCCGATCTTCACCGGCACGATCGTGTAAGGCAGGCCCGTTTCCTCCAGAAACATCGTGATCTTATGGCCGTTGGGCGTTGTCCAATAATACAGCTCGATCATGAGGAGCCCTTTCATCAACGTTTGAGCACGGAAAACATCTGCGCCGGATAAAGGTCCTTTCTACGGTTCGAATGGCCCGCGCAATCCCCGCAAGCAAGATCCTTACCCAGATTAATAGTAAACGTAACCTTTACGTGCAAAAGATCCTGGTTGTGGCATGAAGAAGGCTCTACTACGAACAGCGAGATTGAAGGATATGATTTCACTTATCCTTGAATATGCGGGGCTATCGCTTCTTCTGGCTGGAGTGGCCTGGGGCTGCGTTATTCTGTATTACACCAGGCCCACGAAAAAGAAGTGGTGACAGGCTCTGAGCCCCAGCGCTTGCAGCTCGGCAGGCCGCAATTTTACATGTTATATCAATCCTATCCCAATTTCGCTAAGGCATAACTCAAGCTTCCCGCCTCTTGCGGACTCCCGGGGAGCATAGATGCTGCACACAATTTTCCGGCCGGCCATGCACGTCATGAGCCGGCTTCGGTTTGCGCTGAAACTGGGCCTGATCGGCGCGCTGTTCATGATCCCGCTTGCCGGTCTCGTCTACTTCCTCAACGACGAAATCACCACCAACATCGCGACCGCACAAACCGAGCGCCTCGGCGTCATGGAGATCGTGCCTGCACGACACTTGCTGGAAGCGGTTCAGACGCATCGCGGCATGAGCCAGCTTGCGCTGAGCGGGGATCAGGCAGCCAGGGAGAAGCTCGGTGCGATTGCGAGCAAGGCGGAGGAGCAGCTAGAGCTTCTAAACGGGCTCAGTGAAACAGCCGCAGCGTCACTCGGGACCTCGGAAGCAGTTGCAAACCTGAAAAAACAGTGGGCGGAATTACGCTCGAACAACAATCGATATACAGTTGACGAAAGCTATGAACGGCATAGCGCTCTTACCGGGTCCATCTTGGATTTCCTGAAACTCGCAGCGGATAAATCGGGTCTGACCCTCGATCCGGATATGGATTCCTTCTACCTCATGGATGCGGTGGCTTTTCGCATGCCTGATGTGATCGAGAGTGCAGGACGCTTGCGAGGCCGCGGCTCAGCCTTCCTCAAGCGGCAAGCCATGACGCCCGACGAAAAAACAGAGCTGGTGGTTCTCAGACGGTTCTATGGCAGGGATTTTGAGACGCTCCAGGGGGATTTATCCAAGGCGCTGAATGCCAACGGCACCTTGGCGTCCGCCTTGGATGCGAAGGTCAAGGAAGCGCATTCTGCCGGCGAACATTTCCTGAAAAACGAAGCCGCTGCGCTGGTGAATGGCGACCTCTCCCTTGCGCCAACCGAATTCTTCAGCCGGGCGACCGCGGTCAAGGACACCTTGTTCGCGTTGTTCGACGCCTCGGCGGAACAGCTCGATGGCTTGCTTGCCGCCCGCATCCATAAGCTTGAGACCAATCTTACGATGATCCTTGGCGGCGTCGGGATCGTGATCGCCTTGGTTCTGTACCTGTTTACCGGCATGCTGCTTTCGGTGCTGCGCTCGCTCAGATCCATCCAGGCAGGCGCTCAGCGGCTGGCGCGGGGCGATGTCTCTCAGCTCGTTGAGAGCCATTCGCGCGACGAACTTCGCGAAGTGGGCGGCGCGGTGAACACCGTGATCCACACGCTCGACAAGTTCATCAAGGCCCAGCTCGAAATGGCCCGTGCCCATAATCAGGAGGGCCGCATCAGCCAGGAAATGCGTCCCGCCGACTTCCCCGGCGCTTACGGCGAGATGGCGCGCAACCTGAACGAGATGGTAAAGGCCCATATCGGCGTGCAAACTGAGTTCGTGACTGTGATGTCGCATTACGCCAGCGGCGACTTCAAGAGCCGCATGCCGGAACTGCCCGGTGAACGCTTGAAAATCTCAGAGGCCGCGGAAAAGGTTCGCTCGGAGCTGGAAGCGGCGGCGGACTCGGCGCGATACAACGCCCTCGTGAAAGCGGCCCTCGACCACGTCAGCGCTCCTGTGCGGGTCGCAAACGATGACGGCGAAATCCTCTACATCAACAATGCGATGAACGGCACGCTGCATAAATATGAAGCGGCGTTCAGCCGCCAGATTCCAGGCTTCGATGCCGACAAGGTGATCGGCGCCAACGCGGGCATGTTCTATGGCAATTCAAGTGCAGCCAATGCAAGGCTGCGCAACGTCGTGCGGTCGACCACCTCGCAGATGGCCCTGGGGGAACGCGACTACGATGTCGTGACGAGCCCCGTCTTCAGTGAAAATGGCGAACGCCTCGGGACCGCCGCCCAGTGGAATGACATCACCGAACAGCTCGCGGCCGAAAAGGAAATCGCCAGCATCGTCAAAGCTGCTGCTGCAGGCGACTTCAGGAAGCGCATCCCGGAAGCAGACAAGACAGGCTTCATGCTGCAGATGAGCCATGGCCTGAATGAGGTGCTGAGCACAAGCGAGAGCGCTTTAAGCGAAATCGCTCGCATCTTGAGGGCGCTCGCCGACGGCGATCTGACACAGAAAATCGAAGCCGAATTCCAAGGCGTATTCGCCGGGCTGAAAGACGACAGCAACGGCACCATCGAGCGGCTTCGGGATATTATCTTGCAGATCCGCGAGGCGGCCGAGTCCATTAACACGGCGGCGCGTGAGATCGCCACGGGCAACAACGATCTTTCCCGCCGCACCGAAGAAGAAGCGAGCAGTCTCCAGCAAACCGCAAGCAGCATGGAAGAACTTGCGGCCACCGTGAAGCAGAATGCCGGGAATGCTGGGCAAGCGAGCAAGCTCGCGAGCGAGGCGGCCGAGAGCGCCACGCATGGCGGCGAAATCGTGGGCCGGGCGATCGGCACGATGAAGGAGATCACGGAAAGAAATCGCGAAATCGCCGACATCACCACGCTCATCGATGGCATTGCTTTCCAGACCAACATCCTGGCGCTGAACGCCGCGGTGGAAGCTGCCCGCGCCGGCGAGCAGGGCCGCGGCTTCGCCGTGGTTGCCTCTGAAGTGCGCAACCTCGCAAAACGCAGCGCTGAAGCCGCAAAGAACATCAAGGCCCTTATCGCGAGTTCAGTGGACAAGGCCGATGAGGGCGCGAGGCTCGTCGCAGACGCTGGCGAAGCCATGGAGGGCATCCTGGCCCAGGTGAAGCGCGTCGCGGCCATCATTGGCGAGATCGCCGCCGCCAGCAAAGCGCAAAGCGACGGCATCCAGCAGGTGAACCATGCCGTTGCCCAGATCGAACAACTGACGCAGCAGAATGCGGCGCTTGTCGAGCAAGCAGCCGCCGCTGCGACGAGCATGGAAGAGCAGTCTCAGGCGTTGGTGCGCTCCGTAACGGTGTTCAAACTTCCGGAAGGCCGCAAGGACGAGGCGAAGCGCGAGACGCGGGCCAAACAAAACGGCCCTACTCGCGGACGCGCCGATGGTCCTCGCATGATACTGCGGATGGAGGCGTGGCCGGGCTCAACCCGGCCATTCATAATTACCCGAATCTTCGAAGAAATTCGGTTCTTGAGACAAGACCGCTTTGGGGGCTCTACCGAAAAGGGAGACGCAAATAGCGACAGCATCTCCCTCCGGACGTTAGGGGCAGAGCCGGAAGGAGACGCCTGTCTCGCTTATTTGGCGCGTTCATGCTTGGGGAGATGAATTAGCGCCACAACCAGAGCGTGCCATAACTGGATTAAAAATAAGTAAGTGATTTCGCAAAAATGCGTCACGACTCGCCGATTTCGCATCAGGGGACCGTTGCTTCAGCGCGCGGATTGGCGGCGGTTGCCGGAGCGGTGACTGCGGCAGACCCCTGCTCTCCTTTCGCCATATCCTGGCCTGCTCCGGCTGGCAGACGCAGGAAGGACAGGACGGATATCGCGCTGATAGCAGCCACGATCCAGAAGGCGAGCGCGAAGTCGGACTGGGTGATCGCGGTTTCGCCGCGAACCCCGCGCGCCGCCTGCAGGATCAGGGCGCCCAGCGCCACGCCGAGCGAAAGCGAAACCTGCTGCGACACGCTTGCGAAACTGGTGGCGCGGCTCATGTCTGGCTGCTCGATGTCGGCGTAAGCCATCGCATTGATCGCCGTGAATTCAAGCGAGCGGAAAAAGCCGCCCGCGAGAAGCGTGACGATGATGATGGCGTGGGCGGTTTCGGCCGTGAAAAAGCCCGTTGCTGCCAGAAAGGCAGAGCTGATCCCTGCGTTGACGATCAGGACATTGCGGAAGCCGAACCGCCTGATGATCGGAGCCGCAGTCGCCTTCATCACCAGCGCCCCCGCGGAGGAGGCAAAGGTGATCGAGCCCGATTCAAAGGGCGAAAGGCCGAAGCTTAACTGCAGCATCAGCGGCAGCAGGAATGGCACCGCGCCGACGCCGATGCGGAAGAAGGAGGCGCCGATCACGCCCGCCCTGAAGGTCGGGATGCGAAGGAGCCGCAGGTCGATGACAGGATTGTCGGTGCGGCGCGCGTGCCAGACATACAGCGCGCATATCGCGAGGCCCGCCGCCGTCAGCAGAAAGCCAACCGTGAGCGAGCCTGCGTTCTCGCCCAGCACCGCAAGCCCGAACACGAAGGCCGAAAGCCCAAGACCGGAAAGCGCGAAGCCGGTCTTGTCGAGCGGCGGCGTGTCGGCCTCCATGACGTTGGTTATGAACTTCCAGGTGAGGACGAGGCCCAGCGCGCCAATCGGCACGTTGACGTAGAAAATCCAGCGCCAGTTGAAATATGTGGTGATAAAGCCGCCGAGCGGCGGGCCGATGACGGGGCCGATCAGCGCCGGGATCGTGAGCCAGGCCAGCGCCGAGATCAGCTCCGATTTGGGCACGCTGCGTAAGATTACGAGCCGCCCCACGGGCACCATCATCGCCCCGCCAAGCCCCTGGACGACGCGGAAGAGCACGAACTCCGGCAGGCTGCTCGACAGGCCGCACAGCATTGAGCCGGCTGTGAAGACGATAATCGCCGCCATGAAAACGGTGCGCGCGCCATACTTGTCCGCGACCCAGCCGCTGATCGGCACGAAAACCGCGAGGCTCAGGAGATAGCTGGTGAGCGCCAGCTTCAGCGAGATGGGGTCTTCATGAAGGCTCGCCGCGATGGCCGGAAGCGAGGTGGAGAGCACCGTGGAATCCAGGTTCTCCATGAACAGGCCGCAAGCGACGATCAGCGGAATGAGCTTCCGGGCGGGTATCAACTCAGGACTTTCTTACAGGGGCTGCGGAAGGAGGGGGCCGCGTTGGCGGCAAGTGTACCCTCATCTTTAAGGGACACACAACCAGGGCAGCTGTTTCACCTAAGTTAGCCGCTCAAAGGGCTGTCGGCCGCTTTTGGACCGAATATGTGGATTCATGAATAAAAGCGATTGCACTACCCGGATGTCGCATGCAAACCGGTCTAAGCATTTTCATGAAGCTCATTCAGATGCTGTCTGGGTTTAAGAGCAATTCCGCGGCTGAAGAATTTTCTGCTCGGCAATTATAACTTTTAAGGCCACGCCTAAAATTTTAAGCAGCAGCGCTCATGAACACGAAGGACCCGAAGGGCTATTACGCGATTCTTGGCGTTCATCCGAATGCCGATTTGGCGATGATAAAAGCCGCCTTCCGCCGTAAGGGAATGGAGCTTCATCCCGACCGTAACAAGGCGTCGGACGCTACTAGACATTTCCAGCTTCTGAATGAGGCGTATGCTGTCTTGAGCGACCCCGTATCCCGGGCTCATTACGACACAATGTCGCTTGAAAGCCCACCACAAGGGACGGGAGCGGCGGCTGCTAGTCAGACGCCCGAACCAATCGCTTGCTCATGCTGCAGCAAAGTGACGGCGCAGCCACGTTACACAATCTTCTATGAAGTGAAGAGCTTCGTCGTTTTGACTATTCGTGAGCCTATCCAGGGCATTTTTTGCAGCGATTGCGCTGGAAGGAAGGCATTGAAGGCATCCGTCGTTACTTGGCTCCTCGGCTGGTGGGGATTTCCCTGGGGCCCGATCTATTCGCTTCAAGCGATCTTCACAAACATGTTCGGAGGCAAACAGCCCGAGAACATCAATGCTCGTCTGGCGGCATACCAAGCTTGGGTTTTCGCCATTCGCGGTAAAACCGATCTCGCCCGTGCCATCGCACTCGATGCTCTCGCGGTTGCGAAGAAGATCGGGTCCGGAGGCCCAAAAGGCGATGCCGCCGACGAAGGGGTTAAACTGCGGGCGCAAATCGAGAAGCTCCTAGCATCGCTTGGCAACCGCGGTTCTGGCAATCGACTGAAAAACGCTTGGAGCTTGTATCGCCATCCATTCTACACGCAAGCCGCGGTCGCTTGCTTGCTCATTGGATCGTTGGGCTACTCGGTTGAGACGGCACCACCGAGCCAGCCACCACGAGGACCGAAACCCTATGTTGCGTCACCCCAATCCTACGTGCCCCAAAGGGCCGCTTATTCTGGTTCGGCAACCGCTCCTTTGGAGTCGTCCGGTCAGCAGTCGCAAAGGCGGGCCTATCAACGTCCCGCAACGGCTCCAAACGGACAGCCCTGGCCGATTGGAGCCGGTTACGTTAATGGCTTTCAGCAACTCCATTCCAATGGATTATCCAAGGTTACAGTGGATAACGGTCAGAACGGATCCGATGTTTTCGGAAAGCTCGTTTCACTCGACGGGCCACGAGCTTTTCCGGTCCGTATTTTCTTTATTCGTGCCCATGGCAGCTTCACGCTCAGTAGCGTTACGGCAGGCAAGTACGATATTCGATACCGCAACTTAGATACGGGCGGGCTCTCTCGTTCCGAAGCCTTCTCGCTTGACGAAATAGGTACCTATCAGGGCACACAGTTCAGTGAAGTGACGCTCACGCTGTACAAGGTCCAAAATGGGAATATGCAAACCTACGGACTTGACGAAGCTGAGTTCTGATTATTCTGAAGTTAGTGGCATAGGATAACCCGCGTGCCGGGCTTTAATTTTGCCATGATCGCCCTAAGGTAAGGGTGCGGTGTAACCCCTGCGGCGAAAAGTGGGGCGGGTAAGCTTTTGACACAAACACACATCACGGTGCGCGGCGCGCGCGAGCAACGCAATTTCAAGGACTGCGCCTGAGACGCGGATTTCCCGGGCGCTGGCTGGACCGCAACTCGGATCAAGCCATCGGAAAAATTGACGTGGCTACGGCGAAGCAGTACATTTATGAACGATGACGATTTTGAATGGGATGAAGCCAAAGCCCGGCTCAACCTTCCAAAAACACGCCCTGAGCTTCGAAGTCGCCAGTGAGGTGTTTGAAGACTTTTTCGCATATGAATGGGCCGATGAACGGGAAGATTATGGCGAGGAACGGTTTAATATCACCGGTTTGGTACGGGGCCGCTTGATTACGGTCACATATACAATACGTGAAACGAAACTTCGCATCATTTCGGCTCGAAAGGCCGAGCCACGGGAACGCCGTCGATACCATGACCAAAAAGACTAACAAAGCATCCGATAATTTCGACTGGTCGCGCTTCGATGCCCTGACAGACGAGGAGGTTCACGCCGCTGCGCTATCCGACCTCGATGCTCGGCCTTGGACCGATGACCAACTCGCCAAGGCCAAGCGCACTCCCCGCGTTAGGATTATCCGCCGCGCGTTGCGGCTGACACAAGAGGAATTCGCGGAGCAATTCGGCATCCCCCTCGGCACGCTGCGCGATTGGGAGCAAGGGCGCAAAGAACCCGATCAGGCGGCGCGGTCTTATCTGCTCGTGATCGCCAGCGAACCCGACGCGGTGCGAAATGCTCTTAAGCGGGCGCCACATCCGGCGGCTGCCGAGTAAGCTACGACGAGCCTTTTAGCGGCGGATATGCCAAGGTCACGGGTCGCCGCTATCTATGCCGAGGGCCAGCGCAGCGAATATCTTGGGGCTGATGTGGTATTATGATACCGAAAAATCACTCTTTTTGCGAAACGAACCCAATAGAGTTAATCAAAGGTGTACGCTCCCTCGACTGGGTCTGCATCGCAACCGGCGGCAGGGGGTTGCTTGTCATCGATCCCTTTCGCGACTTCCGCGTGCTCACGCCGGCAGCTCTCCCGGAGGCGCGCGCCCAGCAAGCCGCCTGCGAATAGCGTGCGTAACCCGCGCGCCGGGCTTTAATTTTGCCATGATCGCCCTAAGGTAAAGGTGCGTAGTAACCCTGCGGCGCAAAGTGGGGCGGGTAAGGTTTTGACACAAACACATATCGCGGTGCGCGGCGCGCGCGAGCACAATCTCAAGAACATTTCGCTCGACATTCCGCGCGAGAAGCTCGTGGTCATCACGGGGCTGTCCGGGTCGGGCAAGTCGAGCCTCGCCTTCGACACGATCTATGCCGAGGGCCAGCGCCGCTATGTCGAGAGCCTGTCGGCCTATGCGCGCCAGTTCCTGGAGATGATGCAGAAGCCCGATGTGGACCTCATCGACGGGCTTTCGCCGGCCATCTCCATCGAGCAGAAGACGACGAGCCGCAACCCGCGCTCCACGGTCGGCACCGTCACCGAGATTTACGATTATATGCGCCTGCTCTGGGCGCGCGTCGGCGTGCCTTATTCGCCCGCGACCGGCCTGCCCATCGAAAGCCAGACCGTGAGCCAGATGGTGGACCGCGTGCTGGCGCTGCCCGAAGGCGCGCGCCTTTACCTGCTGGCGCCGATGATCCGCGGACGCAAGGGCGAATACCGCAAGGAGTTCGCCGACCTGCAGAAGCGCGGCTTCCAGCGCGTGAAGGTGGACGGCAAGTTCTACGAGATCGCGGACGTGCCCGCGCTCGACAAGAAGATCAAGCACGACATCGACGTGGTGGTGGACCGCATCGTGGTGCGGGCCGACATCGCGGCGCGGCTCGCGGACAGCTTCGAGACGGCGCTGGAACTGGCGGACGGCATCGCCATTGTCGAGTTTGCGGATGCGCCTCCCTCGTCATTGCCGGGCTTGACCCGGCAATCCAGCGAAACCGTGGCCGAGCCCTCCACCCTGGATGGCCCGGTCAAGCCGGGCCATGACAAGAAAAAGAAGGCCGAACCAACGAAAGCGGCGGAGCCCGAGCGCATCACCTTCTCGCAGCGCTTCGCCTGCCCGGTCTCCGGCTTCACCATCGACGAGATCGAGCCGCGGCTGTTCTCGTTCAACAATCCGTTCGGCGCGTGCCCGAAATGCGATGGCCTCGGCACCGAGCTGAAATTCGAGTCCGCGCTTGTCGTGCCGGACCAGTCGCTGACCTTGCGCAGGGGCGCGATCGTGCCCTGGGCGCGCACCGGCAACACCTCGCCCTATTACACGCAGACGCTCGAAGCCATCGCGAACCACTTCAACGTCCCGATGGAGACGCCGTGGAGCAAGCTGCCGAAGAAGGTGCAGGATACGATCCTGTTCGGCTCGGGCGGCGAGCCCATCGCGTTCACCTATGACGACGGGATGCGCACATACACGACGAAGAAGCCGTTCGAAGGCGTCATCACGAACATCGAGCGGCGCTGGAAGGAGACGGACAGCCAGTGGGTGCGCGAGGAGCTGTCGCGCTATCAGTCCGATGCGCCTTGCGAGGAGTGCAAGGGCTTCCGGCTGAAGCCGCAGTCGCTCGCGGTGAAGATCGACGGCAAGCATATCGGCGAGGCGTCGCGGCTTTCGATCCGCGCGGCGAACGATTGGTTCAACGAGCTGCCCGGCAAGCTGACGCCCAAGCAGAACGAGATCGCCACGCGCATCCTGAAGGAGATCCGCGAGCGCCTGCGCTTCCTGAACGACGTCGGCCTCGATTATCTCGCGCTCAGCCGCAATTCCGGCACGCTGTCGGGCGGCGAGAGCCAGCGCATCCGGCTCGCCTCGCAGATCGGCTCAGGGCTGACGGGCGTGCTTTACGTGCTGGACGAGCCGTCCATCGGCCTGCACCAGCGCGACAATGCGCGGCTGCTCGAAACGCTGAAGCACCTGCGCGACCTCGGCAATTCGGTGCTCGTCGTGGAGCATGACGAGGAAGCGATCCTGCTGGCCGATCATGTCATCGACATCGGCCCCGGCGCGGGCGTGCATGGCGGCGAGATCATCGCTGAGGGCACGCCGAAAGAAATCATGGCGCACCCCGAAAGCCTCACGGGGCAATATCTCACGGGCCAGCGCGCGATCCCGCTGCCCACGCAGCGGCGCAAGATCGACAAGCGGCGGCAACTCACGGTGCGCGGCGCGCGCGGCAACAACCTGAAAAGCATCACCGCCTCGATCCCGCTCGGCTGCTTCACCGCCGTGACGGGCGTGTCGGGCGGCGGCAAGTCCACGCTGCTCATCGAGACGATCTGGAAGGCCACGCAACGCAGGCTCCAGGGTGGCGGCGAGACGCCCGCGCCCTTCGACGCGCTCGACGGCATCGAGTTCCTCGACAAGGTCATCGACATCGACCAGTCGCCCATCGGCCGCACGCCGCGCTCGAACCCCGCCACCTACACCGGCGCGTTCGGCCCGATCCGCGACTGGTATGCCGGCCTGCCCGAAGCCAAGGCGCGCGGCTACCTGCCCGGCCGCTTCTCCTTCAACGTCAAGGGCGGGCGCTGCGAAGCCTGCCAGGGCGACGGCCTCATCAAGATCGAGATGCACTTCCTGCCCGACGTCTACGTCACCTGCGACGTCTGCAAGGGCCACCGCTACAATCGCGAAACGCTGGACATCAAGTTCAAGGGCAAGTCCATCGCCGACGTGCTCGACATGACGGTGGACGAGGCGGCGGAGTTCTTCAAGGCCGTGCCCGCCGTGCGCGACAAGATGGAGACGCTGCAGCGCGTGGGCCTCGGCTACATCAAGGTGGGCCAGCAGGCGACGACGCTGTCCGGCGGCGAGGCGCAGCGCGTGAAGCTGTCGAAGGAGCTGTCGAAGCGCGCGACCGGCAAGACGCTGTACATCCTCGACGAGCCGACGACCGGGCTGCACTTCCACGATGTGGCGAAGCTTCTGGAGGTGCTGCACCAGCTTGTGGACGCGGGCAACACCGTGGCCGTGATCGAGCACAATCTCGAGGTGATCAAGACCGCGGACTGGGTGATCGACCTCGGGCCGGAGGGCGGCGACGGCGGCGGCCACGTCGTGGCCGAGGGCCGCCCGGAGGACATCGCGAAGGCGCCCGAGAGCTATACCGGCAAGTTTCTGGGCGATCTCTTGAAGCGCCGCCCCGCGAAGCGCGCGCCGAGCGCTGCGGCGAAGGCTGCGGAGTAGGCAATCTTGCGTCGATTACAGTGGCTTTTAACAAGCAAGCTCAATTAGGCTGCGATGGCAACGTGAGATTGCCGGAAGAAATCAGAACATTGTCGGCTTGTTCTAAAATGTTATCTCAGGGAATCTTAGGCTTCATGGCGGCTTAATCCCTGAGGCGATTATGCTCAATCTTCTTGGGCTATTCAGGCTGTAGTCGCGAAGATACACTTGCGTTTTTCGTATTCCGGCACACTAAGAATTTCGAGATTCTGAGGTGGAACGCAGCACCGCTGGAAACGCAACCTTGTCGGCGCTTATCACGTCGCTACTTAATAGTTGAAGGCACATCTACGGAAGCGGATTGCTCGGTGAAAGTCTTCACTTGGCCTGCAATCTCAAGCAATCTCTAGCCAGAACATTTGCACGAAAGGTAACCCCGGTGGCACCTCGAACTCGAGAGGCGCGATAGTTCCATAAGGATAAATCACATTCAAACCACGAATAATACTTTGAGCCTCTCTGCAGCTTACGCCATAGTTGATCTTTATGGCGTATGTGAGAAAGTGTTTGAGGCAGCGATCATAATTAAAACTAATTATTGAAACATTATTAAATAGACTATCTAGATTTTTTGCGGAGACCCCTTAAAAAGCATGTCGAGAACGAGTAAAACACGTGTTTCGTAGTGATACATCAACCAGTGTTTCATTACGATTTCTGTCTTGCTGGATTAACAAGAGAGACTTATACTCGGCGCTCAGACACATCCGCGATGGCTAATTCCACAGAGATTTACCCTTGCATCCTGAACGGTCCAAGCCGCGCATATACTTCCATCGGCGCATCTCCGATTTCACGCCGCGTGTAACCCTGGGTCAATAGCCCGCTCAAGAGCTAACGGCCTGATAAATGGACCGAATCGCATCTGCCCGACGTCTACGTCACCTGCGACGTCTGCAAGGGCCACCGCTACAATCGCGAGACGCTGGACATCAAGTTCAAGGGCAAGTCCATCGCCGACGTGCTGGACATGACGGTGGACGAGGCGGCGGAGTTCTTCAAGGCCGTGCCCGCCGTGCGCGACAAGATGGAGACGCTGCAGCGACGTTGGCTTCTCGGCTACATCGATGCGGCGCAATCAAAGTTCTCGCTTGTCGATCTGGCAGGCGTCGCAAACTTTTTGACGGACATCAGCGGCATAGTGACAAACGCTATCGAAGCAGAATGATCGCGAAAGACGCGCGCTTCGCCGAACGCATCGCTGGCGATATGTCGAGATCTTTTAATGGCGGCGGCCAGCGTTCGCGACCGGCTCCTGCATATTTCGCGATATCGCGGCTACCGAAGGATGGGCAGGCAAGTCACTTCTGGATTTCGGGGCAAACGTGCCTCTGCGCGCGGCAACGGAGCGGCATGCTCATCATCTCGGAAGCCGGTCCGGCATATTCCCCAAAGCGACAGAGACGATCATCCGCAAATCCCTGGCGGGACATGGCGAGCGTCGGAAACATTATCCGTCATGGGTACGACATCATCGATCCGCAACGGATCTGGGCCGTCGTTGAACTGGACTTGCCCGCGCTGAAAACCGCTATCGAGAACATTCTCGGGAAATATTAGCTACCCTGCAAGAGAAGCGCCGCGCAGCGGCAGGCGCTCGCTCATTTGTGCGTCATAATCAAAAACAAAGGACCCCCGTTCTGCTCGAGCGGGGGCATCTTACTTCAACGAGGAAGCAAGCTCTTTGAAAGCCTCTAGCATATCTGGTCAGCGCCAGAAGCTTGAATGAATTTAATCTTGAATTAATCTAAGTCTCTAACGGAAATCGAGGCACGTCAAGCTAGGCATAAGCTCTAGGGCGCTTTTGCCGCAGTTGCGAAACGCAGGCGCAAAAAAATTGTGCACAACTCCACCGGACGAAAAGGCAGGGGGCAATTTGCTTATGTAACGGCGCCTCCGCGCAAGGTAGGCGAATTTTCGCCGCGCCTTAATGAGCAATATGAGGCGTCCGCTCTGACGGTGAGCAAACTTGGCTAAACATCTCTACAATCCGCCAAGGTAAGCCGCTGCGGCGGCAGGCGCTCGCTCCTTCGCCCCGTTGATAAAATAAACGAAGACATCGCGGCCTTCCCTGCTCCAACCCTGCGCTTGGCTCCGCCAAGCGGCCAGCTCGTTCGCGGAATAACCTGTCTTCTCTTCCGCTCGCGATTTCATGAGCCGGGCGTAGAAGAAATCCGCGGTCTGCTCCTCGATCAGCGGATAGTCTTCAGAATCCGCGAGCACAATCGCCGCCCCGGCCTTGGCCGCCAGTTCGACAAACTCCGGCGTCTGGAAGCTCGCGTGGCGCACCTCAAGCGCGTGGCGCAGGCGCACGCCCTTCACCTCGCGCGGCAAAAGCGCGAGGAAGGCGGCGAAATCCGCAGCGTCGAACTTCTTCGTGGGTGCGAACTGCCACAGGATCGGGCCGAGCTTGTCGCCCAACTGTTCGAGCCCGCTTTCGGCGAAGCGCTCGATCGAAGGCCCGGCCTCGGCCAGCACGCGCTTGTTCACCGCATAGCGCGGCGCTTTGACCGAGAACACGAACCCGTCCGGCGTCTCTTCAGCCCATTTGCGAAAGGTGTCGGGCTTCTGCGTGCGGTAGAAGGTGCCGTTGATCTCGATGGTCGTTAAGGCGCGGCTCGCAAATGCCAGTTCCTGCGCATACGGCAACCGGGGCGGGTAGAAGGTCCCGCGCCACGCTTCGAAAGTCCATCCGCCGATGCCTACGCGAATCATGAGTTCCTCTTCCGCTTTTGAAGATAACTCATGTTCCCGCAATCAGGTTTCCGCTGCTATGAGCACCGGCCGGGCGGATGGACGCCAAATAAAAAAGGCCTCGCCTCGAAGCACCGAAGCGAGACCCAAAGTTAAGGAGGCTACTCAAAAAGCAAAGTTGAACTTGTAGGCCGCGCCGACGCCCACCTGCCACTGGTCCGTGGAGCCCCGATACTGCACAAGCGGATTGTCCGCGGCGTCGCCAGTTAGCCTGTCATACTCGGCAAACGCCCTGAGAGAGACGCGTTCGGTCAGCTGATAGCGAACTGTTGCGTCCACGCCTCCGGAATAGAGGCCGCCTTTCGCCGAATAACAGGACAAGGCGGGCAAGCCGTAGAAGCCCGAGCGGTAAGAATCGAGCGGACTAATGGAGAAGAAAGCCGAGTTATATTGATCGTTGACGAACGTCAGCCTTGGCCCCACCGTGAACAGCCATTGGGGACCAGGCTTGTAGATGAAGTCCGCCATGAGGTTAGCGGAGAAACCGTCTGCGCCTGTCACCCCCTGAAGCAGTTCGACACGCGTGCGGAGGAAAGGCACGGGATAGAACTCGGCAAACCCGCCAAGCTCAAGAGTGTAGTCGATGTCGCGCAGTCCCTTGACTGCAGTGCCATCGTTTTGCCAGCGGCCGTTGATGTAGTCGGCTGCGATACCAGCACGGAAATTTCCTGCCTCGTAGAGCGTCAGGCTGGCGGCATCGTTCGGGAGCGTGAGCCATTCCCTGTCGCCGGCGCGGTAGACGTCAAAAATAATCCTGCCGCCAGCAGAATAATCTTTCGAGCCCGGAAACGAGGGCTCTAAGGCCCCGTACCCGCCGATGGTCACAACCCAATATCCGCCGGCAGGGCCATCCTTCAAGGACACGGGATTATCGCCCCACAAGCCTCCCGCCTGTGCTGCTCCTGCCGATAACCCGAGAAACGCAAGACACGCAGCAGCTTGCCGAAATCCCACCATAGCCACTTGCCTTTGCAATGTTGATCACGAGGAAAATGAACGAACCACGCTGATTTGGCTCGCGTTATTTTCAATTCTACAGCGCAAAGGATAAACAAAGTTGCATTTTGGCATCCACTGCCCGGGCGACGGCGGACCGGATCACAATCTAGGGTTTGATTGCGAATTTGTAGGTTGCGCCGACCCCGAGGACGACCTGCTCGGCGCTTCCCCTCAAGCTTACGCGCGGGCTATCGGCGGCGTCACCCAGGATCTGATTGTAATCGATGTAGAATTTGGTCGTGATTTGCGTCGTCAAATCATATTTCCCGGTGAACTCCGCACCTGAAGTCAGGAGTCCGCCTTCGGCGCGATATGGCACATAATAGTTGTTGTTTCGGATTGCGATCTGCGTCGAGAAATAGTCCGAAGCGTACTGATCGTTCACAATCTGCGCGCGAGGGCCGAAGGTCAGCGTCCAATCGGGGACCGGGCGCCAGATGTAATCGGCGGCAAGGTTGAGGGCCAAGCCAGTGTTTCCCGTTACTCCCTGCAGGAGTTCCGCCCGCGTGCGGATGTAACTGACCGGATAATATTCCGCGAAGGCGCCGCCCTGCAGGTCCACATCCGCTTTGCCAAGGCGGAGATCTATGTCCTGCCCATGAAGGCGGCTCTGCAAGGTGAGGTTGCCAGCCGGGCCCGTCCGAAGATTCGCCGTTTCATAGAGGGTGATATCGAAGGCGTCGTTCGGAAAGGAAAGCCATTCCCTGTCGCCAACCTGGCGGAAGCCGAACAGTGGCTTCAATCCCACGTCGTAGAACCTCGACCCCAGATATGTCGGCTCCAGCACGCCATAGCCGCCGACCTCTATGATCCAGGCTGACGGCGGCAAATCGTCGTTCAGAGAGAAATCCACGTCCACGGCACGCACAGGCCCCGCGCAGAAAACTGCGCAGAATGCTGCTAAAATGGCAGCGAGCCTGCTTCTCATCATCGAGTCCCCGCCCCTCACCTTCCAGAGCCAGTTCAGAATACGATTCGCCTTCAATGCATGAATTCCCAAGAAGAGTGGCCAATTTGCGTTGCAGAGGTAAGCAAATCGCTACTCTTTCTCGAAACCAAGCCAGCCGAATCGATTGCTTTTGGGTAAGCTTTTTGGCGCAGCCGATCCGGCCTGAGCGCGCGCGCCTCGATGCTCGGCAAGCTCGCCCAGGATTTTTACCCGCCCCGAGGCCTCACCCACCTTAAGACCTGACGCGCTGTCGAACACCTGCACGTCGGAAAGGCCGCTGTCCTTGTATTTTTGCAGCCGCACGCCGCGGCCGCGCGTCATCTCGTTCAACTCGGCGAGCGGGAAGATCAAGAGCCGGCGGTTTTCGCCGAGCACGGCAACCGAATCGCCCTCGGCCGGACGGCACAGCGCGGCGCGCTCGCCCCCGGCGAGGTTCAGGATCTGCTTGCCCTTCCGGGTCTGCGCAACGACCTCCTCCTCGGGCACGACAAAGCCGTTGCCGACGTTCGAAGCCACGAGCAGCTTCCGCCCCGGCTTGTGCACGAAGCCTTCCAGGATCTCGTCGGCCTCCTCCATATCGATCATGAGCCGGACAGGCTCGCCCTGGCCGCGGCCGCCGGGCAGCGCGTTGACGTCAAGCGTGTAGAACTTCCCATTGGTGGCGAAGAGCACGAGCTTGTCGGTGGTTTGCGCCTTGATCGCGTATTTCAGCGTGTCGTCGGTTTTGAAACTCAGCTTGGAGAGATCGGCGTCATGCCCCTTAAGAGCGCGAATCCAGCCCTTCTCCGACAGCACGATGGTGACCGGCTCCTTCTCGATCAGCGCATCTTCCACCGAAACATCGATCTGCGGCAGCGAGGCGAACTCGGTTTTACGCTTGCCGTCCTTCGTCCCCTTGCCGAAGCGCTTCTTGATGTCCTTGATCTCGGCCGAGATCCTGTCCCACTGCTTGTCGTCCGAACCCAACAGCTCGATCAGCGCGTTCTTCTCCTCCGACAGCTTGCCGTGCTCGGTCTTGATCTCGATCTCTTCGAGTTTGCGGAGAGACCGAAGCCGCATGTTGAGGATCGCCTCGGCCTGCACATCGGTCAGGTTGAACCGGGCCATCATCACGGGCTTCGGCTCATCCTCGTTGCGGATGATGCGGATCACCTCGTCGAGATTGAGATAGGCGATCAGGAAGCCGTCGAGCACTTCGAGCCGGTGCTCGATCTGTTTCAGCCTGTGCTCCGAGCGGCGGCGCAGAACCACCTTGCGGTGATCGAGCCATTCCTGCAGCACCTGGCCGAGCCCCAGCACCTGCGGCACAAGCCCCTTCGACAGCACCGTCATGTTGAGCGGTATGCGCGCTTCAAGCTCGCTCAGCTTGAAAAGCTGCTCCATGAGCAGCGCCGCATCCACATTGCGCGACTTCGGCTCGATGACGATGCGGATGTCCTCGGCCGATTCGTCGTCCACATCCCCGAGGAGCGGCAGCTTCTTGGCCTGCAACAGATCGGCCATCTTCTCGATGAGCCGCGACTTCTGCACGCTATAGGGAATCTCGGTGACGATGATCTGGTATGTGCCGCGGCCTGTATCCTCGACATGCCAGCGCGCGCGCAGCCGGAACGAGCCGCGCCCGGTCTTGTAGGCTTCGACGAGCCCCGCCTGATCGTCTACGAGAATGCCGCCTGTCGGAAAGTCCGGCCCGTTGAGGAAGCTCAGGAGCGTCTCGACGCTCGCCTTCGGATGCTTGACGAGATACAGCGCCGCGTCGCACACCTCCTCCACATTGTGGGGCGGAATGCTCGTCGCCATGCCCACCGCGATGCCGCTGGAGCCGTTCGCGAGCAGGTTCGGAAAGCTCGCGGGCAGGACGACCGGCTCTTCCTCTTCGCCGTCATAGGTCTCGCGGAAATCGACCGTGTCCTCGTCGATGCCATCGAGCAGCGCCGCCGCGATCGGCGTCAGCTTAGCCTCGGTGTAACGCATCGCCGCCGCGTTATCGCCGTCGATATTGCCGAAATTGCCCTGGCCATCGACCAGCGGATAGCGCTGCGCGAAATCCTGCGCGAGCCGCACCAGCGCGTCGTAAACGGACTGGTCGCCGTGCGGGTGATATTTACCGATCACGTCGCCGACGACGCGCGCGCATTTCTTGAAGCCGCCCGCGGGGTCGAGCTTAAGCTGGCGCATGGCGTACAGCAGGCGGCGGTGCACGGGCTTTAGCCCGTCGCGCACATCGGGCAGCGCGCGGTGGAGGATGGTGGAGAGCGCGTAATTGAAGTAGCGCTCTTCAAGCGCATCCTTCAGCTTGATCGGCTCGATGGGCGGGGGTGCGAGAATCGTATCATCGGACATAGGCGACAAGTAGCCGGTCCGGCTCTCGGCCTCAAGGGCGGTACAGCAGGCGTTCCACGCTTTCCTCGCTTGCGAACTGGCGAACGCGGGCCTGCCTCAGAGCGAGACGAGTCGCTCTCAAAACCGTGGATGACCCTCTCGAGAACGGCCAATTGGGCAAAGAGCAGTACTTCGAGCCCCCTGAGCGCTCGCAGAGGGGGCCCCTGATCGTCGTCTACGCCGCATAGCCCAAGGGGGCCTGTAGCAACCTGTGAATGTTAATGGCGCGGAAGAAATACCTCCCGCACGTGAAAAGCAGCGCGGCCACTATTGGCAAGTTGGGGTCGATACTTGGAATACGGTGCCGCTCCCCGACGTACCTGCGGCCCTGGTTACTCCGTAGAGCACACCGCCGGGGCCGAAGGCCAGGCCAGAATTAGGTATTGCGCCGTCGGTCTTCCCCAGGAAGGTATAGATAGTGCTTGCCTTCCATTGCACCTGTCCCGCCACAGGCGTCAGCTTGATCACCGAACCGGCGTTCAAAGTTCCACCGGGCGTCGAGGTGTACAGAGCGCCTTGTGTGTCAAAGGTCACCCCGCCGCCAGAACCGGAAACGCCCGCCGGAAATGTGTAGATCACGGCCTCAGACCACGACCCGTTGGGAGACGGCGTCAGCTTGAACACCGTTGCGCTTCCGGTATGCGTGCCATCAATGCTTGCCGGAGAGGTCCATCCGTAAAGCGCGCCCTGATGATCGAAACGGAGAGGGAAGCGCCCATACCCATCCGCCCCGCCCTTGAAACTATACAGCACCGTTTCCGTCCACTTTCCTGTGGGTGTTGTTGGGGGCGTCAATTTGTAGACCGTGCCGAAGCTATGGCTTCCCCCATTGGCTGTTGTGCCATAAAGAGCGCCCCGGGAATCGAAGATCACCCGACCGACTGGCCACCCGCCGTCGGCCTGGCCTGTGAAGTTATAAAGAACGGTCATGTTCCACTGACCTGTGCCGGATACCGGCGTCAGCTTGTATACGGTACCGGCGCTCGAATTCCCTCCAGCTGTTGTCGTGCCGTAGAGCGCGCCCTGAGAGTCGAGAGTGAGACCAGATTTACCGCTGCCGGTGAAACTGCCCGGGAAGTTATACAAAACGCTCTCGGTCCATTGCGTCTTCCCCGACACCCAGGGCGGCGTCAGCTTATACACGAGGCCCAAGTTTGAGCTTCCTCCGGCCTCTGCCGCGCCGTAAAGCGAGCCCTGGCTGTCGGAGTTCAGGACTCCCTGGGGATTGCCGCCGCCAAGCTGACCGTTGAAGGTATACAAAAGAGCTTTGCTCCACTGCGTCTGCCCCGATACCCAGGGTGGCGTCAGCTTGAACAGCGTGCCTTGTCCCGAACCTCCGCCATTAAAGGTGGTGACATAGAGCGAGCTTTGCTCGTCGGCGGTGAAAGACGCATTCAAACCCGTACCGTCGGCTCCTCCTGCAAAATCGTAGATCGTGGTCTCGGCCGCTTGCGCCGTCTCGGAACCGAGCGGAATAGTGAATATGGCGACGCTTGCGAAAAGAGCGGATGCAGCGTGCGGAAGGGATGACCTGAGTCTCGGGAGCATCTGAGAAACCTTTAACGAATCGCCAAAAATACTTAACCCGCTTCTAAGACCGCCGCGGGCCTGAGAGCAACCTTTCAAGTATCAGCTTGACAGATATCCCCAAGGTCTCGTCACCACTTGCAACAGATCGTTATAGAAGTGTTGTATAAATTTTGAAAAGCGAAGACTGCGTACCTAATGACGAGCAGGCGCCAGCTTGGAACAGCTGCTGATCCACCAACAGCATTCGCTCTCCGAGGATCTTTAATCATGAGAGCCCCCCGGTTCGGGGATTGTGCCCGGCCTGATTTTATATCAATTCATTCCACCTGCAGGTACAGCCCCTAGCAGTCCCCACACAGCTGCTAGGGGCGATTTGTGAGTTTGTTTCCGGAGGCCCCTCGAAGCGGCCACGGAGCCGCTGACCATCGAACAGGTCGCGCGCCACTTCGCGCAAGGCAGGCAGATCGAGAAGCAGCGCCGCCTAAACCCTTGTCTCATTCGGCGCGGTGCGTCCTTACATCCCCTCTTTCGGGGATTGCGTTCAATCTGGTTTTGAATGAATACAAGAGGCCTGTAAGTGCGCCCCTAGCAGACCCCACATTACTGCTAGGGGTTTTTCATTATTGCGTCTGTGGCGCGGGCTCCGGCCGCTCGGTTTCGGATGGCTCTTTGACGCGCGGCGCGGGCGCATCCGCAACCGGCTTCTTCGGCTGCGCCGCCGCAACGGACGGATGCCCCCCTCGCGCTTTGTGCACCCATGCGCGGGCGAGTTCGGGGTTCTCACGGCGGGCAGGCGATGGAATGACGGTGGCGGTGCTCGAGGGCACGTCGCCGGTGATGGTGTCGGCGTCGGACAAGAGCCAGCCCTTCTCGGCGAGTTCCTGGCGGCGGCGGCGGTAAGCCAGCCCGAGAAGGTCGCTGCGGACGTTCAGTTCTGCCGAGAGGTCGAAGGGAAGCAGCTCCGGCCGCACCTTTTCGAGCACGGCCTGATCCTGCCTGTAGGTCCGGAGATTGCGGTTGCGCGCATTCCTGTCTGCCCACCTTCCCGTAAAGAAGGAGCGGAGCAGGATGAACTTGACGAGCGTCGTGGTCTCGTTGATGGGCACGTAGCTCGAGTAGTTGATGATCTCGCCGATCGGCAACTCCAGACGCAGTTTCACCACGTTAGGCAGCATCCAGCCCGCCGTCGTGGGCACGGGCGGCCGTTCCTTTTGGCCCGTTCGCGCCTTCCATAGCATTCCCCACAGCCCTTTTGGTGGAGGCGGAACCAGGTTTACGGTCGCGAAAGCTGACCACTCGTCCGGATGTTCCACCTCATAGTCGGGCACCTCGGGCCGATCAGGATCGCCAAATGAGCCCGCATGCACAAACGGCCCATGGGCGATATCGCAGCCATTCTCCAGGACGCGCTCGTAATTGGCTTGCAGGAGGATCTCCCCCTTCACCGCGCGGAACCGGCCGCCATTCTCTTTGAGATCTTCGAGTTCCGGCAAGACCGGCATCGGCGGGCGCTCCGCCTCCGGCAAATCGCCGAGAAAAACCCAGATGAATCCGTATCTCTCCCGCACCGGGTACGAATCCACCCGAGCCTTGCCCGGAATGGGCTGCCCCGGCTGGTTCGCGGGAATCTTCACGCACTGTCCGTCCGGCGCATACTGCCACCCGTGATAGGGGCAAGCGAGGCAGTCGCCCTTGACCTCCCCGCCGGACAGCGCCCCGCCCCGATGCACGCAGAGGTCCGAGAGCGCCACCGGGCTGCCATCAGACGTTCGGTAAAGGGCCAGATGCTGGCCCAGCACGGTGACTCGCACAGGTTTCACGGTCACCCGGTCGGCGAATTCGACCGCATACCAGAAATTCTTCAGCATACTGAGCTCCGGCTTTTGAGGCGATGCCGACAAGTCGGGATCGGACGCTATCAAGAGTAACTAGGAAGCCCCTTACCTTTCCGCAGCATCGGGAGCGCGCTTGCATCTTGAACTCATGTTCAATCCAGCGTGAAGCTCTTTCAACGCTACAACCCGGCTCCGCTTTGCATGGCTGAGACGGCGAAAAACCTTAAGCCTTGCCGTCGCCTCATTTGTCGTCCAGCGTAAGTTCTGTCAGGCGCGCCCGCATAACGAATGCGGAAGTCTGCCGCCTGGGGGAAGTCCCGCCAACGCCGCTGCACACTGCGCGGCGCTCGAAATCAACATATCCGGCAGGGCGTCCAGAGAGTAACAACCGAAGAGGTACTGCGTATGCGACTGCTGATAACGGCAGCAATCCTTTCCCTGTGCGCTTTCCAGGCCCAGGCCAACAATCTTCATCATCGGCATCATGCCTATTCACACCGGACCGTCCACGCTCACGTTTACCATCGAGGCGCCGCCCATACGGCCCAGGCGAGTTGGGGCGGCGGTGGCGGATTGGTGACGGTGTCCACTGCAGCCGGACCGATCACGGTGGCCAGCCACCTCGCGGGACGGTTCCAGGCGCTCATCGCCGACTTCGTGGCCGCCGGCTACAAGCCGCACTCCATCGGCTGCGCCGCGCATGGCGGCCACGTTCCGAACTCGCGCCACTATCAAGGCGCGGCCTGCGACTTCGATCAGCGCGGCTGGGGCAAGACGACCGGCTTCATGCACCAGGCTCACGCAATCATCGCGAGACATGGGTTCCGCGACGGCTGCAGCTTCGGCGATTGCGGGCACGTGGATGATGGGCAGTCCGGGCACTCCGGCCACTCCAGGCGTTATGCGCGTCACTCGTGGGGCGACTCGGACGGCTGATATTATAATAAATTGGAGGGCGGCCGATGCCGCCCTCCAAATTTCGGGTCCGGGACAGAGGAACTCGCCGCACGTGTTTGCCCGGGTTGCTACTGCGTCAGCTTCGCGATAGACGGCGAGCGGAGATCGAGGGTGACGATATAGACCGTCTCGTCCTCCGGATTGCGCCTTACGCTGAAGCCCAGTTCGCGGCACATCTTCAGCATATTCACGTTCTCGCTAAGGACGGAGCCGTAAATCTCCTTCAGCCCCTCGGCCTTTGCGTAGGTGATGAGGTGCTGCATGAGGATCCACCCAAGTCCGAGCCCTTTCAGATCGGAACGGACCAGGACGGCATACTCGGCTTTTTCATAATCGGGATCGGCGAAGAAGCGGGCGACGCCGAGCCCTTCCCAATCGCCGGCTCCGTCAGGGCGAAGCGCGATGAAAGCCATCTCGCGCCCATAGTCGATCTGGGTCATGCGCGCCAGGAATTCGTGCGAAAACTCCTTGACCGGCATGAACATGCGCAGGCGGATATCCTCCGGGTCCATCCGATCCATGTACTTCGCGTAGAAGCGCTCGTCCTCGGGCCGGATCGGGCGGACGAAGGCCTCGCTCCCATCCGAGAGCTTGTAGGTATTCTCCCACTGGGTCGGGTATGGCCGGATGGCGCAGGGAACGGGCGGGTGAATGGCCGGATCTTCGACCTCGATGCGCGCGTCAAGCGCGATCATGCCCATCTCGTCGATGAGGAGGGGATTGATGTCGAGTTCGCGAATGGCGCGGTGGTGCACCGCAAGCGCGCTCAGCCTCACAAGGCAAAGCGCCAGCGCGCGCAGGTCGACGGGCGGTTTGTCCCGGAACCCTTTCAGCAGTTTGTAGATCCGGGTGGACTGGATGAGGTCGGTGGCGAGCTTGAGATCAAGGGGCGTAAGAGACATGGCGCTGTCGCCGATGGCCTCCACGCCTGTCCCGCCCGCGCCGAATACGATGACCGGCCCGAAAACGTCGTCGGTCGAGATTCCAAGGATCAGCTCATAAGACTCCTTTCGGAGGATCATGGGCTGGACGGTGACGCCTTCGATGATCGCTTCAGGATGAGCCGCTTTGATTTCCCTCAGCATCCGGCGGGTGACTTTCTCGACTTCCTCAGCGGATGTGAGATCGAGGCGGACGCCGCCGATATCCGACTTATGGGTGAGGTTCGGCGAAAGGATCTTCACGACCACCGAGGCGTAGCCGCGCAACAGGTTCGCCGCCGCGCGGGCCGCCTCTTCCGGCGTTGTGGCCACCTTGGTTGGCACCGTCGGGATGCCATAGGCGCTTAGCACCGCCTTCGCCTCCGGCTCCGTCATCATGCTTCGGCCCTGGCCCAGGGTGCGTGCGATCAGGGCTTCGACGGCGGCCGGATTGACGTTGTTCTCCGGCGTGACAGGCGGCGTCCGCATCAACTCCTTTTGGGCCCATGCATAGCGGGCCAGCTGCATGATGCCCTCGATCGCCTTCGTCGGGGTTTCGAAGTCGGGGATATGGGCCTTGGAGAAAAGCGGCCGCACTTGCTCCACCGCGCTTTGCGCGAGCCACGTCGCGACCACAGGCTTTCTGCGGCCAATGCGGCGTTGCTTCTCAATGGCTTTGATCGTCGCCTTTGCGGCATCGACCGACGAGGCGAGCGCCGTCGGACAGTTTATGACCAGCACGACGTCCGTATTGGGATCCTGCATGACGGCTTCAATGGCCGCCGCGTAACGATCCGGCCCGGCGTCGCCAATAATGTCGACGGGGTTGCCATGCGACCATGTCGTGGGAAGCACCTTGTTCAGAGCGTCGATAGTCGCGGGCTCAAGGTCGGCGAGCGTGCCTCTCAAGTCGGCAAGCGTGTCGGCGGCGACGACGCCGGCGCCTCCGCCGTTCGTCACGATGGCGATCCTGCTCCCCGGAATGGACCGGACACGCGCGAGAACTTCGCCGGCATCGAACATCTCATCCAGATCGACAACGCGCAATATTCCGGCGCGGCGCAGCGCAGCGGTGTAGACGTTATCGGAACCTGCGAGCGCTCCCGTGTGTGAAAATGCAGCCTTCGCCCCCTCCGGGTGGCGGCCGGCCTTGATCGCGATCACAGGCTTGGCGCGCGAGCATCGCCTCGCCGCGGACATGAACTTGGCCGCGTCCCTGACGGCCTCGATATAGAGAAACACGGCCCTGTTTGTGACATCGCCCGCGAGATAGTCCAGCATGTCGCCCAGGTCGACATCGACGCAATCTCCGATCGAGACCACGTGGCTGAAGCCAACCCCTTCGACCGCGGCCCAATCGAGCATGGCGAGCGTAATGGCGCCCGATTGCGACACGAGCGCGATATCGCCCGGCTTCGCCAGAGTATGCGCGAAGCTCGCGTCAAGTTTCAGGCCTGGGACCTGGATCCCCATGCAGTTCGGCCCGATGATGCGCAAGAGATAAGGCTTCGCTGCGGCTCGAATGCGCTTGGCCAGATCGCCCGTGACGCCTGCCGTGATGACGACGGCCGCCTTGCAGCCTTTGCGGCCAAGCTCATCGATGACGGCTGGGTATCGTGTTCGGCGGCGTGGCTATTACCGCGAGGCCAGGCACAAAAGGGAGAGCTTCGATGCTTCGGGCGCATGGCTTCCCTAGAATGACGTCTCGACCTGGGTTGACGAAACCGATTTCGCCCGCGAAACCGCCGCGCAGAAGGTTCTCCGCGATGTGCAATCCGATGGAACCGGACCGCTCGCTCGCGCCCACCAGAACGACGCTTTTGGGTTGAAACAAAAGATTGAGGTTCCGGATGGTCATGTCGCGCTCCGCCGCCTGCGGTTCTTGGCTGCAGCGCTCCGGTATGATGGGCCCAGAGCCTCGCCCTTATCTCACAGAGTTGACGCAAGCATAAGCGTTGATACAGGTCAAAATCGGCGCACCACCCAGACGTGCAGGACGCGAATCGATACACGCTGGCGGTGACTACAATTGTACATGATTCACAACCCACGCTCCCGCAGCGGCGGCAAGACCCGCGAATAAGATGGGCGGCACGGCCCTGGCGAAAACCCTGACGAGCGTCAGAAACGCGGAAAAAGCCTTTTCTCCCGCCGCGTACAATTCACGGGCAGCGCGAGAAAGGAAATAGGCAACGATGCCGGCGCTCGCGAGCAGCAACAGAATCTTGGAGCCGGGCAGATCGCCGACCCGGCCCCACGGCACGGCAAGTATTTGTGTAAGCCACCACTGCCAGAAGTCGCGCATGAAACTGAAAATGGCAGTGAATACGGCATACAGCAGTTGCTGCGACTGATTGAAAAGCTCCATCGGTCAACCCTCTTCCGCCCAAGGCGGGTCAGTTTTGGGCTATTATCGGCTGAAAAACATGCCGCGAGCTTGCGGCACATGGAGTTGGGGGCTGCTCGCGATCTTTAGGGCGCGGCTTTTGGCGGCCTGTGCCTGGAACCTGTCAACGTCTTTGAGGTTCATCCCTATAGCGAGCGGGGACCTTGCCTGCGGCATAAATCATGGACGTGCGTGGAAAAAATTACACGTTCGCACTTCACAACCAGCGGGCAGAGGCGTTACCATTAAAGGATGCCAAAGCGACATTCAGATATTGGCTTTTTGAAAACCGATGGTTACCTTGACGGGCAGCTTCTCATTGCCATGCCCTCGATGACAGACCCCCGCTTTCATCGCTCGGTCATCTACATGTGCGCCCATTCGGCCGAAGGCGCGATGGGACTGGTCATTAATCAGCGTGCCCCCAATATCACGTTGCCGAGGCTGCTCGAGCAGCTCGAAATATTGCCCGAGGGAGCAAGGCCCGCTGAAATCCGTGTCAGTTCCATGGCCGTTCATATGGGCGGCCCGGTGGAGACGAGCCGCGGCTTCGTTCTGCACAGCTCAGACTATTTCGCGACTGACAGCACGCTGCCGATCAATGAAGGCGTCTGCTTGACCGCTACAATCGACATTCTCAAGGCAATCGCAAAAGGAAGCGGTCCGAACAGGGCAATACTCGCTCTCGGTTACGCCGGCTGGGCTCCCGGGCAGCTCGAACACGAAATACAGACGAACGGGTGGCTCAACTGTCCCGCCGATCCCGAAATCGTTTTCGACAACAACCTTGAAAGCAAGTACCTGCGTGCTCTCGACAGCATGGGCATAGACCCTTCCCATCTTGTCGGGGTTGCCGGACGGGCTTGACCCAAGCTCAAAGCATGCTGCGATTAGCTTGAACTGATGTCATGACTTGACCCGGCCATCCAGTCCGAAATCCAAAAAATGGAATGTACCATCCTGGATGGCCGGGTCGGA
>CAWHYO010000011.1:0-40058 GCA_963833565.1 uncultured Alphaproteobacteria bacterium
AGCACAGAGTGAGAAGCGGCGATTTAGCTCTGCCACGCTTTCGCGGTCTCGGCTGCGAAGTCGCGATAGGTGCGGGGCGTGTGTCCAAGAAGCTCGGTCATCCGGGCGACGGCTTCGGGGCTGGCCAACATCCCATGCCGCTGCTGGCGGGCGAACATCAGGCAAAGGTCGCGGGCCATCCAGGCCAGGAACGAAGGCTGCGACCTGCTTCTCGAACGCCGCCACATCATCGCCGCCATAGCGGATTTCCCGGCCTAGCATCCCGGACCAGATTCGGGCGGCGGCATCGCCGGTGAGGGCATCGGGGCCGACAAGCTCGTTCGTTTCGCGCGGCAGAGGCGTGGCGGCGTTTTCGCGTTGATGAGGCACGAAGCGGCAACCTCCGCGATGTCACGCACGTCCACCATCGAGAAGCCCTTGCTCCCGATCGGCTGCGGATAGACGCCATGCCCCATGATCGCATCTTTCATGGCGACGTCGTTCTGCATGAAATAGTTCGGGCGGAGAATTGTGGCTGGCAGATCGCAATCCTCGATCATGCGCTCGACCGCGTATTTTCCGGTAAAGTGCGGGACATCCGTGAAGAGGTCGGCGTGGAAGACGGAGAGGTAGACGATGCCCTTGACCCCGGCTTCGCGGGCGAGGCTCAGCGTGAGCAGCGCCTGGGTGAGTTCGTCGGGCGTGACGGCGTTCAGAAGAAACAGCGTGCTTGCCTGCGCGACGGCTTTCCGGACCGCCTCGACATCCATGAGATCGGCCTTCACCGGGGTCACGCCGCTGGGAAACTTGGCCTTTTCGGGCGAGCGGGCCAAGGCGTGAATGCTAGCGCCTTTCGCGGCAAGATTGGCGACAACGCGCGATCCGATGACGCCTGTGCTGCCGGTTACGAGAATGGTCATGGCGATGCTCCTCGTCGATTTGGAAAATTGCCCTGGTATACGCTTCTTGAAACGGAGTAGCGAGTAATACGGACCCGAGGCAGCGAACGAATATTTTGGAGTTATCGCCGTGACGAACATCACCATCCATTCCCCGGCTTTGAGCGTTGAAATCGCGCCGCTGGGCGCGGAGTTGCAAAGCATCCGCGACGCGGCAGGCCGGGATTACCTGCACGATGGCGCGAGCTTTTGGAGCAACCGCGCGCCGCTCTTATTTCCCATCGTGGGCGCCTTGAAAAACAACAGCCATGCCGTGGATGGCGTCGCCTACCATCTGCCGAAGCACGGCTTTGCGCGTCGCTCCGTGTTCGAAGTGGCCGAGAAGTCCGCCGACCGCGCGCGGTTCCGCCTGACCGACAGCGAGGCGACAAGGGCCGAATATCCCTACAAGTTCACGCTGGAGGCGGAGTTTGCGCTCGAGGGCGCGAAGCTGACGACGGCGGTGACCGTGACGAACACCGATGCGAAGCCGATTCCGGTGGCTTTCGGCTTCCACCCCGCCTTCAAATGGCCGCTGCCCGGCGCGGGAGCAAAGCTCGATCAGGTGATCGATTTTGCAGCCGATGAGCCGGGGCCGCTGACCCGCATCGACACAGACGGCCTCATCGCGCGCGAGTTGCCGAGCCCGGTCGAGGGCCGCAGGCTCAGGCTGGCGGACGAGCTTTTCGAGGACGACGCGTTGATTTTCCTGAGCCTGAACAGCCGCTCGCTCCGGTTCGGGCGTGCGAACGGCGGCTCACCCGCCCTCAAGGTCGATTTCGAGACCATGCCGCATCTCGGCATCTGGACCAAGCCGGGCGCGCCTTATCTCTGCATCGAGCCTTGGTCTGGTTATGCGAGCCCGGCTGAGTTTTCCGGCCCGCTAACGGAAAAGCCGGGCTCCGCCAACCTTGCACCAAGGGAGGCCAAAACCTTCGCAATGAGCGTAGAGCTGGTTTGAAGAATCACTTGCGTGAGGGCTGTTCAGGTCCTGCTAAGCACAAGAATTCGCTCCTGCTTGCCCGGATACCATGGGCAGGGCGAACGTGTTCGAAGCAGGTTTCTGAGGTCCAAGCGCCTTGCCCGATCCAAATGCCATCGCCCTGGCGACCGTAGACCGTCTGACGCCGCTTACCCTGCAATTGGCCCGGTCCAGTCTGCAGTCGGTGCTCCGGAACGGAAATGTGGTCGAGGCGCGGGTCGTCGGCATGCTGGCGAAGGATGTGGCGCAGCTGGAGATCCTCGGCCAGAAGGTTGAAGTCAGCACGCCTCAGGCGCTCAAAGCCGGGACAACCATCAGCGTCGCGATCAATCGCACCCCCGGCAGCCTTCAACTCATCATTCAGCCCGATGCACATGGCGCTCGCGCGCCGCAGAGCTCGCAGCCCACGGCCGCGCTCGGGCGGGGCTACGCCGCGCCGGTTGAAACAGCCGGCAGTTTGCGGGCTTCGGCGGCCTCGATCGGAGAGCGGGTTCTCGCGGCGCAGGCCGCGATCAACGAAGCGGTACTAAGTGCCGGGCAAAGCGCCAATATTGCACCGCCGAGTTCCCAACTGGTGATGAACGCTGCGTATTCCGAAGCTCGCTTTGCTTCTGAGCAATTGAATGCAGAAGTCCAGGCTGCCTACGAACAGGAGTCTCACGGCCATCTACTCCTGGCCAAGATCACGCTCCGTCCGGCCGCGGCCTTGAACTGGTCATTCGGCCGAATACCGATGGCGCTCGCGCGGCGCCAGCGCTGCAACCCACCGGCTTTGGGCCCGGCGCCGTTATCCCAGGCGATACGGCTGGCAGTTTATTGCAGTCTGCTGCGGCTTCGATTGAAGACCCGGTTCTGGCAGCACAGGCCGCTATCAGTGAAGCGGCGCTGAACGCCGAAACAACTTTCCAAAGCGCCACTGTTGCCTCTGCGCCGTTTGTCTCGATACCGGCGGTGCAGGCCGCGTACGCTGAAGCAACCTTGGCGTCTCAGGCGCAACTGCAAGCGGAGATACGCGCGCGCTACGAGTTCGAAGCGAGGCCTTCCGCCCCCGGGCTCAGCGAGAATGATGATGTGCGCTCGCCGTCTTCGGGTTCCGAATCTCCACAGCTCACCCAGCAGGCAGCGGTCTCCTCTCCCGGCCCCGAACAGCAGGATTCGAACTCCGCTTTGGCGATGCAAGTCCAATTTCAGCTCCCGCAAATGCAGCAGCCCATCCTGATGCGGGTTGAGCAGGACGATGAAGAAGAGGAACGGCCAGAGGGGCGTTCACGATCAACCAAGCGCTGGACAGTCAACTTCTCGCTCGATGCGGGGACCATCGGTCAGGTCCATGTGACCATGGGACTTTCCGCCAACGCTCTAACCGTCAGGATGGGGAGCGATCAGGCCGAATCTTCGGCGGTTCTCAGCGCCTGGCTTCCGGAACTCAGGGCCGCCCTTGAGCAGGCCGATTTCGCGGTCGAGGACCTTTCGGTCCGCGAGGGCGGTATAACATGACGAGGCCATTGCCGTGATCGACAAAGACGAGGGGCAGCCGCGCCAGAAGATCGCCGTGGCGCTTCGATACGAGCCGGGAGTTGATGCCGCTCCGCGCGTGACTGCGAAGGGCAAGGGCGAGGTCGCCGACAGGATTGTCGAACTTGCCGAAGGCGCAGGCGTGCATGTCGAGCGCAATGAACCCTTGGCGCAATCGCTGTCGCAGCTTGAGCTGGATCAGAAGATTCCAAAGGAACTTTACAGGGCGGTTGCCGAGGTGATCGGGTTCATCCTGAAGCGTGCGACCGTCCACGACGGTATGAAACAGCGCCAAAAATGACCGGGGAAAATCAGCGGGAATCTGGCCTTCGGCCAGCGACCGGGCTGACGCCCCGCTTCCGTAACCGAGCTGTCTGAAGCCTCAACTGTGCCGAGCGAGCCGGACGCGCGCGGGCACACGGCTGCAGGGTCCGAACTGGCGGCTCGGATCCAGCAGGAGGATCGCAGTCACGCGAATTCCAAAGTCGGCTGGGCCGGTTGTGCGCCAGGCTTGGGCTTTGCGGACTTCCGCGACCACTTCGCCCGATCCCTCCAGGTTGCGGCCGCATCGCCACGACGATTGAACATGCAAGCGGACACTGTTGTGAACTCAAATTGTTCCCTCTCCTTGGGAGGAGAGGGATTTTGACGTTTCACAGATCATCGATTCCGGGGGCCGACTAGAATGGGAAGCCGCCCCATCCTCCTCCTCCGCCCCAGCCGCCGCCGCCCCAGCCACCGCCGCGGGGCCGGTACCGTTCGCCGCCGCGCTGGGAGGTCGATGAGGAACTGCCCCACCAATCTTGGTCGTACCAGCTGCGTTCCCGCTTGGCCATCTCATGATGATGCGCCCGCACCGCGATACCGCCCTGAGGCTCCCCGCTCATAAAGACCACGAAATCGGTGTCCTTGCCGGTCTCGATGCTCGGGCCTTCATCCGAGATGATCAGCGAGGAGCCCGGCAACACGGCTTGCGATATGTAGTCGATAGCGTCCTGCGGGATCGTGAGCCGGTTGAGGGCAGCCTCGGCCCCGGCAACGTCTGCAGGCGCCGGGTCGCGGCGACCCCTGGCGGAGCTCTGCCTTTCTTTCGAGAAGGGCTCGATGTTGATGGCGTCCTTGTACATGGACACGACATTCCAGCGCATCCCGCCGGATTGTCCGGGTCCGGACTCCAGGGCTGTGAAGACGAACGACCCGACCCGCTTGCCTGGATCGCGGATAATTACGGGCGATTCATAGACCGGATGATTGGCTTTCCGGACATACAGGCGCATCGTCTTGCGGCTGATGAAGACCGAGACCGGCGCGAGGTTCAGCCGCGCTTCCTCCGAAGCGTCCAGCGCCGCCGCGAGAGTGATATCGGCGGCCTTGATCTCCGCCTGTGCCTGCGCGAGAGCCTCGGCCTTGGATTCTGCCTGAGCTTTCGCCGCATCGAACTGAGTTCTGAGCCGCATTCAGCTTGGAGAGTGCCTGAGCCTTCGCCTCCGCCAGCTGCGCCGCTCTCTCGGGGGGAGCCTTTTCAAGGGCCGCGTCGACAGCTTTCAGATCCGCTTCCGCCTTGGCAAGACTGCCCTCAGCGGCTTGGAAAGCACGCGCGGTCGCCGCAGCTTCTGTTGTCTTCTTCGAAGCCGCCAGCCTCAAGTCCTTAACCTGCCTCGCCGCGTTCTGGGCTTCCGCGCTTTTTTGCGCCAGCGTCATTCTGAGGTCCGATAGGGCTTCGTCGTTTGTCGACGGCGAGTAACGCGTGGGCGAAACGCCATCGCGACGCTGGGCCTTCGGCTCTTGTTTCGAGGCATCGCCGAACATGAAGGGCTGGGCGATTTCAGCGGGCGCGATCTCCTCCCGCATGACGACGACTCGCATCCCCGTATTGGTCACGTCATAGAGGCGTTCTGCGAAATCAAGGGGCAGGCGTACGCACCCATGCGAAGCGGCGTAGCCCGGCAGCACGCCGGCGTGGAGCGCCATGCCTGTCCAGGTGATCCGCTCCATGAATGGCATGGAGGCATCGTCATAGAGGTTGGAGTGATGTTCCTCCTCCTTCTGCACGATGCTGTAAATCCCGGCTGGGGTCTCATAGCCGGTCTGCCCGGTCGAGACCGGCGACTCCAGGATCTTGCCTTTGGCGTCGTAAATGGAGACGCGCTGCTCCGCCAGCCCTACAACCGCCAGCAGCGGCGTGCCGGGGGTGTGGTTCGGAACGAAGTGCTCTTCCCTTTGGGCCGTCCGGCCACCGGCTTGGGGTATTCCGCCCAGAGCAAAGCCCGCAACAACGAGAGCGGCGGCGCAGGAGCGAAGAGGTTTGTATTTCATCCGAAAAGACCTTGCATTCGAAATCGTCTGTCTTCCCGCCATTACATGGCCCTCGCAACGCGGAAACCGAAGTTATTGAGGCGGATATCGGGCGGCGTCGCATAGCGGTAGGCTGAACGCAGGAGCTTGGGGTAGTAATTCCAGGCCCCGCCGCGAAGAACATGCAGAGCGCATTGATCGGATTTCACGGCCGAGCCATCCGACGGCGCGCCTTCGTAGGTCGGATTGTAGCAATCTTCGACCCACTCCCAGACATTGCCGTGCATATCGTAGAGGCCGAAAGCGTTCCGCGGGAAGGACCCGACATCGGTCGTCTTTTGGCGATACGCGCCCTGCTGGCCGGAGCCGTACGTGAAGTTCGCGTCGTAATTTGCCTGCTTGTAGTTGATCGTCTGTCCGGTGGAGAAAGGCGTGCTCGCATCGGATGTCTTGGTCACGCCGCGGGCGGCATATTCCCATTCCGCCTCCGACAGGAGCCTGTATTCTTTCCCTGTCTTCTTCGAGAGCCAGGCCGTGTACTGCCTAATGTCATTCCATGACACGTTGATCACCGGATGCCTGCCGCGACCCCACCCCTCTTCGCTGGGTGTGTAGGTGCAGCCGCGGTCCGCGACGCAGGCGTCCCACTCATTGAATGTAACTTCGAATTTGCCCGCGGCGAAGGGTTGCGCGAACGTGACCGGATGTTGCGGCCCTTCATCCTTTCCGCGTCCCCGCTCGTTTTCCGGAGACCCCATCAGGAACTCGCCGGCCGGAACGACAACCATCTCGGGGCAGGACGGACAGTCCCGAAAAGCCTTTGCGGTAGCTTCGGCAGGGGGATGGGCAGGAGGGGCCGCCGGACGCCGGTGCGCGGCCTCGCTCGCTTGGGAAAAGAACAAAAAACAAATCGCAATAACAATAGCATGAATCATCAGGTCAGTCCGTTTTTGAAGCCTCGTCCACGCCGCACTGCCACCCCTCTCGCAAACTGCAGAGTGTGCGGAGAGTGGTCGGGATATTCCCCGCTTACCCTTAAATCTTCACTTCGTTTTTCATTATATAATCAAACATGCGCCGCGCTAGCCGAACAAAAGGCCGAGCCGCTGTCGAGGATTGGCCTCAAATCTGCCTATGTAGTTCAGAACCGCCTTGTTATGATATCTTTTTTGGATTTCTGTCGCTGATTTTGACGGCTTGTGTCCAGCCTTCTTGAAAGATCTGCTGCTGCCGGAATAGTTTTTCGGGGTGGGCTGCAATCTTCTTCGCTGGCGGATGCCAAAATGAAATTTCGCGTCCCCGCCGGGAGCGCGGGGCATCACACCTTCGTGAAAAAGGGCCGTAGCATAGCGGATGTGCGCTTGTGCGGCACAACCGGGGGGGCTAACGTTGCTGCAAATCGCTCCACTCAGTCCATTTCAGCTCATTCAAAAGATCGCCGATGTCTCCTTCCAAACCCGCCTCAAAGGCGCGGCTGCAAACTGTTTCGGAAACGCTCCCCCCGCAACCGCGGGAAGCGGCTGTCAGCCCTCAGCGCAAATTCACCCGGCAGGAGGCGCTTCAATTTCATTCTGAAGGAAAGCCCGGGAAGCTCGAAATCGTGCCGACGAAGCCGATGGCGACGCAGCGCGATCTCAGCCTTGCCTATTCTCCAGGCGTCGCGGTTCCCGTCGAGGCCATCGCCGAGAACCCGAGGCTTGTTTACGATTACACTGCGAAGGGTAATCTTGTCGCGGTCATCTCCAACGGGACCGCCATTCTCGGGCTCGGCAATCTCGGCGCGCTTGCTTCAAAGCCGGTGATGGAAGGCAAGGCCGTTCTCTTCAAGCGTTTCGCGGACGTCGATTCCATCGATATCGAGGTCGACACGCAGGACGTGGACGCGTTCGTGAACGCCGTGCGCTATCTCGGCCCCTCCTGGGGCGGCATCAACCTGGAAGACATCAAGGCGCCCGACTGCTTCATCATCGAGAGCCGCCTGCGCGAGTTGATGGACATTCCGGTGTTTCATGACGACCAGCACGGGACGGCCATCATCGCGACCGCCGGGCTGATTAACGCCGTGCATCTGACGGACCGCGAAATGGGGGACGTCAGGGTTGTCTGCAACGGCGCGGGTGCTGCGGGTATCGCCTGCGTCGAACTTATGAAGGCGATGGGCGTGCGCCACGAGAATGTGACGCTTTGCGATACGACCGGCACGATCTACCGGGGCCGCCAGAAGGGCATGAACCAGTGGAAGTCGGCGCACGCCATCGATACGAAGGCGCGGACGCTGGCCGAGGCGGTTGAAGGCGCGGACGCCTTCTTCGGCCTTTCCGCTGCCGGTGCGCTGACGAAGGAGATGGTCGCCAGGATGGCCGACAAGCCCATCATCTTCGCCATGGCGAATCCCGATCCTGAAATCACGCCGGAGGACGTTGCACAGGTCCGCAACGACGCCATCGTCGCCACGGGCCGTTCCGACTATCCAAACCAGGTCAACAACGTCCTCGGCTTCCCCTACATCTTCCGCGGTGCGCTCGACGTGCAGGCGCGGACCATCAACGAACCGATGAAAATCGCGGCGGCCCAGGCGATTGCAGAACTTGCGCGCGCGGACGTGCCGGATGCCGTGGCCAAGGTCTATGGCCGCCGGCTGCGCTACGGGCCGGACTACATCATCCCCGCGCCCTTCGATCCGCGTCTCATTTCGGAGATCCCGTCGGCGGTCGCAAAAGCGGCGATGGACTCGGGCGTTGCCCGCAGGCCGATCATCGATATGGAAGGCTACAAGGCGCGGCTTTCCGCCCGGCTCGACCCGGCGGCTGGCTTTATCAACTCCATCTTTAAGTCGCTGCGCCTGAATCCGAAGCGCGTGGTTTTCGTCGAGGGCGAGGAGGAATTGGTTGTCCGCGCCGCGAGTTCCTTCCAGGGCCAAAAGCTCGGTCAGCCTATCCTGATCGGGCGCGATGCACAGGTCCGGCAGGCTCTTTTCCTCTCCGGTGTGAACCAGGAGGGGCTAGAGGTGCAGAACGCACTCCATTCGGAGCACAATGAGGAATACGCCGAATTCCTGTACCAGCGCCTTCAACGGCAAGGCTACCTCTACCGCGATTGCCAGCGGCTCGTGAAGAACGATCGCAACGTGTTTGCGGCATGCATGATTGCGCATGGACATGCGGACGCGATGGTCACGGGCGTCACCCGGAATTGGTCCACCGCGCTGAATGATGTCCGGCGCGTCCTCGATCCCAAACCCCGCCGCCGCGTTATCGGCGTTTCCATCATCATCAGCCGCGGCAGGGTGGTGCTTGTCGCCGACACCTCTATCAACGAGATGCCAGACTCCGAAGATTTGGCCGACATCGCCGTCGAGGCTGCGGGCGTCGCTTCCCGCTTCGGCATGACGCCTCGCGTCGCGCTGCTTGCCTTCTCAACCTTCGGCAATCCGCCGAGCGAGCGGTCGGACCGCGTGCGCGAGGCGGTGCGGATTCTTGATACTCGCGAGGTGGAATTCGAATTCGACGGCGACATGGGCGCCGATGTCGCGCTGAACAGGCGCGCCATGGCTCTCTATCCCTTCTGCCGCCTCACGGACACCGCGAATGTCCTCGTCATGCCGGCCTTCCACGCAGCGAGCATCTCGACAAAAATGCTCCAGGAGCTTGGCGGCGGCACGGTCATCGGTCCGATCCTCGTGGGCTTGTCGAAGCCCGTGCAGATCGCGTCGCTCGGTTCAACCGACAACGACCTTGTCAGCATGGCAGCGCTTGCCGCTTTCGACGTGACGGGTTGATAAAACCCCCTTCGGAGCTTCGCCGATCGCGCCCCGTTTTGCGATTGGCAAAGCTTGAGATCATCCACACCTTGTTCCCCGCACGGCGAGAAAAGCCGTGCGCCGCTCCGCTACAGCCGGTACGACAGGCAGTGAGACAATCGAATGGGAAAGGACATCGCTTGAGACAAAAACAAAAATTTGGGGCGCGGCTTCTGCTGGCCTCGGCGGTTGTCGCCGTTCTATCGATGGCTGCGCCGGTGGGCGGCTTTGCGCAAGCGAACACCGACCCCGCACGCATCGCCGCTGCGAAGGAACTGCTGGCGGCTATGGGAACGGCGAAGCAATTCGATCTCATCGTGCCGCTTATTGCCCAGCAGATTGAAAATGCATTCGTAAACGCGAAGCCGGATCACGCGGCTGAGATCAAGGAGGCGTTCAGGGCCATCCCGGAGAAGTTTGCGCAGCGAAAGCAGGACCTTCTGGACCAAACCGCGGCGATCTACGCCGACAAGCTGAACACGGACGAACTCAACGAAATCGTCAAGTTCTATAAGACTCCCGTTGGCGCCAAATTCGTGCAACTGCTACCGGAGCTGGGACAGCAAAGCATGCAGGTCGGGCAGGCCTGGAGCCGTAAGCTCGGGCAGGAGATCGATCAGGACGTCCGCAAGCAGCTTAAAGACCGCGGCGTCGATATGGTGCCACCGAACAGCCCGAGATGAGTGGCGGGGCTTAGCCCGCCATCGCTGCTGCCCTTTCCACGCGTTTGCGCTCATTCGAATCGAGATAGCGCTTGCGCAGCCGGATGGATTTCGGCGTCACCTCTACAAGCTCATCGTCCTGAATATAAGCGAGAGCCTTTTCGAGCGGCAATCTCATGGGCGGGGTGAGGCGTACTGCCTCGTCCTTGCTCGTCGTGCGGATATTGGTGAGCTGCTTGCCCTTGAGCACATTCACTTCGAGGTCGTTGTCGCGGGTATGCTCACCCACGATCATGCCGGGATAGACCCTTGTTTGCGGGTCGATCATCATCGGGCCGCGATCTTCCAGATTCCACAGCGCGTAGGCGACGGCTTCGCCGGTGCTGTTCGAGATCAGCACGCCGTTGCGGCGGCCCTGGATCTCGCCCTTATACGGTGCGTAACTGTGGAAGAGGCGGTTCATGATCGCGGTGCCGCGCGTGTCGGTCAGAAGCTCGCCCTGATAGCCGATGAGCCCGCGTGTCGGGACATAAAAAATGAGCCGCTGCCGGCCGCCGCCGGAGGGACGCATCTCGACCAGATCGCCCCTGCGCTCGGAAAGCTTGGAGACGACCGCACCGGTATGCTCCTCGTCCACATCGATGATGACTTCCTCGATGGGTTCGAGCCGCTGGCCGGTTTCCTCATCGAAGTCAAACACAACGCGCGGACGCGACACGGTCAGTTCGAAGCCCTCGCGCCGCATGGTCTCGATCAGAATGCCGAGTTGCAATTCACCGCGCCCCGACACCTCAAAGGCGTCGCTATCTTGTGTCTCGGCGATCCGAAGAGCGACATTGCCCTCCGCCTCGCGAAGCAGCCGGTCGCGAATGACGCGGCTTTGCACCTTGTCACCCTCCTGGCCCGCGAAGGGACCGTCGTTGATCCGGAAGGTCATGGTCAGCGTGGGCGGGTCAATGGGCTGCGCGGGCAGAGCATTCGACTCCTGCGGGTCGCAAATCGTATCGGCGACGGTCGTCCTGGTCAGCCCTGAGATGGCGATAATGTCGCCGGCCTTGCCTTCGTCGATGGCCGTGCGTTCAAGGCCGCGGAAGCCGAGCACCTTCGACACGCGGCCCTGCTCGACCAGTTTGCCGTCGCGGCTGATCGACTTCACCGCCATGTTCGGCTTCACCACGCCGTTCGACACACGCCCTGTCAGGATGCGGCCGAGGAATGGGTCCGCCTCGATGGTCGTCGCCAGCATGCGAAAGTGGCCGCCGCCCACTCTCGGCGGGGCCACGTGCTTCAGCACGAGATCGAACAGCGGCGCCATGTCTTCTTTAGGCCCATTCGGGTTGACGGCCATCCAGCCCTGCTTGGCTGAGCCATACAGGATCGGGAAATCGAGCTGCTCTTCGGTGGCGTCGAGATTGGCGAAGAGGTCGAAAATCTCATTCAGCACCTCGACATGACGCTCGTCCGGCTTGTCGATCTTGTTGATCGCGACGATGGGACGGAGGCCGATCTTCAGCGCCTTCGACACCACGAACTTTGTCTGCGGCATCGGCCCTTCAGACGCATCGACAAGCACGATGGCGCCGTCGACCATGTTCAGGATGCGCTCCACCTCGCCGCCGAAATCGGCGTGTCCCGGGGTATCGACGATGTTGATGCGGGTGTCCTTCCACTGGATGGACGTAACCTTGGCGAGGATGGTGATGCCGCGCTCGCGTTCCAGGTCGTTCGAATCCATCGCGCGCTCGGCCACGCGCTGGTTCTCGCGGAACGAGCCGGATTGTTTCAAGAGCACGTCAATGAGCGTTGTCTTCCCATGGTCGACGTGGGCAATAATGGCGATGTTGCGCAAGTTCATGTCGAGCCGCGCCTTTCTGAAAGTCATGTTGCGATGCGGGAATTTGGGTTAGATGTGAGGCAAAGGCGCGCTCGCGTCAATGGGCATCGCGGATTCTGCGCAGCTTGTGCGGCGACGCGCGGCGCGACCGTCTGCGATTGCCGATGCGCGTGGCTAAGCGTCTTGCGGAAAATCCGGCATGCCGAGTGCGGCCATTCTATTGCGGGAATTAGCGGTTGGGGCCTCGATAACATTTGTGAAAGAATGCCGTGCTCAGGCGAACCCGAAGGCGCTGGCCGCAATCAGAACCCATTCCTGCGGAAGATGTTTCCACGATTAAGGGCGGGCCTGGCTTCCGGCTTGAGGGCGAAATCCAGACACTTTTGTGCGTCTTCCGCAGTCAGCTGCGGCACATCGGCCAGATGCCATAGGCTCATCCAGAGCACGGCGGCATGGCGCCAATACGCCATCGTGGGTTGGTCGAGACCATTTCCCCCAAACTCGGCGCTGCGAAACACTTCGAGCACGGCGCGGCAATAGTGCCGTCCGCGGTTTGGCGCGCTGCGTGTGATGCCATCGGTGACTGATGCTATGAACCTGCTGTCGGTCTGAACGAACCAGTCCGGATCGTGAGAGCCCCCGCGCGTTTGCTCCAGACGTACTGCGATTGCCTTTCCAAGGCTCTCCCATGGCTCCGGATCGTCTCTGCGCCTCAACGAAGTGTGGAATTCCCTTTTGAGCGAATTGCTATGCGCAATGGCGAGTTCTATGCGCCGGTTCGGTTCGTTTGCGGATTGCGGATGAGAAAGGTTCGGGTGGGTTATATCCATAAACACCCTGAGGTCATGAGTAACTAAACACTTTTTCCCCAGCGATGGGCGTCACGCTAGGAACGCAATCTTAATCAGATGGAATAATCTGTTTCTCTTAAAACCCAACGTATCGCAAGTTGCAATCGTGACATAACAGGAACTTAAATCCTGGCGGCCGCGCCGTTCAATTGGCTTCAATCGCCTGGGCTGAGCAGAAGGTTCGAGGCTCGCGGCGGGGACTACGATTTAACCGATCGAGCCCGCCCCCGGCACTCGTTAGCAAACTTGCGCTTCAGCGGGATCGCCGCCAGCGCCAGTAGAGCAAGCCCCCCGAGCGCGGCGATGATTTCCGGCGTCAGGATCGAATCGATCGTGATGTTGTTCCCCTGACCCAGCACGTCCCCGAGCCCTGCTCCTGAGAGCGAGAAAACAATGGTGGCTGGGATTATGCCGAAAAAGGTCGTGATCACAAAAGTACTGAGCCGGACGCCGGCAAAAGCGGGGATGACATTGACGAGGAAGAACGGAAACAGCGGCAAGAGCCGAAGCACAAGCAGGTAGGACCACGCATTCGTCCTGATGGCGCAGGCAAGTCTTGCCCCGGTCTTTCCGAAATGCGCCATCGCGTTCTCGCCCATCATCGTCCGCGCAAACACGAAAAGGAGGGTTGCGCCGACGGTTGCGCCAACCAGCGTAAAGACCGTCCCCGCTGCGGCGCCGAACAGAAAGCCGCCTGAAAGCGTGAGGAGCAGCGCAGAGGGCAGGGACAGTGCGACAACCAGCACATAGATGCCGATATAGGCCAGCGCCGAAAGAGCATAGTTGTCGCTGACGAAGGTGACGATCTCCTGCCGGTTCGTTCTAAGGGTATCGAGCGTAAGTGAGCCAGGAAGCCCCGAGGCGTGAATGGCGAAGATGACGCCGAGGGCAAACATCGTCAGCCAAAACCGCCGGCTTTTGAACAGGCTAGGGACAGTCAGCTCCACCTCCAAAGCCTCATCATGCATGGCGCACCGATCCGCACGAACCGCCTCCAAGAACGCAGAAGGTAGCGCAGTAGGGATGAGCCAGCGGCACGGCCCGGCTGGCTTCTGCAAGCGTTGCGCCAAGCTCGAAGCGCGCGTCGTAGGGAAGAAGGGTGCAGGCTGTGACAGCGGGCGCATCGGCGCCCTTTCGCCTCACGACCATGCGCGCACGCGAGCACATGACATCATCGGGAGACTTTTTCAGAAGTCCCCAGCAGGCTTCGGTGATCTCGGGCGGGGTGGCGCCCGGCCTCATTTCGGGGAAGAAAAGCAGCGCCTGGTCGTCGTCGCAGTCGATCCCGATCCTGCACTCCGCGAAAAGCGCCGCGAAGCCTCGCCTCAACTCGTTTTCATTGTCACCGCTAAAGTTCCGGGCGGCAATTTCAAGTTCGACGCCGCCGCGCCAGAGAGAGGTCAGCCCCTCGACAGCATGAGCGAATGCGCCCTCGCCTCGTTCGCCGTCGTGAACGTCGGCGCGGAAGTCATCGATCGAAACACGGATACGCATGCGAGGGCCGTAGAGCTTCGCCAGCCGGGCGATGTCGCTTTTCCGGTGTTCCATCGGCTTAAGCGCATTCGTCAGCGTCAGCGTCTCGAATCCGCGTCTCAAGGTCTCTTCAAGAATGCCGATAAAGTTCGGATTCATGAACGGCTCACCGCCCGTGAAGCCGACCAGTGAGACTGACTCAGGAAGCCCGGCAATCTCATCCAGGAACGGAACGACATCGGCCACCGTGAGGTAGGCCAAGCGGTCATTCTTCGGCGAGCTTTCGATATAGCAATTTTCGCAAGCGATGTTGCAGAGCGTTCCGGTGTTGAACCAGACGGTTTGAAGCCGCTTCAGCGGGACCGCCGCGCGCCTTTCCCCGCGCGCTGTCCGGGCGAGGTCCGCGAACGGTTTTGGAAGGCGGTAGTCGAGGCCGTCTTCGATCGATAGCTGCATGAAGATTCCGATGGGGCAAAGCGCTATGTTATTCATTGCACAATCAGTGTGCACAGGTACAGCCAAGCCGCTCTCAAACTGTCGTTACTGCGCCATAGCGCCAGCTGACGAATTCTTGAACTTGGCCATATAGCGCCGGTCAAGCCAGTCCTTCCATTGCCACACCCAGCGGCCTTCGAAGGTCAGGCCGTTGCGAGTGCCGATGGCATAACGTTCGCCGGTCGAGATCAGCGAAAGGATGTGGCCCTGCGGCTTGTGGGGTTGCAACTCCTCCCCGGCAACGGCGCGGCGCAGATTTGCGGCCAACGTCGGGCCTTGCCGCACGGCGTAGACGCCTGCCTTCGGCAGCGAGAACCCCCGAAGCGAGGCGATGTCACCTGCGGCGAAAACGAAGGGGTGCGACGTGCTTTGCAGGGTGCCTTCGACTTCGATAAAGCCATGAGGGTCGAGTTTCAGTCCTGTCTCCGCGAGCCAGGGTGCGGGCGATGCCTCGGTCGCCCAGAACACCTCGTCAAAGGCCAGCTTTTCGCCGCCCGCCAAATCAACAACGCCGCTTTCGACGCCGGTTGCCGCTCTGCCAGTGATCACGGTGATCCCGCGAGAGGAAAGGATCTCGTTGAACCGCCTGCGCATGCGGGGTGGATAGGTGATCAAAATGTCGGAGTCTGCGGAGAGCAACGTGAAGCGGAGCCCCGCTGCATCGCAGCCCGCTTGCTTGGCGTCTCTCCTCAACCGCCCCTCGATGGCGAGCAGCATCTCAACCCCGGCTGCCCCTGCGCCAACGACGCAGATGCTGGCCTTCGCACCCTTCGACAGGATGCGCCGGCGAGTTGTTTCGAACCGGACAAAAAAGCCGTCCATAGGCTTTACCGAGGTCGCATTCGAGATCGCGCCCGGGACAGCGCGCCTGGGCATGGACCCGATATCGAACGACAGAGTGTCGAAGGGAATAAAGGGACCGCCGATGCAGACGACGCGCTTCCTGCCGAGATCGACGCCCACGGCTTCATCGAGGACAAGGCGCGCTCCCGCAAAGCTGCAGAGCGGACGCACATCGATATTCGTTTCCTCGAAGGCGTAGAAGCCCGCGACCACTCCGGGGAGCATTGCGGAGTAGGGCGTCCAGGCCCGCCGCGTGATCACGGTAAGACGCGCGCCGGGAATCGGATTTTTTCCAAAGGCGAGCAGCACAAGCGCGTGGGCGTGGCCCGCACCAACCAACACAATGTCTTTCAGGGGCGCCTCGATTTAAGTCACTTCACTCGGAAGACGGCATGACAGGCATTGCACCTTACCGTTATCTTCGCAAGACCGTCCACCAACTTCGACCATCCGGCCGCATCGGGCGGCTCCGGGACATCCGAGGCGATCCGGGCAAAGTCGTCTGCCGCCTTGTGATACTCGAAGCCCATCTCGCGAAACTCGGGCGGCATGTAACGTCCGAATCCTTGACCCTGACCGATCGCCATCATCTGGCCCATGCGCTGAAAACGCCCATCGCCGTGATCCGCAACGAAGCCAGCAGCCTGCCTGACGACAAGGGTTCTATTCTTAAAGCTGAAGCGGACAGAATGACCCGCGTTGTCGAGCATCACCTGCTTGATGCGCGCGCCCAAATGAGGCAGCGGCGAGTCCCAGCTGGCGCGCCGCTGGATCGCGTGATGGAGGATGTCCGCTTTTCCCTGGAGCGCCTCTATCCCGAACGGAAAGTTGAGTTCAGAGTGCCTTCCGGGCTTGCCGCCGCTTGCACAGAGGATGATTGCGGCGAAATGATCGGCAATCTGGCTGACAATGCTTGCAAGTGGGCCGCCTCGACCGTGCGTATTTCGGCCAGACGTTCAGCCGAACGCATCCTTATCCAGGTCGACGATGATGGCGCAGGGCTCAACGAGGAGGAGCGAACGCATGTTCTCACGCGGGGCGGGCGCCTCGATGAAAGCATGCCAGGGCACGGCCTCGGCCTTTGCATCGTCCTCAAGCTCGCAGCCATTCACGGGGGCGCGCTTCGCCTTGAACGGTCGGAGCACGGCGGGCTCGCCGCATTCCTGGACTTGCCCGCAGCAAGATAAGAGGCCGGTGTCCCGGCCTTCAACGATTGCCTTCAGCTGCTAGAGCTTATCCGCTTTTGATGGAATCAAAAGCGGGCTCTAAGTTTTTGTTTTATCGTGCGTCTTGTCGGAAAACCGCTTCACACTTTTCCGGACGCACTTTAGAGCAAACTCAGCTGAACTAACCGACGGATGGCAGACCGCTCGCTTCGCGTTGTCGTCATCCCGGCCAAGCGAAGCGCGAGCCGGGATCGCAAAAAAGCCAAGCGCTTCAACCTGTTAGGATCCCGGATAAGGCTTCGCCTTTCCGGGATGACAGCGGCGGCGGTCCGTTGGCGCCTCCAGCGAAGTTTGCGACGCGCTTAGGCGACGCGCTTTGCCTCGGGCTTCATCATCCTCACGAGCACGTTCGTTTTCGCAACATAATGCTGCATCAACGCACCCGCGAAATGCACGATCACAGCGAGAATGATCAGTGGCTTTGCATAGGCATGGATTTCCGCCATCGAGGCGTAACCCAGAAACCAGGCCATCCCGCCGGTAATCGGCATGACAAACAGGATAAGGTAGAGAAAGACTTGAGTGGCCGCTGCGATCCACATCTTGGGGCCGCTCTGGCCTGCAGGCGCATCCGGAACGCCGCGAAACATGCGAATGAGAACCCGCAAGATGGCAAGGACGAGAATTGTGATGCCCACAACGGCGTGGATGTTCGCGCTGAGCATATTCCCCGAGCCTATCTCTTTGCCTTTGACCCAGGCGTTATAGGCGTGCTCCATCCCCTCGCTGAAGAAGAGCTGGAAAAGGACGAGCGCCGCGATGGCCCAGTGAAGCAGGATCTGCGTGCTGCTGTAGCCGGCCGGACTCTTGGATGCCATTGCATTCTCCCAATTTGCGATTTTAAGCCATGCATATACCGGCTTTTCCGACTGTCGTTTGATCTGTGACAAACGTCGCCTGGGCAGAAGCACGCAGCTTATTGTAAGCTTGCCTCCGGCAAACTCGAACCAAGCGACGCGTGTCATGACAAGCGCCTATACTCAAAATCTCGACAGGACGCCCGCAAACTTCCAACAGCTGACGCCGCTCGGCTTTCTCGCCCGCGCCGCCCTGGTGTTTCCCGATTATCCTGCGATCGTGCATGGGGACCGCACTTACCCATACGCCGAGTTTTATGCGCGCTCCCGTCGGCTCGGCTCCGCGCTGACGCAGCTCGGGATCGGCAAGAACGACACCGTCTCCGTCATGCTCGCCAATACGCCTGCGATGCTGGAGGCGAAGTTCGGCGTGCCCATGACAGGCGCTGTCCTGCATTCGATCAATACGCGGCTCGACGCGGCGAACGTCGCCTTCATGCTCGATCATGCCGAGACCAAGGTGCTCATTACCGACACCGAGTTTTCGAAGATCATAGGCGAGGCGCTTAAAATCGCGAAGGCGCGGCCCATCATCATCGATTATATGGACCCGGCCTTCCCCGGCTTGGGGTCGCGGCTGTCGGAAACGGAGTACGAGGATTTCATCGCGCGCGGCGATCCGGAGTTCGCCTGGGAGATGCCGGGCGATGAGTGGGATGCGATCTCCCTCAACTACACGTCGGGCACAACCGGCAACCCGAAAGGCGTCGTCTATCACCATCGCGGCGCTTATCTTGCGTGTCTCGGCAATGTCATCGCGGCAGGCATGGCCAAGCATGCCAACTATCTGTGGACGCTGCCGATGTTCCATTGCGACGGCTGGTGCTTCGCCTGGACGATGCCCGTGGTTGCCGGCACGCAAATCTGTCTTCGCTATGTGCGCCCGGATGCGATCTGGGACGCGCTCGCCGATCACAGGATCACCCATCTCTGCGGCGCTCCCATCGTGATGGCGACGATCCTCAATGCGCCCGATGACATGAAACGCGAGCTATCGCAGCAGGTCCAGTTCATGACGGCCGCGGCCCCGCCTCCCGAGGCTGTGCTCGCCGCAATGAAGGCGGCTGGCTTCAACGTCACTCACCTTTATGGTCTCACGGAAACCTATGGACCTGCCGTTGTGAACGATTGGAAAAGCGAGTGGAACGATCTCGATAACGCCGGGCAGGCACAAAAGAAGGCACGGCAAGGCGTGCGATATGTTCCGCTTGAAGACCTCAATGTGATCGATCCCACAACGATGACCCTCGTGCCGCCTGACGGCGAGACGCTAGGCGAAGTCATGTTCCGCGGTAATCTCGTCATGAAGGGCTACCTCAAGAACAAGAAGGCGACCGAGGAGGCGCTGGCGGGCGGCTGGTTCCATTCGGGCGATCTCGGCGTCATGCACCCGGACGGCTACATCCAGCTCAAGGACCGCTCCAAGGACATCATCATCTCGGGCGGCGAGAACATCTCATCCATCGAGGTCGAAGATGTGCTTTATAAGCATCCCGCCGTGGCGGCTGCCTCGGTGGTGGCGAAGCACGACGAGAAATGGGGCGAGACGCCCTGCGCCTTCATCGAATTGAAGGCCGGCAAGACGGCGACGGCAGAGGAGATCATCGCCTACTGCCGCCAGCATATGGCGCACTACAAGGTGCCGCGCTTCGTCGTCTTCGAGGAACTGCCGAAGACCTCCACGGGTAAGGTGCTAAAATACGTTCTGCGCGAGATGGCGAAGAAGGTTGCGCCTTAGTAGTGATGATGCGCGACCGGCGTCCCGCCTGTCCCTCTCCGCTTGCCGGAGAGGTGGGCCGGCGGGTATGAGGTCGAGGTCTTCGGCGAACTTTCGCATCTTGTGCGGGCCAAGCACTTGCGCGCCTTGCTTAATTAATAGGTAGCAAACTTTATCCAATCTGCTAAAAGTGCTTTCGCGCCAAGGCGTAGCTACCGGCGCGGGTACCCCGTCAGGTCGTGACAGTAGCGGGACTGTGTAAGTCTGACCTGCGGGGTCCAGTACGAAAAGATTTTTTTTGAGTTTTAGCCGGGGTGTTCATGCGTCTTGTTTTTGGTGCTTTGTTAGGCGGAGCCATTCTTTATAGCGGATTTCCTGCCCCCGCCGTGGCTGACGAGCCTGCCAAGCCGAGTGTATGGTCTCTTCGGAGTGACCGCTGGAACGCTGGGAGCCGGCGTTGAGGCTTCTGCCCTCGTTTACAACAACGTCGTTTTTCGCGTTAACGGCACGTATGTGAAGCTCGACTCCAGTTGGGTGCTTTCTTCTTCCAGTTTAGCGAACGATTATAATCTCGGCGTAACGGGCATGTTTGCCGGCGGCATTCTGGATTACCATCCATTTGGCAACGGGTGGCGCTTGTCGGGAGGAGCGCGCTATGTCGATCTTGAGCTGCAAGGTGTGGCAAAGAATGGTCTGAGTCTCGACGGGTTCTCGTACAGCGCCAGTCAGGTTGGGAACGTGACCGCGACGATACGCAATGGCAACTCCGTGGCCCCATATTTAGGGTTTGGATATGACTCATCGCATTTTTCAACTGACGGGTGGGGTCTAAAGCTGGGTATCGATATCGGCGCCATGTATATCGGCGAGCCGGATGTCTCAATCACTACGGCGAAGATTCCAACGGTTCCGGCCTTCGCATCGGACGTTTCATCCGCAGTTACTTCCATTAAAGACAGCCTGCGAAATTATCCCTTCTACCCGGTTGCGATGCTTTCTGCGCGCATCAGCTTTTGATGATTGGCGCCTTGGAAGCCAACCCTGCCTGGCAACGGCATGGAATGCGCCAGGGAACAGTTTCCGCTCGAAGAGTTCAGAGGGCCTGACGCGTTTCCAGCTGGGATACTTAAGAGGTGAAGGCCACCCGCTGCCTCAATAACCACCCTTGCGGCGGCTTTCCGGAAGGCCTGCAATACGGCCACCCTGCTTTGAAGGGTCCAGCGGGAAGAGATCGTAAAGCACCTTCTGGTCGATCTTTTCATTCCATCGTTCGGACATCGCTTTGAGAATGGCGCGCGTGTTCGGGCTATTTTGATTGTTGTCGAAGTATTCCTCGCGCAAAAAATCTATGAGATCCCAGTGCCTTTGACTGAGAGTAATGTGCTCAAGGCTCGCGATATGTTCCGCCAAGCCCCTGCTCCAGTCATCGGTGTTCACAAGATGACCCGTTGACGTGGTTTCGATTGTCCTTCCCTCGAATTCATATGCCATGACGTTTCCCTTTGCAGTTTCGGCTGGGACCGAATTTTCCGTTTCTGAAGGCCATTACGTTACACGGTCACATAATATAATATGAATTTGTATATGTGTAGCGGTATCCGCTAAACGGCATGGTTTTGACCGTTTGAAGGCAAAAAGGCACGTAATTGATCGAGCGGAATGCCCCCGGAGCGGATCACACCTTCGTCCGGAATCCAGAACCGCAGCGCAAGATTGACGAGGCTGGATTTGCCTGGCCCGCTGGGGCCGACGACCGCGGCATGGCGGCCGGGGGAGAGCCGGAGGTCGATGCCCGCCACAGCTCGCGCCAGCAGCGGTGACATTGTCGAAGACAAGCTCCCAGGAAGGCATGGTCGCCGCACAGGCCGGGTCGGCGACGGCGGGGCTGTACCGTCTGTGTGAGCCAAGGATGTGGCGGTGTTTGAGAAGCGGGACCGCGGTCTGAGCAGGTTGCAGGGCAAAAGCGGAGAATAATGCCGAGGGTGCGGGCTTCGCGGTGCCCGTAATGCTGCTAATAGGAGCAGGGTTCTGAGCTTCTTGCTGGAGCGTAGCAGTTAAACGTGCAAGACTCGAAGGGGCAGCTGGCCGCCAGCGAAAGCGGCCCTTATCTATGCAACGCCGCGCCCAAGCCTAAGCAAACTGCGCCAACCTGGCCAACGGATTGTGATTGCAGACGCCGCTTGCTCCACTTCGTCATCCCGGCCAAGCGAAGCGCGAGCCTGGATCGAAAAACAGTCAAGCGTTTCAGTCTATTACGATCCCGGATAAGGATTCGCCTTTCCGGGATGACAGAGGCAGTGACCCGTTGGCGCGTCCAGCACTCTGCTTAGTTCGACACCGGCCTTGCGGCCGACCCACCGGGAATGAAACGGGTTGCGGGTTTCTTTCTAGGAGAAGCATCACGAGCGCAACTTCGCCACGACCTTGGCCTTGACTGGCCAGCATTTATGCGGCCCTGAGTGTCTGTCCTGCACGGGGTTCCATACCGCGTGTCGGCAACAGCCCGGCCCCAACTGCCCTGAATCCGGCGCAAGAGCAGCCGCCAAAGCGCCAGGCCATAATGTCAAGTTCGAGATTCTTGAATGGCTGGCCTATCTGATGAGAGATCGGATCAATTAGCTAAGCTGGCGATGCAATGGGAAACCGCTGAAAGCGCTCAACGGGACTGAAGGGTGAACCCGTTGCAGTATCCGGCAGAGTTTATTGTTCCAGCAGGGCCAGTCTCGCTGGCGGCGACTAACAAAGCGTGCGCAAAGGAGCGGTTCGAGCCAATTGAGCCTGCTCGAGAGCCACGACCATGTGGCTCTCGAGCAGCAATGCCGGAACTCTAGCTGACGCACAGAGGATTCCCGTGAACACTCGTTCGCGCCTCAGGGAACGGCAAATGCCTCGTCGCCCAGATGGCAGCCTGAGTACGGTTCTTCACGCGAATTTTTCGAAGGATAGCTTTAACATGAACCTTAACCGTTGCCTCTGTAATCTGCAGCCTCTGAGCGATGACTTTATTCGGCGACCCATCTACGAGGCCTCTCAAAATCAGTCCTTCCCGGGCTGAAAGCTTTGCCCCGGCGGGATTTTCATCGCTCGCCGCGGCCGGCGCTTCGCTCGTGGTGTCACTATCGTGATAGCTGTCGCCAACTGCTACAGGAGGATTGTCCCTTGACTCTCGCAGGCTTTTCACGAAGTCCGGCGGCAGAATAGTCTCATCCTCGCCGATCAGCTCGATTACTCGAACAAACGTTTGAGAGGATATGGCGTCCCGCAAATAGCCGTCTGCCCCGGCTTCAAGCGCGATCATTACATCGTTTGGTCCTGTCGAGGCATTAATGACTAAGATATAGGCGGAGGGCTGCTGGCTTCGAATACCTTTCACGAGTTCAACGATGTCAGAAGGGGTACGCCCACCGACAACAAAAACAACCTTGCCTTCCAATTGTTCCGCCGAAGAGTAGGCGCTACCCGGGTGGGCTAGCTGATGAACTATCTTACAGTGTTTGTCCTTCAGAAGAGCGGAAAGAGCCTCAATAAAAAGGCGGCTCGGATGCACAAAAACGATAGTTAGCTGATCCTCGGAAAAATCAATATCACGCATTACCTTTTCTCCTCTCACGAAGAAAGAAGCTTTATCCCACATTCTCAATCGGAGTACCCTGGTAAGCTTGCCAGCCTTATGCACAGACCTTGCGTGGATTGCCTTACCCGACTGCTCTCATAAAGCAGAAGCTGTAACCCCAATGCAGTAAACACTTCTGACTGGGTTCAGTTTTGGCTATTTTTCTCCAAATTTCAAGTCCATAGTTTTTTTTTTAGTAAAATCGCTATTGGCAGCAATGTAGAAATGTTTTTGGCCTCAGATCGAGGGTTCGTTCGCGTGTTCAGGCGCAAGGCGCCTTGCTGTAAGCGTTTTTTTGGCAATTAAGGTTAAGGCTCCGTTTGGGAAATGGGAGCAATAAGATCCCTGCCAAAGTGAGGTCACTCAACCTCAGATAACTGGCAAGATAGCACTGCCGCAGAGGCAAGGCCTCCGGCAGGCACGCCAAGAAGCTTTTTGTTAGATGTTTTCTGCAGCTTGCTCCACTTCGTCATCCCGGCCAAGCGAAGCGCGAGCCGGGATCGCAAAAAAGTTAAATGCTTCAATCTATTACGATCCCGGATAAGGCTTCGATGACAGAGGCAGCGATCCGTTGGCGCGTCCCGCAAACTCTGCTTAGTGGCAAAATCAGATATATTTATAATAGTTAAACAGTTCTATTTCTCTCGATGCTACCACGGCTGTGGGCGAGGTAACATATTCGTTAACCATTTTTGAAGGCATACCTAGCCGAGGAACGCATTTTGCCCGGACGATGCGATCAACAGCTAGGGGTATGACCAGAGAAATTTTTCCGGTGCAGATCCTCTTGCGCACTTATTCGAATGCTTGCAGCAGTGGATCGGACAGATGACCGCAAGCAAACGTAGCGCTGGACCATCTGCCTGTTTCACGAAAGCCTTAGCCCGGAAGGCAATCAAGGGTGCGCCATCGTGAAGCACTCCTGGCATTTGATGCGGCAGCGCTTCTGCCCCCGAGGCGCCAGCAGCGCTGCGCGAGCCCGCGGAATGCTGGATTCGGGATATTTACCCTTGCGGCAATCTGATTGAGGTTCAAACTCGTCAGCTCGAACATGGCGGGGCATCGCCCCGCTGATCCAGGTAAGATCCGTCCAGACCAGTTCAGGTGGCGTCAGCCGTCCACGGGGCCGGGCGAGGGGTTTCCCGGGTTCTCTGCCAGCCGGCCATCATAGCTCAGAAACTTCGCCCGCTGCGAGATGCTTTCTGACGACCGTCAGAAATGCCTCGCCATACTGTTCGAGCTTCGCTGCGCCAACCCCATGCACCATCGCCATTTGCCCGCGCGTTTGAGGCTTGAGGTGCACCATGTCGAGCAAGGTTTTGTCGGGGAACACGACATAAGCGGGGACCTTCTTCTCGGTTGCAAGCTCGCGCCGGATTGCTTTCAAGGCTTCGAACAAGCTTGCGTCCACGCCAGATAGAGCCTGGCCGATCGCGCTTCCGGCCGGTGCGGAGCGGGGCGGCCGCTTGTCACCGCGCTCCACCAGCGCTTCTTTCCTGAGTTCTACCCCGGCCTTTCCCCGCAAGACCTCACGCCCCCGCGCCGTAATGGTCCAGGAGCCGTATCCGGCAACGTCGAGATTGATGACGCCGCCAGCATACAGCTGGCGGAAAATCGCCCGCCAGGCAGTTGCGCTCACATCGCTTCCCACGCCGAATGTCGGCAAGCGGTGATGGTTCAGTTGCGTAATGCGTTCCGTCGTCTGGCCGCGGAGCAATGCGATCAGATGCTCGGCGCCGAACCGCTCGCCGGTGCGCGCGATGGCCGAGAGCGCTTTCTGCGCGAGGATCGTGCCATCCACAAGCTCGACGCCCTCCAAACACAGATCGCAGTTGCCGCAAGGTGCAGCGCTCTCGGCAAAATAGGCGAGCAGCGTCTGGCGCCGGCAACGCGGGGCTTCGCACAGCGCGATGAGAGCATCGAGCCTCCGGCGCTCGACGCGCTTTTGTTCGTCTGGCGCCTCGCTCTCCTCGATCTGCTGGCGGCGCAGCCGCATGTCGTCGAGGCCGTAAAGCGTCAGCGTCGAAGCCGGTAAGCCGTCACGCCCGGCGCGCCCGATTTCCTGATAATAGGCCTCGATGGATTTCGGCAGATTGGCGTGGGCCACGAACCGGACATCCGGCTTGTCGATGCCCATTCCGAAAGCGACCGTCGCCACCATGACAAGGCCGTCCTCCTGCAGGAACCGGTCCTGATTGTGCGAGCGCGCCGCGCTGTCCATGCCGGCGTGATAGGCGAGCGCCGGAATGCCTTGCCCGCTCAAAAAGGCGGCCAAATCCTCGGTCTGCTTCCGGGCGCTGCAATAAACGATGCCGCTTTCGCCTTTGTGGCCGCCGATAAAGTCCACCAGCTGGCGGCGCGCATCGCTTTTCGCGCGCATGGCAAGGCGCAGGTTCGGCCGGTCGAAGCCATGGACGAAGACCGTTGGCGCCCGGACGAAGAGACGGCCCAGAATGTCTGCACGCGTGGCTGTGTCAGCCGTCGCGGTGAGCGCCAGGATTTGAACGTCCGGGAACGAAGCAGCGGCCTCTCCCAATGCGAGGTAATCCGGGCGGAAATCATGCCCCCACTGGGAAACGCAGTGAGCTTCGTCGATGGCGAAGAGACTGACGCCTGCCCGCATAAGCATCGCCTTCGTGTCGCTGAGCGCCAGTCTCTCGGGCGCGACGTAGAGAAGACGCAGGCGGCGATCCGAAATGGCATCGAGAATCGCGGCCGTTTCATCGCGGCTGTTCGAAGAATTGAGCGCTCCTGCCGCGATCCCAAAGGCTTGCAACTGCGCAACCTGATTGCGCATCAGCGCAATCAGCGGTGAGACGACAATGGTCAGCCCATCCCTCAAGAGCGCGGGCAATTGATAGCAGAGCGACTTGCCGCCGCCCGTCGGCATCACGGCGAGCACGTCTTTTCCATCGAGGATCGCGCTGACAACATCATCCTGGCCCGCCCGGAAATCCGCGAACCCAAAGGTTTCCCGTAAGACTTCCCGCGCCGTATTCAAATCACCCATGGCCGCGATTTACACGATCTTAGGCCGCACTGGAAAGGGTGAAGAGGCGCGCGTGTCCTGGTCGTCTCCGCTTTCCCGGCCTGCGCCCGCTTACGAACCCGCGGCAGCGTCCCCCGCTGCATCAGCCGATGGGTTTGAAATGGCGTCCTCGATGAGGCTGGCGCTTTGTCATATCCGTGCAGGGTAAGCGTGCAATCAACGCGAAGGACAGCAACAGCAAGGACCGAAAGTGATGGAAATCACCCTCTGCAAAACTGCAACCTGCCCGAGCGCCCTGCACTGCTATCGGTTCACCGCGCCGAGGGGAAGCGCAAAACAATCCGAGTTCTCAGCCGATCCGCGCAAGGAGGATGGCTCCTGCGAGCACTTTTTGCCGATGCCGGATCGAGGGATCGCCCGGTCTGCGCTACGACAAAGGGGAAATTTGGCCTCGCATCGATAATGGACCGGTAGCGGTCTTTGAAAAGCTCCGGTCCGCGCCCGAATCGCGGGGGCGGACCTCAATATTCATCCGCAGAGCTATCCCATGGTCCGGCTTCGCCGGTGTTGGGTGTCGTGCCCTGATGCGGGCGCAATGAAGCTCGCGCCGCCCGCGCCCCTATCGCGCAGCCCCCACACTTCACCCGCCTCCTTATCTTGAGTGAAGCCAGCCGACAGGAATTTCACCACAGCTGGAATCGTTTTTCTGATAATTTTTGCCTTCTGGCGTCTCAGAAATGGCGTAGACCCGAGATCCATATTGAATTGCCCGATCCCATGCGGAGAGAAGATTGCGCAGAAGGCAGAGGGCGGTCATCATCGCGCCAGCGTATGAACTCGACTGGTTTTGAAGGCGCGAACCGTGGCGTCGATGCTAAGAAGACGTCATGCGGCAGCGCAGGTGAATTTTCGCTGCTGCTGCAACCGTGCAGGGCGATGCCATTCGGCGGCAAACTTTGGGCACGGAGGCAGACTGATGAATTGGCAGTTCGATCGCCCTGAGCGCCCTGCGCGCAGGCAGACATATATCGGAAGTGGGAGGCCCCTTTGCTGCGACTTTGCTTGATCTTGTTCATTCTGGTCACGGCTGCAACGCGGCTCTATTCGCAAGACCGGCTGCCTTATGCGCCGGCCGCTGTCTCTGGCCCAAAAGGCAAACTCGTGCCCAAACCCTCTGCGGTCCTCGTCGAGGAACTCCCGTATTGCGAGCTTGGCTACGGCCCCTGCGGAGGCCAGTGCAGCAGTGACGAAGGTCGGAAAAAATGGGACTGTCCTCCTAACGCTATGCCGTGCCATCACGAAGGCCAGCGTTGCACATGCGAGGCCGCGGATATGTGCAAGCAGCCGAAAAAGAAAAAATCAGAACCGGCTCAATAATTCTCGTAGCGTTCGCCGGGCGAATCATAATCGCGTCCATGAGGCGTCGCCGAATCATTAGCAGTTCAACTCTGCGATCGACAGGCTGAACGAACCGATTCCCGGACATTGGCTCGGTTTTGACGCGCATTTGCTCAACACATGACTGCAATACACGCAGTCCCGCCGGTTCGTTGACGCAATCTTCACCAATCGCTGGCAATTTTCGGCACTGTCCCCGCTGAAGCTCCCACCCGACTTTTCACACGGCATTTGGAACCATTGGCATGAGCACCCTTCGCACCTGGTGCAGATCTGCGTTACTCGCTTTCTCCCTCATTTTAATTGGCGCGCCAGCTTTTGCAGGCGATGCAGCGCTGAATGACAGCGCCCGCTTCCTTGCTGGCATGGAAGTCGCCTCCGGCAGTCCCTTGGAGCCGTTGACCAAGGAGAGGTCATACGTCCGGCACTCTCAGTTCTTCAACAGGGCCTGGACAGGCCTGGATGCGGCCCAGCTTTCAAGGGTAAGGAACTGGTCTACAGAAAATCTGAAAAAAACGCACCCGACGCTTTTTTATATGTTTAGCGGGCCGGACTTTCTGTATGCCAACGCACTTTTCCCGAAGGCGACAACCTATGTAATGGCCGGTCTTGAGCTTCCAGGCGATATTCCGGACGTGACGAAGTTGCCAAGATCATCCATCCCGCAGGAGCTTTCCGCGCTGCGCGGTTCTCTCAATAGCGTTATGTCCTACAGTTTCTTCATTACCAAGGCGATGAAGAGGGACCTCTATGGCAGGCGCCTGACTGGCACGCTCCCTGTTCTCTTTGTTTTTCTGGCGCGCTCCGGCAAGACCATTGAGAGTGTAAGCTTCGTCAACCTCGATGCGGATGGGACAATCCATCCTGCTGACGCCGCCTCTCAAGGGCAGTCGAAGGACGACTCGGCCGGTGTCAAGATTACCTTCTCCGGAGACGATAAGCAGCAGCAGACGCTCTATTATTTCAAGACAGACCTCTCAAATAGCGGGACGGAGCGGAGCGGCTTCCTGAAATTCTGCGAGCAACTGGGCGCCAGTGACAGCCTCATCAAGAGTGCTTCCTATCTCCTCCACAGCGATGAGTTCTCCCGCGTTCGCAATTTCCTCCTCGATCATAGCGCAACGATCGTTCAGGATGATAGTGGCGTCCGGCTCAAGCAATTCGACCTGAGCGGGTGGGACGTGGAGCCCTTTGGCAAGTATGTGAGGCCGATATCCCTATTTTCCCGCAATTATCAGGCGGACCTGCATGGCCTTTATGCCAAGCGTCATCCTAATCCCCTTCGTTTCAGCTTTGGCTACCAGTGGAAGGCCGGCACATCGATGGTTCTTGTGGCCATGAAGAAGCCAGCCCCCTCGTATGCCGAGAACAAACCAGTGGGCCAGCCGGCAAAGCCCGACGAAGTGACAAGAAAATAAGAGCTGTCTCAGGTGCTGGGGTAAGTGCTCCAGGTGTCTGATGCGAATCTCTTGATAAAGGCCGGAGCGATCCGGCCTTCGTCGTTCTGATGGATGCCTTGAGCAGGACACTGAGTTCTGTTTCAAGCCCTCGGCCGCTTGACAAAGCCGAAGTAGAGACAGAGCAGGAAGAGGGCGAAGTGGACGATGGCGCGGTCACCGCTGATCTGAGGAGTTTCGATAAAGCCTGTTCCCAACAAAGGCACCGAAACATCGGCGAGATAGAGATAAAACAAGGTGCCCGATGACACGAAGAACGCACCCGCCAGAAACTTGCGGACGTCCCTGCTTCGCCAGGCAAGATAGAGGCTCCCCGCAGCCATGACGACGGCTGACGCTATGTAAAGGGCGATGATCATGCTTTCCTCCAGGGGAGGTGTCGCCGAACGGATTACGGTAACATCTAAGAACGCTTGAGGTTATGAAAAGCGGGCGATGCTTCGAGAAGGATCGGCAGTTCGCGCATATCTGAAAAGACAAGTTCGGCTCCGGCAGCTTTGAGGCGACCTGAGTGCTCATGGTCGCAGTGGCTGCCTCCAGTAAAGCCAAGCACGCGCATGCCAGCGGCGCACCCGGCCTGCACCCCTGCAATGCCGTCCTCGATCACCAGGCAATTCTCGGGAGCATGTCCCATCTCCTTCGCAGCGTGCAGGAAGAGATCGGGAAAAGGCTTTCCTCGGGGAACCATTTCGACCGAGTAGATGTGGGGAGCAAACAGGTTGTAGAGCCCTACAGTCCCGAGTAAACAACGTAGCAAATCGACGCTGGCGCCGGAGGCGATGCATCGCGGCGTGTTGCTGGTAGCAGCCAAGGCTTCGCGGATTCCGGCAACTGGCTTGACGCGCTCACGAAAAACCTCCTTTTTGCGCCGCTCGATCTGAGCGGCAATATAGGGCGGAATGGCGCGTCCAGTTTCCTGTGAGAGGATGCGATAGACCTCAGCTTCGCCCACGCCGGAAAAACGCAGCGCAAGTTCCTTCGGCGAGATGCCGATGCCAATAGACTGGAAGGCTTCCGATTCTACCTCCGTATGCAAATCCATGGAGTCGACGACAACGCCGTCACAATCGAAAATCATCAGCATGATAGCGCTCACTGCTTGGTTATTGGCCATCATGGCCCATTTCTATCCGGTGGCTTTGTTCTGTGATAATCCCTGCGGCCCGCTAAGCAAACTTCGCTGATCCGGCCCACGGATCTTTAGCCCGGACGCCGCCCGCTTCGCACTCCGTCATCCCGGCCAAGCGCGGCGCAAGCCGGGATCGCAGAAAAGTTAATCGCTTCCATCTGTTACGATCCCGGACAAGGCTTCGCTTTCCGGGACTTGATCCCGGATGTTTCCGCTGGCAGAAGAAGCCCTTGAAAACGTTGGATAATTTCTGTCATGCTGACCCGGCGATCCAGTCATAGCTTGAAATTTCTTGTCTGGATGGCCGGTCGGAGGGCCATGACGACGGAATTGACGAATTATCGTTCCGGGATGACGGCGGCGGCGATCCGTTGGGGGGCGTTACGAGTGGAACTTAGTTGCTGGCCGGTATCAGATCATTTCGTCAGCATCAAGTCACTTTCGGATTGTCGGAGCGTTGCTCAAGAAGCGGGAAAGCCTGCTTCGACAGTCCGCGGATCTACGCGAGCAGATGGCGATCCTGCCCGACGCGTGTGCTCAAGTCTGACGCAAGTCACGCCTGCGAATATGCGGCGAAGGCTCCTCAAGCGCAAAATGCCAGTCATGCAAAACTCATCCCTCCCGGCCGCGGGCGTTCACGCCCAGATTCTGTTCCGTAACGGCTGGCTCGCCGCCGCACATGAGCTTTGCCAAGCGCCGGAACTGCTCTATTTAACGGAGGCGCGGGTGAGCCTCGCGCCGATCTACGCCCTATCGCCTCAGGCTCTGGAAGAAAACCGCGCAATGATCGGAGGCCATTATCCGACGCTTGTACGCGGCGACCAGCTGATGAGCACGCTTCATTTCGCAACCGGTCTCAGCAGGGCTCAAAAGAAGCTGGCGTTCAAGAGCGCGGTGCGGCTGGTCGATTTGGAAACGTCGTCACAATGCAATCGCCGCTGCGACTATTGCCCCAATACAACCTATGATCAAACACGCGATCGCTTCACTGCCAACAAATTCATGGCGGACGAGGTTTTTACAAAGATCATCGAAGATTTTTCCGAAATCGACTATCACGGCCGCATCGCCTTCCATGGCACAAATGAACCGCTGATGTTTGTGGACCAGCTGGTCGAGCAACTCGCCTATGCGCGCCGCAAATTACCCAGCGCCACCTTGACCATCTACACGAATGGAGACTTCCTGACCCGGGAGACCCTCAATCGCCTGGAAGCCGTCGGCGTCAATCAGATCGTTGTCTCAGTTCATCTGCAACGCGGAACCGCTTTCAACGAGGGAAAAGCGTTGACCCGGATCTCGGGCAAGGCGGCCGAACTCGGACTTCACGCCATACTGGCGAACTTCACCGAGGGCCGCGCCATGGGCTTCCGGCTGATCGGTTCCTGCATCGACATCGGCGTGAACCACACCAATTACATGCAGGTCGGCCATAATCGCGGGGATATTCTCGACGGCGTCGGCGCTGAGGTGACTCTACGCACCTCGCCCTGCATCCAACCTTTCGAATGGATCGTCATCTACTACACTGGCGCGGCGTTGCCTTGTTGCACGCTGGTCGGCGACGCCCCGCAACATCAGCCGTATATCGTCGGCCAAACAGCGGAACAGAGCCTCTTCGACATCTACTGTGGGGAAGCTTACGTAGGCTGGCGCAACTCGACGCTGGCTCACGGCGCAAAAACGGGTCCCTGCGCGGCTTGCCCGTCGGACAATCAAAAGGCGTTTCCGCCAGACTGGGATTTCAATCGTCACGCGCTCGCGGACCGGAGCCGAACAGGTCTCGCGATCCTGCGCCCTGCAGGCTGCGGAATAATCACATACTCCGCGCCTGGCGCATCGCAGACCTCGCGGCGCAACAGGCCAGGTGCGTTGATTGCCTGCTCCAAGATTTCCCGCCATCAATACGTGGCTGCGAGGCGGCGACGGTTTTCCGCTTATTGGCGTAGCTTACCATTCAACTCGCGCTTCCTGAATGTCTCTGCGAGCCAAAGTTCGCATGCGAGCGTCCTTACTGGACGACGAGGCGGAAACCGCACGCGCTTCTAATCCCTGCACTTCAGCCTTGTAGCGCAGGTGCGGCACGCCGACTAAGCGCACCGTTAACCTGGGATGGTTAATTTCCCACGCACCGGATTTATTTCCGGCCTGAAGCTGCGGGCAAAAATGTGCAAAAATTGGGGCAGCCCCGTCCGGCCGGGCACTGAAAGATCTTCCTAAACAATTGAACGATATACCTTTTCTCGCTGCCTCAAATAGAGTTAATGAATGTATTTTTTCCCGAAATGGGACGCGATAAAGTCCGTTAAATATAATGTGTTAACGAGCACCACGCCTTTCCAAGCCGCGGCGGCGCGATGCCATCCGACTTTTTCCTATGAATATCAGTAGCTTAACGCCATTAACCTATAAACAAGGCGCTTTTTTCTATGATCACCGCCCAGACAGGCATCAACACAAACTGGTCCAAAGGTTGGAGAAAGATGCGGTCTTTCGGGAAAGGGTCTGAAGTTTGAGACATTGCATCGCAGCGTTCTGTCTTTCTCTGCTTATTCCACCGGCCGTCCAGGCGGCGCAGTGCGGCGGAGATTTTCACTCTTTCGTCAAAGAGATATCCCAGGAGGCTGTGAACGCAGGCGTTTCCCCCGCGGTCGCTGCGCAGGCGTTCGCGGGCGTGTCTCCCGATCATGCCGTGCTTGCATCCGACCGCCGCCAGCAGAGCGAGTTCAGCAAAAGTTTCGAGCACTATGCTGCGATTGCAGTAACCCCTCGGCGCACTGAGCGCGGCCGAAAGCTCTTACGCAAGAATGCCGCGCTGCTGTCGCGAATAGAGCGAGAGTTTGGAGTGCCTGGTCCTGTGATCGTCGCGATTTGGGGCCTTGAAACCAACTACGGGACGGCGGACCTCGGCACTTTGCCGGTCATCCGCACCCTCGCCACGCTGGCTCATGATTGCCGGCGCTCGGACCTGTTTCAGAGTGAGCTTCTTGCCGCCTTGCAGATCCTTCAGCGCGGCGATCTTTCTTTACGCGACATGATCGGCGGCAACGCTGGCGAGATCGGCCAAACTCAGTTCCTGCCCAGTTCCTATCTCAAATACGGCATCGATTACGACAAGGACGGCCATGTAAATTTGCGGCGCAGCGCGCCGGACGTACTCGCCTCGACAGCAAACTTCCTCAAGGCGAACGGCTGGCAGAAGAACGCCCCCTTTCGTGAAGGGACGGCCAATTTCGAGGTCATGCGCACCTGGAACCAGGCTTTGCTGTATCGCAAGGCCATCGTGCTTCTCGCCGAGCGCATAGGCGAACCTTGAGGCAAAACCCAAGCCAACGTTCAAGACAGGTTCTTCCTGACATCCCGCCATCCGGGAAAAGGCTTATATTTGCCTCCATCCCTAACCAGGATTGGACCAAGGCATGCCGCCAGCCAACAAAACCGCGGCGGAGTTGGGTGAGCTTGCGGAAAGGCTTCGTGCCATCGCGAAAGTGCTGCGAGACATCCCTCCTCAGCACCCCGTTTCCCCCGAAAGCCTAGACGATTTGCGAAAAGAGATCGAAGCTGTCGCGACCGATCTTCTGCGACAGGGCGCTCTCGACGAAGGCGATAAGCCACGCCATTGAGCGTCAAAACACGGCGTGGTCTCCTAGTTCGGACGAGGCCTCGCCCTTGATCAGGCGCGCGTAGAAGTCGAAAAGCGTCTCGGATCCCGCCGAGGGTGTTTTGGTGGCGTCGTAGCGCCCTGTTGCCGGGTCCAGAATGAGCATGGACTCCGTGGCGTAATACCTCCCGATGCGAGCAAGCTCGGCCTTCTCGGCCAGCTTGGGGATGACGTGACCAAGCCCGCCCAGCACCCAGATAATTGCGTCGAGCATCGCCACAGGCACGCGCTTGAACTTGGGCTCGCGCCCCAGCAAGGCAAACAACTGCTCGCCCTGCTGCTTCGGCGTGACGGCCTCTCCCGGGCCGCCGATGGGCAGGATGCGATTGTGGCGGCTTTCATCGGTGAGACATTCAGCAAGGAACTGGGCGAGATCGTTGTCGCTGATGGGCTTGCAAGCCGTCAGTTCTCCATTGCCAAACATCAGAAAAGGCTTGCCGCGCTTCACTCGATCGACCTGCCCCGACAGGGACTTGAAGAAGGCAGTGGGCCTGACGATGGAATAGGTGAGACCCGAACTCGATGAGGACTTTCTCGAACGCCAGCTTGGCATGCTGAAAGGCCAGAAGCGGTTTCTGAACGCAGATCGCCGACAAGAGCACCATCTGCGAGACGCCCGCTTCCTTTGCAGCGGCCAAGGCGTCGACATGAGCCTTATAATCGATGGCCCAGGCGTCCTTGGGCGCTCCGGTTCGGGAGGCCAGACACGAAACCAAAGCGTCGAAGCGCTCGCCCCGAAACCCGTCACGCGCAAGGGATGCAGGGTCGCTGACGTCGCCGAACCGCAGCGTTGCCCCGTTGAGCAGGTCAGCGCTGGCTGTTGGCGTAAGCGCGCCGCCCACCCCGGCGAGGGGCCGCACGAAGCATACGACGTCATGGCCGCGCTGCACCAGCGCGCTCACCGTCGCCCGGCCGATGGTGCCGGTCGCGCCTAAGACCATCACCCGCTTTGAATGGGCTGATCGGTCGGCCGCCGGCGGTGCCGTTGTTTCAGTGTCGTTCATGGGTTCGCACTATGCACCCGCGACGAGAAGCGAGGAAGTCCCTGTCTCGAAAGTGACAATCGGGCGCAGAGCCGCATCGCTATAACTCGGAGCGAACTTTACTCCTTGGCTTCAACAACGAGCCACCGCGCTCCCAGAAAAACTGCGGCCATCGCGGTGTATCCGGCCACATATCGCCAGGCGGGAACGCCGAAACTGCCGATTGTGTCGGCGGGCGTGAAGGCATAACTGTGCATCAGCCCCACTGCAGACAGCGCGGCAGCAGCAAGGCACCAAAAAGCGGCCTTTGCGAAGCGCTTCTCAATCAGATGCACCGTAACGGCCGACAGGATCATGGCTGTGAAGATAAAGCCCTGCTCAAGTGCAAAGCCGCCGCCGATGAAATTGCCGCTCTCGGTCATTTTCGCCACAAGCTCCGGCGAGAACGTTGCGTGGCCCGCGCGAAGGCCATCTTTGGCCATCAGCACGCCCCATGCGCCGAGACCCGGCAGCAGGCCCACGACAACCGCCGGCGCGTGATGACGCGGTGTCGCTTCGAATGCTTGGGCGGCCATCATGATGCCGATCCACAGCACAATCGCCATTCCAGCCTCGATAGGGATCAGCCACGCGACGAAGGCCAGCGAGCCTGTCAGGCACAGCACGGTGAACAGCGCCGCATTCAAGATGGAGTAGCCAGCGCGCGCGCCAATCGCTTTCCAGCCTGGATGACCAATATAAAGCGTGGTGGGAAAACACGATCCGAAGAGCGCCGCGGCAATGGTGCCAACGCCGTTCATCGCCAGCGATGGCGCAGTCGGGAACGGATCGCCTGCCGCAGCGGCTGACTCAATGTTCTGCAGCGAACCCAGCACGTTGAAGATGCCCATCGGCACGATGACGGAGAGGTAGGTCAACAAGTCATGCCAGCTGAGACCGGCAAGGACATCGCTCAGCACCAGCGCGGGAAAATGCAAGCCCAGCATCTGTGAAGCTGGCGGGCTGGGCGCAACAAGACCCGTAGCAAACGACAGCACCACACCCAGCATGACCGCGATGAAACCGCCCGGCAAACCGCCCTTGAACCGAACCTTGCCGAAATAGACCATCAGGATGACGCCGAGCGTCGCCAGACCAACGACCGGGCTCGCATAGGTTCGGAACAGGAACGAAAACGATATGAAGCCGAGTGCGATGCCGCCGAGGGTGGACAAAAGCGCCGCTCGCGGAGTGGCTCGACGCAGGCGTTCGGCCACCGGCGCCGCCAGGACTTCGATCAGGCCGGCACTAAAACATGCGACGAGGCCCATGCGCCAGGCCGCCAGCGTAGCCTCCTCTTCACCAAGCCCCCGCGCCTTGGCCGCCATGAGCGCCGGCAGCATGACGAGAAAGACAAAAGCGAACAGCGAAACTGTATTGATGCCATACGGCAACGCGCAGATATCGCTGCGCCCGGTGCGTCGCGAAAGCTGCTTGGCCTGCCAGGCGTAGAACACATTGCCAACCACGAGCGAGACGGCGACACCCGGCAGGATCGTCCCCATGATCAGAGTGTCCGGGAAGCCGAGCACCCCTCGGCACAGCGCGACGATCACGAGGAGTTGGACGAGATTGTCGATCGCGAGCCCGAAAAAGCCGTCGATGTCTCCGCGCACGAACCAGGGCATTCCTGTCGACCGCGGGCTTACCGCTGTCGAACCAGCAGGGTAGTCCATCGCCTTACCCCCGTCGATGGCATGTCTTTCTTTTACCGATCTATCTCGGACTAAGTCGGCTTGTCCACCTCCTCGATGCCAAGCTTCAATTCTCTCCCCGCCTTGGTCTTGCCCAGCCCGCCCTGCTGGGCGCTTGGGTAGCGCGCAAGCCAACGCTTGCGCCTTTAGATCATAGAAGGCGATCACGAGATCAGATCTTGAAGGCTGCTTTGCCAACTCGCGGCGTTCTCAGACTGGTGAACGCTGGACGGGATAGTCTTGAGCGCGGTCATGAGCGTTGCAGGCGGTCTTGTGCGTGATGGAAGGGGGGAAGGCTGTGCTCATGCCAACGGCCAGGATGGTTTAGGACAGGCAATTTCCTTTCTTCTACTTCACTTACTGTCACGCCCAGAAATGATCCCGAGATTTGAGCCGCTGCCACTCTTTCTGGGCATGCGTCCAGGCCTCGGCGGCCTTTTCTTCATGCGCGCCAAGCACGTTGCCTGCAGCAACGGCACAGTCCGGTCCATCACCCCGCTCGGCAGCGATGGTGCGAAGCTGTTCGGCCATCCGCACATCGTTCACATAGCCAAAAATGTCCTGCAACGTCTTCAGCTGCTTCACGAAAGGCTTGACCTCCTTGCCCGGGAAGAGCGGCGCAAAAAACTCGGTCATATAGCGCAGCTTCTTCAAGGAGCGGCGCATCTTGTGCTTCTCTTCAGGGTTGAGTTGCGCGATGGCGCGGCCACATTTAGAAACCTTCTTCCAGCGCCTTTTCAAAGCGTGTTTCGCGTAGTCTTCGATGGACTGCTGTTGGAGGGACGCCTCTGCTTCGAGCATGGCCGGCCAAAGCACCAGGCTCAAAAGCAGCCGCGACCATTGCTCGCTTTGAAGGCATTGGCGCGCCAAGTCCTGCTTGGCCGCGCGATGAGCTTGAAGCGCGCGAAGAAGGGCGTCAAAACCTTGCTGATCCGGAACGGCGCCGGCGATGGGAGCGTAGATGTCTTCGATCAAGACATCCGCATCCCTCAGTTCTCCGACGTTGCGCGCTACTGTGCGGGCGTCATCCTCAAGTTGATGAAAGGATGGCGTATCCAAAAGCGGCTTCAACGCCCTGTGCGCGGCACGAAGGCGCGTCAAGCCAACCCGCAACTGGTGCGCGCCTTCCGCTATCTCCGTTTCCAGCACCACCGTTCTATTGTCGATAATTTGATCGCGCGCCGAGCGGAAGATCCCGGCAAAGGCTGCGCCTCGGGTCTGCCCCGATTCGATATTCACCGGCCTGGCCTTGGCAGGCGCAACTTCGGGCCGCGCCTTCGGCATCTTAAGAAGAAGCCGATAACCCCGCTCCGCCTTGCTCATCGGAGACAAGTGCACCGCCCGCCCGGCGAAGAGCTCTTGTGCGATCCCCAGCAAAACCTTTGGCTCGCCTCGAACGAGCTCGAGTTCCGCCTCGCGAATTGGATCTTTCCGCCTTTTGGCGCGCGCTTCGCCTCGATCCAAGGCAAGTTCGACAAGGCTGCCGTCTGATTCCAGTTTGTAGGAAATCCGCGTCACGACAGTTTCGAACGCCCGCGTCAAAGTGGAGCCGCTGAGCGCCCCGGCAACCTTGCGGCGCAGGCCTTTGTCGCTGATGCGCTTGAGATCAGGTTCGGGGCTGGCGACAGCCGCCTCGACCTCTATGGGGTTGGAAAGGCCGTTCTCGAACCGGCTGTCCGCTTTGATGGTCTGGACGAAGCCCTCGCCATCATTACGAACCCGGAGTGCCACTCCAAGATCGAGAAGCCGAAGATCGGGAGTATCATAGTAAATAGACTTCAGAAGTTTCTCCGACCGCTGGATCTGGGGGCCGGACAACTTCGGATGCACCAGAAGCCGCTCAAAATCCTCCTCGGACAGGGCGAGCTTCAGCTCAAATTCACGGTTGGCGAGCATAGGGAGGAGCGCTTTTGACCAGACACGAAGCATAACACATGCAATCGAGTTTGTGATTTTAAATCGCTGGGCAGGATAGTCGATGACAGCGCCAACTCTGCGTCCGCATTACCTGGGCAGGGAAACGCACAACCGGCGCCGCAAGCATGCCCGGCCGAACCGGGGCGGCAGACGACAGCGATGCGTCCGCCGCATATTCGATCCTATCTGAGCCGCTTCGTTGCGGGCGGAGCTTTGGGCTGCGGTTTCGCCTTTGGCGCAGGTGCGGCAGCTAACGCTGATTGAGCAACTCCCAGGACAAGCGCGGCAACGCTTGCGGCGATGCATCTGGTTTTGCGTGTTTTCGCGACCCCGCCTTGCAGCGTGCCGTGCGATACCAGCCTCGCTTCCAAATTTTGACTCAAAACAACTCCGTCAAATCCTGACGGCCATCGACGACGGAAATCAGTTCAACGGCATCACCGGCTTCGTCATAGTCGTAGAGCAAAAGATAATTCCTTTCGACAAGCATACGGAAGCCGGGCCGAATGTCGGCGCGCAGCGTGCCGATCTTTGGAAAATCACGCAGGATCTGAAGCTTGTCATCGATTTTCAGCAGCAGACGGTCGGCCGCGCCAGGATTTTCAGCGGCAATGTAACGCCAGATTTGGCGCAGCTCGGCTTCGGCGCGGCGCGATAGGAAAAGCTCAGCCACGTTCAGTCTTGCCGTCTTTCAGACGGGCGCGCTCCTCAGCGATCAGGCTTGCGATGTCGAGCGGCCCGACGCGGCCGCTTGCTTTGCCTTCGTCCCATCGTTGGCGCAGCATATCCAGATCTCGCTCACGCAGATGGCGGCGCAATTCCCAAAGCCGCAGCGCATCCCGGATGACTTCGCTTGTAGAGGCATACTCGCCGTCCTCGACTGCGCGGCGCACGGCATTTGCCATGGGCGCTGGCAGGGCGATGCTCAGTCGTTCAATGTCGGCCATGCACAAACCTCCGCGTATGCCGGAGATATGGGGAAGAGCTTGGTTTTGCGCAATAAGTAATACTTTTTAAGCAGGAAACAGAGGAAATGGTCACTGCGTCGCGGCGGCTGGAACCGGAACAGCCCCCGTTGGGCCGACGCTCGTCAACTGCAGGATCACTTCGCCGTCCCTCGCCCAGGCGTAGTGAGCCGCGTTCGGGGCCTCGGTGAAGAACGTGCCCGCCGGCAACGCCTGCAACTTCGTCTCGTCCCATTTCTCGCCAAGCGCGTAATACAGCGTCCCCGACATGACCGCGACGGTGCGCGGCGCGTCCGGATGCGAATGCGGCATGAGTTTCAGGCCCGCCGGGATTTTGTAGCGCTGCACGAACATGCCGGGCTTTGTGGGATCGCCATAGACCGTGGCGATGAGCGGCGCTCCGGGAAGGCCCTTGAACTGGATTTCGTCCGGCAGCTTCACAATCTGCGGGTCGGGCTTCTGCGCTTGTGCAGCCAGGATTGAAAGCGCGATACAGCCCAGGACGGCCGCACTCCATGGGAGCTTCTTCATCCTATTTCCCCTTGCCGATTGCTGTTAGCACACGCCGAAACTTGATCCCTCGCCCTTTGCTACCGCGTCGCGCTTATGACAAGCTGTCGTCACAGCGGCGTTTGCGGCACGACTAGCGCGCAGGTAGCAGCGTTTTGATCTTCGGCGATTTGAAACGCCCGCCTGCCTCTGTATGATCGCCGCTCAATTCGAGCCGCCTTCGCGGGCGGCGCCACG
>CAWHYO010000012.1:0-20135 GCA_963833565.1 uncultured Alphaproteobacteria bacterium
GCTTTTGCCTATAGTGCGGGCACCGTCCGGTTTGAGGCTGAACGGAACCACGAGGCTGTGTCCAAGAACACCTCGCGCCGGCGATAAAAAGCCCATGTTCCCGTGTCTCAGCTCTGCTTAAGAACCTTCATGCCTTTCCGAGGCTTGACGGGGGCTCTGCGCCGGACATCGTTGCAACTGGGGAAAGGCCAATATGCCCACGTATGAGCATACCTTTCTTGCGCGCCAGGACGTCACGGCGCAGCAAGTCACAGGGCTGATGAACACCTACAAGGCCGTCATCGAGGAGATGGGCGGCAAGGTCGGCAAGACCGAATATTGGGGTCTCAAGTCCACAGCCTACAAGATCAAGAAAATCGCCGCGCGCATTATGCGTTCTTCAACATCGACGCGCCCTTCCAGGCGGTGCTCGAAATGGAGCGCCAGATGCGGATTTCGACGGACATCCTCCGCTTCCTGACGGTGCGCGTGGAGGAGCTGGACGAGAAGCCCTCGATCCAGATGCGCAAGCAGGACGATCGCGACCGTGAGCGCGGAGACCGTGGGGATCGCGGCGACCGCGGACCGCGTCCGCCGCGCCGCGACCGTGATGACCGTGGCTTTGGCGGCGGCGGCGGATTCCGCGATGGTGGTGGCGAAGGCCGCAGCTTCGGCGCACGCAGCGCAGGCGGCGAAGGCGGTTTCAGCCCACGCCGCGAGACCGCTGGAGGTGAAGAATGAGTATGCAAGGAACGAGCAGCGGAGCGCGCCGCCCCTTCTATCGCCGCCGCAAGACCTGCCCCTTCACGGGCGATAACGCGCCGGTCATCGACTACAAGGACGTCCGGCTCCTGCAGCGCTTCATTTCCGAGCGCGGCAAGATCGTGCCGAGCCGCATCACGGCGGTGTCGGCCAAGAAGCAGCGCGAACTGGCGAAGGCCATCAAGCGCGCGCGCTTCCTGGGCCTCCTCCCTTATGTGTTGAAGTAGGAGCGCGCCATGCAGGTCATTCTCCTGGAACGCATTGGCCGTCTCGGCCAGATGGGCGACGTCGTAAAGGTTCGCCCCGGTTTCGCGCGCAACTTTCTTCTGCCGCAAGGCAAGGCGATGCGCGCCACGAAGGAAAATCTGGGGCGCTTCGAGACGGAGCGCGCACAGCTTGAGGTCAACAATCTCGAGCGCAAGCAGGAAGCCCAGGCCGTGGCGAAGAAGCTCAACGGCTTGAGCTTCGTCATCCTGCGGCAGGCGGGCGATAGCGGCCAGCTTTACGGCTCGGTTTCGACGCGCGACATTTCCGATGCGGTCACCGCGGGCGGATTCACCATCGACCGTGTGCAGGTTCTGCTCGACCGGCCGATCAAGACCTGGGCCTCCACGATGTGCGCGTCGGCCTTCATCCCGAGGTCGAGATCAAGGTTGCTATCAACATCGCGCGCACGGAAGAAGAAGCGAAGCGTCAGGCCAAGGGCGAGGATGTCACGCAGGTGCGCGACGATTACGGCGCCGAACAGGCCGCGCTGGCAGCCGAAGCTCTCTTCGAGGGCGAAGCGGCACAGCCCGAGTAGCAGACGAGGAACTGTGCGCGAGGATCCGTCCTCGCGCATACACATCTCCCTAGAGTTGCATTATCTGCATGGCAGCCTCCCAAAACCCCGGCTGCGTCAGCGCATTCCTTGAACCAACTCCCCCTTCGAGCTTAGCCTCTACAACTGCGGATAGCCGTTGTTAGACGCATCGCGGCTTTGCGTGACACTATCATCACATAGCGAAAAGGGGTCCGCCGTGGAAGGATCGCGCGTGCTTAATCCTGCGCTCCGCAGCAAGATTATGACGTCTTCAGAGGCTGCCGCATTAATTCCGGCCGGCTCAAATGTGGGTATGAGCGGTTTTACGGGCTCGGGCTATCCGAAAGCTGTGCCCGCCGCACTCGCCGAGCGAATAAACTTGCTGCGCACGGCGGGAGAGAAATTCAGGATCAGCATTTGGACCGGCGCATCCACCGCGCCCGAGCTTGACGGCGCGCTTGCCAGCGTCGACGGCATCGAGATGCGCCTGCCCTATCAATCGGACCCGACCTGCCGCGCCCGCATCAATTCCGGTCAGATGGAGTATGTCGACATCCATCTCTCGCAGGTCGCGCAGTTCGTCTGGTTCGGCTTTTTCGGCAAGCTCGACGTAGCCGTGGTTGAGGTGGCAGGCATTCTGGAAGACGGGCGGCTGATGCCGACAACCGCCATCGGAAACAACAAAACCTGGCTGGAACAGGCCGACAAGGTCATCCTCGAAGTGAACTCCTGGATGAATCCGGGCCTCGACGGCATGCACGATATTTACTACGGCACGCGGCTCCCTCCGCACCGGCAGCCGATTCCGCTCGTGCGACCGTCCGACCGCATCGGCGACAAGTATTTGCGCTGCGATCCAGACAAGGTCATCGCAGTGGTCGAGACCCATGCGAGCGATCGCAATTCAAAATTCGCCACGCCCGACGAAACCTCTCACCGCATCGCCGGCCACATCCTCGATTTTCTGGCCTATGAGATAAAGAAAGGCCGCATGCCGCCGGATCTGTTGCCGCTGCAATCAGGCGTCGGCAACGTCGCAAACGCGGTCATGGCCGGCCTTGAGCATGGGCCATATGATAATCTTACCGCCTATACCGAAGTGCTCCAGGACGGTATGCTGAATCTCATCCGGCAGGGAAAGATGACGTTTGCCTCGTCGACCGCGCTTTCGCTGAGCCCCGATGCCGCCGAGGAGTTCAACCAAAATATCGATTTCTATCGCGACAAGATCATTCTGCGGCCGCAGGAAATAAGCAACCACCCCGAAATCATCCGGCGTCTCGGCATCATTTCAATGAATGGCCTGATCGAGGCCGACATCTACGGCAATGTGAACTCAAGCCACATTCTCGGCTCCAGCATCATGAATGGGATCGGCGGTTCGGGCGATTTCGCGCGCAACGCGTATCTTTCGATATTCATGACTCCATCGATTGCAAAGGGCGGCCACATTTCATGCATCGTGCCCATGGCAAGCCATGTCGATCACACTGAGCACGACGTTCAGATCATCGTCACCGAGCAAGGTCTGGCCGATCTGCGCGGCCTGTCGCCGAGGCAGCGGGCGAAGGTCATCATACAAAACTGTTCGCATCCGGACTTCAGGCCTGCTCTCGAAGAATATTATGACCGCGCGCTGCATTACTCCCCCGGACGGCATACGCCCCACCTTCTGGATGAGGCGTTCACCTTCCTAGGAAACTGGAAAGCGAACAAGGAAACATCCGAAGCCTGGGGCGCGCGAGGCCAGTTCTAGGATAGCCGGAGGCAAGTTCGCACCCCATTGGCAGCAAGCTCTGAAGCGGACTTGCCTCAGAAAAGCTGCCCCGGAGCCGGTAAGGTGACGGTATGCCTTGTCCGCGGGAAATCCTGAAGCGCTCGCCGCGAGCGAGTAAGGTTTCCGCGGGCGCGTAGTCTGATGCTCGCCTTAAGAGCGCGCGTCCAATTTTGCTATCTCAAGTAGCACAGCGTTAGAATCTTTAGCTTACCATGGCCTTTGGGTAAAGTTTCGAGTCATGGGAGCCGCCGCATGGATCATGTGCAACCCCTTCCCCTGCGGGACCGATTCAAGCAAGCGCTTAAAGATTTTTTGCGCGCGCATATCGTGGATGACGATCCCTACGACGCCCTTGAAGAAAGGCGCTTCGAAGCGATGATCCGGGCAATGGAAGAGGACGGCAACACCAGCGAACGGGTTTCGCTAGCCGCTTAAGGCTTGTTGCAACGCTTACGGTCGTGGGCGATGGTGAGCGAGTCGGGGCGGTTCCTGTGCCGCAGTCAAGCTGCGGTTTCATCCGTTTACGTTTCTTCCAACGCAATGAGAAGATTGTGCACGCTTCACCGATCGCGAAGCGCGGCTTCTTCGGCGAATCGGCGGAATCAGGTCTAGTCCCTCTCATGAGACGCACCCCCGCACTTTCCGCCGTTTCGCCCTCGTCCTCTCTGGAAGAGAGCCTGGACGCCCTGCCCTTCCGGCAAGCCCCGCACAACATCGAAGCCGAGCAGGCGCTGCTTGGCGCGATCCTGATCAATAACGAGTCGTTCGACCGCGTGTCGGGCTTCCTTCAGCCGACCCACTTTTTCGAGCCGCTGCATGGCCGCCTTTTCGAGGTCATGGCCAAGCTGATCCAGGCCGGAAAGCACGCCTCGCCGATCACGCTGAAGACTTTCTTCGATTCCGAGCCGCCGATCGGCGAGCTGACGGTTGCGCAATATCTGGGCCGCCTGGCCGCCGCCGCGACGACGATCATCAATGCGCAGGCCTATGGCCGCGCGATCTACGATCTCGCCGTTCGCCGCGAACTGATCATCATCGGCGAAGACATGGTGAATGTGGCCTACGATTCGCCTGTCGATGCGCCGCCGGAGGCGCAGATCGAGGTGTCGGAGCAGCGGCTCTTCGACCTCGCCGACAAGGGCAAGTACGGCTCGGGCTTCATGTCCTTCGGCGACGCCACAACCGACGCCATCGAGATGGCCGCGCGCGCCTATGAGCGGGACGGCGGTCTGTCCGGCCTCTCCACCGGCCTTGTGGATCTCGACCGCATGATGGGCGGCTTGCAAAGCTCCGACCTGATCATTCTGGCCGGCCGGCCATCCATGGGCAAGACCGCGCTTGCCACCAACATCGCCTTCAACATCGCCAAAGCCTTTCGGACCGCCCCCAAGGGAGATGGAACCGAGCAGGCCGAGGACGGCGCGATCGTCGGCTTTTTCAGCCTCGAAATGTCGTCCGAGCAACTCGCGACGCGTATTCTCGCCGAACAGGCGCAGATTCCGTCCGAAAAAATCCGGCGCGGCCAAATCACCGATACCGAATTCACGAGGCTGCAATCCGCCGCGATGGAATTGCAGACCCTGCCGCTGTTCATCGACCACACCGGCGGCATCTCCATCGCCCAGCTTGCCGCTCGCGCGCGGCGCCTGAAGCGGCAAAAAGGCCTCGGCCTTATTGTTGTCGATTACCTGCAGCTTCTAACAGGGTCAGCGAAGCGCTCGCAGGAGGGCCGCGTTCAGGAAGTGTCGGAAATCACGGTTGGGCTCAAGGCGCTCGCGAAGGAATTGTGCGTCCCGATCCTCGCGCTGTCGCAGCTCTCGCGCCAGGTCGAAAACCGGGACGACAAGCGCCCGCAACTCTCCGACTTGCGTGAGTCGGGCTCGATCGAGCAGGATGCCGACGTCGTGATGTTCGTCTTCCGCGAGGAATACTATGTTTCGCGCAAGGAGCCCTCGCTGACAAAAGTGGAAGAGCATCAGAAGTGGCAGGATGAAATGGACCAGGTGCAAGGGCTCGCCGAAGTGATCATCGGCAAGCAGCGCCATGGCCCGACGGGAGCGGTGCGGCTGCAATTCCAGGCCGATATTACGCGGTTTGGAGACCTGGCCAATGACAACCGCCTGCCCGAACGGTACGAGTAGAGATGGCGGAGACATTCGCACAAGATATCGCCCAACAGCTTTCGAACATCCCTGCGCAGGCCACGGCCGCGCTCATTGTGCGGCTTGGCGCTATCCGCCGCAACTATCGCCAACTCCGCGAGAGAGCCGCAGGCGCCGAAACGGCAGCCGTCGTCAAGGCGAATGCCTACGGCCTAGGCGCGGGCCGATGCGTCCCGGCGCTCGCAATGGAAGGATGCCGCACCTTTTTTGTGGCCACCTTTGCCGAGGCCGAAGCCCTCCGCGCCTTGTCCCCGGATCCAGCGATCTACGTTCTCGATGGCCTCCTTCCTGAGAACGCCGCGCTTTACGAAGAGCTTCGCGTCCGCCCTGTGCTGGGGAGCGCGGAAGAGGTGTCGGAGTGGGCAGCCTATTGCCAAAGCCGGGGGAAGAAATTGCCCGCGGCAATTCATCTCGATACCGGCATGGCGCGCCTTGGTCTGAAACCCCACGAAGCACTGCAACTTGCGAGAAATCGGGGCACGCTCGCCTCTTTCGAGCTGAGCCTCGTCATCACGCATCTGGCCTGCGGCGACGATGCCGGGAGCGCGATGAATGATGCCCAGCGAACGCTCTTCGCGGAGCTTTCGGCCTTGTTTCCGGGCGTGCCGCGCAGCCTTTCCAATTCGGCAGGCATCTTTCTTGGCCCACAGTTTCATTTCGACGTGACCCGGCCGGGCATCTCCCTCTATGGAGGGAATGCACAATTCAACGCCTCAAATCCTATCGAGCCGGTGGTCTGGCTGTTCGGCCGCATTGCGCAGATCCATTGGGCCGAAGCCGGGCAAACCGTGGGCTATGGCGCGATGCATACTTTGAAGCGCCGGACGCGGATCGCCACGGTTTGCATCGGCTATGCGGACGGCTATTTTCGTGCCTTCTCGGCGAGCGATGCGCGGCCCGACGGACCGCCAGCCTATGCCGGTGAGCACCGGCTGCCGCTTCTCGGCCGCGTGTCCATGGATTTGATCACCTACGATGCGACGGATGTGCCGGAGGGTCTGCTCCATCGCGGCGGCTGGGTCGAAGTGCTGGGCAGCCGCGTCACCGTCGACGATCTGGCGTCCTTCGGCGGCACCATCGGCTACGAAGTGCTGACCTCGCTCAGCCATCGCTATCACCGGATTTACCTGGATGAGTAGAGGGCGATTGCAGTCATGGCCGCCCTTGAGGCGGCCATCCAGAGGAACGCAGGTGCCGAGGGAGATTATGGATGGCCGGGGCACGCCCGGCCATGACGTTGATGCGCTTTCTCACCCTTGTTGGGAATCAATCCCATGGTGAAGCTTGCTCAGGACTATGTGTGCCAGTCCTGCGGCGCGGCCAGCAGCAAATGGCAGGGCAAATGTCCGTCCTGCGGCACGTGGAACAGCCTGTCCCAAGAGGGAAGCGCGCTCTCTGCTCCGGGCGGGGTTGGCCTGAAAGCCAAACGCAGGGCGAAAGCCGCGACCATCGAGAGCCTCGCCGACGGAGGCCGCGATGTGCAGCGCATCGCTTCCGGCATCGGCGAACTCGACCGGGCCGTGGGCGACGGCTTCGCGCGCGGGTCTGCGGTGCTGTTGAGCGGTGAGCCTGGGATCGGCAAATCGACGCTCCTCCTTCAGGCCGCCGCCGCCATCGCCGCCGCCGGACACAGCGCACTTTACTTTTCGGGTGAGGAAGCCACCGATCAAATCCGCCTTCGCGCGTCCAGGCTCGGGCTTTCCAAGGTTCCGCTCGGCCTCGTCGCGGAAACCTGCGTCGAGCGAATCCTCGCGACCGCCGAACAGGGGCCAGCGCCCGATTTTATGGTCATCGATTCGATCCAGACGCTGTGGACCGAAGGGATCGAGTCCGCGCCGGGCACGGTAAGCCAGGTCCGGGCCAGCATGCAGTCGCTCATCGCGCTCGCAAAAGCGCGGGGGCCGGTGATCGTCGTCGTGGGACATGTCACGAAGGACGGCCAGATCGCGGGCCCCAAGGTCATCGAGCACATGGTGGACGCGGTCCTCACTTTCGACGGCGATAACGCCCACAATCTAAGGCTCCTGCGTGCGACCAAGAATCGCTTCGGCCCCGCGAACGAAATCGGCGTATTCGATATGCACGGCGATGGCCTCCGCGAGGTCTCGAATCCATCGCAGCTTTTCCTGAGCCAGGGCGATGGCGAGGTTCCCGGGAGCGCCATTTTCGCAGGCATCGAGGGCACGCGCCCGCTCCTTGTGGAAATCCAGGCGCTACTCGCCCCCTCCCCTTATGCGGCGCCGAGACGCTCGGTCGTGGGCTGGGATCAGAACCGGCTCGCAATGATTCTCGCAGTCCTGGAAGCACGTTGCGGCGTGAAGATCGGCGCTCAGGACGTCTACCTGAACGTCGCAGGCGGCCTTCGCATCTCGGAGCCCGCCGCCGATATGGCGGTGGCCGCCGCGCTCCTCTCCGCCTTCTCGGGGATTGCGCTTCCGAAAGATACCGTCTATTTCGGTGAAGTCGGTTTATCCGGGGCGCTACGGCCTGTTCAGCAAATGACCGTACGGCTGAAGGAAGCTCAGAAGCTCGGGTTTCGATCCGCTTTCCTTCCGGCCGCGGGAGAGATATTAAGCAATGGCTTTGCCGTCAAGCTTACCAGGCTGCCTCAACTGAAAGATTTGGCTACTCTTTTCGCATAAAGCGGCTTAATACGGGCGTGGAGCGTGACGGTCGTACAATCCGCATGGAGGGGCAAGGCTCATGCCGATTCAAGGGCTCGACATCATACTCGTAGGCATCATGGTCTTCTCGGGTTTTCTCGCCATGCTGAGAGGACTGACGAGGGAGATGCTGTCGATCATGTCATGGGCGCTCGCGGCCATCGTGACGCTTCTGGCTTATTCGAATTTGAAGGGCGAAGTCCGCGCCTACATCGATACGCCGATGCTGGCCGATGCAACGCTCATCGCCGTTGTGTTCATAACGAGCCTTATCGTCTTCAGCCTGCTTACGGCCAACATCTCCGAGCGCGTGCTCGACAGCCGCGTTGGAGCCGTCGACCGCACTCTCGGCTTCGTCTACGGGCTTGTGCGGGGCTTGATTCTGGTCGTTATCGCGTATCTCATCGTGGGGCAGATCGTGGATCGGCAGAACCTGCCCAAATGGGTGAGAGAAGCGCGCTCTCTGCCGCTCATTGAAAGCGCCGGAGATACGATTAAATCACTATTGCCTGACAACCCAGAGTCGTTATTTAAACGTGATCGGTCGGCTTCTCCTCCGCCTGAAGCCGACAAGACGTAAGTGGGATTCCGTTTCCACCGGGCTGAAACGGATTGTGGGTGAAGGACGCTGAAGTGGACGAGTGTATTGGCATGCCGGCTTCGGAGACGGAGCCGTTCGGCTTCGGCGACGACAGGCTTCATGAAGAGTGCGGTGTTTTCGGAGTTTTCAATCATCCCGAGGCGGCCGCTTTAACCGCGCTCGGGCTTCACGCCCTCCAGCATCGGGGGCAGGAGGCTGCCGGTATCGTCACCTTCGACGGCGATCAGTTTCATTCGGAGCGCCGTCTCGGTCTTGTTGGCGACCATTTCAACAAGAAATCCGTCATCGACCGCCTGCCGGGCCCAATGGCCATCGGCCATGTGCGTTACGCCACTGTCGGTGAGACCGCGATCAGAAATGTGCAGCCGCTTTTCGCGGATCTCGATGTCGGCGGCCTGGCGCTCTGCCACAATGGCAACCTCACAAATGCGCTGAGTATACGGCGTGAGCTTGTTTCCTCCGGGGCCATCTTCCAATCGACATCGGACACCGAGGTCATCGTCCATCTCATCGCGAGAAGCCGCGAGCGCAGGGACGGTTTGGTGGGGCGGGTTTTGGACGCACTTCAGCAAATCGAGGGGGCCTATGCGCTCGGCGCGCTGACGCGAAAGAGGCTCATTGGCATTCGCGATCCGCTGGGCATCCGGCCTCTCATCATCGGTAAAATGGGGGATGCAACCATCCTGGCATCCGAGACCTGCGCGCTTGACATCATCGGCGCACGCTTCGTCCGCGAGGTCGAGAATGGCGAGGTGGTGGTCATTTCAGAGGACGGGAATCGAAAGCCACAGGGCTTTCCCCCGCTGCCAGCCGAGGCCCTGCATCTTCGAATATATTTATTTCGCCCGCCCCGACTCCATCATGGGCGGGCATTGTGTTTATGACGTGCGAAAAGCGCTCGGCCGCGAGCTTGCACATGAAGCGCCTGCGGATGCCGATGTGGTCATCCCCGTGCCCGATTCGGGCGTGGCCGCCGCCATCGGTTACGCTCATGAGTCCGGCCTGCCCTTCGAGCTTGGCATCATCCGCAATCATTATGTCGGGCGCACCTTCATCGAGCCGGAGCAGCGCATCCGCAAGCTCGGCGTTAAGCTGAAACATAACCCGACGCCTAGCGTCAGCGTCGAAGGCAAGCGCATCGTGCTAATCGACGACAGCATCGTGCGCGGAACGACTTCGACGAAGATCGTCTCGATGATGCGCGAGAACGGCGCCAAAGAGGTCCACATGCGCATCGCTTGTCCGCCAATCAAATTTGCCGACTATTACGGGATCGATACCCCCGACGTCCGGTCGCTCTTGGCCGCCAATCATGACATCGAGGGCATGAGGCAGCTTCTCGGCTGCGACAGTCTGGCTTTCCTCTCCGTCGACGGCACATACCGCGCGCTTGGCTACCCGAGACGCGATCCGGACTGTCCGCAATTCACCGACCACTGTTTCACGGGTGAATATCCAACACCGCTGCAGGATTGGGATGGGCCGGAGCCCGGTCAGCAGCACCGGCTCTCTTTGATGGCGGTGTAGGTGCTATGACCTCGGATAAATCTCTCCCTCGGTTTGACGGCAAGGTCGCGCTCGTAACTGGCGCATCCCGTGGTATCGGACGCGCCATCGCCAGGGCCCTTGCGCTGCAAGGGGCGCAGGTCATAGCGACGGCGCGCACGAAGGGTGCGCTGGAGGAACTTGACGATGAGATGAAGGCGCTTGGCGCGCGCATTTCATTGCTGCGGCTCGATCTCAAGGAGAGCGCACAGATCGACAGTCTGGGTCCCACGCTATACGAGCGCTGGCAGAGGCTCGACATCTTTGTCGGCAATGCCGGCGTGCTCGGGCCCCTTACCCCGCTCGGCCATGTGAGCGAAAAGGATTGGTCGGACACGCTCGCCGTAAATCTCACCGCAAACTGGCGGCTTCTCCGCACCCTCGATCCCGTTTTGCGCCTCTCGACGGCGGGCCGCGTTCTGTTCCTGACCTCGGGAGCGGCACAGCGCTGCCGCGCCTATTGGGGGCCTTACTCCGTCTCGAAGGCCGGCCTGGAGGCGCTTGCGAAGACCTACGCCCACGAGGTTCAGTCCACGCCCGTTCGCGTGAATCTCCTCGATCCGGGAAAGGTGCGCACGCGCATGCGGCGGCTGGCCTATCCCGGAGAAGACGAGAACACCTTGCCGCCGCCGGAGGCGCTCGTACCGCTGGCGCTCTCGCTCCTCACCGAGGAGACTGCAAGCAGCGGCGAGGTGCATTTGTTCAAGCCGGAAATGGCGGAATAGCTGCTATCAGGACTTGGCGCCGACCGCGTCCTTCACGCATTTGGTCTCGAAGCTCTTTTTCGCTGCGCCAGCCAGCTTCTTTTCCGTCGAAGCCTGCTCGCAGGTGGTCGTTGCATCCTTCTCGCACTTGGTCATGAAGCTTTTTAGCGCCGCGCCCGCGAGTTTCTTGCCGGTGGCTTGCTCCTGACAGTTTGGATCGGCGAAAGCGGCTGGCACACACACGATCATCGCCGCCACCGTCAACATCGTCCTCTTCATATCCATCCCTCCCCTGTTGCGTCGCAGCACGTCCTACAATTCGCGCACGCATAGTATGTGTGTTCTTTTTTCAGGAGAAGGGCGAACTGGATTTTCGTCAAAACTGCCTTGGGGATAAAACAAATCACGCCAACGGACTGGCGGCGCGCGCGCCTAGTCTAAAACACCCCGCGTTTATAGGAAGGGCTCGCGCGCCAAGCGCTCCGGAATTACCTCAGCGCGAGATAACCCACCATTGTGATAAACACTAGCGCAACAATCCCTGCCATCTTTGCGGCGATACGCAGGCTATCCGGATTGAATTTTCGTGGCGCTGATAAGGCGGCGGTAGAACGAGTTCCGTCCTTATTGCGCCTATACCCGTTGGTTGAGACTGCTCTGTAACCGGCTTCGCTTCGTCAACAAACAATGGAATAGAACTCGCTTCCATATTTATCTCCTAACAACAACGCGCCGGCACCATCCCCTGCCCTGACCTTTGATCGATGTCGGAAACTGGTTTGATCTATATCAACACTACCTCAGCCTGGACGGCGACCTATCATACGAAGGTATGATACATCCTGATTATTTATCTAAGGGTTGAGAGGTTGCTGCTAAGGCGACGCATTTCAGCAACCATCCCGGATTTCGAAATCCCAAGATCGCGCTTCGGGTTGGATGTGTCACTTGGTGCGGACGGCGGGACTTGAACCCGCACAGCCTTTCAGCCGAGGGATTTTAAGTCCCTTGCGTCTACCGTTTCGCCACGTCCGCTGGGCATGACATTTTGCCCACGCACATTAGCGTTCTTTTGCCTTGCGTCAACGAGCAAGAAGAGGATGATAGCGAAGCGGGTTCCGGGCGCAGATCCCAGGCTCAGCAGGCACTGTAAATGCGCTAGCGCTGGGATTGTTCGCCAGGAATCCTTGTTCGTTCGAAATGTTCAATACCGCCTGGCAGCATGGATTTATGAGGCCGGGGCGAACCGGGAGATAAAAGATATGACTGCTGCGATCGTACTTTCGCTCTGTATTGGCGTCATGGCCGCGTACCTGCTGGCGATGTTCAATCTGTAGACTTGAAAAGTCCGGACCTGGGCTATGCTCTGTCTGTGCCTACGAAACGGCGTAGCGTTGGCGGCCCAGGCCTCGGATGAGGCGGCAGAATTTCCTGGCGGCTGCCGGCATGTTTGATCGACGCGACGAGAAGGAGGAAGAGCGTCAGCGAATTCAAGAGATGCCAGATGAAGTGGGTTCCCATCCGATGTCCGAGGACGACCCAGTCGGCGCAGAGCCGCTGATCGAGGGATCGGAATGTGAGGGAAACCATAAAGGTTAGCGCCGCCGCGAAAATGAGCAACGCAGCGGGATGCCGGCGCAAGCCAAGCGAGGCCGCGATAAGCCACATGGCAAGAAGCGCGGGTCCGTAGCCGAGACTTCCATTCAGACATTTGGCCTGGGCGCCCGGCGGCACGTCGAGCGAAAATCCCATGCGGCCGTCCCAGCACTGCATCTTGAACGCCATCACCATGAGGCCGATAAAAGCCGCGATCGCAAGCGCCGTTACGAGCCAGTTCGCGCCGACCAGACGGCGAAGAGCGAAGATCAGATAGGTCAGCATAAAGATGCCGATAGGCCCTGTATCGGCCAATGCCGTGTCGACGTTGGGCACGGTGTGAAACAGGAAGCTGCCGACCCCGATGGCGATGAAGTTCAGTACGAAAAAAATCTGCCAGAGCGAGCGCTCATAGGAGGGGCGCTTCGCGATCATCACAGCGCCGGCCAGCGCGGCGAGAATGAATCCGCCATTCGTGACCGCATTCAGCGGCTCGGCCCAAAACGCGCTGCTCAGGCCTCGCTCGCAATAATCGAAAATGGTGGCTCCCTGAGGAAAGGGCATCGGATTGGCTCGTCTGATGTGCTCGCTTGGCCCTCACCTTAGTGGAGAGCGCGGCCAACGCGAACATTTTTGCTGCATCGCCTGATCTTTCCCCCACAGCTGCCGGATACGATGTTGGCGAACGCGATGAATCCCCTTAGCGTTCAAAAGAGGGGGGACGAGGCATGATTCTTCGCTCAATCGTTGTTGCGGCAGGCGTGTTCGGCATCGCCGCCGTTGCCCAAACAGCTGAACTCAGCAAGATGCCGCAGCTGGATGCGCCCGGCCAGGGCTGCTGCGAGCCTTATCGTTATGCCTACGCCGAGTTCTGGTATGGTGCCCGGAAAGTCGTGGCTCCTGTCAGGCATGGCCCGGCTGGCGACGAGGTGCTGCTTCCGGGCGAAATTTGGGTCCCCTGTAACTTTTCCTGCGAGACCACCCTTCGCAAGCAAACGCTTCACTATCTCCAAAGCCAGGGAGCAGGCAGCGGCAGCGAGTTCGCCCCCGTCTACCCGCGGGAAGATTCCTATGTCAACTCCTGGGGCCAGCGCCACGGCTATATGTTCTAGGCTGGCCCGCCGCGCATGCTGAGCCTAGCTCCCGGCGCTGCCTCCTGCGGCATGGTATCGGTGCCCATGATCCTGTCCCAGAAGCGGAAATACAGACCGTAATTGCGGTCAAACCGGATGTGGTGGTAGCTGTGGTGGGTCGCCGAAATGAGCTGGCCGCCAATGGGGCCGCGCACGAGCCAGTGCGGCAGGATCTCCCAGCCCGAATGATTGAAGACAGCGACCACGCTCATGAAGAGCAGAAGCGCAATGAGTAAAATGATGTGGATCGGGATGATGAACACCATGGCTGGAAGCAGCCAGCCGGTCAGCGCCGCCTCGGCCGGATCGAACGCAAATGAGGCAAACGGGGTTGGCTGTCGCGAACGGTGATGCCCCGCATGCATCCAGCGAAAAAGCCGCGGGTGATGCATGAGCCGGTGCGCCCAGTAATAATAGGCGTCCTGCACTACGAGATAGATGAAGAAGCTCAGGAAGAGGTAGGGGACGCCGCCATAGGCCCGCCAATCGTAGTAGACGGCCGTACCGCCATGCAGCAATGCCACGAGCACGATTGCAGCGGGCACCGCGTAGACGACCGAGGAGAGAAGCGAAAGCCGTATCTCCTGCACGACGATGGCGCGCATCGGGCGGTCCCGGTTCAGCCGTTTCGCCCGAAGCCTCTCGCCGCCGCGCCCCCAGAGCAGCCAGTAGAACAGGCCGGAAAGTACGAGATAGCGCGCCGCGATGATCGCAGTCAGCGCCGCCGTTATGCCGAGAAACTCAGAAATCATCCGCCTGCCCTACATTATACCTTATCCAGATACCTTGCAACCAGAAGACCCGTCATCCGGGCTTTTGCTGCAAGGCACTCACAATATCCGTCTTCGGAAAATCGGCACCCTTGTAGAGAAGGGGAACGTTTCTTGACTTTGCGAGGGCGTAAGCCGCGCAATCGCCGAAATTCAGCGCCGCTGGGTGCCGGCCCTTCCCATATTTGAGAAACGCGGTGCGCGCCAAGCTTGCTTGCTCAGCGTCGAAAGGGACAATTGCGATCTTGGCCTCGGACAGGAGCAAGTCGAGAGGCTCCCAAACCATAGTGCCGTCGAGTGCGCCAGCCAAGACCAGCGACGTTTCGAGGAGCTGACATGCGACAGATCACAATCCTGCCGCGCCTAGGGTTCGGCAAGTCCCAGTAAGGGCGTCTGGCTCCATTCTAAGGATCGCGATAAGAGCGGAGCTGTCGATCACGATCACGCAGGCAGGCCGTTTTCATCGTAAAGATCATCTTCGGTGAAGGGGTCCCGCCTTTCTGAAGCCTGGCGCTCTCCTCGGCGATCTCAGCGAGGATCCGCTCGTAGATCGCGATCAACCTCTTTCTTCGCGTGCGCCAAACGCCATCGTGGATGAATTCCACGCCCGCCTCCTGCAAAGCGTTCTGAACGCCTTCTGCCGTCTCTTCCGCTACGGCGTATTCGCGATCTGCGGCTTCAAGGCGGCGTATTGTCGTCACGGAGACACCCGCACGGCGGGCCAGTTCCTCTTGCTCCATGCGAAGAAGCGCGCGCGCCGCCTTGATTTGCTCAGGTGTGACAGTCATGAGTAAAAGCTATCACTCATGGCTGTTTTAGGTCAAGACTCCTTCTTCGGCAGGTTGAGGCGAATGTGCAACTCGCGCAACTGCTTCGCCGAAACTTCGGACGGCGCGCCCATGAGCAGATCTTCGGCCTGCTGGTTCAGCGGGAACATGGTCACGTCACGTAAGTTATCCGCGCCGCAAAGGAGCATGACGATGCGGTCGATGCCGGGCGCAATGCCACCGTGCGGCGGCGCGCCAAATTTCAGGGCGCGGATCATGCCGCCGAACTTGGCGTCCACCACTTCCGGCCCATAGCCTGCAATCTCGAAAGCCTTGTACATGAGTTCCGGCTTGTGGTTCCGGATCGCGCCCGAGGACAGTTCCACGCCGTTGCAGACGATGTCGTATTGATGCGCTTTCAGCCCGAGCAGCGCCTCGTCGCCCTTCTTGGCGGCGGTTTCAAGGGCTTCCATGCCTCCTTGCGGCATCGAGAACGGATTGTGCGAGAAGTCGATCTTCTTCTCGTCCTCGTTCCATTCGTAGAAGGGAAAGTCGGTGATCCAGCAGAATTCGAAGCGATCCTTCGCCGTCAGGTTCAGCTCAGCGCCGACCTTTGTGCGCGCCTCGCCCGCGAATTTGTAGAACTTCGCCGGGTCGCCGCCCACGAAGAAGACGGCGTCGCCTTCTTTCAAGCCGGTCTGCGCCTGCAGAGCTGAGGAGCGCTCCACGCCAAGATTTTTGGCAATCGGCCCTGCTGCTTCGCTCTCACGGAAGAAGATGTAGCCAAGGCCCGGCTGCCCCTGCTGCTGCGCCCAGGAATTCATGCGGTCGCAGAAGGCGCGGCTGCCGCCGCCAGGCGCCGGGATGGCCCAGACGCGCGCCTTCGGGTCTTTCTCCAGCATGCCCGCGAACACTTTGAAGCCGGAGCCGCGGAAATGCTCGCTCACATCCTGCATGACGATTGGGTTGCGCAAATCCGGTTTGTCGGTGCCGTATTTCGAGATGGCCTCGTCGTAGGGGATGCGGGGGAACTTGGCCGTCACCGGCTTGCCTTCGCCGAACTCCTCGAACAGTCCGCGCAGCGCGGGCTCCACGGCCTGGAACACGTCCTCCTGCGTGACAAAACTCATCTCGATATCGAGCTGGTAAAACTCGCCGGGCGAGCGGTCCGCGCGCGCATCCTCGTCGCGGAAGCAGGGCGCGATCTGGAAATAGCGGTCGAAGCCCGCGATCATGATGAGCTGCTTGAACTGCTGCGGCGCTTGCGGCAGGGCATAGAACTTGCCGGGGTGCATCCGCGATGGCACGAGAAAGTCGCGGGCGCCCTCCGGCGACGAAGCCGTCAGAATCGGCGTCTGGAACTCGAAGAAGCCCTCATCTGTCATGCGGCGGCGAATTGACGAGACGATCGCCGAGCGCTTCATGATGTTGCGATGGATGGTATCGCGCCGCAGATCGAGGAAGCGGTATTTCAGGCGGATCTCTTCCGGGTATTCGGGCTCGCCAAAAACAGGCAGCGGCAGCTCATCCGCCTTCGACAGCACTTCGAGTGCGCCGATGCGTACTTCGACTTCGCCCGTCGGCAGGTTCGGGTTGACGGTGTCGCCTTCGCGAATCACCAGCTTGCCGTCGACGCGGATCACCCATTCGGCGCGAACCTTCTCGGCTGCGGTAAAAGCTGCGTCCTCCGGATCGACGACGCATTGCGTCAGGCCATAATGGTCGCGCAGGTCGATGAAGAGCAGCCCGCCATGGTCGCGCACGCGATGCACCCAGCCCGAGAGACGCACTTGCTTGCCCGCGTCGGCTTTTCTGAGCGCACCGCAAGTCGTGCTTCGGTAAGCAGGCAAACTATCCGCGAGCGCGCCCTCCGCCTCTCCGGCATGGCCGGCTGCTTTGTTCTTTTTGCCCGGGACTTCAGCGGTTTTTGATTCGGCAGTTTCCGGTTCGTGCTTGCCGGAAATGGCGGATTTCGCCCGCCCGCGTTGAGCGGTTTTTTCCACAGATCTCATCCTCTTGGATCAAAGCCGGGCCGCCCGAAAAATTTTCATCATGCGAGCGGCACAGCGGCTTAAAAGAGACACACTTCCATCCGCCCTCTCGTCACAGAGCGCGTCAAAACTTGGCGAAAACCAGCGCACGGACCGCGATTTTTGTCAAGGACGCGAGGCCCTTCTATGCGCCGGCCCACAACTTGAGCTATAAAGATTCGATGACCGAACTGCCGCCCATTATAACGTCCTCCAAAGACCTGCGAAATGCCTGCGACCTGCTCAGCCGCCAGCCCTTCGTTACGGTCGATACCGAATTCATGCGGCAGACGACTTACAGGCCGAAGCTGTGCCTGATCCAGATGGCGGCGCCGGGACTGGAATACATCGCCGATCCGCTTTCCGGCTTGGACCTGTCGCCATTTTACGCTCTCATGGCGAACGAGACGGTGCTCAAGATTTTTCACGCCGCCCGCCAGGATATAGAGATCGTGTATCAGGAGGCGGGCGTCATCCCCCGCCCTCTCTTCGATACTCAGGTCGCGGCGATGGCGCTCGGTCACGGCGAAGCCATTTCCTACGGGTCGCTCGTCAAAAAGATCCTGAAACGCAATCACGACAAGACCTATCAGGCCGTCGACTGGTGCCTGCGGCCACTTAACGCCAAGCAACTCGAATACGCGCTCGGCGACGTGACTTTTCTGCGCGATATTTATCTGAGACTTCAGCAGAGGCTTGAGGAAACGGGGCGGGAATCCTGGCTTGAGGAAGAGGTCGCGGTCCTCATCGATCCGAAGACCTATGCTTTCGATCCGGCCGACGCCTGGAAGCGGCTGAAACTCGGGGGAAAGTCGCGGCAGTCGAGAGCCATCATCATGGAGCTCGCCTCCTGGCGCGAGCGCACCGCACAGGAGGAGAACGTTCCTCGCGGGCGTATCATCAAGGACGAGGCTATCTACGAAGTCGCCAAGCACGCGCCCCGGTCGCTCGACACGCTGTCGCGGTTGCGTTCGGTTCGGGAAGTGCTGAAATCGCGGGGCGAGGCCGTTTTGCGCGCGGTTGAGACCGCGCTCGCTCGCGATCCTTCCGACGTGGCGGGAGCGGTCGCACATACCGACCTGCCCGCTTCAGCTTCGGCAGCCGTAGAGCTTTTGCGTGTCCTGCTCAAGGCCGTGTCCGCGGAACTGAACATCGCGCCGAGGCTTCTCGCGAGCGCTGAGGATCTAGAAAAACTTGCACAGTTCGATGAACCGGACATCGCTGCGCTCAGGGGCTGGCGGCGGCAGCTTTTCGGCGAGAAAGCGCTCGACTTGCGGTCCGGCAAGCTGGCTCTCGGCATCAAGAACAAGGAAGTGACCGCGTTCCCGCTATAGGCGGCCGATGATCCAGAATAAGGCGGATAGCATGACGCTGATGAGCAGGCACGTTCCGAGCGGCAGGTAGATGCGGAAGTTTTCGCGCTCGATGACGATGTCGCCCGGCAGGTGGCCGAGCCCAAGCCGGGAGCCCAGGAGCCAGAGCAGCCCAGCGACAACCAGGACAGCGCCAATCACGATCAGGGTTTTGCCGATTTCCATAGCTTATCGTGAGCGATCTAAAATGCGCTGATTGCCTCGTGATCGACTTCGGTGCAGAGATTGCCTCATCTCATTGCATTGACCTGTTCATGGCCTCCTCGGGCAGCTTGCTGCTGCCGAACGGCTTCGATATAAGCCGCACTGTCAGCTTCCCAGGCGAATCCTATATTCAGCCTAGATCCAATCCTTTCCAACACACGAAAAGGCGAACACATGGCTCTCGAGCGCACGCTTTCCATTATCAAACCCGATGCCACAGCCCGGAACATCACCGGCAAAATCATCTCGAAATTCGAAGATGCCGGGCTTCGGATCATTGCGCAAAAAAGGGTGCATTGGGACATGACGGACGCTGCGGCCTTCTATGCCGTCCACAAGCACCGGCCGTTTTTCAATGACCTCGTGACTTACATGTCCTCCGGGCCAATCGTCTTGCAGATCCTCGAGGGCGAGGACGCCGTTGCCAAGAACCGCGAGATCATGGGCGCAACCAACCCCGAAAATGCCGCGCCCGGCACGATCCGCAAGGAATTCGCCGAGAACATTGAGCGCAATTCCGTGCACGGCTCGGACAGCGTCGACAATGCCGCGCTCGAAATCGGGCTTGTGTTCCAGGAAAGCGAAATCGTCGGCTGATTTCCGATAAATGCGCCTGCGCTTTCTTTTGCGGAAACTTGACGTTTAGACTTACCGTAAAAATCCCGGGGGGAGCCTCTGCGCCTTCCGGGATATGTTTTTGCGCCGAATTTTCAGAAAACGATCGAAGAGAGATTTGGTGAATGGACGATAAGGATTGTGGTCGCCCTTTGGCGCTTAACGTAGAAATGCTTCTCGACGCCCTACGCGCCACCGCGCAGGAGGGGCTTTCTTATACGGAAAGCGCTTACGACCGCGAGCGTTATCGGAAATTGCTCGATCTCGCCTGCGCCGAGTACGCCTCGATAACCGGCGTGGATGCCGATGCGATTCGCGATCTATTTCTCAAAGAACAACGCTCGATTACACCGAAGGTCGGCGTTGATGTCGCTGGTCCTAATCGCAACGGGGAAATTTTGATTTTGCGCCTTCCTAACGGTCAATGGTGTTCCGGGCGGATGGATGGATGTTGGCGAATCTCCTTTTCGAGGCCGCGAAGCGCGAAACCCATGAGGAAGCCGGCCTTCATGCGCTCCTCAAGGCTATATCGCAATCGCTCACCGGACGCCTTTGAACTATCCCGGATCAATAAGCCAGATCAATATTTGCGTTGGCGTCGAGACCGTGTCTAACGACGCCAAGGTGACGCTCAGCCACGAGCATCGCGCCT
>CAWHYO010000013.1:0-31895 GCA_963833565.1 uncultured Alphaproteobacteria bacterium
ACGGACTTTTGCGCGTCCAGTTAAGGATAAAATTCCGGCGTTAAATTCTATTTAATGGGGGCTCGACTGAAGGTAGAAAGCCATTCTTTTCCCGAGAGTTAGCTCCGCCACTCCCCGGCTGGCCGAAGGCGCGAAGCGGCTTCGTCTCGCCGGGACAGACGATTTTTTACGCATACATGAGGCGGGAATAAATCGGCCGCGCGTCTGTTAACCATGTATGTATTAAGGCTCGGGCGCGGCAATGAACGGTTTACCATAAAGGCGCGCCTTAGCGCCGAAGATGGCGATGGCCAGATAGGCGAAGCAATCCTCGTTCAACCGGACGCGGGCGTCGCCATGACCCGGCGACCGGACCGCGCCCCGGAGCAGTCGCGTCGTTTAGAAGACGTGCGTCGCAACCGGTTCCTGTTTTGCGTGACCCGCGTCAGGCTTTGTCCTGATCTTCTTCGCGCCCCGCATCGAGAAGCGCCTCAAGGATTTCCTCTGCGGGCGTCCGCGCACCCGTTCGTTATTCCGAGGGTGTAGAAACTGCGACGGCGAGCATCCCGGCTCTCGACGAGAAAAATCTCGCGCACCGGAGTTGGCGCATCGCCGCCGGGCGGCCTCCTTGGTGTCCGTGGCCGGCCACGGTATCCGCGGCAGAATGAAACCGAAACGGCCGCGAAAGCCGCCTCTACCACCTGAAACGCGACAAATCGATATTCCCAGATACTCCGTGCCCGAATTGAGGCGTGGCCCCCTGACTGAGCGATCACATTAAATTAACCGGATATTACCACGAGTGAGCGGTTAGAGAGGAACCGATGGCTACGAACTGGACTTAAAAGTCGTTAGAATGCCGGTGGACTAATTGAGACAAAATCATCTGACGGCCTCGCCTTGATAAACGCCATGCGGGGTGATGCGGAAATTAGATAGAGTCTTGGTTGCACGCTGAATTTCGCTAGCTGGGGTAGAAAGTTGTCTTCGCATCCACTAACACATCATGAAATCCTCGCTCTTGTAGAGCCTTTTACTCGCCAAGGCCATCATCCAGATCTCGCGGCGACCAACAGGTTGGAGCGCAAGCTTGTTTTCAAGCCCGTGGAACGGGCGCTTGAAACAGCGAATGCTTCGGACCTCAGTGAGTCACTTCAGCTCGAAAACCGCGACGGAAAGAACTTCCGGCTAACCAGGACGCTGACCTGCGCTAACGGCTCGGAGAAGACTCTGGAGGCCAAGCTGGAAGTGGAGGGGACAGACCCGGCGGATCTCCTGGCCTGCGTGGATTCCATCGCGCCGGAATTGCAATTCCGTTTTGGGCCAGGATACGAAATTGCAAAAAGCTATCGCCTCATCAGGGGCAGCGGCATGACGCGAGAAGGCACCCCGGTGGTGCAGAAGGTTCTCACGAAGATGTCGGCGCATGTCGAAGACCTCCTCGTGACCGCTACCGCGCCGACCGTCAAGGCCGATCCGGAGGCCCTCATCGAAATCAAGCCCACTGCCGGAGAATACAAGGCCGTTCCTGACGATTTGCTCGCGGTGCTTGGCTGGGATTGGGGACTTATCCAGCGCAGGAAAGACATTTGGAAGAGCAGCCTGCGCCTCAGGGGCCGGGAACCCGACCGCAGCGACCGAGCGGAGCGAAAGCTGGAACGGATGGTGGACCATCTCGTTCAGACCTTCACTGAGGCCCCTGCGCGTTTCCACGAGCGCCTGGCCGGCGCCCGGTGGGGTGTTGCCTTGCGGCGAGCCTTACCGCTGTTGATCAGCCTCGGCCTGATTGGCGCTGCCGCCGCATCGTCCCGGCTGCCGCTTGCCGATGACTCTCCGATCCGAATGATGATGATAAATCTTCCCGGATTCCTGATGGTCTTCGTTTTCTGTATGCGGAAGCTCCCTGTGATTGAAGTTCCGCCATTTCCGAAGCGCTTGAGCGCGCCGGCGTGGCGGGAAACAGAGCCCTTGGCCGGAGCCACCCCCTGATGATTCCAAAATTGCTTTGCGCGCCTCTCGCATATCAATCCAAAAACATGGTGATGAATGTCCGGTAACCCGATGAATGTCCCGCCCGTCTCGATCGCGACGGCGAAATCCGCCCTGATCGAGCAGTTTTCCAATCCGGTGCTTCGGCGGCGCGCGTCGATGCTCTGGGGAACGAGAGGGGTGGGCAAGTCTTCCATCGTTCGCCAGGTTGCCATGCATTTCGGCGTACCTCTGATCGACCTGCGCCTCACCACAATCGAGCCTGTCGACATCCGAGGCGCCATCTACGCCGACGACAAGCTTGAAAAAACCGTGTGGTTTCCGCCGGAATTCCTGCCCTCGCCGGATGACAAGGAAGGCATTCTCTTCCTCGACGAGCTGACAGCCGCAGATCAGCGGCTGCAAATTTCGGCCTATTCTCTCATCCTCGACCGCCGCGTCGGGCACTACCAGCTCCCGGATGGATGGCAGGTGGTCGCCGCAGGCAATGCCAGCTTTCATGGCGCGGTCTGCCACGACATGGGCACGGCGCTCGCCGACCGGATGTTCCATTTCCATGTCCAGACAGTGATCGATGCGTTCCTTGAGCACGCCATGGCTTATGACTTTGCGCCGGAGGTCATGGCCTACCTGAAGGTGCGTCCCGATAAGCTGGATGACACCCAGGTGCAACTCGCCAACGACCATCTTGTGGGAGCAAGCCCGCGCGGCTGGGAGGACATTTCGAATGTCCTCAAGTCCGAAATGTCGGAGCAAGCCAAGCGCATCTTTGTCCAGGGGCGCATCGGTGCGGCCAATGCCGCCGAATTCTTCGGCGTGCTGCGGGAAATCCAGGCCAGTGTCGATGTCGTGCGTCTCCTTGCCGCTCGCCCGGGCAAAGACACCGTGGCCTTGCTGCCCCGGACGCTGGACGGCCTTTACGGCATGACCTACGGGCTTCTTGCCGCCTGCGTCGACGACGCCAGCGTCGCACGCGCACTGGAGATCGTTGAGCAATTGCCCGACATCCGCTGCGAAGCACGTCTCCCGTTGCGTGAGGTCCAGACGCTCGCGATGGAGCTCTTGATGCAAAAGGCGCTGACCCACGGGCTTGAAGCCGCGATCCTCGACAGCCCGTCCTATCGCCGCTACGCCGATCAACGCCATAAGGAAGAGCAATATGCCTGATGCGCGAATGCCGAACGAGCATCGTGGCACTCGCGCAATCCAGCGCATGGTGGAGTTCGCCCCTTCGACCGGCGGCCTCGCGCTTTGGGTAAAGCATCACGACCACCCCCCGGCCTCGGATGCGCCTGCAGTGACGACGGACGGCAATACCCTCTTTTATGGGCCGGGCTTCGAGGCGCTTCCACTCCCCGAGCAGATCGGCCTCGTCGCCCACGAGGTCCTGCATATCGCTTTGCGCCATCCGCAGCGCTACCTCGAACTGAAGCATCTCCTCGGCGATGTGGACCTCAAGCTCTACAACGTCTGCGCGGACGCGATCGTCAACAGTTCGCTGTCCCACTTGAGCTGGCTGCGCCTGCCTCGCGGTTCGGTTCTCCTTGAAGACCTTCTGTGGGCGACGTTTGGCACCAAGATGGATGCGCAGACGGCACTGCTGGAATGGGACGTGGAGCGGCTTTACCGGACGATGGACGACCGGGACGACAACACGTCGAAAAGCGGCAAGAAGGATCAGAAGCGCCAGCAGAGCGGCGGCTCCGAACAAAGCGATAGCGGCAGCGACAAGAACGAGCAAGCCTCGGCCTCAAATGAAACAGAGGATCGGGAGGACGGCCCGAAGTCGTCGCGCGCAAAGAAGATGGGAGCGAACATCCTCATGGATCTCGTTCCGACTCCCGATCCGAACGCGCCTCCCGAAGCCGAAGCCCAGCAAGCGCTGCTTTGGAACGAGCGCGTCCAGCGCAGCCACGCGAGCGATGGCCTGCACTCCATGCTGCGCGCGCTGCTTGCCGACCTGCCGAAAGTGCGCACGCCCTTGGGAGCAGGTTCTGCGCACGCAATTGGCGCGCAGCCTTTCGAAGAAGGTGGACATATCCTGGTCGCGGCCGGCCCGATCCTATATCGCGAACCAGGGGCGTTGCGGCGAAAAGCGCATGCCCTTCGAGCCCGGTTTCAGCTTGGCAAAGCCCACGCCCCGGCTCGTGGTGATCGTGGATGTTTCGGGTTCTGTCGATGACGCTCTCTTAGAGCGGTTCGCTTTGCAGATCGAGGCGATCACACGGCGGCAGGAGGCTGGGCTCGTTCTCATCATCGGCGATGAACGCGTCCGCAAGGTGGCCCGGTATGAGCCGGGCGTTTCAGACCTTCGCAACATCGAATTCGATGGCCGTGGCGGTACGGACTTCACGCCGCTTCTCTTGGAAGCCGATAAGCATCGGCCCGATATCACGGTTGTCCTGACAGACCTCGACGGACCGGCGCGGTATCGCCCGCGCTGGCCAGTGATCTGGGCCGTGCCGGAAGCCTACAAGGCTGCCGTCGCGCCATTTGGGCGCAAAGTCGTGTTGAGTTGATCGCCAGGGGCGGCTATCCGTTGCCCTGAGATGCCGCGGCCACGTGAATGTAGGCCGAAGCCTCACAATATTGTAAGTTGTGTGGAAACGGCAAAGACAGGCCCAATGGATCAGATCAACTTTCCCACCCCGCCCTATTTCGACCCGGCTGCGCTTCGCGAGGAGTTTTCCAGTTATTGGCGGGAAGGGCAGGAAAGCCCGTCGCAGCGCAGGGCGCGCGTCGTCCGCCGGCTCAAGGAGCTGAAGCAGACGGCCCGCAACGAGGCGCACGCGCTTCTCTTGCGCACGGGCGACGGCTTGGCTTGCGCGTCGGCCCTTGCCACGTTTCAGGACGAGCTCATCAAGCTCATTTACGATTATTCAACCACGCATCTGTATCGCGCCCAAAACCCTTCGGCGGCGGAGCATATGGCGATCGTCGCGACAGGCGGATATGGACGCGGAATGATGGCGCCGTCATCCGATGTCGATCTGCTATTTCTGCTGCCGTATAAGCAAACGGCCTGGGGCGAAAGCATCGTCGAATCCGTTCTCTATTTCCTCTGGGACCTCGGCTACAAGGTTGGCCACGCTACGCGCACGGTCGACCAGACCTTGAGGGCCGCCAAGGAAGACATGACGATAAGGACCGCGCTGCTCGATGCGCGGCTCCTCTACGGTGAAGGCGCGCTGTTCCGCGAGCTATGGGCGCGCTTCATCGCCAACGTCGTGCAGGGCACACAGCGCGACTTCATCGCGGCGAAACTTGGGGAGCGCGAGGAGCGGCTTAAGCGGGCGGGCGTGTCGCGGTACAGGGTCGAGCCGAACATCAAGGAAGGCAAAGGGGGCCTTCGCGACCTCAACATGCTCCACTGGCTGGCCGCGTACCTCAACCCTGGCAAGAACGGACAGGCCGAGACCAAGGTGTTCACGCCGGAGGAGATCGCGACTTTCCGGCGCTGCGAAGCCTTCCTCTGGAGGATACGCTGCCACCTCCATTTCCTGACGGGAAAGCCGGAGGAGAGGATATCGTTCGATGTCCAGCCCGAGATGGCGCGCCGCCTGCATTATCGCGACCGCAAGGGGCTTCTGGGCGTCGAGCGGTTCATGAAGCACTACTTCCTGATCGCGAAGGATGTCGGCGATCTCACGCGAACGGTTTGCTCGAGTCTCGAACTCAGGCAGCTCAAGACGGTGCCGACCTTGAGCGATTTCTACGGCGTGCTTCCCTGGAGCTCGCGAGCGAAACTCGCCGCAACGACCGCCTTCCGCTTCGACAACGGCCGGTTGAATGTGAAGCAGCCGGATGTCTTCCGGAAAGATCCGCTGAACCTCATCCGCTTTTTCATCGAAGCCGAGCGCAACAACCTGCTTCTGCACCCCGAAGCGCTGCGGCTCATACGGTTGTCCCTGAAGCTGATCGACAATTCCTTCCGGGACAACCCGGAGGCCAACCAGCTTTTTCTCGATCTTCTGACTTCGAGAAACGCGCCTGAGACCTCTCTCAGGTACATGAACGAGGCTGGCGTTCTAGGCCGGTTCATCCCCGACTTCGGCCGCGTCGTCGCGATGATGCAGTTCAACATGTATCATCACTACACCATCGACGAGCACACTCTTCGGGCGATCGGGATTCTTGCCCAGATCGAGAAAGGCGGGCTCGGAGAAGAGCTTCCGCTCTCGACGGAAATCGTCGGCGACATTCAAAATCGCCGCGCCCTTTATCTCGCTCTTCTGATGCACGACGTCGCCAAAGCATGCGAGGGCGATCATAGCATCGTCGGCGCCGCCATGACGCGCGCGCTCGCTCTGCGGCTCGGGCTCTCGCCTGCCGAAGCGGAAACCGCGGCGTGGCTTGTCCAGCATCATCTCGTCATGAGCCAGACCGCGCAGCATCGCGATATATCCGATCCGCAGACCATCAAGAATTTCGCCGACATCGTTCAAAGCCCGGAAAGGCTGAAGCTTCTGGTTCTGCTTACGGTGGCTGATATCCGTGCAGTTGGCCCTTACACATGGAACGGGTGGAAAGGCCAGCTCTTGCGATCCCTCTACTATGACACCGAGCCGCTCCTGGCGGGCGGTCATACGAAAGCGCCGCGGCAGGCTCGCATCACGGATGCGAAAATCCGCTTGCGGGAGGCGCTTCGGGATTGGCCAGCGCAGGAGGTGGAGCACTTCATCGAGCGTCACGATCCCGATTACTGGCTCAGGACCGACACCGACCGGCAGGTGCAGCACGCGCAACTCATCCGGCGCTTCGAGGCCGAGGATGCTCCACTCGCCTTCAGCGTCAGGTGCTGCGACATCTCCCACCCGATCCCGGAGCTTACATTCGTAACGAGGGATCATCCGAGGCTTCTGATGCAGTGCACCGGCGCATGCGCCGCTTCGGGGGCGAACATCGCCTCGGCTCAGATTTCGACCACCCGCGACGGCCTGGCGCTGGATACCCTTTTGTTCAACCGCAACTATTCCCAAGACAACGAAGAAGTCGTTCATTCTCAGAAAATCGCGCGTGTCATCGGAGAAGTTGTTTCAGGTGCGCGTTCCATCGACGGGCAAAAGGTTCGCTCGAGCCGTCCCAAGGCGCGTCTCGGCGCCTTCACGGTGCCGCCCGACGTTGTGATCGACAATGCGGGTTCGCAGGAGGCCACGGTGGTCGAGATCCAGGCCCTCGACAGACCCGGCCTGCTGTTTGACCTGTCGCGTGTCTTGAGCGATCTCGATCTCGACATATCGTCGGCTCATATCGCAACCTTCGGCGAGAAGGCCGTGGACGTGTTCTATGTCACGGATTCGTCCCGGAAAAAGGTTACGGCCGAGGAGGCCAAGCGTCACATCCGCGAAAGCCTGCTTGAGATGCTCAGCGCCGAATAGAAGTCTTATTGCTTGATCGGTTCGCTTTTCCCACATGTGCAGGACACAAACCGGTGGGAGAACAATCGTGCTTCATATTGATCTGCCGACCCGCGCCCAAATCGATTTGCTCGGGCGGTATCGAGGCTCTCCAGCGCTCTCGATCTACCTTCGCACCACGCCACTCACTCAGGACACGAAGGCGGACCGCATCGAGCTCAAGAACCTCCTCAAGGAGGGGGTCGCGCAAATGCACGCGGCGGAGATGGACAAGCGGGCAGTCGGCGCGATCGAGGAGCATGTCGCGGAGGTGATCGACGACGACTCGTTCTGGATCCATCAAGCGCACAGCCTCGCAATCCTGGCGACAGCCGACAGCATTCATACTTTCCGGCTGCCAAACAGGCTTACCAATCAGGTCGAAGTCTCCGACCGCTTTCACCTGAGCCCGTTGATTCGCTCCATCACCTTTCCGCACGAGGCTTTCGTGCTGGCGATCGGCATCGGCTCGACCCGGCTCATCGAGGTGACGGCGGACTTGCCGCCCGTTCCGGTCTCCGTCCACGACCTGCCCAAGGATTTCTATCATGCGCTGGGCAAGCGCAGCCACCTGGAGCGGCCCGGCGGCATGGCGGGGCCGGAAGAATTGAGCGAATCCGCGCTCTTAACGCGGTATGCGCGCAAGGTAGATAGCGCGCTGCGCCGCACGCTCGCGGCTCATGAGACGCCGCTCATCATCGCGGCGGCTGAGCCGATGGCCTCGATCTATCGGCGCGTCAGCACCTATCCGCATACCGCGAAGGATGTGATAGCCGGGAGTGCCGACAATACACCCGACCACGTCCTGGCAGCCGAGGCTCGGCAGATCCTTGACAAGATCTACGCCGGGGAAATTCAGGCCTTCAAGGCGCTTTATGCCGCGCGGGAGGCGCAGGGGCGCGCGACATCGGACATCGCGCAGGCCGCGCGCGCCGCAACTTTTGGGGCGGTCGACACGCTTTTGGTGGACATGGATGCCGAGGTCTCGGGGTTTATCTCCGAGGATGACGGCGCTGTCACCTTCGACGCAAATCCCGACGCAAAGAATTACAATGTCATCGACGAGGTGGTTCGCCGCGCGCTCCATTCGGGCGCGCGGGTGGTTGCGGCGCGAAGCGCCGACCTGCCGGTGGGCGGCCAACTCGCTGCGATCCTGCGCTATCCATTCTAATCCTTGCAAGGAGCGGGGCTGGGTCCGCCCCCTCACTCTCCGAACAGATTGCTTTGCACGCCGGAAAAAGAACTTTTCCGGCGGCCTTTCCACCCATCGGGCGTCTTGCTATAGGACAAGCCGCTGACCTTTGGGGGTGAAGATATGACGCCGTTCAGAATTGCCCTTGGCGCGGCTATCGTGCTGTGCTGCGCCGCGCGTGTAGCCGCGGAAGAGCTACCGCGCTACGACCACATCTTTGTCATCGTGGCGGAGAACAAGAATTACGAGCAGATCATCGGCAGCGAAAACGCCCCGCGCCTGAACTGGCTGGCAAAAGAGTATGGCCTCGCGACCAACTTTTATGGCGAGGTTCACCCCAGCGAGGCGAACTATATCGCGATGCTTGGCGGCGACACCTTCGGCATCAATGACGACGATGCCTGGAGCTGCGAGCCGATGAAGGTGTCTGCCGTGTGTCAGTTTGCGGCTCACCCAAGCTACGCTCCCCACTCTATATCGGCGCGGAGCCTCATGGACCAGCTTGCCGATGCGAAACTGACCTGGAAAGGCTATTTCGAGGATCTGCCCGCGCCAGGGTCCCTCGCCATCTACAATCCGACTAAGGAAAAACCGGATCCCAATCGCCCCAATTACCTTTATGCGTCCAAACATAATGGGTTCGTAAACTTCGAACGAGTGCAGCAAGATCCGAAGATCGCCGAAAAGATCGTCCCACTCGAGCAGCTTCGCGCCGACCTTGCTGCGGGCACGCTTCCCAATTACGCGCACATCATTCTGAACCAGTGCAACGACATGCACGGTCTTTCTGCTGCGCCGCCCGCTCCGCCCGCTGATTGCATTTACGATGCGGCGGCTTTGATCCGGCGCGGCGATACCGCCATCGGAGATGTCGTGGACGCGATCATGGCTGCGCCCGTATGGGCGGGACGGAGCAACGTGGCGATCGTCATCACCTGGGACGAGGATTCGTTTCGTTCGGGGGGCCAGCAGGGGTGTTGCGGCTCGGACCCGGACTCGAAGGCGAATTTCGGCGGCGGACATGTTCCGACGATTGTCGTGACCAATCACGGTCCGCGGCATGTCGAGGACCCGACTCCTTACAACCATTACTCGCTTCTGCGCACCACCGAAGACGCTTTCGGGATCGCAGAACATCTCGGCTTCGCGGCTGACACCGGGAAAGGCGTCCGGGCGATGACCCCTCTCTTTGAGGTCACGGAGACGGCGGCCAGCGCGAGCGCAGCCGGTGCGACAGCGCGCTGATCATTGAGTTGTGGCGCAGCGCAAGGGATTCTGCTTTCCTTAAGCGTCCGTAAATTAAGAGAAAGAGCTCCCCAAATGACAGCTCTCAGGGGCATTGTTGCTGCGGTGGCCATCGTAACCGCAGTTCTGTTTCCCATGGTCGTTCAAGCCCAGGCTCCGATCATCATCAAATTCAGCCACGTCGTCGCGCCGGACACGCCAAAGGGCAAGGGCGCCATCAGGTTCAAGGAACTTGCCGAGACGTACACGGATGGGAAGGTCAAGGTTGAGGTCTATCCCAACTCGCAGCTTTACAAGGACAAGGAGGAGGTCGAGGCGCTGCAACTCGGTGCCGTGCAGATGCTTGCGCCGACCATGTCCAAATTTGGCCCGCTTGGGGTCAAGGAATATGAAGTCTTTGATCTGCCCTACATTTTTTCAGACAAGGAAGCGCTGCGAAAAGTGACGAATGGGCCGCTCGGCAGAGAGTTGCTTCAGAAGCTTCAGAGCAAGGGCATAATCGGCCTCGCCTTCTGGGATAACGGCTTCAAGATCATGTCCGCGAACAGGCCTCTCAATACGCCCGACGACATGCTTGGGCTCAAGATGCGCATCCAATCCTCGAAGGTTCTCGAAGCGCAGATGAAAGAGCTTGGAGCGGTGCCGCAAGTCCTGGCATTTTCCGAGGTGTATCAAGCCCTGCAGACGGGCGTCGTGGATGGGACCGAGAACCCGCCGTCGAATATGTACACGCAGAAAATGCATGAGGTGCAAAAGTACGCGACCCTCACCAATCACGGCTATCTCGGCTATGTCGTGATCGTGAATAAGAAGTTCTGGGACGACCTGCCCGCCGGCATCCGTTTCAGGCTCGAACAGGCGCTTGACGAGGCCACGGAATACGCGAATGCGATAGCCGAAAAAGAGAACCAAGACGCGCTGGAGGCGATAAAGAAGTCCGGCAAGACGGAGGTCCGCGCGCTCAGCGCCAAGGACCGGCAGGCCTGGGTCGATGCGCTCAAGCCCGTTCATAAAGAGATGGAGAGCAGGGTCGGCAAGGAACTCCTGCAGAGCATCTATCGAACGACCGGCGCGGCGATGAATTGACGCCGGCAAAACCGGGGGGAAGGAAACGCGCATGGTCGCGCGCCTGTTCTTGAGGATTTTGGACCGCCTCGAAGAAATCCTGATCGGTAGCCTGATCGCCGCCGCGACGCTCCTGATTTTCACGGCGGTCCTTCAGCGCTACAGTCTTACGGCCTCGATCAACATCGCGAACTGGGGCCGCGCTCACGGCTACTATTGGCTTTTCCATGGGGCGCGGTCGGTTTTCACCGCCCTGCGCGGCATCAATCTCACCTGGGCGCAGGAACTTTGCATTTACCTTTTCATCTGGATGGCGAAATTCGGCGCGGCCTACGGCGTGCGCCAGGGCATTCACGTCGGCGTCGATGTGCTCGTCAATCGCATCGGCGATAAGGCGCGCAAGCCAGTGATCGTTTTCGCGCTTCTCTGCGGGGCGTTGTTCACCTTCACCATCGGGACGTTTGGCGGCGTGTTCGTCTACAACATGTCGTTTACAGACCAAACCTCGCCCGACCTCGAACTGCCAATGTGGATCGTCTATCTCGCGATCCCCGCAGGGTCCTATCTGATGTGCTTCCGCTTTCTCCAGGTTGTCTGGATCTATATCCGGACAGGCGATATTCCTGGACACGGTCATCATCCGCAAGTCAGCGTCCCCGGTGTCGGCGTCTCGACCGAACGGGAAGTTCCGGGCATCGCTGTTGTGCCGGAGGGAGCCTGACCATGTCCGTCGCCGCTGGCCCCATCGAACGCGCTCCCAATTCCGGCCGCATCCTTGCGCTCGTCCTGATTCTGTTGCCGGTCGCGCTCGTCGCGGTCTGCTTCCTCGCAAAGTTCGGCATTCTCGACATTGGCGCAACGGCGCGCGCGGGGCTGATCTTCGCGCTGCTGCTCGCGATGATGATCACGGGCATGCCGATTTCCATCGCGCTCGGCCTCACGGTTCTGACGTTCCTCTTCACGCTGACGACGGTCGATCCCCAGGCCGTGGCGCTGAAGTTGTTCACCGGCATCGAGAAGTTCGAGATCATGGCGATCCCGTTCTTCATTCTCGCCGGGACGTTCCTCACCCGCGGCGGCGTGGCCCAGCGCATGATTGCGTTTGCCACCGCGATGGTCGGCCATTGGTATGGCGGCCTCGGGCTTGCGGGCGTGATGGCCTGCGCGCTTTTCGCCTCGATTTCGGGCTCCTCGGTTGCGACCGTCGTCGCCGTCGGCTCGATCATCCTGCCCGCGATGGTGGAGCAGGGCTATCCAAAGCGCTTCGGCGCTGGCGTAATCGCCACCTCCGGCGCGCTCGGCATTCTATTTCCGCCCTCCGTCAACCTCGTCATCTTCGCCGTCGCGACGAGCGGGATGAACCCCATCGGCCCTGATGGCGTTCCGGTGGGCTCGGCATCCGTGGGCCAACTCTTCATGGCGGGCGTCGTGCCGGGGTTGATGCTCGCGATGCTACTTGGAATCGTCACGTGGTACCGGGCCTACAAGTTTGATTATCCGCGCATGGAGCGTGCGAGCTGGGGTGAGCGCTTCCGCGCCTTCCGGGAAAGCTTCTGGGGGCTGTTCCTGATCGCCTTCGTGCTCGGCGGCATCTATTCCGGCTTTTTCACGCCGACCGAGGCCGCGGCCATGGCCGCAGTCTATGCCTTCGTGGTGGCGGTCTTCGTATATGGCGACCTTAAGCTCAAGGATGTGCCGAAGGTTCTGCTCACCGCCGCCGCGATGAGTTCGATGCTGCTCTACATCATCACGAATGCGGTGTTGTTCTCCTTCCTCATGACGTCGGAGCAGATCCCCCAGCAGATGGCGAGCTGGATGGTGACACAGGGCCTGAGCTTCGTGGCCTTCATGCTGCTCGTGAACGTAATCCTGCTGGCAGCAGGAAATTTCATGGACCCGGCGGCTATCGTGCTTATCATGGCGCCGATCCTGTTTCCGGTCACGGCGGCGCTCGGTGTGCATCCGGTGCATCTCGGGATCTTGATGGCGGTGAATATGGAGGTTGGCCTTTGCCATCCGCCCGTCGGGCTGAACCTCTATGTGGCGTCGGGCATAACGAAAATGGGGATTGGGGAATTGACGATCGCTGTCTTGCCGTGGCTACTGACGATGCTCGGCTTTTTGCTGCTTGTGACTTTCGTTCCCGAAATCTCGCTTTGGCTGCCGCGGCAGCTTGGCCTTCTCTAGAGCGTGTCCGCTTTTGATGGAATCAAAAGCGGACACGCTCTAACTCTTTATTTTATCGTGCGTCTTTTCGGAAAACCGCTTCACACTTTTCCGAACGCACTCTAGCAGGCAGGCATTCATGGCGCGTCCGAAATTCAGACAAAGAGAATTCCAGCGTTCGAACGCGGGGACGCCGCGCGGCGCTGAAGGGCAGCAGGCTTGCCGCCCTTCCCCCCGAGCAAGTCCTCTTCGGACTGCACGCCGTGGAAGCCGCTTTATCAAATCCGAAGCGGATCATCCTCTGCGCCTATCTGACCGACAACGCCGCCGCCAAGCTCGCACCGCTGATCGCCGTGAGAAAAGTGCCGGTAACCGCGCTTGCTTCCAGCGGACCTTGACGTGCTCGCTGGCGGCGGCGCGGTGCATCAAGGCGCAGTGCTGCATGTGGAGCCGCTCGAGCAGCCAACTCTTGATGAGTTCCTCGATAGCGTTCCCGAGGATGCTCCCGCCGCGATTGCCATGCTCGATCAGGTTACCGATCCGCATAATGTGGGCGCGGTCTTGCGGTCCGCCGCTGCTTTCGGCGTCGCGGCTGTGATTGTGCAGGACCGGCACAGCCCCCCGCTTTCGGGAACGCTCGCAAAAGCGGCTTCGGGAGCGCTCGACTGTGTGCCTGTGGTTTCGACGGTCAATCTCGCGCGCGCTTTCGAGCGGCTGAAGGAGTGCGGCTTTCTGTGTCTCGGCTTCGACTTCGGAAGGGGCGGACCGCTTTGAGCGGTCCGCCTCGGCTGCACCCCGCGCCGTATTCGTTTTTGGCGCCGAAGATAAAGGCTTACGTCGTCTCGTCCGCGAAGGATGCGACGCTGTTTACGCCCTTTCGGCACCTGGGCCCATCAAGAGCCTGAATATCTCCAACGCCGCCGCCATCGTGTTCTACGAAGCGGCGAAGGCAAAACCATGAATATCCTAGCGCCAAACTTGCGCCGCCTCGGCGTATCGCGGAGTTTCGGGCACCCGGCCAAGCAGCCAGTCGAGGCTTACGTCAAGCGCGTCAGCCACGTAGCACAGCCTGTAAAGTGGAAGATGAATTGCAGTTATGTGCGAGGTCCCGGCCAGCATCTGAAGGAAGACCGGCTCGCTCCGCCACTTCCCTCGGGGACAATTTCTTGGCCCTGCACGCATAGTCAAATCGGGACGGGAACAAAGACAAATCCGACATACGTTACGCCACCTGCTCTACACACGAGTACTCGACACTATTCTTACCACCTCAAGCTTGTAATGGAATGTTGCCGCCGATGGTAGCCGAAATAGATGCCTCGGCGAACGTGGCTGTTAACCTGTTGCGTTAACCACACAGCGCTTCAGGCTGACCCCAGGTTCGCAGCCGGCAACGCTTTGATTGCCCGGGCGTTACCCATCGAGTTGTCTCCTCAGGAAGAGGCGCACGATGAACGCCAACTCCAAGCACGATGGCGCAGGAACTCTTGAACTCTGCCGGTGGCTCTGCAAAGCCAAAGGTCGTGATCGTTGGGGCCGGGTTCGGAGGGCTGGACGCCGCGAGAGCGCTGCGCGACGCACCAGTCGACATCACCATCATCGACCGGCACAATTATCACTGCTTCCAACCCCTGCTTTATCAGGTGGCGACGGCCACGCTGTCTGGGGCGGACATTGCATGGCCGATCCGCACCCTCTTCCGGCGGCAGCGCAACGCCACGGTTCTGATGGCCGATGCGACAGGGGTCGATCCACAAAGGCGGCTGGTCTTCACCGACTCCGGAATATTTCCTTTCGATTTTCTCATTCTCGCGACGGGGGCAACGCACTCCTACTTCGGCCATGACGAATGGGCTGCGTTCGCGCCCGGCCTGAAAACCATCGAGGATGCCGCCATCATCCGCCGTGACACGCTCTTGGCTTTCGAAAAGGCCGAACTCGCCCGCACCGATAAGGAGCGCCAGGCGCTTCTCACCTTCGCCATCGTGGGCGGAGGGCCGACGGGTGTCGAAATGGCGGGAGCGATCGCGATGATCGCGCGCGAATCTCTTCAGCCGGAGTTCCGGCATATCAATACCGGCGATGCTCACATCATTCTTCTCGAGGCTGGTCCGCGAATTCTTCCCGCGCTCCCCGAAAACCTGAGCGATTACGCCGAAAAAGCGCTGGCGCGCATGGGCGTCGAGGTGCGGACGAAGACTCCCGTAACCGCCTGTCACGAAAAGGGGGTGGATACAGCCAAGGGCCGGATCGATGCGGCCACGATCATCTGGGCAGCGGGCGTCGTGGCGTCACCCGCTGCCAAATGGCTTTGCGCCAAGGCCGACAAGGCTGGGCGCATCGAAGTGAAGGATGACCTTTCGGTGCCCGGGTTTCCAAATATATTCGCGATCGGCGATACGTCAGCCGTACCATGGCGCGATGGCGCGCTTGTGCCCGGGATTGCGCCCGCCGCCAAGCAGATGGGTCAGTACGCGGGCCGAAAAATTGCCGCCACGCTGCGCGGCAAGAAAACCGGTCCCTTCCGGTACAGGCACGAAGGCGACCTCGCGACGATCGGCCGGAAGGCCGCAGTCGTGAAGGTGGGTTCGATAACGCTAACAGGTTTTGCTGGCTGGGTTTTCTGGAGCATCGCGCATATCTACTTCCTGATCGGCTTCAGAAACCGCTTTGCAGTTGCGTTCAGCTGGCTCTGGAACTGGGCCACGTATCAAAGCGGGGCTCGCCTCATCACCGGATATGAAGGAACTCCTGAGCCCGGCCATGCTGAAGCTGAGGCGTGCGAGATGGTGCATGGAACCGGAGACGCGCGCGCTGGCGAAAGCGCGGCGGGAACACGTGGCGACTGGGTCTAAGATGGTCCAGCCAAGGCGATAGACCTTTTGACGGTCATCCCTCAAGCTGATGGTGTGAAGTTGCAGGCGGCCAAGAAAGTGGCAAGGTGTTCTCGAAGCTGGTCGTGTTGTCGTAAAGATGGGGCGTGCAATGCTTTTTTAGGCGTTCAATCCATGGGCGGGTGACCGGCCGATCAAACCGTGTTTCCGAAATGACTATTCAGCGCGGCTCGAAACTTGTCGGCAATCTGCGCGAATCCCTTGCCTGTCGGGTGCAACTCGTTGCCCCACAGGCTATCGTCGGTCAGGGTGCCCTGGGTCTGGATCAGATAGAAGTTGTTCCTGGGGTCGGCCGCAAGATTTGTCAGCAAATCCCTGAACTTCTCGAGCGCGCTGCGGACGATAGCGCGGCAAACGTCGGGAGTGTCAGCCCAGCTATAGCCGCAATATTCCAGTGACGGCTCCAGCCAGGGACCTTGGCCGCAGGGCGCTCCTACGCCGTTCGGGATGACGTAGTCGTAGGAATGGCCGAAGATAGGGACGCCCCCAACATATTTGTCGCGAAACGCGAACAGAGACTTGTAGGATGCCTCGACCCTGGCCAGGGCACCGCCGAAGCGATCCATATTCAGGCCTATGCCCTGAGAGGCAGGAGCATAGTCCAAGTAGATGGCGAACTGGTCGCCGACGATGTCGTTGCCGCCGCCGGAGAACAAAATCGCCTTCGGCTTCTGGGCCAGCGGCTTCCAATAGTTGTCGAGCGCGTCCAGCATGTCCTGTTGCCCCTGGCGGGACATTTCATCGGTGGTGGCGTAGCCCCAGTGCGAGACATTGTGAATGATATACTGCGGTCCTCCGGCCTGAAGGGAGAGCACGTTCTCGTCGTTGACGCTGGTGGGGTCAAGCTGGCGGATGATGTCGGTCGGGCCGTCGAGGGAGATGTCGTTGCCGTCGAGAGGGTAGTCGAACCAGGAATCGCCGTGCGCAAGCATGACGAGCGGAGCGGCAGCCCCGGCCTCGAGAGCACGTTTGGTTTTCATTCGCTCCCGAAATATCCTCCCGCGCCGCCTCATTTCTTGATTGATGCTGAAACGCATTTCCCGGGTCAGATCCATTTGAAACTCCTTGAACACGAAAGCCTTTAGCTGGCCAAGGCATCGGAACTGACCATTTTAGCGGAATTACGAAGACAATTATTCAATTCTTCGCGTGTGACTTGAGCCGAGCAAGGCACGAACTGCGCTCTTCGTTACTGCAACCAAGGAGACCTAGCCCCGGCGAGGAGTTGTGCCTCGCGCCCGAATGGCTTGTTTATTCGGATGACAGGCTCTTTCGTGGCAAATTGCCGTCGACAACGATCCCGCGTTTGCGGCCGCGTGCGGCGCGGTGTGATGCTAGTGGTCTTACGCGCTCGCAAAGGAAACACTCCAGGCGTCCCCATGCGGTTTATTGGGTCGAGCTCGAGAGCTTCGGCCGCGGTTGCTGAACGCACCGCCGTGATACACGCGATCGGCGCTCATCTCGAAATTCTTCGGAAGCTGGGTGGCACCGTCTTGCATCGCATTGACATGGGAGTCGAACAAAGCATCAACGCTTTAGTATGCAACCAATAATCCAATACCAAAATAAAGCACCGCCCATCAGGCCCATAATCCAGGAGAAGGGTGCCCAGAAAGGGTGCGCGCCAGGTGAATTCTTGTCATCGGGCACATCCATGCGTCTATCGACCTTGGATTCTCGTTCCTCGGTCCACTCCTGAAAATTAGCTTCCCGCATAATTTCAAAACGAACAACCATAATTTTTCTTCCCCGCTGGCTTTGGACCGGGCATCGAGGCATTCCATCATCTTTAGCAGAACTTGGACCGAACCCTCGTCCGCCTCCTGCTTCCTGATAAAAGACAGCCTTCAGATCGAGGAAATATTGCCTTGCTTAACGAGCCATTACAACAAAAAGTTGTATTGACTCGTTAACCACCCTCAGAAATTGCCTAAACTCGTTCGGTGGTCTGTACTCTTTGCTCCGTTATCGTGGTCTTGCGCCACCGGGCCTAACTTCAAGGCTTGTATAGCATTGGCGGGCAGGACAATGCTGCCGTGTCTCGCTTCTCGCGGGAAGTGCGCCGGTTCGCGCAACGCTAGCGAATTCGCGCCGGCAGCCCGAATGCCTTCGCTCCTGGCGGAATATCTCGGTTGACCAATGAATTTGCGCCGATAATGGCTTTGTCGCCGATCGTCACACCCATCTGGATGACTGCATTCGGGCCGATGTAGACTCCGTCACCGATCCTTGTCGGCGAATAGTCAATCGGTTTTTCCCCAATGAAATTGAGCGGTTGACGGTGTTGTGTGTGTAAATCTGCACGCCGGCGGAAATTGAGCACCAGTCGCCGATCCGCAGACCGCCGCCCGAACCGTCGAGGATACAGCCCGGCCCGATCCACGTATTGCGGCCGACCCTGACATCACCCAGCACAAGAACGTTGTCGTACATCGTTGTGCCCTCGCCGAAACCGCAGGAGAATGCATTCTCTTTGCGGTCGGTAAGCAGGTCTCCTATCGGAACGCGATGATTGAGCTCTCTTTTTTTCCGAGACGAGAGAATCCGCAGAAACGCTCGAAATCAGTCCGAGCCACTTGTCAATGCGCTGCTGTGAGCGCCCAGGTTCGAAACTTATTGGCAACGAGAGCACCTTTGATCGCTATGTTACGGTCATACCCAAAAGATCACGAAATTTCGCATGGCAGTCGACTGCGGGATTGCCCCAGTGTCCGGCTCGAAGACCGCAATCCGCCAGCAGTTCTTCGGTTCGGCGTCATTTTGGGTTGCTTGGCCAGGACCGTGTCTTCATCAATAACTCCTGCACTTCGCTGGCGGTGCTAGCGCACAGTGTTCATCGTCTCGCGCAACGCCCTTCAGCCTGCCTGTAATTCCTGGCTGCAGCCGCCACCACGAAGGTTTGATCGACCCAAACAACTTCCTCCAGCCGTTGAGTTGCAAATCAATTAATAAATATTGATGTAGGATTATACTTCTATAACTTAATAAATTAAATATATAATGCTACATAGCGAAAGTTAACACACAATGTTTGAGTGGCCGGTGAGTTGTAATGGGCAGGTTTGCGTGGTCACGCCCTGCGCAGCCGCGTAAAGCAGCTGTCCCAGAACTGGCGCCACCCCTATCCCTGCTCTGCGGCTGGCCATTTACCAATGCCCGCGCTTGAGGTTTTAGCTTCCACTTATTTTGTTTGCTTCGATGGACACGAATGTATTATTTAAGGCGCTAATGTTCGGGAGTGCGCCCTTGAAATCATTTTTTGGCTTTGAAAGCTTGCAATGCGGCACTGAAACGGGGGAGCTATGCCACCGTCGAGAGCGAGCAGTTCGTCCCAGAGCCTTTCGAGGCTCCTGTAACGAACCAGTTAGAGTTCGCGATTAAGTTATGAAGAGAAAATCGCAAGGGGATTATAAAAACCGCCCACGTCTTATCTGCCGTTCTTAGCTAAAAAGAGTCAAATGCGTGGCAGGAAAAAGTCACTCGATTTTGAGAGTTCAAGATGTCAAATGAGTCAATCGGTGTTGGAGTTATTGGATACGGCTACTGGGGTCCAAACCTGGTTAGAAATTTTGCAAACAATGATTTAACTCGAGTTGTCGCTGTTAGCGACCTTGATCCGGGGAATCTGACGCTTTGCAAGCGCCGGCATCCGGGGCTCCTGACAACAACTGATTTTCAAGATCTTCTGCAGAATTCTCAGATAGATGCTTTGGTCATTGCGACGCCTGTTCATACTCACTATAATCTAGCGCTCGCCGCGCTGAAGGCGGGCAAGCACGTGTTTATAGAGAAGCCGCTAGCGCCTACGTCCGACCAGGTGCGCCGCCTCATCGATGAGGCGGACAGGCGAAACCTGATGCTTATGGTTGATCACACATTTCTGTATACGCCAGCCGTGCAGAAAATAGGTGAGCTTCTCCAGGACAATGCGCTCGGCGATATCTTTTACTACGACAGCATTCGCTCGAAGTCTGGGGCTTTTTCAAAGCGACGTGAACGTGGTCTGGGATCTGGCGGTTCACGATATATCGATTATTCTGCACGTCCTGAATGATGAGCCCATTGCCGTTTCGGCCACAGGCTCGAGCCATGTTACTGGTTCACCCGAGAATATGGCTCACATCACACTTTTCTTTCAAAGCAGCTGTGTGGCCCACATCAGCGTCAACTGGCTTTCACCCGTCAAGGTACGGCAAACATTTATCGGTGGCAGTCGCAAGATGATCGTCTATGACGATATCGAGCCGACGGAGAAGATCAAAGTTTATGACAAGGGAATAACGTTGAACGGCTCACCCGATAACGCGCAACAGCTCAGGATCGGATATCGAGCCGGAGATGTGTGGTCTCCGCACATTCCCACGAAGGAGGCTTTGCAAACCGAAGTGGAGCACTTTGCCGACTGTCTGCGGTACGGCAAGACTCCCCTTTCGAGCGGGGCGTCAGGCTTGCGCGTGGTTCAGATCCTAGAGGCTGCATCCCGTTCAATCGCAGAGCAAGGTAAACCGGTTAGCTTGGCGCAGCCTCTCAAGATAACGGAAAGCGCCCATTACGGCGTCAGGCGACAATGAGTTCGATTTGTCGCTCGAATTCTTTCTCGGCGCCTGAGCGCTACGGAAGCTTGGCTCTGATGTTGCTGCTATTGTTCATCTATGTTATGGGCGAATAAAAAACGCGTTACTGGAGCCTGTGGATGCCTGTTGGAAAAGATGTTCAGCTCGGCCGCGATGTCCGGATATTTCATCCCGACCTTGTAAATCTCTACGGCTGCTCAGTCGGGGACGAAACGCGGATTGGTTCGTTCGTGGAGATTCAGGCAGGCGCAAAAATAGGATCGCGGTGCAAGATATCGTCCCATAGCTTTATTTGCGAAGGAGTAATTATCGAGGATCAGGTTTTCATCGGGCATGGAGTCATGTTCACCAATGACAGGTACCCGAGGGCGACCACGGCCGATGGCATGCCACAGGGAGCGGACGATTGGAAGCTGGAGCCCACCCGCGTCGGCCGACGCGCGTCGATCGGTTCGAACGCAACGATATTGTGCGGGATCACTATCGGCGCAGAAGCGACTGTTGGCGCCGGCGCCGTCGTGACACGGGATGTTCCCGCGGGAGCAATCGTGGCAGGCGTACCTGCGCGCATCACGAGCCGCGCGCCCGACTTGGAAGGCTAGCCATAGGGCCACATCGACCACACAACAGCATGTATCAATTTGCGTCCCAGTGCCTGCATTTGATTTGTATGTCCCGCTTGTCTGGTCTAATTCAGTTGACAAAATAGGATAGATCAATAGGCGGTCTGCCTGGGATGCTGAAAACAGGAGCAGGCCCTTGATACCATTTCTGGATTTGAAAGCTCAATATCGGCAAATAAAGCCGGAGATCGATGCCGCGATTGCGGGTGCCGTTGAGAGCGCGCAATTCGTTCTGGGGCCGGAAGTCGCTGCATTTGAGGAACGCTTTGCGTCCTACTGTAACGCCGGCCATTGCCGTGCGGTCAACACGGGCACTTCGGCGTTGCATCTGGCGCTGCTCGCGGCCGGCATCGGCCCAGGTGACGAAGTGATTACGGTTTCCATGACCTTCGTCGCCACAACGGCCGCGGTTCTGTACGCTGGCGCCAAGCCCGTCTTCGTCGATGTGGATCCGGTCACCTGGACAATGGATCCCGCGTTGATCGAGGCTGCGATCACGCCCCGGACGAAAGCAATTCTGCCTGTCCATCTGCATGGTCTGATGGCCGACATGGATCCGATCATGGACATCGCGCGCCGGCATGGCCTTGCCGTGATCGAGGATGCAGCACAGGCGCATGGCGCTGAATATAAGGGCCACCGCGCCGGCTCGATCGGCGATATTGGTTGCTTCAGCTTCTATCCCGGCAAGAATCTCGGAGCCTTTGGCGAGGGAGGAGCCGTCGTAACGAACCAGCCCGAACTTGCGCACAAGATCTCGCTGCTGCGCGACTGGGGGCAGGAAGCCAAGTACAATCACGTCGTTGCGGGTTACAACTATCGCATGGATGGCATCCAGGGGGCGGTTCTGAAGGTGAAGATGAACCACATAGAATCCTGGACCGAGGCGCGCAGGTCGGTCGCAGCGCAGTATGACCGGCTGCTGGCGAACCTTCCTTTTGAGCGTCCCCGCCCGCCCGCGCACTGCCGCCATGTCTACCATGTCTATGCGGTTAGGGTGCCGATGCCGCGATGACGTTGCTGAAGGCGTTCCAGGGAAGCGGCATCGGTGCGGGCATTCATTATCCGATTCCGGTTCACTTGCAGAAAGCCTACGCGAGCCTCGGCTACCGCGCCGGTGATTTCCCGGAGACGGAGAAGCTGGCCGATCAATTTCTTTCGCTGCCGATCTATCCGGAACTGCTGCCAGAGCAGGTGGCCGAAGTTGTGGCACAGCTGCAAAAGGCCGCGTTCGCCGATGCTGACTAGTACAGCCGGCCGGAAGTTCGCACTCCCATGGCCGCGAACGCTCAAGCGAACTTCCGGCCTTAAGCTGTACTAGATACTAAAGAGTTGCTAGTACGCCTTATCCGCGGGAAGGCCACTCATCGCCCGCTGCATGTAAGTCAGGATTCCCGCAGGGCGTACTAGGCGCGAACACTGGAGCGGCGCACGCCATCCAGCTTTTAACAACAGGAGAGCGTCTTGGCTGATCTGAAAGGGAAACGCGTTCTGGTCACCGGCGGAGCCGGGTTCGTGGGCTCGCACATCATTGACCTCTTGTGTGACGAGGGCTGCAACGAAATCGTTGCGCTCGACAACATGGTGAGAGGCCGTCCGGAAAATCTGAGGGCTGCGATTGCGCGCGGGCCGGTGCGCCTGGTGGAAGGCGACGTCCGCGATGGAAAGCTGATGGCGGAACTGGTCGGGTCATCCGATATCGTGTTCCATCAGGCCGCCTTGCGTATCACCCATTGCGCCGCCGAACCCCGCCTCGCCCTGGAAGTGATGGTGGACGCGACGTTCGATCTGATCGAATTGTGCATCAAGCACAACATCGAGAAGGTCATTGCCGCGTCCTCCGCCTCGGTCTACGGCATGGCGGAAGACTTTCCGACGACAGAGCGCCAGCATCCCTACAACAACCGCACGCTTTACGGGGCGGCCAAGACCTTCAACGAAGGCCTGCTTCGAGCCTTCAACGATATGCACGGACTCGATTACGTCGCCTTCAGATATTTCAATGTCTACGGCGACCGCATGGACATTCATGGTCGCTATACCGAGGTGCTAATCCGTTGGATGGAGCGGCTGGAAGCCGGGCTGGCGCCGATCATCTTCGGTGACGGCAAACAGACCATGGATTTCGTTCACGTTCGCGACGTTGCGCGGGCGAACATCCTCGGGGCCAAGGCAAAGGCGAGCGACGAGGTGTTCAATGTGGCGAGCGGGACCGAAACCAGCTTGTTGCAGCTTGCCCAGGCCCTTGCGTCGGTGATGGGCCGGGACCGACTCAAGCCGGAGTTCGCGCCGGAGCGTTCGATCAATCCGGTCCCGCGCCGGCTGGCTTCGACAGCGAAGGCAGAGCGCCTGCTCGGGTTTCGTGCGACGATCCCACTCGAACAGGGCTTGGCTGGCCTCGTCAAGTGGTGGCGGAGCGAGCGCGGATTGACTCCGGCGCCCGGAAAGCTGGAGGCCGCGGCATCGTGATCCCGATTGCGCTCCCTTTTCTCGGTGACGAGGAGGCTGACGCGGCGCGCACGGCGGTGCTGTCCGGCTGGGTGTCTCAAGGTCCGCAGGTTTCAGCCTTCGAACGTGAATTTGCTGCTCTCGTCGGCGCGCCTCACGCTTGCGCCGTCTCTAACTGTACGACCGCACTCCACCTTGCCCTGTTGGCGCTGAACATCGGGCCGGGCGATGAGGTGATCACGGTCAGTCATTCGTTCATCGCCACGGCGAACTGCATCCGATATTGTGGCGCCACTCCGATCTTCGTCGACATTGACGCGGACACGTACAACATTGATCCGGACCGGGTGAGCGAAGCCATCACGCCGCGAACCCGTGCGATCATCGCTGTTCACCAGATGGGCATGCCCTGCGATCTGGCAGCGCTGACTGCGCTCGCCGCTCGCCATGGCGTGGTGCTGATCGAGGACGCCGCCTGCGCCGCAGGCAGCGAGATCCGGATGAATGGCGGATGGGAGCGGATCGGCAAGCCGCATGGATTGATCGCATGCTTCTCCTTTCATCCCCGCAAGGTGATCACGACGGGCGAGGGCGGGATGTTGACCACCGTTGACGCGGAACTCGATCGCAAGTTCAGGCTGCTTCGCCAGCACGGCATGAGCGTTCCGGATACGGTGCGGCACGGCTCGCCTCAGGTCATCTTCGAGGACTACCTGACGGTCGGCTTCAATTACCGGATGACGGACATCCAGGCCGCGGTGGGCCGCAAGCAGCTTGAACGGCTGCCCGGGCTTGTCGCACGCCGCCGCGCTCTTGCGTCTCGTTATTCGGAACTCCTGGGCGACATCGAAGGTTTGCGCCTGCCTTCTGAGCCCGGCTGGGCGAGGTCCAACTGGCAGAGTTATTGCGTGCGGTTGCCCGACCGCCTCGATCAGCGGACTGTGATGCAAAAGCTGCTCGATCAGGGGGTTGCGACGCGCCGAGGCATCATGTGCTCGCACCGTGAGGCGCCTTACGCGAAGGTGGAGCGGCGGCACGATCTGCGGCAATCCGAGTTCGCCCAGGACAATGCGATCCTGCTGCCGATTTATGCGCAAATGAGTGAAGAGGATCAGGAGCGCGTCGCCCAAGTGTTGCAGACCGAACTCCGCGCTTAGTCGACTTGCATAAGCGGCAGCGTCTTCGTGCTGCAATCGCATATCGAATTCCGGTCCGAAAGTCCGCGAGCCTTAGCCCTCCAGGCACTGTCTCACTTTCGGGGGGTGGGCTCGTCCGGCAAGGCCAATTCAAACAGGGCTTTGAAATTCATCTGTGATTCAGTGGGTGACCGATATTCGCGGGTGCACCTTCTCTGCGCTGGGTTGGAGCGTGTCGAGAAGATCGGTCTAGGCGTTGTGCGGAGTTGAAAACCGCGTAAATGTCGCGACGCGCCCTGAATACGTTCCACATCAGCAATGCCAATGCACTCCAGGTGAGCAGGATGGACGGGCCGAGGCAACATACGATCAACATCGATAGCAGCACGAACGAGATCAGGCTCACCAGCGTCGCTCGCACGTTGGGCCAGTGCGGAGTGGCTCCGGGGGCCGCCTGCTGGCCCGCGGACAAGCGGTAGACTTGGTATGGCACCCATCTGGAGAGCACATGTGCGCCCAACGCGGCGACGCCCGCAGGCTCGATGGGCACGACGACCATGAAAGCTGTACCACGCGCAAATTGCAGCACCGGATAGAGCCAGACGCGGGTCATCTTGTCGATCCGGTTGTAAAACAGGAAGCAGGCGTACGACGAAATCAGCACCGCCACCCAGCCTGCCAAATAAACGAAGGCCGTCGTGTTGGGGTGCAGAACCGCGACCCCAGCCGCGCCCGCGAGCAGCGCCCAGATCCAAGGCTGCACGGAGGGTGTCGCCACCTGCACGCTGCCGAAGGCTTCACTGAGCTGTGGATCGGTCTCGTAGCGGGAAGCAGCCAGATCGTTATCGACATAGCCGCGCTCGTAGATGGCCCAGAACGACAGCAACAGCAGCAGCAGTCCGACGAGGTGAGCGGCCGGATTGGTCGACAACCCGATGGAACTCAGCACCCAAAAGCCGAAATCCTCCTGGAGAATGCCGCGGAAGATGTAGCGCTCCCCTGGATGTTTGATCTGAGAGATGTACTCGCCGGGTAGGTATATCCTGCCTAGTGCGCGACGATAGCGGGCCTGGGGCCATACCGTTCGCAGCGGCCGCGCACAGCACTGCAGCACCTCAAGATCGTTGAGCGAATCGGTTACGACCATGGAGCGGCCCACCGTTTCGGCGCCCAGCTCGCGCGTCGCCATCCACAGCTTACCGTTACGCCGGTCGGCGAAAGAGTACATACGTGCCGCAATCAGTGGCGCATCCGCGAAGCCCATTGCGTCCAATAAGGGTTTGACGGTGGACTTGAACCCGGTGGTCAGGATCACTGGCGGCTCGGTCCGCGCGTTTAGCGCTGCTTTAAGTTCTTGATTGACGTAACGCTCAGCCAAAAAAGGAACCATTGCGCGCCAGCGCCATCGGACCCAGGGAAAGAAGATTGAAATAGCGGATACCCGCCAGGTGTCCCGTGTATCGATTCCACCGGTTAGCCGCCACGGCCTGAGCGCATCGAGCATCCGAAGCAAGAAAAGGGCGAAAAGGCCGGGTCGCGCGCAATCAATGAAATCCTCGGTGGAATTGCGCAAGTACAGGGTCTCGTCAAAGTCAACAAGGAGCGGTCCCTGGTGCGCACGGACCGCCGCCAATGCCACATCGGGCGATGCATCATGTTGGCAGGTGTCGGGAGCGCCACTCATGGAACTTGGTGCTTCGGCAAGGGGATGCAGTATCTGTGCATGAGCCCGGCCGGCTGCTTCGGACCGGCTCCGCTTGCAGCCACAGCATCGGAAATAGCCGGAACTCTGCTACCGCTGTTCCACCCCCAACGGCGCCCGGCGTGTAACCCTAAACCCTGGCCGATGAGCAGACTGGGATCGCGCGCCTCTGACCAAAGGGATGATCCTTTAATAATTTGGGCGGAGCATTTACCACCGAACTCGAAGAATTGTATTGGGGCTTTGGACATTCTGGCACTCTATTGGCGTCCGCTGTGGCAAGTGACTGCTGACGCGTCATGGGGAGCGGAGTATCTCTCCCTATCGGCGCCTCAATCCTGGCCTTGGAGGCAATCGTGCAGTCATGTCGTAGATTAGCGGGCCGGCGTCGCGAGGACAATAAGCCGAGCCTCATTTATTTTGACAAGAGTCTTTTTTGCAGGATATCTATATCTCGAATGCGACACCGGGCGGAAAAATCAATCTGTATCAATTTGTAACACGATTGATGCCGGCGTGAGATCTGCGGCGTGGAGAGGGCGAGGGCCGTTTTTTTGGCATAACGAATTCCGGAAACGCAGGAGACAGTGCTATGCGCTGCGAACCGATCGAACTGGTTTGTGGGGTTGATAATAATTATGCGCCGCATCTCGCTGTCCTGCTTGCCTCTATCGCGAACACCAATAAGGGCGAGAATATCCGGGCGCACATCCTTCATGATGCCGTCAACGAAGAGTTGCGCGAGCGCGTTGCCGCAAGCGCTCCCTCACTTAATGTGTTGGTACATTATTGTCGATCATCTCGCTCTCAAGGTTCCAACCAGACGACCATCGAGTGCTAGCCCATAGATCTGACCGCGTTTTTGATAAGCCTTCTGTGATACTTTGAAGGAAAACGTTATGAGAAAGGCTCACCTCAGGCCGGATCGCCCGATGGATGTTTCATTGATCATTTGCACCCGCAATCGTTGTCAGCAATTAGCCCGCTGCCTTTCGGCGGTGAGATGTATTGCTTTCGAAAGGCCGTGGGAGTTAATCATTGTCGACAATGGATCGGTTGATGATACTGCTGGCTTCATTCGCGAATTTGTTAGAACCGCTCCCTTTCCGGTGACCTACGTCCTCGAACCTAGGCCCGGCCTGGGATGTGCTAGGAACGCTGGCCTACGAAATTCCTCCGGCGAAATTTTAGCCTTCACCGACGATGATTGCTACCCTGCACATGATTTTTTGGAGCAAGTATGGCTAGGCTTCCGGGATTTATCAGTCGGTTATATAACAGGGCGCGTTATGCTTCATGATCCGTCAGATAGCCCTCAGACGATTAACGAATTGAAAGCACCACTCACATTTCCTGGGAGATATTTTCACCGGCCTGCGGATGTCCTGGGAGCGAATATGGCTTTCCGGCGACGCGTTCTTCTCCAGCTTGACGGATTTGACCCACTATTTGGAGCCGGGGCCTTGCTTGCATCTGGGGAGGATTTGGATGCCGCGGGTCGTGCCAGTGCAGCCGGTTGGATTGGGCAATATCGTCCGGAAGTGGTTGTAAGCCATCACCATGGTCGCAAAGCCTCCGACCTCACACGATTGCGAAAAGCCTATGATATCGGGCGCGGCGCATATCACATGAAGTTGCTTTTAAAGGGCCACGAGTTCTTATGGTTTGCTCGAAGTCTCTATGAAGTCCCTCGGCGCTTTAAGTGGTATAGAGGAGCAGTCTTCTGGGAGGCGGTGGGCGCCGTCAAGTACCTATACGCGTTCCTAGCGGCAGTCTTCCGAAGTGGGCGGACTTCAGCGAGTTCGCGTACACTTGACCATCAGGAAGGGGGCCGGTCAAAACGGCCAAGCACATCATGTAGTTAGGGGGGCGGGGCAGAGAGAATGCCCGATTGAATTCTCCGGACACAGCTGACAGTGGCCGTGGCATTCGGCAGCATCATGGTCGCGACCCAAACGCAAAAGTGGTAAAAAGCAATGTCAAGATAAGGTGCCCTTAGTATCCATTGTTATACCAACCTACAATCGCTCAGCTTTTGTGGCCAAAGCGGTCGACAGCGTTTTGAAGCAAACATTTACCGACTACGAACTTATTGTCGTGGATGACGGCTCTACAGATGATACGAACCACAACCTTGATAAATATGGGGATAGAATATTATATATCTATCAAAATAATTCCGGTGTAAGCGCTGCCAGAAATGCAGGCATCACACTTGCCCGTGGGCAATGGCTGGCGTTCCTGGATTCTGATGACGAATGGAAACCAGACTATCTCACCAGGCAAATCGAGCACGCAAATGCAATTGCCGGGCTGTGTATGCAAGCGGCGAATTGCGTTTTTACCTACAATAACGTGGGGGGCCGTCAAACCTATTTCGAAGAAAATGGGGCTATGGCCGTCTTCGAGGGGACGGATTACGTGTTGATTCAAGAACCCTTCGCTTTTTTGGTCTCCCATCAGCCATGGCAAGTTGGCTCAATCATTGTTCGACGCGATGCCGCCATGAAGGCAGGTTTATTCGATACTGATTTCAACTTTTCCGAGGATTTAGAGTTTTTGGCGCGTGTTTCTTTGCAGGGCCCTTTGGGCCTGATTAAGGATGAGTTGGTAGATATCTATAGCAGGGATGAGCCCGCGGAGCGCCTGACTTATCAAGCCAAAAAAGATCCAATTGGGGTTAAAGAATCAGATGATAGGATTTACCAAAAGCTTAAGCTTAATTGTAAATTAGGTTATAGAGAGCGCAAGGCGTTGAATAGGGCTATGAGCGCCAACAGGCGTGCCATAGGAAATCTAGTTTTAGAAGCGGGAAACATAAAAGGCGCCAGAGATTGCTATAAACGCGCACTGTTGATTGATCCATCGATTCGCTCCTTCGGGAAATTTATCCTCTCTTATCTGCTGCCGCCGGGTGCTCTTGCGTCGATGAAGGCTCCAGGCCGATGAGCGCCGACGAAAACCTCCGGAACCAAGATTGCCGGGAAAAAGAACGGCACGCAAATTGGGTCTCATTGGTAGAGGACTTCGGACAGCGACCTTAACCAAGCCTCATTCATTTTGACGCGGCTCTTCCGTATGGGATATATTCACCCCAAATACGACAAGTTCGGAAGAGTTAATCTGTTGCTGATTATCACGTATTGATGCCGGCGATAGCCGCGGCGTCGAGAGGCGAGGACCCTATGCTTCAGACGAATAGGCTGCAGAGCGATAACGAGTTGCCGGAAGGCCTAGCGCAGAGCGGCGAGGGCGGCGGCATCGGCAGCATTATCAACTTTGTTTTAGGTTTCCTCAGGCGCCGATACTTGTGGATCATAGTCTCCGCCGTGATCGCAATCGCAGCTTGCGTGGTCTATCTGCGTGATCACGCCGCCGACTTATACGGCGCAGGCTCAGATTCTTTTGGCGGCTCCCCCACAATTCGTAAAGCAGCAGTCGCTTGCGGCTCCCGAGTTCGATCTCGGCCAGATGGAAACGCAGCTCCAAATAATAAGATCAAGGGCGATAGCGGTCGCCGTTATCAAGCAGCTCAAGCTTGAAGATGACCCGGATATCAAAGATTCCGGGCCGTCATTTTTCTCGTCGTTGTGGCGTCGGATCCATAAATGGATTTTGCCTCCGCCCAATGAGCGGCAAGTTCGAGGCTGCGGACCAGCCGCCTGAAAACATGATCCAGGCGTTTCAAGAACGGCTTTCGGCAAACCGGGTGGACTTCAGCAATGTCATCGAAGTCAGCTTTAGCGCAAGTAGCGCCACACAGGCGGCAGAAATCGCCAACGCGACGGCGCAGGCCTATATTGCCGATCAAATGAACGCAAAATTGGAGGCCAATCGCCTCGCAACAAGCTGGCTGCAGGAGAGGCTGCGCGACCTCGCCGAGCAGGCCCTCCAGGCCGAGCGCACCATCGGCGCCTACAGGTCCCAGAACAATATCGTCTCATCCGGAGGCAAGCCGATCGACGAGCAGCAAGTGACCGAGCTGAACAGCCGGCTAGTGGCTGCTCGCGCGCAGACATCAGAAGCCTTGGCAAGGTTGAACCGTTACGAAACAATCCTTAGTGCCAACTTGCCGGACTCGGCCTCAATCGGCACCCTTGACGCCGCCGGCGCCGATGCGCTCAGCAACCCAATCATCAACAGTCTGCGCCAAAAATATCTCGATCTGTCTAGACGCGAAAGCGAGTAGTCGGCCCGCTTCGGCCGGGACCATCTTGCGGTCACGAATATCCGAAGGCAGATGCGTGACCTTCGCACGTCCATCCTCGACGAAGTAAAAAGGCTTGCCGAGTTTTCCAGAGGCGAATTAGATGTTTCGAAGCGGCGTCAGGAGGAAATTGAAAAGCAGCTGGCGGAGGCTATATCCCAGTCGCGCACGACGGATTCCGCCGAAATGACTATACGGAGCCTGGAGAACCAGGCTAAAGCTTTGCGGAACACGTATGATAGTTTTCTGCAGCGCTACATGGGCTCGCTGCAGCAGGAGACATTTCCTATCACGGAGACGCGGGTGCTCTCTCCGGCCGCGCCGCCACAGCGCAAAAGCAAGCCTAAGAGCAAGAAAATCCTGCTGATCGGCATTGTGGGCGGGCTTGGTCTAGGGGTCGCGGTGGGTTTGTTTAAAGAGGTCATGGATGGAGGCTTTCGAACGTCCGCGCAAGTCGAGCGCGCCCTGGAGCTGCCATGCCTCTCACTGGTGCCCATACTTCCTGGTCTAGAAGAGGCAACGCCGCCTCTTCAGTCCGAAGAGGATTTGAGACGTCGATATCTGTCGACCAACTCTGCAATCCACCATGCCGTTATAGACATGCCCCTGTCGCGGTATGCCGAGGCCATTCGTTCGATCAAGCTTGCGATCGACCTCAGTCCCGACAAGACCTCCGCACCGGTCATCGGCATCACGTCGGCTATGCCCAGTGAGGGCAAAACCACGATCTCGACCACCTCGCCCAGCACACTGCCCACTGCGGAAAGAAGGTCATCGTCGTCGACTGCGACCTGAGAAAGCCGATCGCTCCCGAAAATCTTGCCCCGAAGGCCGCAATCGGGCTTGGCGAAATCGTCAGCGGAACGGTCGATCGAGGAAACGATCTGGCGAGATCCGAAGACCAATCTCGTCTTTCTTCCTTCCGCAGGGCCTGAGCCATTGACCCATATTACCGAGTTCCTTTCCGCCGAAGCGACGCGCGAGCTGTTCGAGCAATTGCGGGCGGACTATGATTACATCATTGTTGATCTCCCGCCGCTTGCCCCCGTGGTCGATGTTCGCGCATCGTCAATGCTCATCGATCGTTTCGTTCTGGTCGTCCAATGGGGGCGGTCTAAAATTGACACCGTTCAGCATGCCCTACACACCGCTCCGAATGTCTACCAGCGCATGATGGGGTGGTCCTCAACAAAACCGACATCAAGGAATGGTCCGCTAGGATTTATACAGGAGCGACTATTATAGCGACAAGTACTACGCTCATTACGGCTTATCGGAA
>CAWHYO010000014.1:0-22621 GCA_963833565.1 uncultured Alphaproteobacteria bacterium
CTTCGCTTCCTGGAGGCTCGTACCGCGATAAAGATGAAGGCCAATTTCTCCCTTGAATGTTGCGAACCCCGCATGCTTCGGCTGTAGAACCACCCGAAGGCGCGCCATCCTCCGCGCAGCCGCACGACGAAAAGGTATTCAGCGCTTTCTCCGCTCATCTGCTCACCTGTTTTTTAGAACAAAACAGGAACCCACTAGCGGTAAGTCAGCCCCGGCGCAAGCCTCATGGGTCGGCTTTTCCCGTTAACCATATTTATGCACGTAAGCTTAAGGCTGCCGCGCGTATTTTCCTAAAAGGCGCGGGCGTGAGAGGGAGAGCGAGTCGTGTTGGCGGCTTTTGCGTTACGCTTTTTCATTATTTTCAGTCTCGGCGTATTGGCGTTCATAAGCTTCCTTGTGGCCACTACGTTGATCTGGCTGATGTGGCTCGATACCTGGCGCTGCGGGATGTGCCTCAGTTACCCGGTCGGCATTTACACGCTCGCGCTACTCGGCCTTCTCATCCTGGGCTCAATCGCCTTCGAGGCCGGCGAAGCCGCCGTCATATGGCAGGAATGGGCCATTGTCTCGCGCAAATGGTTCATCGCCAACTGGACGGTGCCGCTCGTGGTCGTGATCGCCATCCTGGCAATTCTTTTGGTTCTCAATTGGTATTATGTCGTCGAGTGGTGGTGCAATTGGTGGTGCAATCTTTGGTAGAGCGCACCACGGCTACTTCATGGTTGGAATAACGAACTCCGCGCCTTCCTTCACGCCGCTCGGCCAGCGCGCCGTCACCGTCTTCGTCTTCGTATAGAAGCGCATCAAATCGGGTCCGTGCTGGTTCAGGTCGCCGAACATGGATTTCTTCCAGCCGCCGAAGGTGTGATAGGCGAGCGGCACCGGGATCGGCACGTTGATGCCGACCATGCCGACATTCACGCGCGAGGCGAAATCGCGGGCGGCATCGCCGTCGCGGGTGAAGATCGCGACGCCATTGCCGTATTCGTGATCGTTGGCGAGCGCGAGCCCCTCTTCATAATCATGCGCGCGGACCACCGAAAGCACGGGGCCGAAGATTTCCTCGCGATAGATGCGCATGCTGGGCTTCACGTGGTCGAAGAGGCAGGCTCCCATGAAGAACCCCTTTTCATAGCCCTGCATCTTGAAGCCGCGCCCGTCGACGACGAGCTTGGCGCCCTCTTCGACACCGTTCTGGACGAGGTCCTTCACGCGCTTCAGCGCGGCCGCCGTAACGAGGGGGCCGAAGTCGGCCTTCTCATCGGTGTAGGGCGCCACTTTCAGGCTTTCCACTCTTGGGGTGAGTTTGTCGATCAGGCGGTCTGCTGTCCCCTCGCCCACCGGCACCGCCACCGAGATCGCCATGCAGCGCTCGCCCGCCGAGCCGTAGCCAGCGCCGATGAGCGCATCCACCGCCTGATCCATGTCGGCGTCGGGCATGACGATCATGTGGTTCTTCGCGCCGCCGAAAGCCTGCACGCGCTTTCCGTGCGCCGTGCCGAGCGAATAGACGTGATGCGCAATCGCGGTCGAGCCTACGAAGCCCACGGCCTTCACGTCGGGGTGCGTGAGGATCGCATCAACGGCTTCCTTGTCGCCGTTCACCACATTGAAGATGCCCGCGGGCAATCCCGCCTCCAGGAAAAGTTCGGCTAGGCGGATCGGCACGCTCGGGTCGCGCTCGGACGGCTTCAGCACGAAGGCGTTGCCGGCCACTATTGCGGGCGCGGCTTTCCAAAGCGGGATCATGGCCGGAAAGTTGAACGGTGTGATCCCGGCCACCACGCCGAGCGGCTGGCGCATCGAATACATATCGATGCCGGGGCCTGCACTGTCGGTGAAGTCGCCCTTCAGGAGATGCGGAGCGCCAATTGCGAACTCCACCACTTCGAGGCCGCGCTGGATGTCGCCCATGCTGTCCGGGAACGTCTTGCCGTGCTCGGAAGAAAGAAGCTCGGCCAGAGGCCGCATTTCCTTGGCGATCACCTCCAGGAACTTCATCATCACGCGGGCGCGCTTCTGCGGGTTCTGCGCCGCCCATCCCGGCTGCGCCGCCTTCGCGTTCGCAACGACCTCAGCGACCTCAGCCTCGCTTGCAAGCGATACCAGTGCCTGGACTTCGCCCGTATGCGGTGCGTAAACCTCCGCGAACCTGCCCGACTTTCCCTGGACAGCCTCCCCGCCGACAAAATGACCGATATGGCGCATGGCGCATCTCCAGGATCGTTTGCTGATATACCGGAAGAGTAAGGCAGCGCCGGGTTCGGTTCAACCAAGCCTAAAGACAAAAAAAGCGGGCAAGATGCCTTGCCCGCGAAAAACCTAGCCTTAGCACATTCGCCTATTTCATGGCTTCGCGTTCACCGTAGTCGATGAAGCTGAGATATGAGGCGAGCGCTTCGATCTGGTCATCTGAGAGGTGGCTCGCCACGATCGGCATGGGGTAGGACGCGGAGGTATGATAGCCCGCGCCCCATAGCTGCAGCCTTCTCTTCAAGTAGTTGTAAGAGAGGCCTCCGAGGCGCGGGATATTTCTCGACCCTACAGCGTCCGGACCGTGGCAGACGGCGCAAGCCGGCACGTTATCATTGATTTCCCCGCCCGAGTATATGGAAGCGCCCGCTGAGACCAAATCCGCATTTCCATCCTTTGCGGCCTTCGGCTCGAGGGTCGCAAAGTAGGCTGCAACAGCGCGGTAGCCATTCTGGTCGCCCCACTGCGTATCGAGCTTCGCGGCCGCTCTCCACATGTAGAGCTGGGAGTAGGGATTGTCTCGCGTGTGGGCCAGGAAGTTCTTGAGCTGGTTCTCCACATATTGAGGACGCTGCCCCGCGAGCCTGGGCGCCACGAAGTAGCCCTGGAAGGCCGGCCCATGGCACATCACGCAGTTCCTGTTGGCGATCGTTTCGCCAACGCACACCAAATCCGCCTCGCAAGCCATGGCGGAAATGGAGGAGGATACGACTGCCACGATCGCTATTTTCCACCCGAGAAGTTTCATGATCCGAGCCTTCGCATCCGGTTCTTTCGTGAAAGGGACTACGCGGTTTACTTCAGGCTACTCAGGTACGCGGTGACTGCCTTGATCTGCTGCGGCGAGAGGCTGGCCGCGATGGGCTGCATGATATGGGAATTGTCGTCCGCTCCATTTGGCCCCAGGCCGCGCTGCTTGTCCCAATTGGTCAACTGGGCAATGAGGTAGGGGCGAAGCTGCCCGGCGAGCCGCGGGAAGATGCCATCTCCCTTAGCCTCGGGACCGTGACATACCGCACAGGCCGGCACATCGTTCTCCGGAGCGCCTCCATGAAAGATTTTTTCCCCCGCCGCAACCAGGTCTTCCGGGGCCGCCTTGTGAGTCACCGGTTCGAGCTTGCTCATGTACTCGGCAAGGGCCGTCCGCTCGTCCGGGCTCAGATTATGGACCCTCTCGTACCGGACATAGCCGAGATTGCGCTGACGGCGGCGTTCGACAAAAGCCGTCAATTGTATTTCGATATATTGCGCCTGCTGCCCGGCGAGCTGCGGGATCGGCCTGAAGCCGAGAAAACCCTTCGCTCCCCGGCCGTGGCACAGCATGCAATATTCGTGCGCTTTCGACTCGGCCGAGAACCCTCGGGGAGTCATGGCGACCTTGTGCTGCCGCGCTTCAGCCGTCGCCGAAAATACCAGCGCCGCAACTGCCGCTCCAAATGCCAATCTTACGCTGAACCTCTTCATCTTCTGGCCTCCAAGCCTTTCCTCTCCGGGCGAGAATTTTTAGAACCTTGTTCCCGTTGCCTTATCATACTCTGTAGATTGAGTTAGCAACATACTGAATTATAACCCTAACGGAGCTAACGGAAGCTTGCCCGTTAAAAATCGATCCAGCTGTAGAGGAAGATTTGGTCGGCATCCTTTGCGTTTGTTCCGGCGCCGTCCCAGTTCGACGAACTTCCATTCAACTTGTTGAAGTGGGTATAGAGAACGCCAATCCTAGCATTGAGCCACGGCCACAAATCCGGGCCACCATATGGGTAGGGGACGTACGCCAAGTCAAAGCTCACGCCGTTTGTATCCGGCCTGCCGTTGATATTACCGGTGACTGCATTCCAGTAGGTCGCGTCGCTGCTGCCGCGGACATCGAAGTAGTCAGCGGTAAAGCTTACGTGGCGGTCGTAGATGTAGCTGGCGGAAATATTTAAGCTTGACAGGGTCTGATCGGGCTTCTCTGCACCCGGAGCGCCAGTTAACACAGTGCTGCCGAAGTAGGTCGCATCAAGTTTCTGCCATTCCTGAATGAAATACGCACGAGCCGTAAAGGCATGGATGGGGCCTATATATTGATATTGAGCATCGACGGCTACGTCGAGGAATTTGTCGGTGTAGCCGGGGAAAGTCAGAAGACCGGTTCCCGGGGTTGTCGGCATCTGGGCAGCATACATGCCATAGGTGCCCACTTCGAAGGAGTTCTCATTCCAGATCTTCTCAACAGCGAGCCTCCAGTAAGGTGCGACGCCATCGATCCTTGGCAACCCATCGGTCGGATTGAAACCGGTGGCTTGTTGCATGTTCCACTCTTGAGCACGATAGCCGCTCAACTCGGCATAGAACATATTGTTGACCCAGACATACGCTCCGGCGCCGTACGCGCGCTGGGCGAATGTCCCTTCAATCATGGTGCCGGGAGGGCCGCCCGCCGCGATGTCGACGGGAACCCAAGGATAGGCCCAGGCGGGAACGGTATTCCAGACATCCTGCATGGTGGGGGTATTGTTACCAAGGACGCCCCAGACGACATCGTTTCCGGCCACCCTGAATTTGTCGGAGTATCGAAGCTCAGTGTTATCCCAGAAAATTTGTGCGTTGGCTTGAGACGCGCCGTTCTTGGTGTAGCCTGTGCTGCTGTAGCTGAACTGGGAAAAAATGCCGAGATTGCAATAAACCTGCCCGTTGAAGAAGACGGTCGCGTCAGAAAAATCCACAATGTTGTTGGTCGGCAGCCCCTGCCCTGGCGAAGCCGGAAGGTCTTTTGCGAAATGGTTGAATGACGGAAGCAACCACATTGAGAGGTTTGCGCCGCTCCACTCCGGGTCGCTAGCGGAGTTGCCGAAAATCTTCCGGATGTCACCGCAACGCGTACCGCCCTGCGTGTAGCCGTTGAGCTTGAATTGCCGCCCGAATGGCGTCAGCTCCGGCTGCACCGTGTGACAGGTCGAGCAGTAATACCCCGTCTGGCGCGCAAACGACGGAACGGCGTCCGCCGTTTCCGACTGAGTGAGCATGCCGCAAGCAATTGTCGCCACAGCCAGAGCCGTTGGATACGAAACAATCTTTGAACGTGATACGCGTGACTTGCGGGACTGGATCTGCTTATTTTCGCGCGCAAGTGTTCGCGCACCTTCTGAGAGATGCATCGCTTCCGGCCCTATCGTTACCCGAATCTTTATTTCTTAGTGGAAGTTACCAAGCTCAAAGACCAAAGTTCAAGCTCGCGCATGCATTTTTGTCGGTTGCGGACGCAAAACAAAAAAACTGTGGCAGCTATGCACGTTTGTAAGCTTTGAGAGCCAGAAAAGTGCGCTTTCTTACGAGCGAGTTACGCTTCCTCGTTAACCTATATTAACGCGGGGGCTGTATTGGAGGTGTGATTCCAACCCGGAGGAGAGCGAGAATACTTTCGCTTGGCCCAGGCGCACGAAAAACAAATCATTTTGCGGAGTAATACGGACCGCCATAAGTCACCGCCTGGCTGCTCGCAGTCGTTAAAAGTAGTCATATATCTATCTGCAACAAGCAGGCCACTGGTTGCGGCGGGATTAAAGCGCCGAAATTATTCGGAATCCCCTTGTTGTCATGACCCGCCCTCCGGGGCGACCACTGGATCGCCGGGTCACGCCCGGCCATCGATCGGTTCCAGCTAACCGCGACAGCTTCAGGTTTACAATTTCATGGTTAACGGCGGCGCGCCGGATTTATTTCCGGCCTGATTTTGCGCCCCCAAAATACCAGTAAATCAGAGCGGTCCGCACCCGGCCGGCCGTAGGCCCTCTATCCCACTGAAAAAAACGGATTTCTGCGGTCAGCCGCCATGGTTAATCGAATGTATTTTTGGACGAAAGTGGGCGCGGAAAAGTCCGTTAATTATATTCAGGCCACCCCTGTTAACCATGCTGCGCTGTTTGCAACCGCGGCGGCGCGAGCGCTCTGCGGGAATTTCATGAATAATATCAATATGGCAAAGTCGTTAACCTGTCGACAAGGCGCTTTGTCCTAAGATCTGCGCTCAAGCGAAGGCTCGGAAAGGCTCCCGTCCAAACCCATGAAATTTGGTCCAACTCCATGAAAACGAATCATGTTGCACGAACGCTCGCGGGACCGCTCTCAGCCAACGCTCCAAGCGGAAGCGGCTCAAGATAGACCAGCCCGGGCGCTTCCAGGCCTCCTGACCATGCCGGCCCCGCCCGCAGCGCTCCCTTTGTGCGAAAGCGCGCGATGAAGGCTTGTCCGGCGATGCCCATCGGGGATCAGGCAAACTCCATGATGACCGCATCGACAGCGAGACTGTCGCCGGGCTTGGCCTTAAGCTTCTTCACGGTCACGTCGCGGTCGGCCTTGAGGACGTTCTGCATCTTCATGGCCTCGACAACACAAAGCTGATCTCCGGCTTTCACCTCCTGTCCCTCCTCTACGGCGATAGAGATGACGAGCCCTGGCATCGGGCATAGGAGCTTCTTCGATGTATCGGCGACCTTCTTTTCCGGCATGAGGGCGGCAAACTGCGCCTCTCGCGCGGTGTAAACGTAGGCCGTCGCGCGCACGCCCGCGTAGGAAAGATCGAAACCGTTGAGCATGGGCCGAGCCTGCACGAAGAGTTCCTTGTCGCCGACGATCTTTCCGTGCCAGAGGGGCTCTCCCGGCCACCAGTGCGAGTGCAGGATCATCTCGCGCCGGACGGTTCCATCCGGCTCGCACAGCATGACGGTAGCTCCGTCGCTGAGTTCGCCGGACACGCGCAAATGCTGCTCGAACTTGCCAAGGCGGCAGACACGCATCTCTCCGAGCTTGAGCCCCACCGCGCCCGGCACCTGCCCCGAAATATGGCGGCGGCGCACATTACTAAGGTTGTCGATCGTGGCGGCGACGGCCATCAGAACATCGCGGGCTTCGCCTTCAGGCTCGCGGTGCTTGAAACCGCCCGCGAACTCATCGGCGATGAAGCTCGTGGAAAGGTCGCCTTTGCGCCAGCGCGGGTGCTGCATGAGCGCGGACAGAAACGGAATATTGTGCTGAATGCCGTCAATATAAAATGCATCGAGTGCGCCTGCCTGCGCGTCGATCGCGGCTTCCCTGTTCGGGCCGTAGGTGATGAGCTTCGCGATCATCGGGTCGTAGTACATCGAGATCTCGCCGCCCTCTTCAGCGCCGGTGTCGTTGCGAACCACAATCCCGCCATAGCGCGGGCCTTCGGCCGGGGGCCGGTAACGGACGAGCCTGCCGATCGATGGCAGGAAATTGCGGAAGGGGTCTTCCGCATAGACACGGCTCTCGATCGCCCAGCCCTTGAAGGAGAGATCGGCCTGCTCGAACGGCAGCTTCTCGCCATCCGCGACCCGGATCATGAGTTCGACGAGATCGAGGCCGGTGATCATCTCCGTGACCGGGTGCTCGACCTGCAGCCGGGTGTTCATTTCGAGGAAGTAGAAGTTTTTCTTCTGGTCCACGATAAACTCGACGGTGCCCGCGCTCTCGTAGCGCACGGTCTTCGCAAGCGCAACCGCCTGCTCACCCATAGCGGCGCGTGTTTCCTCGTCCAGGAACGGGCTCGGGGCCTCCTCGATCACTTTCTGATTGCGGCGCTGGATCGAGCATTCGCGCTCGAAAAGATGAACCACGTTGCCGTATTTGTCGCCGAGCACCTGGATTTCGATGTGACGCGGGTTCTCGATGAACTTTTCGACGAAGACGCGGCTATCGCCGAAGCTCGACTTCGCCTCCGCCGTCGAGGTAAGAAACCCTTCCCGAACCTCTTCCGCCGAACGCGCGATGCGCATGCCCTTGCCGCCGCCGCCTGCGCTGGCCTTGATCATCACCGGATAGCCGATGTCGCTCGCGATGCGGATCGCCTGGTCCGGGCTCTCGATCACGCCGAGATAGCCGGGCACGGTCGAGACGCGGGCGGCCGCAGCAGCCTTCTTGCTCTCGATCTTGTCGCCCATCGCGCGAATGGCTTCGATGTTCGGGCCAATGAATACGATGCCGTTGGCCTTCAGCGCCTCGGCGAATGCCGCGTTTTCCGAAAGGAAACCGTAGCCCGGATGGATCGCCTCCGCGCCCGTCTGCTTGGCCGCCTCGATAATCTTGTCCATCACGAGATAGGATTGGGCAGCGGCCGGCGGCCCGATCAGAACGGCCTCGTCGGCCATCTCGACATGCACCGCGTCGCGATCCGCTTCGGAATAAACGGCCACCGTTGCGATGCCCATCCGCTTCGCGGTCTTTATGACGCGGCATGCAATTTCACCGCGGTTGGCGATGAGGATTTTTTTGAACATGGCAGGCATCCTATGCGGCGGCGACATGAAATTGCGCCGGTTGCGCTGTTTTAACCCTCCGGCGAACCTGCTTCAATGCTGCTTAATGTCATTGTCGGGCGCGTATGCGCCAGCGGTATGGCTCGCGGTTGTGACTTACTTTTCAAAAAGGTAGCCCAGGCTTTCGGCGCCGATATCGTCCCAGTGATGCTGGCACTCGGCAACGGCAGCCGCGTCGCTGTCGTAGCCATCCTCTTCAACCATCGCAGAGAGCGCGTGCAACAGCTCGATCCGCTCCTCTGGCGATAGCTTCCGCGCCTCCTCGGCGAGCCTCTTCACGCGCTCGTTCATACGTTAATATTCGCTTGACGGCGTGCGATTGGCAAGGTCGCCGTTTGTCTCGCGGTCAGTCTCCGTCTTTCTCGAAGCGCAGCATCATGACAGCGCCAGCCGCAGCCGCTCCGCCGAAGGTAATGGCGAACCCCGCAGCAAGCATCGCGACGGCCAGCAGCGCGGATTCGGACCGCCATATCAAAGTGCCGATCCCGTTCACATCGGTCCAGAGCAGGAGAGCAAGCAGGAACCACCCTGCCCCAATGCCGATCGCGGCATGCAGAAAAAGAAACCGCACAAGCTGCGGCAGAGTTCTCCAACCCTCCAAGGCGTGCTTCAGCGACCGGTCCATGACCTTGACCATGCCTTGATAAGACATGTGATCAAATGCACAATCGCTTGATGCATTTTGATGAAGATCGGCTTGCCAGCCCTGCCTTAAGAAAGTGCTGTACCTGTTCCAGGCGCTCAAACCGATGCGTCAGGCTGGTGGCTCCCAGGAAAGAGCGTCGGTTGGACTGGAAAAGCCTGCCGGAAATCGCCCGGGCTCGCATGGCAGGCGGTCAGCGCCAGCGCGTTGCGGTAAAGCCCCCTGTAATCATTCTCGCGCGGCTCTTCCGATACGAAGGTGAGCACAAATCTCAAGAGTATGTTTCAGGGACTCGCGTGGCAGAAGAAGCGGACCATCATCGTGACGACCCACGACCCCGTTCTCGCCCAGTCCTCGGCCGGCAACCACTCACGCAGCGATTTCGAACCGCCGGAGAAGGCCGCCAAGCACATAAAAATCGGCGTCCGCCCGTAAGACTCAGGGCCTTCGGGCGGACATCTCGATCTCGAACTTCCCTGCCCTACGCTTTGAACGTCGGGAGAGGCGCCCACGGGAACGGCTTGTCTTCCGTATCCATAAGCACGAAACGAACCGCGTCCGTCAGCCATTGGCCCAATGGAGCCGCAAACTTCTGAACGGAGGGGTTCGGAGCCTTCTTCCAGAGGAACCACACCACCTGAATCACTGCCAGCACAGCGAAGATGGCCAGGCCGACGCCCGCAAGAATAAAAAATACAACTGAAAAGCCTGCGCGGGCCCAATCGCGGCCCTGCTCGACTGTCGCTGTCTGTCCGGCTTCACTCATTGCGTTCTCCATTTTCCCGCCTTGCGATTCCATAGCATGGCTTCCGCACCTTTCATCTGCCATGCTGAAGATTGCAACTCAAGGCCGCGCTTTCTCCGCAATCTCAGGCAGCATAGAATGTTTCTGCCGCAACTGTAGCACAATAGGCGCCCGGTCACCCGCCTTCCGATAATGCGACCAGCCTGAGATAGCAGCATGCCTCGGTGCTTGCTGCTCGTTCTTTAGGCACGCCGGCACGCATAGCGGAAGAAAGGCATGGTGGCCGAAGGCACAACTCGCAGGATAACTTGCGGTCCGGGCCGGCGCTGGTGTCTCCAACGCGCAGTGCTCTCTGAGCAATATTAGTGTAAGCTTGACGGTGCTATCACGTCTCATGACGAAGGAAAGCTTTCGAGTTGGAACTGCAAACACAACTCGTTAGGAAATGCGCATGCGGGTAGGCTTGGCCCCCGCGATACAAGGAACAAAATGGCAATACTCGAGATCAGAAGCGCTCCGCCGGCCGATGACACAGATTCAGAGATGTCGGCCCCCGGCCTCCGAAAGAATTTCGAGCGCCATCTTCGCGGCACTCTTGCAAGGGATCGCTACAGCGCCACCGACCGTGACCGGTACTATGCGCTCGCGCTTGCGGTCAGGGATCAACTCATCGAGCGATGGATCGCGACCCAGCAGGCGCATCACAAGCAGAATGTGAAGAGGGTCTACTACCTTTCGCTTGAGTTCCTGATCGGGCGAATGATGGGCAATAATGTCATCAACCTGCAAATGGAAGACATCTGCCGCACGGCCATGGCGCAAGAGGGGCTCGATTGGGAGGATTTGCGGGAATACGAAATCGATGCGGGCCTCGGCAATGGCGGCCTCGGGCGGCTGGCCGCCTGTTTCATGGATTCGATTGCCACCCTTGATCTTCCCGCAGTTGGCTACGGCCTGCGATACGATTTCGGAATCTTCAAGCAGAACATCAAAAACGGCTACCAGGTGGAGCAGCCGGAGGAATGGCTGAAGCACCGCTATCCCTGGGAGATTCCCCATCCCGAGTTCTCGTTCGATGTCCAGTTCGAAGGCCGGGTAGAGGCCCGATACGGCCCTAAAGGGCCGGAGTATCACTGGCTCGATACCAAAACCGTCATTGGGATTCCTTACGATCTTCCCGTGGTGGGCTACGGAGGGGGCACCGTTAACACGCTCAGGCTGTGGTCGGCGAAGTCGGCCGAAGAATTCGACCTCGACGACTTCAACCGAGGCGAGTACGTCGAAGCGGTCGCAAACAAGGTGCTTGCGGAGAACCTGACCAAGGTTCTTTATCCGGACAACTCGGTATCTGCGGGCAAGGAACTCCGTCTCAAGCAGGAGTACTTTTTCGTTTCTTGCACGATCCAAGATATCATCCGGCGCTTCAAATCGGACGGCAATGCCTGGGATATCTTCGCAGACAAGGTCTTCGTGCAACTGAACGATACGCATCCTGCGCTGGTCGTTCCAGAACTGATGCGCCTTCTCATGGATCGCGAGGGTTTGGAGTGGGATCAGGCCTGGCAGATTTCGACCGCTGCGACAGGTTATACCAATCATACGATCCTGCCCGAGGCGCTCGAGAAATGGCCTATCTCCATGCTGGAGCGCCTGCTTCCGCGCCACCTGCAGATCATCTATGAGATCAATTCGCAATTCTTGCGGGAAGTCGCCGTTCACTATCCTTACGATGCAGACCGGCTCCGCCGCATGAGCATCATCGAGGAAGGCGAGCCGAAGCATGTGCGCATGGCTCACCTCGCGATTGTGGGCTCCTCTTCGGTCAACGGCGTCTCGCAGCTGCACACCAATCTTCTGCGCAACAAAGTCTTACGGGATTTCGCCGAATATTGGCCATCGAAGTTCAACAACAAGACGAACGGGATTACGCCACGGCGATGGCTCTTGAAAGCCAATCCACCGCTGGCTCGCCTGATCACCGAAGCCATCGGCGACAGATGGATTACGAACCTCGAAGAACTGCATAAACTTGAACGGTACGCCGATGACTCCGCCTTTCGCGAGAGTTTCCGGGCAGCGAAACGGAATAACAAGCAAGCGCTGGCGAGGCTTATCGGCGGCACCGTCGGGGTTGCCGTTTCGCCGGATTCGCTGTTCGATGTTCAGGTGAAACGGCTGCACGAGTACAAGCGCCAACTTTTGCTCGTGCTCTTCATTATCGTCCTTTACAACCGGCTCAAGAGCAACCCCGCCTTGGACATCGTTCCGAGAACCTTCATCTTTGCCGGCAAGGCGGCGCCCGGTTATGCAATGGCCAAGCTGATCATCAAACTCATTCATCAAGTCGCTGGCGTCATCAATAGCGACACTCAGGTGAATGAGAAGATGAAGGTGGTGTTCCTGCCCAACTACCGGGTATCGCTGGCCGAGAAAGTCATCCCGGCAGCGAACCTTAGCGAACAGATCTCCCTTGCGGGAACCGAAGCGTCTGGCACCGGAAATATGAAGTTTCAGCTGAACGGAGCCGTCACCATCGGCACGCTCGACGGCGCAAATGTGGAAATCCTCGAAGAAGCCGGCAAGGACAATATCTTTATCTTCGGTTTGACGGCTGAGGAGGTCGAGCAGCGCCGCCACCTCTACAGTCCGTGGGACGTTTATAACGCTGACGACGAGATCCGCCGGGCCGTGCAAATGATCGAGCGGGACTTCTTCAACATGATGGAACCCGGGATTTTCCGGCCGATAACGAGGTCGCTTCTCGAAGCAGGCGACTACTACATGCTCCTGGCGGATTTGCGGAACTATATCCTTACTCAGGAGCAGGTTGATGCCGCCTACCAGGATCCCGACGCCTGGGACCGGAAAGCGATCATAAATGTGGCCCGCGCCGGGAAGTTCTCTTCTGACCGCGCCATACAGCAATACGCATCCGAGATCTGGCGGCTTAAGCCTTGTAAGATAGCGCCTTAACCAACGGCGCGGCTGCGGACCGTGACACCGCTAGCGGGCATCCGCCCGCTAGCGCCATATGGACTAATCTATGTGTTTCACTGTCTTCGACGGCAGTTCCATCACCTCGGAACGCCCGAGGAGCCAATCCAAACTCACCTGAAGATTGTCGGCAATTTTGGCAAGCCGGTAGACGTCGAGAGCCCGTAACCCGGCGAAATGAAGATCGACCGCGGCCGCACAGAGCGGGTCGTGCGTTATGTTGCGCGCGCGGCAGGCGGTCGCGAGGTTCGCACGAAATACTGTGAAATCTGATTGCACTGCTTGTCCTCCCAAGGCCCCTATTGTTGATTTTGCTGAGCGGGGCGCTGTTTATCGCGTCCCGGAACCCGCTAAGCATACAACTTGATAGTGAAGTGGCTAAAGGCCGAGGCGATTTTGGTCGTCGTCAAAACGGCATTGGAATCAAGCCGGAAGTCTGTTGCGACGAGATGCCGCGGGGTGGCCGCGCTAGGGGCAGCTGAGGCGGTGCAGGCGCTTGCCAGAAACAGGACTCCAGCTTGACTGCCGTTAAGCAGGCCGTGGATCGGATCAGTTTTCCGCCTGAGTGAGCGGGCATTTGCCGGGATCTCTTACAAGGCACGGGCTTGGCCCGAGTCTTTGCCGTGGCTTCCGGGGCAACTGTCCCATCACCTTTCCCGCCGGCAGCCACCACCCGCCAACGATAGGACGTCAAGGGTTTCAAACCGCTGTCCGCGAAGCTTGGGCCTGAAGTCTTCGCGACCGGCACAAAATCACCGCCAGCCTCCGCGCGCGAGACGGAATAGCCCTCAGCCCCGGCAATCGGGGTCCACGCCAAATCGGCTCCAATATCCGAAATGTCGATGACGAGGAGCCTCGCAGGAGCATCAACCGAAGGCGCCGCCGCCGATCCAAGGTTCTGTCCCGCCGTCAGCGTGTCCAGCATCGCTTTGATCGCCTTTATCTGGCGTCCGGACTTCGTCACATAGCTGTCGTCATGGGTAACATAGCTCCACCAGTCCCAGCAGGCCTGCGGATTTTGAGGCGGCAACCCCATAAGCGGCCGCGCTACAGTTTGCGGATACAAGACGATGATGCGGTTTGTGTCAGCCCACGCATTGTAGCCGGAGTCATCGACGTAAAGTTTGCCGATGTCCCCCACGTCCTGCGCACAGCCGTGCAGTGCAATGTGTACGCGGCATGCTGCGCCTTGCTCCGGCTCGCAATCCTTCGGAACGAAGACGTAGCCGACGTCCCCCATGCTCAGGGAGCTAGGATCGTCGGAACTGGCGTATTTCCCCTGCGAGAAGCTTTTCACAGTTCCCGACAGTTTGCCGAAATTGGGCGGATTGAGCGCGCCGTAAATGTGCTGAAGGATGACGCCGGCCTGATCATAGCCGCACTCGTTGATATACGGGCTTTGATTAAGCTCACAGGCATTCAGCTTGGCATAACGTTCGTCATGCCCCAGCACCTGGGCATGCCCCGCGCCCAGGTTGGTTTGATAGAAGAGATTTCCGGCGCGTTCCTGGCCCAGATAGTGGCGATAGAATTCGGTGGTGGCGTCGGTTACCGGCTGCGCGACGACGGTGTCGTTGAAGCCATGAAAGATGTAGACCTTCTGATGGCTCAGGTTGTTCGTGGCGTCGATCGCTCCTGAGGCGGCCTCCTCATCGGCTTTATCGATGAAATGTTGCACATTCGGGACCGGCCCCTTCATGCATGGGCCTATCGCCGTGAGCATCGGCATGGTGTAGCCGGTCCAGATATCGGACGACGACGCCTGTGCGCAATAATACGGGCCGCCCGCAACAATGCCGACGCCCTTGATCACGGAAGACCAGGCTGTGCCGAACTGCACCGCCATGTATCCGCCAGAGGAGATGCCGGATATCGAGCTCTCACTAATGGCAGCGTTATAAGGCTGCAACGCCCCGCGTTCATCGGCCGACGCCGAAAAGGAGATCGCCGCCGAGCATGCGGCGATGAGAATGGCACGGCACAGCAGCTCACTTGTTCGACTGTGAAACATGGACCCAATCCTTTAGGAAGCCGGCGAGCGAGAGCAAGGCGAATGGAAAAGAAATCCAGTTAGAAATTACACCTTCGAAAGCACGCTGGCGAGTTGATCGAGCGTCCGTTTCACGAACTTGCGCCGCGGGGCAAAAAACAGGCGCCGCTTGCAGGCCTCACGGCTTACTGTGAACGGCAAGCCAAATCGCCGGCGGTACGGCGCTCGTCCATTCGACACGATGACGTGCATGAGCGGGTATGAAGACATGATCGCCGACGCAGAGGTGTCTGTCTTCCGGCTCGTCTTCGAAACGCAATCGAGCGGCGCCCGCGAGCACTGCCACCCATTCATCCCAAGGCTGATCATACCAGAAGCCCGGCGGACTCGCCTGTCCGGTAGAAACGATACGCTCGATCCTCATTCCCGGCCGGGCGAGCAATCTCCGTGATGACCTCTTCAGATCGATCCAGCCCTGCCAACTCGGCAAAAAGGTTCGTGGCGTCAGCCATGGTCTACGCAGATCTAGTCTTCCCGAACGGTTGTATGGTTCAGGATCATGAAATCCATCGCATAACGGCCCTCGCCGCTCATGCCCACATCGGAAATGATTGAGCGTCGCCCCCACCCACAGGCGCTCTCCGATGCGCTGGGCGGCCTCTGGCGGTAATTCGATGCGGTCGAGCGCCGCCGACGCCGTCTCCAGGAACGGCTTTAAGGAAGGCGTCTCATCTTCCAGCTCAATCGGGTGACCTCTCCGGCTGGAATGGCGGCGGTGCTTGAACTCAAAAGCGGCGGGCGGCGTAAGGCCGACCCAGTGCAGAGAAGAGCCGTCACCTCCGGCACGCGTCGCAATGAACAGATGCGTTCCCAGAGGGCGCTCTGGATCGCGGATCGTAATGGGCATGTCGAACAGATGCTGGGTCGCCTGCCGGACGTAAAGATGCCTGGTCTTCCGGCTGATGAAAATCGAGATCGGCTCAACTCGCACCGTTGCGTCTTTGGCGCTGGCAGCGGCCGCTTCAGCCTGAGCTTCAGCCTCTCGAACAGCGCTCTGCGCGGAAACCACACCCTGATCCTTGGCCGCTTTGGCGTCGCTGGCCTCCCGAGCTTTGCTATCCGCTTCCGCGAGCCCGGCTTCGGCTGCCGATTTCCGGTCTGTGGCTTTCTTAACCGCCTCGTCACCCTGAGCCCTGGTTACAGCGCGGTTCGCATCCTCCAGTTCTGCTTTCGCCCTTCTTAGATTCTCTTCCGCTGAATAGAGCTCTTTCGCCGCCTGACGCGCTTCCTCCAATTTGCTGGCAACGAGCGCGAGCGCCGCCTTCTTCGCCTGGAGGGCTGCCGTGGCATTGGCTGCCGCGGCTGCTTTTAACGCTTGCACAAACTCGCCCGGATTGAGAAGTTTCGTGCCGGCGTCTGCTTTGGCCGGAGCGGCACTGTCCAAAGCTACGGTCTCGACGGGCTTACTGACATTGCTGGAGCGGACCTTATCCTCCGCTGCCGGCGGCGGCGTCAGGAGTTGCGGCACAGGAAGGTGCGCATTCACGATGTCCGACGGCGTGATATCCTGCTGCGAAATAACAACGCGCTGGCCGACATTTGTGACGCCGAAAAGCCGCTTGGCGAAGGCGCCCGGAAGGCGGATGCAGCCGTGCGACGCGGGGTGGCCTGTTACGACACCTTCATGCATGGCAACGCCCGTCCAGGCAAGGCGATGCATGTAGGGCATGGGAGCGCCACTGTAAATGTTCGACCTGTGCCAGCGCTCCTTCTCGAGGATGGTGAAAATTCCGGGCGGCGTTGGATGACCAGCCACCCCTGTCGAGACAATGCTCCGCTCCCACAAACCGTTCGCGTCGTAGAATGAGACATGCTGATCGGCGAGCGAGACGACCGCGTAAAGAGGACCAACGGGCTTCTTTCCCTCGACCGCCTTTTGCTCGGCTGGCCCGCGGCGCTCAGGTGCGCTTTCGTGACGGCGCGGACGGTGGATCGGAGAGGGGCGGGCTGGATAGGGGCTTTGGAACCAGCTTTGATAATAACTTTGATAGGGGCTTTGATAGCGCGCCTCAGCCGGTTGCACGGCGCTCGATGACACTTGCAAGCGCGACCAGGACTGCCAGGCTGCGCGGACGCGAAGAAAAGATTGGCCCGGAACGGCCCAAAAATTGAAATTGATGCATGTGGCTTTAGATCATTTGTAATTTCGCCGGAGAGGCCATTATGCGCCGCCACGAACAACCGCAGCGCGAATAAAGACCACAAAACTCTTGGCGCGATTTAAGCGCTGGGTTCAAGCTCAAACCATAGCGTGCCCTTGTGGATTGACTATGGCGTATGGCTTTAAAGTCACTCTTTGGCTGGATAAAGGCGCAAAAAATGTCCGAGTCGAAACCCAAAATCGATCCCTACCCGTTGAGCACTTACAACACATTGGCCTGGGAACGAAATCGCGATCCCATTCTCCAGGTCTTCAAGACGGTCTTTCCTAAGGCAGGGGATGCCCTTGAAATTGCGAGCGGAAGCGGAGCGCACATGAACTACTTCGCTCCGCATTTTAGGCATATCAGATTCCAGCCCTCTGACCGCGACGCGGCTGTGTTCGAAGCCATCAAATCGAACCGCTCCCGCGCAGGAAATGAAAACGTCGCCGATCCGCTCAGGATCGACCTCACGGAACCAGCTACTTGGCCACATCGCGAGGATCGGCTCTACAATGTTCTCTTTGCCATCAATGTGTTCCACCTTGCCCCGGTTTCGGCCGCAGATGGCTTCGCACAGATCGCTGCGACGGTTTTGAAACCGGGAGGGGTCGCTGCCGTTTACGGGCCGTTCAAATTGGATGGCAGGTTCACGAGCCCGTCCAATGAGGCTTTCGACAGGAGCCTTCGCGAGTCCAGCGTTCCGGGATGGGGCCTTATAGATGTCCGGGACCTCGAAACGGCAGCAGGCAATCGCAGGATTATCCTGAAGCAGCGCCTCGACCTCCCCGCGAATAATTTCATGCTCGTTTTCGAGAAGCCAAAGCCGGCCGGGGACATCGTCTGATTTCGAGAAGCTTTACCCCAAGGCGAGCGCTCTTCTCCCGAAACCATGCCACTTATGATTGCGGGCATAGTGGCCGGATTACACCGCATTTAGAAAAACTTGGATCAAAGGGATTAAAACAGACTACGGATCTTGCAACCAGAGCGTGGTTTCGGATACACAACTTATGGTAACATGTTCATGCGTCACTCAACCAAAACTGGCTGAGTGAACCGAGGTTGAGGTTTTTAATCATGAATACACGTCGTGGCCAACTTTATCTGGCGCATACCTGCACCCCGGAAGAGGCGCAAGAATTTGACGGCGGCAATGACGATTGTGTCGTGGAACTGCAACCACAGGAAGCTGCGGAGTACATCGCATCCCTTCTCTCCACGCTGCGCCCTATTGCAGCGAAGGCGCAGTTTCGTCTCCTGTCCGACCTCATCGCGGTCGCCGAGGAAGAGGCCAGGTTTCACTGCCGCGCTTGAGGTTGACCGTTACGGCTTTAAAGCCACCAGCCGGGCTCCGCGGCGATCGACGCGGCCCGCCAAATCCAGGGACACAAGCGCAGCATTCACCTGCCGCGCTTCCAAGCCGCTAAGCCGGCAAAGATCGTCAACATCGATGGGCGCGAGGCTCAGAAGCTTCTCAACATCGCTCATCGCATCCCCAAGGTAGGCAAGACCATCCACGTCCGGTTTGGACAAAGAAGGCAGCGATGCTGCGCGACCCGAGTTCGCGCCGAGGCTTTCGAGGTTAGGCCTTTCCTTCCTTGCCCATGCCTTCAGCAGACCTTGAAGAGCATCCTCGATATCATTGGCGGATGTCGTGAAAACGGCGCCTTCCTTGATGAGCCGGTTCGAGCCCGCAGCTCTTGCCTCGAAAGGATGGCCCGGCACTGCAAAAACCTCGCGGTTCTGCTCTCCGGCAAGCCTCGCGGTAATCAGGGATCCGGATCGCTCAGCCGCCTCAACCACGACAACGCCGAGGGAGGAGCCCGAAATAATCCGGTTCCTGCGCGGGAAATCCTGTGATCGGGCGATGAAGCCGGGCGGGCACTCGCTCACCAGAACCCCGTTCTCCGTAATGTCGGCGGCAAGGCGCACATGTTCCGGCGGGTAAATCGCATCGAGGCCGCCGGGCAAGACAGCGCAGGTTGCGAACGGCAATGCCGCGCGGTGAGCGGCCCCATCAATTCCACGCGCCAGCCCAGAGACGATCAGAAAGCCATTCCTTCCGAGTTCCGCGCTGATCTCCGCCGCGAACTTCAAACCCGCCGCCGAAGCATTCCTCGAACCGACCACGGCGACTGGCGGACGCTCCCAGGCGGCGGTTTGGCCTTTCACGTAAAGCAGCGGCGGCGGCGCCTCGATATGGGAAAGGAGCGGGGGATAACCGGACTCATGCGCAGCGCAAAGCGTCATGCCAGCCGCGGCGGCTTTCTTTAATTCTGCTTCGGCGGCCGCCACAGACGTGATGCTTCGCGCGGTCACGCGACTTCCAAATTTCGCGAATTCCGGCAGGCCCTCAATGGCCGCGCTGGCGAAGCCGAAATGCGATAAGAGTTCCCAGAATGTGACGACTCCGATATGCGGCGTCCGGATCAGCCGAAGCCACGCCAGCTTTTCGATCTCGCTGAGGCTTGCCGGGCTTTCGCTAGGCTCTTTTTGCGCTCGGCGCCCTTTGGCCGATTTTGCTTTCATGGCCCGAAATCAAATTCCCAATATTCTTATAATGTTTAGCGATGAGGAAGGCAGAGAGAGCGGACATGAAGACGTAAAGTGTGCCCGGCACCAGGACCGCCACGAAGATTGGAGTGAGGGTTGCCGCGATGAGCGCGGAGAGTGAGGAATAGCGGGTCACGAGCGCGATGCATAGCCAAACCGCGCAGAAAAATACCCCGGCGGGCCAATAAAGAGCCGTGATAACTCCGATATACGTCGCCACGCCCTTGCCGCCGCGGAAGCCAAGCCAGACCGGATAGAGGTGGCCGAGAAAGGCTCCGGCCGCGCAAAACAGCGCCGGTTCCATCCCGAGATATTGCCTGATGAGCAGAACAGGCACGAAGCCTTTCGTCGCGTCGGACAAAAGGGTGAGAGCGGCCAGCCCTTTGCGGCCCGTGCGCAACACATTCGTCGCGCCGATATTGCCAGACCCTATGGTGCGAATGTCGCCCACGCCCGCAAGGCGGCCGTAGAGATAGCCGAAGGGTATCGAGCCGAGCAGGTAACCGATCAGGAACGTGCCGGCCCAGACAAGCCATGGCTGTGCGCTGAGCATAACGGCGAGCCACATATCCTTCTCATTCATCGCCATCGGCGGCCCTTCAGCAGCTAGGTTTGCAGGCGGTCACAAAAGCACTCTTATGAGCTTTGTGCCAGCCAAATGAAAAGAGGAAGGGTCGCCATTGACGCAATACTTTGAAAGGTGATGATCTGCGCCATCAGTTCGGCGTCGCCTCCCATCTTCCGGGCCATGGTATAAGCGGTCGCGGCGGTCGGCACGGCGGCTGCAATGACGGCGACGGTGCGAGGAAGTCCCGACAGGCCCGCCAGCCAGCACAAGCCGAACACGAGAAGCGGCATGCCGATGAGGCGCAGGGCCATGTTTGCCGACACGAGGTTCCGCGCCGCATGAGCGCTCGCAAGATCGAGGCCAGCCCCGACAGCCAGCATTGTGAGCGCAATGGCTGGTGCGCCGAGAATGGAAGCCGTGTCATAGATGACATTCGGCGCTCCGGTGAAGTTCAGGGCGAGCCCCAGAGCACAGGCCAAAGTGAACGCATTGGTGGCCAACCGGCGAAGAATTGGCCACAGGCTTATCTCGCCGTTGCCTTTCCCGAAGATCAACAGAACCAGCACCGTGTAGAACTGCACCGTCGGAATGATGGAGGCGACCGAAATGGCGGAGAGCGTAAGGCCCCGCTCGCCGAACAAAGCGGCGGCGACCGCGACCGTGATGGTGCTTTGGAACCGGATAACGCCCTGGAAAAAGCTCGTGAATACCGGGCCTGAGACGGGCCTCTTCAACAGAAGATAGGCGGCGACAAGCATGCCGCTCATGATCGTGACCGAGCCGATAGATACGAAAACGAGATCGCGCGCAGGCACGCTTCCAAGGTCGGCCCGCATGAGCGTTTTCACGAGAAGGGCGGGGAAAAAGAGGTAGAACGTGATGTGATCGAGCGCATGCCACATCTCGTCGCCGCCGAACTTCAGGCTAGCCAGCGCGTAGCCGATGGCGGTGATGAGAAACAGAGGCGCGAGCGAAGAAAGAATGGCGATCATGCAGGAGAGCGCAGGCCGTAATTCAGGCGGTCCAGCGCGCCTTGCAGAATGTAGGCGGCGGCCATCTTGTCGATCACTTCGGCGCGGCGCTTGCGGCTGGTGTCGGCTTCCAGCAGTGCGCGCTCGGCGGCGGCGGTGGAGAGGCGCTCATCCCAGAACGCCATCGGCAATTCAGTCAGCGCACCGAGATTGCGGGCGAAGGCGCGGGTCGACTGCGCGCGCGGCCCCTCCGAGGCGTCCAGATTGACCGGCAGGCCGATCACAAACCCGCCCACACCATGCTGTCTGGCCAGTTCCAGAAGCCGCGCCGCATCCGCCGAAAACTTCGTGCGCCGGATCGTTTCCAGCGGCGTCGCGATCCGCCGCATCACGTCGGAGAGCGCAAGCCCGACGGTCTTGGTCCCCACGTCGAGGCCGAGAAGCCGCTCGTCCCGCTTCAACCGTTCAGACAATTCGGGAAGCGCCAGAGGCTGAGAGGGCACAAGTTTGTCCTTGCATGTTTTTATAAATTGCGGGCGCGCCGCGGTTCCATATTATGCGGGGAAAATGCCGGTCACCCCAGGGAGAGTTGCAATGAAGCTGACATGGTTTGGGCATGCTGCGGTTCGAGCCGAAAACGGCAGTCACGTCATCCTGATCGACCCGTTCCTGTCGGGCAACCCGAAATTCAACGGATCGGTGGAAGAAGCGGCGCGCGGCGCGACGCATGTGGTGCTGACGCACGGCCATGACGATCATGTCGGCGATGCGGTGGAAATCTGCGCCAACACCAGCGCAACGCTCGTTGCGGTCTATGAACTGGCAATGTTCCTCTCGGGCCAGGGCGTTTCAAAGATCGAGGTTGGAAACCCGGGCGGCACCATCGATCTCGGCGGCGGTGTCAGCGTCAGCTTCGTGAAGGCGTTCCACTCCTCATCCACCACGATCGACGGCGAGACCATCTATCTCGGCAACCCCACCGGCGTCGTGGTCGAAGGCCTCGGCAAGACCATCTACCACATGGGCGACACGGAGATTTTCGGCGACATGGCGCTCGTGGATGAACTTTTCGCGCCGAAGGTTGGCTTTGTGCCGATCGGCGACCGCTTCACCATGGGCGCGAAGTCGGCCGCGATGGCCTGCAAGAAGTACTTCAAGTTCGACACCGTGGTGCCGATGCATTACGGAACCTTCCCGATCATCGACCAGACGCCGGATAAATTCCTGGCGCAAATGGAAGGGCAGAAGGTGCTCGTGCCCGAGGTTGGCAAGCCTTTCGAGGTCTAGGCAAACCACGCCTGTTCGTCGTCCCGGCTAGGCGAAGCGCGAGCCGGGACCGCAAAAGCGAAGGCGTTTCAATGTGTAACGATCCCGGACAAGGCT
>CAWHYO010000015.1:0-27387 GCA_963833565.1 uncultured Alphaproteobacteria bacterium
GATCAATTTATATAAAATTAGATCAAGAACGATATTTCGCGGTTGTGAAGCGGATTAGATGCCATATTTTGTGTGTTCTCTGACGTGATCTTAGCATCAACTCAGCTATGCGTCTAAGTTTCTTGAAATATGATTGTCTTGGCGACTCTCGCGTGGTCTTGCTATTCTAAATATCACGCGAACAGGGTTCTACAGTGGCAAGAATCTAACAATTTTTTTTGTGAACTGAGTTCTCGATGGACAGACACAGACAAGGTTGCCATCGAGACAAGCGGGGGCAAGCTATACCGCTACAGCGACATTGCCGGCATATCCGCGCGCTTTGCGAATGCGCTGAAAACCAGTGGCGTGAAGCCAGGAGATCGTGTCGCGGGGCAGGTCGATAAATCTCCGGAGGCGTTGTGTCTGGTTCTCGGGTGCCTTCGCGCGGGAGCGGCCTACCTGCCGCTCAACACGGCTTATACTGAGGCCGAGCTCGACTATTTTTTACGCGACGCCGAACCTTCCGTTTTTGTCTGCCGCCCGGGCATGGGCGAGGCCGCTAAACTCTGCGAAAGAGCGGGAGTGCCGGCATTATTTACGCTCGGAACTGACGCAGATGGAACTTTGACTGCGCTTGCTGCCGAGCAGCCCGATTTTTTCGAAGATGTGCCACGTTCCACCGACGATCTTGCCGCCGTTTTGTATACATCCGGCACGACGGGACGGTCGAAAGGGGCGATGCTCTCCCACGGCAACCTCGCGTCGAATGCGCGGGCGCTGGTCGAGGCCTGGCGGTTCACCTCAGACGACGTCCTGCTGCACGCGTTGCCGATCTTCCATACGCATGGCCTGTTCGTGGCGACGAACGTCGCCCTGATGTCGGGGGCCACTATGCTGTGTATCCCGAAATATGATCCTCACGAGATTTTCCGGCTTATGCCGCGCGCCACCACGATGATGGGCGTGCCGACCTTCTATGTTCGCCTCCTCGACGACGCCCGCCTGACGCGCGAGGCAACGGCCCACATGCGCCTTTTCGTTTCAGGCTCGGCGCCCCTTCTTCCGGACACTCATCGCGGCTTTCTCGAGCGCACCGGCCACGCCATTCTCGAACGCTACGGTATGACGGAAACCGGCATGAACACCTCGAACCCCTATGACGGAGACCGCGTGCCAGGCACCGTTGGGCTGCCTTTGCCGGGGGTCGAGGTTCGGAACGCCAATCCCGAGACAGGCGAGACCCTCGGACAGGACGAGATCGGCATGATCGAGGTGCGCGGCCCGAACGTGTTCAAAGGCTATTGGCGCATGCCGGAGAAGACAAAAGCCGAGTTCCGCGACGATGGCTTCTTCATCACCGGCGATCTCGGCAAGATCGACGCCCGCGGTTATGTCCACATTGTCGGGCGTGGCAAGGACCTCATTATCTCGGGCGGATTCAACGTCTATCCCAAGGAAGTGGAGAGCGAAATCGATGCTTTGCCGGGCGTGGTCGAAAGCGGGGTGATCGGAGTGCCTCACCCGGACTTCGGGGAGGGGGTCGCGGCTGTCGTGGTCCTCGCAAATGGCGCGAAGCTCCAAGAGAAAGAGGTGATCGACGCGCTGAAGACCCGGCTCGCCAATTACAAAGTCCCCAAACGGGTGTTCTTCGTGGATGGCCTTCCTCGCAATACGATGGGCAAGGTTCAGAAGAACGTGCTTCGCGATGCCTACGGCGATCTTTTCCGCGGGGAGGGCAAGTCGGGACAGGGCGCTCGGATCGAGAGGCCAGATCGTAGCGCGTGAGCATCGGTCAACACAATTTTCACAAAATCGTAGTGAAATATCGCGGCAAGGTTGGTTCTAGTCGCGGGTAACAATCGAAATGCAGTCCACACTATACGATGCCCAGCTCTGGCTCGGGCATGCTCAGCAAGTTCGCACCCTTACGAAAGCGATAAGCGATCCCCGGACGAGGGAGCAAATGCTGGCTGTTGCAGCTGGCTTCGATCGCATCGCCGATCTGGCAGCCCAGTTGCGATCGAGCCATAACGAGAGCCATCACGATGATCGGCGCCTGATAAGCAGGCTTTGGCGCCCGGCCCACTGAGGTCGTAATTTTAGGGAGCTGAACCTTCGCCCCCATGGTGGTATCCGGCGCGGGTTCTATCCCTCTTTGGCCTCCAGCTGCTCGCCTATTTTCTGATTTTGATGCCTTATATTTACTCACTCCCACTTGGCGAGCGGGACAGAGAACGCCATCCTCTCTTTTTTGGAGGACACTGGCATGGCTGAAAGCGTGTACAAGGTTATCGAGCTCATCGGCACCAGCACTAACTCGTGGGAGAAGGCGGCAGCAGCCGCCGTTGAGCGGGCCTCGCAAAAGCTCCGGGATCTTCGTGTTGCGGAGGTCGCGCAACTCGATCTCGTGATCGAAGACGGCAAGGTGTCGGCCTACCGGGCGAAGTTGAAGGTTTCCTTCAAATACGAGGACAAGGACTGATCCTCGCCGCGGGTTGATTTGATGCCGAAACGAAAGAAGTCCCGCCGGGGCGGGACTTCATGAGCTTCCATTTTTCTTGAACGGGCGGACTTCCCCCGTTTCGATCCTACGATCCCAAGAGGGGCGTGGGGTCGACGGGCTTCGCGTTCTTGCGGATCTCGAAGTGCAGCTGCGGCTGACTCACATCACCCGTCGCGCCCGCGGTTCCTATCGTCTGCCCGCGTTTGACGACATCGCACTTCTTAACCAGGATTTCGTCCGCGTGCGCATAGGCGGTCACATACTCCTCTGCGTGGCGAATGAGAATGAGGTTGCCGAAACCCGGCAGCTCGTCGCCGACATAAGCGACAACGCCATTTTCCGCGGCCTTGATCGCGGTTCCTTTCGGAACGGAGATCGTCAGGCCCTCATTCACGGTGCCGTCGCGCTGCGGGCCGAACTGCCCGATGACCAGGCCCTCGACGGGCTTCCGGAACGTTTTGCCCATGCGCGGCAGCGGGTTGGCGAGCGTGGCTTCGCATGACGGCTCGGGGTGCTTGACCGTTGCCACCTTGACTTCAGCCGAGGGCTTTGCCTCCTCGGATTCCTGAAGCGTTTCTTCAGAGGCGGCGCTGGCTTGAGCAGGAGCATGGCCTGCGCGCGGAGCCGGGTGGTTCTGAGGCGTAGCAGAGGCCATCGCCTGTTTTGGCGCCGCCTGGCCCGGAATGGCAATGGACTGTCCAGCCCTCAGCGAGCGCGCATCGGGCAGGTTGTTCGCCTCGATAAGTTGCTGCTCCGTCACGCCATGAGCGCGTGCGATCGCGGCGATGGTTTCGCCTCTTTTCACGGTGTAGCATTGGCTGCCCGTGCATTCGGCGGCCTTTGTCCTTGGCGGCATTGGCGCCTGCCCGTACTGCGCGGGAGTTGCCTGCGCCGGTATGAAAAGCGTCGCGCCGGGCATGACCGGACCGCCACGAAGGTGGTTCGCCCTGGCAATCGCCTCGACGGTCACGCCGTGCCGCTTGGCGAGCGAAAGGATTGTTTCGCCAGGCGCAAGCGTTACCACTTTTCCCCGCGGCGCCTCCGCAACGGCTGGGCCGGTGGGCCTTGGCGTTCTCCTGCCGTCTACGGACGCGGTATTTCTTTGGTCACGCCCATAGTAGGCGTAGCCCTGCGGTTGGCGGTTGTCGTAGCCCTGTGGTTGACGATTGTCGTAGCCCTGCGGTTCGCGATTGTATCGGCCATCCTGCTGATTTTGCGATTGCTGCTGGTAGCCATAGGGACCGCCTCCCGGATCCTGAGGAGGAGGCGGGGGCGTATAGCTGCTTGGGCCTCCGCCGTAGTAGCCGCCCTGTGGGGGCGGGCCGTAGCCTCCGCCCGATGATGGGGGTGGAGGCGGCGCATAGCCGCCACTTGGCTGATCGTAGGGCGAATAGACGCGCGGCCCGGCGTAGGTGCCATCCGAGAGAGGAGGAGGACCGTAGGGGCCATAGCCGTCGGCCGTTTTTACGCCTGATGAAGCTGAAGATTGTTGCTGAACCGGGGGAAGATCGACCCGGGACACCTGCAGATATCCGCCCGACTGTTCAGGCGTTGCGCTCGCGAGCTGAAGCCCGCTTTGCGGCTGTGCCCGATAGCTCGCCGTCTCTCGAGGCGCGTGGTATTGGCTCGTGTTGATAGCAGCTCTTGATGTTGACGTGGAAGGAGGAGGCGCCGCCTCGTACCCGTTTCCAAACTCCAAACCCGTAAATCGCTCGGTTCCTGCGCTGCACCCCCCCAGAAGTACACAACTGAAACTGATCCCTACAGCCGCGCGGAGAACTCCGGGCCCGCGTCTGCCCGCCGCATTCACACTACTCATCGCCGCACCTCACTTTGCATAAAAGTATTAGGAGCGGAACGCTTAAGATTTCTTAAAAGGCTTGCTATTTTTTCACCCTTTGCCCGGGTAAGGCTTGTCAATGCTCTTTGGGCAACAGCGGCACGAACTGGACGGGGATTAAAGTCTGGTATTCAAGGTGCCCGTTCGTGCGCGTGACAAGCGTGATCCTCTGATCGTAGCGGGGGCCGAGAGGAATGATCATCGATCCGCAGCGCGCCATCTGACCGAGAAGCGCGTCGGGCGCCTGGGCGGCGCCCGCGGTCACAATGATGCGGTCGAAGTGCCGGTTGTCGGGCCATCCCTTCGTGCCGTCTCCGTGGATCGCCGTGACATTATGAAGTCCAAGCCGCTGAAATCGCTGCACCGCCAGATCATGCAGCTGGAGATGGCGTTCGATGGTGAAGACATGGCGCGCAAGCTGCGAAAGGATCGCCGTCTGGTAGCCCGAGCCGGTGCCAATTTCGAGGACATCCTGATCTGGCGCAAGGTTGAGCCGCTCGCTCATGTAGGCGACGATATAGGGCTGCGAGATGGTCTGATTGCATTCGATGGGAAGAGGCTCGTCCGCATAGGCATGCGATTTGAGACCCTCGTCGGAAATGAAAAGCTCGCGCGGGATTTTGGCGATGGCGCCAAGCACGCGGGGGTCTCCGATGCCGGTAAGTTGCAGGCTGTAGAGTAGGTTTCGCAGCGCCTCGTCCATGAGCACCACTCCTGAAGCGGTGCTTCTGTCCCGCTTCGCGGCTATGTTTCCAGAAGCCCCGTTAGCTTCCGGCACGTATCACTATGCGTTAAGTTCAAATAAAGCGGCGTTACCGAGATTGCTCCAGATTTCACTGCAAAGAGATCGGTTCCCTTGGCTGGGTGCAGCGAACGCGACTTGAAGCCGAGCCAGTAATAGGGATTGCCCCGGGTGTCCATGCGGTCTTCGATGCGCAAGTAATCCTGATCGCGCCTGCCTTGTTCTGTAACCTGAATGCCGCGCACTTTACCTGGTTCCCGGTCGGGAAAATTGACGTTCATCAGAACATCTGCGGGCCAGCCTGCCTCCATCAGCTTTCGCACAAGGGGCGCGCCGAGATCCATTGGCGTCTCCCAATGGATCTTCTTCGGATTTTCCCAGTCGATGGCGAGGCTCATGGCAATGGACGGGATGCCGAGCATCGTGCCTTCGATTGCGCCTGCTATGGTGCCGGAATAGGTGACGTCATCGGCGAGGTTCGCCCCGCGATTGACGCCCGATAAAACGAGCGTCGGCGTGTCATCCTGAAGAATGTAGCGAACGCCCATGATCACGCAGTCGGTCGGCGTGCCCTTGACGGCAAACACGCGCTCCGAAAGCTTCCGCAGGCGAAGCGGTTCGTGCAGCGTCAGCGAATGCGCGGCGCCGCTCTGATCGGTTTCGGGCGCGACCACCCAGACATCGTCCGAGAGGTCGGACGCAATCTTTTGCAGGACATCCAGGCCAGGCGCCTCGATGCCGTCGTCGTTCGTGATGAGAATTCGCATGCGGGCTTTGTACGCCATACACTACCCGGCGTCATCTGCGAATATCTTCGTTATTTTGAATGATCCTGGTGAGTCTGCGCCTTTCTGGCTGACGCCCACCGCGTCATCCCGGAAGCGCCAAAGGCGCTATCCGGGATCGTTCCGGAATTTTTTTACTCGACCCTCACTTAGTGATCTCGTCCCAGAGGTCATCCCAATTTGGGTTCCGGCTCTCAATCAGGTCAAATTTCCAATCACGCCGCCAACGCTTGATAGCTTTCTCGCGAGTGATCGCGCCTTCAGCAGTCTGATGGCATTCGAAATACACAAGTCGCGTTGCGCCATAGCGTTCTGCGAACCCGTCCACCGTCTTCTCGCGATGCTCAAAGGCCCTGCGAATGAGGTTGTTCGTGATACCGGTGTAAAGAACGCCTCGACGGACGTTTGAGAGAATGTAGACGTAAAATTGCATATCTCAGCGTTTTGAACGATCCCGGATAACGGCGTTGGCGCTTTCCGGGATGACGCGATGGCGCTTACCTCATCGTCATCCCGGAAATGCCAGAGGCATTATCCGGGATCGTCCAAGACTCATCCCTTGGCAACTTCGATGCGCGTGATGCCCCCCATGTAGGGCATCAGCGCATCGGGCACGCGGATGCTGCCGTCCTCCTCCTGATAGTTCTCGATGACGGCGATGAGCGTGCGGCCGACCGCCAGCCCGGAGCCGTTCAGGGTGTGGACGAACTGGACGTCCTTCGAGTCCTTCGGCCGGAAACGCGCCTGCATGCGCCGCGCCTGGAAGTCTCCGCAGTTGGAGCAGCTCGAAATCTCGCGATAGGTGTTCTGGCCGGGCAGCCAGACTTCGATGTCGTGGGTCTTGCGCGAGGCGAAGCCGGTGTCGCCGGAGCAGAGCACGATGACGCGATAGGGCAGGTCGAGCCGCTTCAGGATTTCCTCGGCGCAGTTCGTCATGCGCTCATGCTCGGGCGGCGACTGATCCGGCGTTGTGATCGAGACCATCTCGACCTTGTAGAACTGGTGCTGGCGGATCATGCCGCGCGTGTCCTTGCCCGCCGCGCCCGCCTCGGCGCGGAAGCACGGCGTCAGCGCCGTGAAGCGATAGGGCAGGTCGGCTTCGGCGAGGATGCTCTCCCGCACGAGGTTGGTTAGCGGCACCTCCGCAGTCGGTATGAGCCAAAATCGACGAAATTCAACCCTGAGAATAAAGTTCTTCGTAAAACTTTGTGACTACTTCCTTGACTTCGTCTGACGAAATCTTCTCCATCCGGTGCACGGCAACGTGCCTGGACGCTCTTCCGGTTGCTTGCGCTGAAAGGTCATCTAATCTTATTGTCTAGCAGATTCATCGGAAGTCTGAAACAGATCGTCTCTGAATTTCGGTAGTTGGGCCGTGCCGTAGGTGGCGTGGTCTTTAACAAGGAGCGGCGGGTTGACCTCCGTATAGCCATGCTCGCCGGTCTGCACGTCGAGCATGAACTGGCCGAGCGCGCGTTCAAGCCGCGCAAGCCCGCCCTTCAGCACCGTGAAGCGCGCGCCGGAAATTTTGGCCGCCGCCTCGAAATCCATCAGCCCCAGCGCTTCGCCGATCTCGAAATGCTGCTTCGGCTCGAAGCCTTCTTCCTTGAAGTCGCGCGGCGTGCCCCAGCGGCGCATCTCGACATTTTCGGTCTCGTCCTTGCCGTCCGGCACCTCGGGTGAAAGCATGTTCGGGATGCCCGACAGCAGCGTCTTGATCCGCTCGTCGAGTTCGCGCTCGCGCTGTTCGCCGGCCGCGATCTGCTCCTTCAGCCCGGCAACTTCGGCCATCAGCGCCTCGGCTTTCTCGGGATCGCCGCCCTTGCCCTTTGCCTTGCCGATCTCCTTCGAGGCTGCGTTGCGCCGCGCCTGCATTTCCTGCAAGGAGGTCGTATTCGCGCGCCGCTCCTCATCGAGCTTCAGCACCTCCGCCGACATCGGCGGCAGATTGCGCCGTCTCAGTCCCGCGTCAAAATCCTGCGGGTTTTCCCGGATCCATTTGAGATCGAGCATTCTCGTCTCCAAAACATAAAAGCTGGTTTGCGCCAGCTATAGAAGCCTCAGGGACTCGCGTCCAGCCTGCGCGCTGCGTCTTGGGAAACATCTGTTGACGGCAGGAAGAACCCCTCACGCCAGCCCTCTCCCGGTCGAACTCGCCTTGGCGAGTTCACTACTTAAGTTTACCGCATCCGCAAGCGGACTCGGTTGGGAGAGGGAAGCAGGGCATGCCCGTTGCAACGTCTTCCCTTCTCCCCCAACGCATCCGCCTTCGGATGTGGTCATGTTGAGTTGCAAACTCGCCGAGGCGAGTTTGCTGGGAGAAGGACAGGATGAGGGGGCTAGCCCGCCAGCAGCACAATGGACCCGGTCGTCGCGCGGCCTTCCAGATCGCGATGCGCTTGGGCCGCGTCCGCCATCGGATAGGTCTTGCTGACCTTTATCTTCACGCGCCCGGAGTTGACCATCTCGATCAGGTCGTTCGCCGTCTCAAGCAGGCCCTGGCGCGTCGCGATATGCGTGAAGAGCGTGGGCCGCGTCGCGTAGAGCGAGCCTTTCTGCGCGAGGATACCCATCTCGAATGGCGGCACAGGGCCGGACGCATTGCCGAAACTGACCCAAAGCCCGAGCGGCTTGATACAGTCGAGCGAGCCAGGGAACGTGTCCTTCCCGACCGAGTCATAAACCACATCGACGCCGCGGCCGCCCGTGAGCTGCCTCACGCGAGGTGCGAAGTCTTCCGTCCGGTAGTTGATCGTATGCGTGCAGCCGTTCGCTTCGGCGAGGCGCGCCTTCTCATCCGAGCCCACGGTGCCGATGATGGTGGCACCAATCGCGGCAAGCCACTGGCAGGCGATCAGCCCGACGCCGCCTGCCGCCGCATGCCAGAGAACCGTGCTGTCCTTGGTAACGGGATAGGTCTTCTTGATGAGATAGCGCACCGTCATGCCCTGGAGCATCATCGCCGCCGCCGTCTCATAGCTGATGCTGTCCGGCAGTTTCACGAGCCGGTCCGCCGCGATGAGGCGTTCGTCGGCATAGCCTCCAATAGCCCCGGCATAGGCAACGCGGTCTCCTACCGCCACCTCGGTTACGCTTGGCCCGACGGCGATAACCTCGCCTGCGCCTTCGCTGCCGGGCGTGAAGGGGAACGACGGCTGCGGGTAAAGGCCGGTCCGGTGATAGACGTCGATGAAGTTGATGCCCGCGGCTTGCTGCCTGATCTTGGCTTGGCCCGGCCCTGGCTCGCGGACCTCAATTTCTTCCCACTTCAGGACTTCAGGGCCGCCATAGGCGTGGATGCGGATCGCGTGGGGCATTCTTGACCTCTTCTTGGAAGGGCAGGGCTCGCCCGGATATTTTCAAGCACTTTGCCACAAAAGTTCGGATTGTCGAACGATTTGCGCGGTGTGTTCAGAAGACGATAACCCCGAAGCAGCTTTTGCGCTCCCGGCGACTTGCGTCAATTGCTTGGACAAAAAATAGGAGGCCGTGGAGACGTCGCCTCCACGGCCTCAATGACCGGCCCTAGACAGCATTCTTAATTTTACATGCCGTAAGGAACGAGAGGGGCCAGCGTGATGATCACGGCCACGGCCACTGCGACCCATTCCAGCACGCGGATGTTGCGAGTGAGGGACATTTCAAATCTCCTGCCTGAAGTTGAGTTGCGTCTTAGATGCCGTAGGGAACGAGCGGGGCCAGCGTAATAACTACGGCCAGAGCGACTGCAAGCCATTCTAGAGCGCGGATGTTGCGAGTAAGAGCCATATCAAATTTCCTATCTTATAGGTTGGACTACTCAGACTACGCCGCCGCATTTGATCTGGATCAATATTGCTTAGTCACGTGTCCTTGAAGCCGACGTGAGTTGTGCCCACGAATGCTTGAGCTTCGGGTGATCACTTGAGATGGCGAAGGGCTGAAAAACGAAATGGCCGCCCTTGAAGGCGGCCATCCAGAAAAAGAAGCTTAGCGTCTAAGCGACCCGGGTCGGGTCAAACCTCCTCCGGAACTTTCAGCTTCTCCCGAAGGATGGCGTTGACGGCATCCGGGTTTGCCTTGCCGCCGGTCGCGCGCATCACCTGGCCCACGAACCAGCCGAGCGTCTTCGGTTTCGTCTGCACCTGCTCGACCTGCTTCGGGTTCGCCGCGATGATCTCGTCCACCACCTTCTCGATCGCGCCGGTATCGGTCACCTGCTTCAAACCGCGCTCCTCGACGATCGACGCTGGCGCATGCCCTGTCTGCAACATCAGCTCGAAGACCTCTTTTGCGATGCGGCCTGAGATGACGTTCGAGGAAATGAGATCGATCAACTCGCCGAGATGCGCCGCCGGGATCGGACTTTCCGAGATGTCCTTGCCGGTCTTGTTCAGCGCGGCGAAGAAGTCGCCCATGATCCAGTTCGCGGCGAGCTTCGCGTCGCGGCCTTTCGCGACCGCTTCGTAGAAATCCGCCGAAGCGCGGTCCGAGATCAGCACGCCTGCGTCGTAGGCCGAAAGCGCATACTCCGTCATGAAGCGCGCGCGCTTCTCGTCGGGAAGCTCCGGCAGCGCCTTTTTGAGCTCCTCGATGGTAGCGTCCGTCAGTTCCAGCGGCAGAAGATCGGGATCGGGGAAATAGCGGTAATCGTGCGCTTCTTCCTTGGAGCGCATGGACCGCGTCGTGCCGGCCTTGGCATCGAACAGCCTCGTTTCCTGCTTGATGCTCCCGCCATCCTCCAGAATATCGACCTGACGCCGCGCCTCGTACTCGATGGCTTGGCCGATAAAGCGGATCGAGTTCACGTTCTTGATTTCGTTGCGAGTGCCGAGCGGCTCGCCGGGACGGCGAACGGAGACGTTGACGTCGGCGCGGAGCGAACCCTCTTCCATATTGCCGTCGCAGGTGCCGAGATAGCGCATGATGGTGCGAAGCTTCGTGACGTACGCCTTCGCTTCTTCCGCCGAGCGAATGTCGGGCTTCGACACGATCTCCATCAGACCCACGCCGGAGCGGTTGAGGTCCACATAGGAGCAGTTCGGATCCTGGTCGTGAAGGCTTTTGCCTGCGTCCTGCTCGAGGTGCAGGCGCTCGATGCCGACTTCGAAGGAATACTCCTTGAGATCGACGGTCACGACGCCCTCGCCCACGATGGGAAATTTGTATTGCGAGATCTGGTAGCCCTGCGGCAGGTCGGGATAGAAATAGTTCTTCCGGTCGAACACCGAATACCGATTGATCTGCGCCTTGAGGCCGAGGCCGGTACGGATCGCCTGGGCCACGCACTCCTGGTTGATGACCGGCAGCATGCCCGGCATCGCCGCGTCGACGAGGCTCACATGGCTGTTAGGCTCGCCGCCGAACGCCGCCGACGCGCCCGAAAAGAGCTTTGCATTCGAAAGCACCTGCGCGTGGACTTCCAAGCCGATGATGACTTCCCATTGGCCGGTCGCGCCGTCGATGAGGTTCTCTTTTCGTGTCTGTGCCATTGATCAAGTCCAATTTTACGATGCGCAGGAGGGCCGGAATTTTCCAAACCGCGTTACCAATGCGGAGGATAGCGAAGACCGACCACTATTGATTTCGAAACAGGCAACGGGAAGCGCGCCCTGTGGAAAGTGATCCTCGCCGCGATAGGGTTCAAGTCTTCAGGGAGCACCTGGCTGTAGCCGCGGCCCTCCAGCGGCCTGTGGAAGAGGCCGGTATCGAGGACGCCATTGTTGTTCTCATCATGAAAGGTAAAAACCGCGTAATCGCCGGGCGGGATGTCTCTGAACGTGTAGGACACCGTCAAGTTTTGAAGGCTCTCGATCGTTCTCCGGCAGATCGAGGCTTCCGTAAAGTCGCAGGGGGTATCGCCTGGGCGTTCGTCGCGAAACTGAACCTTGCTCGGGTCCGGAAACGATGAATTATATTCGGAGTCGGCCCACAGCATCAGCACGACGCGGCCCCTGTAGTTTCTGAGCCCGCTGACATCTACCCTCAAATCCACATTTTCGGCAAGCGCTTCGCTGGCGGCGAAGCCTGCGACCATGAACGCAAGACCAAGCCTGAGTGCGCGCCTGAACGCTGCTGCAACCGCTGTAACTGCCTCTCCATCAGGGAGAGAGCCGGGGTGAGGGGATGTGCCTTCAACTACCCGCATCCTCGTCTGTTGCCTCCCCACGCTGCGCCAGATTTTCTTCCTCGTACTGAATAAACCATCCAATCATCTGACGCCAGAGCGCAACAGCAAGTTCCGGCGGAAGCCCGCGCGCTTTCGCACGCGCCTCCACCTTGTCGATCACCTGGCGAACGCGCCACGGCACCGTCGCTTCGGCCGGATTGTTCTTCAGCTGCCACGCCCGGTCGACATAGCTGAAGCGCTCGGCCACGAGATCGATAAGCAGTTCGTCGATGCGGTCGATTTCGACGCGCACCTGATCCATGCTTTGACAGTCTTCGGCTTTACGTTGCGCCATTTTGCTTGTTCCGGGGCTTCTCTTTCGCCGCGCCCTTTTTAGTCGACGTCGCGGCTTCGGCCGCAGCAGGCTTCTTCTTCGGCGCCGGCTTCTTCGGGATCGGCGCCTTGGAGCCTGCATGGTGTTCTTCGCCGCCGTTTGCCCACCACGGCGCGGGAATCGGCATGCGTCCCACGGCGTCCTCGATAACCTGCCCGGCGCGCAGGACAGTTGCCTCGTCGAAGGGCTTCCCGATGATCTGAAGCCCAAGGGGCAGGCCTTCGCTGGAGAAGCCCGCTGGCACGGACAAGCCCGGCAGTCCGGCCATGTTCACCGTCACGGTGAAGATGTCGTTCAGATACATCTCGAGGGGATCCGAGCCGCCCTGCGAGCCGAGAGCGAAGGCAGGCGTCGGCGTCGTCGGCGTCAGGATCGCATCGACCTTTTCGAAGGCGTCGTCGAAGTCGCGCTTGATAAGCGAGCGCACTTTCTGCGCCTTCAGGTAATAGGCGTCGTAATAGCCTGCCGAAAGCACATAGGTGCCGATCAGGATGCGGCGCTTCACCTCCGCGCCAAAGCCTTCCGAGCGCGTCTCTTCGTACATGTCGATGATATCGCGGCCGTTCACGCGAAGCCCGTAGCGCACGCCGTCATAGCGGGCGAGATTCGACGACGCCTCGGCGGGAGCCACGATATAGTAAGCGGGGAGGGCGGCCTTCGTATGGGGAAGGCTGATATCGACGATGGTCGCGCCCGCATCCTTGAAGATCGCGATGCCCTTCTGCCAAAGCGCCTCGATCTCGGCTGACATGCCTTCGACGCGATATTCCTTCGGGATGCCGATTTTCAGGCCTTTCAGCGGCTGGCCCAGCGCTTTTTCAAGGTCGGGAAGCGGCTTGTCGACGCTTGTCGAGTCCCTGGTCGGGTCATAGCTTGCCATCGACTGAAGCAGCAGCGCCGCATCGCGGATCGAGCGCGCAATCGGCCCGGCCTGATCGAGCGAGGATGCGAACGCCACCATGCCCCAGCGCGAGCAGCGGCCATAGGTCGGCTTGATGCCCACGGTTCCGGTGAATGCTGCGGGCTGGCGGATGGAACCGCCCGTGTCGGAGGCCGTCGCGCCGAGGCAAAGGCCAGCGGCGACCGCTGAGGCCGAGCCGCCGGACGAGCCGCCCGGTACGAGCTTTTCCGCGCTGCCCTTCGCGCGCCATGGGCTGATGCACGGTCCGAAATGGCTTGTCTCGGTGGACGAGCCCATCGCGAACTCGTCCATGTTCAGCTTGCCGAGCATGACCGCGCCCGCATCCCAAAGGTTCTGCGTGACCGTCAATTCATAAGGCGGCTCGAAGCCATCGAGAATGTGCGAGCACGCCGTGGTGCGCACGCCCTTCGTGCAATAAAGATCCTTGATGCCGAGCGGGATGCCTTCGAGCGCGCCGAGGGTCTTGTTCGCCGCAAGCCGCTTGTCCAATTCCTTGGCGGCGTCCATCGCCTTGTCCGCCGTGACGAGCACAAACGCGTTCAGCGTGTCGTTCCCCGCCTCGATGGCGGACAGGCAGGCCTCGGTGAGTTCGGTGGCTTTGATCTCCTTCGAGCGCAACCTGTCGCGCGCTTCCGAGATCGTCAAACTGTTCAATGTCATGGGATTATTCGATAACCTTCGGGACAAGGAAATAATTGTCTTCGGATTTCGGCGCGTTCTTCACGATGTCGGCGGCCTTCCCGCCGTCGGTCACGACATCGGCGCGCATATGCAGCTTCGCTCCGCCCACCGAGGTCAGCGGCACGACGCCTTCGGTTGGGATCGCGTTCAACTCCTCGACCCAGGCGAGGATGCCGTTCAACTCGCGCTGCAGGCTCACCGCCTCCTGCGACGAAACTTTCACTCGGGCGAGGTGCGCGATCCGCTTCACCGTCGCCTCGTCGATTTGGGACTTTGTCATGGCTGTCTCTGATGTGGGTGGCGCTATGTCTAGAGTCAGCGCCGTCCGGTCGCAATCATTTCTTTTTTCGCGTCCGCAGCTATCCACCCAGCCTTGTGCCTGCGCCGCATTTTTAAGAAACGCCATCCATGCGCTTCTTAAGAGATGTGCGCGAAATTAGCAAAGAGTGAGTATGCGTTTGTGAGGCGTAGGGGGCATGTTTGCGGCTTTGCCGGCGCGCATTTTCATCGCCGTGTGGCTGATTGCGGGCGCGGCACAGGCCGCCCTCGCGGAAAAGCGCGTCGCGCTCGTCATCGGCAACGATAAATACCCCAATCTTGCTTCCCATGCGCAACTGGAGCGCGCGAGTCAACGATGCGCGCGCCGTCTCGCAGGCTTTCACGGACCTAGGCTTCGACGTGACCGAAGTGGAGAATGTCAGCCGCTCCGCGTTCAACGCCAAATGGCAGCAATTCCTGCTCAAGGTCGCGGAAGGCGATGTCGTGGCGTTCTACTTCTCCGGCCACGGCATAGAGGTCGAGGGGCTGAACTTCCTTATTCCCAGCGATGTTCCGAATGTTGAGTACGGCAGGCAGGAACAGATCAAGCGCGAGTCGATCAGCGTGTCCGAGCTTCTACTCGATCTGAAAAAACGAAGGCCGGGGGTGAGCCTGTTCATCCTCGATGCCTGCCGCGAGCACCCGCTCATTCCTGATGAGCTTCGATCTCCGGGGGCGAAAGCAGGCGGCCTCGCAAAGATGGACGCGCCCAACGGCACGTTCATCATGTATTCCGCCGGCGCGGGCCAGACGGCGCTCGACAGGCTGCCGCCGCCGCAGACCGATCCCGATCCCGTCGATTCGGTATTCACGCGCAAGCTTCTTCCCCTGATGCGCCAGAAAGGCATCGAAATCGCCGAACTGGCGCGAGAGGTGCGAAAGCAAGTCCACGCCTTGGCCGCGACCGTGCCGCATGAGCAAACCCCGGCTTACTACGATGGCGTGCTGGGAAAGTTCTGCCTCGCCGGGTGCGAAGCAGTGGAGGCGTTCCCGTTGCCGAAGGACATGCCTCCAGCGACAATTACCCGTCCGGATCATGCGTCGGCAATACTGCAGGTGCCTCTTCAGCTTCAGACGTGCGACGGCGTTTTCGTTTCACTGGCGCAGCCGGAGGCCCGGCTTTGCGTGAAGCCCGGTTCTGGGCAAAGCTTCAAGGATTGCCCTGCCTGCCCGGAACTGGTGGTGGTCCGGGCGGGCAGCTTCCTGATGGGTTCCTCTGAGAGCAATCCGCAGCGCCCTGATTACAAAGGGCCGCAGCATCGGGTGAACATTGCGACGCCCTTTGCCGTAGGCAGATTCGCTGTGACGTTTGCGGAGTGGGACGCTTGCGTGGCGGTTGGCGGCTGCGGCGGATACCCCGGCACTCACGATGAAGGCCCCGGAGGACCGGTCACCTCCGTGAGTTGGCAAGATGCAAAGTCTTATGTGAATTGGGTGTCAAATAAGACGGGTAAGAAGTACCGCTTACTTTCGGAGGCTGAGCGCGAATATGTGGCGCGCGTGGGCACCAAGACTAACCGTTGGGGGCTCCATTTTGGCGATGTCTGGGAGTGGAGCGAGGATTGCTGGAATGAGAACTACTATAACGCCCCTTCGGATGGCTCAGCCAACACGAGCGGCGATTGCACCCAGCGCGTGGTTCGCGGTGGGTCTTCGGTACTTGGCCAATCTATGGAGCCAGCAGAGCGTGACCGGTTCGTCGAATCGGCACGTGACAGTGGCCCGCTTGGTTTCAGGTTTGCCAGGACGCTCGACTAGCCGCCCGCGTCACCCCTTCAAGTACGCCACGGATCGAAGACGGTCACGCCCTGTCGAAGGGAAGTATTTTTGCCGCGAACAGGCCGAAAATTCGCCGGGCTGCCAAAGCAGGTCTTGCTTGCGCTCACCCTCGGGCAGGATCGCCACGCCGTGCAGGATTCGGCCTGAGCGACAGCCGTTGTAAAAAGCTCTTCCGCGTTTTGCCGCGCCATCCATGACGCCACGCAAGGATCGGGCTGCGGCTTCATCGCCTCGGAGATGGCATTTGTGTCGAGGACGATCGTCGCCGGTTAGCCGAGCTGCGGCGGCTAGCGAACCGGTTCGCTAGCAGGAATGTCAAGCTCGACGCCGCCGAGCGACCGCAGGACGCTGCGGATCGCCGCGTAAAGATTGGCAGGGTGGCGGACGCCGATCCTCCTGGCCGACCGCCTCGCGCAGAATATCCCGCGCCTCGCTCTCCAGGCTCTTGCCGCGCCGCTAGCCGCGCCTTCAGCGCGTCATCGACATCGGGAATGGTTATGCTGCTCACTGCGGCGGCCCTCCTTGCGTTTCAACCGCTAATCTAGCGCGCAACCTGCGATTGGGCCGTCGAGAGCGGAGAACCATCGTGTCGCGTCGCCCAATTATCCATGAAAGGCAGGCCACGCCTCATGGTAAAACTGCCGTTAACAAGCAAATCATAGCTTAATACAAGATGGTAAACGGCATTATTTCCGGCCGGAATTTTGCATCCCCAAAAATACCAAAAAATCAAAGCGGACCGCGTCCGGGCGGCGGACAGACTTCTATCCCATTGAAACGGATCAGCTTTCCGCCTCAATCACTAGAGTTAACCGATTGTATTTTTGGACGCAAGTGGGCGCGCAAAAGCCGGTTAAATATAATGTGTTAACGAGCGCCACGCCTTTCGAACCCGCGGCGGCGCAAGCCTCTTCCGAAAGTTTTATAAATTAAATCAATAACTTAGACGTGTTAACCACTCCGCAAGGCGCTTTTTTCTAAGATCTTATCCAGCCAATGATGTTTGGCTTTACCGCTCTCGATTTTGGTCCATCCATTTTGGTTTTGGACCATTGACTGGTCTAGGAGATGGTCATGCAGATTTCAGTATCCCGCGCCAAAGCACAGCTTACCGAGCTTGTGCGCCTCGCCGAAGATGGCGAGAAAATTGTGCTCACCCGTCACGGCCAGCCCGTCGTCCGGCTCGTGCCAATCGTGGCTGCGCGAAACCGGAAAGCCCGGCTCGCCGTTCTTCAGGCGGTGCGCCAGGCAGCCCGGGCCACGGCGTCGATTGGGCCAGGCGCTGCGCCATCCTGGGATTTCCTTTTCGGCGCGGATGGCCTGCCCAAGTGACCTTCGTGATGTGCGCTTGTGGCCGGTGTATCAAGGCTTCGTTCACGATACTGGCTACTGGCGGCTGTATCCTTTATAACACTCTCGTGAACTGGGCATGAGGGGCGCGCGGGCGGCGCGCAGAGGAGACACTATGTCATCGCGTTGGACACCGGACAGCTGGAGGCAAAAACCTGTCGAGCAGGTCCCGGTGTATCCCGACACTGCGGAGCTTGCGGCCGTCGAGAAGGAGCTTGGAAGCTTCCCTCCACTGGTGTTCGCGGGCGAGGCGCGCTGTCTGACGAAGAACCTGGCCGAGGTTGCGGCGGGCCGCGCCTTTGTCTTGCAGGGCGGCGATTGCGCCGAAAGCTTCTCCGAGCACGGGGCGGACCCCATTCGCGATTTCTTTCGCGTGTTCCTGCAAATGGCGGTGGTGCTGACCTTTGCGGCGAGCCGCCCGGTAGTCAAGATCGGGCGCATCGCGGGGCAGTTCGCCAAGCCGCGCTCGGCTTCGACCGAAAAGCAGAACGGCATGGAATTGCCGAGCTACCGGGGCGACATCATCAACGACATCGCGTTCACGCCAGAGGCGCGCACGCCCGATCCGCAGAGGCTGCTCAAGGCCTACCGGCAGTCGGCGGCGACGCTCAATCTTCTTCGGGCTTTCGCTCAAGGCGGCTATGCGGACCTCGAACGCGTCCACCAATGGACGCTCGGCTTCGTGAAGGATAGCCCCGCCGGAAACCGCTACGAAGAGTTGGCGGGCCGCATTTCAGAGACGCTCAACTTCATGCGGGCCTGCGGCATCACGTCCGAGAATTCGGAGCGGCTTCGTACCACCGATTTCTACACGAGCCACGAGGCGCTCCTGCTCGGTTATGAGGAAGCCTTCGTGCGGGTCAATTCCACGAGCGGCAATTACTACGCAACGTCAGGCCATTTCCTCTGGATCGGCGACCGCACGCGCCAGCCGGGTCACGCGCATGTCGAATTCCTGCGCGGCATCAAGAACCCCATCGGCATCAAGTGCGGACCGAGCATCACGCCGCAAGAACTGCTCACGCTTCTCGATCTGCTCAATCCCGCCAACGATCCGGGCCGCCTGACGCTGATCTGCCGCTTCGGCGCGGAGAAGGTCGGCGCGCATCTTCCGGATCTTATCCGCGCGGTGCGGCGGGAAGGCAAATCGGTGATCTGGGCGTGTGATCCCATGCATGGCAACACCATCAAGGCGGGGAGCGGATTCAAGACGCGGCCCTTCAATGCGATCCTGCGCGAGGTCGAGGCCTTCTTCGACGTTTGCCAGGCCGAGGGCGCTTACCCTGGCGGCCTCCACGTAGAGATGACGGGCAAGAACGTCACCGAATGCACGGGCGGCGCGCAATCCATCTCGGATGCGGACCTGTCGAACCGGTATCACACCTATTGCGATCCGCGGCTCAACGCAGACCAGGCGCTGGAACTCGCGTTCCTTGTCGCGGAGCGCTTGCGTCGCGACCGCGTCTATGTCGAGCCGAAGCTCTCCGCACTGTCTTGAGCGCCGTACGCCGCCGCCATCCCCCATCTTCTGATTGCGGCGGCATCGAAGTCACCGGTGCAAACCAACGCGCCAATCCGCGGAGGAACGATTTGTAGAGAGGCGTTTCTATCGGGGACGTTGCGGAGAGAAGAGTTCTCGAATGCCGTTCGCAGCACTCGCCTCCCCATCGATCTCGCCCGCTTGCCCCAAACACCGGCGCGATGCGCTTGAGAGCAGTATTGGTCGTCGATCACGACACGCGCATTTTGAGGAAGGCCAACATTCATAACCCCGAATGACGAGGTATCGCGTCAAAGCCGCTCCCTAAGCAGAAGCGCCCGCAATAACTGAAAATCGCGGCTCCGGACCAGCCCGACCCCTCGCGAGAAAAGCAAGAATGCGATTACGCACGTCGGAAGTCCAACCAGGAACGGAAGAGGCGGCATCCACTGGAAGAGGAGCAAGGTAAGTCCGGCCGACGAGAGCGCCCTTGCGATATCGACCGAGAGACCCAGCCTAACGCCTTCCCGCCGCAGCATTAAGATCAACCCCGCAAAAACCACGAATTCGCTCAGGCCGAAGGCGGCCACCGCCCCAATTCCGCCGTTGCCCATGCGCTCCTGAAAGAAAGGTATGAGCGCCAAATCCAGCGCGGCGCCCACTACCACGCTCCCCAACTTCACCACCGAAAACGCCCTAGCCTTGTGAAGCGCAAGAAGGGCATAGAGCAACAAGGTGTTCAGAAAAAGCATAAGAAATGCAGGAGCGTATACTTTTAGGATAATTCCCGAAGGTTCGAAGTGCTGCCGTCCATAAATCATGGCGATAGCGTCGTCCGCGAACAAATAGGTTCCAATCGCCGCGAGAGCGCCAAGCCACAAGAGTGGCCTCAGCGCGGCCCGGACCTCCACCGTGAACTGAGCCCGATCCGCCGCCGCGCGGGAGAGCCGCGGAAATGTCGCGGCGCCGAGGATGGCTGCGGGCGCGAACATTGTGCCCAAGATATTTTTCGCGGCGCCGAACCAGCCAACCACCTCTGCCGGAGCAAGCTTGGATATGATCACCGCGTCGATGTAGGGGTGGATGTTGGTCGAAACGGCGGCAGCTAAGAGGGCGCTCCCGCTCACCATAAGTTCGCGAGCGATTTTAGGAGAATAGCGCAGTGGTTCGCAGGCTACCCGACGATACAACTGGGTGGCGATAACAAGTGCGAATAGGCCAGCGAGAGCCTGCGCTGCCAACACGCCTGGAAGCCCTGTGCCGAGGGCCAATGCCGCCAGAGCAAGTCCAAGCAACGCGAACTTGTTCGCCACCGACAGCCAGGCATCAAGGCCCATGAGATCGCGAGCGCGGAAAACTAATCCGTAGCTCTGCGCAAGAAAAAAGGGTAGGCTCACAGCGATGAAAATGACGCTATACCAACAGGTGGCCGCATCATAGCCCAAGGCCCAGGCCACCAGTCCGAAGGGAACCGTCACCAGCGCGGCGCCAGCGGTGCGTAAGACTAGAGCCGTTCCAAGCAGTTGCCCGCCGCGCTCCGGTTGGCGCGCAACTTCGCGAACAATGAAAAATTGCTGTCCCCAATCAACCAGCACATAGGCAAAAGCTGAGAACGAAGCAATCAGAAAGTAGAACTCCGAAATCGCTGGCGCCCAAGCTCCTTCCGAGTGCTGCGCTGAAGAGTATACCCAATACGGTGGTGGTTGCCTGCCCGAGCACGAGGTGAAAGGCATTTCGGGCGACTGTCCGGTGCCCGTTTTCTGCATCTTCTGCCAGGCTCGCCAAGGAATCACCCCCCAAAAATTTGCAAGGCATCGCCGCACGCCGCTCAACCAATATCCGCGCCAATGCAAAGATAGCCATGGGTTTTTATAAGAGCTAATTGAAGGAGACGCCTTCCAAGAAAAATAACCCAGGCCCCAAGCCTCCAGCTGTGCTGAACGGCTAACACAAAACGCTCGCCGCCGGATAAGGTTCCGCTTTATGACGCAGCATCATAACCTGAACCATGCCACTTGCAATATCACGTGATTTTTATAGCGAAGTACGAATGCCATACCGCCATGGCGCGTCGCGTCGTCCAAGTGGCATTCAAATCTTGGGTGTCGGAACTAGCCGCGCAACTCGCGGCGTCTCCCGCCAAGCGGCGCGCCCTCCTGGACGGGTTCGATCGAAATCGCGAGCCCGGTTGTATCATCGATCTCGATCAAGGCCCCGCACAGGGTAGCCGGTCCGAGCGCCGGCGTGAAACGGCTGGATGGAATGCGCGCCGTGAACCTGTGCAGTGGCTCGCCCTTGTCCATGCCGATGATGGAGTTGTAGTCGCCGCACATTCCGGCGTCGGTCATGTAGGCCGTGCCGCCTGGCAGGACGCGTGCATCGGCGGTGGGGACATGCGTGTGCGTCCCGATCACGGCCGTTACGCGGCCATCGAAGGCTAGACCAAGCGCCTGCTTTTCCGATGTGGCTTCGGCATGCATGTCGACGAAAATAACGTCGGCGCCGAGTTTCAAGGGACAGGCCGAAACTTCGCGCTCGACAGCCTGGAAGGGATCGTCGAGCGCGTCCATAAAAACACGTCCCTGGACGTTCAGAACCAGCACGTCGGCACCGTTGGCGGCCCTGAAAAGCCCGGCTCCGCCCCCTGGCGTGCCTGCCGGGAAATTCAGCGGCCTTAGAAGGCGTTTTTGTCGGGAAATGAAGACAAGTGCTTCCCGCTGATCCCAGACATGGTTTCCGGTTGTGACGACATCGGCGCCCGCGTCGAGAATATCCTGGAATATCACCTCGGTGATACCGAATCCGCCTGCTGCGTTCTCCCCATTCACAATGACGAAATCGGCGGCGAGGCGTTCCCGAAGCGATGGGAGCGCTTCATAGACCGCGTTCCGGCCGGAGCGGCCCAGGACGTCGCCGAGGAAAAGGACCCGCATCGTCAGTCCTCGCAGGCTAAAACGCGCGAGGGCGTCAGGATCATATCCAAAGGCTCATCCAGCGGTTCGCGTGGGATATCGGGAAATTCCTGCTCGTCGAAAGCCACGCCGATGGCGGCCACGCGCTGGCGGGCGCGCATGTCTCGCAGGGAGGCGTCGTAATATCCTGCGCCATAACCGAGACGGTTGCCTTTACGGTCGAAAGCGACGAGCGGGACAAGAAGAAGAGCCGGCTGTATCAAGGGCTCGGATTCAGCTGGCTCCTGAACGCCAAACTTCCCTCGCTTGAGGGGGCCTCCCGGCTCCCATATCCGGAAAGAAAGCGTGGTTCCTTCGCCTGTCCTGGGCAGCGCGATGCGAAAACCTTGGGCGTGTAAAGCCGTAAGAAGAGGCAGCGGGTCCAGTTCTTCGCGAAAAGCGTGGTATCCGCCTATGGTAGCGGCACCGAAAGATTGAACGAGTGGCACACCCTTCTCGGCGATAGTTCGAGCTGCCGCCGATCCACTCTTCAGCCAAGTCTCCTTGCGAAGGGAGAGAGCTTCCGCTCTGAGCCTCGCCTTCTCTTCGAATATCAGCTGACGATAATGGATGGAGTTAGCCCGCACAATTCCGGTCGATATCAATAAAGCCGCGAAGGCCGTCGGGGCGTTTCGATCCCCTGGGTCCCTGGTAAACAGGTGGGCGCCAAATAGCCGAGGCCACGGCCCCGGCAGGGTCAGCTCCCTTAAGGATCTTATAGGGCCCGGGTATTCATTGAGCCCCTAACGCACCCCGCAGCGGCTTTCATATAAAGCATGCGGACGAAATTGCTAGCCCCGCAATGAATCCATCGATAAAAAACCAGTGCGCGAAGGCCCCATGTTTTACGCTGCCGCGCTTGTTTGCGAGGACGAGAGAGAAGGATGCCACGATGACAGGCGTAAATTATATGGCCGCTCTTGGCCGGATCATGATGGCCGCTATTTTTCTGGTGAGCGGGTTCCTGCATGTCTTGCATCTTTCCTCGCCAGCAGATGTCCGCGCGCCCATCGCCTTGATCACAAATCCGGACTGGGCCTTTTATATTGGGACAGGGATTGAACTGGGTGGTGGCATCTTCCTGGCGCTCGGGCTTGGAACACGCTATGTCGCCTTGATTCTCGCTATCTTTATGATCGTGATGTCTTTCGGCTCGAATTTCGGCGAATATGATCAGGCCCTAAAGAATTTGGCTATCGCCGGCGGTTTGATCCAAGTCTGGGCGTTTGGTTCGGGCGGCCTTGCGATCACGCACAGCCGGCCCAGAACCGTTTAGCCGGTGGCTCGCTGATGCAGCGTTTCGACCTTGATTGAGGCGTCGAGCGCTTTGCTCAATTCGCGCTGCATCGCCTGCGCGCCTCCGTCGATGACGTGATAGGTGCGCGATTCCGCGATTTGACGGAGTTTCTGAACCTCGTCCCGAGCGTCCCAAAGCTGGTCTGCCATCAGGATAGCTACCATCAGGAAGAGCCTGTCATCCTGTACGGCTTTTGTTCCGCCTCTGATACGCTGCACATGCGAGTCGATTTCCGCGGCGAGCTCTTGAACCCGGGCCTCTTCACCCTCCCGGCACCCCATTCTGAAACTACGCCCATTTACGATTACTGTTACTTGGGCCATCGCCCAGCCCTCCTTCGCTACATCAAGTCCTTGAATCCCCAACTCGCCGCATCGGGCTCATGGACACGCAATGGCAAGAATGCGGCTCGCGGCCCCCACCGCGGACACAGCCTCCCACACAGTCAAGGTTATCGAAAGCGCATGAATAAATAGTAAAGTCGCAGTCATGCATTAACCATATTCCGTCTCACGTACCGCATATCGGCGCAGATTTAGACGCGCGAAGTTTATTACGCCACCGGCTTGCCAAGTCGGGCAGCAGCTTGGCAGGCCGCAAGTAAGAGGGTGCTACGAACGCGCCTTCCTCCGATTGCGTAGCCTGACCCGTAACAAGACGCTTTCGATCGAGTGAGCGCCTTTTCGTTGCGATACAAGCTTTCGGAAACCACAGGCGAGAGGAAGAAGCGCTAAGGCGAGCTTGAGTCTGAAGGTTTGTTGGCGGGTGTTGGCTCCATTCCCAAGCCGTATTCGTTGGTTAGGGAGGAGTGAGATGAGCATTTTCGTTTCCTGTTGTAGATGCCATTGAGGAAGTAAGGAGCTATTTCAGGGACCGTTTGCATGAATTGCTCGAAGCTGCGCAAGCAATTTGGCGTCATTTACGCCGACCCGCCCTGGAACTTCAAAAATTACAGTGAGAAGGGGACGGGCAGAAATGCCTTGGCGCACTATTCCTGCCTGGACTTCAAGGAGATCGCGGTGCTGGATGTCGCCAAGTACGCGGCGAAGGATTGCGTGCTGTTCCTGTGGGCAACGGACCCGCTGTTGCCGAAGGCCCTCGATCTTATCCGTGCTTGGGGCTTCGAATATAAGACGGTTGCCTTTTATTGGGCGAAGACGAACAAGAGCGCGGACATGTCCGCGCTCTCGGAGACGGATTTCTTCTGCAGCTTGGGCTATTGGACGCGGGCCAACATAGAACAATGTTTGCTTGCAACACGCGGCAACCGCCGCGCTTGGCGAAGGATGTCCGCCGCTTGATCATCTCACCGCGGCGGGAGCATAGCCGAAAGCCCGATGAAACCTATGATCGGATCGAACGCTTCGCGCGCGGACCTTATTTGGAGGTTTTTGCGAGGCAGACACGGGTCGGATGGGACGCAATCGGCGCAGAGGTGGCACTGTTTGACAACGGCCATGTCGAGACCAGAAACCGGCCTTCGAACACGGCAAGATCAAAACAGCTCTCTTGAACGACGCCGGTAAGCCCTTTAGCCGGGAGTCTGGAACTTGGGTGGTTTGTGATGCGCATCATTTGCGCCTTGCGCAGGCGCGTCTTTCGCAGCATTTTGCGCCGATGCTTCACATCAACGATTTGAGCTTCCGCATTGAAGGGCGGCCGCTTTTCGAGCAGGCCACGGCCGCCATTCCCGAAGGCCACAAGGTGGGCCTTGTCGGGCGCAACGGCACGGGCAAGACGACGCTACTGCGTCTTATCGCGGGCGAGCTTCATCCCGACGACGGGTCTATCAGCTACCCGAAGAACGCGCGCCTTGCGCATGTTTCTCAGGAAGCGCCGGGCGGGCCCGAGACGCTGCTCGAAACGGTGCTAGCGGCGCATACGGAACTGGCGGCGCTCACCGCGGAGGCTGAGACCGCGCACGATCCGCATCGCATCAGCGAAATCCACACAAGGCTTGGCGATATCGATGCGCATTCCGCCCCGGCTCGGGCCGCGCGCATTCTGTCCGGCCTCGGTTTCGACGAGGAGGCGCAGCAGCGCCCTTGCGCCGAGTTTTCCGGCGGATGGCGGATGCGGGTGGCTCTGGCGGGAGCGCTGTTCGCTGCGCCCGACATTCTGCTTCTCGACGAGCCGACCAACTATCTCGATCTCGAAGGCGCGCTGTGGCTCGAGGACTTCATCGCCACTTATCGTCACACGGTGCTTATCGTCAGCCACGACCGCGATCTCCTGAATAATGCGGTCGACAGCATCCTGCATCTGAACGAGAGGCGGCTTTCCTTCTACACGGGCGGCTACGACCGCTTCGAGGAGACGCGGCGTGAGCAGCAGCGCTTGCAGTTGAAGCTGAAGAAGTCACAGGACGACGCTCGCCGCCGCATGGAAGCGTTTTGTGGAACGCTTCCGGGCCAAGGCGACAAAGGCTCGGCAGGCGCAGAGCCGACTGAAGGCGCTGGCGAAGATGCAGCCTATCGCGGCCGAGATCGATTCCGAGGTGGCGCCTTTTCGCTTCCCCTCACCGGAGCGGCCGCTCGGCAATCCGCTGATCCGCATCGAAGGCGCGAGCGCCGGCTATGACCCGGAGAAGCCGGTGCTGCGCAAGCTCGATCTGCGGCTTGATTGTGACGACCGCGTTGGTCTGCTAGGCGCGAACGGCAACGGCAAATCGACGCTCGCAAAGCTGCTCTGCGGGAAGCTCACGCCCATTTCCGGCTTCTACCGCGCTTCGAAGAAGCTCGAGTATGGTTATTTCGCCCAGCACCAGATGGACGAACTTCGTCCTGCGCGCTCGGCCTACGACCATATCGCCGAGTTGATGCCGGACAAAACCGAGGCGCAGAAACGCGCGAGGGTAGCGGCGATCGGCTTCGGCGCGGACAAGGCGGACACGTCCTCGGAGAAGCTGTCGGGCGGCGAGAAGGCGCGGTTGCTTTTTGCGCTGGCCACGTTCCATGCGCCGCATTTGCTGATCTTCGACGAGCCGACGAACCACCTCGACGTGGACAGCCGCGAGGAGCTGATCCTCGCGCTGAACGACTATGAAGGGGCGGTCATCCTCATCAGCCACGACCGCCATCTTCTCGAAGCGACCGTCGACCGCCTCTGGGTCGTGCGCAACGGCGCTGTGACGCCCTATGATGGCGACCTCGAAAGCTACCGGCAGGAAAGCCTTGGGGCTCGCGGAAAGCAGCAGAACGGCGCTTCCAAAGCGAACGGCAGCTCTACGCCGGACGCAAAACGCAGCCGCGAGGAGGAACGCCGCCAGACCGCCCAGCGCCGCGCGGAGCTTGCGCCCCTTCGCAAGCAGCTCGCCGAGCATGAGCGGCGCGTGGAGGCGCTGCAGAAGAAGATTGCCGCCATCGATTTGAGCCTTGGCGATCACAGCCTCTATGAGAAGCAGCCCGATAGGGCGCGTTCACTCACTCTTGAACGAGCGGCGATGGCAAAAGAGCTTAAAATGGCTGAAGAGGCTTGGTTCGGGGTGTCGCTTGCTTACGAGGAGGCGGCCGGAGCCTCCGGTTAGCAGTTTAGAATTATTATAAGAACAGGAATTCGAAGAACTTCCCATATATCATTTGGTAAGTTCGAGGTTCTCGACGTTAGAATCATTATAAATTATGTTTTTCATTGCCTTCTTGGACTGAACAGCTTATCTCTTCTTGTGTTACTGAATTGAAGGCGGGCTCTGGCGAAATGATCATCTGCTCCTGTAGTGTGCTAAGCGACAAGCAAATTCGGGACGCACTTGGCACACCGAACGCTCCGCGTACTCCGTGCCAGGTTCACAGGCATTTGGGCTGCGAGCCGCAGTGTGGGCGCTGCGTACGTTCCATGCGAGAGATTATCGATAGGGCGCGCCTGGAAATGCCTGCCGATACGCGTGGCGCTAAAGTTGCCTGATCCCTCTCCTTGATTTTCTCACGAGATCCTACAAGATCGCCGGTCATACTTCCTCGCAGGCCGATCCACCTCGGCCTCACTGCGTTTACCCCTAGCGCCGAAGACCGGAGAATAAAATGAAGGGCGAGCCCAAAGTTATCGAATATCTCAACGCCGCGCTGCGTCACGAGTTGACGGCGGTCAATCAATACTGGCTGCATTATCGCCTGCTCGATAATTGGGGCTACAAGGCGCTCGCCAAGTACTGGCGCAAGGAATCCATCGAAGAGATGGAGCACGCCGACACGATCACGGTGCGCATCATCTTCCTGGAAGGCTTCCCCAACATGCAGGTGCTCGACCCGCTGCATATCGGGCAGACCGTGAAGGAAG
>CAWHYO010000016.1:0-25317 GCA_963833565.1 uncultured Alphaproteobacteria bacterium
CGAAGCCTTACCCGGGATCGTAACACGTTGATGCGCTTAATGCTTATGATCCCAGCCCGCTCTTCGCCCGCCCGGAATGACGAAGGGCGGAACAAGGGCCTGCTCGTTCCGGCTCAGGCGTTCGGGGCCGGAGTTTCTCCCCCGATGGACCAGGTCTCCCCCGACCGGAGAAGCTTCTGGAGGTCGGGTGTTCTGCGTGCCGCGACCTTCTCGTTCAGGGCTGTCATGGCGCCGTCAAAGGTCGGCATCGGATCGCAATAGATGACGCCCAGCGCGAGCGGGAAACCGTCCACCGGCATGTCGATGAGAAGCTGGGCGATTGTCCGGCTCGTTTCATCGTGAACGAGCACGCCTGCCGCCTGCCAGTCGCCATTGGCGACCTCGACCACCTCGAGCCGCAACTCTTCGCGATTGAGCTTCAGTCCCTTCGCGCCTTTGGCGAAAAGCATGGGTTCGCCATGCTTGACCCAAACCGCGGTGTAGGGCTGGGTCTTCTTGTCCGAATATTTCTCGAATGCGGCGTCATTGAAAACGGCGCAATTCTGATAGATTTCGACGAAGCTCGTCCCTTTGTTTTCGTGGGCGCGCTTGAGAATGGCGAGCAGTTCCTTCTGCGCGATGTCGACGGAGCGCGCGACGAACCTGCCGCCTGCGCCGAGCGCGAAGCCGGACGGGCTTGCGGGCTGCTCGACCGAGCCAAACGGGGTCGACGGCGAGCGCGTGCCCTGCCGGCTCGTCGGCGAGTATTGCCCCTTCGTCAGCCCGTAGATCTCGTTATTGAAAAGAAGCACCTGGCAGTCGAGGTTCCGCCGCAGCAGATGACCCAGGTGATTGCCGCCGATGGACAGGCCATCGCCGTCGCCGGTCGCGATCCACACATCGAGATCGGGATTGGCAAGCTTGATGCCGGTGGCCACCGCAGGCGCGCGGCCGTAAATCGTGTGGTAGCCGTAGGTTTCGACATAATAGGGAAAGCGGCTGGAACAGCCGATTCCCGACACGAAGACGGTGTTCTCCGGCTTGGAGCCGATCTCCGCCAGCACGCGCTGAACTGCCTTGATGATCGAGTAATCGCCGCAGCCTGGGCACCAGCGCACTTCCTGGCTTGAAGCGAAATCGGCGGCTGTCAAAGGACGGGTGGGAGCGTTCGTGTGCATCGAAGTCTTCCTCTTACGCCAGCGCCTGATGGATCGCCGCCTCTATTTCCGCGATGCGGAAGGGCTGGCCGGAAACCTTATTGAGCGATTTGGCGTCGACGAGATACTGGTCGCGCAAAAGCGTCTTGAGCTGGCCGGTGTTCATTTCGGGAACGAGGATACGGTCATAGCTCTTGAGCAGCGTACCAAGATTGCGGGGCAACGGCCACAGATGGCGGATGTGGATGTGGCTGACATCGGCCCCGGCGGCGCGGGCGCGCTGCACCCCCTGCTGGATTGGGCCGAACGTCGAGCCCCAGCCAACGATGGCGAGCTTGCCGCCGGGATCGCCGAGCGTGACCTCCTGCTCGGGGATGAAATTGGCGATGCCGTCGATCTTGGCTTTCCGCGTGTCGGTCATCTTCTGGTGGTTGGCGGGATCGTAAGAAATCTCGCCCGTGTCGTAGCTCCGCTCGATGCCGCCGATCCGGTGGGTCAGGCCGGGCGTCCCTGGCTTGATCCAAATCCGCTTCAGCGTATCGGCTTCGCGCGCATAAGGGTTGACCCGCCCTTCGGCCGGAACCTGATCGTAGAACTCAGCGCCGAAGCTTTCCAGCACCGTGACATCCGGCAGCCGCCAAGCCTCCGCGGCATTGGCCATGTAGCCGTCCGTCAGCAGGATGACCGGCGTCATGAACTGCACGGCGAGGCGCACCGCCTCGATTGCCGTCTCGAAGCAATCGGCTGGGCTTCGCGCTGCGATGACCACAAGCGGAGCGTCGCCATTGCGTCCGTATACCGCCTGGTAGAGGTCGGATTGCTCGGTTTTGGTCGGCAATCCGGTAGACGGGCCGCCGCGCTGGCAATTGACAATGACGAGGGGCAGTTCCGATATGATGGCAAGGCCGAGCGCCTCGCCCTTGAGCGCCATCCCCGGCCCGGACGTGGAGGTGACGCCGAGCTTGCCGGCGTAAGAGGCGCCAATCGCAGAGCAAATTGCGGCGATCTCGTCCTCGGCCTGGAAGGTCGTGACGTCATATTCCTTGAGGTGCGATAGAGCGTGCAGAATGCCGCTCGCGGGCGTAATTGGATAGGAACCGAGGAACATCGGCAGCGAGCAAAGCTGGCTTCCCGCAACGAGACCGAGCGCGGTGGCTTCGCTGCCGGTAATCGTCCGGTAGACGCCGGGCGCCATCTCTGCCGGAGCGATCTGGATCTGGCTCAGCTGCTCGATTTCAGCATTTTCGCCGTAGGCGTGACCGGCGTTGAGCGCCGCGATGTTGGCATTGGCAAGCGCCTCGTTCTTGGCGCCGAATTTATTCTTGATCCAGGAGACCACCGGCTCACGGTTGCGATCGAACATCCAGAGCGCAAGACCGAGCGCCCACATGTTCTTGCAGCGCAGCGCCTCCGTGGAGCCGAGCCCGTGCGGCTTCACGGCGTCTAGGGTGAGACGGGAGATATCGAGCGCAACCACTTCGAACCGCGCCAACGTCGAGTCTTCAAGAGGATTGGCGGTATATCCTGCCTTGCGCAGGTGGCGTTCGTCGAATGCGCCGCAATCGGCAATGAGCAGGCCGCCCGCGCGCAAATCCGCCAGGTTCGTTTTGAGCGCCGCAGGGTTCATCGCGATCAGCACGTCTGGCTCATCGCCGGAGGTTTCGACGGACGTCGAGCCGAAATTGATCTGGAAGGCCGAGACGCCGAACGTCGAGCCCTGGGGCGCGCGGATCTCCGCGGGAAAATCTGGGAAGGTGGCGAGCGCGTTGCCGGCGAGCGCTGTGGAAAGCGTGAACTGGTTTCCGGTCAATTGCATGCCGTCACCCGAGTCACCCGCAAATCGCACAACGGCTGATTCACGCACCACCGTTGTCGGGGCGTAAGCTGGGGAACCGGCAAAATCTCGGGCCATGATAACCTGCTGTTCTAGGGGGCGGCAAAACTGAATTTGCCGGCATCACCGCATCGCTGCCTTGTCGGCCAGGGTGACAACGCCGGCCTTCATCATAATTAACGCTAGGACATAGCTAGCTTTGATCAGGATCGCAAGAGGACCAAGGGCTGATGCGCACGCCCGAGCAGTAGACGACGCCCCTGAGATTGCAAGAGCCCTTAACGCGATTGGTTAACCCGCCTTCGCAGCCGCTCCCAAGCAATGCGGTGAGCGGGGCGCTCAAAAGCGGTCTTTTGTGGAACCGCAGCGTGCAGTCGAGCATTTGGCTGCAACGTGGACGGTAAATGGGAGATCGCAGATGCAACTGAACTCACCGCAGGGTGCGTTCCCAAACACGAAAACACCCGGCCAGCTCCAAATCGCGATGATCGTGAACGGCGTGCAGGAGCGACGTCAAGTCGCGCCGTGGACGACGCTCTTGGACTTCCTGCGCGATCATCTCAACCTCACAGGCACGAAAAAAGGCTGCGATCATGGGCAATGCGGCGCATGCACGGTCCTCGCCGACGGCCGGCGCATCAATTCCTGCATGACGCTCGCAGTCATGAAAGATGGCGCGCGCATCACTACGGTCGAAGGCTTGGCGGAGAACGGCAGTCTGCACCCTCTGCAGCAGGCGTTCATCGATCACGACGCTTTTCAGTGCGGCTATTGCACGCCGGGGCAGATTTGCTCGGCGGCTGGCCTCATCGCCGAGGGCAGGGCGAAGTCCGCGCACGAAATTCGCGAACTCATGAGCGGCAACATATGCCGCTGCGGCGCTTACCCCAACATTGTCGCAGCCATCCAACAAGCCATGGCGCAATCATGATCAACTTCGACTATGTGCGCGCAACCGATGTGGCCAGCGCCGTGCATGCTATCGCGGCTCATCCTGGCGCGAAATTCATTGCGGGCGGCACCAACCTCATCGATCTGATGAAAGAGGATGTCGAGCGGCCCCCGCAGCTTATCGACATATCGCGGCTGGCGCTGAACAGCGTCGAGCAGACGGCCGAGGGCGGATTGCGCATCGGCGCTCTGACGCCAAACTCGGACCTCGCCTATCACCCGCTGATCGAGCAGCGTTATCCGATCCTGTCGAGCGCGATCCTCGCGGGCGCGTCGGCGCAGTTGCGCAACATGGCCTCGACGGGAGGCAACCTCCTCCAGCGGACGCGATGCTATTACTTCTATGACACCGCCACCCCTTGCAATAAACGCAGTCCTGGCAGCGGCTGCTCGGCGATCCACGGTCTCAACCGCATTCACGCGATCCTCGGCGCGAGCGATGCCTGCGTTGCGACACATCCCTCGGATATGTGCGTCGCTCTCGCTGCCCTTGAAGCCACGGTGATCGCTGAAGGCCCGGACGGAGAACGTCGGATCGCATTTCCGGATTTCCATCGTCTACCCGGCGACACTCCGGACCGCGATACAAACCTCAATGCGGATGAACTCATCACCGCGATCGAGCTTCCGGCGAACGGCTTCAGCAGCAACTATACCTATCTAAAAATCCGCGACCGGCTGTCCTATGCGTTCGCGCTTGTCTCGGTTGCGGCTGCGCTCGAAATCGGCGGCGGCATCATCAAGGACGCGCGTCTCGCCTTGGGCGGGGTAGCGCACAAGCCGTGGAGAGATGAAACCGCGGAAGCGTCGCTCGCGGGGCAGACACCCGACGAAGCCAGTTTCAAGACGGCCGCAGACATCGTGTTGCGGAATGCGAAGGGCCTCGCGCACAACGCCTTCAAGATCGAACTCGCGCGCCGGGCGGTTGTCCGCGCCTTGACGCAGGCGGCGAACGGAACTCCGCAGATACAGGCCGACAAGAGCATTCGGTGAGCGCCATGACAATCTATATCGGCACTGCAACGCCACGCGTTGACGGAAAGGCCAAAGTCACAGGCGCGGCCAAATATGCGGGCGAATTCAACGTTCCGGATCTCGCCTACGGCGCGGTAGTCACATCTACCATTCCGAGGGGCAAAATCGTCGCCGTTGATGCAGGCGGCGCGCTCAAGGTTGACGGCGTCCTTTCCGTGCTGACCCATGAGAACCGCCCGCCGATGGCCGAAGGCAACAGCGCCTACAAGGATGACGTCGCGCCCGAAGGCTCGCCATTTCGCCCGCTCTACAATGCGAATATCCTGTTCAGCGGCCAGCCCATCGCCCTCGTGCTGGCGGAAGACTGGGAGACGGCGCGCTTCGCCGCGTCGCTGGTCAGCGTCGACTATCACGAGGAACCGCACGCCACAGACATATTTGAGCAGCGCGGCAATGCTTTCACCCTGGAAGGTGAGGCGTTCGCCTGGTCGCTTGCAAACCCGCGAGGCGACGCAGCAAATGCGCTTGCGGCGGCAGAAGTGCGCCACGAGGCCGACTATTTCGTCCCGGTCGAGCATCACCACCCTATGGAGCTGTACGCTTCGACCGTGATCTGGGAGGGCGGCGGAAAGCTCACCGTCTACGACAAGACGCAGGGCGTTCAAAACGTGCAGCGTTATCTGTGCGGCGTGTTCGGCCTGAAGTCTGAAGACCTGCGCCTGCTTTCGCCCTTCGTTGGCGGAGGCTTTGGGTCGGGACTTCGCCCGCAATATGAATCGGTGCTCGCCGTGCTCGGGGCGCAGGCTTTGCAACGATCTGTGAGGCTCGTGCTGACGCGTCAGCAAATGTATGCGCTCGGCTACCGGCCCGGAACGATCGAGCACGTGGCGCTCGCTGGGAAGGCCGACGGCACGCTTACGGCGACCTGTTATGACGCGATTTCGATGACCTCGCGCCATGAGGCCTTCGCCCGCAACGATACGACATGGTCCGAGGCGCTCTACAAATCCCCGAACGCGAAATATTCGCATAAGCTGGCGCGTCTCGATGTGCCAACGCCGTGCGATATGCGTGCGCCGGGAGCGGCGTCGGGCGTTTATGCCCTCGAATGCGCCATGGACGAGCTTGCGGTCGCGCTGAAACTCGATCCACTTGAGCTCCGTCTTCGCAACTACTCCGATCGCGATCAGAAAGAGAACCTGCCTTACACCAGCAAGGCTTTGCGCCAGTGCTACGCCCAAGGCGCGGAAGCATTCGGCTGGCAACAGCGCAATCCGCAGCCGCGCTCCATGCGCGATGGGAAGGAGCTTGTCGGCTGGGGCATGGCGTCAGGAGTGTGGGAAGCGCTGCAGATGAAGGCCGCGGCGCGCATCACGCTGACCGCTAACGGTTACGCCGAAGTGGCCTGCGCAACATCCGACATCGGCACGGGCACTTACACGATCATGGCGCAAGTCGCGGCAGATATGCTCGGCCTGCCTATCGAGAACGTCAGCATCAAGCTTGGCGATTCAACGCTCCCGCAATCCCCTGTCGAGGGTGGGTCGTGGATTGCGGCTTCGGTCTCGCACGCGATTGCCGAGGCCGCCCACGGGCTCCGTGAAGAACTGCTGGGCCACGCCAACAAGGCTGCGGATGCGCCGCTGGCCGGACTGACGGCAGCCGAAGTGGCGCTTTCAGGCGGCGCCATAGTCAGCACCCGGGATCCCCACCGCGCCGTTTCATTCGCGGACGCGATGCGGCACGGCGGCGTGGATCGCTGCGAGGTGGAACGCTCCACCAATTTCAAGGACAACCGCCAGCACGCCCGCAATACGCATTCCGCGATCTTCGCCGAGGTGAAGGTTGACGAACAGCTTGGCGTCATCCGCGTGACGCGCGTTGTCAGTGCGGTGGCTGCGGGGCGCATTCTCAACACCAGGACTGCGCGGAGCCAAATCATGGGCGGCGTCGTCTGGGGCATCGGCATGGCGCTGCACGAGGAGACTCTGCTCGATCACCGATTCGGCCGCTTCATGAACGCCAATCTCGGCGAGTACCACGTGCCCGCGAATGCCGACATCCATGACATCGAGGTGATCTTCGTGGACGAGCCCGATGCGATCATCAATCCGCTCGGCATCAAGGGCGTGGGCGAGATCGGCATCGTCGGCGTGGCGGCGGCAATCGCCAACGCGATCTATCATGCCACGGGAAAGCGCGTGCGCGATCTGCCGATCACCTTGGACAAACTGATGCGCTAAGTTGCGACAACGCCAAGACCGGCAGTTTGGGCGTAGAGAGGAAGCCCTGGCCGGTACGCCGTCAGACACCGAATGCCGTTCTACTGCAGCCTTTTGACAAGTGCGAAATCGCCGCCCGTCGTGCCGAACCGCGCCGACTGATTGTCGCCGCCGCCTCCCGCACCGCGAACAATGATCCCGGCCCGGGCTTCGCCTTTGGCGACAAGCTTCGGCACAAGGTCCTGAACATAGGCGGCAAGCTCCGAAACCTCGATCAGGCCGTCGCCGTTGCGGTCGCCATGATGGAGCGCGTCGATCAGCGCGGAGGTGAAGACGCCATGGCCGAGCGCCGTCAATTCCACCGCTGCCTGGCCTGCCGCCGTGGCAGTCAGAACGGGCCGGCCTGTCGCCTCATGGAGCCGTCCAACTGCCGCCTCGGAGGCAGGCGCATCAACACGTGAGTGGGCGTATCCGGCGGTGAGCGTACCCGACTCGCACGTATCGAGAAGGATCAGCGCTTTCTTCGCCTTGATGCGATTAGCGATCCAGTCTTGCAGATGCTCCTGGGTAATGGCTTTGGCTGCGAGTGCGTCGGGGTTGGCGCCGCCCTGATAATCCTGCGGAATCAAGTAGAAGCGCCCATCCAGAGAATAGCCATGGGCGGCGGCGAAGAGGACGAACGTATCGCGGGCGCTGATCTCGCGAGACATATCCTCCACAATCCGGTCGAGTCCCGCCGCTGTCGCCTCGCTGTCGATCGCCGTCCTGATCCGCACCTCACTATATAATCCGGCGGCTGCTTTTTTCATTTCCGCCGCGAGCGCTGATGCATCGGCGGCAGCAAGCTCTAAAGGCGAAAAGAGCATGTTTTGCAACGTTGCCGGATCTATCCCGCCCTTGTCTTCGTATGCGTTGATGCCGATGGCAAGCACATGCAGTTTGGGTTTCGCCGCATCGCCACGGCCCGTGTAGACGATCTTGGTTTGCGCCGGGAGCGAGGCGAGCAGATTACGTGCGTTGTAAGCGACAACCTCGATCACGTTCTCACCGGGATCGAGCGCAAGTTCCTTCTTCACGTCATAGTCGGGACCTGCACCTGGGGGTGGAGTTGTGACGCCGGCTGTGATGCCATTGACGCGCCATTCGATGCGCCCGATGCCCTTGCCGCGATCCTTGATGCGGGCCGAGACCATGACAAGGTCAGTTGCCGATCTGCCGTCAGCGGGCGCGGAGAGAATTCCAACAGCGGGGGCAGGTCCACTGTCGAGCACCTTGTCCAGATTGATGACTTCCGCCGCGCGCTTGACCTCGCCATCGGGATCGCCGGCGACCGCCTCATGAACGAGATCCGGATTGAAGAGGGATTGGTGAACCTGACCGATCGTTATCAGCTCAAACCCGCGCACCACGCTGAGAAGATCGGGGCCTCTGAAGGCGGCTGAAAAGAAACCGGCTGGCGTCATTGTGAGCCATCCGCCCGGTTCGCTCACCAGGGTGATGGGCTCGCCCCCGGTTTGCGAGCCGCAAAGCTTAATGGCGCCATCCGCGGCGCCGAAGAACGCGCGGCTCATGTCCGGGGAGAAAGCGACACTCGTTCCTTCGACATCGCATAGCTTCAAGGTCTGCCGCGGATTCAACGACTTCAGATCCCAGATTTTTACTTCCGCATTTCTGGAGATGGTCAGAAAGGAGTCGCCGGCAGGGAAGAACTTCAAGGCCAATGTCTTGGCAGCATCTTGGTCCGCAGAAGTCTTGATCAGGCTCCCGGACTTGAGGTCCCAGGATTCAAGAAATGAACGCCTCTCGAGGCCGAAATCGCCTTCTTCGAGGACAACCAGAGTTTTCCCATCCGGAGATACGGCAAGTTTCTGTACGGTCGCTTTTGTTTTGATGTTACGGGTTGAACGCCAGGAAGACGTGTCCCACACAGCTAGAGAGGTGCTTCTTCCGGTGACAGCTTTCGTCCCATCGGTCGAGAACGCCGCTTCGACGGCATATGCCTCAATGTTGCTTTCAGCCACATCTGGGAGCGGTGTAAGGTTTCCCTTCGCAGGATCCCATAGAAGAAGCGCGCTTCCGGACGTGTCCTGCCCCTCTTCCTCGTGAAGCTCTCCTCCCCAGATTACGCGCTTCCCATCCGGGGAGAAGGTGAGTGAACAGCTATTAAAGCCGACAATATCTCCTGTCGTTGTTCCCTTCCGCTCCTTCAACTGAGCCTGGCGCAACGGCTTTCCGGTTTTTGCGTCCCAGAGCTGAATGGTGCGAAAGCTGCCCGACGCAATGTGCTGGCCGTCAGGGGAAATGGCCACGCATTCAACTGGGTTGGAGCTTACCTTCAAGGAGCGCACCAGCTCGGCTGTCCTGGCGTTCCACAGGTTCAGGAAGCCGTTGTAGGTTCCCGACACGAGCTGCTCTCCAGCGGGATCGAACGCGACAGCTTCGATCCCTCCATTAGCGATCGAAAGATCGTGGAGCAAAGCGCCTGTTCTTGTATCCCAGATACGCAGGAGATGGCTGTCGTGGATGGAGGCGACGTCCGGGACCCTTTGCCTGCCGGCGATAATCTTGGTCGAGTCCGGGGAAAGATCGATCGTGAGCAAACATTCCCGCATGTGCTCGTCGCGAACCGTTATGGAGTTGATCATGCTCCCGGTTTTTGTATCCCAAACATCGATCAGACAGGACGTGACGTCTTCAACTGTGCTTCCCACGCCAACGGCCAGCTTGCCATCCGGCGAAAAGAGGAACGTGCTGGCGTCATAGTGGGGAATGAAAGTGTTGCTCTTTTCCAGGCCGATAAACTCACTTTGCCTGTAATTCCAAAGCCGCAAAGTATTTCCAAATCTCTCCTTCTCATTTTTTTCGTTCACGGAATCATATTCAGTGAACAATAGAAGCGCCCCGCCGCCATCGACGAAGCTTTTGGCATTCTTCAATTCGTGTCGCGGTCGCAGCTGCGGTGCGTTGTATAGTTTCAAGAATTTATGGTCGGGCGCGCTCCAAAGATCGATATCGCTGTTTTTATCGAGGATCGCGATCAATCGGTCCGCATCCCTGAACGATGCGCTGGCGAAGCTCCCCTCGTTAATCGGGATCGTGTGCTCGACCCGCTTCGTTTGTGCGTTCCAAACCTCCACAAGTCCGCTGTTTTGAAACAGGAGGCGGCTGCCGTCGCCCGAGGATCCCACGAACCTTCTCTGGCCGAAGCCTGCGACACTGCTGGCGACTTGGCCTGTCACCGGGTCGATCGTCTGCAGACGGCCATCAGCAGAGATCGCCGTCAATGTTCCGCCATTCCCGGCAAAGACGGGAAGCATTTTGAAATCATTATCCCTGTATTCTTTAATTACGGCTCCCGTCGTTGCGTCTAAGAGAGTCTCGAATTGGTCGAATTTCGTACTTTCCTCTTCGCCTGAAGCCATCTCAGTCCATAAAATCCGGCTGCCATCTTTAGAAACAGAGAGCTGCCTGCTGTCCTGCTCCACATACCTGGCTTCCGGCCGCTTTATGGTACGCAGAAGGTGTCCGGTGGCCACGTCCCAAAGTTTCAAAACTCGAGCGTCATCGAACGAAACGACCTTTGTCCCATCTCCAGAGAAGGAAACTTCCTTGAGGCCAGCGTAGCCGTGGGACGCGTACGGCACGATCTCGATCGGATTGGTTTTGGCTAGCCCATGGCCCAGTCCGCATGCGGCGATTGCGATGCAGGCAAGAGCCGCGCGAACCACTCCCCGAACGCATGTGCCTAACCACATCGGAAACCTCATGTTCAGTTCAGGCTTCTTTAGATAGAGCCACGGCTTCATGCACGGTAGATCCTGGCGTGGGTGAGAACAAATGTTTGTCAGTGATGAGGTTTAGCGAGTCTTGTATTTGGCCTTGACATCCGCATGCGCCAGCGAGCAAGCCCGGTCATGCTGCTTGATTTGCGTCACGTTTGGATCACCCTGCATGTGCTGCAGCCCATATTTTCAAGGACGCACGAAGCATAAGGAGGCTTTCCTTGGCCGCATTGATGATCCAGGGCTGCGGCTCGGATGTCGGCAAATCAATTCTGACAGCGGGACTTTGCCGGCTTTTCACCAATCGCGGTCTCTGCGTGAGGCCGTTCAAGCCGCAGAACATGAGCAACAACGCCGCCGTAACGCCCGATGGCGGGGAAATCGGGCGCGCGCAGGCGCTGCAGGCTCTCGCCTGCCGGACGCCGCCGAGCGTTCTGATAAATCCGGTTCTGCTCAAGCCTCAAAGCGACATCGACGCCCAGGTCATCATCCGTGGCCGCGTGGCCGGGACTTTCTCCGCGCAAAGCTATGAGGATCGCAAACCGTCGCTGCTCGATGTCGTGGTCGAGAGTTTTCACGAGCTCAGCGCTGGGAGCGATCTCGTCCTGGTGGAAGGCGCGGGCAGCCCCGCCGAGACCAATCTCCGGGAGCGCGACGTTGCGAACATGGGCTTCGCCCGCGCGACCGCTACCCCCGTTGTCCTCGTTGGCGACATCGACCGGGGGCACGTGATCGCGGCGCTGGTCGGCGCTCACGCCGTGCTCGACAGCGGCGACCGGGAGATGATCCAAGGTTTCATCGTCAACAAGTTCCGGGGCGACCCGAGACTGTTCGACGGGGGGCGGCGCGAGGTCGTGGCGCGCACGGGATGGCGCGATCTTGGTCTCGTTCCCTGGCTGCCGTCTGCGCTGCGGCTCCCTGAAGAGGACGCTATCGCCCGCCAGCCGAAGAGGGAGCGTGCGCCCGTGCGCATCGCCGTCCCGATGCTGTCGCGGATCGCCAATGCCGACGAGTTCGATGCGCTTCGCGCCGAGGATGCGGTTGACTTCCTGTTCGTGCCGCCGGGCCAGCCCCTTCCCGGCGATGCGGACCTCATCATCCTGCCCGGCACCAAATCGACCATCGCCGACCTGCAATTCCTGCGGGACCAGGGCTGGGACATCGATCTTGCGGCGCACATTCGCCGCGGCGGACACGTGCTTGGCATTTGTGGAGGCTATCAGCTTCTCGGCCGCCGCATCGTGGACCGGGACGGGGTTGAAGGTGCGCCGGGAGAAGCGCTCGGGCTCGGTCATCTCGACGTCGAAACGACGCTCACCGGCGACAAGGTCCTGACCCAGGTTTCCGGACGCCTCACGCAAGGCGATGCACCGTTTGAGGGGTATGAGATGCATATGGGGCGCACGCTGGGGCCAGAGACGGCGCGGCCTTTCCTCACGATCGGGCCAGGAACGCGGGAAGGCGCCATTAGCGCCGGCGGCCGCATTGCGGGCTGCTATGTCCACGGAATCTTCACAAGGCCGGAGCCGCGAGCGGCTTTGCTTGCCAGGTTCGGCGCAGCCTCAAACGGGCTCGACCAGAACAGCGTTGTCGATTCCGCCTTGGAGGACCTCGCGCAAGCCCTTGAACGAGCGCTCGATATCGAGGGCCTGGCCGCGATTGCGAAACTCACATGAAAGGAGCGGGACACTTGCCCCCTCCTTCGATGCCCCCCTCGCGCAGCAGCGCCTTCTCAGTTCCGGCCGCTATTTGTCTGCCGCCTGCTTCGTGATCGCGCTCTTGAACATATCGCGATGGTCGATTTCGTCTTTTGCCAGTTCCGCAAAATGTTTCGCAGCCTCGGCGTCGCCGGCTGCCTCGGCTCGCTTTGCCATTTCCTGATACATCTGCGTGGCCTCGACAAATTCCGCGGACATGGCGTTAACCAGATTCAGGTGATCGCTCTTCACGAGACCGTAGAGTTTTGCGTGCGCCTTGAAGTGCTTCTCGAACTCGTCTTCGGCCGCGTGCTCGAGGATGCCCGCAAGTCCTGCATTGCCGTTTTTTCGCGCCTGTTCAGCAAACATTGTATACTTCAGATAGGCGAAGGCCTCATTCTTCATTGCGGTCAGCAAATCCTGCCGTGTGGAGTTTGACACAGTTTCACCGCCTATGGCGCTTGTGGAAAGAGCAGCCGCCACCGCGATCGCTGAAATCATCAAAGTCTTGCGCATTGTTTCCTCCCTCTTCTTGTTGCGTGAATGGCCAGGGCCGAATCAGGCATTGCCATATCCTACTATCTGATTTTAGCCTGCGTGATACATTTTGATACAAAGTGGAGAGCGTGCGCCACGGAGTCGCAAATTAAAACTTTATGGATGTTTAAGTGAATTTGAGGGTAGTCGCGGCAGTGACGCCGCTAGTGACTATCGCGAGGCAAGCCCAGCGCGCTCACGCGCCGGTACCGGACGGCGTCTTCGAAAATCGCGCCCTCATCGAGCTGGCTCAACGTGCTGGCGGTAGAGATCCTGCCATGGCGTCTGGCTTACGAATTCCGGCAGTTTGAGGTTGCGCTGCCGTTCGGCGAGTTCTTCATCCGAGATCAGAATATCCGCGCTTCTCTTCTTCAGATCGATGCGAATCCGGTCGCCCGTCCTTAGAAGCGCGAGGCCGCCGCCGACCGCCGCCTCCGGCGATGCGTTCAGGATCGAGGGGCTGCCGGAGGTGCCGCTCTGCCTGCCGTCGCCGATGCAGGGAAGCTGCGAGATGCCCTGTTTCACGAGCGCATCCGGCGGCAGCATGTTCACCACCTCTGGCGCGCCGGGATAGCCGATGGGGCCGCAATAGCGCATCACGAGAATGCAATCGGCATCGATGGCGAGCGTGGGATCGTTGATGCGGGCGTGATAGTCCTCGGGGCCGTCGAAGACGATGGCGCGGCCCTCGAAGGCGCCCTCATCGCCGGGCCGCTCCAGATAGCGCTTGCGGAATGCCTCGGAAATGACTGAGGTTTTCATGATGGCGCTGTCGAACAGGTTTCCCTTGAGGTTGGCGAAACCGGCCTTCTCCTTCAGCGGGCGCGCGTAGGGGCGGATGACATCTTCGTTCAGGATTTTGCGCCCGCGATGGTCTCTGCGATCGTGCGGCCTGTCACGCTTAGCGCGCCCCCGAGCAGTTTGCCAGCCGACATCAGTTCCGCCATCACTGCCGGGAGTCCGCCAGCCCGGAAATACGCTTCGCCGAGGTACTCGCCCGCCGGCATCATATTCAAGAGCAGCGGAATGTCGTAGCCGATGCGGTCCCAATCGCCGTTGTTCAGCTCGACGCCGATGTGGCGGGCGATTGCGTTCATGTGCGGCGGGCAGTTGGTCGAGGCACCAATCGCGGACGCGCAGACAATCGCGTTTTCGAAGGCCTCCCGCGTCATGATCTTGGATGGCCGCAGATCCTCGTGGACCAGCGCAACCGCGCGCAGGCCCGTCGCATAAGCCATCTGCCCGCGTTCCCGGTATGGAGCGGGGATGGCCGCGCAGCCGGGAAGCGACATGCCGAGCGCTTCGGCCAGCGCATTCATGGAACTCGCGGTGCCCATCGTGTTGCAATGGCCGATGCTGGGCGCGGACGCGAGCACCAGATCCATGAAGCCATCATAGTCGATTTCACCCGCCGCATAACGCCGCCGCGCTTCCCATTTGACAGTGCCGGAGCCTGCGAGCTGGCCCTCGAAATGGCCGTCGAGCATCGGCCCGCCGGACAGCACGATGGCGGGACAATCGACCGTCGCCGCCGCCATGAGGAGCGCGGGCGTGGTCTTGTCGCAGCCCGTCAGGAGCACGACGCCGTCGAGCGGATAGCAATAAAGGATCTCGACAACGCCCAGATAGGCGAGGTTGCGATGAAGCGCGGCCGTGGGCCGTATCCCCGTTTCCTGCAGTGGATGCACCGGAAATTCGAACGGGATACCGCCCGCATCGCGGATGCCGTCGCGCACGCGGCTCGCGAGCGCAACGTGGTGGCGGTTGCAGGGGACGAGATCGCTGCCGGTCTGCGCGATGCCGATGATGGGGCGGCCGCCTTGCAGTTCCTCGCGGGTCAGCCCGTAATTCAGGAAGCGCTCAAGATATTGCGCGGTCATGCCCGGATTATCGGGATTGTCCCACCACGCGCGGCTGCGGAGCCGCTTTGCATCTCTTGCCGTCATCGTACTTCACTGCCTCCGAAACCGGCACGACAGGCGCAGCAAGCCCAGAGACACTCTAAGCGAAGTCCCACGGCTTCGCCAACATTTGGACTTCGTCTCAGGATCGTCCCAGCAATGGCCAATGAGAGGGTTAACGAGATTGATCAGACCTTCCCGTGACGGGGTAAACCGGGAGTGAGACGAACAAAAGCTCCCTAAGCTCGAGCATTTGGTCCCTGGACAGCCTCGCGCTCATCAGACTTGATGCACCCCGCATACAATAAAGGTAAGTCATGAATTTCGACGAGGCCATTCAGGCTCATGCCGCTTGGAAGGTAAGACTATTGACATCCCGATCCATGTCGATGCTGCGAGCGGCGGCTTTCTCGCCCCCTTCTGCGCGCCCGGTCTCGTGTGGGACTTCCGCCTGCCTCGCGTCAAATCGATCAGCGCGTCAGGACACAAATTTAGCCTGGCGCCCTTGGGCGTGGGCTGGGTGATCTGGCGCGACCACGCGGACCTTCCCGGCGCAGCGGAGGCGTCCGGTTTCCACCATTAGACCAGTCGCAGGACGGGCTTCAGCCCGTCCCACGGGTAAAGGAGTTTAGCTCCGGCCCGGCTTCTGGACAACTTCACTTATCAGCTTGTGAAGCTCCTGCGTCTGAGTGGTGTAGGCCTGCATCTGGTCTTGAGCATAGCGGGTCTGAAGCGTCAGGATATCCTGAAAGTTCTGTGCCTTGGCGAGCTTCTCGACCTGAGCGAAAGCTGAGTCTGCATTCTGCTTCGCTATGGTTACCGCACGCTCTTGCACGTCCTTGAAGCCCCCGAGATTTCCGGGCATGGCGCCCATCCAGGCGCCCATGGCCTTGGTCACGAAATCGGCGAGCTGGTCATAGGCGGCATGCGCCTGCTTCATATTCTTCTCGGCCATGTCACGCATGGTCTGCGGAATTTCAAAGGGGTTATCGGCCATGGAATTCTCCTCGCGGGGAATGAAGTTGACGAATACATGGTGTACCAAAACCCGCGCAAAAGCGATATGAGATACTTCAGAAGGGCCGGTTCCAAAAGCCGAATCCTTGGAGCGAACGGACCGCCGTCAAGGGCGTCCCCCAGCGCGCCGCTGCTCCCGCCAGCGCTTAGACTGGCGCTGGATTATGGGTTGCGAGGCGTCGAAGGAGGCGAATCCGCCGCGAGCAAGCGCTCGACGCACTCCTGGACCCCTGTTTGCCACGCGGGCAATTGGAGACCGAAGTTTCTTTCCAGCTTCGCACAATCGAGCTGCGAATTTGCCGAGCGTTGCGAACGTGTCGAATATTCCGCGGACGTTATGGCCTCAACGCTACCGCAAAGCCCTGTGAGCTGTTCCGACTTAACAAGTATCTCGCGCGCGACGCCGTACCAGGTGGCCGTCCCGGTACCGGCTGCATGGTAGATGCCCCAGGGTATATCATCATGAGGCCGTGACGTCAGCTGTCCGGCGATGGCAAGAATGGCGTCGACCAGATGAGGTGCATAGGTGGGATTGCCATACTGATCATTGACGACCTTCAGCGGCATTCCCAGCTGCACGCGCTGAAGGATGTTGCTTACGAAGCAGCGGCCAAAGGGGCTGTAAATCCATCCCGCGCGCAGAATGATATGCTTGGGATTGGCCGTTTGCACCTCGGTTTCGCCGGCGAGCTTCGATTTCCCGTAAGTGGTGCAGGGGTTTGCCTGATCCGTCTCCACATAGGCAGAGTTCTTCCGCCCATCGAACACGTAACTCGTCGAGATGTGGATGACCGGGACGTTTCTGCGCGCGGCGGCCTCGGCGAGCAGGCGCGCTCCAACAGTGTTGAGCGCAAAAGCAAGGTCCGGCTCGCTTTCCGCTCCGTCGACATCGGTATAGCCCGCGAGATTGATCAGAACATCGGGACGAATGTCCCCCAAGGACCTTTCCACGCTGCGGGGCTCGCAGATGTCGAGCCCGGGGCGGCCGATCGCAAAGGCTGTGATGTCCTGGCGCGCGGGCGCAATCTGCATGAAAGCGCTCGCGATTTGTCCGTGCCAGCCGGCGGCAAGTATCCGCATGACGAGGTACCCGGAAGCGTTAGGACCGTCCCGGGCTGTTACAGGAAGGGAGCGCTGCGTGTCAAATCAACAGACTCCGGGCATCCCCGCTGCGACGGGCTAGGCATCCTCTTTGGCCTCTGCTTGCAAGGCTCGCCTGATGCGTGTGAGCACAGCGTCAACATTGACGAGGACAACGCCATAGTCCAAAGCATCCGCTTTGATTTTCATGCCCGCGGTCCTGTACGCGGCTTCGTTCGAGTCAGCGTGCAAGTCATAGTCCTTCGCCGCGCCGGCATATCCCAGCTCGAACAACCAATCATCTGCATCCCAAACTTCGCGATCGCTCCACCACCGCTCAGCCTGGACGAGTTTTTCGATTGCAACGCTGGCTTCGCTGGCGTCATCGGTGAGGCGGCTGAAAGGGATCGAACCATCCCAATCGGCCCAATGGCCTGCGTCGACGCGCTCAAGAAGCGGCCTGAGCTGCCGGGCCAAAGCCTCGATCGCGGCGAGGTCGGCGAGTGCGTATGCGCCAGGAGAGAGACTAGCGCTCCATATGCGCGTGCCGCCGCTCCACTCCGCTGAAGGCAGGTCCTGCGTAACCAGGCAATGACTAGCGCATAGGACCGCATTGCCGTCTTCGTAAAGTTCAAGTTTCAAATAGGGAACACGATCTGGCCCGCCAAGAACGGTGTTCTTGGCGGCTTTGATTTCGATATTCATGGTCCGCCCTCCGATCTATCGACCGATATCGCGATGAAGCGAATCTTGGCGGGAGTGTCGTCTTTGTGTATGTCGGGCATATGAATTGTTTGAGGAAAGACGTCTTGAGACGTAACAGCCTCATCTTGGAGTACGCGCTAAGCATCGCCGAGCCGTCGCCGCTGCGTCAGGCTATCGGAAAAACAGGAGACCGAAGGCAGGCGGCAGCCCGCCCTCGTTATCGCGTTCCACCTTCGCCGACGACCACGAATGGAGCCCAGTAGGCCGGATGGGCTTCCTGGGGTTCGCCTTTGTCGATAAGCGCGAGCATGGACTGGCGCATCGCCTCCGCGCGGCCAACGGTCTTGTCGGCGGCGAGGCGGTCGATTGCGCCGGTGATGAGCTTGACGGTGGCGTTCGAGTTCACGGCCCAGTGCGAGACGAGCAGCGCACGGGCCTGCGCGTAAATGAAAGCACGGGCGAGGCCTGAGAGGGCTTCCGCACCCTGCGCACCGCCAGCGGCGGTATTGCAGGCCGACAGGATCACCCAATCCGCATTGAGCTTCAGGGCTGCGATCTCGGACGCGGTGAGATAGCCGTCGTCCTCCTCGCTTGGCGCGCTGGGGGGCGTGAGCAGGAGGCCCGGCTCGGTATTGCCCGTGACCTGCCCTGCGAGTGCGCCATGGGTCGCGAAATGGACGATGCGGTACTGCGCAAGCTCGCCCGTCCCGCTCAAACGCTTGACCTCGCGCTCGGTCGCTCGCGCTCCGAGATAGATGTCGCTTGCATCGGCATTCAAATCGCGCGCGACCGCGCAAAGTTCATTGGCGGTCTCGGGAAGCGGCACCTGCTTTCGCAAGAAGGAAACATCGGCAAGCCCGCCGCGCGTTTGGATTGCAGCGACGCCACGCGTTTCGGGCTCGGCAGCCGACGCGGCCTGCACCTCTGGAACTGCAGCGCAAGTCTTGTTGTCACGCGCGAGCTTTGCAAGCTGGACATAGGTGCCGTCAGGTCCTTCCAGCAGCGGATTGCCGAAGCCGATCATGGGCTTCGGCGCGGCATCCGGCCGGGCCACCCGGCGAAGCGCCTTCAGAGAAGACGCGGCAGGCAGGATCGTGATCGCATGATTGCGGATGAGCCACGCCACCGATCTGTCATCGCTGCCCGCGGGCAGGGCTGTTACCAACACCTGGAACGGCAATTGGGTCAGCGCGCCGGATGGCACAATGAGGAGTTGCTTGCCTTTGATAAGGTCCTCGACCTGCCCGAACAAAGCTTGGTAGAGCCGATAGGCACGGGCGTGATCGAAGGGCAGCGGCTTTCCGGCATTGCGGTCTGCGTCGGTGTAATGCTGGCCGGTCAGTTGCTCGCAACGCTGCCCCTCCCACGCCGTCTCGTCGAGCCCGCACCGCAACGCCTGCACTTCTTTTGCCAGCGCTTCCGTTCCCAGGGGAGAGCGCACCCAGCGGCTTGCCGTCTTGGTCACGACCCAGAGGAAGCCCTCTTCGGGCGCCGGCCCCAATCCTGGGGTATCGAGAAACAGCACAAGCGCTTCATCATCGCCGAGCAGCGCCTGCACCTCTTCCACGGATATTGGGGCAAGGCTCAACATTTCAGCATAGTTCGGGAAGTTCGCCGACAGGTCTGTGTCGATCTCCTTGATCCGCGTGTCGATGGCGGAGAGCCGGGCGAGGTTCTCCGCTTCAGCCGCGGCGTCGCGCTTCTCCGGGGGCTGGCTGAGAGCGGCGTTATGCTGACGATCGCGCTTCTGCCATTCCGAAACCAAATCCTGGCGCTCACGCGCCAGCGCCGCAAGCTTTGGATCGCCTGCAGCGCCCCGCGCCGCCATCTGCGCCAGCGACTGCGCTGCCTCGGAGTTCTGCACCCACTGCGCGGTCTTGAACATTTCGCGGGAGAGATCCGGGTCGGGCATGCCGCCCTGGGGCGTCAGGCGATAGGCGGCTTTGACGAGCGCCCGGAACTGCAAGGCTGCCTGCTCGGCCGCACCTTTCGCCTTGCCTGTCAGGGCCTGCCCGATATCCTGCGCGCCGCGTGATGTCCGGGCGGCAATCGCGGCCGTGCTGCGCCGCCACAGATCGACAGCCTTGGGCCAGTCGCTTTGCTTGAAATGAAGCGCCGCGAGGTTGGCGACGCTCAGCAGCGTCTCGGGATGATCCGGGCCAAGCATGCGCTCCCGCGCCTCAAGAGCGCGCCGTTGAAACGGCTCGGCCTCGCCATAACGGCCCTGCTCGCTATAGAGGGTTCCCAGATTGCCCACCGTGAACAACGTCTGCGGATGCTCCGGACCCAGCACGCGCTCCTGCGCCGCAAGGGTCCGCTTATAAAGCTGCTCGGCCTCGCCATAGCGGTGCTGGGCCTGATACAGGGCCGCAAGATTGTTGGCGGTGTTGAGCGTGGACGGATGATCCGGGCCGAGCAGACGTTCATTCGCCGCAAGGGTGCGCTTGTAAAGCGGCTCGGCTTCCTCGTAGCGGCCCTGCTCCTTATAAAGCAGCGCCAGATTGTTGACGCTGGTGACCGTATCGGGGTGTTCCGGGCCAAGCACCTTTTCGCGAGCCTCTATAGCGCGCTTGTAGAGAGCCTCCGCTTCGTCATGACGGCCCTCGGCCTCGTAAAGCCCCGCAAGGTTGCTGACGCTGGTCAGAGCGTCGGGATGCTCCGGGCCCAACACACGTTCGCGAGCCTGAAGGGCCCTCTTATAGAGCGGTTCGGCCTCGGCATAGCGGCTCTGGGCTTCATAGAGCGCCGCCAGATTGCCAACAGCGGAAAGCGTGTTGGGATGATCGGGGCCGAGCACGCGCTCATAAGAGCTCAGCGCGCGCTTGAAAAGCGGCTCCGCTTCCGCATAGCGGCCCTCAGCCTGATAAAGGCCCGCCAGATTGTTGACGCTGGTGATGGTGCTGGGGTGCTCCGGACCTAGCACGCGTTCGGACTCCGTCATGGCGCGCTTATAAAACGGTTCGGCCTCGCTATAGTGGCCTTGAGCCTTCAAGAGGGAGGCCAGGTAACCCATGCGCACCAGCGTCTCGGGATTGTCGGGGCCCAGCACACGCTCGCTTGCCTCGAGCGCCCGCCGGAAGAGCGGCTCGGCCTCGCGGTAGCGGCCTTGCGCCTTGTAGTTGTCTGCCAGCGCGATGAGACTTTTCAGAGTTCTCGGATTGTCTTGCCCTAACTGGCGCTCGCGGGCCTCAAGCACGCGCTTGCAGAGCGGCTCCGCTTCGGCATAACGGCCCTCCGCGCTATAAAGCTGAGCCATATTGCTGACGCTGACGAGCGTATCGGGGTGCTCCGGGCCGAACACGCGCTCGAAACCCGCCAAGGCGCGGCTGTAAAGGGGTTCGGCCTCCGCATAGCGGCCCTGCACGCGATAAAGCGATCCGAGATTGTCGGCGCTGATCAGCGTCTGGAGGTCATCCTTGCCACGCGTCTTTTCGAACCCCTCCAGAGCGCGCTTGAAAAGCGGCTCGGCTTCCGCGTAGCGGCCCTGCGACTCATAGAGAGAGCCTAAACTGGAGACAGCTGAAAGGGTCGCGGGATCATTATTGCCGAGCGCCCGCTCGAATCCCGCCACGGCGCGCTTGAGAAGCGGCTCGGCCTCGCGGTAGCGGCCCTGCGCCTCATACACCGACGCCAGATTGCCGATGCTTTTGAGCGTGTCCGGATGGATGGCGCCAAGCCTGCGTTCGGCGAGCGCAACCGCCTTCTCAGCGGCTGCGGCGGCTTCCTTGTATTTGCCTTGCGCCTGGAGCCGTACCGCTTGCTGGTTGAGGGCGGCGATGCTGCCCGATTTTTGCGCCTCGCCATGCGCCGGAACAAGAATGAGGATGGAGAAGAGAAGACTGGCAGCCGCGCGCCGGGTCCATGACATGTGCGCCCCCGCAAAAGGCTAGAAGTATTTACGTTATAGGCCAACGCCATGGCGGCGACAACGCACGCGTCCTGGCTTTGCAGATCCAAGCCGTATCCGCCTTTCTCGACCCCTTTGAGGTTCAGGTTTCGGCGGTTCAGCTCCGGGAGCTTAGCACCTTTTCTCTCCGAGGCAGGCCTGCCAGTATGGTTTGCTCCAAATTTGCCGGAGTTTTTTCACCAACCCTGAACGGTGGGGACGCCGGCGGCAGTTGATGCTAAAAAAAGGACGCCACATTGGGGGCGATCCCTCATATCGATCATAAGGGGGAACGATGACTACTCGCCTTGAACCATGGAAAGTCAAAAGCTCACGATACCTCCTTCGAGAGCGCTTTCTCACAGCGAGGGTCGATCAGTGCGTCACTCCCGCTGGCATCGAAGTGCCGTATTACGTGCTCGAATACCCCGGTTGGGTGAACGTCGTCGCCTTGGACAAAGAGGACCATCTCATTCTTGTCCGCCAGTACCGGCACGCTCTTGGCGATATCTCGCTGGAGCTGCCGGGCGGCTGCATCGATGGCAGTGAGACTCCGGTGGAAGCCGCCGCTCGCGAGCTCATGGAAGAGACCGGTTATGGCGATGCAACCCGCCTGACGCTTGTGGCCAGTCTCTCTCCGAATACCGCGACCAGTAACAATCGCATTCATACGGTGCTTGTCGAAGGCGTTTCATGGGTGGCGCAGCCCCACAATGACGGCGTCGAGGTGCTTGAAGTCGAGCGTGTGCCTTACCGGCAAGCTTTGGACCTGGCTATGAACGGAGCGATGATGCAATCGTCGCATGTTGCTTCGATTTTGCTTGGCTTGAACGCCGCCCGGAAGATCAGCGTGTAGTTCTTTTTGCAAGACCAAATAACATCAGCGCCATGATCGAAATTACGGACAGGATCGCGCTCGACGAGGCCGAGATCGCCGTGACCTTCATCCGGGCCAGCGGCCCGGGCGGCCAGAACGTGAACAAGGTTTCACTGCCGCGCAATTGCGCTTCGATGTGCGCCGCTCACCGAGCCTCCCAGAAGCGGTGCGCCTGCGCCTGGAGCACATCGCCGGCGCCCGATTGACCAAGGACGGCGAGATCGTGCTCACGGCCGGAAACTTCCGCACGCAGGAGGCCAATCGCAGGGATGCCATAGACCGGCTCGTCCGCATGATCAGGCAGGCGGCCATCGAGCGCGCCGTCCGCAGGCCGACGCGGCCAACGTTCGGCTCGAAGCAGCGGCGGCTGGCCGGTAAGACCAAGCGCGGCGACGTAAAGCGGCAGCGGCGTCCGCCGGGCCTTACAGGCGATTAGGCATCTTAAGGGGAATATGCTCCTGACCCTGATGGGTTGGTTAGCAACACCCGGTTTGACGCCGCGATGGAGCGCGGTTCTTCCTGGCGATCGAGGCCGGCGCTTTTGCTAAGCCAGCCACCCCGCAACCGCATCGCGCACGGCCCAGCCGGATGAAAGGGACGCCACTTCTGAGAAAGGGGCCTTTATTTCCCAGGCGATCCCCTCCTGCTCGATACCGTACTGGGCTTCACCGGACAGAGTTTCCGGAACCACCCGGGTCAGTACGGTCGACCCGAAACCCTGCCGCGAAAGCGCGGCCCGCCGCTCCCCCGGGCTTCGTTCGCGCCATGCCAGCTGAAAACGTCCTCTTTCCCCTCGGTTTCAATTCTCCAGGCGATATCGATCTGGCCGTCAGGCACGGACAGCGCGCCATATTTGACCGCGTTCGTCGCCAACTCGTGGAAAGCGAGCCCGAGCGCCTGCGTCGCCTCGGGGCGAAGCATGACGGGCGGCCCGGTGAAGCGGATGCGATGCGTGTCCGAAGGCGCAAAGGCTGAAGCTGAGACTGGACATGCTCGTGCAGCGGAACGCCGGTCCAGTTGCTGCTGACGAGCAGATCATGCACGCGAAAGCCCCTGAAGACGCGCGCCGAAATCAGCGACGAAGTCGGAAACCCGGCTGTATTTCGCGGCCTGCCGCGCCATGGAGTAGACGACCGCAAGCAGGTTTTTCGTGCGGTGGGACAACTCCCTCATGATGAATTTCGCATGCTCCTCGGGGCGCTTCCGGGCGTCGATGTCGATGTTCATGCCGACCCACTCGCGTGTCCCGCCATCCGCGGAAAGGAGCGGGACTCCCTTCGCCGCCGTCCGGCGCCAACCCGTCTCGGCGTGACGAAGCCGGTATTTGACCGAATACATCTCCCCGGGTGCGAATAGCCTCTTCCCAGGCGGCCAGGGTCCGCGACCGGTCCTCTGGATGGATGGCATCGAGCCAGTTGTTGCCGATCCATTCCTGCCAGCTCTGGCCCGTAAAAGAACGCCAGCTCATCGAATTTCGGAAACCTCGCCCTTCGCATTACACGTCCAAACGACCTGGGCGGACGCTTTGACGAGCGCTTCGAAGCGCGCTTTCGCAGTGCTCGTAGTCTTTCGTCCTCTCGGCGACGCGCACCTCGAGTTCGCCTTTAGAGTGTTTCAGCGCGGCAAGCGTTTCGCGATGGGCGGAGACCTCGAGCGCAAGACCGTCATTGACGATCTGCAACTGGCTTGGGCTGGGAATTGCAACAGCTTTCGGAATAAGCGGGAAAATCGCGATTGTGGTTGTGACCGAAACGATTGCCGTGATGGCTTTCACGTACGCCTGAATTTCGTAGACTGGCCACCAGAGCGTCACGGCCTGAATAAGATGGGTCAGCCCACAAAGAAAGATGAAGGCGGCGAACAAGACCGCGAGCGGCTTCAGAGTCGGGTCTGTGCGCTTGTTGAAAAAGATTGAAGATCGCGACCGGGATCGCGAAATAGGAGCCGAAGATCAGAATGTCGGAGGATGCATGGATGGCGATGAGCCACGGCTTCCACAGCAGGCAATAGCCGTGCGCCATGTAGGCGGCCCGATTGATCATGTCCTGCAGCATTGTCGCAGTCCCTTGTTCGCATGGCGAAGCACCGCAAAAATATCGTATTTGGTATACCGCATATCAAGCAGCCGAGCAGGCATTTCTCGGGACCAGAGATGTTCACAGCCGCCGGCTAACATCCAGCTTGTAGGACGCTCTTGAGCTATCCCCAACAGTTGGTATGCTTTTGGCTGCCGGAAGCGTGACGCGTGCAGCCCGCCAATCCACAGGGCGAGCCTGCCGCAACGCTCGCGACGTGCGTTTCGAAAAAGAAAAGGGACGGCATGGCAGCGCTGGCGAATATCGGAGTTTACAGCGATGCGCTGGTGGTTCTGGGTATAGCGGGCATCGTTGTCCCCTTACTGAGCCGCTTTGGGCGTGAGCCCGGTGCTGGGCTATCTCGGCGCGGGCGCTGTGATGGGACCTTTCGGGCTCGGTTCGGTGCGAGGCGAACTCGGGCATTTTTCACTGGCTGACCATCTCCGATGCCAAGGCCGTTGCCGGCATTGCCGAACTCGGCGTGGTCCTTCTTCTCTTCATGATTGGCTTGGAGCTTTCCTATGGCCGGCTCCGGGCGATGCGCCGGCTGGTTTTCGGGCTAGGAGGCTTGCAAGTCGCCGTTTCAACGGGGGTGCTTGCGGCCCTTGCCGCACTTTTCGGCAATGCACCGGCTCCGTCCAT
>CAWHYO010000017.1:0-56384 GCA_963833565.1 uncultured Alphaproteobacteria bacterium
CGGGTGCGTGTGGGCGTGGCCGTTGACGCCGTTCACGACCTGCGCGGGCCGCGCGGGCTGCCATTCGCTGCCGCTACAGGAGCCGGAGCAGGCGGTTCATCGGGGACAAAATCTTCTTCAACGCCCTCTTCCTCGCCCTCGCCGGTCCGCACGAACGGACCTGAATAGGTGGCTTCCAGGTCGATGATGTCGCGGAGAAGGATTTTCCCCTCGTTGAGTTCGTCGCGCCAGATGATGATGGCCTGGAAGGTCAGCGGGCTTTCGCACAGGCCGCCGATCATGGCTTCACGGCCAGCCTCGATGCGCTTGGCAATGGCGATCTCGCCTTCGCGCGACAGGAGTTCGACCGACCCCATTTCGCGCAAATACATGCGAACTGGATCGTCGGTGCGCTCGCTGACCTCGGTGCTGCGCTCCTGCTTGACCGGTAACTGCGCGTGGGTAGGCTGCCTTTCGTCCTCTTCCTCGTCGATAGGCTCGGCTCCCGCCTCCTCCACCTCATCGGCGTCGACAACATTGATGCCGAGGTCGGAAAACATCGTCATGATGTCCTCGATCTGGTCTGGAGAGACCTCCTCGGGCGGCATGACTTCGTTGATTTCGTCGTAAGTAACGTAGCCGCGCACCTTGGCGGCCTTGATCAGCCGTTTTACGGCGGCATCCAAAAGATCAAGAACCGGGCTGTCGGTATTTTCGGCCGCCGTCGTTTCCTGGTCCTCGTTTTTTGTCGTCGCAGTGGCCATTATGCACTCCAGAAAATGCCGAAAATCGGTGCGCGCGGGCGAACGTGCAGCCTTTGCTTAAGGTAGCGATGTATCTCCTGGGGCGCCGGAACGGTAAAGCGTTGCTCGCTACAGCATTCGCGACTCGCTTTGCGAAACCACCTTAAACGATAAGTGGCGGTGCTTAATGCCGCGTTACTCATGAAGCTAAATTCACGCACTACCACGCGCCCCGTATATTATCTGGTGAATGTTTGCCCCAGCCGCAATATCGAAGGCCCGATCAAGATGCCGCAATTTCAACCTGTTGCTTTACGGCATACAGCTTGGAGAAATTCTCGTCCGTCGGCTCGATTAAGCAGTCACTCTCGGCTTCACGTTAACTGACCGGGGCACTCCCGCTTTGCCATGCATCTCCATCACATGCCGCCAACCAACCAAGACCTGTTCTTTATTTGCGCCCGAGCGCAAAGTGCTTGTCAGCGTTATGAGCGCAAGCCGCTCCAGCCGCTCTAGCTCCTCTTCACAACCTCCCCGGGACAAGTGCTCTAACAATTTTTCGTTGTCAAGCAATTCCTCCGTTTGATGTACGGTTAGCATTGCCTTACGAATGCGGCAACAATCCGCATCCTCGAGATGCAGGTTTGCGATCTCCTCCAGGTGCTCGTCGAGAAGCCAGGGGTGCCTGACCGAGCGCCATGATAAGCAAAGCCTCCCGCACGACGCTGCACGGCGCCGATGGCTGAACAATTTGCTGGCAAGTAGGGTGCTCGTGCGCTGAGCTGACGACATTGCGCGTATCGTGCGCGCCTTTGCTGATCCGTTGGCGCGAGAACGCTGATGGGCGCTCCTTCCATGTAAGATCGGCGGGAACCTGAGGACTCGCCTCCGCTTCCCGCAGTCCAAAATTGCTCACGGAACGCCTAAATATAATAAATCCCTGAGGCTCTTGTGCTCGATCTGCCGTGCCGATTCCGTTAGCCTCGCTTCGAGGCTCGCGCGCTGCTCTGGCGTGTTGAGCGGATGGCGATCCCGTTCGCGAGCCCAAAGAACATCGATCAGGGGAACCGATTCCTTCAGCACCTTCGCAAGAACATCCTTCGCCCCGCCGGTGACCATGTCGTCCGGATCCCGGCCCTCGGGCAGGAAGGCAAATTGCAGGGAGCGCCCGGGTTCGAGGTTCGGCAATGCCGTGTCGATTGCCCGATGTGCGGCCTTTTGCCCTGCCGCATCGCCGTCGAAGCAAAGCGTAGGCAGCGGAGACATCGTCCACAGAAGGCGGAGCTGATCGGATGTCAGCGCGGTCCCAAGCGGGGCGACCGCGTTCGCGAAGCCCGCTCGCGTCAGCGCGATAACGTCCATGTAGCCTTCCGCGACAACGATCGTTTTCGCGGCCTTCGCCGCTTCGCGAGCCGGCGCGAGATTGAAAAGGATATGCCCCTTGTGAAACAGCTCCGTCTCGGGCGAGTTGAGATATTTCGGCTGCTGATCGGGCTGAAGAGCGCGTCCTCCGAAGGCGATGACCCGCCCTTTTGCGTCCATGATCGGGAAGATCAGGCGGCCGCGGAAACGGTCATAAGGGATCGCGATGTCGTCGCCGTGGATCAAAAGCCCCGCATCCTGCATCTCGTCGAGCGAGAAACCCTTGCCGCCAAGATGCTGCTTCAGCGCCGCCTTGCTGTCCGGCGCGTAGCCAAGCCTGAAAGACTTGATCTCCGGGAACTGAACGCCCCGCCTTTCGAGATAAGCGCGCGCGGCGTTTCCCTCGCGTCCGGCGAGCGCCAATTCAAAGAAGCGGCATGCCTCCTCCAGCACCTCGCGAACGCGGGTTTCGTGGCTCACCTTCGCCTCATCGACGGGCTTCGGAGCCGGCAAGACAACCCCCGCCTCGGATGCGAGCCGCTCTACCGCTTCAGGAAATGTCAGCCCTGCCACCTTCATGAGAAAGGTAAAAATGTCGCCGTGCTCGCCGCTCGCGAAACAATGGTAAAAGCCCTTATGATCGTTCACCGTGAACGAGGGCGTCTTTTCGGTCTTGAAGGGGGATAAGCCGGTGTATTCGCGGCCCGCGCGCTTGAGCTTGACATGACGCTCCACCACGCGGCTCACAGGTACGCGGCTGCGGATCTCATCGAGCAAGTCGGCTGGGTATCGCATAACTGTGCTTTGGCCTATTTCGGTTCTCAACGGCGATCGCGAGAAAGGTTAATGTTCGAATTATGAAGCGATTCGCACGGGGCCTAGTATGCTCAGCTGAAGGGAGCTGTCTTTTTCCCGATATCCACCTATATATCGCCCGCGTTCGAAAAATGGACGATCTATGATTTTTCTCGCTATCGGACTGCTTGCCGTAAGTATCGTTCTTTATGTGCTGACCGGCGAAGGCGATACGATAGCCGGTTTACCGCGGGATGATTTCCCTCGCGTCGCAGGCCTCCTTTCCCTTCTCATTTTTCTTATGGCTGGCGCTGCAAGGCTGACGGCTGGGAGAGCCGCCGAAGCCTTGAAGGCGCTCGGAAGCTGGGCGGCAATCGGCCTCGTGGTGGTGGCTCTGTACGCCTATCGCAGCGAGCTTGGCGAAGTTCGCGACCGTGTCGTGCAGGAACTCCAGCCGGGTTCCGTCCAGACCGTTTCGCCGGGTGTGGCGGGGCGCGGGGCCATCGTTTCAATCCGCAAGACCGGTGATGGACATTTCATCGCCAAGACGCTGGTCAACGGCAAGAGCATCCGCATGATCGTCGACACCGGCGCCTCGACAGTGGTGCTTCGTCCGGAAGACGCGCGCAAGGCCGGCATCCAGGTTGGAACGCTTGACTACACCGTGCCCGTCGAGACTGCGAATGGGCGAGCCTTCGCGGCACGCGTCAGACTTGAGCGCGTCTCTCTCGGAGAACTGACTCTGGAGAAGGTCGAGGCCCTGGTCACCCGCCCAGGGGCGCTCCAGCAAAGCTTGCTCGGTATGAGTTTTTTAAGCCGATTGAGGTCTTATGAATTCTCAGGGAACAAGCTTTTGATGAGAAGCTAGGCGTGGGGGCACGGCTGTCTTTTCCGTCGGAAGCACAAACGGCGGAGCGCGGCGGCCACCATGGAAAGCCGATCACTTCAACGCAGGATCATGAAGGAACTTGCGGTATGGGCCATCGCGATAGGGGGCGCATACTTTACGTTCTCCTCGTTTGAGCCTCTCTTCGACCGCGCCAAGCAGGCCGCCTCCCGCGCCGGATTTGCCTATCTTTTCGAGTTCGAGCCGAACTCGCCCAGGGTGGCGCGCTTCAGCACCAAGGTTCTGGCCACGCCATCGCTCCCGCTGCGCGGCACCATCTCTGCGGGCCATGAGCAGACCAGCGCTCGGAAGGTTGTGCTGAGCGCCAACGATTACGGCCATTTCCACGCCATCGCGCAGATCAGGGGCCAGGAGGTCGAGTTCATGACCGATACCGGCGCGACTTACGTGGCGCTGAGCTACGAGACCGCTCAGAAGCTGGGGCTTGCGCCACAAAATTTGCGCTTCAATGGCCGCTCGACAACAGCGAACGGCGTGGCCCGCGTGGCGTCCCTCGTACTCGATACGATCCGCGTCGGCGACATTACAGTCAGGGATGTTCAGGCTGTCGTCGCGGAGCCGGGCCGGATGACGCAGAACCTTCTCGGAATGAGCTTTATCAGGCAGCTGTCCGGCTTTGAGCTCAACGGCGCCAGGCTCACAATGATCGAGTAGCCCGGCGCTTCGGATGGTTCTATCGGGGAGAAGGACGAGAAGGTCCGTGCCTTCTCTAACTTGCTGCCCGGACCGGCCGCTTCAAAAACTCCGGCACATGGTCGCCAAGCCCGACGACGGGGGCGGACGTGGCCGGCGGCAGCAACTCGCGATGATACCGGGACACGCTGCTCCCATCCCTGCTTTTTTCGCGCCGCTGGTGAAGCGCTGCGGATCGGGCGAACCTCGGCGGACTGACGCTGCTCTGGCCCGCTGCGGATTGGCCGAACCTCAGCGGATTGGCGCTGCTCTGGAGCGGCCTGTTCTTTGCGCCCGCCCTTGGAGCGATCACGGCGCGTGCGCTCACGACGTTCGCTGAAATCTGCCGATGCAAGATTATCTGTTGAGGGTTCGCCGTCGAGCCACTCGATCTTGGCTTTGCAAAGGTTCTCGATCGCGCGCAAGCCCTTCATTTCCTTTGGCGTCACGATCATCGCCGCGTAGCCTGCGCAGCCAGCGCGGCCCGTGCGGCCGATGCGATGCACATAATCCTCGGGGCTGACAGGAACATCGAAATTGAAGATGTGGCTCACTTCAGGGATGTCGAGGCCACGGGCGGCGACATCCGAGGCGGCAAGGAAGGTGATTTCACCTTTGCGGAAGGCCTCAAGTGTCGCCATGCGCTGACGCTGATCGAGATCGCCATGCAAAGCAGCTGCATTAAACCCGTGTTTAATCAGCGACTTATGCAGAACTGCGACGTCTCTTTTCCGATTACAGAAGATGATCGCGTTTTTGACCACACCCGCTTCGTTGCGAATCAACTCGCGCAGAACATGGCGCTTTGTTTTCGAATCGGCGGGCGAAAACTTGAGCTTCTGAGTGATGAGCTTCGAGGCCGTAGCGGGAGGGCTGACGCGGATCTGCTCGGGATTACGAAGAAACTGCTCGGTGAGCTTCTGAATCTCCGGAGGCATGGTCGCCGAGAAGAACATGGTCTGGCGCGACGGAGGCAGAAGCTTGCAAATGCGCTCGATGTCCGGAATGAAACCCATGTCGAGCATACGGTCCGCTTCGTCGATCACGAGGTAGTCCACCGCGTTCATCAGAAGCTTTCCTCGTCCGAAGTGGTCGAGAAGGCGGCCGGGCGTCGCAATCAGAATATCGGCTCCACGCTCGAGCTTCTTCTCCTGGTCGTCGAAGGAAACGCCGCCGATCAACAGCGCGACGGTCAATTTATGCTGCGATCCGAGCGCCTCGATCGCCTCGGCAACCTGGGCTGCGAGTTCTCTCGTCGGCTCAAGGATCAGCGAACGCGGCATTCGGGCGCGGGCGCGGCCTTTCTCGAGCATCGTCAGGAGGGGGAGAACGAAGGAAGCCGTTTTGCCTGTTCCTGTCTGTGCAATGCCGACAACGTCGCGGCCTTCAAGAGCAAATGGAATGGCTTGGGCTTGGATAGGGGTGGGGGCGGTGTATCCTGCCGCCTCGATGGCTGCCAGCACTTTTTCGCTGAGCTTCAGATTTTGAAAAGTCATATCCCGTTGAATTTTGGAACCACGTCCTGGGGGTTCGTTGAATATCACCACACGCACAATGCGAAATGATGACAGGTGCGCGTCAGAACTTCAATCTCGCGTCGCATTGCGGATAGGCTGCGATACTTCACATCCGAGAGAGCGGTGCTGCCAAAAGCGCGGCAGAAGCCAAGTTCAATCTGGCGCTTGCGAGATATATGATCGGAACTGCATGTTCCGTCAACCCTGATCAACTGAATTTGCGCGAAAGTGTCTCCATTATTCCATAGGCTTCTTATGGCGATAAGAGCCGAGGGCGAACGGGCCGGTCCGGCCACCGATGGCAACGCCACACTGCGGCCGAAAGGTCTGGCCTTTTCGGCGGCTCTCAGGTTTCCTTCCTTGCAACAACAGCGCCATGGCGCTACGAAGTCCAGAGAGGCCAACGTCGCCGCGTCGGCATCTCGGAAGGCGCATAAACAATCGAAGCGCCAAACTTTTTGCGATCCGGCTCGCGCTGCGCTAAGCCGGGATGACGAATGGGCACATGGCGGTCTCTAGGTTATGGCATTCAGCGCCGCCGGGCCGCTCACAAACCTGCTGCCTCTTTGAAAAGAAGCGCAATGGCCTCATCGCGTCGCGGGTTATGCCGATGCGCACGCTGACGCCGATTTCGCCGGGCGCAGTCTCCATCGGAGGCCAGCCAGAGCGTGCCGGTGGAGCACAGGTCGGTCCCGTCGAGGCTGCGGTCGATATCGAGCGCTTTGGCGAGGCGGCCCGGCCCGCGCAGGAGGTCGCGGGCGGGCACGTCGCCCCGATTCTGCTTCATGGCTTCGAGCCCTGTCACCGGTTCGGCGGCGCGTATCAAGACCGCTTCCCCAGCGCCTGCCTCTGCGCTCGACACATTCAGCATGAAGGAAACGCCATAGGCGAGATACACATAGGCATATCCCGGCGGGCCGAACATCACCTTGTTGCGGGGCGTCGGCCCCCTGAAACCATGGCTTGCCTCATCGCCCGTAAGATAGGCTTCGGTTTCGACAATGCGCGCGGTTGCAAGCGTTCCTGGCAATGCCCGCACGACAAGCTTCCCGATCAGGAACCGTGCAAGCGCAACCGTATCTTCGGAAGCTCCTCGCGTTCAAGGGATTGCGGCTGAAAGCTCATTGTGTCTCCCAGGCAGGTCTTAACCGCCTCGGAGAGTACAGGCCTTGCGCGATTTGGGAAGCCTCCCCCGATTCCGGATGAAGGGCCGCCGGATCGTGCACGATCGCCGAAGCTCGCTCCGGCGACTGCGGAACGCGTGCGCCGAATTGGCGCTTATCGCTTTGGCCCGTGAGAGAGAAGCATACTCTAAAAAATGAAGATACATTTTTTAGATATTAAGTTTGAAGCTGACAATAGATAGGTCGAGCCTTAGCTTCGTGGTAGATAATATCGACGTGAACATGACAACCGATCGATCGTACGAGCTTTTCCGGTCATTAAGGAGAATATACGTTGACTTCGACTACTCCAGCAACGTCTTCATATGTACCGGAGGGGAAATAGAAACATATAAAACCTAAATGAAGAAATCAGGCTTTGATAGTTGTGACCGAAGTTGCGCTCTGTGACTGGTTAAGATTTTTTGTCCGTTGGATCGCCACATGCATGAAGAAGTCCAAAACACGCATGACGATCCCATCTGCGATCGAATACTGACAGCAGGCCGGACCTTCAAGCGCCGAATTTTTCTTTTCAGCGCCTTCATCATCGCTTTTATTTTTTTCGTCGCTGTCATTCTCGTTGGCGACCAGCGGCAATCAGCTCTCGACCGCGCCTCGACGCATGCCGCGAATTTGTCCGCCTCCTTCGAGGAGCAGGTTCGGCGCGTCATGGACAACGTCTCCGGGGCGATGGAGCTGATCGTGCGGCGCATCGAAATGGAGGGAGCCGATTTCGATCTCGCGCAATGGGCGCCGCTGATACCTGGCGTTGCGGCCTCCACGATACAGATTTCGATCATCGGGGCGGATGGGCGGCTCCGGGCGGCCTCGCTCTCGAAAGAACCCGGAGCGGATCGACCTTTCCGACCGCGAACATTTTCGCGTCCATCGCGACAATCCCAATGTCGGGCTTTTTATCGGGAAGCCCGTGCTGGGGCGCGTGTCGAAGCAGATGACCATCCAGGTTACGAGACGGCTGCAAGCCGCCGACGGTTCTTTCGGGGGAGTTCTCGTCTTTTCGCTGAAGCCGGATGACCTGACCTCGCTCCACCGGCACGTCGACCTTGGCGAGACAGGAAACGTCACCGTCGTTGGACTGGATTCCGTAATTCGCGCGCGTTTCACATCCAGAGACTCCGAAGCGGTGGGCATCGGTTCTTCCCTGGCCGCCGGCAATTCCTTCAAGGATGCGGCTTTCGCCAGCGCAGGATCCCACACGAGCGCCAGCGTTATCGACGGGGTAGTCCGGCTGTTCAGCTGGCGCAGGGTTTCGGGCTACCCGCTGATCGTGATCGTCGGCCTCGGGAAAGCGGAAGCGCTGAGCGCCAACCTCCGCCACGCGCAGCTCATTGTCGGGATCGCAGGGTCCGGGATCCTTCTCGTCCTCATCATGGCCTTGAGGCTCGCTCGCGAGATTTCCAAGAGGGCCGCGCATGAAGTCGCCCTTTATCATGAGGGCGAGAAATTGTGAGCGGCGCATTTCAGCCTCACGGAACAGCACGAGGCGCTTCTCGCGAAAAGCGCGCAGCTCGCCGAAGAGCGGATCAACCTGCGAATAGCGAACGAAGCGCTTTCCATGGCCCGGGAGCGCGCAGAAACGGCAAGCAAGGCGAAATCCGCGTTCCTCGCCAATATGAGCCATGAGCTGCGGACGCCGCTCAACGCGATCATCGGCTTCGCCGACGTGATGTGCGGACGGTATTTCGGCGCCCTGTCCGATCGATACGCGGAGTATGCCGCCGACATCCACAAGTCGGGCAACCACCTCCTCGGCATTATCGATCAGGTCCTTGATGCGGCGAGGATCGAGGCCGGAAAGCTGCAACTGTCGGAAAGCAAGCAGAGCCTTGCTGCGATCGTCGAGAAGGCCGTCGGCGCGATTAAACCTCAGGCCGAGAAAAAGCAGATCGATCTGTCCGTTTGCCTTCCTTCGCGTCCCGTTTCCATCGTCGGAGATGAGGCAAGGCTCACGCAGATCGCCGTCAATCTCCTGTCGAACGCGGTGAAGTTCACTCCCGAGCACGGCCACATTGCCATCGCCGCCGAGTTGGATAAAAAGGGCGGCCTGTGCATCACGGTCGCCGATACCGGCATCGGCATGTCGGCGGACGAAATCGGATGCGCGCTCGAACGTTTCCGCCAGATCGACAACAGCTTTACGAAGCGCTTCGAAGGCGCCGGGCTCGGCTTGCCGCTGGCGCGCCAGTTCGCCGAGCTTCACGGCGGCAGCCTCAGGATCGAAAGCACACCGGATGAGGGAACGACGGTGTTTGTCCGGCTCCCGGCCGAGCGCGTGGCGCTATCTGCCCCGGAGCGGCCTGCCCCGCGCAAAGCTGGCCGTGCTGCGGATCGGCGCCACGATAGCCTGACACTCTACAAATGATAGCGGCACTCCCGCCGCCGCACTTCAACCTTCCCGCCGCACCTGCTATAAGCTCGGCCGTTGCTTCATTCATGCGGCGGCCTTATGCGCAAAACCGTTTTCCTCAGCTCCACCGGCGAAGATCTCAGCGACTGGCGCGCCGCAGCATCATCGAGGACTTCCGCGGCTACGACTGGTTCCGGCTCGACTGCGATGGAGGATTGGGGCGCGCGCGACGACAACGCCATGCCTTTCTGCCGGAAGCGCGTTGAGGAGAGCGAATGCGTTTGTCGGCACTGATAGGAACACTATCGGGGCTGGGAGCCGAAAGGCGACAACAAGCACGCGCTCCATCACCGAGATGGAATACGACTGGGCAAGCGGATGCGGAAGAAGCCGCGCCTGATGTTCGTGGCCCCGGATGGTTTCGCGGGCGCGGCCCCGGCCTCTGACGGCGCGAAGGCGAAGCGCCAGAGCGCGATTCCGCGCGCGCCTCAGAACGCAAGCACATCGTCGATCAGCAAACACTTCGACTCGGCCCATAACTCTGGCCGCCGCTGTCTGCCGGCGCAATTACCAACGAGCTTCTTCTACGAGTTTGCTGCTCAACCTCAGACAGACGCCATTTCGGCGACCTCTGCGCCAAGCTCACGCGTCGGCGGTCGGCCGATGCGCTTGCCGGTGCAGCCGAGGGAAGAAAACCTGAGCCGTTGAAGAAATGGAGGCGCGCGGGTTCGGCCTCGATAAGATCGAAGCCATTCTGACGAAGCAGAAGCTGGCGGCAACGGCCCGCATGGCGCAGCATAAGACAAGGCGAGACTGAAGCCCGGAAGGGCGCCGCACTGGCGGCAAAGAGGCTCGGGGCTCTTGGCCTATCTCTACGACACCGCCAAGGCGCTTGCCGCCTATGCAGAGGCGGCCCAACTCGACCCCGATGATTGGGAAGCGCTCTGGTATCTCGGCCATATTCAAATGCGGGCGGGCAATCTTGACAGGCGCAAGAAGCTCCTTCGAGCATCCTCATCGCGCTGCGTCCAACACTGGATGATCCTCACTTACATCCACTTGGAGCTATTTCTTGTTGGGGGACGTTGATGGCGGGGCTGGGAAACCGGGATGCAAGCTCTGAAGCATTATGAGCGCGGCCAAGCGGATGTCAGAGAGCTGCAGTAGACAAGGCCGAATGGCAAGACGCGATCTCTACGTCGAGCTACTAACAAGATCGGCGATATCAGCGCCGCCCGAGGCGACCGCTGACGGCGCGCTGAAGGCCTTAATGGCCTGATATGAAGGGTCTCGCCGCCCACGATCCTGCAGACGAGAGCTCGATTACTCGTCGCTATACTGAGGCAACTGCGAATGGCAGCACAATTTTTCCGTGAGTTATGAGCGAGCTGGGCAAACCTTAAGACTGCTCGTGGAGATAGAAAGTGGTGCCTTGATCTACCACGAAGCAGCCTTAGACGTTTTGAACAAACCTGACCGAAAGAAAACCGAATGATACTCAGTACCAGCAGAATTTGACTTGTTGTAACAATGCATCGGCGACAATCATGCGCCGCCCAAGGGGATCGCGACGGCGCGCTCAAAGCCTATCAACGACGGCCTCGAGATTCGAAAGGCGGCTCGCGGCGCGCGATCCCGACAACGCCGAATGGCAGCGCGATCTCTCCGTTAGCTATGATAGAATCGGCGATATCAGCGCCGCTCGCGGCGACCGCGACGGCGCGCTCAAAGCCTATAAGGACGGGCTCGAGATTGGAAAGAAGCTCGCGGCGCGCGACCCCGGCAACGCCGAATGGCAGCGCGATCTGTCCGTCAGCTATGACCGCATCGGAGACATCTGCGCAGTCAGCCGACCGCGGAGGCGCTTCGAGCCTTGCAGGAAGGCCTTGAGATTGCAAAAGCTTGCGGCACTCGATCCGAATAACTCCGTGGCAGCGGATCTTCGTAAGCTATGACAGCTGGCGACAAGTTCGTTCGCAGCGCGACCACTCAATGGCTTTAGCGGCTTGAATGAAGCAGCTGAATCGACTCGCGATCGCGATCAGACGCCGAATGGCAGCGCGATTGTCTGTGACCATAATGATGCGATGTAGCCAGCGCGCGAGGCGACCGCGACGGCGCGCTTAAAGCCTTTCAACGACGGGCTCGAGATCCGAAAGGATGCTTGCCGCCGCTCGACCCCAACAACGTGGTTTGCCAAACGGATCTGGTGGTTAGCGCCTGGAAGATCGCAGAAGCGGGAGCGGGTGATGAGCAGCGACATCTCGCGGACGGGTTCGCGATCCTGAAGCGGCTCGATGCGGAGGGTAAGCTGACGGCGGATCAGAAGGAATGGATCGCGGCGTTCGAGGCAGCGATGAGGGAAACAGATGGAGGCCGCGGCGAACCGTCTAACAGCCTTCCCCGTTGGTAGAGGGTATTTCTCCCACAACTGGCGCACGGCGCAAACCCGCGAGCCACAAGGTAAACGGATGGTTGCTATTTTCCGTGCCTTTGGTAGCTTTAACTGGCTAGGGTTAAGAGAAGCGCGCCGGATTTATTTCGGTCATCGTTTGCTAAATAATCCGTTTATAGCGCGCAAGATAAAAAGCGCTGTGCCTTCGATGTGACCGGAAATACATTGCGCCAAGCGCTTCAAAACAAACACGTTTTTCTTGCACATGACCTCCCATAAAATAGAATTTAATGCGGGAATTTCATCCTTTACTGGGACGAGCAAAAATCCGTTAAATATAATCTGACTTCGCAAATTAACCGTGTCCGCGCCGTCCGAAGCAGCGGCGGCACACATGATCTTCTGATTTTACTGCTTTTTTTCAATGACTTAATGCCGTTAACACCGCAGCAAGGCGCTTTCTCATACGATTTCAGATCAGGGAATGCGTAAGCGTAAGCCAGCGCCCTGATATTTGGACCATATGGACCAAAAGAAGATGCCGCGTTTCAGAAGCAGGAGCAGCGATACAGGCACAGTAAGGAATTGTAGGGCGGCGGCCAGCACATCGGACGGTTGCGGATCGAGAACCCATTCGTTACCTAAGGCGCTATGCACGCCCCGCAAAAGAAAACCTCCGGCGCCGAAATCGAAGAGCTGATCGCGCTGCTCGCAAACTGCCGGGGCTTGGGCCGCGGTCGGCGCGGCGGGCGGCGCTGCATCTCATCAAGAAGCGCGAGCAGCTTCTTCTGCCGCTCGCCCGCGCGCTCGCCAACGCCGCGGACAAGATCGCGATCTGCAAGGAATGCGGCAACATCGACACGCAGCAGCCCTGCGCCATCTGCTCGGACGCGACGCGCGACGCCACGCTCATTTGCGTGGTGGAGGAGGTGGGCGATCTGTGGGCCTTGGAGCGGGCGCGGATCGTGCGCTCGCGCTATCACGTGCTAGGCGGCACGCTCTCGCCGCTCGACGGGCGCGGGCCGGACGATCTCACCATCGCGAAGCTGGTCGAGCGCGCGCATGCGCCGGGCGTTATCGAGATCATCCTCGCGCTCAACGCGACGGTGGAAGGGCAATCGACGGCGCATTATATCGCGGCGGAGCTTGAGGGCTTGCCGGTCAAGATCACGCGGCTTGCGCGGGGCGTTCCCATCGGCGGAGAACTCGATTATCTCGACGAAGGCACGCTCGCTGCCGCGATGAAGCTCCGGCAGCCGGTGTGAGGGCGCTGGCGAAACAACCCTGGTGAGCCACATTTTGTATGGTATCGTCCTTCCATGACGGAAAAAGATAAGTCCGGGAACGCTGCGGCGGAAAAAGCCCCTTCGCGTGAGGAACGTCTCGTCGAAAGCAAAGTGCGCGCCGCAAAGCTGGCGATGCTCTTCGAGACGCTGTGGCCCCGTGTGTGGCTTCCGGTGGCGGTCTGCGGCGTCTTCGTTGTGCTCTCAGCTTTTGAAGTATGGCAATGGCTGCCGCCGCGCGTGCATCTCGGTCTGCTTTGGGCTTTCGGCATTGCGCTTGCGCTTTCTTTCGTGCCGCTTGCTTTGTGGACACGGCCGACCCGCGAAAAGTCCATCGCCCGCATCGAGCAGGCCTCAGCGATCGAACATCGCCCGCTCACGGCTTACAACGACACGCTCTCGCAGGACGCCGCCTCTCCTGAAACCGCCGCTCTATGGGAGGCGCATCGCGCTCGTGCCGCCAAGTCGCTCGACAAATTGAAGGCAGGTCCGGCTCGCCCCCGCATCGACCGTCACGACCCTTTCGCCCTGCGAGCGCTTCTTGTCCTCATGCTTGTGGCTGTCGCGGCGTGGGCCTCGACGGATTTGCCGGGCCGGGTGAAAGCCGCATTCAAGGTGCCGGAAATTCCGCCCGGCGGCCCCGACTTCCGCATCGACGCCTGGATCTCTCCGCCGCCCTACACGAGGAAAGAGCCTTTCGTGCTCGCCAGTGCAGCAGGCGGAAACGAGCCCGTTTCCGTTCCGGAAGGATCGCTGCTGACAGTCAAGATCAACGGCCCCGGCGCGAAGGACTACAGGGTTACTCTGAACTCGCCTGTGCATTCGCAAACGCTGGAACCGGCGGCCCAAGCAGGCGATACCTATACCGAATACACGCAGACGCTTCATGAAAGCGCCACCCTCACCATCGGCGGTCTTCTGGAGTCCGTGAAATCGTGGCCGCTGACGGTTGCGCCGGATCACGCGCCCACCATCGCATTCACAGGGCCGATCGAGGTGTCCCATCGCGCCGTCATGCTGTTCAAATACAAGGTGGATGACGACTATGGCGTTTCCAGCGCCGAGGCGCGCATCGATCGCGTTACCGAAACTCCCGAAGGCCGCGCTTCTGAACCCGTGGCGCAGATCGGCAAGCCGCCCGTGTTTCCGCTTTCGCTGCCGCGCGCGCCGGTGAAAACCGCTGAGGGCAAGACTTACAAGGATCTGACCGCCCATCCCTGGGCTGGCCTTCCCGCCGTGATAACGCTTGCCGCCAAGGATGAAGCCGGACACGTGGGATACAGCGCGCCTAGAGGCATCATCCTGCCGGAGCGGAAGTTCACGAAGCCGCTCGCGAAAGCCGTCATCGATCAACGGCGCTCTCTCGTCGAAAGTCCGGTCGATACGACGCGCGTGGCAAGCAACATCAATGCGCTTGGCATCAGCGCTGAGGACGAAGGAACAGCGCCGACGATTTACCTCGGCCTGCGTTCCTCCTACTGGCGGCTGAGGCACTCGCCAACCCTTGAGGACGTGGAAAGCGTTGTCGATCAGCTCTGGGACGTCGCCATTCGTATTGAGGATGGAAACCTGTCGAGCGCCGAGCGGGATTTGCGGGCCGCTCAGGAGCGCCTGAAAGACGCAATCGAGCGAGGCGCGTCTCAGGAGGAGATCCAGAAGCTGATGGCCGAGCTTCGCCAGGCGCTGAACACTTACTTGCAGGCGCTCAGGCAGCAGCAGGGCAAGAACAACAACGCCGCGATGTCGCCAAATTCCAAGACAGTTTCCCCGCAGGATTTGCAGCAGCTTCTCGACAAGATCGAGCGGCTTGCAAAGTCGGGTTCAACCGAAGCCGCCGCTCAGATGATGAGCGAACTCCAGGACATCCTGGAGTCGATCCAAAACGCGCAAGCCGGCTCGGGAGAGGAAGACAAGGAGAGCATGCAGCGCCTCGACCACATGACCGATATGCTCCGCCAACAGCAGCAGCTCCTGGATGAAACCTTCCGCGCGCAGCAGGGAAGCGAAGGCGAACAGAGCGATAATGAGCGCGAAGGTCAGCGCGGGCAACGCGGCCAGGGCCAGAGGCAGCAGCAGGGCGAGCGTGGGCAACAGGGCCGTGGCAAGAGCCCTTCGGACCTCGCAAAGCGGCAGGGAGACCTTCAGCGCCAGCTGCAAGAGCTGCTTGCCGACATGGGCGCGAAGGACAACGATCCCGTCATGAAGAAATTGCAGGAAGCTGAGGGCGCTATGGGTGACGCCGGCGAGGCGCTGAAGCAGAGCGATCTCGGCGAAGCAGGCGATCAGGAAGGCCGCGCAGTCGAGAATCTGCGGCAGGGAGCGCGCAGCATGGCCGAGCAGATGATGCGCGCGGGCGGCAAGCGGGGTGGCCAGGCGAACCGCGATCCCCTGGGACGCAAGCAGGGCGACCGGCTCGACGACGGCGAAAGCGTCAAAGTGCCGGACGAAATTACCGTCCAGCGGGCGCGCGCCATCCTGGATGAGCTTCGGAAGAGACTTGGCCAGCCCTCCCGGCCGCCTATCGAGCTCGATTACCTCGAACGCCTCGTCAAGCCGTATTAACCGGGCAGCCTTGTGCTACCCCTTCACTGGCTCGATATTTGCATTAAAGCATGCATGAAACGGAAAGGTTAGCGGTGGGCGGCATGGAGATTGAGGAACTCGTCGACAATTTCAGTTTCCTCGATGACTGGGAGGACCGGTATCGCTATCTGATCGAGCTCGGCCGCGGGCTTTCCCCCTTGGATGACTCCGAACGTACCCCGGCGACAAAAGTGCGGGGCTGCGCAAGCCAGGTTTGGCTTATCTCGCACGCAAAAGGGCAAGGCCCGGATGCGGTCCTCGACTTTCGCGGCGATAGCGATGCGCATATCGTGCGCGGCCTCATCGCCGTACTTTTCACCCTCTACTCCGGCAAGTGTGCCCGCGACATCCTCGCGACCGACGAGAAGGCCGTCTTTGTGAGGCTGGGCTTGAACGACCATCTCACGCCGCAGCGCTCGAACGGTCTCGCCTCGATGGTGGCCCGTATCAAGAGGGATGCGCTCGCCGCGTCTGGCGCCGAGACCGCGACAGCCCTCCAATAAACCACCCATCCTGCCGAGGAACGGCGCGCAGCTGCCTACAGCCGCGCCCGAATAGCGTCAGCGTGGCCTTTGACGCAGGCGGCGCAGTGATATTAAAAAGTTAATGGCTGCCACGTAATTTATCCCGGCCAGCGCCATCTAACGGGTCTGTGACGTGTGATGCGGTTAGTGTTGAATGTCCTGCCTGCCGCCCCTTCTTCGAGTTCGACCCCCGCGGCCCCCTCGCGGCCTTACCTGCCCTTGCCTGCCCAAAAAAAGCGCGTCGCCGTCACGGCGGCGTCTGCAGGCGCGCTGATAAATTCCTGCCACGGCCTCATTCTCGACATGGTGAACCGCGGCCACCTCGTTTCTGCACTCGCGCCCGGCCTCTCGAACGACGAGCTTCGCATCCTTTCTCACCTGGGCGCGGAGCCCTATTCCCTGCCGCCGCAGCTTGCGCTTTGGGACAAGTATCGGCGCATGCGCGAACTCAGCGCGGTGCTGGCCGATGCCCATCCGGACGTGCTCCTTGTCGAATCCGCGCGCAATGGAGCCCTGAACGTTGCCGCCGCCAAGATCGCCCGCGTGCCGCATGTCGTCACGATCGTGCCGAGTCTTGGCCCAGCGTTCATGGAGGGTGCGAGCCCCGCGGCCTGGGGACATCGCCAAGCCTTGAAGACGGTCTACCGGACCATTTTCAACTGGAGCGACGCCGTAATCTTTCACAGCCCGTACGACCGCGCCTATGCGCAGGAAAACAGGCTCCTGGCCGAAAAGAAACCGCAGCTTACCGTTGGCGGCTGGGGAGAGGATCTGCAACGCCATATCAAGCACCCCCTTCCCCCGCTCGACCGGGGCGTGCTTTTCCTGATGGCGGCGCCGCTCGACCGGCTTCAAGGCATCGTCGAATTTTGCGAAGCGGCAAAGGCTATGCGCCTCAAGGCTCGGCGCGCGCGGTTCTTCCTGGCGAGCACGCCTGGAGAAGCGGCCTCGCCTTTGCCCACCGCCGTGCTCCGGCAATATCGGGAGTTCGTCCAATATATCGGTCCCGTCGACGACCCGGGCCGGCTGATCGCGAAATGCCACGTCATCGTTGCGCCGTCTTACGGCAACGGCGCTCCGCGCTCGCTTTTCCAGGCTCTCGCGCTGGGCCGGCCTATCATTACAACCGATACGCGCAGCTGCCGCGATTTTGTGCAGGAAGGCTCGAACGGCTACCATGTGGCGGTTCGCGACGCAGAGTCCCTGGCTCGCGGGATGATCCAGATTTTGCATCGGCCCGACCTGATTCCCCAGATGGCCGAGGCCAGCAGACGCCTGGCTTTGCGATATTACGATATGAACGCAGTGAACTTGCTCATTCTCGAAGCGCTGGGCTTGTGAGCGTAAGCCAGAGCGCATACGCAGCCCGTGCATAATGCCGCCACAACTTTGCTGCCAATGTGCGACGCTACGGCGCGCCGAAATACAACTGGCGAGGGCTCCCTGCGACAATGCGCAAGCGCCATAGAGAGCAGGTCCTCTTTACACTCCCGGCGGGCAAAGGATCTATGCAAGCGGAGTTAGCCCCATGCGGGTTTTGGTCGTCGGTGCCGGCGGCTTTATCGGACGGCACATCGCCATCGAGGCTGCTCGAGCCGGACACGAGATCATAGCCTGCGGAAGAAACCCGGCGCGTCTCCGTCTGATGTTTCCTGCCTGGAAAGCGCTCGCTTGCGACTTCGCCCGCGATAGTCTGGAAGACTGGCGGCAGCGCCTCCAAGGCGTTGACGCGGTGGTTAACGCGGCCGGCATTTTTCAGGGCGACGGAGCCAATAGCCTCGAAGCTGTGCATGTGACGGGGCCGAGGGCGCTTTTCGAGGCTTGCGCCGAGCTCAGGATTCAAAAGCTTGTTCAGATCTCGGCTCTTGGAGCCGACGATAACGCCAAGTCCAGGTTCCACCTTACCAAACGTAAGGCCGATAATCTTTGCCTGACGCTCGCGGAGAGCCATCAGCTTCTCGGATGGACGGTCGTCCGGCCCTCGCTCGTAATCGGGAGGGGCGGCCAAAGCACGGCTCTGTTCGCCGCTCTTGGAGCCTTGCCGCGCCCTCCACGGCTCGCTGCGGGAAGGTGGGAACTCCAGCCGCTTCATGTTTCCGATCTTGCCAACGGCATCTGCCTTCTCCTGGAGCGGGAGGAGCCGTCGCCGCGGGAGCTGGACTTCGCCGGCCCCAAGCCGATGACGACCGATCAGCTGACGCATACGCTCCGCCGCTGGCTTCTTCTGCCCCCGGCCGGGGTGTTCACGGTACCCGAATGGTTCCTGCGGGGAGCATCGGCTTTGGGAGGGCATTTCTTCTTTGGTGCACTTTCCCGGCAAAGCCTCGACATGCTTGCGCGCGGCAACACCGCCTGCGTGACGCCCCTGGAAGAGGCCTTGCAGTGGCTGCCACGCCCGTTGTCGGAAGCGATGGCCGCGGACCCTTCGACGCAGGCCGACCTGTGGCATGCACGGCTTTACTTCTTCAAGCCTGCATTGCGAACCGGAATTGCCCTGATATGGATCGCGACGGCAATCATATCTGCGTTCGTTTATCCGCTCGATAAGAGCATCGCCATGGTGTCAGCGCTGGGCGTAAGCGACGCTCAAGCCTCCGCGCTGGTCTACGGAGCGGCGGCTCTGGACGCGGTGCTCGGTTCCGCGCTGCTTGCCAATTTCCGCCCGGCCCTTGTCGGGGTTCTGCAGATCGTCGCTATGCTTGTATTCACGGTTCTCGCCACGATCGCGGTCCCACAGGTCTGGAGCGAGCCTTTCGGGCCGCTGACGAAGAACCTCGCCGTCATGCTGGCCACGCTGACCATGATCGCGCTCGAAGCGAGGCGATGAGCTACCTTTTCCTGAAGTACATCCACATCCTGAGTTCGACGCTGCTGTTCGGAACCGGTCTTGGGACGGCGTTTCACGGCTTCCTTGCCTTCAGGACGAAAGACCCGCGCGTGGTGGCGGCCGTGGGGCGCTCTGTGGTGCTGGCCGATTGGCTGTTTACGGCGCCCGCTGTTGTCGCACAGCCGGTCACGGGGGTAGCGATGGCTCTTCAGGCGAGCGTGCCGCTGACCAGCGGCTGGCTCGCGCTGTCGATCGCACTCTATGTTTTTGTTGGCGCGTGCTGGCTGCCTGTTGTTTGGCTGCAAATTCAGCTCAGGCGCATGGCGGAGATCTGCCTCAGGAGCGGCGGCGAGCCCCTGCCACCCTCGTACTTTCGCTATCTGCGCTTCTGGTTCATCCTTGGCTGGCCAGCCTTCACAGCCGTTCTTGTAATTTTCTACTTAATGGTGTTTAAGCCGGAGCTCTGACCTTCCAAACATACTTTCGAAAAACTACATAAAAACGCTTCTAAACTCATCTTCATTACTTAATTGCGTTCAAATTGAATTATTCTTTCGGCACTGTACTTACGCTAAGCTCTGCAACAGCTTCGGCCTGCTCGAAGCTGAAGGGAGGATACCATGCGGAAATTCATCTTACTTACATTTGCTCTGGGCGCGGGGATTTTGACCAATGCCACAGAAGCATCCGCGGTCATGTGTGCGAAGGGGGTCTATAACGCCGCCTGCGTTGGACCACGCGGCGCTGCTATGGGGCATCGTGGCACTTATGCGACGGGCGGCACCATGGTCAGGCGCAGCGCTACCATCCACCCGCGGACTGGCACCGTTGTGCATCGACGCACCGCGGTCAGGCACTACTAAAGGTTTGGGATTACATCACTGGGCAACAGGCGTTGCCCAGCTTCTCTCTCGAACCGCTAAGCCTGCGGTGCGGCCTCTTCCTCGATGGCGGGAACTTCGCCCGCCGTCGTCTCCGCCAAGAGCTTGAGCGCCTGGCCCGGCCAATCCTCGCGCTCAAGGCGGCCGCCGAGCTTGAGATAGTCGTCCACCAGCGCGATCTCTTCGTCCGAGAAATTCGCGAGCTGCTCGAACTTGATCACGTTGATCTCGTTCAGGCGCTTCTCGTCATTGGCCAAGAGCCCCTTGATGAGCTTGAGGTCATCAGCATTGCCTTTCGGCCGCTTGAAGCCCTTGAATTCTGCCTTCAGGGCCTTCGCGCGCGCATCGGTCCGCTCGGGAATACGGGCTGCTTTGCCGCGCAGGCCGCGAAGGTAGTAGAGCTTCGCGCGGCGCACTTTGCCGCGGCGCACAACCGTGATGCTGTCGATGAGCGGAGAGTAAAGCGGAAACACGCGCTCGACGCCCTCGCCATAAGAAATCTTCCGCACCGTGAAGCTTTCATTGAAGCCCCTGCCCGACCGGGCAATGCAGACGCCCTCATAAGCCTGAAGGCGCTCACGGGTGCCTTCCACGACCTTGACGCTAACGCGCAGCGTGTCGCCGGGCTGGAAGGTAGGGATGCGGCGCTTTGCCTCGAGCTGCGCCATTTGCTCTTTTTCGAGCGTCTCGATGATGTTCATAACCTGAATTCCTTCTGCGGCACATCAAAGGAGCCTTCATGCCGCTCTTAAAAGAGCGCAAGCTCGCCGCGCCAGTTGAGCTGGAATGCGCTTACTTAAGGCAAAAAAGTGAGCTTGTCGATTGCAACATTTGGCTGGCCGCTCGATTTCCGCGCAAGTTGCAGTGATTATGTTGACGACCGGATCACTTAAACGCAACATTACGCACATGATACGACAACAGACTTTTAAGGCCATTGGCGCCGGCTTGCTGGCAATGTGCGTCGCTATCCCGGAGGCATCCGTCGCCGGCGACCAGGCCAGAGCGATTGTGAATTCGCTCGATCCAAAGAGCATGAGCGAATTGTTCGAGGTCGCGCGCAGACAACCCGACGCGGCGCTCACCAATATTGCCCCGGTCTCGGCAAACAAGTTTCGTTTCCTGTTCGTTTGGCCCGCCTCCAACCCGGCCATGACTTACGAGCGTGTGGGGCGGAGCTTCGCGGAGCGCTTTGCAATCTTTGCAGAGCAATGGAAGCTGCTTGCCGTCGGCTTCTGTCTGCCTTCGTCCAGTCTGTTCTTCGGCACAGCGACCTATGGCGACCAAGAGGTGAACGTCGCCTATCGAGACATCGAAGTGCGCTATAATCTGGGACTGCAGGCGCCTTGCGAGGGCCGATACGTCTCGATCGCGGAAATCGAACGAACCCTCAAGTCTGCGGCGGCCATCGATGGATATAGCATTGGTTCAGTTCGCTCACCTTCCGAGCAGATGACGACGCCCGAGGAGGGGCTGAAGCCCTTCCTCAATCCCGGGCAACCCGCGCCATCTGAGTAGGTTTATTGCTGCGGGCTCGCAGACGAGCTTTTCGGTGCTGCCGCGGCCTCGCGAAACAGGACATCCACCCGCATCCCCGGCAGCAGCGGAACGCCTTCCTCAACGTCCAGCACAACCTCGAGGACATCGACGTCCGCCTGCTTGCGCCTGTTCCGCGATGAGAGTTGCGGCGCGCCCAGCGCTTTGGCGATCGTGGAAACCCGGACATCGAACGTCCGGTCCGGGAACGCGTCCGATTTCACGACAGCGGACTGGCCCTGATAGATCTTGCTGACGTCGCGTTCTTCGACTTCGGCCCGCACCTGGAGGTGCTGCGCGTCTCCGAGGGTTAACAATGGGCTTTCGGCAGCGAGACCGGCCATTTCGCCGACCTTTGCGTTCAATTCAAGAACCGCGGAATTGATAGGGGCCCGGATGCGCATGCGCTCAAGGTTCGCGCTGAGTGCGGCAACGTCGGCGCGGGCAGCGGCGAGCGCGGCCTCCTCGCGCTTGAGCGCAGGCAGATCCTTGGCGAGCACTTTCTTCAGCTTCTGCTGCTCCTGCTGCACCTTCTCATTGGCTGCGGTGACCGCAGCCCGGCCGTTTTGGACGTCGGCAAGCGAGGCCTTGCCTTCTCGCGCGTCTGCAATAAGGCGGTCCAGCTCCAATCTGGCGTCGAAAGCGGCGCGCTCGGCATTGTAAAGACCGTCCTCCGCCTTCCGCCGGTCGAGCGCTCCTCCGGAGGCCTTCACGTCATCCCGGTCCTTGGTTCTGACCGCGGCCTGCGCCTTGGCGGCCGCCAGTCTCGCCTTCAGCTCCTCGTCATCGAGCCTGATCAGGAGGTCGCCCTTCTGAACCCGGTCGTTCAAACCGACCAGAACCTCTTTGATGATTGCGGGGGCCGGCGCAACAATACGAAGCTCGCGTCCTTTCGGCTCAACCCGGCCAGGAGCGGCAGCCGCCCAGATTGCCTCGGGGGCCGCAGTCTGTTCCGAATGCGCAGGCGCGAACCCCGGGACTGGGACTCCGGCCTGGCCGAGGAGTATTATTCCGAAAGCAGCCAGACCGAAAAGAAGGATCCAGGAAGTGGGTTGTATTCTACGCATTGACTTGCCGCTTTCTCTGAAAAGTGTTCGATGCGCTTTCACTCCCTAGTATTTTGTCGGCTACAATTTTTGCGAATTGCCCGCTCTTTTTTGGTTCTTGGATCTTGCCATCCTCGATTTCGACGATGCGATCCGCATATGGAAGCGTCCTCGGATCGTGCGTCACGGCCAGAATGGCGCATTTGTCCTTTTTCGCGATCCTGGCGAGCAGTTCCATGACGGCCTGACCGTTTTCCGCGTCGAGCGCTGCGGTGGGCTCGTCGGCGAGGATGATCGGCGGCGATGACGCAATCGCCCTCGCAATCGCAACGCGCTGTTTCTCGCCGCCGCTCAGGGTTCCAGGATAGCTGCGAAGCCGATGATCGAGACCGACGTCGTGAAGCGCGCGGAGCGCGCGTTCTCTGCGCTCTCTCGGTGAAAAGCCGCGGACATCGAGAGCGATCTTCACATTGTCGAGCGCACTGAGCGTCGGAAACAGATTGTAGGACTGGAAAATGAAACCGAGGTAGCTGCGGCGGAGGCTGGCGAGTTCTTCCGGCGTGCGTGCATCCACGCTCTCGCCCGCGAGCTTCAGCGAGCCCGATGTCGGGGTCAGAATGCAGCCGAGAATCGAAAGAAGCGTCGTCTTACCGCTGCCTGACGGTCCCATGAGAAGCGTGAACTCGCCCGGATAAAGAGAGAGACTGACGTCGTTCAGGGCGAGAACCTTGCCCTCGCCTTCGCCAAGCTCCTTGACGATATGCTGCGCTTCGAGAATTGGCTCCCGTGTCATCGCGCAAACACCATCGCAGGATCGATTTTCGTCACCTTGTATATGGATGAGATCGCAGAGAGTGCGCACATCGCCACCGTCGCTCCGAAAAGAAGGAGTGCCAAAAGTGGCGTCAACACAATGGGCATCGGCGTGACCTCGCTGAACTGCGCCACCACCAGCGAAACCCCGATGCCAATAGCAAAACCAAGAATGGCGCTCACGCTCGCTTGCACCAGTATAACCTTATGCAAGTAAGAGGATGACGAACCAAGAGCCCTTAATGTTGCGAATTCGGTTAGATGGTCTTTCGTGCTTGAGTAAAGCGTCTGGGCAACGATAACGGTTCCAATGACAAGGCCAAGAAATGCGCCGCCTATGAGCGCGACGCCGGCGCCGGTTCCAAAGAGCCAAAAATCGAGATTGAGTTTCAGGAACTCCGCCCTGGTGTAAATAGACACATTCGGCAGTTTTACCGCGAGGTCCTGCTTCACTTGCGTAGGATTGGCGCCCGGCAAAACCTTGATGGTGTAGAAGGTGGCTTGATCCGGCGGCACGGACAGAATTTCCCGCGCCTTTTTCATGCTCGTAAAAATGAACGGAGATGTGGTGAAAGACCGGATGCCGTTCGTGAGGCCTTCAACCCGCACGCGCTGTCCGGCGATTTCCGCCATTGCGCCCACACCCGAAATGCCAAGGATCCTGGTATAGGTCCTATCCACGATAACGCCGTCCTGCAGGGTCGGCGCGGCAGCGCCCTCGACCACATTCCAGGGTTCGAGGCTTCCCTGCTCCTTCTCTGTGCCGATAACAATGACGTTCACGCTGCCCGAGTTCAGGCTTGCGCCATCCCGAGAAAGACACGATAAGGGGTGTCACGGATGCGACGCCTGGAACGGATAGCGCCAGGAAACGTTCGCGTCCCGTCAAAATCGGGGCCTGCTCAAAGCTGTTCGCACCATAGGCCGAGATCCAGATGTCGCCCGGTGTATGCTCGATCATGCCCACGATCATTTTGCGTGCGCCGAGATAAAGCCCGAGCTGCACCGCGAGAAGCACCACGGCAAAAAGGACGCCGACAAGGGTTACGAGAAAGCGCGCACGATCGTGCAGCAAGTTGCGTATCGCGAGTTTAATAATCATTGGTACAGACAAGGCCCCAGTTACGCGGGAGATGCACGGCTCGCGAAGGTAGCACAACTAAGGCGCTGTGATTGTGATGTTATGCCCAACTTCTAGTTTCGGGTCAATCATTCAACAAAAGAGTGTGGCAGGAGCCGGTCAAAGTCGGGGAGCGAGCGCCGATTGTGCCTTCTTGACTTGGAAGGCGTTGACGGTCATAACGGCTGCAATCGTTGCGATAGTGGGGTTTCCAAGTCTTGATCCGTTCTCGCTATGATGAGTAGGGATGTTCGTGCAAATAGGGGGCGACATGGGCGGCATAGATGTGCCTCCAGAATACAAGCCGTCTGAAGACGAACCATTCATGAACGAGCGCCAGCGCGCTTACTTTAGGCGAAAACTTCTCGCCTGGCGTGATGACATCCTTCGAGAGAGCAAGGGAACTCTGGAAACGCTGCAGGAGTTGTCGCAACATCCCGACGTCACCGACCGGGCGAGCTACGAGTTCGACCGCGGGATAGAGCTACGCGCGCGTGACCGCCAACGCAAGCTGATAGCTAAGATAGATGCAGCTCTTGAGCGCATTGAGGACGGCTCCTACGGTTACTGCGAGGAAACAGGCGAGCCGATCGGCGTGAAGCGCCTCGACGCGAGGCCGGTGGCGACGCTGAGCCTCGAAGCCCAGGAGCGGCACGAGCGCCGCGAACGCATCTATCGCGACGACTGACTGTGGCTGCATCAGCAGTTGGCGCCTCAGCGTACTCCGATAGCTGAGTCATCGGAAGTTGACCGCTGCATCCCCCCAAATCAGGAAAGCGCACTCAGACTTGCGGAATAGGCGTGCGCTATTGAATAAAGAAGTGCGCTGAGGCTCACCTTTCAGAGGCTGTGCTTTGCCTCCTGAAAGGCAGAGCTTCCTTGGGCATAGGTGCGGGCGCTCTTTGACTCCTTCATCATCGTGTATGCGGGTGACGGTCGCATTGCATTCACTCGGAATTACACGTTTAAATGAGCCTCGGCTTAGCCGGGGAGAGCCACGGGAGCTAACTAAGTATGTGAAAGAGCAGAGATCGGAGTTGCGTCTTGGTTTTTGTTGTTTCTCTTTTTCATCCCGGTCCTTGTAATCCTTCTCATAGCAGCGCTGATCCCGCTGCCCCCACCAACCCCTCGGACCTTCGCAAAGGATGATCGGTCAGATTTACGCATTGGCCTGGACGTACCGCCGTGGTTGTCAACTTCTGGCCGCCGGCCGAAGCCGCGAAGGCCTTTCCCCACGTCGTAAGAGGCGGCAAGGGACCGCCCTATGTTGATGGCGTCGTCGAGGCGAAGTTTGACGATCTCGACCCCAACGGCAAGCCTTATCCCAATGAGGTCGCAGCAGGAACTTCCGCCCATAAACTTTAAGCTCACGGTCGTTCTTCCTAGGCGAACCGGGAGTGAAAAACTCAGCGGGAAAGCCGGACAGCCCATAGCATTTGGCCTGTTCGAGAGTTGAGCCGTCTGGCAGAGGTCAAGTCTTGCGCAGGAAATGAAGCGCCGTATCGCCGTAGGTGCGCACATCGAGGGGCGCGAAAGCCGCCGGAACCTCGACCGCAACATCGGCGCGCTCCTCCAGAACGCAAACCGCGCCGGGCGAAAGCCAGCCTCCTGCCGCCGCAGCGCCGAGCGCTTGTTCTCCAAGCCCCGTTCCATAAGGCGGATCGGCGAACAAGAGCTGGAAAGGCTGCATGGGCGCGGCCGGGCCGAGCTTGGTGGCGTCGCGCCGCCAGAGCTTGCTCGCGCCGGTCAGACCGAGCGCCTCGATATTCTCCCGGATCGCGCCGCGGGCGTCGGCGTTGTCTTCGACGAAGAGGCAGTAGGCCGCGCCGCGCGACAGCGCCTCAAGGCCAAGCGCGCCGGAGCCCGCGAAAAGGTCGAGCACGCGCGCGCCTTCGATGCTGAAGCCTTCAACGCCATGCGCGAGGATATTGAAGAGGGATTCGCGCACCCTGTCCGATGTCGGGCGGGTTAGCGTGCCCGCGGGCGCAGCGATCGGACGCCCGCGAAAGCGCCCGCCGACGATCCTCACGGCTTATCCTCACCGGTCTTCGGTCTTGGCTTGCGCGGCCCGCCTGGGCGCGGCTTTTGGGGCGAGCCTTCGCGGCGCTTGAATGGTTTGCCGCCTTCTCCGCGCCCTGGTGCGTCGCGCCTTGGACCTTTGAAGCCGGGCTTAGCGAATGACCTCGGTTTCCCAGCCCCGCCCGCGCCCTCGTCTTTTCTGTACGGACGCCTTTCGGGGCGCTGCGGCCGTTCTCCTGGTGCATCGCTCCCGGTGGCGCGCCGTTCGCCGCCTTCTCCGCGCGGCGCAGATGCTTCGCGCCTCGGACCTTTAAGGCCGGGCTTAGCGAATGACCTCGGTTTCCTGGCCCCGCCCGCACCGTCGTCTTTTCTATACGGACGCCACTCTGCGCGCTGCGGCCGATCTCCCGGAGCATCACTCCTCGCGGCGGGTCGTTCGCTTCCCTCTCCGCGCGCCGATGGTTCGCGCCTCGGCCCACTTGAAGCTGCGCTTCGCGAATGACCTCGGTTTCCCGGCCCCGCCCGCACCGTCGTCTTTTCTATACGGACGCCTCTCTGCGCGCTGCGGCCGATCTCCCGGAGCATCACTCCTCGAGGCGGGTCGTTCGCTTCCCTCTCCGCGCGCCGATGGTTCGCGCCTCGGCCCTCTAAAGGCTGCGCTTCTCGAATGACCTCGGTTTTCCGTCCTCGCCCTCGTCTTTTCTATACGTGGGCCTCTCAGCGCGCTGTGGCCGTTCTGCCTGAGCATCGCTCCCAGGGGCGCGCCGTTCGCCGGCTTCGCGGTCGCGCCACGATGGGCGGCTTGTTGAATCACCGTCCTTATCCCGCCGGAATGGCTTCCCGAAGGACTTCGGCCTTTCGGCGCCGCCGTGGCTTTCGTCTTTTCTGCGTCCTTGGTAAGGACGCCTATCCGGGCGGCGCCCCTTGAGCGTCCTCGCCGCGGCGTTCAGGGCCGCGATCCTGCCGGACAGGCGCGATCTCCGCCTTCCCCTGGGCGGAATCGAGAGCGCGGCCGTTCTTCCCCTTGCTCCGGGCGCGATTTCCAACGAGGGCGTTCCCCGGTTTCCTGGCCCGTCTTGTTGCGCGCGGAAAATGAGCGGCGTTCGCTCCCGCCGCGCCCTTCTTCACGACGCGGTGGGCGATCTCCACCCGCGCGCGCTCCCCGATCCGGCGCTTTGCTCCAACGGCGTTCGCCCTCGGGGCGCGGCGTACGCTCACGGCTCTCGCGGTCGGGCGCCTTGCTCCACCCCTGCCCGCCCTCGCGACTGGCGGGCCGATCTCGGTTCTCGCGCTCGGGACGGTCTTCCCGGCTGCGCCGATCGGGTCTGTCAGAACCGGAGCCGCTCTTAGCGAAGCGATCCTGCGGCCGCCGTTTCTTTTCGGGAACAAGTTCGACCCGAGGAGCCTCCGATCCATCCATCGGCAGGACTCGCCGCCTCGTCATCGGGCGTTCTTCACTATGCCGCTCGGGCCTTTCGGCTGCATCCGGCTTCCGGCGCAGATAGGTCGGCTTGGAGCGTGTCGGAGGAAGTCTCCGCTCTTCCCGCAACGGCGCCCGCTTGACGCCGAGCTGCCGCGAGAGGCGCGGCCCGAGTTGATCCTTCAGTATGCTGGTCTTCACTTCCTCAATCTGCCCCGGTTCCAGATCGCCCAGCATGAACGGGCCGAAGGAAATGCGGATGAGCCTGTTCACGGTTAGCCCGAGATGCTCCATGATCCGGCGAACTTCCCGGTTCTTGCCCTCCCGGATCAAGAGCGTGACCCAGACATTATCGCCCTGCTCGCGTTCTAGCGAGGCTTCGATCGGGCCGTAATTGACCCCGCCTGTTCTCAAGCCTCCCGCAAGTTCATCAAGCTTAGGTTGCTCGATCTGCCCGAAGGCGCGAACGCGATAACGCCTAGCCCACCCGGTGGAAGGTAATTCGAGATGCCTGGCAAGGTCGCCGTCATTCGTGAGGAGCAGAAGCCCTTCCGTATTGAAGTCGAGCCGCCCCACGGAAATCAGCCGGGGCAGATCTTCCGGCAGGGCCTCGAACACGGTTGGCCTTCCCTCGGGGTCTTTATGGGTCGTCACCCGTCCCTTCGGCTTGTGATAGCGCCAGAGCCGGGGCGGCTCCCGCACTGCGAGAGGCTTCCCGTCGACAAGCACTTTATCCGCCGGAGAAACGTCGAGCGCAGCGCTTTCTATGACAGTCCCGTTCACGGAAACGCGCTTTTCCCCAATCAAGACTTCGGCGTCCCGTCTCGAGCAAAGCCCTGATCTTGCAATGACTTTTGCAATCCGCTCGCTGTTCGGCTTTCCGTCTTCCGGAGTTTCATTAAGTGCAGGCATGATCACAACCAATAAAAAGAGCTAGCATCCGCGAAGCGCGAAGTGATTCGGGCTAAGGGTGAAGGAGAACGATACATGCGGCGCGAAAGAATTATCAAAGCCGTGAACAGTTTGCGCGAGGCCCTTCATGCTGCGCAAATTCGTGAGTTGTTGCGCGTCGCCAGAACCGGACAGCAAGCTGACAGCGTTAACCGCACGCAGCGCATCCTTCTCGCATATAATGAGTTCACGCGCCACTATCAGCAGTTCGGCGAGGAAGAAAAAGACCTGATGACGTTTTTCGGGCTGACGCCACTCCTCGACATCGGATTCTGGTCGGGGCTGATTGACGGCGAGCAGGCCGTGAACCGGAAGCTCATTTCCGATGTGGACGTCGGCGCTTACAACGTCATTTTCGTGATGCCGAAGCTGCGCGAGCTACTCACGCGCGAAACGGACAAGGGCGAACTCATCATCACGGACGCCCAGGGAACGGAGCGTGAGGTCAAGCGCGTGCGCTTGCTGATCGCGGAGAAGGAGCGGTCGCTGACCGATCCGCAGATCATCATCAACGTGATCCGTTCCATGGACGAGCTTTACTCCTCGCTCTCAGCTTTGCATGTCGACGCGGGCGTAAACCTCGCCATCGGATTCCGTCGACTCGGGCAGCGCCAAGTCCTTCGATTTCTTCGGCGCCACCAACATCATGGAAGACATCAACAATCTGCTGATCAACGTCTGGGACCGCATCAAATACGCGACGGAAGAGAATTTTCGTTACCAGATCGAGGTTGCGATGATGGCGGCCGGGTTCACGGCGCGAATGAAGGATGCGCAGGCCCAGCAGATGATCAGCGAGGAGCAGGCCCAGCGCACCACGCGCCTCGTAGCCAAGTCGATCGAGACGCTGTTCCGTTCGGGCGCTTACACCGAGGACATGGATGCGCCGCGGGAAATCCGGGCAAGCAAAGTGCTGACGCCCAGAACGCAGCTGATCGAGTTCAAGCACGAAGAGCGCGCCGAAGTGAAGCGCGAAGAACTGCGGCCCGCGCTTGAGCCTGCGGGCGCTCAGGCAGGCGAAGGCGCGGCTTCCGTGCCTAAGGCGGCTGAAATCCTGCGCGATCTTAAAGACCAGCTTGAGATGAAGGAAGCTGCTAAGGCTTAGTCAGCTTCCTCGGCTTTGCCAGCACTCGGACTTCCGGGTTCGGAGGTTCGTGTCAGTGTGGTCTGGTAACCGTGAGCCGCCTCCCTTGTGCTGTTTCAGGTGTTGCGGGCCATGCTAGCGGAATGAAGGCATCGGCGGGTGGCGTAATGTTGTGCCCCTACAGGGTCGAGTTCTAAAGGGGAGACGTTGAGACGAGGTCATAAAGCGTGGCGCGATTCCGCGCTTCTCGGGAGCAGAGATCACCGCGAAGTTCAACGCTGCTGTCGCCCAACCGAGATGTCAGATTAAGTAACAGGGGCAAAAGTCCGGGCGGCCACAATGATAACCAGGCTAAGCGGTCTTCTTGAAGCTCTCGATCACCTTATGGGTCGCCTTGTCGAACGCCGCCCGGCTTTCCTCAAGCGCGGTCTTCAAAGCATCCCACGATTCCACCCCTGCCTTCTGCTGCGTCTCAAGCCTGGCTTTCGCCTCATCAGCCGCCGCCTTCAGGTGATTGAGAGCGTCTTCAGCCTCTTTCCTGTGGGCCGCAGCGAAGGTGCTGGCTTTTCCTCTCAGACTTTCCAGCGCTTCCTGCCAGGCTTTCCGCTGAGCCTCGGCCCGCGCCGAAAACGTCTCCTGCAGTTGCTCGGCGTCTTTCCGAGTTACGCTCATGTATTTCTGCACGAGAGACTCGAAGGAAGCCCAGTTTGATTCCAGGCCGCGCATCAAATTCGTCCAGTTTGCCGTGCCTTCCGCGGTTTGCCTTTTGAGCATTTCCTGGAAGACCTGCTGCTGAGCGCGCATTTCTTCGATGGTTTTCTCCGCCTGCTTTTTCGTTTCCGCTTGCAGTGTATCGACACGAGACTGAAGCGTGGCCAAGGTCGCCTCTATTTCATCGAGACGCTCCTTCGCCCAATTTGAAAATTGATGCGTGTCCGTTTCCGAGGTCATCTTATTCTCCTACGCAGTACAGCCGAGACGCTTATGGAGTGGTTGCTTAGATAGTCTGCTCCCTGAAGTGCCCCATTCTTGAGGAGAGTCTTTTCTTATAATTATGCCTCAAGGCAGTGCGCCTGGCAAACTTCCCGGCGTTAAACCGGCAGCCCTTTCGTAGCTTCTTTCAGCTCACGGGCCTCTTCTTCGGAGAGCAGCACCCCCTGCCCTTTGGATCGCAGAAGCTGACGGGCGCGGGCATAGCGCGGCTCGTTCCAGAAGTGCAGGCAGCCGTTGCATCCGCGTCCGCAGCAGCCCTCCACGCCGAGGCGAGGGGTGCGGAAGGTGATGCCCTCATACTCCGAACGCAGCGCCTCGATAAGCTCCTGGCGCTTCTCCTGGTATTTGCCCTCGCCTGCTTCGCCAAGTTCCACTGCCTGCGCGACACGGTCGAGCTTGAGCCGCGCCCATGCCTCTCGCGTCAACGCCTGTTCCCTGCGCACGACAGTGCAAACCGGAAACTCATGGCGCAAGCTCACGGCATCCTCTTCGTGGAGCCACGCGAAGGGAATGCGGATCAAGGGCTTCTGCCCGGCGTTGATGCCCTCCACCGTCGTTTTTCGCCCGTGACGGACGTCCTCGAACTCGTAAATGCGCAAGAGAAGAGGCTCGCGGGCCGTGTGGGGCACGAACTCCAGCACATCGCCCATTTCCAGGCGGTTCTTGACAGCGAGCAGGAACGCATCCTCGGTAATCTCGACAACCATGCCCGCGAATTCCCAGCCGGCAAGCGTGTGCGTGTCTTCGAAATTGTGCGCGTGATGGGTCAACTTTCCGTCATGAAAGGCGAGCGAATAGCCCCGGTTCGGGATGGTCGCAAGCTCGCGCATATAAGCGTCTGGGCGCCAGTTGACCGGATCGCGCTGCCAATCGTCGATGGCCATCCGGTAGGCGCGGGCCGTGACAGCGACGTAATAGGCGCTGCGGTTGCGCCCTTCCACTTTCAGCGAGTCGAGGCCGAGCGCGAGATACTCGTTCAATCGCGGCATCAGGCAGAGATCCTTGGCGTTCAGAATGTAGGAGCCGCGATCGTCCTCCTCCAAGGCCATGAGCTGGCCGGGCCGGTTCTCCTCTTCGAGAAAGAAATCGAAAAGCTCTCTCGTCTCGTCATTCAGCTCGATGTCTTTCAGCGAGCCGTCTTTCAAGCGAACCTTGAGCTTGTAATTCCACCGGCAGGAGTTCGCGCAATTGCCTTGGTTGGCGCCGCGCTCCGTCATGTAGTTCGAGAGCAGGCAACGGCCCGAATAGGTCATGCACATTGCACCGTGGATGAAGGCTTCGAGCTTGACGTTTGGGCACTTCTCGCGGATTTCCCTCAGTTCCTCAAACGATGCTTCGCGCGCGAGAACAACAAGCTTCGCGCCAAGCTCTCCCCAGAAATGCACCGAAAGCCACGAACACACATTGGCTTGCGTGGAGATGTGAAGCTCTAGCTCAGGCGCGGCCTGCTTGACGTAATTGAAGACGCCGGGATCCGCGACGATAACGCCGTCAGGGCCGGCCTTGCGGATGGCTTGAACGTATTCTGGGAGCTTCTCGATATCGCGGTTGTGCGAGAACAGGTTGAGGGTGAGGTAGGCGCGCTTGCCATGGGCGTGGGCAAAGGCAACGCCCTCCAGCACTTCATCGAGCGAGAAGTTCGATCGCGTGCGCAGAGAGAGATCGGGCGTGCCCATGTACACGGCGTCGGCGCCATACAGGATGGCCACTTTCAGCTTCTCCAGCGACCCTGCTGGCATGAGCAATTCGGCGGCGCGTTTCATAGGGGGAGGCCTCGCGGGAGATACTTCTCGCCCCTACACATCGCGAGAGTTTCAAGGCTGGTCAATGTCCGCGTTTTCCGGAGAGCCGGAAAGGGGCTCCTCAATCCTCCCGCGCACATCAGGCGGATACAACTGAATAAGCTTGTAAATAATCTTACTGAGGCGCAGCCCGATATAACTATTTTATTTATCTGTTACAAAAGTCATATATAAGCGGTGCTTATCCTAAATAAAACAAAGGGTCGAAGGCATGGCTTCGATCAGCGATCCTGAGGTCGGATTGACGGAGCTTGCGGCACGGCTTCGCACCGTGGCGGAAGCGCTAAAGCGGCGTCCTGCCGGTCATCCTCTTCCCCTTGAAAAAAAAGAAGCCCTCTGTAGAGAGTTGAAGGCGATCGCGGCCCAACTTCGAGGGAAGAATTGCCCCTCCCGATAGCCGTTTATCGGCCTTCCAGCTCCGGTAAAGCTTGGTATGCTAATGCTCTAAAATCGAAGAAGTAGGCTTAGCTGTCGAGAGCTTTCTCCAGGGATTCGGACAGCGGGCCGGGTTCTGCGGACTTATGTCTTCCCGGTGATTCAACAAACGAAACATAACGTCTGGCCGTCTTCGAGTAAGGTCGAAGGCCGGCCCAGCTGGGAGTGAAGCGCATGCAAGAACCGTCACCGGGAAAGCTGCTGCTCGTTGAAGATAATCCAGACGACGAAGCTCTCATGTTGCGCGCGATCAAGAAGAGCAACATCAAGGAGGAGGTCGTCGTTGTCCGTGACGGCGCCGAGGCCGTTCATTACTTGCTTGAGCAGGGGCCCGAGGGAGAGCAGCGCGCGGAATGGCTGCCTCGGGTTGTCTTCCTGGACCTTAAGCTGCCGAGGCTGGATGGACTTGAGGTCTTGCAACGCATCCGGTCGAAATCCTCCCACTCGCCTGTTGCCGGTGGTGATCCTGACCACGTCAGGACAAGAGGAAGATTTGCGCAGAAGCTATGTGCTCGGAGCCAGCAGCTTTGTCCGAAAGCCGATCAGCTACAGCGAACTCATCAAGGTCGCCAGTCATCTCGTAACCTATTGGCTGACGATCAACCAGGTGCCGTTTGCGTCAGCATAGTCTTCCGTCCGCCTTACCAGCGGAAATTCATCGGCTGCCATCAGGCATGCTGCCCGAATAGAGCTATCATGGACAAGCGGCTTCAGGTGTTACTGATCGAGGATTCGGAAGATGACGCCGAGCTCGTTATCCATGCCCTCCGGCGCGGAGGTTTTCAATTCCATCATCAACGGATAACGACCGATCCGGAACTGCAAAGGGTGCTCAAGGCTCAGAAGTGGGACCTCGCCCTATGCGACTATAACCTTCCCCGGCTCGACGGGCATCAGGCGCTCGAAACCATCACTTCAGTCCAACCAGACATAGCGGTCATCTTCGTCTCGGGGATTATTGGAGAGGAAACGGCTGCGGAACTCATGCGATCCGGCGCCAAGGACTACGTTCGCAAGGACAATCTCGTACGCCTCAACTCGGCCATCGAACGCGAGTTGACCGCTGCCGAGACGCGGAGCAGGCAGCGTAAAATCGGAGAGAAGCTCGAATTCGAGCGCAAGCTGCTGCGGCACCTGATGGATGGCATTCCCGATGCGATTTACTTCAAGGACGTAAACCGGCATTATATCCGTCTTAACGCGGCAGAGCTCAAGATCCTCAACAGGGATCGGGAAGAAGGCGTAATCGGCAGGTGCGAGGACGAGTTTCTTCCGCCCGAGCGGGTACCGGCACGGCGGGCCGAGGAAGAAAAGCTGCTCGCAACGGGTGAACCTTTGGCCGACTGCCTCGAATGTTTCGAAGCGGAAGACGGCTCCGCCCTATGGTTCTCGGAAAACAGAGCAGCGCTACGGGATGAATCCGGTGCAATCATCGGCCTTGCGGGCATCAGGCGCAATATCACTCAGCTCAAGAACCAGGAACGCATGCTGGCGCGATCCAATCTTCATCTTGAGGAATTCGCGCATGTCGCCTCGCACGACCTTCGCTCCCCGTTGCGCGCGATCGCCAATACGGTCGAGTGGCTTGGCGAGGACCTCGGAGAAAACATCGCCGGCGAGATTCGCGAGCATTTGGATCGCCTTCGCCTTCAGGCGCGTCGCGCGATGACGCTTGTGAGCGATCTGCACAATTATTCGAAGGTCGGACGCAAGAAGGAACTGGAGGAGCCCATCGACGTCGCGACAATGGTGAGGGAAATGTTCGAATCCTTGCCAGCCGCCAAAAGCATGCGCCTTGATTTTTCCGGCGAGCCGGCTTCATTTGTAACGGCGAAAGCCCCGCTCGACCTCGTCTTGCGCAATTTGATCGACAACGCCGTAAAGTACCATGATCGCCCTGACGGCACTATTTCGGTTAGATGGCAGCAAGATAATCCGATGCTGACATTCGAGGTCGAGGATAATGGCCCCGGTATCGCCGAGCAATATCATCAGCTGGTTTTCCAGCCTTTTCAGAAACTGGAAAGCTACGAGCAGGTTTCAGGAAGCGGCTTGGGCCTTGCCAGCGTCAAGAAAACGGTGGAGCATTTTGGCTGCACCATCAGCCTGCACTCGCCGCTTCGTGATGGGCGGGGCACTAGATTCATCTTTCACTGGCCGCTTCGCGTCCCGCGAGAACTGATCCTGGGCTAGAACAAGGTGGCCAGCTAATGGTAGCTCTGGCGTGGGGGAGCCACGATAATCTGGGGCGGCCGGCTGGTATCAGAATGCCCCTCGTCCGCAAACCCGCTCCCTTGCTCGATCCGGCAGCAGCAATCCTCAAGCCATTTGACGATATTCAGATATTCCGCCTCGGACTTACACTTGGATATATAGCCATTCGCCCCTTTGGCCAGGGCCTCTTCGATGTCTCCGCTAGAGTCCGACGAGGACAGGATAAAGGCGGGAAGATCTGACAGGCCAAGTTCCCTGCGAACGCGCGCCACAAGCTCCGTCCCTCTCATCACTGGCATTTTAAGGTCGGAGACAAGCAGATAGGCCGGTTCCCCCGACTGTTTTGCTTGGGATGCAAGCAGTTCGAATGCCTCTGCTCCGCTCCTGCGAACATCGATCGTCCTCGTGACGCCAGCCTTTCGTGCAGCTCTTCTGAAGCGAATGATGTCAGCCTCTTCATCCTCGACCACTAGCATACTGATTGTCATTGGTACGACCTGCTCACGCTCAAAGAAAACACCATCGGCGCTCTTTTGACATCGAACTGGTTCGTGAATTTATAACGCTGAAAGCGAGCGGTGGGGACATCGCCACAAATGTTCCGCTGCTGCTTTACGCTTGATACATCATGCCGTGCCAATATGATCTGGCGGTTGTATCGAGCGCCTGGAATGACTCCAGGCTGTAATTGTAAAGTGCCGCGATTCTCCTCATCCGGCCGCGTCAGGCCAACAGCCGAGCTGAAAGCAAAAAGCGGCGGCTTGTTCGCGAGCGGAGCCTGCAGAGTGAAAGTAAGAGTAGGCGTAATGTCCGTGCGATTACCATCTGTGAGAGGAAGAGCTATGCAAGTTGCACAAAGTTCTGAAGAAGTAAGTCTACGCCCAGTAACAAATATGGAACGATCTGAAATAAGTATTCTTGTTGTGGATGACAGTGCTGATGATTACAAAGCCATTTCCCGGCTCCTGTCCCGGCTTGACGGATATGCTGTAACGGCGACGCGCGCATCATCCGGTCTTGCAGCGCGGAGCGGCATATCAACCAGCCGATATGATGTTGTAATCGCCGACTACAGGCTCGGACCAGAAACCGGCGTCGATGTAATCAAATCAATCATCCGGCAGAGGCCGGCTATCGCGCCAATCCTCATCTCGGGAAATCTCTCACCCGAGGTGCAGAAGGCAGCCCTGAATGCCGGAGCCATCTACTGCATCGACAAAGATTGGTTGAGCACCAAGACGCTGGAATGCGCCATTCGAACTGCCATGAACGCTGTTTTCTCGCGCACCGGGGCAACCGCTACGAAACCTCAGCTTTCCCCTGCCTGGCTTCACTGAACGGCTCGCCTGATGGCTCAGCCGGATCGCCCTAGATGCAAACGACCTTGCACTCGCCAAACCCGCTCACAGAACGGGTTTGGCGTTCTTCCCCGTTAAAGGCGACTCGATCATCGCCAGGCTAGTCTAACCCTTCTTATGCGTTTGAACCGAGCCACTGAGGTTTGTTGCTTCTGAACACGCCTGGCTCGCCGCGAGCGGAACCGGCTGCGGCCTGATCAGGAATGGGAACGCTGGTTACGCGTTGGAGGTTGGCGATATGGGCTCCAGGGGCGGGGCGCCCCGCCGTTCATGGCCCGGACTGTTGCAGCCGGAATGCGACAAGACCGAACAGTGCGGCCTCCGGACAGCAGGATGCCAATGCAACACGGATGCGGCTTGCCGTCTCAACGATGCGGCCAGCGACCTTCAGGAGATGGAGGCGGATGCTGCTGAACTCGCTCTGCCGCAAGGGATGCCAGCTCGGAACATGATCGCGCACATCAAGCAGCAGCCAGTAAGCGGCAGTGTGCAGGACCAGGCGGAATTGGTTGGCGAGCGGCGACCGGCAGCTCGTGCGGTCAGAGGCGGTTTGCGCCTTGTGCTGCTTGATCAGATTTTCAGCCTGTCCGCGCGCGCAGTAGACGGCGGCGTAGATGTGTTCGGCGCTGCCGCTGTTCAGCGAGGTGACCACGTACCGGACATCAAGCCCGCGGCGGAGCATGTCGTCCTCATCGCTTTCCTTCGCTTCGATCCGTGCTGCGACACGGCGTTCCCTCGTCCACGATTTGGCGGCGTAGCGCGTTTCGGCATAACCGCGGAGAATGGCGAGTTTCCCCTCGGCGCGGCGCGTGCGGATATCGTCTGCCTCCCCTTCAACCAGCCGGTCGAGCACGGCGTTACCGCCAAAGCCGAAAATATAATCGACGCCATTATCCTCGCACCAGCTCATGGCTTCGTCGCGACCATAATGGCTGTCGCCCCGGATGATAATGCGCGTAACCGGCCAATGCTGCCGGATGCGCTTGATCAGGCGGCGCAGCCATCTGCGGACTTCTACGCCAGATGGCGTTTTGCCAGGACGCAGGATCAGGACGACCGGGCGTCCAGTCGCGGTGTCGTAAATGTGGATGGGCAGAAAGCAGCGCTCATCGTAATGAGCATTCCATTCCGCCATCTCCTGACGGCCATGTGCGACGTCGAGCGTATCGTCGATGTCCAGAACCACTGAGCGGGGCGGCGCCTTGTAACTCCCGCACCAGATATCGATGAGGGCATAGGTCAGCCGGATGATCTCCCGCAGCGTAGGCGCGTTCTCCCAACGCGAGATAGTGGGCTGCGAACACAAATCCGCACCCGTTTCGGGCAGCCGCCCGCAGGCGAGCTTGAAAGCGGGATCGGACCGCAGCCAGTTGAGATCGTTACCGTCGGGATAGCCGCAGGCAATCGCCAGCACGCGTGTTCTGAGCACATCCTCGACTGTGTGGGTGATATGCGCCGGGTCGCGCGGATCGTCGATCAGAGCGGCGAGCGTTCTGGCTATCGCCCGGCGGCGCTCGGCAAGCGAAAGCAAGATCACGCCACTGTCAGAGGAAAGACGGCCGCCATCGAATGCGGCTGTGACTTTCTTGCGGCAGACGGCTGGCAAGAAGAAAGTAAGTGGAATATCGTCGGTCATGGCGGGTGTGGCAGGGCGAGTTGACGTGCGCAGAGTGGTCTCGACACCCATTTCCTACGCAAGTTCAACACCTTGCGCTACCCCCGCCAGCCAGATTCCTCGCCGGGTGAATAAGAACGGCTAATGACGGCGACAGCTTCGAGGATTCCATCTTATTAGCGGCTCCAAAGCGTCCCGCCCCCATGGCTTATTCTGCCCAGATTAACGTGTGCCTTTGTGGATTGCCGCAAGGCAAGCCTCAAGCTCGGCGATGGTCTGATCCGCTTGTTGATTGCCGCTGTGCGCGGCTTCGTCCCGGTGCTGCAATTCGTCGATGCTAAGAAGGATACGAATAACGGGATGCTTGGAAATGCTCTGCGCCTCCTGCGGTCGAGGCTTGAGCACCGTATTGGGGCGCGAATAACTTCCGCCGCGAGCCGCGGGCTGGCCATGCGCCCGTCCCGGGCCTATCATTTTCCTTAATGATTCCATTACACTTCCACTACTTGACGCCTACTGATTTACTGTACCAAGGTATCGCTCACAAATTGGCCGGTATGGTGACTAGTGCTTGCGAGCCCACACACCTTTTATTTTGGTGTTATTTTGTGAAAAATATCTTGACTGAAACGCAGCCAACACAGTCTTGTCTGCGTGTGCGATCTGACGGACGCGCGCCCTGGACGCTTTGCCAAGTCTCCACTGCATCATGAAGCTGCTCTCGCGGAAAATCGCGATCGCTCTCACTCCTTCCGATACAGCTAAAAGACAAGCTCACGCCGGAATAGCTTTTTAAGATCACCGTGATCCGTCCAGATCGTGGATTACTACACGCCTCTGGCGATGCGGCCGCGGGAGTACTCATCGGCCACACTGTGTGCTTGTAGCCACCCATGACGCGCATGCAGGTCTTGCAGCAATCGTAAGCGAATTTTTGCACGGCCGCTCACAGCGGGGAGTCTCAGTGAGCGCGGTCATCATCATGCCGTCGGAAGCTCGGTCCGATGCATAGCACCACCCTTAACAATCCACAGCTAAAACGCACCAATGCAACCTTGACTTGCATCGCAAGTCTACGGCAGCTCCGGGAAGGCCCTCGTGAAAAGGTCAAATGCCATCCCCATCCACAGGCATCAATGAGATGTGGAAAGCTTTTGGAGAGCCCATGCATTTCGAATTCTCGATGTGCTACAGGTTGCCTCGATGCGGCGCGGCAATTTTAGGTTGATTGTAATTTTGAGCGCTTTCGCACCAGTTAGCGCATCTTAGATAAACGATCCTTCCTGAGTATAAGCAGATATCATCATGGAAAAGAGTTATTCTGTAACGCAGTCTAGCAGCAAAATTCAACAGCATGATTCGTTTCTGCCATTGCTTTCACTTGTTGTCCAAACAATGAAAAACATGAAGACAATTCAATTAGTGTTGACGTCATTTATTAATAGATCACCGCATGCTATATTGTATGAAACGAATATCATAATGTTTATCAACGATATTATTGCGGATTTCAATTTTATAGAGATTAAGTTATTGAAGACTTACAGAGAATCTGTGGCAAGACTTTTTGTCGCCCATGCTGACAAGTATCAAATGACTGCGAAAGAATTGGCTTGCGTGGCTTCGGCGCGTGCTTGTGGTTTTTATATTCTAATATCAGGCGAAAAACTTCCAGACAGTATTCTGGGTCTGAGCAGAAGTATGCAATATCAACTGTATATCTAGTTGTATTTACTATGTTATCCGAGTTCAGAGTTACGAAGTGCTTCTCAACTAACTACATTTTTTCGGCACAAAGAAATGTTCAGCATGCTACATTTGGTTTCGGGAAAGAATATCGTCGTGCGATGGCCCGGGGGATCGGTAGAGCTGCCAGTAAGCTCGGAGTTCGGACGTGCTCGACGCCTTGTTGGCGCGAGGAATCCCGATCGTCCATTCCTGTCGGCGCGGGGATTGCGGGCAATGCGCTGTCCGCGTTTTAGAGAGCGAGCAACTGGAGCATCCAGTTGGATCTGCGGTGCAGCTTTGCCGGTTGCCTGCCTTGAGTGCAGGCGTGTACGAGTTGGATTACGACCCCTATGAGGTTGCCGCTGCGGCTCGAACCTACCCGGCTAAGGTGGTGGACCTGACCGAGGTGGCGAGAGGGGTCGTTCGGCTTAGGGTGCGAACCCCCCCAAATCGAACCATCGAATTCAAGGGTGGCCAGTATGCCTTCCTGATCCTAAAAGCCGGTCTTAGTCGCAGTTATTCGATCGCGAATGTCGATCCAGCAACGAACGAGGTCGATTTTTACATCAAGCGGGTCAAGGGTGGAGCATTCGGTGGCTGGCTGGCCAACGTTGCCTCGCCGGGAGATTTGCTTCAAATCCACGGCCCTTTAGGTTTATTCCGGTTGCGGCGCCTGCCCGCTCGCACGACTTGGCTCGTGGCGACGGGCACCGGCATCGTGCCGATACTGGCAATGCTGAGGAAGGCCGGTAGCGAACTCATCTCGGAACTCGGGCGCATCGAGGTGCTCTGGGGAAACCGCACGTCCGAAGATGTCTTCTGCAGCGCCGAACTTGCGGCCTTGCGCGAAGCCCTTGGGATCAGCTTTCGGATGGTTTTCTCGCGGGAGGGTGGGGCCGCCGCTTCTCGTGTCACCGACATTCTCGCGCAGTCGGACCTCGCGGACTGCACTTTGTACGCAGCCGGCCATCCGGACATGGTGAGAGATGTCGATGACATCGGTGTCAAGCGCGGGTTGGCGCCCGGCCGCTTCTTTTCCGACGCATTTGCCTTTTCGCCCCGCGAAAAAAATGAAGGAACCGTTTGATGAAGGCTGTAATTCTTGCCGGCGGCTTGGGAACCCGTATTTCAGAAGAGACCCATCTCAAGCCCAAGCCCATGGTAGAGGTCGGAGGAAAGCCCATCCTGTGGCACGTGATGAAGATATACTCCGCCCACGGGATCAGTGATTTCGTTATATGTTGCGGCTATAAGGGCTATGTAATCAAAGAGTATTTTGCAAACTACTTTCGGCATATGTCGGACATGACGATCGATTTGTCCGATAACAGCATTGAAATTCATGAGAAGTTTGCTGAACCGTGGCGTGTCACGATGGTGGATACGGGCGAACGGACGCAGACCGGCGGACGGCTCAAGCGGGTTGCGCGGTTCGTGCAGAAAGAAGAAGCGTTCTGTTTCACTTACGGCGATGGCGTCGGTAATGTGAACATCACCGGAAGTATCCGGTTCCATTTGGCTTCCGGCCGGAAGGCAACGGTTACTTCTGTTCATCCGCCGGGCCGCTTCGGCGCCCTGGGCATCAAGGGCGATAGGGTTGCTGAGTTCCGAGAAAAACCCCGCGGGGATGGCTCATTTATCAATGGCGGCTTTTTCGTCCTGTCCCCATCGGTTCTCGACTATATCGCCGGAGATGATACGGCCTGGGAAGGCGCGCCTCTCGAATCGCTGGCCCGCGAGGAGCAGCTGGGGGCCTTCGTTCATCAAGGTTTTTGGCAGCCAATGGACACATTGCGCGACAAGGCACTCCTCGAAGAGCTCTGGGCGACTGGCGATGCTCCTTGGAAGGTCTGGTCATGACCGGCTCTGTCTGGCGTGGCAAACGCGTTCTAGTCACCGGACATACGGGGTTCAAGGGCGGATGGCTGACGTTGCGTCTGGCGCTTCTGAGTGCTGACGTCTGCGGTTTTGCGCTTGCGCCCACGACGCAGCCCAGTCTTTTTGAAGCCGCCCGGATTGGCGAGGTCTGCCGCTCCGAAATAGGCGATATTCGCGACCGGGCGCGCCTTAAGGCTGTCGTAGACGACTTTCGCCCTGAAGTCGTGTTTCATTTGGCAGCGCAGGCCCTCGTACGTTCCTCTTATCGGGATCCTTACGAAACCTACTCGACCAATGTCATGGGGCTCATATCTCTCCTGGAAACTCTCAGAGGGGCGCCGTCGGTCCGATGCATTGTCAACGTCACAAGCGACAAGTGCTATGAGAACCGCGAATGGATTTGGGGCTATCGCGAGAGCGACCCCTTAGGGGGCTTCGATCCTTATAGCAGCAGCAAGGGATGTGCCGAGCTTGTAACGGCTAGTTGGCGCCGGGCCTTCTTCGCGCCCATGGGGGTCGCACTCGCATCCGGGCGCGCTGGTAACGTCATCGGCGGCGGCGACTGGTCCGAGGATCGCCTGGTCCCGGATTTTATTCGAGCCATCTCACGTAACGCCGAGTTGGTAATCCGAAGCCCGCGCGCAACGCGGCCATGGCAGCATGTGCTCGAACCCCTGGCTGGCTACATGCGCGTCGCCGAACGGCTGCTGCAGGGAAATACCGAAGCGGCGGACAGCTGGAATTTCGGACCGGAAAGCGAGAGCGTTCGAGATGTTGAGTGGGTGGCGCGGACGTTATGCAGCGTTTGGGGCGGGAATGCGCGTATGCGCATCCACCCGGACGCTACTTACCATGAAGCGCATAATCTGATGCTCGACATCTCCAAAGCTCGCGTAAGGCTCGGCTGGCTTCCCCGGTGGACCATTTCCGAGGCTCTCGAAAAGGTCGTCAGATGGCATAAGGCGCATTCCGCTGGAGAGGATGTCCGCTCCCTCTGTATTCGAGATATCGCTGATTATGATGAAATTTGCGAAGCTTCTAAAAGCGGGAATTTGAATGAACGACATTATTCTGCAATTCGTCCGACAGATGAAGGGCGCTCAAAAGCGACCCGCCTTTATTCCCGGCCAGACCATGATTCCGCCTTCGGGCAAGGTGATCGATGAGGCGGAAATCGCGCTCATGATAGAGGCCTCCCTAGATGGCTGGCTAACCACCGGCCGCTTCAACGCGATGTTCGAGACTAGGCTCGCCCAATTCATCGGCGTGAACCATCTGATAACGGTCAACTCGGGCTCCTCGGCCAACCTTGTGGCATTTTCAACTCTTACTTCGCCAAAACTTGGTAATCGCAGGATCTGCAAGGGCGACGAGGTGATCACTGTTGCCGCGGGGTTTCCTACGACCGTGAACCCTGCCCTGCAATTCGGCGCTGTTCCTGTATTCGTGGACGCGGATCCTGTTACCTACAACATCGATGCCTCGCTTGTAGAGGATGCAATTACCCCCAAGACGAAGGCGATCATGATTGCACATACGCTTGGCAATCCCTTCGACCTTGGCACGATCGTGCCACTTTGCGAGAAACATGGTCTGTGGCTCGTTGAGGATTGTTGCGACGCGCTTGGTTCAACCTACCAAGGACGAAATGTCGGAACGTTCGGCCACATCGGAACACTTAGCTTTTATCCAGCTCATCATATTACGATGGGTGAAGGAGGAGCTGTTTTCACAAATGATTCAGAACTCAAAACAATTGCGGAGTCCTTCCGCGACTGGGGGCGAGACTGTTACTGCGCGCCGGGCAAGGATAACACCTGCGGTAAGCGCTTTTGTCGGCAGCTTGGCAACTTGCCGGAGGGCTATGACCACAAGTACATCTATTCGCACACCGGCTATAATCTGAAGATTACTGACATGCAGGCTGCTTGTGGGCTTGCTCAGCTCGATAAGCTGCCTGGTTTCGTCCGGAGGCGGCGGGCTAATGCTGTTTTTTTGAAGGAGCGTCTAGGGAGTTGCACCGAATTTTTGCAACTGCCCGAGGCTACGCCGGGTTCAGATCCATCTTGGTTCGGTTTTCCGTTGACCATTCGCGAAGAGGCCGGCTTCTCTCGCCGTGACCTTGTCAAATTCCTCGACGAGAACCGTATCGGCACGAGGCTTCTGTTCGCAGGGAACCTCATCAAGCAGCCATATATGGCCGATCAACATTACCGCATCCACGGTGAACTTCCCGTGGCTGACCGGATTATGAGCGACACTTTTTGGGTCGGGGTTTACCCGGGGCTTGGAGAGCAAGAGCTCGGGTTCATTGCCGAAACAATCGAAACCTTTTTTGGACTGAATTTCTAGAGCGCGAAGGATGTCGTGCTGTGAATAATTTAACGTTTACAGTCGGGAAATCTCTCGAGGGAACTAATCTCGTTCTTACCGCGGGAGCGTCAGTCAGTGACGCAATCGAGAGGATCGAAAGCAGTAGCTTTCAAACCGCCTTCGTTGTTGATGATGACAACAAACTTCTTGGTCTCTTGACCAATGGCGATGTGCGCCGTTTCCTGATCGCAGGGGGCGATATCCACAGCCCCGTTGAACGGGCAGCGAACCGGAATTTCCGATGGGTCCGCGTTGGATCCGTGCGGGAAGAGGCACTCAAGCTGTTCGACGTGGGCTACTCTGTTGTGCCGCGGCTGGACGAAGACGGTCGGCTGGTCGACCTCATAACGCCGGACAGTCAAGACTACGCAAGCCGTGGTAATGTATTTGTTCGCGCGCGTGCACCTGCGCGCATCAGCTTCGCAGGCGGCGGAACAGACCTCACATATTATTTTTCCCGTATGAAGGGGCTTGTGTTGAATGCAGCGATCGCCCGCTACGCTGTAACCACGCTGCAAGTCCGGGTGACATCTGAAATTGACATTTATTCTGATGATCTCCGCACGCACCTGCACTTTTCGTCACCGCGCGCCATGTTCGAGGCTCCCGAGCAGAACCTGCTTTCAGCTACTGCTTCGTTGATCAAGCCCGATTTTGGCTTTGAGATGCGCGTTTGTTGCGACTTTCCCGTCGGCTCAGGGTTGGGGGGATCCTCGGCTGTGACTGCCAGCATTCTGGCTGCGTTCAACGAGTTGAGGGTCGATAAATGGTCACCCTACGAGATAGCGGAGCTGGCGTTCCAGGCTGAGCGCCTTTGCTTCAAGGTGCCGGGCGGCTGGCAGGACCAATACGCAGCCTCATTTGGCGGCTTCAATCTCATAGAGTTCGCGCCTTCGGGTAACATCGTGATTCCCCTGCGGATCCCTGATGAAGTGCTTTTTGAATTAGAAGAGTCGCTTATTCTTTTTGATACGGACTTCTCCCATAACTCTGGCGATCTCCATAAGGTTCAGAAGGCTGAAATGGTTGGGGCCCGCGGGGACGCGATGCTTGGCCAGTTGACAGAATTCTGTTTGGAAATGCATCACGCTCTGGCGCGTTGCGACCTGCGCAGATTTGGTGAAGGGCTTCACGAAGCTTGGATGCTCAAGAAGCAAACCTCCTCAGTTGTATCTTCCGATGACATCGATGTTATTTATGAAAAGGCTCGCGCAACGGGCGCTCTAGGAGGCAAGCTACTTGGCGCTGGAGGCGGTGGTCACATCCTGTTTTTCGCTCCGTCAGGCGCACGCGCCGCTGTAATTGACGCGCTACAAGGTCTGGGGTGCAAGCCAACCCCGGTTCGATTCGATTTGAATGGTGCGCATTCCTGGAGAGGACGGGTTTTATGACCACTCAATTCAAAATCGGCGATTTCGTGGCTCAGAAAGGCCACACTTTCATCATTGCCGAGATTGGCAATAACCATAACGGTAGTCTGGAACTCGCCAAGAAGCTTGTAGACGCCGCGCGGGAAGCTGGCGCGGATTGCGTGAAATTCCAAATACGGGATTGTCGCTCGCTCTATCGCAGAACTCCCGAGTGCTCTTCGGAGGATTTGGGAGTTGAGTACATCAAGGACTTGCTTGCCAAAGTCGAGCTTTCGATCGAGGAGCACCGCAAGCTTCGTCAGTACGTCGAAAAATGCGGCTTGCTATACATGTGCACGCCCTGGGACGACGCCAGCGTCGAGACGCTGCGCAGTTTTGATGTCGATGGAATCAAAATAGCGTCTGCCGACCTTTTCAACCCTTATCTAATCGAAAGAGCAGCAAGCCTCGGCAAACCGCTGATCCTTTCGACCGGCATGTCCTATGAGCATGAGATCGTACGAGCCGTTAAGCATGCAAGGACGCTCGGCGTACCCTTCGCGATTCTCCACTGTAACAGCGCCTATCCCGCGCCCGACCGCGACATTCAGTTAGAATTGATCCCGCAACTCGCCAAGCTGAACGATGTGGTTGGCTATTCCGGTCATGAGCGGGGCACAGCGATCTCGATCGCAGCCGTCTCGCTAGGCGCCGTCATTATTGAGCGGCATCTCACGCTCGACCGCAGGATGGAAGGACCGGACCACCCAGCGAGTTCGAACCCGATGAATTTCGACGTCTCGTCGAGGGCATCCGGCAAGTGGATGTTGCGCTTCCTCTCTGCACGACGTCGCGTCAGCCGAGCCAGGGCGAACTCCTCAATCGTGAAAATCTCTCTAAGAGCATCATTGCGCAAACCGACATCGCAAAAGGGGCAGTTATAACTGCCGAAGCTTTAACCGTCGCAAGTCCGGGACAGGGGCTTGCTCCTTACAGGCTTCCTGAACTCATTGGACGTCCTGCCATACGTAGCATTAAGCAAGGTGATTTTCTTTTCGAGGCCGATCTTGGCGGGGAAGTCTCCTGCTACGCAGGCTATAAGTTTCCGATCTTATGGGGCGTTCCAGTCCGCTACCACGATTTTCTCGACTACACGAACCGCATCAGCCCCGATCTTTATGAGTTTCATCATTCCTATCGTGATCTCGGGCTCGACGCGAAGTCCTATGTCAAGGAGGTTGATTGCCGGCGCCTTGTCGTGCATGCACCGGAGCTGTTCGAAAACAGCGAGCTCCTCGATCTCGTTTCGGACGATTTGAGCTACCGCAGCCGGTCGATCGACAATATGAAGCGCGTCATCGAGGCGACCGAAGCCTTGCGTCCTTTCTTTCCCAAGGCCGATAGCGCACTCATTGTTGCGAATGTCGGCGGATTTTCGATGGACGCGCCCGTCTCCACCGATAAGCGGCGTCAATATTACGACCGCTTCTTCGATGTGGTCTCCCGTATTGATTTCGGGTCGACAGAACTCATCCCTCAAAATATGGCGCCTTTTCCCTGGCACTTCGGCGGACAACGCTACCAAAACATCTTCATGTACCCGGACGAACTCGCTGAACAGGCGAGAGCAAATGGGTTTCGCCTTTGCCTCGATATTTCACACCTAAGCATGACATGCAGTTATTTCGGATTTGATCTTCTAGCCGAACTGACGAATTTGATCCCGGTCACCGCTCATCTGCATATCGCTGATGCTAAGGGTTTAAATGGCGAAGGCATCGATCTCGGCGAAGGCGACGTCGACTGGGAAAAGGCATGGCCGATCATAACCGCTAATCCGAACCTTAGTTTCATTCCGGAAGTCTGGCAGGGCCACAAGAATTTCGGTGCCGGCTTCTGGAAAGCTTTAAACTTCCTGAGACAGCTAAGTCAGGTATGACGTTAGGAGACCTCCCTTGAAAGTATCTGATTACATCTTCACGTTCTTTCGCGAGAATGGTACGAAAGCGGTATTCTTCGTCCCCGGTGGGGGCAATATGTATCTCGTGGATGCCCTGGGCCGCTGCGATGGGGTCAAGCCAGTTCCGATGCATCATGAACAAGCATGTACCATGGCGGCGGAAGCCTACTCACGGGTTGGCGGGTGCCCAGGTGTAGCACTCGTCACATCTGGGCCCGGTGCCGTCAATGCACTGACCGGCGTTGGCGAGGCCTATACTGAGTCAGTGCCGCTTATCGTCGTTTCAGGCCAAGTCAAGCGCGCAGATTTGAAGGGCGCCAGCGGCCTGCGTCAGAAGGGTGCACAGGAAGTCGATATTGAAAAGATCGCAGCAGACCTCACCAAATATGTGGTGACGGTTGTCGATCCGCTCAAGAATTCGATATCACCTCATGAAGGCTTGCCGTATAGCCAATGAAGGGCGTCCGGGCCCAGTCTGGCTGGACATCCCGCTTGATGTGCAAGCAAGCGAGATCGACCCTCGTTCCCTCGAGGGAGAGGAATTGCTGCCGCAAAGCCCTCCTGTTATTGTGAATGAGATTGAGCACATCGCTCATCTGATAAAGAATTCGAAGCGGCCACTCATCATGGCCGGTCACGGTGTGCGACTTGCGGGGGCTAAACACGAGTTCAACGCGCTGGTCAGCCATGTCGGCATGCCTGTTGTCACAACATGGATAGCGTCCGACCTTCTGCCTCATGCGCATCCACTCGTGGTTGGCCGCCCTGGAGCGGTTGGTCTTCGTGCCGGAAATTTCGCTGTTCAGAATGCCGATCTGCTGATTATCATTGGCTCCCATCTCGATCATTCCGTTACTGCATTCAATCCTAGTCGATTTGGAAGGTCTGCAATCCGCGTTATCGTAGATATAGATCCGGTAGAACTGGGCAAGTTCGATCAGAATTTCGAGATCAAGCTTGCGGTGGATGCCAAGTATTTTATTAAGGAGCTTCTGAGCAGGCTAGCCTCAGAACGCTTGCCGGACTGGTCAATCTGGAAGGAGCGCTGCGCGGATTGGAAGGCGCGGTACGGCATAAGCCATCAAATAAAGGCTTGGAAACAGCCTGAGCTGTCGCATTACGAGGTTGTGGAAGCCTTTTCTGATCTCATTCCGGCCAACCAGCTGGTCGTCACTGGCGGCTCGGGATTGGCAATAGAGGCATTCTACGTCGCCTTCCGGACCAAAGAGGGACAGCGCGTCTTTTCAACTTCCGGCCTCGGCTCCATGGGCTATGGCCTTCCTGCAGCTATCGGTGGCTCGACCGGCATAGGTGGCGGGGAGTGCATATGCATCGAAAGCGACGGCAGCTTGATGATGAACTTGCAGGAGCTCGCGACGCTTAAGGCTCAGAACTTGCCGATAAAGCTGTTTATCATAAACAACGCTGGGTATGCCTCGATACGAAATACACAGCGGAACTACTTTGAGGGGCGTCATATGGGGACAGGGCCCGAAGCGGGCCTGTTTATTCCGAGCTTCTCAAGGGTAGCTGAGGCAATGGGGCTTGCTGCCATCGAAGTCCGCTCTCGTAACGAGCTCAGGTCTGGGATCGCGGAGGCACTTTCAATGAAAGGGTCCGTGATCTGCGAGATTCATACGACCAGATATGAAGCTTTGCTGCCCAAAGCTATGGCCGTCCCGCAAGCGGATGGCTCCATGCTCTCGATGCCAATCGAGGACATGACGCCGCTTCTGCCCCGCGATGTCTTGCGAAAGGAAATGCTCGTTTCGCTCACTGCTGAATCCGAGAAGGTGGAGGTTTGAGTGAGCTGGCCCGAATGGTCGCTGTCACACTCGGGCGCATTCGATGAGGATTTCGAAAGTCTGCGTGACAAGACAGAGTGGAGCTGCCTGCACGGTCGCTCCATCTTGCTGACCGGAGCAACCGGTTTTTTCGGCCTATGGCTGATTGAACTCCTTGACTGGTTGAGGCGCGCTAAGGGGATAGAGATCACGGCCCAGGTCCTCACGCGGGATCGTGAGCGCGTCTTGGTTCGGCATCCCGTTTATCGGCAGAGGTCCTGGATCCATCTCGTCGAGGGCGATGTCCGTTTCTTCGAGCCGCCGTCGGGAAATGTGGACTATGTCATACACGGCGCTACGGACACGTCCTCTGAAGCAAGTCGCGACGCGCTGCAGATGTTAGACACGATATATCATGGATGCCGCCATGTGCTAGAGATCGCCCAGCAAGCGGGCTGCCGCAGACTTTTGCTGATCAGTTCCGGCGCGGTATATGGCCGGGGCGTGGCTCCAGAGAAGGTCTCGGAGACGTGCATGACGGCACCGGATCTTACGCTGCCTTCATCTGCTTATGATGAAGGCAAACGCTTGAGTGAAGTGGTTGCAACCATCGTGTCGAAAGACGCATCATTTGATGTTGTAACTGCACGCTGTTTTGCGTTTGTCGGTGCAGGTCTGCCGCTGAGCACGCATTTCGCGGTCGGAAACTTTATCCGGAATGCACTGGAAAAGCGCGATATTCTTCTTAACAGTACCGGCAAGTCCGTTCGATCCTATCTCTACGCCGGTGATCTCGCGGTATGGCTTATAACATTGCTTCTCAATGGACGCCCAGGCGCAAGCTATAACGTCGGATCGGATGAAGCGCTTGATATATATTCCATGGCATGTCTCGTGAGAGACGTGTTGTGCCCTTCGCTTTCTGTAACGATCGCAAAAAACGCCTCGATAAACGCCACTTATTATGTTCCCGCAATCGAGAGTGCACGGCGCGAACTGAAATTGGACGTTTGGACTTCCTTGAACTTGGCGATCGAGCGCACGGCGCGAGGAGCTCGATGTTTCGGTCCTTTTCGGAGTGCCCCTAAATGAATACTATTGTTACCCATGCTTTCAACGATATCAGGGACCTCGCGGGTTCGATTGCCAGCAATCAGGGATTGCTGGCGAGGGTGCAGCAAGCCGCTGAAATGGCGCTCGCAGTCGTTAGGGGGAAGGGCAAGCTACTCTTCGCCGGAAACGGCGGGAGCGCAGCCGAGGCGCAACATATGGCTGCTGAATACGTCAGCCGGTTCAAATTCAACAGGCCAGGCCTGCCTGCGATCGCGCTAACGACGGACACGTCCATTCTCACCGCAATCGGTAATGACTACGGATACGAAGTGGTTTTCGCGCGGCAACTTGAAGCTCTAGCTCGATCGGGAGATCTCTTGTTTGTCTCATCAACTTCCGGCCGATCGCCAAATATAGTCACTGCACTGTCAACGGCACGTCACCTGGGGCTCGCCACGGTTCTGCTCACGGGGGCGGGTTACCAGCCCGTTGATGACGCTCCAGACCTGCTTCTCGCTGTCCCCTCAGTGGTGACGGCTCGTATCCAGGAAGTCCATCTCATGATCGGGCACGCTATTTGCGAATTTGTTGAACAGAGGATGTTTGGTTCGTGATTTCGACGGAAGTCGTAATTCTCTGCGGTGGCCTGGGCACCCGCCTGAGAAGTGTCGTCAAGGACGTTCCCAAACCGATGGCTCTTGTGGCTGGCCGTCCCTTTCTTGAGATCGTCCTGGCGCAATTTCGGAAGCTCGGCTTCATGAGAGCCGTGTTCAGCTCCGGATATATGGCGTCCGTCATCACAGATCATTTTGGCGAACGCTTTGAGGGTATGGATCTTCGTTACTCCATCGACCCCGTGCCGCTTGGAACCGGAGGAGCCGCGCGGGCGGGGGCACAATTATGCGAAGGCGAAACGATCTTGGTTTGCAACGGCGACACCTATGTAGAGTTCGATTGCAATGCAGCAATATCGCTCTCCGAGAGAACACGTTCGCCTGTAATCGTGACCAACAAGGTTACCGACACGGAGCGCTACGGGCGAATTGAAGTCGCGCCGAATTTGGAGGCGCGCTTCTCCGGGACAGGCGTGACCGGTGAGGGTTTCATCTGCGGCGGCGTTTATCTACTGCCCCGCGCTGCACTTCTTGAAAGCCCCCTGCCAGCGCCCTTTTCATTGGAACGGCTTGTTTTCGATCCCGCTCGGAATGGCCCAGTATATGCCCTCGAAGCACGCGGACGCTTCATCGATATCGGCATACCCAGAGACTATGAATTGGCGCAGGCTATGTTTCTAAAAGAGTGAAGAATTGTGCGCGCTTTGTTTCTCGATCGTGATGGCGTGATCAACGTCGATTTCGGACACGTGGGTACCAAAGATCGTTTTGTGTTCATGCCAGGAATCTTCGAGCTAGTTCGCGAGGCGAACCGTCTCGGTTATCTTGTGATTGTTGTCACGAATCAAGCGGGCATCGCCCGCGGCTTATATTCGGAAGCGGAGTTTCTGGAACTCACGCGGTGGATGAAGGATCAATTCGCAATACGGCATGCGAGGATCGAAGCGGTTTACTACTGTCCTCATCATGAAAAAGAAGGTATGGCCGAATACAAGAAAGTTTGTGATTGCCGAAAACCTGCTCCAGGTATGCTCTTTCGTGCAGCACGAGAGCAGAATATCGACTTGGGTAATTCTATACTTGTCGGAGATAATGATTCCGATTTGCAGGCTGCAGCCTCCGCAGGCATTAAGAGATGCATATCCTTCGGAAGACAAAGTACCGCCATGGGCGCCATCGCGCTACAATCGCTCCTGGATTATGAGCTGATATTTGGAGCTGCAATGTCATGATGCCGTTCGGCCAGCATCCGAGCGGCCCTTTTTATATTTACGTACCATCTATGGCAAAGCGGTCGGCGGGGGTCAAAGTCCTATTAAAGCTCTGTCGCATGCTGATCGAGCAGGGCTTTGAGGCCTTCCTGATTATCCCCTATTCGCGGACAGAAGTCATTTCCTTCGAGGGCGTTGACCTGCCTGTTCTCGGTATCTTGCGTGCCGTTTCGGATGAGGAGAACGGCCGCAATCCGATTGTAATCTATCCCGAGATCGTAATGGGCAACCCGATGAATGCCGGGACGGTAGTGCGCTATGTGTTGAACTGGCCCGGCGTTCTCGGCGGGGATGCATCCTATGATCCTGGTGAGATCGTCTATTGCTATACGAAGACCCTTGCCAATTCCATTCCAGGGGCGCAAGTCCTTCACATTCCCGTAGTTGATACATCTGTGTTCTATGATCGCAAGCGTGAGAAACGCTTTGGGAGCTGCTTTTATGCAGCAAAGTTTCGCAACCTCGGAGGAAGCCCGGCTGGCATCCCGCGCGATAGTGTAGAGATACTACGGGATGGAACGCTGGCGCAGACACCAGAAGAGATCGCCGGTCTATTTTCTTCGTGCGAAGTTTTTTACACTTTCGAAGATACACTTCTAAGCTTGGAGGCGGCCTTATGCGGTTGTCCGACGGTTTTTGTCCCAAATGAGATCTTTGAGGCTCCGTTCGGAGATCAGGAGTTTGGGATAAAAACAGCTCTTTTAGGAGAGAGCGGCTGCATGGTCAGGGCGCATTCAAATTTGAATGCGGTGCAAAGTAGATATTCTAGCCTGGACCAGTGCGCTCGACAAATGCTCTCTGACTTTTCAGGGGATGTTCGTGATCGTCTCTCAAATCCTCGAAGCTTGGCTGTAATGAACATGTTGGCAACCGACGCGAATGAAGAAATATCTCTAAGAAAATTTTTGTACAGCATTTATTTAATAGCAAGTAAATTATCTATTAGAGTAGCATGGCGTAAGTTTGCACTAGAAAACAATCTAAGACTTGTAATTCTAAAAAAGAAAAAGAGGCCCTGGTTCCGTTTCCGCCTCGTATACAACAGACAGGGGCTTTGAAGAGTTAATTCCTCAGGCAATCCTATATAAGCGTTCGGGAGTCCATTCGGGAGAATCTGTTCACCTTTTGCTCTTTTCGAACTTCTCGATTGCGGACAAAGCCAAGCCTTTTGTGCGGGCGAGATAGCGATCCAGAATCGCTCCGACGCTCTTGATCGAGTGGGGTAATGTGGGGAGAGTTCAGCAAAATCGAGTGAGGTGGCCATGGTATGTAGGTGATGATCGAAGTCACCAACCCTTTGGCGAGGGAGCAGACCAAGACCAAGACCGAGGATAGATCGAAGATTGTAGCGATCAAGGAGCTTCTGGGTAAGCGGTGCTCCGACCACATCTTCCGCGCCTTCTCGCGCGGGGGCATGATGCACGCCGATGAGCAGCGATCGTTTAAACTCTAATGTTGACCTTAAGGTCAAACCAAGGTAGCGCCGATACGGCGGATTGAGGTCATCACGGTCGTGGAGCGGCGGCGGGAGTGGCCGGACGAGGAGAAGCAGGCGGTTATCGCGGAGAGCAGCCAGGACGGCGTAGTGATCTCGGATGTCGCGCGGCGTCATGGTTTACGGCCTCAAGGCGCGAGGCCGCCAGGCTCATTTGCAGCGGAACGCCGCTTTTGCGCCGGTGATGATTGCCGATAATCGTTCCGCCGCAGCGGCGCCGGCTGAAACGCCAGCTCCAACTGCTGACGCTCCCTCATCGAAATTGTGCTTGGGGGCGTTACGGTGCCGACGCGCGGGGCTGTTGACGCCAAGGCTCTGGCGGCGGCGCTGCGCGCTGTGAAGGCCGTCGCATGATCGTTCCGCCGACGAATGTGCGGGTGCTGATCGCCACGAAGCCGGTCGATTTCCGAAAGGGGTCATGGGGCTGGCGGTGATCGTAGAAGCGGAGTTCAAGGCCAATCCGTTTTCGGGCGTGATCTACGTGTTCCGCTCGAAGCGGGCTGACAGGATCAAACTGCTGTTCTGGGACGGTACCGGTGTATGTCTTTTGATCAAGCGGCTGGAGGATGGCAAGTTCCGCTGGCCCAAGATCGAGGACCGTGTGATGCGTCTGTCGCCGGCGCAATTGTCGCGCTTCTTGAAGGGCTGGAGTGGACCCGCGTTCATGCGCGGCGCATTCAGCGGCCCACGGCGACGCAATAACTTGTCAGCGCAAAGTCAGTAATCTCAACTGAAAGTGGAGCGCAAATCAGCGAAACTGCCGTCATGATCGCTGCTTCGCCTGATGCGCTTCCCAACGATGTCGACGCCTTGCGCGCGCTGGTTCTTAACGAGCGGACTGAGAAGCTGCTCCTTATCGAAGAGCCTGACGAGCTTAACGCCGCCAACGAAAAGCTTCATCACAGCATCGCCGTGCTGCGGCGGGCGCGCTTCGGCGCGGCTGAGCGAAGACCAGTTCGCTTTGGTTCTGGAAGAGCTTGAAACCGTCAGGGCCAAGGCTGAAGTCGAAGACGAAAAGAAACGCGAGCGGGCGAAGAAACGCCGCGCAAACCGGGGCGCGCTTCCCGCGCATTTGCAACGGATCGAGGCGTCGAGTTCATCACCTCCGACGATCATCCGGGCCTCAAGGCGGCCCGCAAGGCCGTACTGCCCGGCGCCCGCTGGCAGCGCTGCCAATTTCACCTGGCCCAGAACGCCATACCATCACGAGCCCAACCAGGCCATTCGCAAGCCATTGGCGAGGAACTCCGCGCCGTTTGGGATGCCCCGAGCCTCGGGAAGCGCTGAGGAGGAGCTTAAGCGGCTCGTGGCCAAATATCGTACCTCCGCGCCCAAACTCGCCGCCTGGCTTGAAAACAACGTCCATGAAGGACTTGCCGCCTTCAAGCTGCCTCGGCCGCATCAGCGCCCAATGCGCACTTCCAACCCGGTCGAGCGCTCGATCCAGCAAGAGCTGAAACGCCGGACACGCAAAATACGTGTCTTCCCAAACGACGCCTCCCTCGTCCGTCTTGCCTCCGCAATCCTCGTCGAAATCGACGAGCGATGGGCCGCCTCGCAGAAACCTTATGTCAACTTCAACAATGCCGATGCCGATTGATGTCCGCAAGAAGAAAGTCCAAACGTCAGGTTGCGTAATCCTGCCTGGTTTCTACATTCGGAAATATGACAGCGGAAAGCAGTCCTATGTCGTGAAGTATAGCTTGGCGAGCGGGAAACAGCGCAAACTCTCGCTTGGAGCAGCCGCGCCCGGGCGCGAAAGCGAGGCGCGGAAAGAGGCGTCAACCATCCTCCTCAAGGGCGAAGGCTGGACAGGATATCGTTGGCGAAAAGCAAGCCATAGCGACGAGGCAATCAACCTCGGTCAAAAGCTTAATCACTAAATACCTCGAAAAAAAAGCAAAGAAGTCATTCCGCGTCATCTTGTCGAAATCCGACGATATATTGAACCGCCGTTTCAACTCCGAAATGCAACAAGGGGGCATAAACGGCATGGCAGAGCGATCGGTGAGGTAAGGCAGGCGGGGTCAAGGGCTTGTCGCGGGAGCGATGCGAGCTAAGCGAGCACCCCTGAGGCCGCCTGCCTTATCCACCACCCTGAGCCAGGCTGTGTATGCCGGCGGCCAGGTGAAGATTATCCTCGCGTGGGACTTCCACATCTCACCCGAGGACCACATGCCCAAAGGCTATGGGAGAAGGCAGTAGTCCGTTGGCAGACACGACTTCCGCAGCTTTGATAGAGAACACAGAAATCATATCGACCCCACCTATCGGACTGGAACTCTCTACCCGCGCAACCACTGTTGCTACAAGTGCACTTCGAATGCAAATCTTGGGCTTGGTGCGCCGCCGCGAATAGCATATCGGAGTTAGATGGCGAAGTTGCGCCCCGCTGGCAGCGATTTAGAATTCCTGAGACTTTGCCCCTCAGCTTCTGCAGTAGTTGCTGGCTTCGTCAACCTGGGTCCGCG
>CAWHYO010000018.1:7500-59688 GCA_963833565.1 uncultured Alphaproteobacteria bacterium
CGTCTCTTCGTCGACCAGAAAGCCGATGGACATGACCTTCAAGCCATACTTCTCGATTGGGGCTAGGATGTTGTCGTCGACGAGTTCGGGCTTGTTTCGAATGGCAAGAAGCCGGGGCATGGATGGACCATAAATGTCCGCATCCAGGACGCCTACCCGGAGACCGTTTTCTTGAAAACCGAGCGCTAAATTGACAGCTGTGGTGGATTTGCCCACCCCTCCCTTACCGGATGCGACTGCGATGACGTGCTTGATACGGCCGATGCCACGGTCTGACGGTGGATCTCCGGCCACGCCCTTGTCCTGAGCGTCTGCCGTCAAGGTCACCATTGCGCTCGCCACGCCCGGAATAGCCCTCACTAGGGCCTCGGCCGCTTTTCGGACGGGCTCGTAGGCCTTGGCCTCCTGCTGGGGAACTGTGAGCGCGAAGTAGATTTTATCCTTGTTGATAACGATTTCCGAGAGAATGCCCAAGGTCACGATATCTTGGCCGGTGGGTCCTTTGACGCTCTTCAGCGCCCTGATAATACTATCTTTGCTAATGGGCTCGGTCATGGAATCCGCGGGTGAGAGGGTTGAGAAAGGCGATGCAAACACGAGAACTTTATCTAGTGGGTAGTGCGCCGTTGTGGAAGTCACCAGATTGAGATTGTGCAGCGGTGAGCCGCGCATGGTTGAGCTATCACAGAGACTTCAAGAATTCGCAAGCCCCGAACAGGAAAAGATGGCAGTCCTTCAGTGCCGGTGAAAGGTCGGCTGATGACATAACGCTCCAAAATGTCGCGGCTCATGACAAGCTGCTCTCAAGACCGTGGAAATAGGCACCTACCCTCGCGTCTCGCTCGGACTTTGCCGCTTGAGCGGGGTGCCATCGTCTATGACCAGGACGTCAACGCTGAGGGTGCCTGCTGTTGGCAAAGGCGGGTGGAAAGAAGGGGTGTAAATGGAGAAAGTACCGGGCGTTATCCTTGCGGGCGGTCTTTCTCTCCGGATGGGCGGCAGCGACAAGTCGCTGCGCGCGCTAGCCGGCAAGCCCTTGGTCGGCCACGTTATCGAGCGTATCAAAGGGCAGGCGGCACCGGTCGCGATCAACGCCAACGGTGACGCCTCTCGTTTTCGCATTTTTGGGCTACCCGTGATTCCTGATATAACTGCGGACTTCGCCGGGCCGCTGGCTGGCGTGTTGGCTGGAATGCGCTGGGCGGCGAAGGCCGATCCGGACGCGCGTTTCATTGTGACCGCAGCCTGTGACACGCCATTCTTCCCTAGTGACCTTGTGCAAAAATTGCTCGCCGCCACGAGTGGGGCCTCTCCGTCCATTGCGCTAGCGGCTTCTGGAGGAAAAGTGCATCCAGTCTACGGGCTTTGGCCAATCGCGCTTGCCGATGATTTGGCCTTATCCTTAGATAAAGGGACGCGAAAAGTGCTGCATTGGACCGAGCGTCATCCGAACACCATCGTGGATTTCGCCTTTGCGGATTTCAGCGGGAAGGCTGTCGATCCATTTTTCAACGCCAATACGCCCACGGAAATAGCCGAGGCGGAACGATTGCTAAGACGAGCGCCGTGACATGCGTCGCCTCGACGTCTGAATCAGACGCCGCCCGGCCACCCGTCCTCCCCGACATTGAGCGCCTGCGCCTTTGATCGCAGGCACGTTTGCCGTCTCCTTTCATCCCCAGATTAGCTTCCCGCTTGCGTTTGCGTCCCGAATTGCTTGAGCGAGGATCTTAGGAAAAAGCGCGTTGCCGAAGGTTAACGCAACCAAGTCATTGATATCAAAGCGAAAATGTCGGCATGCACAGCGTCCCGGAGCGCGCGCCGCGCTCCGGGCGGCCGCGGGTGTGGTTAACAGCCGAAGTCGCAACATATTTAACGGGGCGCCGTTTCAACTCCGAAATGCAACAAGGAGGCATAAACGGCATGGCAGAGCGAGCGGGGAATAAGGCGGGCGGGGTCAAGGGCTTGTCGCCGAAGGCGATGCGAGCTAAGCGAGCACCCTTGAGGCCGCCTGTTTTATCCACCACCCTGAGCCAGGCTGTGTATGCCGGTGGCCAGGTGAAGACTATCCTCGCGTGGGACTTCCACATCTCACCCGAGGACACATGCCCAAAGGCTATCGTCACCTGACCTATGACAAACGCTGCCAGATCTACGTGCTCTTGAAAAGCGGACACGCCAAAACCGAGATTGCGCAGCTGCTCGGCGTGCATCGCTCGACGATCACGAACGAACTCAACCGCAACACCGGCGGCAAGGGATATATACAAAGCTTGCCATCCTCCCGGACAAAAGCGCCGCCTCCGTCCAAAAGGCCTGCGACGCCGCTCTCTTGCCCATCGCCCACAAGATCGAAACCATCACTTATGACAATGGCAAGGAGTTCGCCGGGCCACGCCCGAATAGCTGCTACCCAGCGAGGTTTTCTTCGCCACCGGCTGAACGCCTTGTTGCGGTTCAGGGTTGAAAGGGCACGCGTACATCAGGCGGCAAATAAATCGGCCGCGCCTCTGTTAACCACGTTTGTATTAAGTGCCGTCGTGCGGTATCGCGCCGCTGAGAGTGCGGCGGCCGATGATCCCGAAGCCCGGCGGCGGCGAACGGCCTCTCGGCATCCCGACGATCAGGGACCGAGTGGTTCAGACCGCCGTCAAGCTGGTGATTGAACCGGTTCTGGAGGTGGACTTGTCTCCGTATATGTTTGGCTATCGCCTTCAGAAGAGCGCGCTCGACGCCATCAAAATGGTCCAGGGCATGCTCAAAAAAGGGATACGCCCGATGTGGTGGACGCTGACTTGTCCAAGTACTTCGATGCCATTCCTCATCCCGAACTTCTCAAGTTGATCGCCATGCGCATCTCGGACCGGAACATCCTCCGGCTGATCAAGATGTGGCTGAAGGCTCCAGTCGAGGAACGGGATGAGAATGGAGGGAGGCGCATGAGCGGCGGCAAAACGCGAAGAAAGGAACCCCGCATGGCGCTCGAGCAGCGTCGTGCGGTAGCGCGCCGCTAAATGGGGCGTCATTTCTCCGCTACTGGCCAACCGTTACATGAACCGCTTTCTGAAATACTGGGCGAAGACGGAACAGCCGCGCGCGGGCTGCCGAGGCGCTGGACTGGACACGCAACGCGATCACCCGGCTTGGGCTGACCTTGAACGAGGCCAAAGCCAAGCTCGTGGCCCGGCTCAAGCGGAACATCCGCGATCATCTCAAAGCGTCCCATTGCCGGCCTTGGCCGGCGGACATCCGGGACGGGCTGAACGCGATCTTACGCGGCTGGGACGGCTACTTCTGCTACGGAACCCGCTGGAAAACACACCGGGCGCTCGACGCCCATGTCGTGCAATCCGTGCGGGGATTTCTTGTCAGACGGCACAAAACGCTCACCCGAGGCGTTCGTCGCTTCAGCTACGAAGCGATCTTTGGCGACTTGGGTGTATTCAGCTTGGCCGCGAATAAAGCCAAGCTGCCGATAGCGTTGACGTGAAGCCAGCCAGAAAGCCGGATGCTGGAAATCGGCACGTCCGGTTTGATGAGCGGGGAGGGGAAACGGAGCGTTACCGAATGGCCCAAGCTACCGTGCCTCTCCTCGACAAACGGTTTACCATTAGACTAGCCGCGCCGCGAGCGCCGTCCAAGATGGCGATGGCCGGATGGCAGCCGGACGCCGGGCGTCGCCATGATCGGCGCCCAGACTGCGCCCTGGCGCACTCTGGTCGTTTAGAAGAAGACGTGCGTCGCAACCCGTTCCGATTTTACGCGGGCCGCGTTAGAGTTAAATTTTCGATGTGGTGGCGATCGCTGCCTTCGTTCTGGGCCACCTCCTGCTGTGCGCGGATAAGGGCGTGGATCGGAGCTTCGAATCCGGCTGCCGCTACGGTGTGCGCGCTTTATTATGTCTGCGCCCGGGGGTTAAGGCCGCCTCCGAGAGCGGTTCAACGCCGGCTCTTTCGCGGTTGGCTCGAACTTGGCGACGGCAGCATGATCGTCTGGAACTAGCCGCAGGGTCGAGCGGGCTTGTGGCGCCAGCCCGGGCATTCCGGCCGGGCATTCCTGTCGCGCGTGACGGGAGGCGTAACCCTATTGCGTCGCTTTGCTAATTCTTGCGCCTTCTTCTTTCCAACGGCGGCCGAACGAACTATATTATGGCTGCTGGTTCGCCAGCTATGGCGATAAATGGATATCGTAATAAGCCTATCGGACCCGGGGGCGGTACCCGGCGCCTCCACCATAAGCCGCTCATTCTTTGCGTGAACTCAATCAAAGCGGCTTCTGCTGGGGGCGAAATAGGATCGACGAGGGTGTAAAGGGTAGTCTTTTGCTCGGCATGGTTCCGCCGTTTCGGGCCATTCTAATAGTTGCAAATGACAACTATGCTCCGGTTGCTCTCGCTGCGTAATGCGGCGCGACACTGGGAATCTCAAGTCCTAACGGCGTAGCTGCTGTTGGGCGCGGTCGGCGGCGCCGGGCAACAGAAGGCCGCCATTTTGCTGCACGGTCTTGGCGTAGAATCGGAAATGCCTGAAGATCTCATCCGGTACGAGGCTCTCGTCCTAGACGCGCTGCGCGGCGTCGTACGCTCTGTTTTGCAGCGCGTGCTCAAGCGCGGCGTTCCCGGCGACCACCACTTTTTCATAACCTTCGATACCCGCGCCCCTGGCGTTGGTATTTCAAAGCGTTTGAAAGAACAGTATCCAGAGGAAATGACGATTGTCCTCCAACACCAGTTCTGGGACTTGGCGGTGACGGAGGACCGGTTCGAGGTTCGTCTCTCTTTCAACAACATACCGGAACGGCTTGTGATCCCATTTGGCGCCGTTCGAATTTTCCAGGATCCGAGCGTGCACTTCGCCCTGGCGCTGCGCCCCCCCGAGGCAGAGGCGGGCGAGAAGCCGGGCGCGGAAATGCCGCTTTTGCCGGCGCCCGATTCAGGGGCCGCGCCAGCGGTTCCCGCTCAGAGCGACAATCAGCCGGAAGGGGAACTCGCTGCTTCGGCGCTTGCCGAAGCCGAGCATGCACCGGACGAGGAACGTCGTACTGCCGAGGTCGTTAGTCTCGATAAATTTCGCAAAAGGTAAATCGCGCGTAAGTTGTATTGCTTATTCCCCTGCGCCTGCATTTTAATTCAGCAGTTATAAAATCGTGTCATCATAGCAACATAGGCGGCGTAAAGCGGCAATACCACGGCAATTTGGGGGCTGACGCGACTGCTCCTCTTCGCTATCTTTGCTGTGAGCCGCAAGCTGTGGCTGTAGGCGCACTCCGGCGAGGGAGTGCACGTGCGGGCGCGATGCTGAAAGGTGGGCGAGGAGCTCACTGGGTGATTAATATACTGTCGAGACATTGGAGGGGATTAGATGTCACGCCTAATGAAGCAAATTGCGATTGCCAGCCTCGCTCTGACAATTGTGGCGCCCGCTGCAAATGCAAATTTGCTCGATAGTTTCTTTGGCGGCCTATTTGGCGGGATGAGTGCTGGTGGACCGTCTGGCCGGCACCATGTGAGATTGCATGGCAATTTCAATACGGGCGATATTATCGTGAGCTTCGGCGACCGACGGCTCTACTACATCGAGTCAAAGACCTCGGCCATCAGCTACGCCATCGCGATCCCCAAGCAGGAGGCGAGGTGGTCAGGCGTAAGCTACGTCAGCGAGAAGCGTGAGAATCCAACCTGGACGCCCACGGCTGATATGCGCCGCGAGAACCCGACACTGCCGAATTATGTCGCGGGCGGCGATCCGCGCAATCCGCTCGGCAACCGGGCCCTTTATCTTGGCGACTCCATGTATCGCATTCACGGAACAGATGCGCCCTGGCTCATAGGGGAGCAGGTCTCTCACGGTTGCATTCGCATGTATAACGAAGACGTCGCCGATCTCTACCGCCGTGCGAAAGTCGGTGCGAAAGTCGTTGTGACCTGGAATCACATGAACACGATTTGATCGTGCAACTCGAAAACTCCGTTTAAAGGGCCGGGCAACCGGCCCTTTTTGTTGATCGCGGGGCAGGCATCTCGGATGCAAAGGTGACTGCTCGGAGTCATTTAACAGGATATGGTATCAGAACTAGGAACGCAAACATAGCCATTGCCTATGGTTGGGTTAGACTTCCTAAATCATGGTGAGGCAAGATGTTAGACCCGTTATGGTTGTGGCGTGCGACATTTGGGCCTGAGAAACGGAACCAAAATGCACTGTTGGTACAGGCCGAGCACAGTTGAGCGTTAGCATTGCCATGGGGATGCCTTGCTTATCTTCACCACTGGACATGTGCTGCGAAAAAGTGCGATCTGATGTCTGGAATATCGGCCATCCTCGGAACGGTGAAGGGGAGCTGCTTGTTGGCGACATGCGACTAAGTGAATTTGCGTGGAAATACAACCACGTGTTCAACACGAGGTGACCAAGATGCAAAAACTCGCTCGTGGTGCTGGTAGCATGCAGGTTGTGCTTGCTCAACCTCGCGGATTCTGCGCCGGGGTGGTCCGCGCGATATCGATAGTCGAACGTGCAATCGAGAAATACGATGCGCCAGTGTTCGTGCGGCATGAGATCGTGCACAACAAGCATGTCGTCGAAGACTTGAAGGCGAAAGGGGCTCGCTTCGTCGACGAGGTCGATGAGATTCCTGAAGGAGCTGTCACCATATTCAGCGCCCATGGTGTCGCCAAGTCGGTGGAGGACTCGGCGGAGACGCGTGCGCTTCCCGTTATCGATGCCACCTGTCCGCTTGTGACGAAGGTGCATCTGCAGGGTAAACGCTATGTGAGCCAAGGCCGTATCGTGATCCTTGTCGGGCACGCAGGGCACCCCGAGGTGGAAGGAACGATGGGGCAAATCCCAGGCCCGGTCCATCTGGTGCAAACGGAAGAAGACATTTCCAATCTGCCGATCCCGGCCGATGCCCCAGTCGCCTACGTGACGCAGACGACGCTCAGCATCGATGACACACGCGGCATTATCGATGCGATCAAGCGCCGCTTTTCCAATGTGGTCGGGCCTGAGACAAACGATATCTGCTATGCTACGCAAAATCGCCAAACGGCGGTTCGGGAACTGACCAGGATAGCGGATGTCATCCTCGTCGTCGGGGCGAAGAACAGCTCAAACTCGAACAGGCTGCGGGAAATCGGCGAGGAGGCTGGCGTGCCGAGCTATCTCCTGGCCGATGGAAGCGAGCTGAAGCCCGAGTGGGTGAAAGGCGCTCACATCATTGGCTTGACTGCGGGGGCTTCTGCCCCTGAAGTCATGGTTCAGGATGTCATCGCCAGATTGCGGCTCCTCGGGCCAGTCGACGTCACAAGCCTCCCGGGGGTCGAAGAAAATGTGGAATTCCGCCTCCCAGCGGATCTCCATGCATATTAGCGTCTGGGGGAACGCCTTTAGTTCCGCTGGATTGACCTGTCAAAGTCGCCTACAACGCGCGTTCGCGCGACTTTTTTTGAATTGGAGCAGCTTGCTATGGTCTTACCGTTTTTCCAGGAAAGACGGATTGGCGCCTATCTTCTCAAGCAGAAGCTGAAGGGCCGGAAACGTTATCCCTTGGTGCTAATGCTGGAACCGCTGTTCCGGTGCAATCTGTCGTGCGCGGGATGCGGCAAGATCGACTATCCCGATGCCATCCTGAATCGCCGCCTGACCGTGCAGGAATGTCTGGATGCCGCGGAGGAATGCGGCGCTCCGATGGTGGCGATCCCAGGCGGCGAGCCTCTGATTCACAAAGAGATCGGGGAGATCGTCGCCGGGCTGGTGGCGCAGAAGCGCTTTGTGTCGCTGTGCACGAACGCACTCCTGCTTGAGAAGAAGCTTCATCTGTTCGAGCCATCGCCCTATCTGTTCTTCTCGGTTCACCTGGATGGCCTCAGGGACCATCACGACAAATCCGTGTGCCAGCCGGGCACCTTCGACCGGGCATTTTCGGCCATCAGGGTCGCGAAGGCGAAAGGTTTTGACGTCAATGTCAACACCACGGTCTTCGATGACTATAAGGCGGAGGACCTCGCGTTCTTCCTCGATTTCTGTAAGGACCTTGGCGTCGGCGTCTCGATTTCCCCCGGCTATGCCTATGAGCGCGCGCCCGATCAGGAGCACTTCCTCAATCGCCGCAAAACAAAGGAACTGTTCCGCAAGGTCTTCGCCCTGGGCAAGGGGAAGCGCTGGACGTTTTCCCACTCACCGCTGTTTTTGGACTTTCTGGCGGGCAACCAGGAGTTCTCATGCTCGCCTTGGGGCATGCCGACCCGCAACATTTTCGGCTGGCAGAAGCCTTGCTATCTGATCGGCGAAGGCTACACGAAGTCCTTTGCTGAACTGATGGAAACGACGGATTGGGATAGCTATGGCACAGGGCGCTATGAGAAATGCGCCAACTGCATGGCGCATTGCGGCTATGAGCCGACCGCTGCTCATGCTGCCATCTCGAACCCGCTCAAAATGATGGCGCCCATGTTGCGGGGAATCCGCACAGAAGGCCCCATGGCTCCCGAGATCCCGCTCGAGAACCAGCGGCGCGCGACTTACGTCCACTCACTCCACGTTGAGCGGGAGGTCGAGCGGGTCAAGAAGACTGAAGAACGGTCCGAGCGCCTGACGGCAGCGGAATAGAGATTTGTTCGCCCTGCGGGCATCGTCCGCAAGGCGGATGATTTCACTGAGATCGCGGGGCCTCCGCATGAGAGAGCGGAGCACGGCAAGTCCATCCGTCGTGCCGTTCTCTCTCGCACCAACCGAGGCGCTGATCGGTACCGAGCGATGAGCCGGATCGATGATCACTCTGAGAACTGCGAAAGGCAGCCCGTAATACTCCGCGACTTCGGCTGCTGCGCCGGATTCCATATCTACGGCTGCGGCGCCAGTACCCTTCCAGAGCAATTCCTTCTCAAGCACGGTCATGACTGTCGCATTGGCGGCAAATACGGGCAGGCCGGAAACAGCATGCGTGATTGCGTTTTGCAGCGACTTGGTCCAACGCGGGTCGGTGAGAAAGCTCGCCCTCGCCGTGACAACGGAACTTGCGATAACAACGTCACCCGGCTTCAGTGATGGCGCGAGGCCCCCAGCCACGCCAAAACTGATAATTCCCCTCGCGCCTGCCCGGGCCAGATCATGCAGCTTGCGGATATAGGCTTCGCGTTTCTGCCCATAAACCGCGCGAACGCCTGCACCTTTCGCAATACGGGCTTCGAAGGCCATGCCTGCGGCCACGATCACGGGAGCATCGTCGAAAAGCATCTTCATTGGAGTCAGTCCGCCGGTAAGTTTTGGAGCAACGAAGGCCGTCACCCAACAAAGGCGTATACAAAAACTCCAGCTTAAGAACAAGCAAGCTTAACCGAAGATTAAGTTCTTCTCCCCAAGCGTGACGTATAAGGCACAAAAGCTACATGCCATACATCACGGGCGATCGATTTCCGGCCCTGAGATTTCGATAGCGCGCAAGCGCCCAGAGCGGAAAATATTTCGCATAACCATGATAAATAAGATAAAATACGCGCGGAAAACCGGGGGCATTGTGCCGGTCCTCGCGCCAGGTACCGCTTGCATCCTGCGTGGCCATCAAGTAGGCAACGCCCTTCTGTACAGCGGGATGCTCCACTTCTCCTGCGGCCATCAGCCCCAGCAGCGCCCATGATGTTTGCGATGGCGTGCTCGGAGACTTTTCGTAGCCCCTGTAGTCGAGCTTGTAGCTCGACCCGTCCTCGCCCCAGCCGCCATCCTCGTTCTGGATCGAAATGAGCCACACTACAGCGCGGCGCATGCATTCCGAGGAATGGCTTATCCCAGCCGCATTAAGCGCACACAGCGCCGACCAGGTGCCGTAGATGTAGTTCATGCCCCAGCGGCCGAACCAGCTTCCGTCCTTCTCCTGCTCGCTAAGGATGTAGTCGACGCCGCGCTTCAGGAGCGGGCTGGTTTCAGTCGTTTCGCCCAACTGGGCAAGCATCGACACGCAGCGAGCGCTGACATCCACGGTTGGCGGATCGAGAAGGGCGCCGTGGTCCGAGAACGGAATGTTGTTCAGATAAAGGTGTGTGTTATCCGCATCGAAAGAGGCCCAGCCACCATTCCTGCTCTGCAGACCGGCAATCCATTCGCGGCCCCGGCTGATCGAAGCGCCATAGTCCTGCCGGCTGCCAGCCAGGTTCACCGCCCGATCCATCGCCATGACGACGACTGCCGTATCGTCGAGATCGGGGTAGTGCGGATTGGCGTACTGGAACGCCCAGCCGCCCGGCCTGACATCGGGACGCTGATCCGCCCAGTCCCCCTTCACGTCGAGCACCTGCCGCGGCTTCAGCCATTCGAGGCCCTTCAGCGCGCATTCACGTTCCGTCTCGCCCCCGGCTTCGAGAAGGCTGTGCGCGGCAAGGCCGGTATCCCAAACCGGCGACACGCAGGGCTGGCAGTAAATCTCGTTCTCGGTTTCGAAGAGCAGCTTCTCGATGGAATAGCGGGCGATGGTGCGGTCGGGATCGCTCTCGGGCACGCCGAGCGCATCGTACATCATCACGCTGTTCGCCATGGCCGGGAAAATCGCTCCGAGCCCGTCTTCGCCGTTCAGCCGCTCCTTCACAAAAGCGACGGCCTTGTCGATGGCCTTGCGCCGCATGCCCGACGGAAACAGGGGTTCCACCACCCGCAGCACCTTGTCGATGGCCGCGAACGTGAAATACCAGGACCGCTGCTGATGCTGGGACCTCGGCCGCATGCCTACTTTCTTTGGCGAGACAAGGAACAGTTCGTCCACGCTCACACCGCGCTTGTTCTGCGCTCTAGGCTTCAACGCGGCCAGCACGTAAAGTGGAACCATGACGGTGCGCGCCCAATAGGACACCTTCGTCATGTGAAACGGGAACCACTTCGGCAGCAGCATGATTTCGATGGGCATGACCGGGGCGGCTCGCCACGTCACCACGCCGTAGAGCGCCAGCAGAATGCGTGTGAAAACATTGCTCATCTCTGCGCCGCCGCGCGAACGAATTGCTTCGCGGGCGCGGACCATGTGCGGCGCGTTGATGTCGTCGCCGATCATCTTGAGCGCGAAGTAGGCCTTCACGCTGGCGCTCATGTCGAAGGCGCCCTCATGAAAGAGAGGCCAGCCGCCATGCTTGCCCTGAATGCGGCGCAGGTAATTGCTGATCTTGGCCTCGCGTTCGAGGTTCGCCACCTCGCCGAGATAGTGCGTAAGGAGAATATATTCCGCCGGGATCGTCGCATCAGCTTCGAACTCGAAGCACCAATGCCCGTCTTCCTGTTGATGGCGCAGGAGTGCTGCAGAGGCTGTCCGAATCCGATCTTCGAGTTGATTGACAGTCCGCCCGCCCTGGGCGCGCCAGCTTCCCTCAAAGCGCTCGAGCTCGAAATCCTCGTCCTCGCTCAAAGCGCGTTCGATCTTCTGCGTCATGCTTGCACTATCCCCTCATAGCCAAGTGGGCAGCCCGCTCTCCCGAGCGGATCGCCCCTTCGATGGTCGCGGGAAGACCCGTCTGGATCCAGTCGCCCGCCAGAAAAAGGTTGCGCCACTTCGTTTTTGTGTCTGGGCGCAAAACATCCTGATCGGGGCTCGCGGCAAAAGTTGCCCGCTTTTCCTTAACGATCTGCCAAGGAGGAAGCTCCGCCGGAAGCCCCGTTACAGCCGCAACGTCTCGCCACAGCTCAGCTGCCAGTTCCTCTCGGGGCTGATCAATCAAGCGATCCGCCCCGCTGACTGTAATAGACAAACGGCCAGGAAATGAAAAGATCCATTCAACTGTGCCGTGAATGAGACCAAGAATTGAAGGAAAGTGAGGCGGCGGTGCAATGCTGTAATGCGCATTGAGTATGGCTCGAAACTCGGTTGGAGCCTTCAAGCCGGGCAATAAGGACTGCGCGACCCAGGGCGGGACCGCGAAAATCACGGCGTCGTCTTCCCCGACGGGGATCACGCCATCGGGGAACTTCAAAGTACGCACGCGGCCGGAAGCGAATTCGATTTCGCGAAGGCGCTTCCCGAACGCGATTGTTCCCTGATGCTGGCCCAGATGATCCAAGGCAGGCTCGATAAACGCCGCCGAGAGCCCTTCGGCGATCAGCGGTCTGCAAGCCCCGCCGCCTTTTGCGAGCGTGTTTCGCACGACAGCCCCGGCAAGCCGGGCGGAGCCCTCCCGCGGGTCGGTATTCAGCGCCGCGAGTATGAGAGGCTGCCAGAGCCGCTCGTAAAGCGGGCCTTCGATTCCGATGACGTCCGCCACGGTTTTGCGGGGGCCGGCCCACATGAGCGGCGCGGCCCTCAGGTAATCGAGTGGCGTTGTCGCCGGCACGCGGCGGGTGGGATCGAACAACCAGAATGGCCAGCGCCCCTCATTGATTTTGAGCGTCCAGCGCTCCCCGGTCGCGAGGTCCGCGAAATCGAATTCCGCTTTCGAGGGGCCACGAAGCTTGTCCGCTCCGCCGATGAGGGTCAGATACCGGATCGCCGCGTCGTTACCGGACAAAAGCAGGTGATTGCCGTTATCGATCACCGCACCAAAGCCGGCATCGTAATAGGATCGGCAGCGGCCCCCGGCTTGGCCCGCAGCCTCATAGACGGCTACCGCGCGCCCCTGGTTCGCGAGCCGGACCGCGGCGGACAAGCCCGCGAGGCCCGCGCCTATGACGTGGACGGTGGCGCCCCTCATTTTGTCCATCTCCCCACGGCAAAGGGGACGTTGTTGCAAGGGCGGTGCGCCCCTCTCCCATAGGGAGAGGGCTGGGGTAAGGAGCGGTCCATCGTTAGATTATGAAATGGCGCAGAACGATCATGGCGATCCGGGACTTGCTCAGCCGGACCCGTTCACGAGGCGCAGCCCAGCCGCGAGACACTAGGCCTGCGAGGATGCTCTTATAGGCCTCGGACATGACGCGCGGCGTCCGCACCATGCGCCGCGGGTGGGCATGCATGATCTTGTCTGCCTCCGAGAAGCGCCAGCGCGCCAGCGACACGATGCGTTCGCAAACCTCGGGGAGGGCAGGGCTCGCCAGCACGGCCGCGGGATCGGTGATCGCTATCCCGGCGTCGCGCAAGAACTCCTGCGGCAGATAAAGGCGGTTGATGGCCGCGTCCTCGTCGAGGTCACGCAGGATGTTCGTGAGCTGCAAGGCGCGCCCGAGGTGCTCGGCAAGCTGCCGCCCTTCTTCCCTCGGCATGCGGAAAACGCGCACCGAAAGGCGTCCGACGGCGCTTGCCACGCGATCGCAGTAGAGATCGAGAGTCACGAAATCGGGGGCTTGGATGTTCTGCCGGATATCCATCTCCATGCCATCGATGATCGCCCGGAAATCATCCTTTTCGAGCTGGAAATCGCGGACGGCCACCGCGAGCCCGCCAAGCCCGGGGCGCTTTTCGCCCCGATAGATCGCATCGATATCCTTGCGCCAGCGGTCGAGCCCTTCAAGGCGCGGTTCGGCAGGACCTTGATCGTCGGCTATATCGTCAACCGCGCGGCAGAACGAATAGATCTCGAACATCGCCTCGCGCTGTCCTGGAGGCATGATGCGCATGGCCGCATAGAACGAGCTGCCGAGCGCGCGCCGCGACGCCTTTCCCTCTTCAGCTTCCACTTCAAGGACTTGGCTGGTCATCAATTCCCCGTAACGCAGCGGTCGCTCGGCCCGGCGAAAAAAGACGCCGCCCAAGGGCGATGCTGGCTGCCATAATCAAGTTGTATGCAAAACCCAACTTACTTAAATGCACGGGCTCGCTAAGAGGGTCCCGCTCCAGCAACATGTGCACAAGTTTTCGCGCCAGCCGTTCGATGGCCGCCACTTCCAGGCTCAAGCGCAGATCCTGGATGCCGCGCGAGAGATCGGCAGAGCCGAGCAGCTCTTTTGTTTCTGTGGCGAGTTGATGGATCGTTGCCAGCAATTCGGGCGATGCCTTCGGAGCAGCCAGCGCTTCGACCGGGATGTTCCCCGCGGCCAGTCTGTCGACGGGAATGTACACGCGGTCGAGGCGGCGATAATCCGCCCCGCAATCCTGAAGGTGATTGATGATTTGCAGGGCGGCGCAGAGTGCGTCGTTCGCGGGCCAGGTGGCGCGGCTCTCGCCATGCACATCGAGCACAAAGCGCCCCACAGGCATCGCTGAATATGAGCAATAGTGGATCAGATCGTCCCAATCCGCGTAGCGCTGCTTGCTCGCATCCATGCGAAAAGCCACAAGCAAATCCTGCCCGTGCTTCGGGGAGAGACCGCGTTCGGCGATCGCCGAGCGAAGCGGCAGCGCGTCCTCGATCGCGTCCGTCTTCCCCAGAAGCGTGTCTTCAAACTGATCCAGGGTGCGGATCTTCTCGCTTTCCGAAAGCTGCGGATGGTCGGCCACATCGTCGGCGGCGCGCGCGAAACGGTAGAAGGCCAGGATCGGCGGGCGGTGCTGTTTGGAAACGAGGTGCGACGCGACGGGGAAATTTTCGTCGCGATGCGTCTTCTCGCCTGCCTCCCAAACCGGGCCGGTTGTCATGCTGCCTCCGCACGGCGCGCCTGCACACGCCCTTTCCAAAGCCCGCCCCTGCCACGCCAATGCTGCAACGCCGAGTCGAGCGTGAATACCATATATAAAGCTGCAATGACAGGAAGCGCCGCAGCCCACAATGGCGACAACCGGTAGAAGCGCACAATCGGAAGAAAGGCGAATGCCATCAGGCCCCAGGTCAAAGCGCCTACGGCCTGTACAAGGTTCGTTCCGAAGATCGCGAACAGCGGCGGCAAAAGATAGGTGAGCAGCATCCCGATCACGGTGCCGGCGAGCAGCACAGGCGAGTAGTTGAGTTGATCGTAGGCCGAGCGGGCGACCATGCGCCGGATGTCTTCCAGCCCCGGATAGGGCCGCAGGCTATGCGCGCTGCCGGTCAGGCCGAGCCAGATCGGGCCTTGCTTCTTCATGCTGCGCCCAAGAGCGCAATCGTCGATGAGGGAGGAGCGGATCGCCTCGATACCGCCCGCGGCTTCGAGTGCGTCGCGCTTCACCAGCATGCAGCCCCCGGCGGCGGCGGCCATTGCGCTGTCGCGGCGGTTCACCCACGCGAAGGGATAAAGCATCTGGAAAAAGAATACGAAAGCCGGGATCAGCGCCCTCTCGGCAAGGCTCTCGCAGCGCAGTTTCACCATCAGCGATGTCAGCACCAGCGAGCGTGCTTGTGCGCGGGCGGCAAGGCGGCGGATGACGCCTGGTTCATAGGCGATATCGGCATCGGTCAGGAGGAGATAACTGGGCGGTTCGGAGAGTGCAGAGGCGCGCGCCACGCCCTGCTTCATGGCCCAAAGTTTTCCGGTCCAGCCCTGCGGCAGCGGCTCACCCGTCACGACGATCAGGCGATCGCTCGCACCAACCGCGTCCGCCGCTGCGTGCGCCGTGGCGGCGGTGCCGTCGTCGCTCTGATCGTCCACAAGGATCACATGCAAAGGCTTGGGGTAGTCCTGGCTTAAAAGGCTCGAGAGACTTTTCGCGATGACATCGGCCTCGTTGCGGGCGGGCGCCACGGCGACCACCGAAGGCCATTCGGCGGGCGCGGGCGGCACGCCTTCCTCATCGCAGATGTAGGCGCGCCAGAAACCGCCCCTTGCAAGGAGCAGATATAACCAAGCCGCCAGGCCGATGCCGCTCAAGGTCAATGCAAGTGTCATCCTGGTCCTGTCGCCGTGCGCCCGGGTTTTCGCCCTAATATGGTTAACAGATATGCGAAAGATCAGATGAACATTTCGGCCGAATCTGCGGGGCGGGCGCTGCATCGTGCGAAAACGCAAGAACCGCCGTTTTTGAGAGCTGTGCCCCAACGCATGAGTCTGGCAGGTGCGCGGCATCAGCGTGAAGGCGAAGATCTGATGCTTGCGGCGGCTTGCGCAGCGCCCGCTCCGATTAACGCCGATTTGGGCTGCAAGCATACATGGACGGAAGATAATCGAGGTTGAGGCACGAATTGTCCCAGCCGATGGCGTTTGACCTCTGCCGCCAGCCATGGCAGTCCACAAGATCGCCGTTGACTGTGCGGCGCAGCGGACAATAAGAATTTCCTCCGCTAGATATCTTTGCGCCGCATATCCTCTATGCGCTTTTGTCTTGGCTTGCGCGTCTACTGCGACCTGAGATGAAGCAAGCAACGCGACCGCAGCGGCGGTAAGTATCTTCCTCATAATCTGGAGAACTCCTTTGGCGGGAAGGCGGTTTAGGTGAAACCAAGGGGCGCGCCGCCGTTCACGCTCTGCGAACTTGTCATCGATTGAGCGAAGACCGTCTGGTGTCAGCTCGAGCTGATCGGCGATGTAGCTGTCTTTGGTTAGGCCATATTTATTTGAATTAACTATGAGCTGCCGACTAGCACCGCTATCTGGCGACTTCCCGAGGTGATCAAATAGGCTAACTCTTCGAACAGCGGCGCCGCTCCCGAACTTGAAGATATTCCGCGCGAACTCTAGAGTTCGTTAAGACTTCAGCAGCAAAAGATCGCTGATGACGGGTTCGCTTTTGAATGGCGGAATCTCGCACATTTAGTTCAGCCGCTTTTTCCTCAGCCATTTCAGAACTCCAACCGGTTGCCGATTCCGAGATAGCAGAGTCGAGGGTGAGCGGAAATCGGCAAAGCACTTTGCTTTGTATGGGCGCAATCGACAATTCCGGCGCAATGAGGCGCGAAAGGCGAGTGAGCGTTGCCTTAATTTGCATCCATTTTCAGAGCGGCGATGAAGGCTTCCTGCGGGATCTCGACGCGGCCGAACTGCCGCATCTTCTTTTTGCCTTCCTTCTGCTTGTCCAGGAGCTTGCGCTTGCGGCTGACGTCGCCGCCATAGCACTTCGCGGTGACGTCTTTTCGCAGTGCTGAAAGCGTCTCGCGCGCGATCACCTTGCCGCCGATCGCCGCCTGGATCGGAATCTTGAACAGATGCCGGGGGATCAGCTCCTTCAGCTTCTCGCACATCATGCGGCCGCGCATCTCGGCGCGCCCACGGTGGACGATCATCGAAAGGGCATCTACGGGCTCGTCATTGACGAGGATGGACATTTTCACTAGATCGCCCGGCTCGTAGCCTGTGATGGTGTAATCGAAGCTTGCGTAACCGCGGCTGATGGATTTCAGCCGGTCATAAAAATCGAACACCACCTCGTTCAGCGGCAGGTCGTAGACGACCATGGCGCGGCTGCCCGCATAGGTCAGCTCTTGTTGCCTCCCGCGGCGATCTTCGCAGAGCTTCAAGACCGCGCCCAGATGCTCATCAGGCACAAAGATCGTAGCCTTGATCCAAGGCTCCTCCATACGTTCGATCTTAACCACATCGGGCATGTCGGCGGGGTTATGCATCTCGATCAACGCGCCCGTCCGTCATATACAGATGATAGATCACGCTTGGAGCGGTGGTTATGAGGTCGATGTTGAACTCGCGCTCCAGCCGCTCGCGGACGATTTCGAGGTGGAGCAGGCCAAGGAAGCCGCAGCGGAAGCCGAAACCGAGCGCGGCGCTGGTTTCCATCTCATACTGGAAGCTCGCATCATTGAGGCGCAGCTTCGCCATGGCTTCGCGCAAGTCCTCAAACTGAGAGGCGTCCACCGGGAAGAGTCCGCAGAATACGACGGGTTGCACGGGCTTAAAGCCGGGAAGCGCCTGAGCGGCGGGACGTTTGTCCTCCGTGACCGTATCGCCTACGCGCGTGTCGGCCACTTCCTTGATCGCTGCTGTAAAGAAGCCAACCTCGCCAGGCCCAAGCGCATCGAGCATTTCTTGCTTGGGCCGGAAGATGCCGACCCGGTCGATGGGATGCACCGCGCCGGTGGACATCAACTTGACGCGCATTCCCTTTTTGAGAACGCCATCCACCACACGCACCAGCACCACGACGCCAAGATAAGGATCGTACCAGCTATCGATCAGCATGGCTTTCAGAGGCGCCTTCGCATCGCCTTTTGGCGGCGGCAGGCGATGCACGATCGCTTCCAGCACCTGATCGACGTTGAGGCCCGTTTTGGCGGAAATCTCCACAGCATCATGCGCGTCGAGGCCGATAACGTCCTCGATCTGCTGTTTAACGCGGTCAGGCTCGGCGGCGGGGAGGTCGATCTTGTTGAGGATCGGCACGATCTCGTGATTGTTGTCGAGCGCCTTGTAAACATTCGCGAGCGTCTGCGCCTCGACGCCCTGGCTCGCATCGACCACAAGGATCGAACCCTCGCAAGCGGCAAGGCTTCGGCTCACCTCATAGCCAAAATCCACGTGGCCAGGCGTGTCCATCAGGTTCAGCTGATAAAGCTCGCCATCCTTTGCGCGGTAATCGAGCCGCACCGTCTGCGCCTTGATCGTTATTCCGCGCTCTTTCTCGATGTCCATGCTGTCGAGAACCTGAGCCTGGCCCGCCATCTCCCGGTCGGACATGCCGCCGCAAAGCTGAATGAGCCGGTCCGCGAGCGTCGATTTGCCGTGATCGATGTGAGCGACGATCGAGAAATTGCGAATGTGCGCAAGCGGCGTCACGCCTTTGGAGGCGGCCTCGCGAGGAGCGGGGTCTTGAGTGGTCGGGACAGTGGTCATGGCGCCTTACATAATGGAAAAGACGACCGGCTAAAAGCGGTGCGCTCTATTATGGCGCAGCCTCCGCTCAAGCCAGTTTATGCTAATTCCAGCTCCTTCTGCAGGAGCGGATATCACGCCGGCGCCGCCGCGAGCGCCAGCCGGTTCGCAATGGCGTCCAGCGCCGCCTCCGCTCTTGCGCCGTCGGGGCCGCCTGCCTGAGCCATGTCTGGCCGTCCGCCACCGCCCTGGCCGCCGAGCGCTGCCGCCCCTGCCTTGACGAGGTCCACGGCGCTATACCTTGCCGTCAAATCGTCCGTAACGCCAACAACAATCCCGGCCTTTCCCTCTTCGGTCACGCCCACGATCGCCACGATGCCGGACTTGATCTGCTTCTTGCCGTCATCCACAAGGCTGCGCAGATCCTTTGGCTGGATCCCGTGCACAGTACGGGCGAGCATCGTGACGAGTCCAACCGTGCGCACCGGGCTTTCGGTATTCGCCTGCCCGTTTCCACCCGTTCCGAGTGCAATTTTCTTCTTTGCTTCCGCCAGTTCACGCTCGAGCTTTTTGCGCTCTTCGAGGAGTGAAGCAAGCCGGTTCGGGACCTCGGAAGGCTGAACGCGAAGAAGGTCGGCGGCCTGCCGAAGCGCCGCATCCTGCGTCGCAAGATAGGTGCGCGCTGCATTCGCGGTCAGCGCTTCGATCCGCCTCACACCGGCTGCGACCGCGGCTTCCTGAACAACCTTGACGAGTCCGATCTCCCCGGTCGCGCGCACATGAGTGCCGCCGCACAATTCGACGGAGAAGACGCGCCCGCCCTTGTCGTCGTGGCTGGCCTCCCCCATGGAGACCACGCGGACTTCCTCTCCGTACTTCTCGCCAAAAAGAGCCATCGCGCCCGCAGCGACAGCATCGTCCACCGGCATGAGACGCGTCACAACAGGGCTATCCCGAAGAATGACGGCATTGGCCAAGTCTTCGACCGCAGCGAGTTCTTCCTTTGAAAGCGGCTTCGGATGGGAATAGTCGAAGCGTAGCTTATCGGGGTCGACGAGCGAGCCCTTTTGTGTGACGTGCGTCCCAAGCGTCTCACGCAGCGCCTCATGCAAAAGATGCGTCGCCGAATGGTTGGCGCGGATGGCGGTGCGCCGCGTGCCGTTCACATGAAGCTCGACAGCATCCCCGACCTTCAGCGGACCTTTCTCGACAACACCGACATGGGCGAAAACTTTTCCGAGCTTCTTCTGCGTGTCCGTCACCTCGAAATGCACGCCTTTCGGAGCCATGATCACGCCATGGTCGCCTACTTGGCCGCCCAACTCGCCATAAAATGGCGTCTGGTTGACGATGACGATGCCTTCTTCGCCCTTCTTGAGCTGCTTGACGGGCTTTCCGTCTTTAACCAGAGCCAGCACTTCGCCTTCGGCTGTCTCCGTCTCATAGCCGAGAAACTCGGTTGGGCCGACCTGGTCCAAAAGATCGAACCAGAGCTTATCCGTTGCCGCCTCGCCGGAGCCGGCCCACGCCTTGCGCGCATCAGCCTTCTGCTGAGCCATCGCGGCGTTGAACTGCTCGACATCGACCCCGACATTGCGCGCCTTCAAGGCATCCTGCGTCAGGTCGAGCGGGAAACCATAGGTGTCGTAAAGCTTGAAGGCGACATCGCCCGATAAGGTGTCGCCCGCTTCCAGCGCGCCTGCGGCCTCGTCGAGAAGACTCAAGCCTCGCGCCAGCGTCTTACGGAAGCGGATTTCCTCAATCTTCAGTGTTTCGCCGATGAGGGCCTGGCCGCGGTGAAGTTCAGGGTAGGCTTGCCCCATCTCACGGACGAGGACCGGCAGAAGGCGATACAGCAGCGGCTCCTCCATGCCGAGGAGATGGGCATGGCGCATGGCGCGGCGCATGATGCGGCGCAGGACATATCCGCGGCCCTCGTTCGACGGCAATACGCCATCGGCTGATGAGGAAACTCGAAGCCCTGAGGTGATCGGCAATGACGCGATGGCTTGGAAGCGCCGCGCCCTCGGCGGGAACGCCGGTCGCCTCCACGGAGGCCCTGATGATGGCCTGGAAGAGGTCCGTGTCGTAGTTGTTATGGACGCCCTGCAGGACAGCCGCGATCCGTTCCAGCCCCATGCCGGTGTCAATCGACGGCTTTGGCAGAGGCAACCGTTCGTCCTTGGAAATCTGCTCGTATTGCATGAATACGAGGTTCCAGATTTCGACAAAACGGTCGCCGTCGGCATCCTCGCTGCCGGGAGGGCCGCCTGGGATTTCGGAGCCATGGTCATAGAAGATTTCGGAGCACGGCCCGCATGGGCCCGTCTCTCCCATCGACCAGAAATTATCCGAGGTTGGGATGCGGATGATCCGGTCCTCAGGCAGGCCCGCAATCTTGCGCCACAGGCTGAAAGCCTCGTCGTCTTCGGAAAAAACCGTGACGAGCAGGCGCTTCTTGTCGAGACCATACTCCTTGGTGACGAGGTTCCAGGCAAGCTCGATGGCCACATCCTTGAAATAGTCGCCAAAAGAAAAATTGCCGAGCATTTCGAAGAAGGTGTGATGCCGGGCCGTGTAGCCGACATTGTCGAGATCGTTATGCTTGCCGCCTGCGCGCACGCATTTCTGGGCGCTAACCGCGCGCTTGAAAGCCAGGGTCTCCATGCCGGTGAAGACATTCTTGAACTGCACCATGCCCGCGTTGGTGAACATCAGAGTGGGATCGTTGCGCGGAACAAGCGGGCTTGACGGCACATGCTCATGGCCGTTCTTCCGGAAGAAATCGACGAAAGTCCCGCGGATGTCGTTGAGGGTGCTCATAACTAATTTCGTTTCCAGTGGGCTAGCGCGGTGTTCAATGTGGGTGAGGAACCAGACCGCACCAGAGATAAAGCATACCAGCTATATGAAGCGATACAGCAAATTCTCGTTACGGAGCAAGGAACCCACAGCAATTGCGCTGCCGCCTGCTTCCGGAAAAGTCTTACTTGGTTTACGCTCTGGATAGCTAGCGCCGCCCGCCTTTGCGCCCGGACACGGGTTCTTCCGGCTCACTCGTCTCTCCGCCGCTCATATCCTCGTCTCCATCGGCGCCGTCCAGAATGCGCGTCGCGATCAGGCCGGCATTCGCCCTGATTCCGCGCTCGATAGCTTCAGCCACCTGTGGATTGCTCTTCAGATAGGTCTTTGCGTTCTCGCGTCCTTGTCCGATGCGCTGACTGTCGTAGGAATACCAGGAGCCAGACTTCTCCACGATGTTGGCCTTCACGCCAAGATCGACCAATTCGCCCGTCTTCGATATGCCCTCGCCATACATAATGTCGAATTCGACCTGTTTGAACGGTGGCGCAACCTTATTCTTCACGACCTTCACGCGCGTCTGGTTGCCGACAACCTCGTCGCGTTCCTTGATCGCCCCGATGCGCCGGATGTCGAGACGCACGGAGGAGTAAAACTTGAGCGCGTTTCCGCCCGTCGTCGTCTCCGGATTGCCGAACATCACGCCGATCTTCATGCGGATCTGATTGATGAATATAACGAGGCAGTTCGATTTGGAGATGGAGCCTGTGAGCTTGCGAAGCGCCTGGCTCATGAGACGCGCCTGCATGCCGGGCAGCACATCGCCCATCTCGCCTTCGATCTCGGCCTTGGGCGTGAGCGCAGCGACTGAGTCGACAACAATCACGTCGATTGCTCCGGAACGGACCAGCGTATCAGTGATTTCAAGCGCCTGCTCGCCGGTATCCGGCTGTGAAATGATAAGCTCTTCGAGGTTGACCCCGAGCTTTCTCGCATAAACGGGATCGAGCGCGTGCTCGGCGTCCACAAATCCGCACGCGCCGCCCGTCTTCTGCGATTCGGCAATGGCATGGAGGGCAAGCGTCGTCTTGCCGGATAACTCCGGGCCGAAAATTTCAATCACCCGCCCGCGCGGCAGGCCGCCGATGCCAAGAGCGATATCCAGGCCCAGCGATCCTGTGGAAATGGCTTCCACCTCCACGGGCTTTTCGTTCTTGCCAAGCCGCATGATGGAGCCTTTACCGAAATTCCGCTCGATCTGGCTCAAAGCCGCTTCGAGGGCTTTCTGCTTGTCCATGATAGTAAGATTCCCTTCGATCACGCGGAATGGCGTATCATTCATAAATCATTGCCCTTTGTTATTCCATAGCGGTCATGGACTTGCAAACGACGCCGAATGTACACGTTTTGTTCTTGTGCGCAAGTGCAAACATGCAACCTTTACGCTTCTTTTTCGGGAACTCTCGCGGCTCTTATGAAGTAAACGAGTCGCCGCATCTCTTCGTTGCATGCGGGCGCCGGTTGAGCAAAGCCAAAAAAGTTGAACTACAAAAGTAATGTTACCCCGCAATTAATACAATTCAGGCAAGAATTGTCTCGGCTTAAGCCGTTTCGGCCCCAGGGAACCGGGGATGACAACAATCTTGTTCAAGGAAGTGACATATGAAAAATAAGCTTCTCGGCCTGGCGGTAGGAGTATCGCTGCTTTTCGGTCTTCAGCAATTGGCGGTTGCAGGCCCCATAACGGCGCCTGCAAGCCCGGCTGAAATGTCGATCGCGCAGGCTGGCGGTGCGGAGCAGATCTATTATGCTTACCGTCGCGGTGGCGCGGTAAGGGGTCCGAACGGGCATGCCTGCGCCGGCGGACGGCGCTGTGTAGGCGGCTACCATGGTGGGGTCTGCCGGAGCTGGGCAGCCTGCCGCTAAAATCGAATGAGGCAGCCGTCTCCGGGTTCAGCTTTACGGCTGCCTTATATGATTTGGCCTGGGCGGGCATGAGCTTTTGTCGTCCGTGAACTATCCGCAACCGGCTAAGATCGCAGACTATTTTGGCGATTTTTCCGGCGTGGATTTGCAGGATTTGGGCGTTTGCAGTCGATTTTCTTGCAAAATTAGCCCGCATTCTCCGACGCAAACGATGCTGATTCGCATGCGGGGACGGGGATGAAGCCAAGGGAGCGGCGGGAGACAGGCCAGAACGATCTGTTCAAGGCGAGGCTCGACCAGGTCATCGACATGAGCCACCCGCGTGTGCGGCTGGCGGGGCGGATCGATTGGGGCTTTCTCGAACAAAAGTTCGGGGCCGTTTACTCGGATGGGCCGGGCAGCCCACCTTTGCCCACCCGGCTGATGGCGGGGCTTCAAATCCTGAAATACAGCGAGAACCTGTCGGACGAGCGGCTTTGCGAGGTCTGGGCAGAGAACCCGTACTTTCAGTATTTCTGCGGCGAGGAGTTCTTCCAGCACGAACTTGTCTTCGATCGCTCGTCCTTGACGCGCTGGCGGCAGCGCATGGGCGAGGAGAGGCTCAATGCGCTGATCCAGGAAAGCCTGGCTGTTGCGGCGAAGACCGGGGCGCTAAAGCCGTCCGAGCTTTCCGCCGTGGTGGTGGACACGACCGTGCAGCCGAAAAACGTGGCCCATCCGGCAGATGCGAAGCTTCTGAACCGGGCGCGCGAACGCCTCGTCCGGCTCGCCAGGAAGCACAGCGTTCGCTTGCGCCAATCCTATGCGCGGGTGGGCAAGCTCGCGCTCATCAAGCAGCAACGCTACGCCCATGCGAAACAGTTCAAGCGCGCGAACAAGCGCTTACGGACGCTCAAGACTTATCTTCGGCGCGTGATCCGCGACATCCAGCGCAAGATCGCAGGCGACGAGGCTCTGAAGGCCGTCTTTGCTCACGCCTTATCCTTGGGCTGCCGGTTGCTGACGCAGAAAAAACGCCAGGACGCGCCCAAGGTTTACGCGCTTCACGCGCCCGAAGTGGAGTGCATTGGAAAGGGCAAGGCGCACAAGCCTTACGAGTTCGGCGTGAAGGTCAGCCTCGCAACAACCGTTGCGCCGTCGAAGGGCGGCCAGTTCATTCTCCACGCCAAGGCGCTGCCGGGAAATCCGTATGACGGGCATACGCTCAAAATCGTCCTTCCCGGCATCGAAGCGATGACCGGCGCTGTGCTTTCCCGCATCCTCGCCGACGCCGGCTACAAGGGCCACAACGCCCCAGAGGAACACAAGTTCAAGGTCTACACGCAAGGACAAAAGCGCGGCATGACCGACGCCATCAGACGCCAGCTCAAACGCCGCGCCGCCATCGAGCCTGTCATCGGCCACTGCAAAGAAGACCACCGCATGGACAGGAACTTCCTGGCCCACCGCGAGGGCGACGCCATCAACGCCGTGCTTGCCGCCGCCGGCTATAACTTCCGGCGCCTGCTGGCATGGCTCGGGAATCTTTGGCGCCTGCTGCTGCAAGCCTTCAGCCACGAACGCCTACTGCAAAAAGTCTGAAAGTCAAAAGTTCACGGCGGACGAGCTTTCAAGCAGCTGCCGCAGCCTTCACCGTCTCAGCCAGCTTTTTCAGCGTAAAGGGCTTGGGCAGGAAGACGAAGTTCTCATCGGCGCTCAGGTTCTTGCGGAAAGCCTCCTCCGCGTAGCCCGACATGAAGATGATGCGAATGTCCGGGTTGCGCTGCCGCAGATGGCGCAAAAGCGTGGGGCCATCCATCTCGGGCATGACGACGTCGCTGACGACGAGATCGATCTTGCCGTTCTCGCGATCCATGACCTCCAGCGCCTCGACGCCGCTCGCGGCCTCCAGCACCTTGTAGCCGCGCGTGGCAAGAGCGCGGGATGCGAATGAGCGCACGGCGTCCTCATCCTCGACCAGAAGAACCGTCCCCTGGCCTGTCAGGTCCACGACCTTGTCGGGCGCCTCGGCTTTATTCTCCAGCGCCTTGAGGTCCTGTTCCGTCTCGATGTGGCGCGGCAAGAAGATGCGGAAGGAGGTGCCTCTGCCGATCTCGCTATCGACGATGATCGTGCCGCCGGTCTGCTTCACGATGCCGTAGACGGTCGAAAGGCCAAGGCCGGTCCCTTTGCCCACCTCCTTTGTCGAGAAGAACGGGTCGAAGATCTTCTCCAGGTGCTCCGGTTTGATGCCCGTGCCGGTGTCGCGGACTTCGCACGTGACATACTCGCCGCGGTCAAGCCCGCGGTCTTTGAGGGCAAGCGCTTCGCGCTCGCTGACGTTCGCGGTCGTGATCTGGATTTCGCCGCCTTCCGGCATAGCGTCGCGCGCGTTCACGGCGAGGTTCATGATCACCTGAAACAGCTGCCCCTCGTCCGCCTTCACGAACCACAGATCGCGGCCGTGCTGGACCCTGGCCTTGACCTTTTCGCCGAGTGTCCGGCCCATGGTCGCCTGGAATTCCTCGATTACATCCGTGATTTTCAGGATGGCGGGGCGCAAGGTTTGCTTGCGAGAATAGGCGAGGATCTGCTTGACGAGTTCCGCCGCCCGCGTGGCGTTGTTCTTGATGTTCATCAAGTCCTTGAAGGCGGGGTCGGAGGCGCGGAACCGGCGCAGGAGCAGATCGGAAAAGCCGATGATGGCGGTCAGAAGGTTGTTGAAATCGTGAGCGATGCCGCCCGCAAGCTCGCCGACCGCCTGCAGCTTCTGCCCCTGCACCGCCTTCTCGTCGATCACCGGGGCCGCACCCGTCTCGACCGCCGTGACGATCAGGTTGTTGTCATTCGCCGCGGAGAAAATCACGAGCCTGACGCGCTTGTTAAGCGATCCCTTCAGAACCGCATGGAGTTCCACAGGCCCCGACGCCGCCAGTCCGCTCGCGGAGAGCGCCGCGATCTTGTCACGGACATTCTGGGACGAGGTTTCAGCGACGAGCGACGCGAGCGACTTGCCGCCAAATTCCGCGATGGCAGTCCCCTCGTCTGGAGCGCCACCGAAAAGGCGGCGGAATTCGTCGTTTGCCGACTGGAGGATTCCCTTTGTGTTGGTGAAGGCCATGGCCGTCGGCGCGCGGGCGAGGAGCGCCTCGAAGGCTTCGTCGAGGCTGCCTGCGGAGGGGTCGGCGGGCGTGACGAGCCATATCTGCTCCTCGTTGATGTCCGCTCCCAGATGCAGGGATGCGGCTCGGGAATAGCCGCTCGCGCTGACGATCTGGACCGGGACAGCGCTTCCCGGTCTTGCGATCATGTCGCGGAGCCTGGCGCGAGTGAGCGGGTTTCCCCGCCTCGTGCGGAAAAGAGACCAGGCCTGCTTGCCTGTGGGCTCACACCCGGCCAGTTTTTCGAAGCCCTTGTTGGCGCCCTGGACAGTCAGGTCTTTGCCGACCGAAAGGGCAGGAACGGGAAGCGTGTCGAGACCCTGCTTCGACTTTTCGCCGGTAGCCGTCTTCTTCGCGTGCTCGATCTGCCATACCAGGAGCGGGGAGCGCTTTCCCTGCTCCAGAAAGGGCGCCACCCTGAGAAGGACAGAATCGCCGCCCGCAAAATTCGGAAGGCGAATGGGTTCCACATGGGCTTTGCCCGCACAGCCTGCCGCGAAAAGACGGAAAATGGCCGCCGCGGTTTCGGGCTGCCGCTCACCGAGCCGCGAAAGATCGTGATCGTTGCCAACTACGCTCACCGCATTCAGAAAGCTGTCGCTGCTCCAATGGATCAGGCCCCTGCTGTCGCTGACGGCGACCGCAGCCGGCAAGGCGGCGAGAAGGCGCTGAATGCGGTCGTCCGGCTTCCCCTCCGCCGGCTTGAAATAAAGCTGTCCCGCTGCAAAGAGCACCGACGCCGCCGCGCCGAGACCGGCCAGCAACGCAAGCGCAATCTGCCCATGTCCGGATGCGGAAAGAGCGATCGTGCCAGCCGCGCCAAGCCCAAACGCCACACTATTCCAATGTGGATGCCAGTGTGCGAAGGCCATTGACTGCACCGCCATTTTTGAAAACCTCGTTCTTGGCCGCGACTATGGAATGATTCGCCTTACGCTGGGACCTGAACGCATAACCCGATCTGCGCATTGGAAAAGTTAAAAATGGCTTGCGCAGACGCTTGCGGTCGCATCTCTTGCCGGAGTGAAGCGGCATTTTCGTTGTCGCCCGGAGCGGCCAACCGCTTCGGACTTTGACAAAAGGGGGATCGAATGGGCTCCGCGGGCTTCTTCATTGCCGGAATCGTTGTTCTTGCATTGGTTGCTGCTGGCGTCGGCTTCTACCTATATCAGCGAAAAGGGAACGGTGATACGGCAGGCTTGTTTGCGCCACGTACGAGGCGGCTGGCTTATATTGAACGAACAGCGCTCGAGGGGGGAAGGAAGCTCCTCTTGGTCCGGCGGGATGATGTGGAGCACCTCATACTCATAGGGGGGCCGATCGATCTTGTTGTCGAGTTCGGGCATCCGCCCGGAAGCGGTGGCCGCTCCTCTTCTGAAGGAATTGAATTCGGCGCCCATTCCCTTTGAGCCTTCGGCCTGGCCGCTCGTTGATCCTGCGCCCGACGTGGAAAAGGTTGTGGCGCCAGAGCCGCACTTGTCTCTTTTCCCCAACGTAAAGGAGGAGGAGAAGGCGCCCGTTTTCGCTCCTGTGCCGCAGATCAAGGCGGCTGAATAGAGCACCTCAAGATGCTGATATAGCTTGGAGGACCAGGATAGCTTTCCCCCAGGCAGTTCGGACTTGGATCAAACCCGCGCGCTCTTGGCCAGCGTCTCGCGCACAGTGTGCGGGCGTTTGCCGCTTCTTTATCCGCTGCGCTTCGGATAAATTGCTTGATGCAGTTTGTGGGCTCGGATCCGGGGCGGATCGATGTCAATCTGGGGGAAACTGACGGGCGCGGCCGCAGGGCTCGCTGTCGGGGGGCCGATAGGAGCGCTTATCGGCGGCGTGGCGGGACACCTCGCCATCGATCATGGCATTGGTTCGCAATCGGCTCATGACAAGCAGGTCGCTTTCACAGTCGGCGTCATCGCGCTCGGCGCGAAGATGGCGAAGGCCGATGGCCTTGTAACGAAAGACGAGATCGAGGCCTTCAAGGAAGTTTTCAAAATTCCGAAGGGCGAAGAACATAACGTGGCCCGCATCTTCAACCTCGCGAAACAGGATGTCAGCGGCTTTGAGATGTATGCGCGGCAGCTCGACCGCCTCTTCCACAACAACCGCCAACTTCTCACGGACGTGATGGACGGGCTGTTCCACATCGCGGTGGCCGACGGGAAGCTTCTGCCGAGCGAGGACCGGTTTCTATCCGAGGTCGCCAAAGAGTTCGGATTTAGCGAAGCCGAATTTATGAGCATAAGAAGCCGCCATTGGCGATGCGAGTTGTACGATCCTTACAACGTCCTGAATGTTTCGCCGCTCGCGTCCGATGCAGAGCTCAAGACGGCCTATCACAGGCTCGTGGCCGAGACCCATCCTGACAAGCTCGTTGCGCGCGGCGTTCCGCCAGAGTTTGTGGAGATCGCAACGAAGAAGCTCGCAGCGATCAACGCGGCTTACGAGGAGATCAAGAACTCCCGGCCAACTGCCAACTCTTCGCCAGCCAAAGTTTGTGGCTGAGGCATGACCTTGGCCAGCGTCACGTGAAATAACTTATGATGGCGGCTTCGAGCGCACGCTACACCGGCGCGCTGCCGACGATCGTTCGGTTTGCCGCAGATGCCGTGCCCCCCGATTTCGGCCGCTGGCGGGGCGCTGATCCTCGTGCTGCTCGGCCTTGCAACCGCGATCACAATGATCTGCGCCCAGCTTCGCCGCCGCTTCCTTCGGCCAGGGGTGATGCCCCTACTTGTCCACCCGGCGCACCCCCGAAACCGGCGCATGGACCAAACTGGCGTCTGCCGCAAAGGTGGCATTTTGCTCAAACTCCTGGCTGCGTGTTGTCCGCCTTGCATGGCCCAGATTTTAGGAAAAAGCGCCTTGCCGAGCGGTTAACGGCACTAAGTTACTGAAAAAAATGATAAAATTAAACATGCGATGCCACGGCTGAACCCGACCGCTGCCCCGAAGAGCTTGCCCGCGGTTAACGCTTGATGCTGTGAATATATTTAACGGATTTTTGCTCGTCCCAGTAAATGAGAAAATTCCAGCATTAAATTAAATTTAATGACCAACTTGCTAACTATAAAATATTATGCATATTCAGCGGTTTAGCGCCGCCTTTTTCTGCCCAGCCGCATGCGCGGCGATTCTCCGCCCGTGGACGGAATTAAATAGTTGTTAGCCAACTTATGGACGGAAATAATTCCCGGCGCGCTCCGGTTAACCACGAAACCCTTAACGGCATCGCGCAACCCGGCCCGGCAACGATCCGTTAACCCGGCCAGCGGGATTTTGCGCCGTGCGGCGGATGGCCGGCGCGAGCAAGATCCGTTTCAAGCTGCTAAGCTCCTCCCGATGCCTCAAGGATTAGGAGCAAGCTTCATGGACGCCCCTCCCATTCGTCCAGGCGAAGTCGTTGGCGCAGCGCCGGAGCGCGCCGATGCCTCGCTCGTCTTCATTGGCCGCATCCGTACGCCGTTTCATGCGCGCGAGGACTGCCCGCGCCAGGGAAGCATGGATGGCCCCATCTGCCGCATCGAGATCGACGAACCCTGGCGTCCGGCCATGCTGGGGCTGGAGAACGATACGAGGCTGGAGATCCTGTATTGGATGGACAGAGCGCGGCGTGATTTGCTGGTGCAAGCTCCCCGGCATCGCGCAGGCCTCGCCGGAACTTTCGCGCTCCGCTCACCCATGCGGCCCAATCCCATCGCCACGTCGGTCGTTGCTGTGGTCGCCATCGAGAGCGGCGCCATCCTGGTGCGTGGCCTCGACTGTCTCGATGGCACACCGCTTCTGGATATCAAACCTTGCCGCAAAGGCGCGGCCACGACTTAGCAGTGATGTCAGGGTAGTTCGCATCACCGTATCTCCGGGTTGGGCCGTTTGACGATGTTCAAAGTGGTTGAACCGTAGGGCGCAAAGAGAAGGACAGCGGACACTGAATAGTCGATTTTTGTGTCCCACAATAGCACTTGAATGTTTTCTTGTGGCTAAGATGTGCAACTCCTTCAATGCGACTTCTGACGTAACTGAGAATTGCATGCATATGCGAAACTTCTAAAGCCGCTTTTCGAATGTGACCCAACTGACGGACAGCGATCCGAATAGGTATTGCCATGATTAAGAACATGTTAGAAGCTTTCTCGCCGGAAACGCAGCTTCGGTGGAAGCTAGAAGGGATCTTCCTACCTGAAATTAGAAAGCGGCGTGATGAGTATTACAGAAGTTCTCGGAGGCTTGTACATTACACGTCAGCGGAGGCAGCGCTCAAGATTATAGGAACTAAACGTCTATGGATGCGAAACACCACATGCATGGCTGGCACTCGCGAAGTGGAACACGGACACAACATGCTTGCCTCTTTCTTTTCGCGCGAAAGGGAGAGATTTGTGTCTGCTCTACAGAGTTATGCACCGGGTGCGGTAGTAGAAATACTTAATCTTTTCGATAAGTGGTGGGCGACGCCCAATTTCCGTTTTAGCACTTATATTTCGTCCATGGCTGAGCACGATAATAATGAAGACCTGAACGGGCGCTTGTCCATGTGGCGTGGCTTTGGCGGAACGTCTGGGCGAGTAGCATTGGTGTTTCAAGTTCCCGTCCTTCCCGACGCGGCAGAACTTTTGAACCTCACATTTAGTCCCGTTGCCTATTTGAACGAGGATAAAGTTCCTGGCCAGCATGAACTCGGTCATCGACAACATAAATGCGAACGCCGATTTCTTGCGGACTTTGGACAGGCAAGTAATTCTCGGCTGGCTCTTTTTAATGCTCTTAATCGGCGTTACGTGCGTGAAGCATGAGGGCTTCGCGGAAGAAAAGGAATGGAGAGCTATTTATCAGCCAGCCCGGGCGGCTTCAAAATTGATGGCTTGTTCGACCGAAGTTATTGGCGGAATTCCTCAGATTATTTATCAAATCCCGCTTGATAAATCATTTTCGTCCGACCTGAAACCTCTTGACTTCGCGGTCATGTTTGATCGGCTTATTGTTGGTCCTTCGCCCTATCCATGGGCGATGTACGAGGCGTTTGTGGATGCACTTTCCAAAGCCGGAATTGCCGATGCACCCGAACGAATTCGCATATCTGAAATCCCACTTCGGGCGTAATGAAACAACAGGCGGAGGGGGCCAACCAATAAGCCCTTTAGCGACGCCCCAACGTTTCAAAAGCGCAGCCTTTCATAATTCCGTTCCTAACTAGGCTCTTGTGGCGCAGGTCATGCTTCGGTTTGCTTGGCAAGCAAAGAAAAATCTAATTCCAAGTTCAGTGATATGGTAATAACTTAGGTCAAGCTCATGATTAAACTTTGATACATAGTAGAATGTCACCTTTTTTGCTAAGCCTAGCGAAACAAGTATTTCCATATCCAGCTCATTTACATTATTCTGGCCCATAAATGTGGCTTTGGGGTCCAGCGACCAATCCTTGTTTTGGTAAGAGATCATGATGTCGATAATGGCACATCCCGGTATATCCAAATGTGAGCTAATATCATCATAAAGCGTATCTGTATCAGGGCTAAATTTTTTGCGCAAGAAGATACCTGATATGAATTTGCGCATTTGATTTACATCCAAAAATAAGGCAGCATCCTCTACAAGAGACACGCCTTTTTCGAATATTTCATGGTTATTCTTGGCCATTGCCTCGAAAACGGCAGCTTGCCTTCCATTAAGCTCCCTTAGTATGCCAATAAATCTTGGCTCTACAGACGTTTCTGTAGTAGCTGATGCAAGCAAATTTGCCCATTTTTCGATCATAAATTCATCATTGATGTCTTCGATCGAAGCGGCTTCCATTAGTGGGATTAGAACTTTCGGAGGAACCGGCTGTTCGATCCCGTTCTCTGCATCTAATCTTTGCTTCGCTCGCCTTGCTATCTCGACTGCGACCTCTTCTCGCTGCAGTCTTATTCTATCTGCTTTTAAGCCTCTGGCTTCGGAAAACGGTCGGATCATATCGGTGAATGCGTCCAACAGACGCCCCGTCGAGCTTTCCGGTACAACGATTGAAATGCCTTTATTTTTACTTTTCATCGCAATCGACCCTCATAGTCTTTCACATCGACGGCCGTCGAGCACCTAGCCTAGCTTCAAATAACTATCTTAGCTTTTTTCTGCATGGATTAGGAGTCTGGCCTAAGGTCGGCTTCTCGGAAGGCAGGGCGTCCCACGAGATAGATCGATAAAGGCGACGCTCTCGGGGTAACGAACCATTGAGTAGCACTCAAGCGAAAAAAACTACCATCCTGCTTTTGGCGTAACTTCAGACAAACGACCAAAAAAAGGATCAACGCACATGACCAGAGACGCCTTTCATATGCGAAAATTTTTCGCTGAGTTGATTGGAACATTTTGGCTGGTGTTCGGGGGCTGCGGGAGCGCGATACTTGCGGCCAAGTTTCCGGAGGTCGGTATAGGCCTCCTCGGCGTTGCATTAGCTTTTGGCTTAACAGTACTAACGATGGCCTATGCTATCGGCCACATTTCAGGATGCCACTTGAATCCCGCAGTCACAATCGGTCTTACGGCGGGAGGACGCTTCCCGATCGGGCAGGTTGTCCCATACATTGTCGCCCAGGTCCTGGGCGGCATTTGCGCTGCCTACATCCTTTTTGCCATCGCGAGCGGAGGGCCGGGATTCGATCTGTCCCAGGGCTTTGCTGCCAACGGCTTCGGCGATCATTCGCCGGGGAAATACACGCTTCTCTCAGGGTTCCTCTCGGAGGTCATCCTCACGATGATGTTCCTGTTCATCATCATGGGCGCGACGCATGGGAAAGCGCCGGTCGGGTTCGCCCCAATCGCAATCGGCCTTGGCTTGACGCTCGTTCATCTCATCGGCATCCCCGTCACCAATCTCTCCGTGAATCCCGCGCGGAGCACCGGGCCGGCTCTTGTGGTCGGCGGCTGGGCTCTCCAGCAACTGTGGCTGTTTTGGCTGGCCCCCATTCTCGGCGGCATAGCAGGCGGACTTCTCTACAGATTTGTCGTGGATGAGCCAGCCGCGGAAATCGTCGGTTTCGATGAAAGGCGCATGAAGCGGTCCCAAGCCTGATCTCGAGAAGAGCCCAAGCGGCTTATGTGGACTGAGCGCTGCGGCGGTCAGTCCTATCCACCGTTACCGCGTTCCGCCCACCCGATTTTTCGGCGCCGGAGAGGGAGGCTCGGCGAACGCGCGCTCGTCCTCCGTCCACTTCAGCGTGCCGTCGTAACGGGTGCCCATCTCGATGCCGATCCCCTGGTGGAAGATATCGCCCTCGACCTTTGCGGAGGACTGCAGCATCACGCGGCGGCCGCGGATCGTGCCGTTCACTTTGCCCTGCACGACCACTTCCTGAATGGCGACGATGCCGCCATTCACGCGCCCGTTCTCCGTGACGATCAGCGAGGTACAGAAAATATTGCCCTCGATGACTCCGTCGAGAGTGACGCTGCCCTTGGACGACACATCGCCGATGATTGTCAGATCGTTGCTGATGTTCGAATCGCCTGTCGAATGCACGCTGTGGGTTGGCGAGATGGGCTGCAAGTTGGACGTTTGGGGAAAGGGGAGCGGTGTCGCCATGGCTGACCTCTAAGCGTGACCATACGGTGTTGATCCAGAGCTGGCCGGCCGCGGGTGAGGCTGCCGTTCTCCTGTCTAGCCGGTCATTCCAGGCATTTCCAAGGCAAGGACTCATACGTTTTGCACAGGCAGATTGATCGAACGAGCATGAAACTTGCGCTTTCCTGCCCATTCGATAAAAGCGCAAAACATGAGGGCCGGTCTTTTCTCGAAATGGGGCGCTATTGCAGCGGTCGCCATCCTGGTTGGGATGCAAGCCGCTGCCGTCAACTACCTTGGCCGCAACAACTACCTTCCCGAAGGCTCAGAACACTGGACCGAAGACTGGCTTATCCACTATTTCTCGAAGCGCCTCGATAAGCCCTATCCGAACGTCGCTGTGGTTGTCGTCGATGCGGACAGCTTGGAAAAGTCGGGCGTCCCGGCGACGGTGCCGGTTGACCGGGGATGGATGGCGAAGCTTATCACCGCGGTCTCGCAGCAGGGGCCGGCCGCCATCGGCCTCGATTTCTACTTCACCTCTGCGATCGACCCCGTGAAAGACGAGCAACTCACGGCTGCGATCCGGGATGCGAAGACCCCGATTGTCCTTGCCGCCGTGAATGACGAATTTCTGCGCACGGATAGCCAGCGCAACTTTCAGCGCGCATTCATTCAAAAAGTGAACCGGCCTGCCGGGCACATTTATCTCCAGCAGTCGAAGGAGATCTTCACGCTCGGCGACAAAGCCACCCGGGGCGTCGATCACGGCCTTTCCGGAGGCCGCTATACGTCGTTCTCCAGCACTCTCGCGCGCCTGCCCGAGGTGGAGGCCACTTTCGGCGCTCGGAAAATCCCCGATGGAACACAGCGGATCGACTGGCTTCTTCCGCCCGAAGATGGCGAGACATTCACGCTTATTCCCGCGCATGAAATTCTTTTGCCCGGGGCTGACGCGGTTCTCCCCGCGCTCAAGAATAAGGTCGTGCTCATCGGACCGGACTTCGCCGGGCTCGATCAGCATAGCGTTCCCTTCTCCCTTGGAAGCGACCAGGCCGACTATCCGGGCATCTTCGTGCATGCCCAGGCTCTCGCGCAAATCCTCGACAAGCGGTTTTTCTTCAACTGGACCTCGGAGCAGCAGTTCTTCCTGCTTTATGCAATCGGACTCCTGGGCGCGGTGGCAGGCTGGGCCTTTCACAATACCCGCGCCGATCTCATCCTTGGAATCGGCGGCTCTCTTGTGATCATTGCCTTAAGCGCACCCTTTTTTATTGCCCATGTTCCGTTTCCGACGGCGTTGGCGATCCTGTCGTGGGCCTTATCCATCTCGATCGCTCAGCGCATCCGTTCATGGCGAGAGGCCTCGCATTCGCTCAAGACAATTTCAGGGAGCCGGGTGACATGAAATTTTCAGCCTACGTTCTTCTCGCTCTGTCAGTTGCATTCTTGGAAACCAGTGCTGGCTTGGCGCAGCAGGCAGCTTCGCCGCCAGCCGAACAAACCGCGCCGGTTGCGGCGGTCCCGCCTCCTGCGTCTCCGGCGCCGCCAGTGGTAGCCGCTCCGGCGGAGGCGCCGAGCTTTGCACCCGCTCCAGGCGGCCACACGAGGTCGCTAAAAAAGGTTGCTCCCCGCTCCCGCAGCGGCTTCCAAGCCCGATCCAGGCACGCCCGATGTCGTCGTTGGCGGACTGCCGGGCAATGAAGCGGCGACCGCCGTCGAAAAACAACCGTAGTCCGCTCAAGGCTCAGCTTGCCTTGCATCGCGCCAGATATGCGCCACAGGCATGGCGTGCGCCTTTAAGCCGCGCTGCCATTTGATTTAGAAAATCGGGCCAAATGGCCACTTCATTTGCAGATACGCATAGTTAACCATTGCCGCGCGCTATGCCTTGATGACATAAAGGGCGTCGGGGATGAGGCGCACGAAGGATAAAAATGCCGAAGCTTAACATCAACGGCAAGGTCATCGAGGTCGAGGACGGGATAACGCTGCTGCAAGCTTGCGAAGAGGCGGGGGCCGAGATCCCGCGCTTCTGCTATCACGAGCGCCTGTCCATCGCCGGGAACTGCCGGATGTGCCTCGTCGAAATCGGCGGCATGCCAAAGCCGATGGCTTCCTGCGCTATGGGTGTCAACGATTTGAGGCCGAACCGTGACGGCTCGCCTCCGGTCATCAATACCGACACGCCGCTGGTCAAAAAGGCGCGCGAAGGCGTGATGGAGTTTCTGCTCATCAATCACCCGCTGGATTGCCCGATCTGCGATCAGGGCGGCGAGTGCGATCTGCAGGACCAGTCGATGTATTACGGCTTCGACGGGAGCCGCTACAAAGAGAACAAGCGCGCCGTCGAAGAGAAGTATCTCGGGCCGCTCATCAAGACCTTCATGACGCGCTGCATCCAGTGCACGCGCTGCGTCCGCTTCATGACCGAGGTCGCCGGCGTGCGCGAGCTTGGCGCCATCGGCCGCGGCGAGGATATGGAGATCACGACCTATCTGGAGCGCGGCCTGCAATCGGAGATGTCGGGCAATATCGTCGATCTCTGCCCGGTCGGCGCGCTGACGTCCAAACCCTATTCGTTCACCGCCCGCCCCTGGGAGTTGCGCAAAACCGAGTCCATCGACGTCATGGACGGCTTGGGCTCGAATATCCGGGTGGATAGCCGCGGCCGCGAGGTGTTGAGGATTTTGCCGCGCAACCATGACGGCGTGAACGAGGAGTGGATTTCGGACAAAACGCGCGCCGTCGTCGACGGCTTGAAGAAAAAGCGGCTGGACCGCCCCTATATGCGGCGCGACGGCAAGCTTGAAGAAGTCTCCTGGTACGAGGCGTTCAACGAGATTGCGGCGCGGGTCAAGAAAGCCGGTGGCTGGAAAATCGGCGCGATTGCGGGCGACCTTTGCGCGGTCGAGGAGATGTTCGCGCTGAAGACGCTTCTCGATGAGCTGGGCTCGCCGCATCGGGATTGCCGCCAGCTCGGGGCCAAGCTGCATCCGAAGCATGGCCGCGGCAGCTATCTTTTCAACGCCACCATCGCCGGCGTTGACCACGCCGACGCGGTGCTCCTGATCGGCACGAATCCGCGCAAAGAGGCGGCTGTCCTCAATACGCGGCTAAGAAAGGCGTATCTGCACAACAACGCCACGTTCGCCCTCATCGGCCCTGAAGCCGACTTGACCTATCCCTATCAGTGGCTCGGCAACTCGTCGAAGGCGCTGGACGAGGTTGCGCGCGACGGAAGCCCCTTCCTGAAAGTCCTGAGCGGCGCGTTGCGCCCGCTGATTATTGTGGGACAGGCAGCGCTCAATCAGCCCGAGGGCGAGACGATCCTGTTCAAGGCTGCCGAAATCGCCGCCAAGGCCATGAAGGGCAAAGAGAACGCAGGCTGGAATTCCCTCAGCATTCTTCATTCCAGCGCAGCGCTTGTTGGTGGGCTCGATATCGGTTTCGTGCCCAGCGTGGGCGGTCTGGACGTTGCCGGGATGCTTGAAGGCGCGGCAAGCGGCGACATTGAGTTGCTCTACCTTCTTGGCGCGGATGAATTCGATGTCAGCCGCACCGGCGACGCCTTCGTGATTTATCAGGGGTCGCATGGCGACAGCGGGCGCGCGGCTTGCCGATATCGTCCTGCCAGGCGTGGCCTACACGGAGAAGAACGGGACTTACGTCAACATGGAAGGCCGCGTTCAGCTCGGCGAGCGGGCCATCTTTCCACCGGGCGATGCGCGCGAAGATTGGACCATTATCAGGGCTCTCTCAGAGCATCTCGGCGCGCGGCTGCCCTTCGACAGTTTGAGAGACCTGCGAACGGCAATCTACAAGGCTTATCCGCATCTTGCAGCGGCGGACGCGCTACAGCCGGAGAAATTCACGGCGACCCCGCCAAGCAACCTTCCGCGTCTTTCCGACGAGCCGCTGCCGGAGCTTGTCGAGGACTATTACCAGACGAACCCGATTGCGCGGGCGTCATCCGTGTTGGCCGAGCTTTCGGCTATAAGTCAGGCAACAGAGCACGGGGCGGCGGGCACTCATGGATAGCTTGAGCATATTCTGGGCCAAGTACGGGTTCCCGACGGCGCTCATCCTGGGGCAGAGCCTTCTGACGCTCGTCGCGCTGCTCCTGTTCATCGCCTACATTCTTCTCGCCGACCGTAAGATCTGGGCGGCGGTTCAATTGCGGCGCGGCCCGAACGTGGTTGGCGCGTTCGGCCTCCTCCAATCCTTCGCGGACTTCATCAAGTTCGTGCTGAAGGAACCCATCATCCCGGCAGGCTCGGACAAGTTCGTGTTTCTGCTCGCGCCGATGATCACCTCTGTGCTGGCCCTTTCTGCCTGGGCCGTGATCCCGGTGGCGGATGGCTGGGTCGTGTCCGACCTGAACGTGGGCATTCTCTATATCTTCGCCATTTCGTCGCTCGGCGTGTACGGCATCATCATGGGCGGCTGGGCGTCGAACTCGAAATATCCGTTCCTTGGAGCGCTTCGCTCGGCGGCGCAGATGGTGTCTTACGAGGTCTCCATCGGCTTCGTGATGATCACCGTGCTTCTCTGCGCGGGTTCGCTGAACCTGACGGAGATCGTGAACGCTCAGCGCGGGCTCATATGGGCTTTTCAACTGGTACTGGTTGCCGCTGTTTCCGATGTTCGTCATCTTCTTCATATCGGCGCTGGCGGAAACCAACAGGCCCCCGTTCGACCTGCCTGAGGCGAAGTCCGAGCTGGTCGCGGGCTTCATGGTGGAATATTCGTCGACGCCGTATCTGCTCTTCATGCTTGGCGAGTATGTCGCGATCACCGTGATGTGCGCGCTGACGACCATCCTCTTCCTCGGCGGATGGCTCCCGCCCTATGATGCCGCGCCCCTGACATGGGTGCCGGGCATCATCTGGTTCATTCTGAAATTCTGCTTCGTCTTCTTCATGTTCTCGATGGTGAAGGCGATCGTGCCGCGCTACCGCTACGATCAGCTGATGCGGCTGGGCTGGAAAGTTTTCCTGCCGACCTCGCTCGCGATGGTGGTGATAGTGGCGGCGGTTCTACAATTCGGAGGCTTGGCGCGCTAGCGTTGAAGCTCAAGGAGTGCATGAATGGGAGGCTTCGGCCAATCTCTTCAATCGGCGGTTCTGAAGGAGTTCGTTGCCGCGTTCTGGCTTGGGATGAAGTATTTCTTCAAGCCGAAGGCGACGATCAACTACCCGTTCGAGAAAAACCCCGTCAGCCCGCGCTTTCGCGGAGAGCATGCGCTGCGCCGCTATCCCAACGGGATGGAGCGCTGCATCGCGTGCAAGCTCTGCGAAGCGATCTGTCCGGCTCAGGCGATCACAATCGAGGCGGGGCCGCGCCGCAACGACGGCACGCGGCGCACGACGCGCTACGACATCGACATGGTGAAATGCATCTATTGCGGTTATTGCCAGGAGGCTTGCCCGGTGGATGCGATCGTCGAGGGACCGAATTTCGAATTCGCGACCGAGACGCGGGAGGAACTGCTTTACGACAAGGAGAAACTGCTGGCGAACGGCGACCGGTGGGAGCGCATTCTTGCAAAGAATATTGAACTCGATGCGCCCTATCGCTAACCGTCCGGATAGCCGTCCAACGCGATCCGCTTGAAAATCCATCGCATCCTGATTGGCCGCAACGGCCATCCAGGAAGCGAAAGAGTGAAAAGTGCTCCGCCCTGACGAGGGGCCGGGTGGGGCAAGCGCCGGTTCAATTCGGGCTGGCACAAGCATTCCCCTCGCCGAAACGTTGATCCGAAAGGGACGAGGGAATCCGGCATTCCCTCCCTTGAAGAAAGACCGCATGAGGGGTTCTGCTTAAAAGACACAGCGGCTTACGCCGCACAATAAGAGATTGGCCGCGCATGACAATTGCTGGGTTCTTCTTCTACCTGTTTTCAATCGTGCTCCTCGGGTCGGGCGCGATGGTCATTACTGCGCGCAATCCGGTTCACTCCGTCCTTTTCCTGATCCTCGCCTTCTTCAACGCGGCCGGGCTTTTCGTTCTATTGGGCGCGGAGTTCCTGGCGATGATCCTCGTGATCGTCTATGTCGGCGCGGTCGCGGTTCTTTTCCTCTTCGTGGTGATGACCCTCGACGTCGATTTTTCGCAGCTGCGCGCCGGAACCGGGCGCTATCTGGCCGTGGGCATCGGGATCGGCCTTATTCTGCTCGCGGAACTCGTTCTCATGGTGGGCACCTTCGCTGTGGCGCCCGGCGCCATCCAACCCATCCCCGCGGAGCAGGTGACAAACACTGCCGCCATCGGGCGCGTCCTCTATACAAAGTATGTCTACTTCTTCGAGCTTTCGGGCGGCGTGCTGCTCGTCGCGATGATCGGAACGATTGTGCTGACGCTCCGGCATCGGGTTGGCGCCAAGCGGCAGGACGTGGCCGAGCAGGTTGGCCGGCGTCGCCAGGATGCAATTGAAGTGGTTAAAGTCCAAACAGGGAAGGGGATTTCCTGACCGCCATGCCAAATACGATCTCTCCTATCGAGGTAGCGACCGGCATCGCGCTCCAGCAATATCTGACGGTGGCGGCGATCCTGTTCACGCTTGGCGCGTTCGGAATTTTCCTCAACCGCAAGAACGTCATCATCATCCTGATGTCGATCGAGCTGATGCTGCTTGCCGTGAACATCAACCTCGTGGCCTTCTCGGCCTACCTGAACGACATCACAGGGCAGATTTACGCGCTGATCGTGCTGAACGTCGCAGCCGCCGAGGCCGCCATCGGGCTCGCCATCATCGTGGTCTACTTCCGGAACCGCGGCTCCATCGCCGTTGACGACATCAACTCGATGAGAGGGTGAGGCGCGCCAATGTATCCAGCGATTGTTTTTTTGCCCTTGGGCGGCGCGCTCCTGGCAGGGTTCTTCGGGCGTACCCTGGGCGACAAGATGTCGGGCTTTCTGACAAGCCTGTTCGTCGTCGCCGCGGCATGCCTGTCCTGGATCGCCTTCTACCATGTCGGCTTTCTGGGCGAAGAGGCTCGCGTCCCTCTCTTTCCGTTCATTGGCGTCGGCGATCTGCAGACCGCGTGGTCGCTGCGCATCGATACGCTGACGGCCGTCATGCTGGTGGTGGTGACGACGGTCTCCGCCCTCGTCCACATCTACTCGGTCGGCTATATGTCCGATGACGACCGGCAGCCGCTATTCTTCGCGGAGCTGTCGCTTTTTACCTTCGCCATGCTGTCGCTCGTCACGGCGGACAACTTGGTGCAGCTCTTCTTCGGCTGGGAAGGCGTGGGGCTGGCCTCCTATCTGCTTATCGGCTTCTGGTATCACCGCCCGTCAGCAAATCAGGCCGCGATCAAGGCCTTCATCGTGAACCGCGTGGGCGATTTCGGCTTCGCGCTTGGCATTTTTGCCATCTGGTACATTTTCCGCGATTTGAATTTCGACACGATCTTCGCCGCCGCTCGCGAGAAGCAGTCGGTGATGATGCCCGTGTTCGGGTATCAGGTCGACGCGCTGACTGTGATCTGCCTGCTTCTTTTCATGGGCGCGATGGGCAAGTCGGCCCAGTTCCTGCTGCACACTTGGTTGCCCGACGCGATGGAAGGCCCGACGCCAGTCTCCGCCCTCATCCATGCCGCAACCATGGTGACGGCAGGCGTCTTCATGGTTGCGCGGCTGTCGCCTTTGTTCGAGCTTTCTCCCGTCGCGCTGACGGTCGTCACGTGCGTGGGCGCGATAACCGCATTTTTCGCGGCCACCGTCGGCGTCGCCCAGAACGACATCAAGCGCGTCGTCGCCTATTCGACCTGCTCGCAGCTTGGCTACATGTTCGTCGCGATCGGCCTTGGCGCCTATGCGGCCGGCATCTTCCATCTTTTCACGCACGCCTTCTTCAAGGCGCTGCTCTTCCTTGGGGCTGGCTCGGTGATCCACGCGCTGCACGGCGAGCAGGATTTGCGGAAAATGGGCGGCTTGCGCGGGCCCATCCCCTTCACCTTCGCAATGATGGTGATTGGAACGCTGTCGCTGACCGGCTTTCCCTTCACGGCCGGTTTCTTCTCCAAGGACGCGATCATCGACGTGGCCTGGGCATCCAACGCGCCAGCCGCCCGTTACGCCTACTGGCTGATCGTGATCGCCGCTTTCCTGACGTCGTTCTATTCCTGGCGGCTTATCTTCATGGCTTTCTTCGGGAAGCCGAAGGACGAGCATGCGTTCGAGCATGCCCATGAATCACCGCCGGTGATGACTGGGCCGCTCCTCGTCCTTGCCATCGGCGCGCTAGGTGCGGGCTTCGTGTTCGCTGAACTTCTTCATCGAACATGGCTATGCCGAATTCTGGCGCAGCGCTCTTTTCACCTTGCCCGGGAACAACATCCTTGAAGCAAGCGAGCATGTGGAATCGCCATTCGTGAAATGGCTGCCGACGATCATGATGGCGGGCGGCTTCCTGGTCGCCTATGTGGCTTACATGAGGGAGACCTGGCTGCCGGCCTGGACGGTGAAGAATTTCAGGCCCATCCACGCCTTCCTTTACAACAAATGGTACTTCGATGAGCTGTACCACTGGATATTCGTGCGGCCGACGGCATGGCTCGCCCGCATCCTTTGGATATATGGCGACGGCGCGATCATCGACGGGCTTGGTCCTGACGGCGTGTCAGCCCGCGTGATCGCCATCACCAAGCGCGCCGTCCGGTTTCAGACGGGCTACGTCTATCAATACGCCTTCGTCATGCTCCTCGGCGTGGCGGTTATCGTCACCTATTTCGCCTATCTCTTCCGCGGGGCTTTGTTCAAGATATGAAAGATTGGCCCATCCTCACCACGATCATCCTTCTGCCGATCGTAGGCGCGTTTTTCCTCGCCATTCTGAAGGGCAACGACGAAGCCGCGGACAGGAACGCGCGCTGGATCGCGCTTTGGACGACCCTGGTCACCTTCGCGGTTTCGCTGGTGCTTCTCGTCCAGTTCGATCCAACGAATAGCGGTTTTCAATTCGTCGAGCATCACCCATGGCTCAGCAACAGCATCACCTATTACGTGGGCGTTGACGGGCTTTCCTTGCCCTTCGTGATCCTCACGACGTTCCTCTTGCCGGTCTCGATCCTCGCGAGCTGGACCTCCATCACGGAGCGCGTGAAAGAGTACATGATCGCGTTTCTCCTGCTTGAAACGCTCATGGTCGGCGTGTTCGTATCGCTCGACCTCGTGCTCTTTTATCTGTTCTTCGAGGGCGGCCTGATCCCGATGTTCCTCATCATCGGCGTGTGGGGCGGACCGCGGCGCGTCTATGCGAGCTTCAAGTTCTTCCTTTATACGCTGCTCGGCTCGCTGTTGATGCTGCTCGCAATCCTCGCCATGTACGGACAGGCGGGCACGACCGAGATCCCGGCGCTCCTCAAGTTTCATTTTGACCCGAGCCTGCAGACCTGGCTTTGGTTCGCCTTCCTCGCGTCGTTCGCCGTGAAGCTTCCGATGTGGCCGGTTCACACCTGGCTGCCTGACGCGCACGTCGAGGCGCCAACGGCGGGGTCTGTCATCCTGGCCGCGATCCTCCTGAAGATGGGCGGTTACGGCTTCCTTAGGTTCTCGCTGCCGATGTTTCCGGACGCGTCCCTCGCCTATGCGCCGCTCATGTTCACGCTTGGCGTGGCCGCGATCCTCTACACGTCGCTCGTGGCCTTCGCGCAGAAGGACATGAAGAAGCTGATCGCCTATTCATCGGTTGCGCATATGGGCTTCGTGACGCTCGGCGTTTTCTCCGGCACATTCCAGGGCGCGCAAGGCGCGGTGTTCCAGATGGTCAGCCACGGCATCGTGTCCGGGGCGCTCTTCCTTTCGGTCGGCGTCATCTACGACCGCATGCACACGCGCGAAATCGCGGCTTATGGCGGGCTCGCCGACCGGATGCCGATTTATGCGTTCGTGTTCATGGTGTTCACCATGGCGAATGTCGGGTTGCCGGGCACGAGCGGCTTCATCGGCGAGTTCCTGTCGCTGCTCGGCACATTCCGCGTGAACAGCGTTGTCGCGTTCTTCGCGACCTTCGGAATCATCCTCTCGGCCTTGTATGCGCTGACCCTCTACTGGCGCATCATGTTCGGGAAGCTGGAAAAGCCGGCGCTCGCCAAGATCGCCGACATGAATCCGCGCGAGATTGCGATCATGGCGCCGCTTGTCGTCTTGACGATCGTGCTCGGCTTCTACCCGAAGCCGGTCCTCGACACGACCTCGGGCGCCGTGAAGGCGATGATCGAGCCCTATGAGAAGCTCATGGTTGCGCAAACGAACGAGGGCGGAACGCGCCTCGCCAAGCTTGAGAAATAGGCGGTATCGATGCTCCTCGACACGTACTCCAAGGCAACGGCGATGCTTTCCTATTACGCGCCGATCTTTCCCGAGCTGTTCATCGTCCTGGCCTCCTTCGTTTTGCTGATGTGGGGCGTCTATCATCGCCATCAGGCCGGCTTCACGATCAGCGTTGTCTCGATCCTCGTCCTGCTCTGCTCGGCGATCCTGATCGCGCGCCATCCGCCCGTGTCCCAGGAACTCTTCAACGGCGCTTTCGTGGATGACCGTTTCGCGCGCTTCATGAAAATCCTGACGCTCACGGGCTCGGCTTTCACGATCATCCTGTCGTTCGACTATATGCGGCGCGAACGCATCCTGCGCTTCGAATATCCGATCCTCATCCTGCTCTCGACCGTGGGCATGATGCTGACCATTTCGGCCAACGATCTGATCTCGCTCTACCTTGCGCTCGAATTCCAGAGTCTCGCGCTGTATGTCGTCGCCGCCTTCCATCGCGATAATTTGCGCTCGACCGAGGCGGGGCTGAAATATTTCGTGCTCGGCGTGCTTTCGTCCGGGCTTCTTCTTTACGGCTCCTCCCTCGTCTACGGCTACACCGGCGCAACGGCCTTCGCCCGCATCGCCCAGGCCGTGCAACTGCACGGCGCGTCCATCGGCTTCATCTTCGGGCTTGTCTTCATCCTGGCCGGACTGGCTTTCAAGATTTCCGCGGTGCCCTTCCATATGTGGACGCCGGACGTGTATGAGGGCGCGCCCACCCCCGTCACGGTCTACTTTGCGTCCGCCGCGAAAATGGCGGCAATGGCCATGGTCATTCGCGTGATCCTCGGCGCCTTCCCGAATGCGACGGAGCAATGGCAGCAGATCGTGATCGCGGTCTCCATCGGCTCCATGGCGCTCGGCGCCTTCGCCGCCATCGGCCAGACGAACATCAAGCGGCTGCTTGCCTATTCCTCCATCGGCCATGTGGGATATGCGCTGATCGGCGTGGCGGCCGCAACGCCCACCGGAGCCGGGGCGGAAGGCATATCGAGCGTTCTGATCTATCTCGCGATCTACCTCGCGATGACGGTTGGGGCTTTTGCCTGCGTTCTTGCCATGCGTCAGGGCAACTTCCAGAGCGAGGCGATCCAGGATCTCGCGGGCATTTCGAAGGAGCAGCCGCTCTACGCCTTCCTGTTCGCGATGCTTCTGTTTTCGCTGGCGGGCATCCCGCCGCTCGCCGGCTTCTTCGCGAAATTCTACGTGTTCAACGCCGCCATCCAGGCTCACCTGTACTGGCTCGCCGTGGTCGGCGTGGTTCTGTCCGTTGTCGGAGCTTACTATTATCTTCGCATCGTGAAGCTCATGTACTTCGACGAGCCGGGGACCAGCTTCGACCCGATGCCCTCGACCGTGCAGCTGACACTTGCGGTCACGTCTGGGTTTGCGATCCTCTTCTTCGTCTATCCAAGCCCGCTCAAGGCCGCCGCCGACGCCGCCTCGCGGTCTTTGTTCTGAGCCGTGAGTAGCCGTCGCCGACATTCCGGTTTTGCGCTTCGAAAGCCTCGATTCGACAAACGAAGAGGCACAGCGCAGGCTGGCGGCAGGGGAAAAAGCGCCGTTTTGGATTGTCGCGGATGAACAAACGCAAGGTCGCGGCCGAAGCGGCCGCCGATGGCAGTCGCCGATGGGCAACCTATACACCACGCTGGTGATTGAGACGGGCGTGAGCGCCGCGGTCGCGACCCAGCTTTCCTTCGTCGCCGCACTTGCCGCCCACGAAGCCGTCGCCGCGCATCTTCCGGCCGAACAACTCCCGCGCTTCCGCCTGAAATGGCCGAACGACGTGATGCTCGGGGCTGCGAAACTCGCCGGCATCCTGCTCGAAAGCCTCACTCCTCCGAAAGGGAAAAAGCTTGCCGTCATCCTCGGCGTCGGCATCAACATCGCGCACGCGCCAGCGGACACGGAGCGCGCCGCGACAAGCCTCGGCCTTGCCGCCGCCGCCGTCGCTGGGTTTTTGCTTCGCTTGCGGCAGCGTTCGAGGTATGGCTCGCCCGGTGGAACGAGGGCCGCGGCTTTCCGGCCATCCGCGAAGCCTGGCTTGCCCGTGCGCTTGCGCTGAATGATCCCATCAGTGTGAATTTGAACGGGTCCACAATTCGCGGTAGATTTCGAGGCGTCGATGCCGCGGGCGCGCTTCAGCTTGAAACGGAGCCAGGGGTTGTCATAACAGTGACCGCGGGCGACATTTATCCGGACGCGCTCGTCTAACCAGTAAGGCAGGGCGCGCCGCCTCAAACGCAGGACACCACAAAAAGAATGCCAGCGACAGGAACGCCTGCCACCTCAGAACTTGTGTTTTTGCCGCTTGGCGGCATCGGCGAGATCGGCCTCAACGTTTATCTCTATGGTCTCGGCCCGGCCGAGGATCGTCACTGGCTGATGGTCGATTGCGGGATCACATTCCCCGACGCCAGCGAGCCGGGGGTTGACGTGGTGCTTCCCGATCTCCGCTTCATCGAAGAGGAAAGAAAAAGCCTCGCCGGCATTCTCATCACGCACGCGCATGAAGACCATATCGGCGCCGTCGCCGAGATGTGGCCGCGCCTGCGCGCGCCGGTTTACGCGACGAAATTCGCGGCCCGCCTCCTCAAGGGCAAGCTTCAGGAACATTCGCACGGGTCCGAAGTGCCCATTGTCGAGATGGTGCAGGGCTCGCGCTTCAATATCGGGCCTTTCGACGTCGATCTCATATCGATGGCCCACTCCATCCCCGAGTGCAACGCCATCTACCTGCGCACCCCCGCCGGCAATGTGCTTCACACCGCCGACTGGAGGTTCGACGATACGCCAGCCTATGGCGATCCTTCCGACGAGGCGAAGCTTGCCCGTTGCGGCGAGGAAGGTGTCAGGGTGCTTGTCTGCGACAGCACCAACGCGCTCGTCGAGGGCATGAGCCACACCGAGGAGGCCGTCGCCGAAAATCTGAAGGCAGTCATTGGCCGCCTGAAGGGCCGCGTCGCGGTCACGACCTTCGCATCGAATGTGGCGCGACTCATCGCCATCGCAGAGGCGGCGCGGGCTGCAAACCGCGAGTTGGTTCTCGTCGGCCGCGCCATGCACAAGGTCGTGGAAGCTGCCCGCGAAACCGGGTTATGGCCCGAACACCTCACCTATGTGGATCAGGACACCTTCCCCTCGATACCGCGCGACCGCGTCGTCGCGCTGGTGACGGGCAGCCAGGGCGAGCCGCAAGCCGCATTGGCCCGCATCGCCAAGGGTGAGCACCCCTTCGTAAAGTTCGACATGGGCGACTCCATCATCTTCTCCTCGCGCACGATCCCCGGCAACGAAGAGGGCGTGATCCGCATCCAGAACCAGCTTGCCGACCGGGGAATCGCGATCGTTACGGAAGTGCCCGATGGTCCCATTCACGCGTCGGGCCATCCCCGCAGGGGCGAGCTGACAAGGATGTACCGCCTGACGCGTCCAACCTACCTCGTCCCGATGCATGGCGAACCGCGCCACCTGGAATCGCACGCGGCCTTCGCCGAGGCCCATGGCATCATGGCGGTCAGGCGCGTTCGCGACGGGCGCTTGTTCCATCTCGGACCGAACGACCCGCATGTCATCGACGAGGATGTGCCCGTCGGCCGGCTTTACCGCGACGGGAATCTCGTTCTTGAGCCGGGAGATCCGGCCATCATCGAGCGCAAGCGCCTCTCGTGGAACGGGCATGTCGCTGCGTCGATCGTGCTGCATCGAAACGGCGAGATCGCCGCCGAGCCGGAAGTCGAGGTGACAGGCTTGCCTTCCCGCGACGTCAAGGGCTCCGACATGGCGGAGCGCGTGCTCAGTGCGGTCTTCAACGCCGTCGAAAGCATTCCCAGGCAGAGGCGCAAGGACCGCGAGATGGTTCGCGATGCTGTTGCACGGTCGATTCGCGCCGAAATGAAACACATCTGGGGCAAGAAGCCGGTTTGCTCGGTTCTTGTTTCCGTCATTTAACCCTCACAGGAGGTTCGCCATGATCGGGCGCCTGAATCACGTTGCGATTGCCGTCAAGGATATGCAGGCGGCGGCAGCCGTTTATCGCGACACGTTGGGCGCGACGGTTTCGGAGGCGGTGCCTCAGCCCGAGCATGGGGTTTCGACGATCTTCATCACCTTGCCCAATACGAAGATCGAGTTGCTGGAGCCGCTCGGCGCCAACTCCCCGATTGCGAAGTTCCTGGAACGGAATGCGGAAGGCGGCATCCACCACATCTGCTACGAGGTGGACGACATCGAGGCGGTCGCGACCGGCTGGTGGCGAAGGGCGCGCGCGTGCTGGGCGACGGGAAGCCCAAGATTGGCGCGCACGGCAAGCCCGTTCTCTTCCTTCACCCGAAGGATTTCTGCGGGACGCTGGTCGAACTCGAACAAAGGTAGGAGGCCATGAGCATCGCGCTGGCGGTCGCGATCTATGCGATTTGCTGGTGGATCGTGCTCTTTGCCATACTGCCGCTCAAAATGGGGGCGAAGCCGTCACCCCCGGGAAGCGACCCCTTCGCCGAAGCCGCCGGCGCTCCCAGCACGCCAAAACTGAAGCTCAAGTTCCTTGTGACGACGATTATTTCAGCCGCGATCGTCGGCGCGATCTACGCCGCTTTCGATTACGGCCTCATCCGGCTCGACAGCCTTCCCTCTTTCAGCCTCCCAAAATGAAAAAAACAGCAAGCGGGGCTCGCTGTTAGTTTCTTAAGCAGATGCTTTTTTTTAGGAGACCAGCGCGAAAGGGAGAGCGCAGGCTCATTTTCCTCCCTAGACCTGGGTGCCGCGTCCGTTTTCTCGCTCGACCATTCTCAACCCATGTCAAATTGGTATGGCAGCGTAGCCAAAATTGCAGGGCTTGTCATCATATCTTAACGCTTGACAAACAAAAAAACGAGCCGGTTCGCAAAGTTTGTGTTCCAGGCACTAATGGAACCAGAAAGTATTTTAATGTTTTTGATAAAACCCGCCACACACATTGCGCGCGCCTCGGGAAAACGCTATGTCCCTCACCCAAAAGCCGCCACCATCGTGTGCGGCGGCGGAGCAAATTCATGAGACTGAGCCGTTATTTTCTTCCGGTCTTGCGCGACGATCCCAAGGAAGCGGAGATCGTTTCCCATCGCCTCATGCTGCGGGCAGGCATGATCCGCCAGGCCAGCGCCGGGATCTATTCCTGGCTGCCGCTCGGCTTTCGCGTCCTGCAAAAGATCGAGCAGATCGTTCGCGAGGAGCAGAACCGGGCGGGCGCCATCGAGATGCTGATGCCCACCATCCAGTCGGCGGAGATCTGGCAGGAAAGCGGGCGCTACGGCGATTACGGCGCCGAGATGCTGCGCATCAAGGACCGGCACGAGCGCGACATGCTGTTCGGGCCGACGAACGAGGAGCAGATCACGCAGATTTTCCGGGATGCGGTCAAGTCCTATCGCGACCTGCCGAAGAACCTCTATCACATCCAGTGGAAGTTCCGCGACGAGGTGCGGCCCAGGTTTGGCGTCATGCGCGGACGCGAGTTCCTGATGAAGGACGCCTATTCCTTCGATCTCGACGTGGAAGGCGCGCGCCAGTCCTATTACCGCATGTTTGTCGCCTATCTGCGGACCTTCGCGCGCATGGGGCTGAAAGCTGTGCCGATGAAAGCCGACACGGGGCCGATCGGCGGCGACCTCAGCCACGAATTCATCATCCTGGCAGACACGGGCGAGTTGGAAGTTTTCTGCGACCGCGATCTTATCGAGATGCCCGTCCCGGACGACACGACGGATTACGCTCAGAACCTTCGCCCCGTGGTTGAGCGCTGGACCTCGAAATACGCGGCGACAAGCGAGATGCACGTCGCTGCCCGCTTCGAGCGCGACGTGCCGAATGAAAGACGGCTCTCCGCGCGCGGCATCGAGGTCGGGCATATCTTCTACTTCGGCACGAAATACACCGCGAAGATGAAGTGCCAGGTGCAGGGCCCCGACGGCCAGCTTTCACCGTGCAGGGCGGCTCCTACGGCGTCGGCGTCTCGCGCCTTGTCGCGGCGATCATTGAGGCGAGCCACGACAAGGCCGGCATTATCTGGCCCGAGCCGGTGGCGCCCTTCAGGATCGGGCTCATCAACCTCAAAGCCGGCGAAAGCGCCTGCGACGCAGCGTGCGCAAAGCTCTACGCGGCGCTCGGCGGCGAAAGCGACGACGTCCTCTACGACGATACGGGAGAGAGCGCGGGTGCAAAATTCAAGACCATGGACCTGATCGGCCTGCCTTGGCAGGTCATCGTCGGGACCAAGGGCCTGGCGAACGGCGAGGTCGAAGTGAAGAACCGCGCAACCGGGGAAAGGAGCACGCTCGCCCTTGATGCGGCCATAAATAAGTTGCAACAGACCGTGACGGGGACACAAACTCTTCGGATGCAGGCGCAGCGCTGAAATCCCGAAGATAAGCCAGGACACGGATCAGCGCATGACAACCAAAGCCGCAAGGGAGCCGATGGCTTTTGCGCCATTCGAGTGGCTGCTCGCTTTTCGCTATCTGCGGGCGCGGCGCAAGAAAGGCTCCGTGTCGGTCATCGCCCTCTTCTGCGTGCTGGGCATCGCGCTTGGCGTCGCCACGCTGATCATCGTGCTCTCCGTGATGAACGGCTTTCGCAAGGAGCTGTTCGACAAGATTCTCGGGCTCAACGGCCACGTGATCGTCAGGCCGCTCGCGCGCCCCTTCAACGATTTCGCCGACACTGCCGACCGGCTCAACGCAGTGCCCGGCGTCGAGTTCTCCCTGCCCGTCGTCGAAGGGCAGGTGATGGTTTCTTCGCAATCCAGTTCCTCCGGCATCTACGTGCGCGGCTTGAGAGCGAAGGACCTGGATTCCCTGAAAGCCATCTCGGGCAATATCCGCTACGGGTCTCTTGCCGATTTCGACCATTCTGGCGGGATCGCGATCGGAACGCGGCTCGCCAATGCACTGAATGTTTTCGTGGGGAGCGAGGTGACGGTTCTCGCGCCGCGGGAGCATCGACGCCCTTCGGCACGACGCCACGCGTGAAGCGGTATCCGGTGACGGCCATTTTCGAGATGGGCATGTCGGAATATGACGCGACATTCGCATTCATGCCGCTGAAGGAGGCGCAAACCTTCTTCAATGTCGGCGACGCCGTTCACGTTTTGGAGGTGGTGGTCGACAATCCTGACGATGTCGACGCCATGCGGCAAAGCCTGCAGGATGCCGCTGGCCCCGATCTCATTTTGAACGACTGGCGGCAGCGAAACGCGACCTTTTACAACACGCTGAAGGTCGAGCGAAACGTGATGTTCGTGATCGTCATGCTGATCGTTCTCGTGGCAACGCTGAACATCATTTCCGGCCTGACGATGCTCGTGAAGAACAAGGGCCGGGACATCGCCGTGCTGAGAACGATGGGGGCGACGCGCGGGGCGATCATGCGCGTGTTTCTCATCAGCGGGACGAGCATCGGCTTCATCGGAACCATGGCTGGCCTCATTCTGGGTTTATTCATCAGCCTTCACATGGAGGACATCAGGCAGTTCGTGTCGATGTTGACGAACACGCGCCTGTTCGATCCGCAGGTTTATTTTCTGTCCAGCCTCCCATCGCAGACCGATCCGCTGGAAGTTCTTGTCGTCGTGATCGTCGCGCTCGTGCTGTCCATGCTGGCGACCCTTTATCCGGCGCTGCATGCGGCTCGCCTCGATCCGGTGGACGCCTTGCGTTACGAATGACTTTGTTGCGCCGCCCATGGCGGCGCAGGAACAGGCAAACCTGATAGTGATAGAGAAGGGCGATTCGAGGTGTTGAACGGCGCGGCGCATAGCGGAGGCGGCATGACAAAGATAATGCGCGATTTCGCAGGCACGAAGCCTGTTCTTCAGATCGTCGGGCTTGAGCGGACTTACTTCCAGGGCGATCGCTCGCTCCACATCCTGCGCGGGGCCTGCGCCGAGATTTACGACGGCGAAGCGGTCGCG
>CAWHYO010000019.1:0-145890 GCA_963833565.1 uncultured Alphaproteobacteria bacterium
AGAACCCTGAAGACCTTCGCAAACTGGACCCCGATCAGCTTGGCCAACTCGCTGATGAGGTGCGGACGGAGATGATTGACGCGGTTTCCATGACGGGTGGCCATCTGGGGGCGGGTCTCGGCGTTGTCGAGCTTACGGTTGCGCTTCACTATCTTTTCGACACACCAAACGACCGCTTGATCTGGGACGTCGGGCACCAGGCCTATCCCCACAAAATCCTCACGGGCCGCAGAGACCGCATCCGGACGATTTGTCAGCCGGGCGGCCTCTCTGGCTTCACCAAGCGCTCGGAAAGTGAATACGATCCTTTCGGCGCGGGCCATTCGTCGACATCGATCTCCGCCGGCCTCGGCATGGCGGTTGCGCGCGATCTCAAGGACCCCGAGGACAGCCGGCATGTGATCGCCGTCATCGGCGACGGATCGATGAGCGCAGGGAATGGCCTACGAGGCCATGAAAAATGCTGGCGCCATGGACAAGCGCCTCATCATCATTCTAAACGACAACGATATGTCGATCGCGCCTCCGGTCGGCGCCCTGTCGCAATATCTTGCTCGCATCACATCGTCGGAGACCTTCCTCAAGGTTCGCGATATCGCAAAGTATTTCGCCCACAAGCTTCCCTAAGGTGTGGGAACGGCGGGCGGCGCGCGCCGAGGAGTTCACCCGCCACCTGTTCACGGGCGGCGTGCTTTTCGAGGAACTGGGGCTCGAATCAGATCGGCCCCATCGTTCTGGGCACAATTTCGATCATCTCTTGCCCGTGTTGCGCAATGTTCGCGATGTCCATGAGGGGCCGGTTCTGATCCATGTCGTCACGCAGAAAGGCAAAGGCTACGAGCCTGCGGAGAATTCGCCCGACAAATATCACGGCGTGACCAAGTTTAACGTCGTGACCGGCGCCCAGGACAAAGGCAAAGGCGGCCCGCCGAGTTACACGAAGGTGTTCGCGGAAAGCCTTATCGGAGAAGCGCGCAAGGACGACAAGATCGTTGCAGTCACGGCGGCCATGCCCGCTGGAACAGGGCTCGATCTCTTCGAGAAAGAGTTTCCAGACCGTTGCTTCGACGTCGGCATCGCGGAGCAGCATGCGGTGACGTTTGCCGCCGGGATGGCAACCGAAGGGCTCAAACCCTTTGCCGCAATCTATTCCACCTTCTTGCAGCGCGGCTACGATCAGCTCGTGCATGACGTGGCCCTGCAGCATTTGCCGGTCCGCTTCGCGCTCGACCGCGGCGGGCTCGTCGGCGCGGACGGCGCCACTCATGCAGGGTCCTTTGACCTCGCCTATCTCTGCTGCCTGCCTGATTTCGTGGTGATGGCGCCCGCCGACGAGGTGGAACTGAAGCACATGGTGGCAACCGCTGCCGCCATCGACAACGGGCCGAGCGCAATTCGTTATCCGCGCGGCGAGGGATTTGGCCACGAAATGCCTGCTGAGGGCAGCGTGCTTCCCATCGGTAAAGGCCGAATCATACGCGAAGGCTCAACGGTCGCTATCCTCTCGCTTGGCACGCGCCTGTCCGAGAGTGTGAAGGCGGCAGACAAGCTTGCCGCAATGGGGTTGTCGACGACGGTCGCCGACGCTCGCTTCGCCAAACCTCTCGATCACGATCTCATTCGCCAGTTGGCGCGCCATCATGAGGTGCTGATCACCGTCGAGGAAGGCTCGGGCGGTGGCTTCGGATCGCATGTGCTCGAATTCATCGCGCGCGATGGGCTCCTGGATCACGGCCTGAAAGTCCGTCCGCTCGTGCTTCCCGATGTATTCATGGATCACGGCAAGCCGGAAGCCATGTACGAATCCGCCGGGTTAAACGCGAGCGGCATCATAAAGGCCGTTGTTGGGGCGCTCGGCACATCAGCGGCTGCGTCGCGGGACGGACGCGCTTAACGCACGCTGAAAATTTCAAGGCTGGGTGCAAGGCAGGACGTACAGAGACTGCGCTCACGTCAAATCCGGTCCCGGCCTTGACGCGGATCCCTGCGGGCCGAGTTCGAACATGATCTCGTTACGGCGGAAGAACGGTAGCGTCCACGGCGGGTTATAAAACGCCAGAACGGGCTCGCCCGCCGTGGTCAAGTTGTGTGCCTCGGCGTATTGCCTGAGCTCTTCCGTTTTTTTCTTGATCGTCTCGTTTCCGGTAAAGCCAGAGAACGTAATGACGAGGTAGCGGTGAGCCGGAATAGACTTCAGCGTGACGCGCGGGTCGGAAGGAACAGGCAAAGTTTGCATGGTCCATGATTTCGGCATGATGAAACGGACAGTCCATGTATCCCCTTCGCCTTGCTCGGTCACGGGAGCGGTCATGGCGATCTTCTGACGCTGCTGTTCGACGGGCGCTGTCATCGCGATTTTCTCGCGCGGCTTGTTGTCGCCGAAAATGTAACCGGCGATCAGTCGAAAGCCCTTGCTAATCGCGGCTTTGCGTCGCCATGGACAGTCGTTTCCGCCGCGATCATAGGCGGATACCAGCGGACCTCGATTGAACCATCATGTCTATCGACCTTGTATTCGGGTTCCTCGACTCGGCTCATGACGGGTCCTGGAGCGGCGATAAAGACGGCGGTGGCTCCACCTACGGTCCAGAAGACGGCTCGGCGTGATATCATGCATACGGCCCCGTTGGACAAACGCTCCTCGCCAAAGGTGTTGTTCTGTGCGCGGCAGTGCAAGCCCGGACGTCCGCTCACGAGAGGGGCTCCTGATCACACCTGCGCGAAGCCCTAGAGCAGCCCGCGTCCCTTTGGACGCTGATAAGCTTCTCTGGCACTTAGAATTGATCAACTTTTCCGCCTTTCCGATTAAATTAAAGGCGGGTTGATCTAGCGTTTGCTTCGACGAGACTTCGCGGATAACATCCGGCCGCCGCAGCGCCGCTCTCTGGTGACCCATGAAAATCCTAAGAACGCGAATCGAGTTCGAGACCGTCGAGCCGATCCAGATCCTCGACATTACAGGTCAGGTCCGTGATTGGCTGAAGTCGGCCGGGGTCCGCGACGGGCTTCTCACAGTGACATCCTTGCATACGACCGCGCGCGTGAATGTGAACGAGCGCGAACCGCAGTTGCAGAAGGACATGGTGACCTGGCTGAAGCGGTTCGTTCCCTGTGATGGAGACTGGCTCCACAATCTGGCCGCTGTAGACGGACGCGACAACGCGCATTCTCACATCCTTGGGCTTTTCATGAATTCATCCGAAAGCATTCCGGTCGCGGGCGGCGAGATGATCCTGGGCGGTTGGCAGTCGATTTTCTTTATTGAGCTCGATGGTCCGCGTGAGCGGCGCGGGCTTGAGCTTCAGATCATGGGCGAGGCTTAATCCATGACGCCGGACGATATTGCGGGCTTCTACGCCAAGCGGCAGGATCTCAATCCCGAAGACTACATCGAACTCGACTTCACCTTCGAATGCGCTGGTGACCCGCGCGAGGCGGCAGCGCATCTCTGCAGCGAGCAGTCCACCGCGCAGTGGCGTCGCGTCGGCGTGGACGAAGACTTCCGTCCGCGCTTCGGCGCGAAGGTGCTGGACTTGGAATCCGAGCCGCGTCCTTCCGGGTTCAGCATTCCGGTGGAATGCGCGGTGCAGGGGCCGGTGCATGCGGTGCGTGTCACTATCGCCCATCCGCACGGTAATTTCGGGCCGCGTATTCCCAATCTGCTTTCCGCCGTCTGCGGCGAGGGCGTTTTCTTCTCCCCCGGCATTCCCTTGATCCGGCTCCAGGACATCCGCTTCCCGGACTCCTATCTTGCCGCATTCGAGGGGCCGAGATTTGGTGTCGCAGGCTTGCGAGAGCGCCTGCAAGCCTTTGATCGCCCAATCTTCTTCGGCGTCATCAAGCCGAATATCGGGCTGGCCGCCGCGCCTTTCGCCGAGCTTGGCTATGAGAGTTGGCTTGGCGGCCTCGACATCGCCAAGGACGACGAAATGCTGGCCGATGTCGGCTGGTGCCCGCTCCCCGAGCGAGCCGCGGCGTTGGGAGAAGCGCGCCGCCGGGCCGAGCGCGAAACAGGCGTGCCCAAGATTTATCTGGCCAACATCACCGACGAAGTCGACCGGTTGGCCTGCCTTCATGACATCGCGGTTGCGAAAGGCGCAAACGCGCTTCTGATCAATGCCATGCCAGTGGGCTTGAGCGGCGTGCGGATGCTGCGCAAGCACGCGAGCGTGCCGCTGATTGCGCATTTCCCGTTCATTGCCGCCTTCAGCCGTCTTCCGGGATATGGCATCCATTCCCGCGTGCTGGCGCGGCTGCAGAGGCTCGCAGGGTTCGACTCGGTCATCATGCCGGGCTTCGGCAGCCGCATGATGACACCGGAGCATGAGGTCCTGGAGTGCGTGCGGGCCTGCCTGGAGCCGATGGGTCCGATCAAGCCCTGCCTTCCTGTGCCCGGCGGGAGCGACTGGGCCGGCACTCTCGAAGGCGTCTATCGAAAGGTGGGGAGCATCGATTTCGGGTTCGTTCCGGGCCGTGGCGTGTTCGGGCATCCGATGGGACCGCGCGGCGGCGCGGCCAGCATCCGGCAGGCCTGGGATGCGATCTCGCAAGGGATTCCTCTCGCTGAACATGCAGCGACCCATCCCGAGCTTCAGGCCGCGTTGGAGGCTTTCGGCGGGCGAGGGTTGAAACGGCTCAAGAAGGCCAGCGCCGTTCTCAGCTTGGGTCATCGCCGCGCATGACGCGGCTATCCAAAACGGCAGCCACCTGGGGAGTTGGCTGGATGGCCGGGTCAAGCTTGGCAACCCGGCCATGACAGGGGAGTGGAGGGTTAATTCACTCATCTATGGCCAAAGTTCCGTTATACAGGCTCCGCAAACGGGATGGCGTCGGTGAAATAGGTGAGGAGCGGCTCGCCCTTCAGCATCGCCTTGATAACCCGGATCGGGCCTGCGTGGGTGACGGCGAGGACCGGGCTTTCCCTGGGCTGGAGGCTCTTTAGCCACGAGGCGCATCGCCCCGCCATCGCGGTCAGAGTTTCGCCGTTCGGCGGAGCCGAGTCCGGCAAACCTTGATGCCAGGCGTCGATGGCCTCGCGTCCCAGATCCTGCCAGCGCCGCCCCTCCCAGTCGCCGAAGTTCAATTCCTGAAGGCGATCGTCGACAATGGTTCGTGTGCTCAGCCGGACAGCGAGATCGCGGGCGCGCTTTGCGGGGCTTGTGAAGATGGGGGAGGCGGACGCGAGTTTACCGAGCCTCAAGACCGCTTCGGAGAGTGCTTGAGGCTCGCACTCAAGATCGAGGCGGCCATAGCAAATCCCATTTTCGCACAGAGGCTTGGGATGGCGGACCAGGATCAGACGCATGCCGCGGCCGCCAGCAGGAATGCGATCTCGTAGCTCTGCTCGATAGCTCCGAGAACGTCGCCGGTGAAGCCGCCAAGCAGACGTTTCGCGCGCCACGCCATGAAGATTGCGGCGCCGAAGCCAACGAGACAGGCGGTAAGGCCGCGCCGAGAGAGGCAAAAGCAAAGTGGGCGGCAGGCCGAAGCAGGCTGCAATGGCAAGGCCAAGGACCGTGATATTCGTCGCGAGCGGCTTGGCTTTCGCAGTGGAGATGTCCCCGGCATAGGGCAGAAAGCGCATGACGCTGATCGCGGCAAAGCGCCCGCCTGCATGAGCCGCTATAAGCGCCGCCGCGGCGACGACGGGCGCTAGCGCGGCTAGCGCGAAGACCTTCAGCGCAACGCCGATCCCGAGCGCGAGAACTCCGAATGTTCCGAGGCGGCTGTCTTTCATGATGACAAGCCTCGCCTCGCGGCTTGTGCCTCCCATCGCATCGAAGAAGTCGGCGAAGCCATCCTCGTGAAATGCGCCGGTGGCCGCGATGCCTGCCGCTACCGCGAGAAGGGCAGGCAAAATGCCATTCCATAAGGTCGACGCAGCGAGCAGGACCGCGGCGCAGATCGCGCCGACCAGGAGCCCTGCGAGCGGGAAATATTTCACGCCCCGGTCGAGCCATTCGGGCGCAAAGCCCTCCAGATGCGGGACCGGCAGGCGCGTGAGAAACTGCACGGCTCCGAGGAAATAGCCGAATTCGGCGCGAAGCATCCGCATTAATTGGGGTGGGAGCCCGGCAGATCGGCCATCGTGGTCAGCAACCCTTCGGCCATGCGGACGAGCGGAATAGCAAGGGCAGCGCCAGTTCCTTCGCCAAGCCGCATGCCAAGGTCGAGAAGCGGTTTCGCGCCCAGCCATTCGAGCAGGGCCACATGCCCGGATTCCGGCGACAAATGCGCGAAGATGAGGTAATCGCGGATATTCGGCTCGATCGCGACGGCGGCGCAGGCGGCGGCGGTGGCGATGAAGCCATCGACGATCACGATCTGCCGGGCGTTCGCGGCCCCGAACATGGCCCCCATCATCATCGCCATTTCGAAGCCGCCAAACTCTCGCATGGCTTCCATGCCGCCGCGAACGGGAGCGCGGGCATGAGCTCGGCAAGAACCTCGCGCTTGTGTGAAAGTCCGCCCGGAGGCGCTCCAGCGCCCGGACCGACAAGCCGTTCGAGCGGCAGTCCGGTCACGCAATGCGCGACGAGCGAGGCCGCGCTCGTATTTCCAATGCCGATCTCGCCCAGCGCAAGGATGCCGAAGCCATCGGCCTTTAAGCGGCTTGCAACGGCGTGGCCGGCTCGAATGGCGTCCCGGCATTCGCTGTCCATCATCGCAGGTTCGAGCAGGGAATCTCGCGGTCGAGCGGCGGACGCTTTTTGCGATCAGCGCCGGGTGAGGCGCGGGTGGAGTTTTCAGGCCAGCATCGATGAGGAAAACCTCGGCGCCTGCTGCTTTTGCCGCGATGTTTGCCCCGGCTTTGCCATCGAGAACCATCTGGGCGATCAAAGTCGAAACTTCGGAAGGGTAGGCGGTGACACCCTCCGCCACGATGCCGTGGTCGCCCGCAAATACGAGAAGCGCCGCTTTCCCGAGGTTTGGCTTTAGCGATTTCGTGACAAGTCCGATATGAACTGCGAGGGCCTCGATTCGTCCAAGCGAGCCTTGCGGCTTCGCTTTCGCATCGATGGCGGCGAGGAGGTGCGGCTCCAACTCGCGTTCAAGAGGCGTGACAAACGCGATTGCTTCAGCATTATCCATGGAGACACCGGATGGGAGGGAGGCGATGAGCGGACAAGATCACAAGGGACAGGAGCCAGTCAACCCGCGGATTTTTCCGCTGCCGCCTATCGTGCTTCTGCTTTTTCTCGCGGCAGGGTATGGGCTGCAGCGGTTTTTTCCGATCGGCGGCGGAGAGCCGGCAATCGAGAGCGTGATCGCAGGCAACGCGCTCATGGTTATCGCCTTCGTGATCGCAGTTCTCGGCGCCTGGGAGATGTTCAAGGCGCGAACCACGATCCATCCGGGCGGCTCGGCGTCTGCGCTCGTTACTTCCGGCATCTATCGCCGCACACGCAATCCGATGTATCTGAGCTTTCTTTTTTTCATTATCGGCCTTGGATTGGCCATCGCGAATCCCTGGATGATTCTTCTTGCGCCACTTTTGCTCTTGTATGTCCAGGAACGCATCATCAAGCGCGAAGAGGCCTATCTGACCCAGCGCTTCGGGCCGGACTATATCGAATACCGCAAGCAGGTGCGGCGTTGGTTTTGATGCATCCACTTCCTTTTTGGCGGTGTCTGCCGGCCATCCTGCTTGCCCGTCTCCATATCGTCAGTGTAAGAATGGTCGCCCAAACCCGGGCTCGGGTTTTTGACGGTTAGGTGGCAGGCTTTGCCCTATTTTGCGCACGGCATTGCCATTCATCCGTACCGGAACTTTTTCTTCACCATCGTGTCTTACCTCGTGTCTTATGAGGCACGGCGAACATGGGAGTTTTTAGCATGAAAACGACGCTTACGGCTGTGGCCGCTTTGATGATTGCGGTGAGCCCTCTTGCGGCGCAAACGCCGAATTTCATCCCCGAGCAGAACCAATCTGAGGTTCTTGGTACGGACTTCGTCGGAACCCAGGTGGTGTCCAAGGACAAGCAGCCGCTCGGAAAGATCGCAAATCTCGTCTTCGATCAAAGCGGACACATCGAACTCGCCGTGATCGGCGTTGGCGGCTTCCTCGGTATCGGTGAAAAGGAAGTGGCTGTTCCCTTCGATTCCTTGAAGTCTGAGGAGGTCAACAACAAGCACGTCTTCACCGTCGACCTGACAAAGGAGCAGCTCAAAGCGGCTCCGGCCTTCAAGACCTTGAACGACCAGGCCCGCCACGAGCTGATCGCAAAGTGGCGCGCCAAGGCCGAGCAGAGCTGGGCGGATCTCAAGTCCAAAGCTGGCAAGACTTACGAAGAGACCAAGGAACGCGTAAACGAGGCGAAGGAGAAGGTCGAGCAGAAGATGGAGAAGGCAGAGGAGCCGAAGGCTCAATAACTCTGTGATCAAGACGCAAAAAAGGGGGCTTCGGCCTCCTTTTTCATTTCCGTGACCCCGCCGCCGCCCATTTCTCCCGATAGTGATTCTCGACTTGAGACCAATCAGGGAGGGGATATTTGGGATGTTGAAGGAATTCCGAGAGTTCGTCCTTAAGGGAAATGCGTTCGATCTTGCCGTCGGTGTGATAATCGGCGCCGCCTTTGGCGGGATCGTCACTTCTCTTGTTAGTGATATCCTTATGCCGCCAATAGGCGTGCTGATCGGCAATTTGAACTTTACCGACTACTTCATTGATTTAACCACCTTAAAGGCGAAAGCATATGGGTGAATCAGTTCAGGTTCCTGCTTCGTATGAGGCCGCCAAGCAGGCAGGCCATGCGATCCTCGCCTATGGGAAGTTCTTGACCGCGCTGATCAATCTTCTCATCGTCGGGTTTGTGATTTTTATTCTGGTAAAACAGGTCAATCGTCTCAAGCGTGAACCCGCAGCCGCACCCAAACCGTTGGAGACGCCCGAAGATGTCCGCCTCTTGAAGGAAATTCGGGACTTTGCTTGCTTCACGCCCTCCCGCACGACTTAGCCGCCGATCTGGAATTCAAGCCCAGGCAGCATAGCCGGATCCCAAAAAGAAAGCCCGCGAAGGGGTTCGCGGGCTTCGTAATTCAGTTGAGGATGGCTTAGTAGTCCATGCCGCCGCCGGGCATCTGCGGCATTGGCGCGTCCTTCTTCGGCTTCTCGGCGACCATCGCCTCGGTCGTGATCAGGAGGCCAGCGACTGACGCAGCATCCTGGAGAGCGATGCGGACCACCTTCACAGGATCAATCACGCCAGCGGCTACGAGGTCGACATACTCGCCCGTCTGCGCGTTGTAGCCCTAGTTGTAGTCCTTCTTCTCAAGGATCTTACCGGCGACGACAGCGCCGTCCTCACCAGCATTGGCGGCAATGATGCGGGCCGGAGCCTGGATCGCGCGGCGAACGATGTTGACACCCGCCTTCTGATCCTCATTCGCGGACTTGACATGGTCAAGAGCATGGATCGCGCGCAACAGCGGCACGCCGCCGCCCGGAAGGAAGCCTTCCTCGACGGCTGCACGGGTCGCGTTCAGCGCATCGTCAACGCGATCCTTCTTCTCCTTCACCTCGACTTCGGTCGCGCCGCCGACGCGGATGACCGCAACGCCGCCCGCGAGCTTCGCGAGACGCTCCTGCAGCTTCTCCTTGTCGTAATCGGAGGTGGTGTCTTCGATCTGAGCCTTGATCTGGCTGACGCGGCCTTCGATTTCCTTGTGGTCGCCAGCGCCATCGACGATGGTGGTGTCGTCCTTCGTGATCGTGACCTTCTTCGCGCGGCCGAGCATCGCGACCGTGACGTTCTCAAGCTTGATGCCAAGGTCTTCGGCAATCATCTGGCCGCCGGTCAGGATAGCGATATCCTGCAGCATGGCCTTGCGGCGGTCGCCGAAGCCGGGAGCCTTCACGGCGGCAACCTTCAAGCCGCCACGCAGCTTGTTGACAACGAGAGTTGCCAGAGCCTCGCCTTCGACATCCTCGGCGATGACGAGAAGCGGACGCGCGGACTGCACGACGGCTTCAAGAACCGGGAGAAGCGCCTGGAGGTTCGAGAGCTTCTTCTCGTAGATGAGGATGAACGGATCTTCGAGATCGACGCGCATCTTCTCGGCGTCGGTGATGAAGTACGGCGAGATGTAGCCGCGGTCGAACTGCATGCCCTCAACGGTCTCGAGTTCGAAATCGAGGCTCTTGCTTTCCTCGACGGTAATCACGCCTTCATTGCCGACCTTTTCCATGGCCTCGGCAATCTTCGCGCCAACTTCGGTGTCGCCATTCGCGGAGATCGTGCCGACCTGCGCGACCTCGGCGGAAGACGTCACCTTCTTGGCCTTGCTTTCGAGATCCTTCACGACGGCGGCAACCGCGAGGTCGATACCGCGCTTGAAATCCATCGGGTTCGCGCCGGCGGCAACGGACTTCGCGCCTTCGCGAACGATCGCCTGAGCGAGAACAGTCGCGGTGGTCGTGCCATCGCCAGCGATGTCGTTCGTCTTGGACGCGACTTCGCGCACCATCTGTGCGCCCATGTTCTCGAACTTGTCCTCAAGCTCGATCTCCTTGGCGACGGTGACGCCGTCCTTCGTGATGCGCGGGGCGCCGAAGGACTTGTCGAGCACCACATTGCGGCCTTTCGGGCCGAGCGTGACCTTCACGGCATCGGCAAGGATATCGACGCCACGCAGCATCCGCTCGCGGGCATCCTGGGCAAAACGTACGTCTTTAGCAGCCAATAGCGCGCAGCAGCGGAACGCCGCCGCCCGGGAGGAAACCTTCCTCGACAGCTGCGCGGGTCGCGTTCAGCGCATCGTCAACGCGGTCCTTCTTCTCCTTCACCTCGACTTCGGTCGCGCCGCCGACGCGGATCACCGCAACGCCGCCCGCGAGCTTCGCGAGACGCTCCTGCAGCTTCTCCTTGTCGTAGTCCGACGTGGTGTCTTCGATCTGGGCCTTGATCTGGCTGACGCGGCCTTCGATTTCCTTGTGGTCGCCAGCGCCATCGACGATGGTGGTGTCGTCCTTCGTGATGGTGACCTTCTTTGCGCGGCCAAGCATCGCAACCGTCACGTTCTCAAGCTTGATGCCGAGGTCTTCAGCGATCATCTGGCCGCCGGTCAGGATGGCGATATCCTGCAGCATGGCCTTGCGGCGGTCGCCGAAGCCCGGAGCCTTCACGGCAGCCACCTTCAGGCCGCCACGCAGCTTGTTGACGACGAGCGTGGCGAGAGCCTCGCCCTCAACGTCTTCGGCGATGACGAGAAGCGGACGTGCGGACTGCACGACAGCCTCAAGAACCGGAAGAAGCGCCTGGAGGTTCGAGAGCTTCTTCTCGTAGATCAGGATGAACGGATCTTCGAGATCGACGCGCATCTTCTCGGCGTCGGTGATGAAGTAGGGCGAGATGTAGCCGCGGTCGAACTGCATGCCCTCGACGGTTTCGAGTTCGAAATCGAGGCTCTTGCTTTCCTCGACGGTAATCACGCCTTCATTGCCGACCTTTTCCATGGCCTCGGCGATCTTCGCGCCGACTTCGGCGTCTCCGTTCGCGGAGATCGTTCCAACCTGGGCCACCTCGGAGGAAGAGGTCACCTTCTTGGCCTTGCTTTCAAGGTCCTTCACCACGGCTGCAACCGCGAGGTCGATGCCGCGCTTGAGGTCCATCGGGTTGGCGCCGGCCGCAACCGACTTCATGCCCTCGCGAACAATCGATTGGGCGAGAACGGTCGCGGTCGTGGTGCCATCGCCAGCGATGTCATTGGTCTTGGACGCGACTTCGCGCACCATCTGGGCGCCCATGTTCTCGAACTTGTCTTCAAGCTCGATCTCCTTGGCGACGGTCACGCCGTCCTTCGTGATGCGCGGAGCGCCGAAGGACTTGTCGAGCACGACATTGCGGCCTTTGGGGCCGAGCGTAACCTTCACGGCATCCGCAAGGATGTCGACGCCACGCAGCATCCGCTCGCGGGCATCCTGGGCAAAACGTACGTCTTTAGCAGCCATATGCTATGACTCCTCGAATGGGTTCGAATTTTCAGGGATACGAAAAACTTAAGCGGCTTTTTTCTTGCTCTTGCCTTCGTGGTTATCGAGAACGCCGAGAATGTCGCTTTCCTTCATGATGAGAAGGTCTTCGCCGTCGATCTTGACCTCGGTGCCGGACCATTTGCCGAAGAGGATGCGATCGCCTTCCTTCACGTCCAGAGCGACGATCTGACCCTGCTCATTGCGAGCGCCGGGGCCGACTGCGATAACTTCGCCTTGCTGAGGCTTTTCCTTGGCCGTGTCTGGGATGATGATCCCGCCCTTTGTACGCTCTTCTTCCTCGAGACGGCGCACCACCACGCGGTCATGCAGCGGCCTGAATTTCATGGCTATCCTCCAGAGACGATAAAATAGAATGGTTGGAACGGGTGCGGCGCTAGCGCTCGCGTTACCCTTGCCGATGAGATATTTAGAACTGTTAGCACTGTCAAGAGGCGAGTGCTAATGTTCCCCTCTCTGTTTCGGAAACCTATAGGGCTTCGGTAAATTTTGAGCGAACGCGGCCATAATCGTGTCTCGGAGACATGGCAGAGCGCGCTCCGGAAGCATTGCGCTGACCAACCCATACCGAAAATTCATAGGAGAGCGTTTCCAATGTCCGATACTCTTGTTTCCACGCCCACGGCTGAAGATAGGAAGCAGCCTGAAAAAAGGAAGAAGCGGCGCGGCGTCGCGTGGTGGTGGCTGCTCGTCTTTCTTGCAATTGCGGCCCTTGTCTATGTTCCGATCTGGTACGCGGGCCTTTATGACAAGAAGCCCGCGCCGCCCCCGCAGAAGGCCGAGAACGCGCTTCAGCATGCCGCCAGGGAGAAGGTCGAGAACGCGTTCTTCTTCCGCATCGACGGCAAGGACAAGCTCGGCCGGGCGGCCGCATTCGATTTCATCATTCTAACGGACGGATATACCTGGGTTAAAGGGAGCACCAGTGAGGTTGTTTCCGGCGATCGGGTTATCCCAGAGGCCGAAGTTGCGGACCACGTTCTAAGCCCGAAGGTGCGGAACTCACTTGGCAGCGCCAGCGATCTGATCGCCGTCGGGCTTGCCTCCCAGGAGGGACAGCGCACCCAGGAGGAGGCGCGCGCCGCAGCCCGGTCGCAGACAGTTGCAGGTTGGATCAGGCAAGTCGTCAACCCGGAAATCGCGCTCTGGACTTTGACGCTTGGCCAGTATGACAAGGCTTGCAAGCATCAGGAGGACGCCGATTCAAGCTTCGAGCGCCCGGTTCTTTTCGTCGGCGTTCGATCCAAGGCGGAAGGCGCGAACCTGCAGGAAGCCTTGGCCAACGCCGTCGGCGGTCACGATAATCTGCCGAGCCGCGAGTGCTATTCGCGCTTCGATATGGAAAAAATACGGTAAACGATGCTCCTGGCGCCTGAACTGAGTATAAGGCAGTAGCAAGAGCCGCCAGTTCTGTGGGGTGGCTCTTTATTCATCACGCTTTGCCTATGCAGTGTGCAATCTGCAACTTTGGAAGCCAGTGATGATTGTGGCGCTTGTCGCTGAACCAAAACAATGAGATACACAGAACTGTCAGCACTGCACCTGTGCCGACAGTCAATGCTTCCAGCGTCAAATAGAGCCGTCGAAAATTTCTCATGAACATGGGCATAATCGTGTCTCAGCCATGGCGCAGGCGCTCAGAAGGCATTGCGCTTCATAGATATTCGCCGGTTTCATAGCGGAGCGTTTGTAATGTCCCATACCGTCGCAGATAAGCAGCAGTCCGACCCTAACAAGAAACGAGCGATGAGAAGAAGAAGATAGAAATACCTGCATGGTGGGCGATCGTCGCGCTCATCATGGCTGCCCTTGTTTTCCTGCCCATCCAATACGCAAACAAGCACGCAAAGCAGACCGAGGCGACCGCGGAGGCTGAGGCCAAGCCGAGCGCAGCCGAGCCTGCGGCGGCGGCGAAGCAGGAAGCTGCACCGGCTGAAACGCAGGCAACGCGGACAGCCGAGCAGGAGGTACAGCCGAAGCCGGCTGTTGCCGAGGCAGCGCCGCCAGCGAAGCAAGAAATTGAGCAGGCGGTAGCACAGCCAAAGCCAAGCGCAGCCGAAGCAGCGCCCGTGGTGAAACAAGAGGAAACGAAGGTAAAGCCTGTCGAGCAGGCAGCAACGCAGCCGAAACCCGTCGCCGATGCGGCGTCGAAGCAGGAGTTGTCGTTGTACAGCCGAAGCCGGAGGTAAAATCGGCAGCGCTTCCGAAGACGCCTGCCGAGAAGCTGAAGGTTGGCAACGCTATGGTCTTCCGGGTCGACGGAAAGGATAAGCAGGGCAAAGCCGCGGCTTTCGACTTCATCATTCTTTCAAATGACTATGTATGGGCGAGTGGAAGCGCGAACCGGGTTAGCGCGAACGGAAAGCTCATCCCGGAGGCAGAGGCGGCTAATCGCATTTTCGCTCCGAAAGTGCGCGATGCTCTTGCCGGCGCCAGCGATCTGATCGCCGTCGGACTTGCCTCGAAGGATGGAGTTCGCTCCGAAGAGGAGGCGCGCGCCCTGGCCCGCTCCAAGACTGTCGCAGGCTGGATAACAAAGGTCGCCAAGCCCGAAACGGCACTCTGGGCGCTGACGCTTGGCCAGTATGGGAAGGCATGCAAACTGCAGGAAGACAAGGACTTGAGCTTCGAACGCCCGGTCCTCTTTGCCGGCGTTCGCTCCAAGTCCTCTGGCGCCAACCTGCAGGAAGCTTTGGCCGACGCCCTTAGCGGTCACGACAATCTGCCAAGCCGCGACTGCTATTCCCGCTTCGACATTGAAAAAATCCGCTAGAACCGGAACCAAGCGCACAAGAGCCGCCCGCGATGGCGGCTCTTTTCAACAGCCCGGCATCTTCTCACCCTCGTCATCTCACTGAAATGCGGCTATGGCACGGGCTCGATCCGTCGCGGATCTCCCGCTTTTGCCTCTGAGTCGCACATGGATGTTCTGCCGAGGGTCCTTGCGGGCCTGCAAACCTGGAAGCTGGTCCTGATCGCCGCGCTTGCCGGCGCTCTTTCCGTCTTCGCGATGGCGCCATTCCTCGTCTGGCCCATCATGTTCGTCACATTTCCCGTGCTGATCTGGTCGCTCGACGCAGTATGCTTGCGAGGCGACGATCTTGCTCCCCTGAGTTCCTACCGCAAGCGCATCTTGAACGCCGCCGCGGTCGGATGGGGCTTCGGCTTCGGCTATTTCTTAGCGGGCATCTACTGGATCGGCTATGCCTTCTATGTCGATGCGGAGCGCTATGCCGCCTTGATGCCGCCTGCGGTGGCCGGCCTTGCTGCGGCGCTTGGCCTGTTCTACGCGGCAGCAGGCGCGCTTTCCGCCGCGCTCTGGCGGCGCGGATATGCGCGCATCGCCGGATTCGTATTTGCATTTTTCTGCGCGGAGGCTGCCCGCGGCTATCTGTTCACAGGTTTCCCCTGGAATTTGTTCGGGGAGGGTATGGCCGCCAATGATGCGCATATGCAGCTGGCGGCCTACATCGGCATATATGGCCTGACGCTCGCCGCTCTCTTCGTCTTTTCGGCTCCTGCGGCCGCCATCTCAGCGCCGCAAGCGCGCTTCGGCAGGCTGCGGACCCCGATTTTCCTGGCCGTCTTCGCTTTGTCGGCAAGCTACGTGTTTGGAAGCTATCGCCTCCGTGAGGCCGCTGGCGAGGTGGAGGGCACGCGCGTGCGGATTGTGCAACCGAATATTGCGCAGGCCGATAAGTGGAAGCCCGAGAACCGGAGTTGGATCTTCGAACGGGCGCTGGAACTGAGCCGGCACGGAACGAGCGGCGAAGATATTTCCCGTTTCACTCACGTCATCTGGCCTGAGTCATCTGTCCCGGTCCTCTTCGGCTTCAACGACGGGATCTTCAGTGCCCAGGTCAGAGACCGTCTCGCCGCGATAATTCCAGGAGATGCGAGCCTCATCATTGGAGCCGAGCGCGCCGAAGGGGAGCAGCTGTCTGAGGGCGGCTATCGCTTCGATCGCGTTTTCAACAGTTTGTTTGTGCTGGGAGAAGGCGCGAAAATAAGCGCCATCTACGACAAAGTCCATCTTGTCCCTTTCGGGGAATATGTGCCTCTCCAAAACGTTTTAACTGTGATTGGGTTTCGAGCGTTTTCTCATCAACTGGATGGCTTTCAGGCGGGTTTCAACAAGGCTTCGATAATGCATACGCCGCGCGCCCCAGCTTTTCTTCCTTTGATCTGCTACGAGATTATATTTCCGGGTCGTGTAGAAAATGAAACAAAACGGCCTGGGTGGCTGATCAATGTAACTAACGATGCTTGGTTTGGCGCATCAACGGGGCCTTATCAGCATCTCTATCAGGCTCGCATCCGGGCTGTGGAAGAAGGCTTGCCGGTGATGCGGGCCGCCAATACCGGAGTCTCTGCAGTTATAGACCCCTTTGGCCGCATTCTTGCCCAACTAGATCTCGGCATAGCTGGGGCAATCGACCACGGGTTGCCGCGCGCATTACCGGTAACCTTTTATGAAAAAACAAGGTTGCCTATGTTTATTGTATTATTTCTCTTTCCACTTGAAATCTATCTGGTTATGGTTGCAACTACGAAGGTTGATTGATTCCATTTTTACGAGTGGTAGAGGGATTTTATCGTTTATGTAGAAACTGTTTCTCGAATGTTTGAAGAATGTTTTGCTTTTAAGATAAGAAGATGCTTGACGGCTCGTAGATGCGTAACTACAACTTTTAGGTAGTGGTAAATGGTTATGCGGCTACGTACGCACAACTTTAAGATGGCGAAAAGAGATGGGGCGGAACATGGGCATGGTGGAGTCTCTCGGTGTCAATATTGGGCGATCGCGAAGAGCTTTACGAGACGACGGGGCGTAAGCCGAACCCGGTCGACGTACACGTTGGCAGCCGCGTGCGATATCGGCGCATGATCATCGGCATGAGCCAGGAAAAGCTGGGTGAGAAAATGAACCTCACATTCCAGCAAATCCAGAAATATGAAAAGGGCACCAACCGGATCGGTGCGAGCCGTCTTTTCCAGCTTTCCAGGATTCTGGAAGTTCCGGTCGGTTACTTTTTCGAGGATGCTTTTGCGAACAGCGCGCCTGCGCACGCAATGCACGGACTGCACGAGCCGGAACAGGAAGGATATCTTCTCGACTTCCTGAATTCACGCGAAGGCTTGGATCTCAATAAGGCGTTTGCCAAGATCCAGGATCCGAAGGTGCGGCGCCGCGTCATCGACCTCGTAAGGGCCTTGTCAGAAGAAAAACCTGAGGCTAAGGAAGGCCAGCCAGGAATCCAAAACGATCTCGGCTAACGTGGCTCAGGCCACGTTCCCCCCAGAACTTACAAAGATTGGAACGAGCCTGTGTCTCGCAAAAACTATCTTTTTACCAGCGAGTCCGTATCGGAGGGGCATCCCGATAAGGTCTGCGATCAGATTTCCGACTCGATTGTCGATCTCTACCTCTCAGCCGATCCGCATTCCCGTGTGGCGCTGAGAGACTCTCGCAACAACAAATCGAGTCGTGCTTGCCGGAGAAGTCCGCGGCCCGGCCAGTATTGGCGCCGATAAGCTAATCCAGACTGCGCGGGAGGTGATCCGCGATATCGGCTACGAACAGGCCGGCTTCGACTGGCGCAAAGCCGAGATCGATTGCTACGTGCATTCCCAGTCGGCAGACATTGCGCAAGGCGTCGACGCGGCCGGAAACAAGGACGAAGGCGCAGGCGACCAGGGCATCATGTTCGGCTATGCCTGCCGCGAGACGGAAGGCTACATGCCGGCGCCCATCTATTACGCGCATCGTATCCTGTTCGAGATGTCGAAGCTGCGTCACGCCGGTCAGCTTCCCGAGCTTGGACCCGACGCGAAAAGCCAAGTCACTCTTTACTATGAGAATGGCAAGCCGGTCCGCACGACCTCCGTCGTTGTTTCGACCCAGCACGGCGAGGACGTTAGCCAGGAGCGCGTCCGCGAGGTCGTCGGCAATATCGTCACGGAAGTTCTGCCGAAAGGCTGGATGTGCTCCAGCGACGAGTTCTACGTCAATCCGACCGGGCGTTTCGTCGTCGGCGGCCCCGATGGCGACGCGGGTCTCACGGGACGCAAGATTATTGTGGACACCTACGGCGGGGCTGCGCCTCACGGTGGCGGCGCTTTCTCGGGCAAAGACCCGACCAAGGTGGACCGCTCGGCGGCCTATGCAGCACGCTACGTAGCCAAGAACGTCGTCGCTGCCGGGCTGGCGGATAAATGCACCCTTCAGCTCGCCTACGCGATCGGCGTCTCGAAGCCACTTTCGATCTATACCGACCTTCATGGTACTGGCCGCGTCGACGAAGGCAAGCTTGAGGCGGTCATCGGCGACATCATCGATCTCAGCCCCCGTGGCATCCGCCAGACGCTGGGCCTGAGCCGTCCGATATACCGGCGCACAGCAAGCTACGGCCATTTCGGCCGCGCTCCCGAAGCGGATGGCGGGTTCTCGTGGGAACGTCTCGATCTCGTGGACGCGTTGAAGGACGCGCTCAGCTGATAGGCGAGGCGGAAGCCAGCGTTTCCGAACCGCTTCAGGGCGGTTCGGCCACCCCTGAGCGGTGGCTTCGGTCTTTCGGCCGGACAAAGGGGCGAAAGCTCTCCCAACATCAGTCGCAACTGTTGGCTGAGATTCTTCCAGCCCTCAGGCTCGATATGGGTCGGGAGTTTCGCGCGGAGGGACTGGCGGCCACCTTCTCGGAGCCAGTAAGTGAAGTCTGGCTCGAAATCGGCTTCGGTGCGGGCGAGCACCTCATATGGCAGGCGGAGCACAATCCGCATGTCGGCCTGATCGGCGCTGAGCCCTACATGAACGGCGTCGTGGCCGCGCTCTCGGCGCTGGAAGCGCGAAAGCTCGGCGGGCGGATTAAAGTTCACCCCGAGGATGCCATTTCGCTCCTGAATTGGCTTCCCCAGGCGAGCCTCTCTCGCGCCTTCGTGCTTTTTCCCGACCCTTGGCCGAAAAAGCGCCATCGCGAGCGGCGGATCTTTTCGCCTCTGCTCCTCGATAAGTTCAGCCGCTTGCTCCGCCCCGGCTCGGAGCTCCGGTTTGCCTCGGATATCGCGGACTATGCAGAGGCGGCCATCGAGCATGTAACCGCCCATCCCGATTTCGAGGTGGCGCAGATTTTCACCTCCGCAAATCGGGAAGCGGTGCCGGACTGGCCCATCACACGCTATGAAAAAAAGGCGAGCAAACAGGGCCGCTCGTCCACATTCATCTCCATTCGGCGGCACAGGTAGGCTTTAGACTTTCTCAGGCATGATGTGCGGGTTCGAAGCAAGGTTCCGGGCCGTCAGCTTCAGACAATGAGCTTGGAAAACAGGCGGGCGACCTCCGCATAGGTCTCCCGAAGCCGGGCTTCCAGCCGGCTCAGGTCCGGTTCGCCTGTGGCATGGAGCAGGAGAGCAATCAGGTCGCGGGGGGCGTCCTTGGGATCGAAGCCGCCTTCCGTGCAGAGCCTCACGATTTGGCTGATGTCCTGATAGAGCGCTGAGGCTTTCAGGAGCATATCCCCGTCCTGCGCGTTGAGAAACCCCGCGGCCATCAGCTTGCTGAGAGCATTCGCCGTATTCTGATCGAGAATGCCAGGGGCATCGGGCGCATGAACGATCTGCAGAAACTGGGCGATGAATTCGACATCGATCAGACCGCCATTAAAGGTCTTCGTCTGCCAGATGTCGCGCGTGCCTTTCTCTTTCTCGATCATGGCCCGCATCTCGCGCACATCGGCGGCGGCCTTCAGGCGGTCTCTCGGCGTCGTCGAGAACCTCCCGGATGATCTGCCTGAGATGTTCGCGAAGAGCCGGGGGGCCTGCAATGGGCCGGGCGCGCGTCAGCGCGAGATGCTCCCACGTCCACGCCTCGTTGCGTTGGTAGGACAAGAAGCCCTCGAGGCGAACGGCAACGGGGCCGGCCTTGCCGGAGGGCCTGAGACGCATATCGACGGGGTAAAGCTCGCCCTCCGCGGTCGGCGCGGAAATGGCGCTGATCAGCCGCTGCGTGATGCGCGCATAATGCTGCGAAGCCTGCGGCGCCGATCGTGGCGCGTCGTAAATCACGATAAGGTCGACGTCTGACGAAGCGGTCGTCTCGTGCCCGCCGAGCTTGCCCATCGCGATGACGGCGGGGGCGGGCAGGGTGCCGCCATACTGAGCCTGAACGGCGTCGAGCAGGCATTCGATAATGGCTTCGGCGACGAGCGAATAGGCTTCTCCTGCCTGCTGAGGGCTGAGCTGCCCGGAAAGAAGTCTTACCCCGATCAGGAACATCTGCTCCTGGCCCACAATGCGCGCGCGGTTGAGTTGATCCTCATAGCCGCCCGCGCCCATGATCTCTTGCCGGATGTACCGGCGCAGGCCTTCGTCGGTGGGCTTGTCGCCAAGATGGCCCCGATCGAGGATGGCATCCATGATCCGCCTGCGCCGCGTGAGGAGGCGCGCGAGCCTCGGCGCCGACCCCATGATCTGTGCGATAAGCTGAAGGAGGCTGGGATTGGCGCGTAACATGGCGAAGAGCTGAAGTGCGGTTGGGACCTCGCTTAGGAAGTTGTCGAAGGTCGAAAGAGCAAGGTCCGGGTCGCCCGTGTGGCCAAGAGCTTCGAGCAGAGCCGGCGTGAACTCGGTGAGATTTTCGCGGGCACGCGCGCTTCGCATGGCGCGGTAGCGTCCGTAATGCCAGCCCTTGATTGTCGCGATGGCGGCTGAGGCGTTCTTGAAGCCGAGCTTTGTGAGAGTCTCGAACGTTGCGGGATCGTCCGCGTCGCCGGTGAAAACGAGGTTTCCGCCTCGCGAAGTAGTAAGCTCGGGAACGCTTTCAAACAGCGCCGCGTAATGCTTCTGCACGGTTTGCAGGGTTTGCCGAAGGTCACGCTCGAAATCCTCGAGCTGCGCATAGCCGGCAAACCGGGCAAATTTCGTAAGCTCTGGAGGCGACGAGGGAAGCGTGTGCGTCTGCTGGTCCGCCATCATCTGGAGGCGGTGTTCCAAGCGCCGCAGATAACGATAGGCTGCGCTCAGATCGTCGCGGACCTTCGGGCTGATCCAGTCATAGTCGGTGAGACGGTCGAGCGCTTCAAGCGTCTGTGTCGAGCGGAGTGCGCGCTGGCGTCCGCCTGCGATGAGCTGCTGGGATTGGACGAAGAACTCGATCTCGCGGATACCGCCGCGCCCGAGCTTGAGGTTGTGGCCTGCAACGGCGACCTGCCCGTGTCCTTTCGCGGCGTGAATTTGCCGTTTCATGGCGTGGATGTCGGCGATGGCGTTGTAATCGAGATATTTGCGCCAGATGTACGGGCCGAGCGCATCCAGGAAGGCTTTTCCGGCGGCGATATCTCCGGCCACGGGCCGTGCCTTGATCATCGCGGCGCGCTCCCAGTTCTGACCGCGGCTCTCATAATAACGGAAGGCCGCCTCGGTGGAGATGGCCGCTTGTGTTGAGCCGGGGTCGGGACGCAAGCGCAGATCGGTTCGGAAGACGTATCCGTCCGCAGTGCGCTCTTGCATGATGTGAACCAGATCACGCGTCAGGCGAACGAAGAAAGCGCCCGGGTTCACATGCGAAGCGAGTCGCGCGACTTCGCGGTCGAAGAAGATTATGAGATCGATGTCGCTTGAATAATTCAGTTCGTGCCCGCCGTATTTTCCCATCCCGAGCATGATAAGGCCACTGTGCTTTTCGGGGGCGGCGGGGTCTGGCGGAAGAAGCTGTCCCGCTTGCGCGGCCCGCGTCAGCAAAAAGCGCACGGCAAGACCCAGGAACAGATCCGCGGCCTCGCTCAGCCTGCGCGTTACCTCCTCCACCGTCCAAACGTCGCCGAGATCGGCAAGCGCGATCAGGAACGCGACCTCGTTTTTCGCCTTCCGCAGGATGCTCATGAGGTCGCGCTGCGTGCCAACAGCCGCTGCCTGCTCGCGCGCCTGGGCCAGGATCTCCGTAAACCGCTTTTCCGGGGAAGCTTTGAGCGCAGTATCAAGCCGCCGAGGCTCACGTTCAGCCAGGCTGAAAAGAAACGAGGAACCGGCAAAAACGCCGCTTAAGAAGTTTGAAGTCCGTCCGGAAAGGCCGGCGATCGGGACTCCCATCCGGTTGGCCGCTGCGAAGACCCTTTCCAGCGCCGCGCGCCCCGTTCCGGCTTCGTCATCGAGCGGCGCCGCCTGAAGACGGCCTTCGAGCGAGGCGGAGTCAGCTTGCATGGCTGAGCAGTGTACGAACTTTGATCTCGGCCGCCGCCTTCGTTGCCGGGAGATTTTTCCTCAGTCTGAGGCGGATTCGCAACCCCGGATCGTTATCCTCCAGTGACACAGAGCCATCGTGCAGCCTTGCCACCGCAGCAACAAGGCTGAGGCCCAGCCCGCTTCCGGGGATCGATCGGCTTGGCTGAAGGCGCACAAACCGCTGGAGAACCCGCTCGCGATCCTTCTTCGGGATGCCGGGGCCGCGGTCTGAAACCAGGATGTCCACAGTGTCCCCCTCGTCTTCGAGTCCGATGACCACGTCCGACGACTGAGCGCCTTCCGCGGATTCTGTTTTGGACGCCGGAAGGGCATACTTGATCGCGTTATCGAGAAGGTTTGCGAGCGCCTGGCTGATGAGGTGTTTTTCTCCAGCCATCATGACATCGCCGGAGCAGGCCAGCCTTAAGGAAAGCCCGCGCTCCTCCGCGGCGGGTTCGTAAAGGTCGGCCACATCGCGGATCAGGGCGCAGACATTCAGCGGGCCGAAGGACTCGGACCGGGAGCCTGCTTCGAGGCGCGCAATGCTGAGGAGCGCGTCGAAAGTTTGGATCAGCGTATCGGCTTCCTCGATCACCGAGCCCAGGGCTTCCGCGAGATTTTCCGAAGAGCGGCTGGATTGCAGCGCCTGCTCAGCCCTTGTCCGCAGGCGGTGGAGCGGCGTCTTCAAATCATGGGCGATGTTGTCCGAGACATTCTTGAGCCCCGCCATGAGGTCCTGGATGCGGTCCAGCATGGCATTCAGGCTCTGGCTCAACCGGTCGAACTCATCGTTGCGTCCGGTGATGGGTATGCGCTGCGCGAGGTTGCCTTGCATGATGGAACGGGCAGCGTTGGAAGCCGCGTCCACCCGGCGCAGGACCCGCCGGCTCACGATGACGGCGCCCGCGGCCCCAATGATGAAGATGAGCACATATCCGAGAACGAATGCTGTTCTCAAGAGCCGCTTCAGAGCTTCCTGGCTCTCGATGTCGCGAGCGACAATGAGATGCAGATCGCCTGGGAGCCTGGCCACAAGCCCGAAAGCCGGGCGCTCGCTTTGAGGGCTTCCGGGCTTGCGGTAGGAGAACTGAGCTGGGCCCTGTGTCTCCCACAGATCGGAGGCGACGCTGTTGAGGTTGCCCGCAAGCAATCTGCCCTTGCCGTCGGTGAGAAGGTAAAGCGCATTATTGGACGGGGATGAATGCTCTGAGATCGCGTTGGCGAGCGTGGGCAGGCCGCCCTCATGATAACGCGCCATGAGGAAATCGTAATCGCCCTGCACGGCGCTCTCCGCCTCCTGGCTGAGAAATCCGAGCATGGCGATGTTGACGTAGATAAAGACCGCGGCAACGGCGGCGCAGAACAACGACACATACACCGCGAAAAGCCGGAAAGGCGTCGCCAGTAGCAGGCGCGGGACAAGTCTCACGAAGTCAACGGCGGTCATCGCGGATCATGTAACCCGCGCCCCGCACTGTTTCCAGAAGCGGTTTGCTTTGCCCTTTGTCGATTTTGCTGCGCAGCCTCGAAATATGGACATCGATCACATTGGTTTGCGGGTCGAAATGATAATCCCAGACATTTTCCAAAAGCATGGTTCGCGTCACGACCTGACCCGCGTGGCGCATGAGATATTCGAGCAGCCGGTATTCCCGAGGCTGCAGGAGTATGGTTTCTCCGCCGCGCGTCACCTTGTGCGAAAGGCGGTCAAGCACGAGGTCGCCGACGGCGTATGTCGTAACGGCCCCTTCCGATGGCCCCCTGCGCGCGAGCGCTTCAACCCGCGCTACCAGTTCCACCAGGGAATAGGGCTTCGGAAGATAGTCATCTCCGCCGGCTCGCAGGCCTTTGACCCGGTCATCGACAGCGCCGAGCGCGCTCAGGATCAGAACGGGTGTGCGGTCGCCGCGTGAGCGAAGCCGCTCCACAAGCGACAATCCATCGAGCTTCGGGAGCATCCTGTCGACGATGAGGACGCCGAATGTCGATGAACTTGCCAGTTCAAGCCCGGTTTCGCCATCCCCGGCAATCTCGGTTTGATAACCGGCCTCACCCAGCGCTTTTGCAAGGAAATCCGCCGCGGTGCGGTCGTCCTCAACGATCAGAACTCGCATGCGAGCACCATTTTGGAGTGAAAAAAGCTCAAACAAAATAGGGCGAGGGCTTTCGGCCCTCGCCCGGCTAGCTGCTAGTGCTGCTTGCCGCGCTTTTGCGCATCCTTGTTGGTATCGTCGTCCTTGTCGCTATCGGGTTTGCCTTCTATCGGAAGGGCGAGAAAACGCTGCTGATCGCGGCTGCGCACCTGAAGAAGAACGTTCTTCCGGCCTTTTTCGCGCGCTTCCCGGATGGTATCCGATACATCATCGGGGGTGGACACGGCCTTGCCGTTCACCTCGATAATGACGTCGCCGCGCTTCAGGCCCTGATCGGCGGCTTTCGAATTCGGATCGACGCCGGAAACCGCGACGCCTTCCTTCGATTTGCTTCCCGGAAACTCAGGGGCAGGCACCAGCGTCAAGCCAAGGTCTTCAAGTTCCTTTCCGCCCTCGTTTTCTTCGTTGCCGCCGCTGCCAAGCGCCGCGACCTTATCGTTGTTCGGAAACTCGCCGAGTGCGACGGTTACGTCGCGCTCTTCGCCGTTGCGGAAGATATGCAGGTGAGCGTCTGAACCGGGAGGCAGGGCCGCAATCGTCCTGGCAAGCTCACGCGAATTCGTGACGGGCTTTCCATTCACCTGCTGGATGATGTCGCGTGCCTTCAGTTCCGATTTCGCGGCCGGACCCTCTTGGAGAATCTTTGCAACAAGTGCGCCCTTCGCATCCTTAAGACCTTGGCTCTCGGCGATGTTGTCGTCCACATTTTGAATCTGAACGCCGAGCCACCCGCTGCTGACCTTGCCCTGATCCTTGAGCTTCTGAACCACATCGCGAGCAGTCGAGGCTGGGATGGCGAAAGCGATGCCGACGCTGCCGCCGCTCGGGCTGTAGATGGCGGTGTTCACGCCGACAACCTTGCCATTGAGATCAACGGCGGGTCCGCCCGAATTGCCACGGTTCACAGCCGCGTCGATCTGCAGGAAGTCATAAGGCCCGGAGCCGATATCGCGGCCGGATGCCGAGACGATGCCGGCGGTCACCGTGCCCCCGAGGCCGAAGGGGTTGCCGACGGCAAGCACCCAGTCGCCCACGCGAGGCGGCGTGTCTTCGAATTCGAGCCAGGTGTTGAACTTCTTTTTCGTATCGATCTTGAGAAGCGCAATGTCGGTGCGGCTATCGCTGCCGATAATCTTGGCTTTGTACTTCTCTTCGTTCTCGAAGGTGACCTCGATCTCGTCGGCTTTGTCGGCAACGTGATGGTTGGTCACGATATAGCCGTCCGAGGAAATCAGAAAGCCGGAGCCTTGCGCCCGCGTCGGCCGCCGCTCTGGCTGGCCATGCTTGAACTGGTCGAAGAAATCGCGAAGCGGAGAATCAGGCGGCAGATCCGGAACGGGGAAATCGCGGCTCGAAACATCGCCCACAGCGCCGCGCGACTTCACATTAACGCTTACGACGGCTGGGCCGGACCTTGTCGGCGAGATCGGCAAAAGACACCGGCGCAAAATTCGGGCCGCGCGTCTCCTGCGCGGCGGCGCTCACGTCGGCAAAAAGCGTGACCGCTGGAATTGCAGCAAGGAAACTGGCACTCAATAAACCTGCCCCAACGATGGCACCCGCCGGCCGGAACCGCCGCCTTGGCCACGTGCCTGTATCATCCTGGAATTGTCCGGATGCCATCAGCTTCGTACTCCCCTAGATGGATTGATCGTGGTGATCATATAAGAAACCGAATGTTACAGACCACTTGCCGTTGAATTAAAAAGTGGTAAGGCGAGCCGCTTTTGCGCTTCTTTTTTCAAAGGCGGTTCTTGATTTACCGCACCGGCTCCCTACCGCCGTCCGGCCCAATAGCTTCGCATTTTCAATGGGTTGAGATGTTGGAGCGCGCAGCTATAGGCGGCGCGAGCCTTCGGACTAGGCTTTCGAAGGTCGCATCGCACGGTGCATCAACTCAAGGAGCCACCTGCGTCAACGGTTCCGCTTTTCGTTGGCAGGCTGTAGCCCGAGGACGTTTCACCCCAGCCGCATTTCCGGCGTCGGACGCCGCCGCTCACGAGAGCCGAGTATGAGGGAACTGGCGGCGATAGCGCCAAGGCTGTCTGGCGAACGCGTAATGACGGGTCGCAGTCCCGGCTCGCACACATTTTACCGGAAACAGGGAAGAAAATCGGAGAGGAGAAGAAAGAAAACGAGGAGGCAATCCCTTGCGGCCTGTTATGAGAGGAGAAAAACCTATATAGTCACACGACGTTAACGGATGAGTTGATCGGCTGACCGGCTCGGCTGAAGGCTGTGGGTGGGGGGACTGAATGGGCCTGTCAAGCGACACGACGGACCGGAAGATGATGGCCCGCTGTATCGAGCTGTCTGCCATGGCGGTCAAAGAAGGCGAATATCCGTTCGGCTCGGTTATTGTTCTCGATGGCCAGATCATCGCCGAGGCGACAAATCGCACGATGCGCGAGAACGACGTATCCCGTCACGCGGAGGTCATCGCGCTCACTCAGGCACAACAAGCGGTCGGGCGGGCGGATCTTCATCGCGCCACGCTTTACAGCAACGTCGAGCCATGTGCGATGTGCTCCTATTGCATCCGCGAAGCCTGGGTGGGGCGTGTCGTCTATGCGCTGACATCGCCGATCATGGGCGGCGCAACCAAATGGAACATTCTCAGGGACGAGGATATCTCCAGCCGCGTTCCGATCTTCGGCCCGGCGCCCGAGGTCGTGAGCGGCGTTCTCGCCCGTGAGGTGCAGGACGCCTGGCGAGCATGGAATCCTCTGGCGTGGGAGATGGTGCGGCTGCGCGGCGTTTTGACGGCTCCTGAAGTGCCGCAAGAAGCGCCAGTTCAGGTGCTCGCGCGCCACAGGAGATCAGCGTGGCACCATGCGATCTTCGCCTTTATGAAGCTTTCGAAGAAGCCGAGGCCCGTACCGGTTCCGGCGCGGCAACAAGGGGTGGAACCATGACCAACAGTGCTGGATCGGCGATGACCGCTCAAGAGGCGGCGAGCGACGCAGGCGTGACCGTGCTTGACAGGCATGCGCGGCCCCACGGTCCTATTAGAAGAGCTTTGCGCAATGCCCTTCACTTTTTGTCCTATCATTTCGTGCTGAGCCGGCCGAAGACGCAGGTGTCGCGGGCGGCGGGTTTCCGGCTTACCGTGCCGCCAACCGTCTTCCATCCGGGCTTCTTCATCAGCAGCGAGGCCTACGCCAAGTTTGTGGATGGGCTCGACCTGTCTGGCATGACGGTGGCCGACGTCGGAACAGGCTCCGGAATTATTGCACTTGCTGCGGCGCGGGCAGGGGCGAGCACTGTGATTGCGACGGACATCAACCCGAATGCCGCCAGTGCCGCCGCAGAGAATGCCGAGGCTAACGGCCTCAAGGAGAAGGTCAGCGGGCTTTGCTGTAATCTTCTCGAAGCGATTGAGCCGAAACCCGTGTTCGATGTGATCATGTCGAGCCCACCGAAGCATGCGGGCGAGCCGAAGGACCTCGCCGACGCAGGCTGGCACGCGGGCGCAGGCAACAGGAACATCCTCAATCTTTTCGAGCAGGCGCGACAGAGGCTGAAGCCGGGCGGCCGTGTCTATCTCATGATATCTTCGGATTCCGATCTTGACATGTATGGCAAAGCCATCGCCAAGGCCGGCTTTAAGGCGCGGCTCGCTTTCGAGCACTCGATCATGTTCGAAATCTTTTCCGCTGTACGAACTCACGCTGTAGCAAAAAGGCCCGCGGGCGATCCTGGGATCGCCGGGGGCCTTTGTCTCAGCCGGATGCTAGAACCCGAATCCGATGCCGATCCCCGGCGCTATTCCTATGCCGATGCCCGGTCCCCAGCCGTAACCGCCCCAATATCCAGCGGGATAGCCGCCGCCATAGTAGCCCGGGAACCCGCCATAAGCATAAGGCCGATAACCCCAGTGCCGGTAGACATAAGGCCGGTAGTAATGGTGGTAGACGGGGTGCCGGTAGACCACCGGCTGCGCTTTGCCGCCGACTTCGGCTTTCAAGCCTGCCGCGCCTGGGGCTGCGTGTGCAAGAGCCGGCATTGCCGACATTGCCAGGGCTGCGGCCATCAGGGCTGCGCCCGTCACGGTTTTCTTCAACATGATGGACTCACTTTCCGATGGGTTCGCGACGCTCATGGCTCGCGACCCTTCAGGAAGGAGGACACAAGGCCATCCCGCCCGTTCCCCGCCGCGCACGGCTCGATCCGACATAGTTGTATCAAAATTTCCCGCAAAAGAGCTTTGGATACTTTCGGAAAAATTAGCCAATGGGAGGACGTAAAGCGCTATTGCCCGTGGGCGTCCCCTGCCGCTTTTGTCAAGAGCGCCGCCATGTATTGCGAAGGCGTTTGACCGGCGGCATCCGCCTTCTCACGCAAGGAACGGTAGGCCTCCGGCGAAAGCGGAACCTGAGCGAGCACCGCCAAGTCCTGCGGGCCGACATCCCAGCTGAGTTGCCTGGTTACGATAGAAGCAAATTTCTGGACGTCGTCCCGCTTCTCCTTCTCGGTCAGCGAGGGTGCGTTCGCCACAAGCGGGCAGTAGGCCGCCATGATCGCGTCGACCAGAGACGAATAGGAAATGCCCGGTTTTCGCGCCTTGAGCGACGCGCTCATTTCGTCGATTTCGTTGACGAGGTCGATATAGGTTCCCTTCGTGAGAAGGCGCTTCTGGGAAGAGGACAGGGTGTAAGTTTCTTTGCCCGGCTCGGGGCACTCGATTGCACCGGCCTGTCCGCACGCGGCAAAGGCAAGGGCGGAGATACAAGCAAATTTCGTGATCGTCGAAGCGAACATGGACCACTCCGTGGAAGGAAAGTATCATTTTGCTTCGGGTGAAACAGCCGTGCATGCGTTTTGTTCTGGGCAAGCGGCTTGACAAGTAGCCACGCCAAAAGGCACCCACTTCGCATAGCCATTGCCGGAGGCCGCGTATGACAACCAGTTTGCAGAACCTGATCGACGCCGCATTCGAGGACCGCCAGAATATCAAGGTTGGGCAGAAGGGCGAGATCGCCGAGGCGGTCGAGGCGGCGCTCGCGCTTCTCGACAGCGGACAGGCCCGCGTCGCTGAGAAAATGGACGGCGAGTGGGTCGTGAATGCGTGGCTGAAGAAGGCCGTGCTTCTGTCGTTCCGGCTGAACGACAACCGCATCATGGGGCCAGCCATCGGCGCTCCGGTTACGGGGCCGACATCTCCGGGGCCGTGGTGGGACAAGGTTCCCACAAAATTTTCAGGCTGGACGGAAGACAGGTTCCGGGCCGCGGGCTTTCGCGTCGTGCCCGGCGCGGTGGTGCGCCACTCGGCTTACATCGCGCCGGGCGCCGTCCTGATGCCCTCCTTCGTCAACGTCGGCGCCTATGTCGGCGAAGGCACCATGGTCGACACCTGGGCAACCGTCGGCTCCTGCGCGCAGATCGGGAAGAACTGCCATATCTCCGGCGGGGCCGGGATCGGCGGCGTTCTGGAGCCACTTCAGGCAAATCCCGTCATCATCGAGGATAATTGCTTCATTGGCGCGCGTGCCGAGGTGGCCGAGGGCGTGATCGTCGGCGAAGGGTCGGTGCTCTCCATGGGCGTCTATCTCGGGCAGTCGACAAAGATCATCGATCGCGCCACGGGCGAGGTTCTTTATGGACGCGTGCCCCCCTACTCGGTTGTCGTGTCCGGCGCGATGCCGGGCAAGCCGCTTCCGAACGGCGACGCTGGCCCGTCCCTCTATTGCGCGGTCATCGTGAAGCGCGTCGACGGCCAGACGCGTGCGAAGACTTCGATAAACGAACTGTTGCGCGACTGACACGGTTGAATAACCGAACACATGCTATCCCAGCGCTCGACGGAGGGACACATGAGCTGGGGCGACATCTTCTTCGGATTCCGGGGGCGCATAGATCGCAAGACCTATTGGGCCGGAAGCGTGGCTGTGGGCGTCGCGGGCTTTCTCTTCGCGGCTTTGCTCGCTTATCTGGCGACAGGGAACCCATTTGCGCCGGAAGTCTGGGGGCGGCCCGCGGATAAGAGCAACCTTTGGGGGCCGGTCTGGCTCGCCTATTTCGGTTTCCTCGTCTGGCCGTCCACGGCGCTCGCAGTGAAACGCCTCCATGACCGCAACCGCCCTGCCGGGATCTGGTACATCTACTATTGCCTCGCTCTAGCCGTGTCCCTGATGCCTCTGCAGGCATCGCTTGCGGCGGAGCCAAACACCCCATTCAGCTTCCTCGGATTACCGTCCGAAGTCTTCTTAACTTTGCTTTCAGTCCTCGTAACTGTGCTGGCATTTTTGTCGGGCTTTATCTTCTTCGAACTTGGTGTGTTGCGCGGGGCGCCCGGGCCAAACATTCACGGGGAAGATCCTCTCCCGCCCGATTATTACGGCGGCGATTACAATTTCTGGAGCTGGATGCTTGCCCTGGAAGGCCGCATCAGCCGCTCGAAGTGGTGGCTTGGCCTATTTGTCCTGGTCAGCGTCATGATCGTGCTGTCTTTCGCGATCGGGCTCATTCTGAACAGCTTCATGGCTGCCCATCCCGAGTTGCAGCAGCACATCAACAATCCGGAATGGTTCAACAGCAAGGAAGCGGAGCCCCTGATATCGTCTCTCGGCCTGTGGATGATCGCGCCGGTGCTCGTCATCGCCCTTGTGATGTGGAGCCTGCTCGCCCTTGGCGTGAAGCGCCTTCATGACAGGGGACTGAGCAGCTGGCTCATTCTGGTCGTCGTCCTGCCGTTGCTTGGCGCGATCGCCGCCCCGTCGCTCACATCGGAGTTCGATCTTGGCGAGAATGTCGTCCGTTTTGCGCTCCTGCTTCTGATGGCATCCATTATCTGGAGCATCCTCCAGTTCGGCATCCTGAGGGGGGACACCGGCCCCAACGAGCATGGACCTGATCCGCTCGCGGGTTAGGCCAGGACATGGATCGCTTCACTTTTATCTGGCTTCACTTCAAGGGCCGCATTGGGCGGCGCACGTGGCTTCTCTTTGCCTTGCTGATTGCGCTCCTTGAATATCTGGCCGAGCTTATCCTGCGGCGCGCCTTTCATTGGCCCCTTCCAATGGCGACGGCGGACAGCCCGCTTCTGTCTGTCTATCTGGGCGACGAGATTTCGCTCCTGACAGCGCTGATCTTCCTGTGGCCGTCGATCGCCATCGACGTGAAACGCTGGCACGATATCGGCTTGAGCGGCTGGATGGTGCTCCTGGTCTACTTGCCAGCGGTTGTTTTTTACGGCCTCGGGATCGCGGGCATCGGCGGAACCGTTGGCCATCCGAATTCGCCGGTAGCTGCGGCTCTGTATCTCTTCGGCCTTGCCGTTCTGGTTTATTTCATCATCTTGGCTGCAAGAAAAGGCGTGCCGGAGCCGAACCGGTATGGCCCGCCGCCCGTATGAGCCACGCGCGATCATGACAAATGCACTCGTCCACGCCCAGAACCTGATCCGCTGCCGCAGCATTACGCCGGAAGAAGGCGGGGCGCTCGGCTATCTGGAAAATGAGCTTCAGTTGGCGGGCTTCACCTGCCATCGCCTGCCGTTCAGCGAGCGGGGAACGCCCGATGTGGACAATCTTTACGCCCGCATCGGCGACGGACCGCCCCATGTGTGCTTTGCGGGTCATACCGACGTTGTGGCTCCCGGCGATGAGAAAGCCTGGAAGCACCCGCCATTTGCGGCTGAGCTCCATGACGGGATCCTCTATGGCAGAGGCGCCGTCGATATGAAGGGCGCTGTGGCGGCCTCGCTCGCGGCTGCGCTCTTATTTCTCAGGGAATGCGGCGGCGCGCCCGAAGGGTCGATCAGCTTCCTCATCACCGGGGACGAGGAAGGCCCCGCCGTCAACGGCACCCGGAAGGTCGTGGACTGGCTCCTGAAGCGCGGCGAGCGGCCGGACTACTGCATCCTGGGAGAATGCACCTCGGAGGCTGAGCTTGGCGATACGATCAAGATCGGCCGCCGGGGCTCCCTCAGCGGCGAACTCAAGGTGCGCGGCGTCCAGGGCCACGTCGCCTATCCTCACAAGGCGCGAAACCCTCTGCCGCTTATGATCGATGCCCTGAACCTTTTGAAGACAAGACAGCTCGATCAGGGGAATGCACACTTCCAGCCTTCGAACTTCGAGATCACGAGCATCGACACCGGGAACCCGGCCTACAATGTCATCCCCGCGACCGCCACGGCACGTTTCAACGTGCGCTTCAACGATCAACACACCAGCGAGAGTTTGAAGGGGTGGATCGAGAGCCAGGTCCAGGCCGCGCTGCGCGATACTGGCGTCGACTATGCGCTCGCATACGAGCCGGCCGCCGAAAGCTTCATCACGGACCCGGGCAGCTTCGTGCAAAAGCTCAGCGCCGCCATCGAGGCCGAAACCCGGCGGAAGCCGATCCTTTCGACGGGCGGCGGGACCTCGGATGCGCGCTTCATCAAAAATCTGTGTCCGGTCGTTGAGGTTGGGCTCTTGAATGCGACCGCCCACAAGGTGGATGAGTGTGTCCCTGTGGGGGACCTGGACAGGCTCACACGGGTCTACGCGCGCTTTCTTCGGTTAGCCGTTTCACGATCATAAGCGTGGCCGGGCGGGCACTCTTCGATAAAATTTTTACCATGTCGGTTAACGCGCGCTCAAACTGAACGCGGCATTCATGTCGTGTTCATGCTTATGTGGGCATTCTTGTCGCGTCCGATCCCTGTAGGTAAACCATCACGAACCTTTCCTCGGCCTTTTGAGAGGTATGAAATTCAGGGGTTTCATACCTCTCTTAATTTTTATCAGCATTCCCCATAGCCACGCTTGTCAGCACCCCCGCGGCCACCTAGGTTCAGTGCGAGACCGAACCCAACGCAGCAAAAGGAGAAAGCCGTGGCATTTCAATTGCCCGAACTTCCATACGCCTATGACGCTTTGCAGCCGTACATGTCTGCCGAGACGCTGCAATACCATCACGACAAGCATCATCTCGCCTATGTCGACATGGGCAACAAGCTGCTTCCCGGGTCAGGGCTCGAAGACAAGAACATCATCGACATCGTGAAGATCAGCTACGGCAGAAATCAAGCGCTATTCAACAATGCAGGCCAGCACTTCAATCACATGCAGTTCTGGAAATGGATGAAGAAGGGCGGCGGGGGCACCAAGCTTCCCGGCAAGCTTGAGAAGAAAATCGCCAGCGACCTCGGCGGCTACGGCGCATTCCGGGAGGCCTTCATTGAGGCCGGCAAGACCCAGTTCGGTTCAGGCTGGGCTTGGCTTACCTTCAAGGACGGCAAGCTCGAAGTGACGAAAACGCCAAACGCAGAGAACCCGCTTGTTCATGGCGGGACTCCGATACTTGGCGTCGATGTCTGGGAGCACTCCTACTACATCGACTACCGCAACGCGCGTCTAAAATACCTCGAAGCCTTCGTCGACAACCTCATCAATTGGGAATATGTCGAGGAGCTTTTCGAACAGACCCAAAGCTAGGCGTCGACCCAAGGGCCGGTGACAACCGGCCCACCGCTCCGGGCGTGGAGTGGTTCAGGCCAAGAACGTTCGTCGTTTGGACCAACTTCTGCATCGCTTCCAACCTGACGATAACCTCCATCCTGAGGATGGCCGTCGCGATGTCACGGTAGAGTTTGGTTTCCGGGAGGGGGCTGACGTTTAAGGATTCGAGCTTGGCCAGCGTACTGTGTTGCAGCGCGGGCGGGGCCAACCCTTCCTCTTTCATGTCGTGGATCGCGAGAAGAACGGTCCGCCGCCTGCAATAAGCACCATCGACGACCACGGCGCCATCGAGATAATCTTGCAGGGACGTGAAAACCTGGCCGTTTCCTCGCTCGCCAGTCAACATACTTAGAAACGTATGCGCGATCTCTTCGAACTTCGAAAGCAGGCTTGACTGAAGGCGGCGCCGTCCTTCGGCCTCAGTCGTAACTTCTTTTTCATTCATGGGAGATGTTCCGTTTTTGGGCGAAGCTTACCAAGTATGCCACCTCAATTAAAAATTGCAAAAGATAACGTTCAAAAAATCTTCTGCAATTGGCGAGCTCCATTTCTGGCCGTCCGCCGTCTGAATTTACTCCTACACTTCCGTTACTTAGCGATCATCAAGTTCTTCATTCTCCATCCCCACAAGATCAATATTCGCCTTAATAACCCCCTTTTCGGGCCTCATGCCGGCGAATATGTCGCTACCGCCAGCGCTCGGAGCCGCGGATTCTTCCAATTGAGCCACTGTCGGCTTGAGCGCCAGGACTGATGCTACGGTGTGATCGTCGAGATGGCGAAAAATTACGCCTGATGTCTTCGCTGCTCGCGAGGTTCGGACTTGCCTTCGCTCATTGCGATTTGCCCATCTCAGCCTCTTGCTGATGATTACGCCGATTCTTCGGGCTGTCGGTCAGGAAGTGACCAGCCGCGGCGGCAGGCCGCGGAGCAGGCCGGTGAACTTCTCCCACTCGGTCGCCGCCCAGACCTCCGTCGTTGCGTGTCCGAAGGTGCGAATGATGGTGGCGACCTTGGTGGCCGTCTCGATGTCGGGTGCCGTGAAGATATCGACGTAGTCGGCCGGACCGAGCACGACATAACTCGCCTTCCAGGCCACGCTCGGACAGTTCTTTCTGATATGATCCATCACCTCGTGGCTGAGGTCGGCCAGTGCGCCTGGGGATTTAAGGCCTTCGTGGCTCAGGCGCGTCAGCATGATGAATGTGGCCATGGTCAAGTTCTCCTTCCCTTAAAAACCTGATGCGAACTAAAATGCTACCGCCCCGCCCGCCTGCGGAGGAAAGATTGTGCCGCGGTCGGCTGTTCCGGGAAACCCATTCGCCGCCGATTTTTTCATAGGATCTTTTGACGGCAGCCCAGGCAATGCGATGGGCGGCTTCCTCGCGGCGTGGATCGTTGAGGTGGGCGGCGTAAGCGTGATTGAAGGCTTCCCGGTAAATGTCCTGTGCGTGAGGAGGAAGATGGTTCCTCACAGAGGGAGGAAGATCCGCGTTGGTGCTGTAGGGCATCGCTCTCGCGCTCCTCGTTTGCCAATAGGCCCAGCATTCATTCCAGCACGAGTGACGCGCCGGCCTCTTTGATTTCTGTCATTGTTCATGACAAGAGGCGGCTGGCGGCAGCACCAGCATCGGCGTTTGCGGTTGCATACTTCCGTCAGTACCACATGACACCATAAAGGCTGTTTCGGTGTATCCCGCGGGCGTCGCAACTCTTTCGCTTTGGTTGGATAGTTTTTGACGCGGATCAAGGAGTGCGACCCCCGAGGGAATGTAATATAATAAAAGAATGCCGCCTAATAAGATAAGAAATAGTAAGGCTTAAGCTCTGTATGGGTCGTAACCTATTGCAGAAACAGGCGAAATCTTTATCCTGGCGAAGAGTTGGGGGAGGGTAATGTTCCAAATCCGCATCCATGGCCGGAGCGGGCAGGGTAATGTCACTGCTGCGGACATTCTTTCGGTCGCGGCATTTCTCGAAGGACGCCATGCGCAGGCCTTCCCGAGCTACGGGACTGAGCATATGGGCGCCCCCGTAGTGGCGTTCTGCCGGATTGCGGACAAGGAAATCCGGCTTCGCGAGCCGATCATAGAGCCCGATTGCCTCATCGTGCAGGAGCCGACACTGCTGAGGGCGGTCGAGGTCTTCGCGGGTCTGCGGCCGGGCGGCTATCTTCTCGTCAACACCAATAAGGCATTTGCCGAGCGTCACATTCAGGAAATCGCGGATAGCCTGCCGAAGGGGCACGCCGTCGCCATCCCGGCGACGGACATCGCTCGAAAGCAAGTTGGCGCGCGGCCGAATGCGGCGCTCCTCGGCGCGTTCGCGGCCGTGACGGGGCTTGTTCGTTTGGACAGCGTCAAGCGCGCGATCGGGGAGGCCTTCCCTGGGCAGGTTGGGATGGCCAACATCGCGGCTGCTGTGGAAGCCTACGAGTTTGTCGTGACCCGAGAACGCGCCGCCAGCGCAGCCTGAGGAAGCAAGCGATGCTGAAGCAAATCGAAGGGTCGCGCGCAATGGCCGAGGCAATCGCCTTGTGCCGGCCGGAGGTGATCTGCGCCTATCCCATCACGCCGCAGACCCATATCGTCGAGGCCCTGGCCGGAATGGCGAAGGACCGCAGGCTCGAAAATTGCGAATTCATCAATGTCGAAAGCGATTTCGCAGCGCTTTCCGTCACGATCGGGGCGTCCGCTGCGGGCGCCAGGGCTTACACCGCCACGGCGTCGCAAGGGCTCCTGCAGATGGCGGAGGCGGTTTACAACGCTTCCGGCCTCGGTCTGCCCATCGTGATGACGCTCGTAAACCGGGCCATCGGCGCGCCGGCCAATATGTGGAACGATCATTCCGACGCGATGTCCATGCGCGACGCCGGCTGGGTCCAGCTCTTCGCAGAGACGAACCAGGAAGCCGCCGATCTGCACATTCAGGCGTTCAAGCTTGCCGAGGAGCTTTCCATACCGGTCATGGTCTGCGTCGACGGCTTCGTCCTCACTCATGCGGTCGAGCGCGTGGAGATCCCCCTCCAGGCGATGGTTGATGCTTATCTCCCGCCCTACGATCCCGTGCAGGTGCTCGATCCGGCGCAGCCCGTTACCATGGGCGCGTCGGTTGGGCCGGACGCCTTCACGGAGGTTCGCTTTCTTTCGCATTACAAGCAGACGAAGGCCTTACGGTTCATTACGCAGTTCGCCTCCGAATTTGCGAAAGTGTTCGGGCGCGAATCCGGGGGCCTCTTGCGCGGCTATCGCATGGAGGACGCCCAGATGGTCGTAATCGCGATGGGCTCTGTGTGCGGCACCATCAAGGACACGATCGACGAAATGCGCGGCGACGAACATCCCGATAGGCCTTGTAACACTCGTCTCCTACCGGCCATTTCCGATCGACGCCTTGCAGGGGATCCTCGAAGGCGCTCGGGAGGTCGTGGTGATCGACAAGAGCGTCTCCGTCGGCATGGGCGGCCCGCTCGCAAACAATGTCGGCGTGGCGCTCAGAACCTTGCCGCGCCGGCCGCGCCTGCACGCGGTGGTGGCGGGCCTTGGCGGACGTCCTATCACCCGCCAGTCTTTGCACCGCCTTTTCCGGCAAGCGGCGGCCGAGCCCTGGGAGGGAACGCTTTTCCTCGATCTCAACGAGCGCGTCGTAGGCCGGGAAATCCATCGCGCGGGCAAGAGGCGCCGCACCGGCCCAACCGCCGAAGCCATCCTGCGTTATCTCGCGGAGACCGCTCCAGACCGGGCCGCCGAATGAGAGGCAAGCCATGAACGACCGCCCCCCAAGTTTCGCGCCGGCAGAAGCCGAGGAGAAGCTCAAATTCTATCAGAAAGGCACCTTCACCGTCGGCAACAGGCTGGTGGCGGAAGAGGAGCGATCCGTTCAGGCCTCGACGGAGCGCCGCAACACCATCACCTGCGGCCACCGCGCCTGTCAGGGATGCGGCGAAGCACTTGCTGCGCGTTACGCGCTCGACGCCGCAATGCGCGCCACGGACAACGATCTCATCGCCGCCACCGCGACCGGCTGCCTCGAAGTTTTCACCTCCCGCTATCCTGAAACATCCTGGCAACTTGCGTGGGTTCATTCCCTGTTCGGCAACGTAGCTGCGGTTGCAACGGGCATCGCTGCCGCCATTCGCGTAAAGAAGCGCCATACGCGGGTTATCGCCCAGGGAGGCGATGGAGGCACGAGCGACATTGGCTTCGGCTGCCTATCCGGCATGTTCGAGCGCAATGAGGACGTGCTCTATGTCTGCTACGACAACGAAGGCTACATGACGGCGGGCGCTCAGCGTTCGTCGGCGACGCCGCCAACTTCGCGCACAGCGACGACGCCTGCCGTTGGGCTGGAGCCGGGCAACGTCTTCGGCACAGGCAAGTCAATGCCGAAACTTGCGCTCGCTCACGGCATCCCCTACGTCGCGACGGCGTCCGTCGCCGATTTGCGCGATCTTGAGCGCAAAGTGACAAAGGCGATGTCCATCCACGGCGCGCGCTACATCCAGATCCACGTCGCCGTGCCCGCTGGGCTGGGCCGCCGCTCCCCACGATACGATCCGGCTTGCCCGGCTTGCCATTGAATGCGGTTTTTATCCCATCTTCGAGGCCGAGCACGGCAAGGTCACGCATGTCCGCAAGATCCGGCATAAGGTTCCGGTGCAGGACTATCTGAAGCCGCAGGGGCGCTTCGCGCATCTCTTCGGCGACAGGGGGGAGGATCCGCGCGTCGCCCGTTTGCAGGCAATCTGCGATGCCAATATCGCCGATTATGGCTTGCTGGATGCGGCGAACGGGGATGCATGAGGATTTGAGGCCATGGAATCCATTCGCCATCAAACTCGATCCCGGCACCTCGCTTACCAATCGCACCGGCTCGTGGCGCTCGCTGCGGCCGGAATATGTGCGGCGCCTTTCGCCTTGCAGTAATGCATGCCCGGCCGGCGAGGATATCCAGGGCTGGCTCGCCCTCGCCGAGCACGGCGATTATGAGGCGGCATGGCGCAAGCTGACGGAGGAAAATCCGTTTCCCGCGATCATGGGCCGGGTGTGCTATTACCCTTGCGAAAGCGCCTGCAATCGCGCCGTGCTCGATTCCGCGGTGGGCATCAATTCGGTCGAGCGGTTCCTCGGCGACTATCGCTATATCCAAGGGCTGGCGCTTCACTGCGCCCTCCGCTGCATCCGGCAAAAAGGTGCTGATCGTCGGCGCGGGGCCGTCGGGATTATCGGCGGCCTATCATCTCGCGCGGTTCGGCCATGCGGTGACGATCAGGGAAGCGGGGCCTCTGCCAGGCGGCATGATGCGGTTCGGCATTCCGAAATACCGGCTGCCGCGCGATGTGCTCGATGCCGAGGTCCAGCGCATCGTGGATATGGGCGTGCGCATCGAATATGGCTCGAAGGTCGAAAACATTCAGGACGCCATGACGGCAGGCGGCTTTGACGCGGTTTTCCTCGCCATCGGCGCGCATATTGCCAAGCGGGCCTACATCCCGGCTGGCGCAACAGCGAAGATCCTCGACGCGGTCCAGGTGCTCCGCTCCATGGACGGCGAGGACAAGCCGCTGCTTGGGCGGCGCGTCGTGGTGTACGGCGGTGGCAACACGGCCATCGACGTGGCCCGCACGGCGAAAAGGCTTGGCGCGGACGAAGCCATCATCGTCTACCGCCGCACGCGCGACCACATGCCTGCGCGCGACCTTGATCTCGAGGAAGCGCTCGAAGAAGGCATCATGATGAAGTGGCTTTCGACGATCAGGAACGTCGATACCGGCTCCATCACCGTTGAGAAGATGATGCTCGATGAGAAGGGCTTCCCGCAGCCGACCGGAGAATTCGAGACGCTCGAAGCCGACTCGGTCGTTCTGGCGCTGGGCCAGGATGTCGACCTTTCGTTGCTGGAGGGCGTGCCGGGGCTCGAGGTGAAGGAGGGCATCGTGCAGGTCGGTCCCGATATGATGTCGGGCGCTCCGGGCATTTTCGCGAGTACCGAAACACTGCCTTCCGAACGCAGCGTTACCGCCGCGGTCGGACAAGGCAAGAAAGCCGCGCGGAACATCGATGCCTGGCTTCGCGGCGAGGTCTATATCCCGTCGCCGGAGCCCGAGATCGCAACCGCGGACAAGCTCAACACCTGGTATTATGGCGAAGCCCCGAAGACGGTGCGGCCCGTGCTTGAGCTGGCGCGGCGAACCTCGACCTTCGAGGAGGTGGTGCAAGGTCTCGACGAGGGCAACGCCCTCTATGAGGCGCGCCGCTGCCTGTCCTGCGGCAATTGCTTCGAATGCGACAATTGCTATGGCATGTGCCCGGACAACGCAGTGACGAAGCTTGGGCCGGGCAGGGGCTTCGAGTTCAGATACGACTACTGCAAGGGCTGCGGGATTTGCGCGCAGGAGTGCCCCTGCGGGGCGATCGCGATGGTGCCCGAGCCGATTTAGCCGGCCGGAGCGTCGCCCGCCTTCTCAAGGCAGTTTTTTGGGAGCGCATCCAATGTTTTTATATATTCAACTTTTGATTGATACATTTTCAACCTGATGCAGGTTCTGGTAGCAAAAACTTGTGGCCTGCGACCATTCAGAGGTTGCACGCCCGGAACATTCGAATAACCTGATAATCGCTCCGAAAGGGGCAGGGCGGGCGCGGCCTCAATTTCGAGGAAAAGGGAACACTGGCGTAGTTACCGCGCGTCCGCCGCTAACCGGCTGTCGCGAGGGAGCCGTCCGCTTACCTTGAAACGAAAACGGGTTTGGCGCGGCTTTTCGCATCAGGGCGCAGGGCATTATCCGTGCTGGCGTGATCCGTCGGCGCGCGCCGCCGGCCTCCCTTCAGAATCCTGCCGAGCAGGGAGCCCGTACTTTTCTGGGCTTCGCCAGTGAACTCGCGCAGGAGGGGCGAGAGACTCCGCTTGAATGAGGCTGCCTTCTGCATGGCCTTTATTCCTAGCGGAGCGGCCTCTGCCATCTCACGGCTGTAAGAGATGGTGAGGTTGGGAACTTTCCCCGAGGCACGCGCGAAGTCGGCTTCCTTGAGGCCGCCGTGGGGCACGACATGGTTGACGACGTGCAGGGTATGCCGTTCCGAGGTGTCGGGGCCGATGATTTCGCTCCATCGCGCCAGATCTCTGGCGCCAGACAAACTGGCATTGCTGACGAGAAGACAGGTGCTCGGAATTCTGAGAGCCCAGGTCATCTTCATGGCGACGCTTGCAGGAACCTCCACGATCGTGAAGCGATAGGACGGGAGGAGTTTGCTCAGAAGCCACAGAAAGGACTCCTCCGAGATGGGTGTTTCGATATTCAGTGGCTCGAGCGAGGCGAACAGACTGAGGCGGTTGGTTATGTGTTTCAGGCCGCGATCGAGAAGGAGCTTGTCGACGCGTTCCGGATGGCCGAGCGCATCGCAAAGCGCATGATTTGGCACTGCATCGAGCTGAAGGGCGGCGTCTCCGGTCTGCAGCCCAAGATCGACAAGAACGGTATGGCGGCGCTTGCTTTCAGCGAGCGACCAGGCGAGGCTCGTTGCGATGGTGGTCGCGCCCGCGCCTCCCCGCACGCCCAGCACGTAAATCAGCTCTCCCGTCCGGCGATCAGCTGAAACGCCGTCCGGATATAAGACAGCTTTGCACGCAGCCGCGAGCACATCCCTCTGGAGAGGAATGGGGAAATACTCGGATATCCCGGCGTTTTTCAATTCCCGGTAAAGGCCAATGTCGTTGCTGTCGCCAATGGCGATGACAGCGACGCTTGGGTCGCACACATCCGCAATGGCGCGCAGCTCAAGGAGAGGGTCGTCAATTCCGCTTACGTCCAGGATCAAAAGTTGCGGCGAACTTTCTTTCGCCAGACACGCCGCAGCGGCCGCTAGGTTGCCCGCGGTGTACTGAGCATCCTTGACATCGAGCGCGGTCAGGCATTGGCGGATGACTGCTTCCAACTCCCTGTCATGGACGAACACTCTTGCGGTTGCCGCCGTGGGCCGCTCTGCATCGCCCGCACTCGGAAACGCTTGTGCTTTACTCATCTCAGCCTTCCCCTTGTGTGCCACCTTTTAATACATTTCTTCTTTATGCAATCTTAAGTGGCAACAGAAATAACTCGGCCCCGCAAATTTTGCGCAATGCGGCAACCAAAGATTGTAATTTTATGCTTACCTTGAGCCGAACCTTGGGTCCACGGCCCTGCCCGCGAGCGACAATGATGGGAACGTTCCAACAGCCGCAGTTGTGGAGCTCAGGTTTTTCGCGGCCTGCGGCGATCAGCGGGGCTGATCGCATGCACCGTGCTGGTCCGGCTTCCTTTCCGCTTCAACGCCGGGGTGGATGAGGCCTTTTATCTCGTTGTGGGACGCCAGTGGCTTGAAGGGATGCCGCCTTACGCCTACGCGTTCGATGTGAAGCCCCCGCTTTTGTTCGCGCTGATGGCCGGGGCGGAAGCGGTGTTCGGCCCGAGCCTTCTGGCGGCCAAGGCGCTCGCCATGGCTTCGGTGGCGGCCACGGCCTGCGCCCTCTACCTGTTCGGCCAGAGGCTCATGAGTGGATTCGCGGGTGTGAGCGCGGCGCTCTTTTACATCGCATCGAGCTTGACGCTTGGGGGCACCTTCTCGCCGGCCGAACTCATGATGGCGCCCTTTACGGCCTTTGGCATGGTGCTCGGTTTCCCCGCGGCGTGTGCGCCCGGCCGGCCCGCTATGGGCCGGCTGCTGGCCGCGGGACTTTGCCTGGGGGCTGCGGCCTGTGTAAAGCAGACAGCCGTGTTCGAGGCCGTGCCGCTGGCGGCCTTTCTGTTCTCGGGTCGCCCGCTGAGGCGGTCCAGAGCGGTCGCAGCTTTCGCCACCGGGCTTCTCATTGTTCCGGCGGGCTTTGCCTTGTTCTTTCTCGCCGAGGGGCAATTCTGCGCCTTGTTCGCAGATGTCGTGGCCGCAGCGGCGGGACGCGTGAGCGTGCCATCGGGAGGCTGGGGCCAATCACTCGGCGGGTTGTTTATCGCCCTTATGCTCGTGCTGCCCCTCATCATCCTGGGGGCGGCGGCATGCTTCTCTCACGGCGAGAAGGGTCAGCCTGCGCTCTGGTTTCTGGCGGCCTGGGCGGCTGGCGCGTTTGCGGGCGGACTGGCAACGCGAACTGCTCTCATCATCTACTTTCTGCCGCTTCTTCAGCCGCTGTGCCTGATGGCGGCTGCGTTCATCCAACGCTGCGCGGATCGTTTTCCAGGACGCAAACGCTTTTCGCTTGCGGCAGTGGCGGTTGCCGTTGTGGCGGCCTACTCGGCGGTTTTCACAGCGCCGTTGATCTTCGCAGGACGCGATAATCTGGCATCGGCCGGCGAGGCGGCGGCGGCGATGCGCAGCGCGGGCCTTGCAAGCGGCGACAACATCCTGGTCGCAGACCGTGATCTGATTATTTATCTGGCTGCGGCGAGCAAATCCCCCGGCGCGAATCTTCCACCCTCTTCACCTCTTGTGCGACTTTCCTTCGCCTGCCGCGCTGGCGGATGCGCTCAAGAATCGCCCCGCCTTCGTTGTGGTGGCAAATCCCCTCCACGCCCGGCCTTGTGAAATCCCCGGTCGCCGCCTTCAGCTTGATGGTGCATTGAACCGCGACTACTGTCAGTTGGGACGTTTCGGCAGTACGCTGACGGGAGGAGGTTCTGGCTCGCTGCTTGTCTTCGGCCTTAAGGCACGGGTGGGCGCGCGATGCTTGTGAGAGCCGGCATTGGTCAGGCCGCCAGATCCTTTCGGCCATCAGCACTATTTGCTTCAGCCCTTTTCCGGCCGCTTGCCATCATGACGGGTCTGGCCCTATGCACGGTGCTGGTGCGGCTCCCTTTCCTTTCTCATGCCGGGGTGGACGAGTCCTTCTATCTCGTGGTGGCCCGCCAGTGGCTGGAGGGCCACCCGCCTTATGCCTATTCGTTCGATGTGAAGCCGCCGCTCCTGTTCGCGCTCATGGCCGCCGCGGAAACGCTGTTCGGTCCAAGCCTGCTCGCGGCCAAGGTCCTCACTATGACCGCCGTGTCTGCGACGGCCTCTGCTCTCTACCTGCTCGGGCGGCGCTTCATCGGTGAACTCTCAGGCGTGGCAGGGGCGCTTTTCTATATCGCGGCGAGTTTGACGCTGAGCGGCACATGTTCGCCGGCAGAGTTGATCATGGCGCCCTTTACGGCCTTTGGTGTCCTGGCGGGATTGGGGGCAGCGCTTACGCCGGGACGGACGCGATTATGGCTTGGATTCGGAGCCGGGCTCCTCTTCGGCGCTGCGGGGTGTGTGAAGCAGACAGCAATCTTCGAAGCGTTGCCGCTGGCGGTCTTTCTGTTTCTCCGCCACCCGCCAGGAGATGGCCTCAAGGTGCTGGCTGCATTTGCCGCCGGGTTTTTTATTGTTCCGATGGGCTTCGCCCTGTTCTTCCTTGCCGAGGGATATTTCGGTGCGTTCTTTCGGGATGTTGTCGTTTCAGCTGCCGGCCGGATGAGCACGGACTATATCCCTTGGAGCAAGGCGTTCACGCGTGTCGGGATAGAGCTGATGATCTTGCTTCCGCTCCTCATCCTGGCGACGGCGGCGTGGCTCTTTCGCGGGGCGTTCCGTACGCAGTCGCCTCCTTCTGTACTCGGATTTATGGGGGCCTGGGGGGCGGGCGCTCTTGCCGGAGTGCTGGCGGGGAGGGGCATGTGCGACTTTTACATGCTGGCGGTTCTTCCACCCTTCTGCCTTCTGGCGGGAGCGTTCATTGAGCAAGGGGTCGCTGGCTCGCGAGCAAAAGGCGCGCTGTGGCTCGCGCGCGCGCTTGCATTCGCCAGCGTCATGGTCTTCTTCACGATCGTTATAGGCTACATGTCTCAGCTCATCGACGACGGCATGCCTGCCGAGGAGGCCGCGGCGGCGATGCGGAGCGCCGGCCTTCGAAAGGGGGATCGCATCCTGGTCGCAGACCGCGATTTGAGCGTGTATCTGGCGTCGGGGGCCAAACCGCCTACGCCAGTCTTCCACCCGATCCAGCTGCTTTGCAATTTCGCTTTCGAGGGTGCGGCCAACGCTTTTGAGGACTCACTCAAGAGCCGCCCAGCCTTCATAGTCGTGGCGGACCCTCCCTATCGTCTCAGTTGCGAAAGGCCAGGCCTGAGGGCGCTGCTGGAAGCAACTCTTGCCGGGGATTACCGCCTCGTCGGCCATTTCGGTTCTCGAACAGCTTTGCGCCCGCAGGGGCTGAAGGTCTACGCGCTAAGCCTTCATTCGGCGGCCTGCGCGCCGTCATCTTTTGGCGGGAGGCATCTCAATGCAGTTAAGGGAACCTTAAGATCGCAGGCACAAGCTTATGCCTCAGCTTGGCGATAACGCAACTCTATGCGTGCTAAAAAGTGATGGTTACAACCTAGTTCGCATGGAGAGTTTTATGCGCCGTCTTTTGGATAAGTGCAGATCCGCTTACGCTTGGCTCAAAGTTGAAATCCGAACGGGGCGCTGCGGCGCTCGAATACGGGCTACTTGCCGCTTTGATCGCAGTCGTCATCGTTGGCGCCGTTACTGCGGTGGGAACAAACATTAAAGGTGTCTTCTATTCAATCGCCTCAAGCGTTCACAGCTAGGAGCTTGCCGCTCCAGGCAGACCCGCGATTGCGCCGTGGAGAGGCATAGGCCGGCCTTTCCACGGCGCCGTACGATCGCGTCGAGGACAGCATGACCTTTGTGATCATACCGAAAATCCTTTGGGCGATCAGCCTGGCCGCGCTGCTCCTGAGCGCGGCTACCGATCTTAAACAACGCATCATACCTAACGAACTTGTGGTTGTGATCGCGCTGTGCGGGCTTCTGCTGGGCCTCGCGATGAGGCCGGGACAGTTCGGCATCAGCCTCGTCGTGGCCGCGGCGGTCTTTCTGATGCTTGGCGTTCTCTGCCGCTACGGCGTGTTGGGCGGCGGAGATGTGAAGCTGATGGCGGCGGTGACGCTTCTTGTTCCGCCGGGCGGCATCGGGAATCTTCTGATCGGAATTGCTTTGGCTGGCGGCCTTCTGAGCTGCTTTTATCTTGGTGCGAGCTACTTTGCCAGGGACGCCTTGGCCGGGTCATGCGAGCCAGCCAGAGAGGGCGGCAGCTTCGTCGAAAGGCCCGAGATTGTGCATGTCCGGGCCACGTCGCGCAAAGAGGTGCCCTACGCAGTCGCCATTCTGGGCGGCGTGATCTGGTATGTTGCTAGAGAGAGTTTCCCATGTTCTTCCGCAATGTCCTGCTTGTTCTAGGCGTCCTGTGCATCCTTGGCGGCCTTGGTCTCGGCTATTTGTGGCTGGCGAATCAGGATGCTTCAGTCGAGGTGCGGCCGGAACCTCCGGCGCCTGTCGCTCAAGCATCCGTGCTGAGCGCCGCTCACGACATCGCTTCCGGCAGCTTGCTTCAGCAAGGGGACGTCGTCTGGAAGGATATCGCCATGCCCGAGGTTCGGCCGGGCAACCTTGTCCGCGGGCAGATCTCGGAAGCCGATTTCATGGGCGCGCTCGCCAAACGGGCTTTTGCCAACGGCGAACCTCTTGTTGCGGGCGATCTTGTGAAGGCCAGCGACAGAAATTTTCTGGCAGCAACCCTGAAACCCGGAACCCGCGCCATCTCGATTTCGGTGGATGCCGCTCAGAGCGCGTCCGGCCTGATTTTGCCCGGCAACTACGTCGACGTGATTTTGACGCAAAGCATGAGCGACCAGCCGAGTGAAGCAAAGCGAAAAATCGTTGCCGAAACCATTTTGCAGAACGTCCGCGTCATCGCTGTGGACCAGACGCTCAATCAGCTGGCAAAGGCGGCCATGATGCCTCAGGGCTTGCCGGAGGCGCGAATGCCTAAAACGGTGACGCTTGAGCTTACGAAGCACCAGGCGGAGATGGTGTTCGTCGCTTTGCAACTCGGGCGGATTCAGCTTTCCGTCCGCCCTGCCGACGAGGCGCCGGGCTCGGCAGGCGAGTTTGCCGAGCAGCGCGCCCCGACCTGGGCCGGAGACGTCTCGCCGGCTTTGAAGCTTATGGCTCCCTCTGCACCTTCGCAGCCCTCCGCAAGCACTCTCGAAAGCGCTGTTCGTCGCGCGCCCGCCTCCTGATCAGAGGCGCGCGCATTCATTAATGGCAAACCGATACAGAAGCTGAAGAAAGAGTTATTGCTTCACCACCGCTGTTACGAGGCGCGGCCTGCAATATGTCGTTGAGGAAAAGGTCAGGCCGCCTGTCAGGAACTCTCCAATTGTAGGTCTATAAAGGTACGACGCCGTTCCGATGATCACGCTTTGGCCGGCGCTGAGAAGCCCCGCGGGGAGCCCCTTATAGGTTGCTCCGCTCCCGGTACAATTCGCAGAACTCGATAAAGTGCTCCAGGAGCAACTCCACTGGACGGTGATATTGCCTTGCGTGTCCTCCGCAACGCTCGTGATCGTCAGCGCGACCCCGGTCGAGGAAAAAGGCAGCATCAGCTGGGCCCCGATACTGGCGATATCGTTGAGATCGGATGTGGTGACCGACGACGTCTGTGCGACCAGATCCGCAGTGGCGCTCGCCACATTCTGAACCCGCCGCTTTGCCGCGAAGGCCTGGCTGAATTCGACCATGCCGAGAAACATCATGACCAGAACCGGGAGGATGATCGCTGCCTCGATAACAGCCGATCCCTCTTTCGCGCTTGCCCCGCGTCGAACCCGTCGCCACAGCGCTATCGGGAGCAGCTTAGACCGGGAAAGGGATGTTCTCGCGATCCTGGGCCGCGGCTTGAGTTTGCGCTTATGGCTCATTGCGAAATACGGCCGTGCTTTGAAGAAGGTAGTTGCCATCCGCGAGATTGGCGAGCGCTGCGCTGGCCAGAGGGGTAGTCAGAGGCCATTCGTAGAAAGCGGTGACAAGCACAATGGCGCCTGAACCACCCGGTGAATAGGTGAAGTCGTTTCGAAGGCCCCCTTTCTGATTGAGAGCGGCGGGAACTGTGACCCCGGCGAAAGTCGAAAAGGTTTGAACGTTCAGTTGCACTTTTGAAGTGCAGTTGGCGAGAAGCACGACGTTCTTGCAAAGCTGCGATTGCAAGTTGGTGACGGTATACGCTGCTGACTGCGCCTGATTGGTTCGGACAAGCCGGGCGGCCGTGGCAGTGGCATTTTCGAGTTCGTAACCGGCCCAGCTGACGAAGCCGACTTCGATGATACCGAGGATCAGCAAAAAAAACGGGATGGCGATAATCGCGAATTCGAGAAAAGCGACGCCCCCCTGCCGGCGAAAGAAATTGAGCACATTCCCCGAACGGCAGCCCTTGGGCCGAGTGCAGGCGCCATCGTCATTTCGACGTTTCGGATTCACATCCAGCGTTCCCAAAGACAAGAAATCCGTGGCTCGCGGCCAACGGGCAACAACTCAAGGGGTATGAATTCTTTGGTGTGCACGCATTACGAGTGCAATCTATCCAAAGCTCTCGCGGGCTGCAACCATGTTTCGAAGCCTCGTCAAAGAACGTTGGGTTTCGGCGGAGACGGGCACAGCGTCATCGCGGTGTTGTTTGCGATCTCGATCACGCCAATGCTGATGGTCAGGGCGATCGCAATCGACTTGGGCGAGATCCTCGTCATGAAGCATCGGTTGGGCCGGGTTCATGCCTACATCGCTGCCAGCTACCCGAGCTTATCGGTGATTGGAACGCTTTGATGACAGTCACACGCTCGGCTCAGCATCGCGTATCGCGCTAAGGTGGCGTTTTGCCCTTTCTCTAGATAATCGCTTTGGTGTGCACAACCTATGATTGTGTTTAGGCGAGAATCACAGCAGCGTTTGAACATGGCCGCTGTCGATCTCAGGTTGAGAGAGAGCGGGCGGTGCTGAGCGAGGTTCTTTCCTGCCAGCGATTGAATGTCCAGTTTGCGGCTGGCCGAGACGCTGGGTGGCCCGCGCAGGCACAGGACTCTAGGGGCACGGGTTATGTGGTGGACGCCGGTTGGAAGATTTCATGCTCGGACAAAGGGGCGACCGCCAGGGCGGCTCCTATGCCAGATAGCGCTCTTCGTTTTCGCGGCGATCTGGGTCCAGCCCGCAGACGTGCGTTCGCAAGGCATCGGCACCGGAGACGGCGCCCCTGTCCGCCGGATTCAAGTAACGCGTTTCAAGTCCCGCACCTTTACATTGCACATGCCCTTTTCCTCGGCGGTTGTCGGTGCTCCCGAGATCGCCGATGTGCTGCCGATATCCGATCACGTGCTTTACCTTCAGGGGAAAAAGGCGGGCACAACCAACGTGTCGATCTTTGGCCCCGATAAAAGGCTGATGGGGGTCTACGATGTCGTCGTCATCCCCGACACGCAAGCGATTGCGGAGAGAATCCGGTCTGATACAGGAAGCGGCACCATCCGCGTATCGAGCAGCCAGGAGCAAATTGTACTGGGCGGGGAAGCCCCTAATTCGGTCGCAGCCGAACATGCCCTGGAAATCGCCAAAAGCGTCTCTCCGGACACGCCCGTCATCAATCTGATACGGGTCGCGCCCAGCCAGCAGGTGCTGCTCAAGGTCCGCTTTCTCGAGGTAAGCCGCAGCGCGGAGCGCAATCTCGGGGTGAACATCTACTCCGCAAACGCGAACGGCACCAACGGTATCAACACCGGCAGGAGCACAACAAATTTACAGTCGGCGCCCGGGCTGCCCCTGCTGTCGACGATTGCACCGGGAACCACCGCGGCGAGCTTAGCGCCGTTTGTAACGGCAATCGGCCAAATCGGCAAAGTCGACGCTCTGATTTCCGCTCTGGAAGAGAAGGGGCTCGTTCGCGAACTCGCCGAGCCCGACCTCGTGGCTTTGTCCGGCGATACGGCTAGTTTTCTGGCTGGCGGCGAAGTTCCAATACCTGTCGCTCAGCCTGGTGGTTCGGGCAATACGATGGTAATCACGGTGGAGTACAAGCCGTTTGGCGTTCAGCTCACTTTCCAGCCGACCGTCCTCGCGACCGGCATCATCAATCTTAGGCTTTCGCCGTCAGTCAGCGAACTCGACTGGACCGACGCGGTTAACGTTTCGGGCTTCTTGATCCCAGGGCTGAAAAAGAGGGAAGCCCGCACAACAGTAGAACTGCGCGATGGGCAAAGCTTTGCCATTGCGGGGTTGTTGCAAAGCAAAGGCCTGCGGGACATCTCCCAGGTCCCATGGCTCGGCACCGTTCCGGTTCTTGGTACGCTCTTCCGCAGTTCGGAGTACCAGCAGAATGAAACGGATCTGGTCGTCATCGTCACCCCGCACCTCGTGGCGCCCATTGTGCCCGGGCAGCGCACCGCGAGCCCTCTAGACCACCATCTTCCCAGCAACGACGTGGACTTCTTCCTCTTGGGCCAGACCGAAGTTCCGAAGAGTTACACCGAGTTTGTGACGTCGGGCGGCGGTTTGGCCGGTCCATACGGTCACATTGTTCCGCTCAGCAACGATCCTCACTGAACAAGGTCCGGCACATGGTGAAATTGGCCAGTTTTAGCGCTCTCGCATTCATAGCGGCGGCCTCGGCCGCAGTCGCGGGCGACCAGAGTTTTGAAGACTTCTTCGGCTCCTATTTTCATCGAAGCGACACCATCGCGCTGAGCGCGGGCGACGCCAGGAATGTGAACGCAATGTCGGAAATGATAGACCCCTGGCCTCCCGGCGTCAGGAACCGCAATGTGCCGGCCAACGGTGCGCGCATGACGGGAGCCATAGAACGCTATGAGGATGTCCGTAAACTGAAAGAGGCGCCGCAGCCCTTGCCCCCGGAGCCGATCAGTCCAAACGGATTTGCCAGCAGTTCGGGCGGGAAATAACGGAGGTGCATGGGCCATGGACGGGATCAGAACCGCTTTCCTGGTCCGCGGGGTTCTTTTTGCCTTGAAGCAGGGCCTCGCCATGGTTGCAACGGCGGTGGCTCTCATGCTCGCCGGATGTGGCGGCATGTTCGACGGCATGAGTGCTCTCACGACGCTGACCGTGCAGGAGCCAGCCAGCGAGAAATTCTTGCCATCGGACGAGCCTTACCGTCTGGGGGCGGAGTATTTCAATCGCGGTGACTATGGTTTGGCTGAAGGTTATTTCCGCCAGGCCGTAGAAAAGGCGCCAGAAGATGGTGCGTCGTGGGTGGCGCTTGCCTCCAGCTACGACCGGCTGACGCGTTTCGATCTTGCGGATCGCGCTTATCGGCGTGCAATCGAACTGTGCGGGGAAACGGTCCAGATCCTGAACAATCAGGGATACTCGCAGATGTTGCGTGGAAACTTGAAATCCGCACGCGCAAAGTTTCTCCAGGCTGCCGCCCGCGATCCGGACAATCCAACGATCCTGAACAATATAAGGCTGCTGGACGGCAGCTATCCTTTCATCGCGCCAGCCTTCGAGCAAGCTCAGGTTCAATAAGGCGGCTGCTCACTGCGGCAAGCCGGATTTGAAGGTGTCCAGGACCTTGATGACGGCTGGGCCGCCGACAATCAGGAAGATCGTAGGCATGATCAGCAGCATGACCGGAAAAGTCAGCATGACCGGCAGGCGGTTGGCTCGTTCCTCCAGCTGCAACAGCCTGTCGTTGCGCATTTCGACTGCGGCTCCGCGAAGCGATTGCGCCAGCGGAGTGCCAAATCGCATGCTCTGGGACAGCGTGCCGACCACCGATCGCAGACTTGCTAGGTTCATGCGCTCCGCCAGATTGAACAGCGCCTGATCCCGATTGGGAAATATGCTGATCTCCGCCCAGGTGAGGGCCAATTCGCTGGAAAGGGCCGGTTGTGTCTCGCGCATTTCGTGGGAGACACGCTGGAGCGCGCTTTCCAGTGAAACGCCGGCGTCGGCGCAGATGGCCAGCAATTCGATGGCATCCGGAAGTCCCTGGGCGACCGCCGTACGGTACCTCTCCAGGGCTATCCTGACGGCAATGATTGGAATGTACCATCCGGCTGCGGCGGCGCATGTCCCGATCAGCAAAGGCAGTGGCCATGTCATCCGGAAGGTGGCAAGGAAGACAAGGCCACCGAGGGTGACGATCGCCGCGAGCCTGAAAAGCGTGAAGTACAAGATCGCAGGATCAGGCGGCACATCATAGTCAGCAAAGAACCGGGCAATCTGCCGCTGCTCCGGCACGGAAAGACCCTGCGTTCCATCCTGGAACTGATGCTCATCGCGCTCGGTGGGAGGTTTGGGACCTGACCCCACCTCGACAGGCCGCGGTTGCGCCATATCGACGCGCCGCGCGATCGTGCGGGCGCGCAGGTTAACGCTGGAAAGGATCAACACGGCTCCGCCGACGAGGACCGCGGCGATTCCAAGGAAGGGCACAACGCGGCTGAAGGCGGAGACATGGAAAACAAGCGGCTGATGCATTTGCCCGGCTCCCTCAGATCAAGTCTTTTCGATGCTTCGCATCATCTGCCGCATCACAAGCGCGGAAAGCAGCAGCCCCCCCGCCGCCACTGCAAGGATGACTTGGCCACGGGGATCGTCGAAAAGCGGATTCAGGTAGCCGGGTGAGATCACGAGCAGGGCGGCTATCGTGATAAAAGGCAGGGAGCCAAGTACATAGGCCGAAAAACGTACTTCTGCAGTTGCGGCTCGGGCCTTCGACTGTACCGCGCGCCTGTTCCGCATCATCTGTGCGAGTGATTCAAGCGTGGGCAGCAGGTTGCCGCCTGCAGATTGTTGCAACAGAACGGCCACCGTGAAAAACTGGAAATCGGGGAGGCGAATGCGCTGACTGCTGAGCCGGAGCGCATCTTCGAGGGGCAGCCCGATCCGGAGTTGGCCTGCGAGAGTTGCAAAAACCGCGTCAACGGGCGCGGGCGCTTCCTGGCAGACCATCTGAAAGGCAGCCGTGACTGGAAGGCCCGCGCGCAGCATGCGGGCGACGGCATCGACAGCGTCGGGAAAAAGAGCTGTAAAGGCAGAACTCCAGGCGGCTGCGTTCGCGGATGAAAACATATCGCACCGCCAGGTAGGCGCCAAGGCCGGCCGCTGCCGCGGAGAAGGCAAGCGGAACGTCAAGCAGGCGATGACACGCCAAAAAGATCAGGCCGGCAGAACCAAATGCGGCCAACGCCAGCAGTCCCGGGCCTACCTTCAATTCCCAGGGATGGTTGCTGTCCAGAAGAAGAAACCGCTGGAGTTGACTGACCTTAGTTTTCGGTTTCTCCTGAGCCTCAGGGGCTGCTTCGGGCTCTCTCTTTTGCGATGCGAGCGGAAGAAGGTTCAGACGTTGTTCAAGTTCGAACCGCGATCTTCGTGTCATCGTGAACGCGAGAGCCAGTGTCAAGGCCGCGCACACCAGGAAAGTCACAAGCAGAATAGGGAGCAGCATGCTCAACCGTCCCGCCTTTTCTGGACGCCGAGGGCCTTGAGGAGCTCTCCGTCGAGGCCGAAATATTTGATGCGTGAAAGGAAACGCGGGGCGACTGGTGTGGATTTGAACTCGCCGTGCAGGCTGCCGCCGGGTTTTTCTCCCCCGTACTCGAAATGGAAAATCGGACCGATCACGATGGTTTCGCTCTCGAGTCCGACGACCTCCACCACTTCGGTCACGCGCCGCGCGCCATCGCGCATGCGTTCCGTATGAATGACGACATCGACCGCGCTGGCGATCTGTCCCCGTATGGAGCGCACGGGGATATTGGGGTTGCCCATAAGAACCATATTCTCAAGACGCGCCAAGGCATCCCGCGCCGAGTTGGAATGCACGGTCGACATCGAGCCATCGTGGCCTGTGTTCATGGCCTGCATCATATCAAAAGCCTCCCCCCCCGGACCTCACCGACGATGATACGATCCGGCCGCATGCGCAGCGCGTTGCGGACCAGACCGCCCTGATCGATCCTGCCGCGCCCCTCGATGTTCGCCGGGCGCGTTTCGAGCTGAATGACATGCTCCTGCTGCAGTTGCAGCTCAGCGGCGTCTTCTATGGTGACGATGCGCTCGCCGGGGTCGATCATTCCTGAGAGGGCGTTCAGAAGGGTCGTCTTGCCCGAGCCTGTGCCGCCGGAAATGATGATGTTCAGGCGGCAGCGCGCGAAAATTTCCAAAGCGCTGGCAAGTTCCTCGGACATCGAGCCCACAGATGCCAGATGGCGGAGGCTGAGGATTTTTTGCGAGAACTTCCGGATCGATATAGACGGGCCTTTCAGGCTCAACGGCGGAATGATAACGTTGACGCGGCTTCCATCCGCCAGCCGGGCATCGAGCATGGGGCTGGATTCGTCGACGCTGCGCCCAACATAGGATGCGATGCGCTGAGCCACGTGCAGCACGTGCGCATCGTGCCGGAACCTGAGGCCTGTCAATTCCAGCTTGCCCCGCCTTTCCACATAGATCATGTGGGGTCCGTTCACGAGAATGTCCGACACCGTCGCATCGTGCAGAAGCGGTTCTATCGGTCCGAGCCCGATCATTTCATCGACAATGTCGCGTGTCAGCGCGTCCTGCTCCGACTGATTCAAGAGCAGTTTGCGCTCGTTCGCGATCTCAGCCACAAGGCTGTTCACAAACACCGTCAGTTCCGGCTTGTTGAGGCGCACCGCAGCGACCGGCTCGATCCGCAGCAGGACCTGATCGCGGATGAAATCCGCGGCCGCAAGCGCCGGGCCTCCCCTCTGCGCAGAGCTTGCAGAGCCGGGAACAGCGCGGGCTGCCAGGGCGCCACCCGGTTGTGATGTTGTTGTCTTTTTGCCGAAAGAGGCCACTGGAGAAATCCGCTCAATCTGGAATTTGTCCATTTTTGACAGGCGGCGGTTAAATTATGAGCAACGACGCAACCCAGAATTGAGAAAACATGCCCGTGGCCGGGAAAAACTCCCGAGCTAACGGTCACTGCGCCTTTGGCTTGCTTCGGGTGCATAACAGCCCGGCGGCCGGCCGAACACATGACTCCATCGGCAGGTTCCGCGACAGAGCGAGCGGGGAAAATTGCGGATCGTATGCCGGCTATGTCGTAAGGCTCAGTGGGATTTGCGCCTGGCGGGCTGAGAATGAGGACGGCCGGGGCACCATAAATTGCCAGCGTTGACTTAAAAAAGCTATCTTGGCTATCCAAACGGTCTCGCGAAGCAGGGGCTTTACAGGTTTCAAAGCGTTTTTTTTGACTTGGAGCCGCAAGGGGCACTTATTTATTCGGCAAATCACGCGAGTTGCACCGGACGTGTCAATGAGACGGCAGGTATGAGGGCCTTTGACAGCGAGCATTTTCGATATGGCGCTTACGCAATTCTTGCGGCAGTGGCGGCGGTCGCATATTTCTGGCTGGATTCAGGCCCCGGACAACTGCCCGCAGATGTAGCCCAAAGGACGTTCCAGAGCGAAGAACTCCCGGTCCTGCAGCCTCTTGACAGCGAGGTGGAGCAGGAAGCTCGCCGCGACCTGTTCGCATTCGGAAGCGGCGGGCCGGTCACAGAGGCGGAACCGCCTCCCGCAAGCTCGACGCCGGATCAGCCCGACTCTTCGCTCGAAAAGCCCAGCCTTCTCGCCAGTGTACAAGCCTTGGGCATCGTTCGCAGGAGCGAGTCCGTGACCATTCTCGTGCGGGTGGGAACTCAACTGTTGACTGTCGGGCTTGGGGAGCCTTTTGGTGAGGGAGCCGCGCTGCACGTCGAATCAATCGCAGGAAGAGACGTAGTGATCGTCGAAAGAAGTTCTGGCAACTCCCGCAATTTCCGATTGAGCGCGGAGTAGTAACGCAAGTGACCAAATCACATGACACGGTGCGGCTGAGAGGCCACTTCGGTTAATAAAATATTAAAGCATTGAAATTGCAGAAGCATTTTGGCCGTCCTTAGGTAGACTATTGAAGCCTCCTCAACTACTATCATTAATATCTAGTTTTCGTGGGCACCAGGGTGGGTTGAATAACTTCATATATGCACGCAATCTTCATAAGCTTCGCAGTGATTTGGCGCGATCGCCAGTGGAGAAGCTAGCGTCTTGAAGTCTCCGTCCGCAAATAAGCCGGAATATTGCGTCCTATAACCCGTTTAGTAGAGCGTCTCCGCTTTATCAACCGTAGGTCTGGGGAGTTGATCCCAAGGGCCGTGGGACAGTGTGATGTACTCTAGGATAGCAGTCGTTTTTGCGCTAAGCGCATTGATATCAGCGTGTTCGTCGGGCGGCGGCACGGTTGGGGGAGATCTTGCCTCCCTCCTTGGGCAAGACACGGCTACGAAACCCACTTCAAGCGCTACTAACGACAGCGACGAACATCTCTACATCCGCCATGTGATGGAGCTTCGCCAGCGCTATCGCGGTTCAAGCGACGTCGCGGGCCTTGACGAGTTGCATCGGGCTGAGACGGATGCCGCCACTCATTTTCTTAGCGCTGGCTCGTCGCAGGCTCACGAAGGGCGCTACCAGGAAGCGATCGAAAAATACGACATGGGCCTTCTTGCTCAGCCGTCCAACGCGGAACTTCAGCAGGCGCGGCAAACGGCGGTGAGCCGCAAGGAGGTGGGGCGGCTTTATGCCGAAGGGGAGCGGGCGAAAGCTGTCGGCAATTTCGACCTGGCCGAAACCGCGTTGCAGCGAGCGGCAAGCTTCGACACGCAAAACGAAGGGCTCAAACGGGAACTCACCGATCTCGACCGCGCGAGGAAGGGCGAGGAGCAGCGCTATGTTCTGGCGGCTTTCAGGTCGCCAAATCCCGTGGCGATGAACTTTCGCGATGCGAAGCTGAAGGACGTGCTCCAGGTCGTGTGCGAGCCCTATAATCTCAATTTCGTGTTCGATAAGAATGCCGACAATCTCGATGTGAGCGTCAGCGCCAAGAATATAAATTTCGAGCAGGCCTTCAGCATGGTGCTGCAGTCCGCCAATGCGGGCTACAAGGTTTTGGGTCCGAACTCGATCTTCATCTACGAGGATACGCCGGAAAAAAGAAAGCAGTACGCCGATCTCTATTTCAAGACGTTCCACCTTTCGACCTTGAAGGCGGAGCGCATGGCCGAGATTTTGAAAGGCTCCATGGAGGTCAAGACGCTCGTCGCCAATAACGACCTCGGCATCATCCAGGTGCGCGATACGCGCGACACGCTCGATGTGGTGGAAAGGCTGATTGCGGCCAACGACAGAAAGCCCGCCGAGATCATGCTCAATGTGGAGGTGCTCGAGATCGACCGCACCAAGTCCGATCAGCTGGGCATCGACTGGGGCAACCAGATCAGCGTTGCGCCGCCAACGACGACTTCTTCGGGCACGTCTACGAATACAACGCAACGGGCACGACGGGCACAACGAGTACGACGACGGGTACGACGGGTACGACGACGACGTCCGCGGCCCAGGCCGCGGGGCTGACGCTGCAAGGCCTGCTCCAAGGCTCGTCGCTCATGCAGAGCACGGTCACCCTGCCGACCGTAACCTTGAATTACCTCAAAAGCGTCACCGACGGACGGACCCTCTCCAATCCGCGCGTTCGGACCGTCGATGGCCAGCCTGCGAAAATCCATGTGGGCGACCGAGTGCCGTTGCAATCGGCTTCCATCCAGGACGCGACCGGGCAAAGCCGCACGATGTACGAATATCACGACATCGGCATCGCGCTCGACGTGATCCCGAAATATCATCTCGACAACTCGATCTTCGTGGATCTCAATGTCGAGGTCAGCTCGCTCGGCCAAAACCTCGGCACGACCGCGGCACCCGCTTTTGCCATTGGCACGCGCAACGTGCATACCACCATGATCCTGCGCGAGGGCGAAACGGCGGTGTTGGGGGGGCTGATCTCCGAAACCGAGCAAAAGAGCCTCAGCGGCATTCCCGGGATAGACCCCAACGGCCTCTTAGGACACCTGTTCAACAACGATGGCTATACTAGGCAGCGGACGGAGCTGATCTTGACCGTCACGCCCTATCTGGTGCGTTCGCAATCGCTGCCCAGGCGCAACAACACCGATTTTTACAGCGGCACGGAAGGCGGCTACTCGACGCGCGCGAGCTACGATTATCTGAACCGGACGCCGCCCGCCAAACAGCCGCCACGATACCAGCTTACGCCGGACAACAAGAAACCGGTGGACGAGGCCGCAAACAAAAGCGCAAACCCAGGCGGGTGGCAGCCCGCGGGGTTGGCGAGGTGAGGCTGGGGCCCAGTTCGCCTTTAAACCGTAACCTCGACTGAGTTGCAGGGGCGCCCAAGATGCGCGGGTCAAGCGGGAATTCCCTCATGGAGATGGTGGTCGTCCTCGCCATCCTCTCGCTGCTGGCTACGATGGCGGCGCCGTACGCGACAAAAAGCTTCAAGCGGGACAAGGAGATCCAGCTTCGCGAAACGCTGCGGACCGTCAGAAAAGCGATCGACCAGTTTCACGCCGACATGGAGAGCGTGCCCGCCGACAAAAAAAGCGGGTCTATCTGCAGCGCAAATGGATTTCCTGTCACCCTTCAGATCCTTGTCGACGGTATCGAGAAAGACGGGGCGAATGGGGAGAAGAAACGCAAGCGATATTTGCGCGCCTTGCCAGTGAATCCCTTTGGAGCGCCCGGCGCGCCCGTGCAAGCCCAATGGACGTTTGTGAGCTATCAAAGCGAAAAGCCTATCATTACCTCCTCGTCTTACGGAACGACGCTGGCCGAGGCTCAGCAGTCCACGAAAGATATTTACGATCTTCATCCCAAAACTGGCGGGATAGCCCTCGACGGGACGCGATATGCGGATTGGTAAACTCGCCTCGACGGCTCCGCTTTCCGGAAAACGTGGAAGCGCGGGCTTCACTCTCATGGAAATGGTGATCGTACTGGCGATTATCGGCATTCTGGCCTCGATCGTAGCACCCCTTGTTATCACGTCGCTGACGCGGGCTCGGGAGGCGACCCTTCAGCAAGACCTCAGGACCATGCGCAAGCTCATCGACGATTACTATGGCGACAAGGGCTTCTTCCCGCCCTCGCTGCAAGTGCTGGTGAGCCAGGGCTACCTACGGGCCATCCCTCGCGATCCGGTGAACGGCAACAGGCCGGACTGGAAAGCCATTGTCACAAAGGAAGGCGCCAAGGAAGGCGGCGTTTCGGATGTGCATTCGCTCTCGAAGGATCGCGGCACGAATGGCATCCCCTATGCCGACTGGTGATCTGCTCATCATCCGGCTTTGTGGCGCCTTTTCATGACGAGATAAGCTCTGACCCCCTCGCCATCGTGCTCGAGAGAGACACGCTCGATCGACACAAACTCTTCCAACTCGCTAAGCCCAGCAACGAAGCGCCGGATGTTGATATAAGCGCCCCGCAGGGTAATTTCGAAAAGGGCCGTGTTGACGGCGTTTCCCTTCTCTTCGTTTGGGGACGAGACCTGCTCGACCGCGGTGCCGCTTCTGTTCGCGAGCGCTTCGATATCGCGCACGAAAGCAGGTTCGGTCTTCGTCTGCCGCAATTTGCCTTCCAGCACCTCGGCCTGTTTCATGCGCACAGCAAAGCTTTGCATGAGCTGGTCGCGCGCTCTCAACTCGCGAAGCTGAATTCTGGCGCGATCAAGCCGATCGTCGGCCTCCGCGGAGGCGCCGCGGGACGGTTGCCAGATCAGGGCAGCGACCAGACCAAGAATTGCGAGAGTAAAGCTCAGGACCAGAAGCGCGGCCAGCGCTGCCGGATGACGGGCAGCATGCGCAAAGCGGACTTTTCCTTCCATCATGTTCGCGCGTCCCCGCCGCCGAAGCGTATGGAAAGGCGGACCTGATACGTTGGAGCGGAGCTCTCTGTCGTTCCCGCCTGCTTTTTGTCAACGAGGCGAACGGACGCGAAGAACTTGCTTCGGCTGGCAACATCGAAAAATGCTGTCAAGTCGTCGCTGGACTCGGAAATGGCGACGAGCTCAAGCGCGCCCCTGCTTCGATCGTAACTCAGGCTTTCAAGGGCAACAGAGGGTGGCATCAGCTGCTCAAGCACGGAAAGCACCCGAACCACAGAAGGCGCTCCTGCAAAGTCGAGGGCGTTGAGCGACGCGATACGCTGGCGCAGTGCCTTTATTGCGTTGGCATCCGCTTCATCCCTGTGCTGCGAGAGGAGGGTGCCAAGCTCCGCGCTAAGCTCATCGGCCTGCTTCAGGGTTTGCTCTCGCTCGGCGGAGTATTTGAAACTGTCCCCAACCAGAATTCCGGTTTTAACGAGCGCCGCCATAGAAAGCCCGGCAAGTACAAGCGCGAGCACGAGCGACCAGAGCCGCGTGTCACGAGAAAAATTGACGTTGGGAAAGACGGGACCGCTCATCTTGCTGCAGCCCTTCGATTGGCGCGGCGCTCGCCAGGCCACTGCAGAATTTTCAGGCCGGCGACGTGCGTCAAATCGCGGGCAATCGCGCCAGTGGCCAATCCGTCGATATAGATGGCAACAGGCGCGCCTTGTTTGTTCACGATTTGCGCATAACGCCGGATGCGCGTCGCCATCCTGCGCTGTCCCTCGAGATCCTGCCGGGCGGGGCGGCTGACGGTTGTGATATGGGCGATGGCGCCTTGCTCATCCCATACAAGGATCGTTCTGATGCCCTTCTCCTCAAAGAGCCCGATGCCGGGCGTTTCAAGCCGGGAGCGATCTGTTTGGCCGAGTTTCAGCAGGCAGTCCGGGGCTATCATGTCGGCGTGAAGGCCTCTCGCGGCCAGCGCCTTTTCAATCTGCCGGAGTGTATCCCGCTGCATGGCAAGGCAGAGCATGCGCTGGCCGACAGTTTTCGAGCTTAGCACCGGGCTTGCGACGATCTCTACCGCGCCTGGTTCGAGGCGATGCTCGCGGCAGAAGCGCTGGGAGATAACGAGGCGGCGATCTTCTTCCGCTTTTGGGAGTTTCGCGAAGGGCAGGATGGCGGCCATGATGTGCGACCCTTCGAGGGAAACGCGGACAAAGGGCGAGGTGACCCTGCTCGCGAGGCAGAATGGCGGCCAATACGGCGTCAACCGCGTCGCCAAGGGTTGGGGTGCCGGAAACGGTGAAAGCGGCGTCGCCTTCCAGACGTTGGCCGCCGCTCCAGCTTGCGCTCTGCCAAAGGCCGTGGACTTGGTCGGAACTGATGCGGAGGAGGCAGGCGGAACGCTGCATGGTGTCGCTCAGGTCACCCTGACCACTTCGGGAAGCGATGTGAGGCCCGCGCGCGCTTTGTCGAGAGCCGCTTGGCGCATATCCCTCAACCCGTTTTGGAGCGCCGCCATCCGCATGTCTTCCGTCGGCTGCCGGTCGACGATCATCTGCTTCATCTCAGGCGTCAGCATCAGGATCTCGGCCGTTACCGTGCGCCCCGAGTATCCGGTGTTGAAGCAGGACTCGCATCCTTTGGGCTCTCGCCATGTTTCGGCTGCGAGGGAAAAATCGTCAAAACCCAGTGCTTCGACTTCATCGACCGTGTAGCGGCGCTGGCGCGAACAGATGGGGCACAGGCGTCGCAACAGGCGCTGTGCAACGATGCAGTTCAACGCGGCGACAAGTTCGTGGAGGTCGATCTCCATATGCGTGAACCGGGAAATGACGTCGAACGCGTTGTTCGCGTGCAGCGTGGTGAAGACAAGGTGCCCCGTTAGCGCCGCTTGCACTGCGATTGAGGCCGTTTCCTGATCCCGAATTTCACCGACCATGATCTTATCGGGATCGTGGCGCAGGATGGACCGCAAGCCGCGAGCAAAGGTCAGGCCCTTCTTCTCCGCCACGGGGATTTGGAGGATGCCCGGGAGTTCATATTCGACAGGGTCCTCGATGGTAATGACCTTCTCCTCGCTGTTGCTGAACTCGGAGAGGCACGCATAAAGAGTCGTCGTTTTGCCGGACCCTGTTGGCCCGGTCACCAGCAGCATGCCGTTCGGCGAGCGCCCGACGCGGGCAAGCAGCGCGCGGTCTTTCTCTTCATAGCCGAGAGCTTCCAGCGACAGCGTTTTGCGCTCCTCCGTCAGGTGCGCCTTGTCGAGCACGCGGATCACGATGTCCTCGCCATGCACGCCCGGCAAGACGGACACGCGGAAATCGATGTCTCCTTGCCGGCCTCTCAGGCGGAAGCGGCCATCCTGCGGGATACGATGCTCGGCGATGTCGAGATCCGCCATCACCTTGATGCGCGAGATGAGCGTGGCTTGATACGCCGCGTCGAAGGGGCCAAGCGCGCGCATCAACACGCCATCAACTCGGAAATCGACCGACACGCCGGCGGCATCGGAGTGGATGTGAATATCGCTGGCCTGCCTCTGCAGCGCTGCACGGACGATTTCGTTGACAAGCCTCACCACCGGGGCCGCGTCCCCGCCGAAGGCTTCGAGGTCGACGATTTCGGAATTGCCCTGATCGGTCTCGCGAACCAGGGCGAGGCCGAATTCCGCGCTCATCTCCTCCAGCATCTTCTGGCCGTCGTCGCACCGCTTCAAAACCTCGTCGATGGCGTCGGCGGGACTGACGACGAAGTCGATTTCGCAGCGGCACAACAGGCTCAGCTTTTGCTCCAGTTCGAAATCGTCGGGCCGGCTTGTTGCGACGACGAGCAGATCGCCTTCAGACCGGAGCGGAGCGACGCCGAGGCGGCGGGCATCGGCGGCGGGAAGACGGGCGAGGGCGTCCGGCGGAATGCGCACTCCTGCGAGGTCGTCGAATGGCAGGCCGAAGCGGGCGGCAGTTTGCGGCGTCACTTGATGAGGTCCGTCAATGTAAAGATCGGAAGATACATTGCAATGACGACGCCGCCGACCAGAACGCCTGCAATAAGCAGCACGGCAGGCTCCATCATGCTTGTCAGCCTCGCGAGACTGGTTGCTAGTTCTTCCTCCTGCTGAGCGGCAACGGCGGTGAGCATCTTATCGAGGCTCCCGCTGGCTTCACCGGCTTGGATCATCTTCATCGCGGTTGGGCGGAAAAGTCCGCCCTCCGTCAACGCCTTCGCAAGCGGGTTGCCATCTTTGATGTTCCGATTTGCGTCGAGCAGCACTTGAGCGAAATAGCGGTCGGAGACGGTGGAGCTTGCTACGTTGAGAGCCTTCGGCACCGTGGCGCCGGACGAGATTAAGATCGATAGCATGCGAGCCGTCGCCGCAGCGGCGGATGCCCGTCGGAAATGGCCGAAGACCGGAACGAGAAGCAGCGCCTTATCGCGCGCGACGGCCCCTTCAGGTTTTGATGTCCAGAGCCGGTCGAGAAGCCAGATAGAACCCAATGTCCCCAGGACGGTGATCGCGATAATGGGGAAGTTCTCCTCGACGGCGATCAGAACCTGGGTTGGCGCGGGAAGCGAGCTCCCCAACTCCGCGTACATGGACACGAAGTTCGGGATCACCTCCACGAAGAGGAATGTGAGCACACCCGACAGCACGGTCAGCAGCACAATAGGATAGATCATCGCCTTCGAGACTTGTGAGCCAATCTTCTGTTTGAGATCCACATAGTCCTGATAGCGTTCGAGGCAGACGGGCAATGCGCCTGCCTGCTCACCCGTAGCGACAAGTGCGCGGTATGGCGCGTCGAACACGGCTGGAGCCTTGTTCATGGCATCCGAAAGCGACACGCCGCGCTTTACTTCGGCTGCGACGACCTGCAGCGCCTTTTCAAGTTTTGGCTGACCGGGACGAACCGAGAGAAGCGCAAGGGATTCCGGAATTGAAATCCCCGCGCGCAGAAGCACGGTCAGTTCGCGATTGAAGTTGGCGATGTGCCTTAACGGGGGCCGGCCGAGAGAGGAAGCCCCGCGGCTCACGCGCCCCGTCTTAAGGATCAGGTCGCGCGAAGAGAGGATTTCGCGGAGGTGCTGGAGGGAGTCGGCAGTCTCCGCGCCATCCGCCGTCTCACCCGTCAGCGTGAGCGCCTTATAGGAGAACAACGGCACGCGGACGGCCGCTATTTGTTCGAGGCGGTCGCGGGCGCCGAGTCCCAGCTCGTTATGTCGGCATCGTTGCCCGTACCGCCCTCCCGGCCATCGGCCCCATAGGAATATAGATCGTATTTCCCATGCTCTCCCGGAGACCGATAGTTGTACTTGCTGCCCCAAGGGTCGGCCGGAAGCTTGTCGCCTTTTAGGTAAGGCCCAGCCCAGTTCGAGGCTGCGGCCGGCTTGTGGAGAAGCCCATCGAGGCCCTCGGCGGTATTAGGGTAACGTCCAGCATCGAGGTAATAAAGGTCGAGGCTTTTGGCGAAATTGTCGATTTGCAGCCGCGCGCTCTTCACCTTGCTCGATTCAAGATAGCCGAGCACGCGCGGTCCGACGAGACCGACGATCATGCCGATAATGGCGAGAACGATCAGAAGCTCGATGAGACTGTAGCCCGGAGAGCCGCAGGGCGCTTTGCTGACGCCCTCGTCACGACGCAGTCTTGGAAAAAAGCGAAACCGCGTCAAAAACGCGTTGCCGACGTCGAAAGAAACTCGCATCAATCTGCCTCTCCGGCTTACTACGAGAGCCGAGTATACGTTTCACGAAGGTTATGCAATCGCGACTTCAAAGCTGTCCACCGGCTTACCCCAGAACCATGATAGCAACACTGAGGCAGGCTTGAGGCAAACCGCATGCTTATTGAGATTGCTGCCGGGGTGGTATTCCTGTGGTGTGCTGTGGCGATCGCCGCAGATGATTACACATTCAGGATCGTTCCCGATCGCATCCTGATGATCTTGTTCGCGTCGGGCGCAATCTACGGATTGCTGGCAAAGGATGCGCTCGGGCAGGATTTGGAGGATACGATCTCCGCGCTTGCCTTTCAAAGCGCGATCCCAGGCTTCTCCACTTTGTTCGTTGCGATGCTGTATAAGGCCGTCCGCGGAAGAGACGGGCTTGGTTTGGGCGACATCAAGCTCATCGCGGCGGCAGGGATTTGGCTGCCCGTCCTGGCAAGCTTCTACGCCATCGCTGCGGCTTCGATCTTCGCCCTTGTCTACACCGCTGCGGTCGCACTATGGCGTGGACGTGCGGCGGCGCTCCTGGATTCTCTGCCCTTTGCCGTGTTTCTCGCTCCAGCTTTCTGGCTCCTATGGCTTCTGGGAGAAACGGGGCTCTTTCAGGCCGCAATCGCATAAAAATGCCGTAGAGGCGGAGCAGATGGCATGATTGTGACCGGCAGCGTCATGAGAATTATATTCCTGGCGCTTCACGTATTGAGGCATGAAAAGATTTGTTCGTTCTAGAGAAATCCAGGGACAGCGCCCTGAACGATATTCAAAATGGAGCCATCATTGTCCTTACGTCCGTTTTTTTTCTGATCTCGGGTGTAACGAACCCAAGCTATAACTGGGATATCGTTGCCTACGTCGCGGCGGCCAATCAGCAGGACGGGCTAAGTGGAAAGGAGCTTTCGTCGGCGACGTACAATGAAATTCGATCCCAGGTTGATGCGGACACTTTCAAAGAGCTGACGGTCGGGGAGTATGTGGATATTGTCTTCCAAGACCCGCGATCCCTTGAACAGCAAATGCCATTTTATACGATCAAGGTTGCTTATATTCAGCTAATGCACCTCCTCAAGACAATCGGCATCAGTTATACGAGTTCGACTTATATCATCAGTGCGATTTTTACCTCGGCATCAGTTTTGATGATCGGGCTATTTCTGTTCCATTTTGGTGTGCCGATGCTGTGGCTTCCTGTTGTGGCGACGGTTGCGGGGTATGGGACGATAGCCAGCTATTCGACACCGGATGCGATGGGCTGCTTCTTCGCGCTCCTGCTTATTTATTCGACCGTCAGAGGAGGCAAGGCATCTTATGTAATTTCGGCTATTCAGCCTGCTGTACGGACCGACTTGGTGATATTGTCCATCCTGGCCATGGCTTTTCGTTTCTACCATAACAGAAGCTTCTACGCACTTCTGAGCGCTGCTGCAGCGCTGGTTTTGTATTTCATCATAAACAGGATTGCGGGTAATTATGGGTGGCTCAATCTATTCAACTTCACTTTTATCAAAATAACGCCTTATCCGAAAAGCATGGAAATATCCCACCATATCCGGGCCTATCTCAATGCATACATCACGGGTTTCGGGAACCTGATTTCCAGCCGGCATATCCTGATCTACGTATTGGTTTCTTATATCTTCTTTGTAAAGCAGATGTACAAAAGGCTGAACCTGGAGATCAACACCATAACCACGATGTGTCTCCTTTATGGGGCCGCTCATTTTGCGCTTTTCCCGGAGTACGAAGATCGCTTCTTTGTCTTCCCAGCCTCTTTGCTTCTTTTGAGTTTGCTCGAGTTCGCTCTTCTATAGTGCTTCTCTATCGCCCGTGCGGAAGGGAAGATGAGGGGGCATTTTCATCCCCGGTTCCGAACTGAGCCCCCTCGAACCATTGTTCCGAAGCCCCGCGCACGACATCGCCATCCGCAAACTGCACGTCAACTTCCCGGCCGCCTGATCGGCAGGGGTGGACGCCGATCACCTTCCCAATATCGGACGCCTTATAGCCAAGGCGCGTCGGGCTCGATTTTCCCCATCTGACCCAGCACCCTATTTCCGTAGTCATATTCCTCCCCAAAGTTGAACCTTAGATCTTCGCTATGCCCGCCGCAGGAAGAACGGTCGAGGATTTGTTTTTCTTCCCCCACCGGCAAGCGGGGGCCTTGAAAGAATGAGAAAGCCTTCCAGATACCATCCAGACGGATGGTGAATGAAATGTCAGGCAATGTGCAGGAACTGCGCCCGAAGACGGGCGACACAGAAAAGATCACAATCAATCTCGGCTTCGTCGATCTCGGCCATATCGACCTGCTTGTGCAGGAGGGCTTCTATTCAAACCGCACCGATTTTATTCGAACCGCGATCCGTAATCAGATCGAGCGTCACGCGGACGTGGTCCGCAAGGCCGTCACGCGCAAAAGCGTCGACCTTGGCCTGCGGCATTTCAGCCGCGCCGACCTCGAAGCGCTTCGCGACGCGGGGCACATGCTCGAAATTCGCGTGCTCGGCCTTGCCAGTATCGCGGACGATGTTACCCCGGAACTCGCTCGTGCGACTATAGCCTCGCTTGCCGTGCTTGGAGCCCTTCATGCAAGCTCAGCGGTGAAGGCGGCGCTTGCCGATCGCATGCAGTAGGGTTTGTCGATGAAACACCTGCGTTTGTTTTTCAGCCCGCGACAGAAAGCACCCCCTATGCCCGTCCGAATACCCCCCGAAATGGCTGAGGCGACCCGTCTCACCAGGCTTGGCAAACTGGTCGAGGCGACGGCGCTCATCCAGCGAATGCTCCGGGGTGGACAGGCCACAAATGACGGAACTGGCAGCTCCACCACGATCGATGCGGAATACACTGCGGTGGACTCCAACCCGCGAGGCGAAATGCCGGGGCTGCGGTCGACAACTCCACACCCTTCCAGGCCACACGCGAGCCTGCGCGAGACGGTCGAGCGCGTTGGGGAACTGTCCAAATTCTTCCGGGAGGGTTCCCATTCGGCTCCAAAGATACCGGAAGGGGCCTCGTTCACGACAGCACCCTATACCAACGCTGCGGGCACACGGGAGTACCGGCTTTACGTTCCCGCCAACCGGGGCGATGAACGGCTCGCGCTGATCGTGATGCTGCATGGCTGCACACAAACCCCCGACGATTTCGCGGCCGGGACACGCATGAACGCGCTTGCCGAGAAGCATGGCTTCCTCGTCGCCTATCCCAGGCAGAACATGCGATCAAACATCAGGCAGTGCTGGAATTGGTTCAGGCCGGAGGATCAGCGCCGGGGGGAGGGCGAGCCTTCGATCATCGCGGGGATCACCGAGGAGATCGTGCGCCAGCATGGCGTGGACCGGAGGCGGGTCTACATCGCTGGGCTTTCGGCTGGCGGCGCGGCGGCTGCGATCATGGGCGACGTTTATCCGGATCTGTATGCGGGCGTTGGCGTGCATTCAGGTCTGCCGTCGGCAGCTGCGCGCGATCTTGCGTCAGCGTTCGATGCCATGCGGCTGGGGGCGAAGGTGAAAGAGCCTTCAGCGAAGCTTGTTCCGACGATCATCTTTCACGGCGAACGAGATCTGATCGTACATCCCTCCAACGGAGAGGCCGTGGCAGCCAAGGCGCTGGGCGAAGCACACGGATTGAGCCAAACCACGGAACAGGGCCGGACCGCCGGGGGCCGTGCCTTTGTCCGCATCAATTATGCCGAAGAAACAGGACGCACGATGTGCGAACACTGGCGCATTCCCGAAGGCGGCCATGCCTGGTCGGGCGGATGCCCCTCGGGTTCTCACACCGATCCCATTGGTCCGGACGCATCGAGGGAGATGATCCGGTTCTTCTTCCAGCATCAGGTGGGCTGAACGGACTTCCGGCTGAAGGATTAAGAGCGCCTGAGAAGCCGGTCGATGCTCCAAGCCCCGCCTCCGGCCACGGCGATGTAAAGGAAAACGAAACAGTAGAGGATCGCGGCATCCCCGCCATTAAGGGCGGGGTAGGGGCTTTTGGGCGCGTGGACCATCCAGTAAGCGAAAGCCATGTTGCCTGAGAGAATGAAGGCGGCAACGCGCGTGAATAGTCCGAGAAGAAGCAGGGAACCGCCCACAACTTCAATGATGCCCTGCCACCAATAAAGCGAGAAGATCTCCGGATAGCCATTCGCTGGCGCTGCCGGAAACCCGAAAAGCTTCTGCGTCCCGTGCTCGATGAAGATCAGGGCCGCGACGATCCTTAAAATGCTCAAGAGATGCGGTGCGAGCCGGTCGCTCAGTGTATCCATGATCTCTCCCTTCCCGCATCCGCCACTCGGCAATGTGCAATTCGCCTAAAATGACGGAGACGGCCAAAGGTTTCGCTTGCCGCGCCACAGGCGGGGGATTTTTGCGCCCGCCACCGTGGTCAAGCATGGCTCGGCATGATACGTTCGCACTTCGTTCCAGGGAGAATTCGTGGCCCGACGAGCAGGAAGCGCCGATCTGCCTCTCCACAATGGCCGGGTGCCTTCATGGCTCGGCCAGCGCATGGCGCGCCTTGGAGCAGTGATCGCCGAGGCCATCGTCCATCATTATGGCCGCGACGAGTTCCTGCGCCGCCTTGCGCATCCGTTCTGGTTTCAGTCTTTCGGCGCCGTCATGGGGATGGACTGGCATTCCTCCGGCATCACGACCAGCGTGATCGGAGCGCTGAAGCGCGGGCTCGGGCCGATGTCAGACGAACTCGGCATCTATGTCTGCGGCGGCAAAGGCAGCCATTCCCGGCAGACGCCGCACGAACTGATCGCGATCGGAGAGCGCACCGGCTTCGACGGGCAGGCGCTGGCCAAGGCGAGCCGGCTCGTCGCGAAGGTGGACAGCGCAGCCGTCCAGGATGGCTTCGACCTCTATCTTCATGGTTTCATTGTCACTGCCGATGGGCGGTGGGCCGTGGTTCAGCAAGGCATGAACGATAAGAGCGGGATGGCCCGGCGTTATCACTGGCTTTCGGAGGGGCTGGAGAGCTTCGTCGATGCGCCGCATTCCGCTATCGACGGCGAGAACCAGGGTGAAATCATCAACCTCACCGACCGCCGCGCGGAAGCCTCCCGGCGGGGGCAGCTCGACCTCCTCCACACGCTGAGCCCGGACCGCATCGTTTGCGAGGTTTCGGCTCTAGGGCGTGATAGTCTCCCTGCACGCGCGCCCGACCAGCTTTTCCTGCCTCATCTTGTCATGCCATCGCACCACGATGTCCGCCCGAAAGACGTGATGCTTCGCCGCTTGCAGGGCGCGCTGGCGGCTGCCGCAGAGCGCGGGCCGGCGGACTTCGCAGAACTCCTGCTTGTCCCTGGCGTTGGCGCCCGCACCGTGCAGTCCCTTGCCATGGTCGCGGAGGTCATTCACGGCGCACCCTGCCGCTTCGCCGATCCGGCGCGCTTCTCCTTCGCCCATGGCGGCAAGGACCGGCATCCCTATCCCGTCCCGACCAAGGTTTACGACAAGACAATTTCGGTCCTGAAATCGGCCATCGCCTCGGCCAGGCTTGGCAATGAGGAACGGCTGGGGGCCATTGCGCGCCTCGATCGCGAAGCGCGCCGCCTCGAGCGGCTTGCGGGCGGCTCCTCGCTGAGCGAGACCGTAGCGAAGGAACGGCAGAATTCTCACGACTATGGCGGACGAAGCGTGTTTGGCTGGGAGCCGGATTTGGGCTTCAACGCTGGCTCAGGCACGCGATCAGGGTGCGAAAGCCCTGGTAGGGGGGATGGCGCCGTTGTCCAGCCGCGCCGGCCCTAACGGCTTGACGGCAGGGCCGTTTTGCCGCGCCGGACGCTTCGGGCTGGAACAGACCCGGTTTCATTTGTTAATGTTTCCCGGGGTTCGTGATGGTGCTCCGCTGAAAGATCGCGCTTATTGCGCGATCTTTCGGTCGTTGAGCTCCCATTACGCGGGCATGAATTGTCTGTGACCTTCCGGACATCGCAGCCGCTGGCAGGCCGGACAAGCTCGGCAGCAAACGGCGGCAAAGGATCATGCCGCTTTTGCGAATTCGGCTTTGAGCCGCTGTTCGGCCTCTGGCGGGAGCGAGGTCTTGAGGATGTGCGGCCTGTAGGGTTTGACCGCCCTCAGGATCCGGTTCTCCGGCGCATTTTTGAGAGCAATGAACAATGCGGAGCTGCCTCGCGGAATGACATGATCGAGGCTCGGATTGAGGAAGACAAGCCTTGCCATCGCACCCCACAATCGCGCGCCCGACGCGCCGGCTTCAGGGTGGATGTCATCAAAGGCCCGCCTCACAGCGCACGGCCCGGAATCGGCCCGCTCAACCACGAACGCATCGTCAAGGGTTACCTCGATGCGCAGTCTTTTCAGCACCTCGTTGGCAGTCCATGACCGATCGAACCCAAATGCAATCAGATTTCCCATGTCTCATCTCACTTTCAGTTTCTGTGTTAAGGTGAGTACTCCTGGGGGTTTCCTGATCGAACGAGTTTGAATGGCAAGCAAATCCCGTTTCAAAACATAGAATATTAACGCCATTGAACTCAGAATGTTATTCGAGAATTTGCAACTTGGCAGGATTGATTCGATAACTTTGGGGCATTTTGGTGACACACCTCCCGGTGACACTTAAAAGCTCGACAGAACTTCTGTTCAGGTGCGCCGGCGAAAACGGGGCAATCGACTACTCCATCGTGCGTTTAATCAGACCCGGGCGTTCGAATGGCTGATCGGTACGTCTTCCCTTCCTCCCCAGATCAGCTTCTCGCTTGCGTTTGCGTCCCGAATTTCTTGAGACCGGATCTTAAGGAAGAACGCGTTGCCGAGAGGTTAACGCAATCAAGCCATTGATATTACAGCATAAATATCAGGACAGACGGCGTCCCCGGAGCGAGCGCCGCGCTCCTTGCGGGCGCGGGTGTGGTTAACAGCAGAAAGCCGAAACATATTTAACGGACTTTAGCGCGTCCAGTTAAGGAGAAAATTCCGGCATTAAATGCTACTTAATGGGGGTCGGCTGAAGACAGAAAGCTATTCTTTTTCAGAGAGTTACTCCGACGCTCCCCGGTGGCCGAAGGCGCGAGGCGGCTTCGTCTCGCCCGATAGACAATTTTTTAAGCATACATTCAGACGGGAAATAAATCGGGCGCGCGTCTGTTAACCACGTTTGTATTAACGCTCAGGCGCGGCAATGAACGGTTTACCATAAGGCGTGCCGCGAGCGCCGTCCATGATGGCGATGGCGAGATTGGCGAAGCATGCCCGAAGCAATCCTTCGTTCAACAGGACGCGGGCGCCGCCGTGACCGGCGACGGGACGCCCCCCCCGGTAGGTCGCAACCGGCTTCGATTTTGCGTGACGCCGCGTTAGACCGCTCCGATTTCCTCCACTCTCAACAGCGACGGCGCGTGATGGCGGGATTGACGGACTCAACCGCAGCCTGTATCCGAATCCAGGGGATACCTCGTCCATTCACGGTTAATTGACTTGGCATTTGTGGTAATCGGGGCAGCAAAGGTCATTGCACACAAAAGAACCTAAGGTCACGCACACCAAGGGAGCCACTTATGTTCAGAGCAGTTCTGATTTTCATTTCGGCTCTTGGGCTTTCGATGCCCGCCGTCGCCCAAGACCAAGAGTCGAAGCTTCCTGACAACACGATCGATTGCAAGCAGTTTAAAAAGACCGGTCCCCGCGAGTGGAGAGAGGTCGGAACCGCGGTCTTCGATTTGGGAAGAATCCGGGACATCAACCTCACAGATCAGCCGGTGACGCCTGGGTATTTCAAGTTCGGAGGCATAGAGTTCTATTCTGTGCTCGAGGGAAAATGCGGGCCAGCCGGCTATGTGATCCAGGGCAAAAAGGATCAAGGCAGAGGCGACTATGACGGTGCGCTTGCCAATTTCAATCAGGCGATCCAACTCGACCCGAAGTTGGCGGAAGCCTACGAAAATCGCGGGAGCGTTTATGACAGCAAAGGCGATCATGCCCGCGCCATCGCGGATTACGACGAAGCCCTAAAGCTCAATCCGAAACTGGAGAGCGCAACAGACCATAGGGCCATTTTACAAGAGAAACTCGCCAAGTCAGCTGCCGCGAACACACCCTCCGAGCCGCAGGTAAGTCTGCAAGAAGCCAGCGCCCCTCCGAAAGAGGCGGCGGACGCCGGTCGAGAAACATCGAAATCTGTTCAAATTCCCGAACAGGCGAGCCAAGAACAAGCTCCGAAGCAGGCGAGCCCGGAAGGAGCTCCGGAAAAGGCGATCCAGGAACAGCCTCCGGAACAGACGAGCCAGGAACAAGCTTCGAAGCAGGCAAACCCGGAAAAAGCTCCGGAACAGGCGATTCAGGAACAAGCGCCGGAACAAGCAAGCCAGGAGCAAGCGCCGGAGCAGGCGGGCCAAGAACAAGCTCCGAAAGAAGCGAGCCAGGAGCAGGCTCCGGAACAGGCGAGACAGGAACAAGCAGTCCCGACATTAGAAAACAAAAATGTCAGCCTGAAAATCCAGTCTGAAGAGAGTCCTTGCCGCGCTAGAAAGCTGGTCTATGCAGCCAACGGCGCCAGCGATGCAGACGGCGGAGAATCGGTATTTGAGATCATTTTTGAAGGCGAAGGCACGGAACAATCGAGAGTTGCCACCGGTTCGGAATTCATATTTCGAGAATCCAGAAACAATAAGAACTCAATGGGTTTACAGAGGAACATATATACAAAGTCAAAAATCTGGATATTTTAAATTTTTACAAAATAGAAGGAGAAGGCCCGTAGTTCTGACGCCGAATTATATCAAACCGAATCGCGATGGGACGGGTGAGTCAATTCTGTTTCTTGGCGGATTGCATTCGTTGTTGGCGTCCACAGACAATGGTCGCGCCTTCAAGTTTGAGGGGAAGCGTCCAACCGGAGTTTTACCTGAGGTCTTCTACTTTGACCGATGCGAGTAGCGTAAAGCGCGGCGGTTCACGCTACGACGCAGGAATGAGGAGGGCTGGATCGCCAAACACATGACCGTGATTTGGAGCGCTTTCGCCCAGATCGACGAGGCTGGGGCATTTCTGGCGATTAAATAACAAGAGATGACGGGCGCGACCAAGGCAACGAGAGCGCAGGCCAAGCATTCCATAGTCGGAGCCGTGCGCCTTCACGCATGCCTTCCGTGCTTGGCGGCGCTATTGCTCGCGATCTTTCCGTTTAGTGGTGCGTCTGCTTTTGAGGAGAGTACCGTGACGCTCAAACTTGTCTCCTCCGCCTTTGCCAACGGCGGCTCCATCCCGAAAAAGTACACCTGTGAAGGAGATGACATCTCGCCGCCCTTGGCCTGGCCGGGAGTGCCGCAAGGCGCAAAGAGCCTCGTCCTCATCGTCGACGACCCCGACGCTCCCGATCCCAAAGCGCCGAAAATGACCTGGGTTCATTGGGTTCTTTATAATCTTCCTCCGGCCTCGACTGGGCTTCCCGAGGGCGTCGCCATAAAGGCCCTCCCGGCCGGGACATCGGTCGGCCTCAACGACTGGAAACGGGCGGTCTATGGTGGACCGTGTCCGCCGATAGGCCGCCATCGCTATTTCTTCAAGCTCTACGCCCTCGATGCTGTTCTCAGCGGCCTTAGTCAGCCCGGGAAGGCCGCGGTCGAGGCCAAGATGCAGCCTCATGTCCTTGCTGAGGCGACGTTGATCGGCACTTACGAGAAAGGGCGCTAGGGCAGGGGTTACGCCCACCAGCCGCCTATGCCATCGAACGCATGATCGAGGACCCGTAAGACGTCCTGATCCCGGCTCGGGAACTTTTCCATGACGCGGTACAGGACATCGTTCATGGCTTCGATGCTCCTGGTTTTCTGATAAAGAGCAGACCCGATCGCCCGCATGCCACTCTTCAAGGCGCCCGGGGGGGCATGTTCCAGAAGGGCACGAGTAATCGCCGGCATGTTCTGCGTAACGGTCACGATTTCATCGATTTCCCGGCCGCTGAAACTGTCGTTTGCGTGAAACGTAATATGCTGTTTTTCGGATGAATTCTTATCGAGATAGAGCTCCATGAGCTGAGTGAGAGCCACCACGGCCTGATCTTCAGGGCCGTGAACAAAGTCAATAGTCTCGCTTTTTCCAGCACCGTTCATGCTGTATGCACTCCTACGTTTGCTAGATACAAAAGTGGTTTCACGAAGGAGCGGGGTGTTTGAGGAGCAATTTTGGCAAAAATACGGAATGTCTTTTTCAGCGCGAAGCGTAGTGAGGTTCCACGGGTGATGTTCCACAGGATCAAAGCGCCTTTGAAAGACTTCAGTTTGAACGGTAAGGCTTGGTCCTTACTTCCCTTTTATTGCTCCTGGCGCTGCCTGCGCAACTTCAGCCTTGGCCATGACGGAGAGTTCAAGTTTAGGTGAGTCCATCGAGATATCCACAACCAAGGTTGGCGTCCATTTTAGAATTTTATCATCCGAGGCTTAGCGGAAGCCGTGTCGCTTATTAAATTCCGGGCAGACGATGTGCCGGGTCGAAGCCGCATCGTTGGAAGAAGTTCATAGAGTTGGGCAAAGTAAGGGGTTGGAGCATGGCAAACCTATATGAAATTCTGGACAGTGCGCAGAACGGCGAAGCAATAGGGACGCTCGGGCGCGAGCTGGGCCTGACACCGGAACAGACCCAGTCGGCGGTCACGGCGCTGCTGCCGGCCATATCCGCGGGTCTGAAGCAATCGACGACAACCGTCGATGGCCTGGGCAACCTGTTAGCCCTTTTGGCACAGCAGCAGAATCTTCCAGCCCTGTACAACGATGCGAAGCTGGCGCTTTCACCCGATGGGCTTGCCACCGGAAATGTGGCGCTCCCCTTCCTCTTCGGCTCGCCGGAGGCAAGCCAGGAGGTGATTGACTACGCGCAGAAATTCTCAGGCGTGAGCTCGACCATCTTGGAGAAGTTGCTGCCCGCACTTACCGGGATCGTCCTCTCCGGACTGCTGCGTATCGAACCCGCCGTGCCGCTCGCCGCACAGGGGTTCGGAGGAAGTGGCGGAGGAATGGGCGATATACTCGGCCAGGTCTTGGGACGGGTATTGACGGGAGGGTCGGCGCAGGCTCCGGCTCCGGCTCCCTCATCCGGAGGCCTTGGCCCGCTCGGCGACATCCTCGGGCAGATTTTGGGACGCGGCGGCCCGTCCGCTCCCGCTCCCAGTCCATCATCCGGAGGAACTGGCGATATCGGTGATATTTTGGGGCAGATTTTCGGTCGCGGGGGGGCGGGCACGTCGGCGGGGCCTGCTCCACAGGCACCCAGTTCTCCGGCTCCAATTCCCGTCGACACAGGCGGCCAGGCCGGATCCGGTGGCCTGCTCGGCGCTATTCTGGCTGAGGTTTTGAAAGGAATTCAGAACGGAACCATCAAGCCGGTCATCATCGGAGGCGGAGGACCGATTCAGATCCCGATGCCGGGCGGGCAAGAGCCTTCGGGCTCCGGCGCTCCGCAGATCCCGGGCGGTGACATCTTCGGCAAGATCCTGCGCGATGTCCTAGGCGGCGCCATCGGCGGCGGCTCCGTACAAATGCCGCAGGGGGGAGGAGCTCAGGCGCCTCAAGGAGGACAACCGCCATCGCCGCCCATGAAGGATTTATCGGACCTGACCAAGCAACTCGGCGTGATGGGCGGCGTCGGCGCTACCGCATTCGGAGAGCACTTCGACCACGGCCAGGATGTCGATCAAGGCCATCTCCAGAACATCCAAGGCATCCTTGATCGCTCCTACGGCGCTCAACGACGCTGAAACGACATCGCGAATAAGCGCGGCGGCGCGTGATGCGCCGCCGCAGCTAGCATTTGCGCCCCTTTGGATTCCTTGCCGCGGTAACATGCCTAGAATTTACGTCAAGCACCTTCGGGTCGGCGAGGATTCCATCGACGTAAATGGCCACGTCAATAACCTGGAATACCTCCGCTGGATGGAGGAGATCGCCATCGAGCACTCCTCCGCCCAGGGTTGGACAATGGAACGCTATCTGAAAAGCGGCGTGTCCTGGTACGTCCGCGCCCATCACATCGAATATCTGCGCCCGATCCTGCCTGGCGACGAGATTACGCTCTATACTTGGGTGGCGGCAATGGCGGAGCGAACGTCGCCGCGGCGCACCTTGTTCCTGCGGCACTCGAACCGCCGCCAGATTCTGGCGCGGGCAAAGACCTTGTGGACCTTCGTAGATATCAGGACCAGACGGTCGATACCGATCTCCAGCGAGGTGCGATCGGCCTTTGAGATCGTAGACTCGAAGCACGAAGTTTTGCAGGAGGCCGGCCTTTCGCCGGCCAGCCCCCGATCTCGCTAGCGCGACTACTCCGCGAACACGCCGTATTTCTCGACGTGAGCAGCAAGTCCGAGCGTGTGCTTGCGCACGAGCTTTTCGGCAAGATCGGCATCGCGAGCCTCTAGCGCACCGATGATTGCCAGATGCTCGCGGATCGAATCCTCGGCGCGGTTGTCTTGCCTGAGCGACACCGTGCTAATGGCACGGATATGGATGAACAGGTTCTGGGTCATCTCCACCATAAGATCGCAGCCGCCAAGCTTGATGATTGTCTGGTGAAAGGTGATGTTTGCATCCGAATATTCGTTCAGCTGATCGGACAGCGGCTCATTTTTGAACTGCTGAAAAAGATCCTTCAGCGCCTTGAGCTCTTCCTCCGTGGCGCGCGTCGCCGCCAGCCTCGCGGCCCAGCCTTCGAGCGCGGCCCACACCACGATCATCTCGCAGATTTCTTTTTTCGACTTGCGGACGACGTAGATTCCGCGCCGCGGCACCGCGCGAACGAAACCTTCCCGCTCGAGGAGCGTGAGGGCCTCGCGGATCGGGGTTCGGCTTACTCCGAGCTTTTGGGAGAGCTGCCGTTCGTCCAGCCGGATCGGATCGAGCTGCCCATAAATGTCCATTTGGGTAATCGCGCGTTTCAGTGCCCCGTAAGCCAGGGTCCTCAGGCTTGAGCTGGTCTCCAGGGGAACGACATTCAGCTCCGGCTGCTTTGCCGATTGTGCCACCTTACATTCTCCCTTTTTGGCTCCGTTCTTTAAATGGCGGCGAACACGGAGCCCGAAAAATTTTTCATACGGCCAAGGCCAAGCGCGAACGGTGCATTCAGCAGCTGTATATAAAAATAAATAGGAAACTGCGCTAACTTATGCCGGCTTATGATGGCCCTTGAATGGGTCCACAACTAACAGTTGGCACACCAAATACCAAGGGGCGAATTATATCATTCGCCTTTCATTGGGATTTGATTTGAATCAGTTCCAGGCCGCTTGCGCGAAAAAGTTTGGAATGCCAGCAAAGAGTGCATGGCTTTGCGGACTTGGGCTTGCCAAAACCGCATGGAGAGCGCGTAGCCTTCACGCCCTCGCGAGAATGTTCGCTTCGATTTCGATGACCGGCGTGCGCGGCGGCAGAAGTCACCGCGCACACCTTTTTTAAAAAGCTAAACTTCAAGCCTTCGGGCGCTTCTCATTCCTGGCTGAGCGGATGCCTGCCCCAACGGTATCCCTTTCGCACATATAAGCGCCGATCTTGGTCTTGCCGTAGGTGCGAGTCCCCGCGAAGTGATAGACCTTCGAGCGCGTATTAGCCCAGACCACCGTATCGCCCGGACAATGAGCCTTGGCCTCGGCTTCGGTCGAGAACTGGCCCGCCGTCGGTGTAGCAGCTTCCCTGGCGCGGCGGCTCATCGGAGGAGTGGCGTTCTCCTGGGTTCTCGCGGTTGTCGTGGCCGAGGGCGTGGCCGGTTGGGTCGCCTGCGGGTTGGCAGGAGCGGCGGCCTGAGCGGGCGGGTTAGCCGCCGGCGTCTGAGCTGTCGGACTTGCGGGAACAGTGCCTGTCGTCTGCGCGGTTCCGGCTCGGCATTCGGTTATGAAGTCTTTCTTCTTCTTGCCCGACGCTTGAATTGTTGTCTTGTTTGCGCGCCATTCGGTTTCGCACGCCTTCGCAGTTTTTTGCGCATGCGCTGCGGTCGTCAGCATCGAGACGCTCACAAGAGCGGCGATGCATTGGAGGAAAAAGTACGGCCTTCTCATAACACCACCCACTTACAAGATACATTAAGGGCTCAACGAGAACCCTTTATGTTACCAGAAGCGCGACGAGTGAGTGAAGCCTAAATCTTTAGGAAGGAAGGGGTAGGAGGAACTTTATTTTAATCAATATCTTAAAGGACTTCTTCAGTAACAATGAAAATCTTGGAGGAAACGCATTTGTTCTTATGACGCCTCGGGTTTTAAGTCCTTGCACTGCATTCTCAAGGGCCGGGTCTGTTGCACTGCGGGGTGCCGGGGCGGACGCGGGACTGCGCCCCAACCCCGCAGCAACGCGAGACCTTTGCAGTATGTACGCCTAGGCGTTACGCTTCAGTAAAGAGAGGCCCGCGCAAGCTTCAGCGGCGTAAAAAAAATATGGATGAGAGCGTCACCGCTTTCGCAGAAAAGCTGCGTGCCCATGCGAACGCTTTGGGGGAGATGGCGGGCGTCGAGTGGCGCCTCAGTCAGACGCCGGTCGCCTATGAGCCGGCCGTCCTGGCGATGGAAGACCGCGCCGCCGCTATCTTCGCGGGAAGCGCGCCGGAACTTGTCTGGTTTCTGGAGCATCCGGCGCTCTACACGGCGGGAGCCAGCGCGAAGCCGGAAGACCTCCTGGACCCGGCCCGCTTGCCCGTTCACCGCTCGGGACGGGGAGGGCAGTACACCTATCACGGCCCCGGCCAACTCGTGGCTTACGTCCTTCTCGATCTCAACAAGCGCGGACGGGATGTGCGCCGCCACGTGCATGGCCTTGAAGTCGTGGGTTATCGCAGCGCTCGCCGGCTACGGCATCGAAGGCGAGCGAAGGCAAGGCCGGCCCGGAATTTGGATGAGGAACGGCGCCCGCGACGAGAAGATCGCCGCGATTGGCGTGCGCGTGCGCCGGTGGGTGACCTATCATGGCGTCGCCGTCAACATTTGCCCCGACCTTTCGAATTTCGAAGGCATTGTGCCTTGCGGGATAGAAGACGCGGGCGTGACCTCTCTTGCCAAGATGGTGGCAGGCTCCGCGACAGGTTCGTGAGGAACAACCGCTTTGCTCGAAACTTCAGAACGGCAAGGTAAACAGCGGAACCCCTCAAGCCATGGCCGATCTTTCTGTATCCTGTTGCGTCGTGGGCGGCGGTCCTGCCGGGATGATGACCGGCTATCTCCTGGCGCGAGCCGGAGTTTCGGTGGCCGTGCTCGAAAAACACGCCGATTTCCTGCGCGACTTCCGGGGCGACACGATCCATCCCTCCACGCTGCAGGTGATGGATGAACTCGGCCTCTACGACAGGCTTCTCCAGCGGCCGCACTACGAAGCCTATTCTCTGAAGGGGCGGTTCGGCGATCTTGAAACCACCTTTGCCGATTTCTCCCATCTGCCGACGCGCGCCAAGTTCGTCGCGTTCATGCCGCAATGGGATTTTCTGGATTTCCTTGGCGGATGAGGCCAAGGCCTATCCTGCTTTCAAACTCTTGATGAAGACCGAAGCGACCGGCCTCATCAGAGACGGGGAGAGTGTTGTCGGCGTCGACGCCAAGACGGCCGAAGGAACGATGCAGGTTCATGCCCCGCTTGTGATCGGATGCGATGGCCGGCACGCCGTGACGAGAAAAGAGGGCGGGTTCGCCGTTGAGGACGTGGGCGCGCCCATGGATGTCCTGTGGTTCCAGCTGCCTCGCCTTGACACCGATCCCAAAGATCCGGTCGGCAATTTCGGCCTCGGCCACATCGTCATCATGATCAATCGCGGTGATTACTGGCAGTGCGGGTATGTGATTCCGAAAGGGTCCTTCGACCGCGTGCGCGATCAAGGACTTTCTGCTTTCCGCCGCGAACTTGAAAAGCTGGCGCCGTTTCTCAAGGGCCGCACCGAAGACATGAAAAGTTTCGACGGCATCAGGCTCCTCACAGTCGGCGTCGATCGCCTGAGGCAGTGGTACCGGCCCGGTCTCCTTTGCATCGGCGACGCCGCCCACACCATGTCGCCCGTCGGCGGGGTCGGGATCAATCTTGCGATCCAGGATGCAGTCGCAGCCGCAAGCATCCTTTCGGAGCCTCTTCGGGCTGGCCGGGTAAACGCGCGTGACCTGGCACGCGTTCAGGAACGGCGCGAGGCGCCCACCCGGCGTACGCAGTGGCTTCAGGTGCAGATCCAGAACAATGTCATCAGGAGCGTGCTCGGCAAGGAAGGTCCGCTGAAGCCTCCGTTGGCTCTACGCTTGTTGAGATGGTTTCCTCTCCTTGCAAGGATACCGGCGCGTATTATCGGGCTTGGCTTTCGTCCAGAGCATATAAACCCGAAAATTTTCGCCTCGGGTTGAGACAGCGGTCTGCTTTGCGCGAGCGTAGTTTCCAGAGAAACTTCCTCGATGGGCAGAATACCGCCGTCATCTTGCCAAGATTACGGCACAATGCCGCCAAGAGCGCGATAGAATCATACGGCCTTTTTATAAGGTGATATTGCCGGGTGCGGGGTTAGATGCCGGAAAAGACAAAGCCGTGTCAGTTCGTGATATCCGGAAAACACCGGTTGCTCGACGCGTTTTTCGCGGTTGACGAGTATACGGTCTCACACGAGCAGTTCGATGGCGCGATGAGCCCCGAACGCTCCATTCTCGTTTTTGAGCGCGGCGACGCGGTCGCGGCGCTCTTGTACGATCCCGAGCGCCGGGTCGTCATCACGGTCAATCAATTCCGGCTTCCGACGCACGAAAAGGGCCGCGGGCGCGGCTGGCTCATCGAGGCGGTGGCCGGCATGATCCCCGCCAATGAACAGGGCAAGGCACAGGAAACGCCCCTGCAATGCCTCGTCCGGGAGGTTCAGGAGGAAACCGGCTATCAGATCACCCACGCCACGCCGGTCGCCACGTTCTTCTCCTCGCCCGGCGGAAGCACCGAACTCATCCATCTTTTCTATGCCGAGGTTCGCAGCACGGACAGGACTTCCGAAGGCGGCGGCCTTGCTTCGGATGGCGAAGACATCGAGATCGTCGAGTTCACTGTCGACGATTTCTTCCGAAAGCTGTCGGCCGGCGAATTCGAAGACCCGAAGCTTATCATAGCGGGGCAGTGGTTCATGGCGCGCCGCGCGGCCATGCTTGCGCGGGCTGAGTTCGACGATGAAGACTCGCGGACTTTCGTGGCGAAACTCAACGCCAAACAGGTCCTCGGCATCAAGACCGGCAGTATCAAGGCGACGAAGGACGTCGAAGTCTGGGTGAACTCCGAGAACACCGACATGATGATGGACCGGTTTTTCGGCCGGTCCGTGTCGGCCACCATCCGCTCGCTTGGCGCAAAAAGGTATGAAGACGGCCGGTCCATTGCGGAGGATACCATCGGCAAGGCGCTGGCGGCCGAGCTTAGGCCGCGCAGCTTCGTCAAGCCGGGCACCGTTCTGCAAACGGTCGCAGGCGAACTGGAGAAGACGCACAATGTGCGCCGCATTTTTCACGTTGCGAGCGTTGCGGGGAGCATCGGCGCCGGTCTTTCGACCACGCTTCAGAACATCGAAATGTCGATGGACAACGTCCTGAAGGCGATCTCGGCGGAAAAGCGCTACCGTTCGGCTTTGGTGCCGCTTCTGGGGACGGGGCAGAGCGGTTTTCCGGTTGTGCGCGTCGCTCCTTTGCTCGTGAAGCGCACTCTCGCGTTTTTCAGGGAGAATCCAAAATCGCCGCTCCGCGAGGTCTATTTCCTGGCCTATTCGGAGGGCGACCTTGAAACCTTGAGAAGCGCGATCAAGGAGTTCTCGTCTGTCGAACCGGTCGAGGAGGATAAGTCCGGCAACTGATCTGGGAAAACGTTTCTTCGGGGGAGAAGACTTTGCTCGATCTCACCATGTTTCTGAGCAAAATAGGGATTGCAAACTACCGGTTCCACCGTGCGCGCCCCGCAAGCGGCCGCTTCGGTATGTTCACAAGCCAATATTTCCGGTTGCTTGCGCACACGGTCTACCTTGCTCCGCTCATCATGGGGATAGCGGCGGCTTGGCTTTTCGCTACCGTGCCTCAGATGCAGGAGGTGTATCTCGGCATCGTCGAGGACGGAGATTACGGGCGCGGGATCGCTGGGCTTGCCGCCGTCTCGCTTTTCAGCGGCCTGCTTTACGCCTGGAACCATATCGAGGTTTCCGGCCGCATCGACGCCATCTATCCCGATCACGCGGACATTCATTTGGACCGCCGCATCTTCGATGTGCGCGACCTCAAGACTGCGTTTGCAGCGAGTCTGCCATTCTTCGGACTTTTCATAGGGCTCGCGCAAGTCTACCGGCACGTGCTCGATGCCGGCGAGACCGGGCTGCCGCGCGGCGCTCTCAAGACGCTTTCGAATCTTCCCGGAGCAATTATCGCAGCGGCAGCCATCACGCTTGTGGCCTATATCGCCTTGCTTGCGCTCTTCCACCGGTTTCGGAAGAGAACGAGGAGTTTGAAGCTGCTTCTCTCCTTTTGCTATGGGTTCGCCGCGCTCCTCGTTGCAGTACCCGTCCTTGTTCCCGATGCAACATTGATCGCGTCACGGCTTGCGGGGCCGCTGGCAGGCACGGCCTTCGTGCTGATTGAGGCGGCGGTCGCGGTGCGGCTGCTGTTCTGGTTTTTACAGAAAGATTTTCAGCCTGATTTTGGCATTGCCGTCATGGCTTCTCATGGCCACGGACGGCCTGCCTCTCGGCTTGCGCCAAGCCGTCATTGTGCTGTTCCCCCTCATCGCTGTCGCAGCGCTTGCCGCAGACGTAATTCTGGGCGACCGGAGCGGAAGCGAGCTTGAGCAGGAATCGACAGTCGCAAAAGAAGCAAACGACATTGGACCAATATTCCAGGCTTGGCTTGCGGAACGCAAAATCGGCTCGGGGCGGTATCCGGTGTTCATTGTTTCGGCCCAGGGCGGCGGGATTTATGCCGCGTCCACGGCGGGGGCCTTTCTTGCGACGATGCAGGATCACTGTCCGGCCTTTGCACGGCACGTCTTCGCAATAAGCGCGGTGTCCGGAGGCAGCGTCGGCGCGAGCCTGTTCGACGCGGCTTTCGCGGATAGCATCGCGCGCGGAACCAACCGGAAGGCGGCGGTTGATGTCGAGCCTGGATGCGACAGCCTGTTTGCCCGGCCGGGTGAACTTTCGAGGCGGCTGCGCACCATAACGCAGGATGACCATATCAGCCCCGTGCTGGCCTATCTCGTGCCGGACTTTCTCAGGGGGCTGGTTCGCGCCAGCCTCCTCTGGGAGAGCGGGACGCCTTCCAGCAAGTCCCCTTGCGGCGGCTCGGCATGGGGCAGACGGGATCGCATCCTGGAAGAAAGCTTCATCGACAGCTTCAAGCGCAGCGGGCCGTCGAGCAAGGGCGGCGACTACGACTGCCCCGCTCAAGAGGAACGAAATCTTCTGGCGCGTCCCTTTTCGGACAGCTGGTCGCAAAAGGGGGATGTGCCGGCGCTGCTTCTGAACGCGACCTGGGTCGAGACCGGATACCGGGTGGCGTTCGCGCCGTTTTCCCTGGAACCGTTCGGCGGCGGCACGCTCTACTCGTTCGATAACCTTTCCAAGAGAGCGTCCGATCAGACGTTGATCGAGGCGGCGGTGATCAGCGCTCGCTTTCCGGCGCTTATGCCGCCCTGGACCTTGGAACTCGGCAAGGGCTCTCGTTTGACTTTTGTCGACGGCGGGTATGCGGATAGCTCAGGCGCTGAGACCGCGCTTCAGCTCTACAACAAGCTGAAGGAAGTCGGCGGCAACACTATCGATCTCTATCTGATCACGCTCACCGACAAGTCCAAAGCGCTCACGGCGGCGGCAGGCGTTGAGCCGGTCGGATCCACGCCTGTGCGAGGCTGGCTCTACGACCTGTTCTCTCCGGTCAATACGCTCCTGTCCGTCCGTGATCTTCAATCGCGCAAGGCGGTGACGGAAGCGCGGACAGAACTCGGCGAGAAAATGATTGTGGTTCAACTCGATCAGAAAGCCTTCCCGCTGCCGCTCGGCTGGAAACTCTCCGGACTTTCAAGCGATTTTATCCGTCTGACGATCGGCGATCCCGCGCGCTGCACGTCTGCGGACGACAGGGGAGATACGGCGGTCTCGATCGCAAACCGCAACAATTGCGAGCTGAAGCGGATCGTGGATCTCATCTCACCGAAAACGGTCGCTTCGCTGGCCGTCGCCGCGACCCCCACTGTGACGATGACGAGCCCGAAACCGGATGCCGTCAGCATGAAACCCGATATTGCTGGACCGAAATCGGTTGTCGCTACCTCGAAAGCGGAGGTCGGCAGCCCGAAACCGTCGTTTGGCGCCTGGGCGCCGACGGCGCAATAGCCTCGCCAGTTATGGAACAGCCTGCGCGCTCTCCCGTTCGGCTCATAGAAGAGAAGAACGAGGAGAGAGGCAAATGGCTGATATAGCAGGAAAAAAGATAGCTATTCTGGCAACCAACGGCTTCGAGCAATCCGAGCTTGAGGTGCCGTTGAGAAAGCTGCGAGAGGCGGGTGCAACCGTGGACGTGGTGTCGCCCGAATCCGGCGAAATCAAAGGATGGGACATGAAGGATTGGGGCCACCCCGTCAAAGTGGACAAAACGCTTGGCGAGGTGAGCGCGCAAGATTATGACGCCATCGTGTTGCCGGGCGGGCAGCTCAATCCCGATTACCTGCGCGTCAATCAGCAGGCGATTGCGTTCATCAGGGACTTCTACTCCGCGGGGAAAACAGTTGCAGCTGTCTGCCATGCGCCCTGGCTTTTGATCGAGGCCGGCATCATGAAGGGCCATCGGGCCACCTCTTATAAGTCGATCAAGACGGATGTGATCAATGCGGGCGGCCAATGGATCGATGAGGAGGTCGTAACAGACCAGGGCCTCATCACCAGCCGCCAGCCCTCCGACCTTGAGGCCTTTTCGGCGAAAATCATCGAGGAAGTCCGCGAGGGCAAGCACGAACGGCGCTTCGCTGCCTGATCAAGCGCCGCTTTGTCGTCCCGGTCAGGCGAAGCGCGAGCCGGGATCGCCAAAAGGCAGGCATTTCAACTTGTTAGGATCCCGGACAAGGCTTCGCCTTTCCGGGCTTGGCGTGCCTAACCGATCCGGGCGAACCCGCTCTTGCCGTCTTCCCGCCGCCACCTGACCATGGTGGGGCCGACCTTGTGCATGGTGAAACAGTGCGTCGTCCCCGACATCCAGTTCTGCCAGCGAACACAGAGCCTGTTCTCGGCAACCCACCAGCGCCCGCGATCCTGTGTCGTCGACTCTCCGGCGAGAGTGGCAAGCTCGGTATATCCACTGACGTGGCCGCTCTTGGAATAGCGGATCGGAACCTCGCCCATCGGCGTGTTGATGTAAACTGTACGCCCCGCGACCGCATGTTGCAGAGCAGGCCCAGAGAGGACCTCTTCTCCGGCATGGGCCAATGTGAGCGGTGCGACGGCAAATAGGAGAGGGAGGATCTTACGCTTCATCGACAATCGAACTCACCTTTTTACATATAGAGAACACAACGAAGAGAGGCGCGGCTGTCAAAACCCAACCACGCCTTGCAAGCAGGTAACATCAATGTGATTTTGGTTAAAGTATGGCTACGCCGTATTGCTGTGTTCCTGCCACAATTTAGCCTCGAAAGTCGCTAGTCACGCTCAGACGTACTTTCCCCAGATCTCCTGAACAACGAGACAACGGGCAGGTCTGTCTTGTCCAAGATAGAAGCCGAAGTCACCCTTGAACAAGGTTGTATTGCTGAGGCGGCGGAAATCCTCTCCAACGCTTTCGGTGCAAGATTTCGCCGAGACGCCAATTGTCATCGCGACAACTTTGACTCCCTTGCAAGCGCTGGGTGTGGCCAGAACGTAGTTGCCTCCGTTGACCCAGGAGACGCTGCACTTGTCCGCAGGGACCTGCGCGAAAGTGTATGACGATTTGTCGTAAAGCGGAGCTGCAGCCGCCAGGATTGCCGGCGCTCCGTGAATTGCTGGCGCTTGAATGCTCGCCTTGCTTGCTATGTTAACCAGGAAAACGAACGCCACAAGACTCGGCAGGAGGACACTGAGTGTCCGCTTGTTGCTGTCTGTCATGTCGGTCCTCTTTATTCGGGATATGGCTTGTAGGGCGGCTCGATTACGGCCGGCTTAGGAAGGGATGCTTGATGCACGCTCGAAGTGTATTTGTTCATAGTAAACCCATTCCTAATTGTGCGATAAATCTCCCAGGACTTGAGGGTGGCCCTTTGGTCACTCATGGAGTTTCCGCGCTGCGTTCGTCCTCCCGTTAACCTCCCGGTATGGGGCGCCGTTCATAGTCATGACGGACAGGAGGTCACGAGATGAGAGGCCGAAATCCGCAAGTCCTGCGCCAGATCATCCTGCTCGCGGCGCTCATGGCGATGAGCGTGTACGTTGCGGCCGACGCTGTGCGCGGTCCGCACGGACTGATTGCCAATGAGTTGCTTCGTGCAAAAATTGCAGAGATGAAAAAGGACCTGACGGCGCTCAAAGCGCAGCGCGCCCGGCTTGAGCGCGACGCCGAGCTTCTCGGTCCCAAGGCTGCCAGCACAGACCTGCTCGATGAGCAAGCCCGTGAACTTCTCGATTACGCCCGTCCCACGGACATCGTAATCGTCAACAGCGAAAGGGCGGTCCGCTAGCCTTCCATGGTGAGGGACGAACCTGGAACAGACATCAAGAAAAGCGTATTGAAAAATATGTGACTCCGCGTAAGAGCCCTCCTGGAGTACACCTTCATCGTCTGGATGCAGCGTTTAGAGAAAGCCGCGCCTATGCTCGACGACAGTTCCCTGGCAGAGAAGGACCACAAGCAGCCTCCGCCGGGGCTCGGCAAGGACGAAGAGCTGCGCGCCTACCGCGAGATGCTTCTCATCCGCCGCTTCGAGGAGAAGGCGGGGCAGCTCTACGGCATGGGCAAGATCGGCGGCTTCTGCCATCTCTATATCGGACAGGAGGCGGTCGTCGTCGGCATGCAGATGGCGATCCGGGAAGGCGATCAGGTCATCACCGCCTACCGCGATCACGGGCATATGCTCGTCTGCGGCATGGACCCGAAGGGCGTGATGGCCGAGCTGACCGGCAGGCGGGGCGGCTATTCCAAGGGGAAGGGCGGCTCCATGCACATGTTCTCCGTGGAGAAGTCGTTCTACGGCGGGCATGGCATTGTCGGCGCGCAGGTGCCGCTCGGCACCGGCTTGGCCTTCGCGAACAAGTACAAGGGCAACGGCCACGTCTGCCTGACTTACTTCGGCGATGGCGCGGCGAACCAGGGCCAGGTTTACGAAGCCTTCAACATGGCGTCGGTTTGGCGTCTTCCCGTCGTCTACGTCATCGAGAACAATAAATACGGCATGGGTACGCGCATCGACCGGGTCTCAGCCGTTACCGATCTTTCGCATCGCGGCGCGAGTTTCAACATCCCCGGAGAGCAGGTCGACGGCATGGATGTCCGCGCCGTCAAAGCGGCAGGCGAAAGGGCCGTGGCCCACGCCCGGGAGGGCAAAGGGCCGTTCATTCTCGAGATGTTGACCTATCGCTACCGTGGCCACTCCATGTCCGACCCCGCGAAATACCGGACGAAGGACGAGGTAGAGAAGATGCGCCACGAGCGCGATCCGATCGAGCAGGCGCGTGCGCACCTTCTTGAAAGCGGCCAGGCCAATGAGAACGATCTGAAGGCGATCGACAAGGAAATCCGGGGCATCGTGAACGAGGCGGCGGATTTCGCCACAAGCGACCCCGAGCCCGATCCGGCCGAGCTTTACACAGACGTGTTGCGATAGCCCCCAGCTGAATATTCCTGACCAGCCGCACTCAAATATGCGGCTATCCGGCCGCGCCGCGTGGGCGCCGAAAGTAGATGTCAACAAAGCTGCCGCACGAAAAATCACGCTAATGTTATGAAGCGCAAAATGGGCGATGCTATTCTGTGTGCTGGAAAAACGATCCGGCCCGTCATGAAACGTGATATGCAGAAGCATATTTCAGATATGTGCCGGATAAAGAGCGGCGAGCGCCCGGTCTCGCCGTGCAAAGCGTCATAAACCCCATCTCTTTCACGAAGGCGGGAATGGAATGCCGACACAAGTCTTGATGCCAGCCCTGTCGCCCACGATGGAAGAGGGCAAGCTCGCCAAGTGGGTGAAGGCCGAGGGCGACGAGGTTCGCTCGGGCGATGTCATCGCCGAAATCGAGACGGACAAGGCCACGATGGAGGTCGAAGCCGTCGACGAGGGCAAGCTCGGCAAGATCCTGGTTCCGGCAGGTACGGAAGGCGTGAAAGTGAATACGCCGATTGCTGTCATATTGTCGGACGGTGAAGACACATCCGCGCTGGCGAATGGAGTTGCGGCGAAACCCAATGGCTCCGCGCAACCCTCAGCGACGGCTGCGCCGTTTCCGGTGCCGGAGCGAGCGAAGACCGCGCTGTCGTCGATGTCGCGGGTTCGCGAAACCGCCCCCGAGGAGCTTCCCGCCGGCTACGACAGCGCAGCCGAAATCCCCGAAGGCGTCGAAATGGTGCAAATCACCATGCGTGAAGCCTTGCGCGACGCGATGGCGGAGGAGATGCGGCGCGACGACAATGTTTTCGTCATGGGCGAGGAGGTCGCGGAGTATCAGGGCGCGTACAAGATCACGCAAGGCCTGCTCGACGAGTTCGGCCCGCGACGCGTCGTGGATACGCCGATCACCGAGGCCGGGTTTGCAGGGCTTGGCGTCGGCGCTGCCTTCGGCGGTTTGCGGCCCATCGTCGAGTTCATGACCTTCAACTTCGCGATGCAGGCCATCGACCAGATCATCAACTCGGCGGCCAAGACGCTGTACATGTCCGGCGGCCAGATGGGCTGCCCCATCGTGTTCCGCGGGCCGAACGGCGCGGCGGCGCGCGTTGCTGCCCAGCACAGCCAGGAATTTTCCGCGTGGTACGCCCACGTTCCGGGCCTCACGGTGATCGCGCCTTCGACGGCCGCCGACGCGAAGGGGCTTTTGAAGGCCGCCATTCGCGATCCGAACCCGGTCGTCTTCCTCGAAAACGAAATCCTCTATGGCACGACGGGGCAAGTTCCAAAGGGCGATGACTGGCTGGTGCCCATCGGCAAGGCGAAGGTGGCCCGGCCCGGCAAGGATGTGACCATCGTATCGTGGTCGCGCGGCATGGTGTATTCGCTCGACGCGGCGAAGCAGCTGGAGGCCGAAGGCATCGACGCCGAGGTCATCGATCTGCGCACGCTGCGCCCGCTCGACATCGACACCGTTCTGGCTTCGGTGCGAAAGACGAACCGCATCGTTACCGTCGAGGAAGCCTGGCCCCACTGCTCGGTCGGCTCCGAGATCTGCGCGCAGGTGGTGGAGAAGGCTTTCGATTATCTCGATGCGCCTCCGACGAAGGTCTCCGGCGCGGATGTGCCGATGCCCTATGCCGCCAACCTCGAAAAGCTGGCTTTGCCGGATGCCGCGCGCGTTGTCGCCGCCGCGAAAGCCGTCTGCTACCGCAATTGACGCCATGCACAAGCGATCGCCCTGGACAAAATATGGCGATGGCCACGCCGCCGATTACGAAGCCGATGGCAAGGGCTATTTCGTGATCGTGACGGACGGCTATCTGAACACGCGCTATCGCATGAGCGCAGACCGCCCTGTCGATCGCAAATGCCTCATCGAAGACATCGAAGATGAAATCGCGTATCTCGCGCAGAAGAAGCTTGCGGCCGGCGGCCAGTTTCAGCCGCTCGGCAGGCGAGCCCCCCAAATCGTTATCGATGCCAAGGATGCGTAACTTCCACCGGCGCCCGCCTCAAGGATAAGACGATGCCCACCCCCATCCTCATGCCCGCGCTGTCGCCCACCATGGAGCAGGGCAAGCTTTCGAAGTGGCTGAAGAAGGAAGGCGATCACGTTGCCTCGGGCGACGCAATCGCCGAGATCGAGACCGACAAGGCGACGATGGAAGTCGAAGCCGTCGACGAGGGCACGATCGGGAAGATCATGATCCCGGAGGGCACGGAAGGCGTGGCGGTCAATACGCCGATTGCGGTGCTTCTGTCGGACGGCGAGGACGCCGCTGTCTTGAAAGGGTATGGCGCGGAGCCCGCCCAACCTGCGCCCGAGCATAAGCAGCGCCGCAGGCTGAGAAGGCCAAGGCCGCTCCTCCCAACCTGCTCAACAGCAACCGGCAAAGGCTGCGGAGACGCCCGCGCCCGCGAAAGCGAACGGTCAAAGCCGCATTTTCGCGTCTCCCCTCGCTCGACGGCTCGCGGCGCAGGCGGGCGTCGACCTGTCCCGCGTTCGCGGTTCGGGTCCGCATGGACGTATTGTGAAGCACGACATTGACGAGGCCGTGCGTTCGGGCACAGCAGCCCCGGCGCCGCAGGCCCCCGCCGTGGAAGCGCCCGTTCCGCAAAATGGCGGCGCGCTTGTGCCGAGCCGCGTCTTCCCGGCGGCGATGCCCGACGATCAGATCCTCGCGCTTTACGAGAAGGGCAGCTACGAAATCCGCCCGCTCGACAATATGCGGAAAACTATCGCTGCGCGCCTGACCATGGCGGCGGCGACGATCCCCCATTTCCGCCTGACCATCGATTGCGAGATCGATACGCTTCTCGATGCGCGGCAACGGCTCAACGCGCGCTCTCCGAAAGATGGGCCGAACGCGTACAAGCTTTCGGTGAATGATTTCCTCATCAAGGCGATGGGGCTGGCGCTGCAACGCGTGCCCGAAGCCAACGCCACCTTCACCGAGCGCGGCATCTTGCTTCACAAGAGCTCCGACATTGGCGTTGCCGTCGCCATCGACGGCGGCCTGTTCACGCCGGTCATCAAGGGCGTGGAGCGGAAGACGCTTGCGCAGATCTCCAACGAGATGAAAAGGCTGGCCGAGCGCGCTCGCCGCCGCCGCCTTGCGCCGCACGAATATCAGGGCGGCACGACGGCCATCTCGAACCTCGGCATGTTCGGCATCGACCACTTCGACGCCGTCATCAACCCGCCCCACGCCACGATCCTGGCCGTCGGGCGCGGCGAGCAGCGGCCGATCGTAAAGAATGGACAGATCGCCATCGCGACCATGATGGGCTGCACGCTGTCCTGCGATCACCGCGTCGTGGATGGCGCGCTTGGTGCACAGCTTCTCGCGGCCTTCAAGGGCTTTGTCGAGGAGCCTGTGACAATGCTCGTTTGACGGATTGCCAACTTGTCCATTGTGTTCGGCCTTCTCGCTCTCACCATCGCTGCGGTTTTCGCTGGCGCTGCAATATATATCAACGTCGCAGAGCAGCCCGCCCGTCTCCAACTCGACGACAAGGCGCTCCTCTCCGAATGGAAACCTTCTTACAAACGCGGCTTCGCCATGCAGGCGCCGCTTGCGGCCCTTGGCTGCCTGTTTGGGCTCCTGGCCTGGTATGAAAGCGGACAGGATGGCTTTCTCCTGGGCGCAATCCTGATAATCGCCAATTGGCCGTGGACGCTGCTTGCGATCATGCCGACGAACAACAAACTCATGGCAATGGAACCGTCAGACCAGAACTCTGAGGCGAGAGCTCTTATCCGGAAATGGGGAAAACTCCACGCGGCGCGTTCCTTCTTTGGTATTGCAGCCACCCTTGTGTTTTTCTTGAGCTTGATAGCGTATTTCATGGGGCTCCTGTGACATCTAAGAGAGCCCTGATCTCGATTGAGGGACCAGCATGAGCGAAGCATTCGATGTCGCGGTGATCGGCGGCGGACCCGGCGGCTATGTTGCGGCGATCCGGGCGGCGCAGCTCGGCTTGAAAACTGTGGTGATCGAGCGCGAGCACCTCGGGGGCATCTGCCTGAACTGGGGCTGCATTCCCACAAAAGCCCTGCTGCGCACCGCCGAGGTGGCGACGCTGATCCGGCACGCGGAAGAGTTCGGCCTCAAGGCGAATGGCCTGAGTTTCGACCTCGCGAAGATCGTCAGCCGCTCCCGGCAGGTGGCTGGGAAGCTTTCCTCGGGCGTCGCCTTCCTTCTCAAGAAGCACAAGGTCGCCGTCATCGATGGGACGGCGCGGCTGAAGGCAAAGGGCGTGATCGCGGTCAAGGGCAAGGACGGCAAGGCGCTCGCCGATGTCGAGGCCAAGCATATCATCATCGCAACCGGTGCCCGGGCCCGCAGCCTTCCGGGCCTCGAACCCGATGGCAAGCTCGTCTGGACCTATAAGGAGGCGATGGTGCCGGACATGATGCCGAAGTCGCTGCTTGTGGTCGGCTCGGGTGCGATCGGCATCGAATTCGCAAGCTTCTACAACGCGCTCGGCGTGAAGGTGACCGTGGTCGAGATCATGGACCGTATTCTCCCCGTCGAGGACGAGGAGGTCTCCGCCTTTGCCAAGAAGTCCTTCGAGAAGCAGGGCATGACGATCTACACCGGCGCGAAGGTCGATAAGCTCGAAAAGAACGCAAACAGCGTGAAAGCGACGCTCACTTTGAAGGATGGCAAGCAGAAAACCGAAGAGTTCGAGCGCGTCATCCTGGCCGTTGGCATCGCCGGCAATGTCGAGAATCTGGGCCTGGAAGAGCTGGGCGTTAAAGTCGAGAAGTCGCACATCGTGATCGACGAATATTGCCGCACCGGTGTGCCGGGCCTCTACGCGATTGGCGACGTGGCAGGGCCGCCCTGGCTTGCCCACAAGGCGAGCCACGAGGGCATCATCTGCGTGGAGAAGATCGCAGGGCGCAATGATGTGCATCCGCTCAACGTCCGCAACATTCCGGGCTGCACCTATTCGCATCCACAGGTTGCTTCCATCGGGCTGACCGAGGCGATGGCGAAAGGCAACGGGCGCGAAATCAAGGTCGGCCGTTTTCCGTATCGCGGCAATGGCAAGGCCATCGCGCTCGGCGAGCCGGAAGGCTTCGTCAAGACGATCTTCGATGCGAAGACGGGCGAGTTGCTTGGCGCTCATATGATCGGCGCCGAGGTCACGGAGTTGATCCAGGGCTTCAGCATCGCCAAGACGCTGGAGACAACCGAAGCCGAGCTGATGCAGGCCGTCTTCCCGCATCCGACGCTCTCGGAGATGATGGGCGAAAGCGTGCTCGACGCCTATGGTCGCGCGATCCACATTTGAGCACTGCTGCGCAACAACACAGGTTTTGCCACAAATGGCATGGCGGCAAGGGCTCGCAAACCTGTGTCCTCGATCAAGGCGCGGGTGTCCGATCACATTTCTTTAGGACCGCCAATGCAATATTGCGCTGCCTCAGTCAGATCGCCTTCAATCTTGGAACGAGCGGCTTTCTAAATCCAAGGACAAGAAAGGATTGAACCCGGGTGGAAGAGAACCTGCTCGCAACAAACAGGGGTTCTACAAAAGTGCGCCGCCTCGATGCGCATTGATCCGGAAGCACACGCGGCTGTCGAGCTTCCATTCGGCTTCGAGGAGATATTTTTCTCCAGAACCGACAAGAGAGGAAAAATACTCTTCGGAAATTCCGTGTTTCAGAGGGTGACCACATATTCCTGGGAAGAGCTCTATCAAAAGCCGCACAATATTATTCGGCACCCTGATATGCCGAGAGGCCTATTCTGGCTGATGTGGGACACGATCAAAAAGGGAGAACCCTTCGGCGCCTACATCAAGAATAGGGCCAAGGACGGCCGCTTTTATTGGGTCTTCGCCATCGTTACGCCCACCGAGGACGGCTATCTTTCTGTGCGGATAAAGCCGAGCACCCCCACTCTCCAACTTATTGAGAAAGAATATGCGACGCTTCTGACGGTTGAGAAGGACCCGCATCTAAAGCCCGCGGAAAGCGCACAGTTCTTCGTGTACAGGCTTTGGGAACTCGGTTTCCAAGACCACGGGACATTCGTGGCGAGCGCGCTAGCCCAGGAGATCAAAGCTCGCGACACGCAATTGGGACGAGCCTCCACTTCGGCCACCGTTCAATTCGCATCGGTGGCTGATGCAGCTAAAAATCTCATGCTTCGGGCCAATGAGATACTTTCGGATTATCGCACTCAACGGCTTGTCCCCCTCAATCTCAGACTGCAGGCTGCCCAACTCGGTTCAGGTGGCGCGACAATCGCCTCCATTTCGACGACATATAGCGCCCTGTCGAGCGAGATCGCCGCGGTCATCGGAGATTTTATCGATGCCGCGAGCCATCTCCTGGCGACAGTCAACGCCGGACTCTTTGTTTTCTGCGTGGCTCAGATCCAAAAGGAAATGCGCAATAAGTTTGTGCAGGAACTTCAAAGCGTGCCCGCGCCTGCAACCGAAATCATAGCTCTCGACCGGCAGCGCGGCGAATATGAAAGCAAGGCCCTGGAAGGGCTCCGCGCCATTGCGGCTGACGCGATCCGCTTCAACCGTGTGTGTGCTAACCTCAAAAGAGCCGCCTCCGGCCTGGAAACGGCGCGCCTTCTCGGAACCATGGAAAGCGCGCGCATTCGATGTGCAACGTCTGGCTTGAACAGCCTTTTGGGCCATCTCAAGCTTACCCAAGTGTCTCTCGTACAAAATCTTCAGGACATGCTGACTCTCAGCCACAGCATTGAGAGCAACTCTCTTGGACTGCTGGCCCGTCTGGCTGAGTGATTTAGGGGCCCGGCAGGTGCTGTGCTGGGCGCCATGCTTTCGGTTTCATGGGAAGTCAGCCCCCGAGAACGATCCGGGGCTCTCGCAAACACCAGCGTCCGTGCTGTTATGATCCCGGAAGGGCGGATATGGAAGATCTTGGCAGATCGGCCGCTGGGACACTATGTTTCGAAAGAGCGAGGAGGGGAGGGCCAGTGGTTACTCTTATAGATAAGCGCGAAGGAAGCGCGCCGCGGCACCCCGAGAAGGCGCACCGGCCCGACACGCCGGTTCAGCGCAAGCCTGCCTGGATTCGCGTCAAGGCCCCCGGCTCAAGAGCCTACGCGAACACCGCAGAGATCGTTCGCACAAACAGCCTGCACACCGTCTGCGAGGAGGCCGGCTGCCCGAATATCGGCGAGTGCTGGGAGAAACGCCACGCGACCATGATGATCATGGGCGACACCTGCACGCGCGCCTGCGCCTTTTGCAATGTGAAGACGGGGCTTCCCGGCCCGCTCGATACGAATGAGCCGGAGAATGTGGCGAACGCGGTTGCGGCTCTCGGCCTCGAACATGTGGTAATCACCTCTGTAGACCGCGATGACCTCGCAGACGGCGGGGCAGGGCATTTTGCGGAAACGATCCGGGCCATTCGCGCCGCCGCGCCGCAAACGACCATCGAAGTGCTGACGCCCGATTTCCTGAAGAAGGGCGACGGCGCGCTCGAAACGGTAATCGCGGCCAAACCCGACGTCTTCAACCACAATCTTGAAACGGTGCCGGGGCTTTATCTCACGATCCGGCCCGGCGCGCGCTATTTCCACTCGCTCCGCCTGTTGCAGCGGGCCAAGGAACTCGACAAGACCATGTTCACCAAGTCGGGCATCATGGCCGGATTGGGCGAAGGGCGGAACGAGGTTCTCCAGCTCATGGACGATCTTCGCTCGGCGGACGTGGATTTCCTCACCATCGGGCAATATCTCCAGCCCACGCGGAAGCATGCCGCTGTCGATCGCTTCGTGGAGCCCGCCGAGTTCGAGAGCTACAAGAGCATCGCTTATTCCAAGGGCTTCCTGATGGTCGCCGCGAGTCCGCTCACCCGCTCCTCCTATCATGCAGGCGAGGACTTCGCCAAACTGAGGGCGGCGCGGCTAGCCATGGCCTAATTTCCAGCGCCGTGAAGCGGGCCATGATTAATGCGCAACCCACTTCTGCGATTGCGCACCGCAGCAGGAATTGCAAATCGGTTTATGCAGGACCTATAATCTGGATCGGAACCTTAAGCGAGAGGTATCCCGGCGTGCTGGAAGGCCTTACTCTTGCCCTACAGCGCTACAGCAGGAAACCGATGCCATGATAAAACAAAAACAGCGTATGGAAGAATTAGAACGCGAAACCGAACGGCTTAAGAATGAGCTGTTATCGGCGAATGAGCAGATTGCTCAGCTCAAGATTCTGAACGAAAAGTATACCCTGCAGATCCGCCAGCTTAAGGAACCGAAAATTCTTAAGCGCTGTTAGGGACGCAGCAAACGTGCCGAGGGTTCCAGCTCTCGCACCAGTTCCAACGCGCCGCGGAATTGCGATGCGCTAAAGAGGACCGCAGAGCGTTTTGAGCTCCACGGCCCTTTCGAATGTGCGCCTACCCTTTGTGTCAGACGCCGTACGGCACCAGCGGTAGAAGGGTAATGACTGTCGCCAATACGATCGCCGTCCATTCCATGATCCCGAGGTTGCTTAGCATTGCCATATTAACTCTCCTTCGTCGCTCTATTCCTGACAGCTAAGCGAAGGTATTTGGTCATCACGAAAAACTAAGAAAAGCGTGAGCTGAGGCGCGGCCCAGAACGCCAAATCGTGATGATGAACGAGGCCCTGCTCTTCGCCCGGCTAATCCGTTGCGTCTGATCGTGAATGACGGACCAGTTCGAGGGAATGCAGCGCCAGACTGCGTCGAACGGCTCAATCTTGACTTTTCGGAACGCGGCGTGGACTTTCAGTTAGTCCCATGCGGCGAAATACCGTGTCGCGCCAGCCAGGCATGCGCCCCATGCTCATGGGGTGAGACTCGGGGGCCGACGAGACGCCGAGCCCTTTATTTATGGTTTGAGCTGCTGATGCCTTCTTTCGAAACGACCCGCCGCATAGCCCACTCTGCGGCCGAGATGTTTGCGCTTGTCGCCGATGTGGAGCAATACCCGAAATTCGTGCCCCTTTGCGAAGGGCTGCGGGTGATGAAACGGGAGGCGCAGGCCGACGGCGAGATGATCATTGCCTATATGACGGTGGCTTATAAGCTCTTCAGCGAAAGCTTCACGAGCCGCGTGCAGCTCAAGCCTGCCGAAGGGCTCATCCTGGTCGAGTATCTCGACGGCCCTTTCCGGCGTCTGGATAACCGCTGGAGCTTCGCGCCGGTGAGCGAGACCGAGAGCAAGGTCAAATTCTATCTCGACTACGAATTCAGGGCGAAGCCATTTCAGCTGCTGATGGGCACGGTCTTCGACCGCGCCTTCCGCAAATTCGCGGACGCCTTCGAAGCGCGCGCGGACGAGGTTTACGGAAGGCGGAAGCGAGCCCATCCCCATCATCAGGAGCCGGCCGACACTGCGAAGCAGAGTCCCTCGGCCTCGCCATCATCCGGACTTCCCGGTTCTCAAGATTAATTCGACGCGTCAGGGCGTTTGCCGACGGGAGGGCACTGGATCGGCGTCAACTCGGGGTTACGGTCCGGCAAACTGCGACTGTGGCCTGGATCAGGTCCTGCGGCAAGGAAGGCTTGGTCAATACTTTGGCTGTGGGCCATTCCACCTCAAGCGCCGATGTATCCAGCATTCCCGTGACGAAGACGATGCCCTTGCCTTGTTCCGCGAGTATTCTTGCAATCGGAAATACGTCACCGCCCTTGAGTGTTATATCCAGTACGCCACCATCAAGCCGTTCAGACCTTGCGAGGAACACGGCCTGCTGGACGCTCACGGCTGGCCCTACGATCTCCGCACCGGCTTCGCTCAGCGCGTCTGCAATATCGAGCACGAGCAATACATTATCCTCGGCGATGAGGATGCGGCAGCCTTCCAGAGGCCTGGAATATCCTTCTCCCATATCCTCAGTTAATCGGCCCATGGTTCCTCCCAAGCCGTTGAAATTAATCGATTTGTGACGCTAGAGCAAAAGTGATGCTAGAGGTTGCCTCGCTCGCCAGCAATTGCAATTCCCAAGCGATCAGTAACACTTAGTTTACCGGCATAGCCCCATTTTCTACATTCGATCATCGGTTGCTATGACCCGCGGTCGATCGCCCGCGTCCTGGCTCGCGAATGCGTAACAAGGTTTCCGCCGAGAAATCCTGCTAATGGGGATACAGCGGTTCCGCCCGAAGCCCAACATCGCGAAGCTTAGCTGAGGTCGGCGGCCTCAAGCAGAAGGCGCAAGGCCGTCTCGACGGATTTCGCCCGCACCTCGGCGCGGCCGATGTCTCCGAATCGCTCTTCGTTGTGCACGGCTACAAACTCAACCTTGTCGCCGTCGCGGCCGGTCAGTTTCGCCGCCGCCAGATGGACGAGACCCACGGGCTTCCCGGCGCTGCCGCCCCCCGGTCCGGCTATTCCTGTGACCGCGACCGAGAGCTGTGCACGCGATTCCTTCAGCGCACACGCCGCCATCGCGACCGCAACCTGCTCTGACACTGCGCCATGCTTTTCGATCAGGGCCAGATTGACGCCGAGCATCTCGGCTTTGGCTTCGTTCGAATAGGTTACAAAGCCGCGATCGAACACGTCCGAAGAGCCCGCGATGGAAGTCAGCGCTGCCGCGACAAGCCCGCCCGTGCAGGATTCGGCAGTTGCGATCCTGAGCCCGAGGCCGCGCGCCTTCTGCAGAACTTGTTCGGCTAGCTCTTCGTTCAACATCTTGATCTTTTCACGTTGCCCCCTCGTCCCAACCCTTTCCCGCGAGGGGATCGGCTGGCGCAGATGGGCAATGGTGGATATTAAGCGTTCGCCCGCCCCGCGCTGGCCAGCCAGTCCTGTGCGCGTTGTTCCGGATCCGGATGGAACACGACATCGCTCACGACCGCGATGCTGTCCGCGCCCGCCGCGAACACCTGCGGCGCGCGCTCGAGCGTGATGCCCCCGATCGCCACCAGGGGGCGCTTCGCCAGCGCCTTCCATTCGCCGATCCGCTCAAGCCCTTGCGGCGCCCATGGCATCACCTTGAGCGTTGTTTGATAGATTGGGCCAAGCGCCACATAGTCCGGATCTTCGCGCAACGCGCGATCCAGTTCCTCATGGCTATGCGTGGAGATGCCAAGCTTGATGCCTGCCCGCCGGATCGCCGCCGTGTCCGCCGTCTCAAGATCGCCCTGGCCGAGATGCAAGAAACCGGCGCCGCAGTCGATGGCCTCCTGCCAATAATCGTTGACCACGAGTTCGCAAGCTTGAGCGCGGCATGCGACAAGCGCCTCGCGGATCGCAGGCGCAATGTCGGTCTGCGGCACGTCTTTCATCCGCAGTTGGATGAGCTTCACGCCCACGCGCGCTAGGCGCGCGGCCCAGGCCGCATCCGGCACGATAGGGTAGAATCTAGGAAGCACGGGTGGCATCGAGAAAGGCAAGGCCTGCAATCGGGGTTGAGGGGCTGGCCATGTCGCGGGGCGGCATGATGCCGGCGCGCCAGGCGAGGCGGCCTGCTTCGATGGCCTTCGCGAAGGCTGCGGCCATGACCACTGAAGTCGCGCGCCTTGGCGACCGCCGTGTTGAGCAGCACTCCGTCGAAGCCGATTTCCATGGCCTCGGCTGCGTGGGATGGCGCGCCGATCCCGGCATCGACAATAAGCGGCGTACCGGGGAAATAGGCGCGCAAGCTGCGCAGCGCATAGGGGTTCATCAGGCCGCGTCCCGTGCCGATCGGCGCCGCCCACGGCATCAGAACCTGGCATCCAGCGCCGAGAAGGCGCTCGGCCACGCCCAGATCCTCGGTGCAATAGGGGAAGACCTGGAAGCCGTCCCGGCACAAGGCATCCGCCGCTTCGACGAGGCCGAAGACGTCGGGCTGCAGCGTGTCGTCGTTCGCGATGACCTCGAGCTTCACCCAGTTCGTCTCGAACACTTCGCGCGCCATCTGCGCCGTGGTGATGGCTTCGCGCGCCGTGTGGCAGCCCGCCGTATTGGGAAGGACGTGCGCGCCAAAGCTTTTCACGAGTTCCCAAAACCTTGAGCCCGCGCCCGCGTCGCGGCTGCTCTCGCGGCGAAGCGAGACCGTCAAGACGCTTGCGCCAGAGGCTTCGACGGAGCGGCGCATGATTTCGGGTGAGGGGTAGAGGGACGTGCCAAGCAGCAGCCGTGACGAGACCGGCTTGCCGTACAAGGTTAGGTTGTCCGGGGTCTCATCCGCACCTTTCACGCGGGAACTCATGCTTCAGCCTCCCTGACGCGGGGAAAGAACTTCGATGGCGTCGCCTTCGGCAAGCGCAACCGCCGCTCGCGCTTTTGCGGGAACGAAATCGCCGTTCCTCGCCGTCGCCACCTTTGCTTCAGAAAAGCCAAGCTCGCCGCACAGCTCTTCAAGGCTTTTCGCCTCGGTGATGCGAGCCTCACCATTCACCGTGATCTTCAAAGAGAACTCCCTCTCTCTTGGCGCCCAACTCTATATAGTCGGCCACGATCTGGGCGAGTATGGGCGAGACGAGAAATCCGTGCCGGTAAAGGCCATTGACGAAGATGCGCTTGTCCCGCACGACGATTTTCGGCTCATTGTCGGGGAAGCTTGGGCGGACGCCTGCGGCGATCTCAACAATTCTCGCCTCGCCAAGCTCAGGAAGGAGCGCATAGGCGCAGGATAAGAGCTCCATCGCCGAGCGCAGAGTGGCCGGGCCGCCATCCGCGCTTTCGATCAAAGTGGCGCCGATCATGAACTGGTTTGAAGGCCATGGCACGATGTAGAAGGGGACGCGGGGATGAAGAAGCCGGATTGGCCGCGTCAGGCGGACGTCCTTGGCTTCGATGAGGATGCGCTCGCCACGCACGCCACGCAGGGTCTTAAGCTCATCGCGCGCGGCAAGTCCACGGCAATCGATAACGACGCCGCCGCCCTCGCGGCCCTCTTCATCATAGGCGCGCGCCTGGCACACGACGCCCATGCGCCGCAGTTCGCGCGCAAAGTAAGCCATCGCCGCGCCGGGTTCGACATGCGCTTCACTTTCGAAAAAGAGCCCCTCGTGGAAACGGCCTCCGAGCGCAGGCTCAAGCTCGCTCAACTCCGGCGCGGCCACCCGCCGGTGACCGTGCGTCTGAGAGGCGAATCGCTCGTAGTCGGCGCGGTCCCGGGCCGCCGCAACGACCAGCGTGCCCGTTGCCATCACTTCGGGGTAATGCTCCCGCCAAAGTGGCAGAGCTTCGAGGCCGAGCTTCAGGGCCAGCTCATGTCCCGGCTCGCCCTCGCAATAGGGCGCCAGCATCGCGCCCGCGAGCTGACTGGCTCGCAACACCCCCAGGTATCCCGGCGCGATCCCACAAGGTGACGTCGTGGCCCTGCCTGCGCAGCATGAACGCCTGCCATAGGCCGACAATGCCTGCGCCAAGAACGTCGATTTTTACCATGTCTCGTGATTTGGCGGAGATTCAGGAAAAAAGCAAGCAAGCGAGCCTTGGGGGGCGTCATCGTTCGCTTTCGGGGGCAAAAGCAACGGATAGTCCGGTAGGGGGCTGAATTACCGGCGTTTCTGGCTCGCTTGCTTGTTTTTGACATCGATGGCTTGATGCGGGGGCGACCACCGATGTTCTGTGTTTGTTCTAAGGGAACTCCGGCCTTGTGTCAAGTGCCTTTCGGGCGTACAGACAATGCTCTTCTCGAAGGGCCGCGCCATGAACATCGTGAAAAAACCATCAGCATTTACAGTCGACAGATCGTCCATCGTCAGAGCAACGGCGGGCGGATATCCGAATACCCGCATGAGACGCCCGAGACAGGCGCCATGGTCGCGCGCTCTTGTCGCAGAGACAACGCTTTCGGCGTCGAACCTGATCTGGCCGATTTTTGTCGTCGACGGCAAAATGGTGCGGCAGCCCATTCCTTCAATGCCGGGCGTAGAGCGCCTTTCCGTGGATCTCGCGGTGAACGCGGCGGAAGAGGCGGCCGAGCTTGGCGTTCCCGCAATCGCGCTGTTTCCCTACACGCAGCCGAGCCTTCGCGACGATGCGGCGAGCGAAGCATTCAACCCTGAGAACCTCGTCTGCCGCACGGTTCGAGCCCTCAAGGCGCGCGTGCCGCAGATGGGCGTCATCTGCGATGTGGCGCTCGATCCCTACACCTCGCATGGCCACGACGGGCTTCTGATCGAGGGCGAAATCGCCAATGACGAAACCCTCGAAGCGCTTATCCGTCAGTCTCTCACGCAGGCGGAGGCCGGATGCGACGTGCTGGCGCCGTCCGACATGATGGACGGCCGCATCGGCGCAATCCGCGAGGCGCTCGAAGGGAACGGCTTCAAGAACACGCTGATCATGTCCTACGCCGCCAAATACGCGTCCGCGTTCTACGGGCCGTTCCGGGATGCGGTCGGATCGTCCGGCACGCTGAAAGGCGACAAGCGCACCTACCAGATGGACCCGGCCAACACCAACGAGGCCATCCGCGAGGTTTCGCTCGATCTTGCCGAGGGCGCGGACATGGTCATGGTCAAGCCCGGCATGCCCTATCTCGACATCGTGCGCCGCGTTTCGGAAACCTTTGAGGTGCCGACCTTCGTTTACCAGGTGTCGGGCGAGTATGCGATGCTGGTGGGAGCATTCCAGAACGGCTGGCTCAGCCGCGAGCGCGTGGTGCTTGAGAGCTTGATGGCTTTCCGGCGCGCCGGGGCCGCAGGCATCCTCACATATTTCGCCGTCGAGGCCGCCCAACTCTTGAAGGCCCAATAGGCGAAGGGCATGTAACCACGCATTTCCTCCTGCCTTTGGAGCGCTCAGGGAGAAGCGTGGGCATGGTTCTACAAGCTGACGACGGTTTGGAGCGGCCCGTGGTCGGCTTGCCGGAGATCAGGGCGGCTGCAAGCCGCTTGAAGGACGCGATCCTTTGGACGCCCGCCGTCGAAGCGCCGAAACTCTCGGCGCTTTCGGGGGCGCGCATCTTCGTCAAATACGAGAATATGCAGGCCACGGGCAGCTTCAAGGAGCGCGGCGCTCTTCTGAAGCTCCTGTCGCTCAGCGACGCGGCGCGCAAACGAGGCGTGATCGCGATTTCGGCGGGCAATCACGCGCAGGCCGTGGCCTATCACGCGGCACGGCTCGGTGTTCCGGCCACCATTGTCATGCCGGAGCATACCCCCTTCAACAAGGTCGGGAATACGGAAGGGTACGGCGCAGAAGTCATCCTCTTCGGCGAGACGGTTGCCGAATCCCGCACGCTCGCCGATGGGCTGATAGCGGAGCGCGGGTTTACGCTGATCCATCCTTATGACGATCCGGTCGTGATCGCGGGCCAGGGCACGGCCGGGCTCGAGTTCGTCCACGATTGCAAGAATCTCGACTGCATGATCGTGCCCATCGGCGGAGGCGGTTTCATTGCCGGGGTTGCAACCGCAGTCAAGGCGCTGTGTCCGGCGATGGAGATTATCGGCGTCGAGGTGGAAAGCTATCCGTCGACCTATGCGGCCTTGCGCGGTAAGATCGTCGAATGCGGAGGCGCGACCTTGGCGGAGGGCATCGCCGTCAAGACCTGCGGGGCCTTCACTTTGCCCATCATCCGCGAGCTTGTCTCGGATGTGATCCTGGTCAGCGAGACGGCTATCGAGCAGGCGATCTTTACGCTGGCGAGCGTGCAGAAGACGGTTGCGGAGGGCGCGAGCGCTGCCGGACTTGCCTCAGTCCTGTCGAACAAGGAGCGCTTTGCGGGGCGGCGCGTCGGCCTGTTCCAGAGCGGGGCCAACATCGACTCCCGCGTGCTGGCATCCATCATCATCCGCGGGCTTGAGCGCGAGAGCAAAATCGTTTCGCTGCGCATCACGATCAACGACAGGCCGGGAACGCTCGGTGAAGTCGCGAGCGAGCTTGGCCGCTGCGGAGTCAACATCCTCGAAGTCTATCATCGCCGCTTCTACCTCGACGTGCCCGCGAAGGGCACTCTTGTCGATATCGTCATCGAGACGAAGGACCGCGCGCATGCCGATGAGACCGTGGAGAAGCTCAGAAGGCGCGGGTTCAAGGTCGACCGCATGAGCGGGGTGGCAGGCGATTGATATTCCCGCGCCGAATAGCGAACAGCTTCGGGCTTGCCGGCGGTTTCAGGACGTGCTTGCGAAACCGGCGCCGGCCTTAACCGGCGCTAGGCGGATCAGCCGCGAGTTCGAGAACCGCTGCCTGGCGGTGCTTGACGGCTTCTCGATAAACCGGATCGCGGATCATCTCTACGAAGGCGGCAACGGAGGGATACTCTGCGATGAAGCATTCGTCCCACTTCTCTTCAGCCGGCCCAATGAGCGTCAGTTCGAAGCTCCCGCGCCAGACCACGCGGCCGCCAAGCCGCGAGAAAACCGGGAAGCTGTCGCGTCCATAGGCGGTATATGCTTCGGCACCGGTCGCGTTTCTCCCGTCCGGATAGGCTGCCTTGTCGCGGAAGCGCACCAGATTGAGCATGTGGATCGGACCTGGCCGATCGTTAGCCCGAAAGGCGGCAAACATTTCTTTGGTGGGATCGATATGGCCAATCATGAATGATACCCGCCTTTATTGCTGTCCGACGAATACAAGCACGGATCAGCCAATATTGCGTTCGCCTCTGCAAGAATGCCGTCAAGCGCCGGGAAATGGAAAGGCGATCATGAAACGGAATGGCCGGGCTCAGGCCCGGCCACAACCCATTGCCTACTTCAACGGCACGTTTTCTTCAGGAGGATAATTCGGCCCCGGCTGCTGATACTCAGGACCAGATTGCGAGTATCCCGGATTGTTATAACCCTGGTCCGGGTAGCGTCCCTCGCCGTAGGGTTGCCCGTAGCCGCGCTCGGCATAGCGCTCGTTGTAAGATGGCCCGGGGTTGCCGCCGTCACCCGCATATGGTCCGGTTTCGGAAGGGCGCGGCTCGTAGCGATACGCTTCCGGGTTCGGCGTAGACCCGCCGTAAGGGCTACGATTATAGCTGTACCGCTCATGGCCGGGAGTGGCGTAAGGCACGTTCGCGCTCACGACGCGCTGGCATTCGGGGGCGAGCGCCTCAATCCGGCTCGCGAGGCATTCCACAATCTGTCCACCGCCCGGCGCTACGCCATTGCAAAACCGGCGGTAATCGGGCATGCAAGCTTCCATCGCGTAGGCGAGCTTGATCGACTTGAGGCATGGCGGAGCAAGCTCCGTTTCATGGTCGAAGAGGCATCGTGCGACGCGCCCGCCGCCCGGCACGACAAAGGAGCAGAGACGGTGATAATCCGGCCTGCAGGAGGCCATAACGCTATCGAGAACTTCAGGAGGCAGATCGCCTGCCGCCGCCACGGTTGTTGATCCGGCAACAAGGCCGGCGCCAATAAGGTATTTTACAAACTTCAACATCGAAGGATCTCCGCAAAACTCACGCCGCTTCATCCTCTGCGTGAGCGAATGCCGGTAACCAACCAAGCACAAAATTTTGGCTGGATCTCGCCTTAAGAAAGGCTAAACCGGGCGGCCTCAAAAACCTATTGCCTTCCTTGTAACAAGCTGTATCGCGCGTCTGGTAAGCGAACTATTGCGTCGCCTCAATCCTGCCGTGAGCCACGCTTATCGGGAAGGCCGGTTCAAAGGCACGGACGCTCCCGGATGAAGTCTCATTTCAAGATTGCGGCCGCGGCTGCAGTGCTCTGTTCTCCAAACCTTTCGCGGGCGTCCGCGAGCGATCTGACAATCACGGTCGACAATCTCAGAAGCAGCCAGGGGCAGATTCTCCTATGCGTGTTCTCTGCGGAAAGCTCGGACAGGGAGGCATTCCCCGACTGCACCAAGGGACATCCGGTGCGGCAGAGCAAGGCGGTCATCGGCGGCGGCAAGGTGGTTGTTACCTATAAGGGCCTGAAAGACGGCGTCTATGCCGTAGCCGCCATCCATGACGAGAACGGGAATGGCGTGCTCGACACCAATTTCCTCGGCATTCCCACGGAAGGGGTTGGGATTTCGGCCAATCCGCGGCTCATGGGGAAACCGAATTTCGGTCAGGCCCAGTTCGAGATCAAGGGCAAGACCACGATCACAGTCAATGCGAAGTACATTCTGTAGCGTCTTCCCGCCTCAACGCTGACCTTATTTGCGAATTTGCGTCCCTTCACCTGCCACTATAAGCAGTCGAGGGAGGTTCCGTGGCTTGTTCGGCCGCTCTCAACTTCCTCGAAGCAGGGCAGGGAAGGTGGCGCTGGTCGCTGGCCCGCACTCGATTATTGCGCGGATGCATTTCCGTCGATCCGGTTATGGACCAGGGACGCGAGGATCGAGCCGAAAATCAAAGTCGCGGTAACGCCGAGCGCCCACTCCGTCGGGATGTCTTCGAGCCAATCGGGATAATTGTAGATCATCTTCAAACCGATGAAGATGAGCACGAGCGACAGGCCATACTTCAAATAACGGAATTTATCGACCATGCCCGACAGGGCAAAATAGAGAGCTCGCAGGCCAAGGATCGCGAACACGTTCGACGTGTACACGATGAAGGGATCGCGCGTGATGGCGAAGATCGCGGGGATCGAGTCGAGCGCGAAGATGATGTCCGTAACATTGAGGACGATGAGCACCAGGAAAAGAGGCGTTGCGACCGCTTTTCCTGAAGGAAGCTTTGTGAAGAACCGGTCGCCATCATATTCATGCGTGATCGGGAAGAGGCGGCGCGAGATTTTGATCACGCGGCTATCCTGAAGGTCGATCGTCTCGTCGCCGGCCAGCATCGTCTTGATGCCGGTATAGATCAGGAAGGCGCCCAGAACGACCACCGTCCATTCGAAAGTCTCGATCAGGGCGTAACCGGCGAGAATGAAGATGCCGCGCAAGACAAGCGCGCCCAGAATGCCCCAAAGGAGGACACGCATCTGAAACTCGGCTGGAACGCGGAAATAGCCGAGAATGACAACAAACACGAGGATGTTGTCCATGCTCAGCGCATATTCGATGAAGTAGCCGGTCAGAAATTCGACGGCTTTTTGGTGACCGAACTGAAAGTAGATCCAGGCGTTGAAGCAAAGCGCCAGCGAGATGTAGCCGGCTGTCGTCCACAAGAGCCTCGCGAACCGGAATCTCTCTTGGCTTCCGATGGAAGAAACCAAGGTCCGCCGCCAGGATGGCGAGTACGAGAATGTTGAAAGCAATCCAGGCCAGAGGGGAATGCTGTTCAAACATCGATGCCATTGAAAGACCTTACACAACCGCTTGCGTCCACCCTTTACGGAGATAGAACGCAGCAGCCCACTTTTAGGTTGCAGGGTTTGCCGACCCGTCTAAGCGCTCCAGCCCCAAGCCCTACAAGTCTAACATTGCGGCAAAAGCCGGGCTATTTCTTGTCAATTCGGCGCCGGGCCAAAAACAAGCACAGCATTCAGTCCGCCAAACGCGAAGGAATTCGACATCGTGTAGCCGATATCGCGGCAGCGGCCTTCGTTCGGCGTATAGTCGAGGTCGCATTCGCTTCCAGGTTCATCGAATCCCGCTGTTGGCGGGACAAAGCCTTCGCGCATGGCCTGGACGCAGACAGCAGCCTCCACGCCTCCCGCCGCGCCGAGGCAATGGCCATGCATCGATTTCGTCGAGGAAACCGAGAGCCTGTTTGCGTGCGCTCCGAACACCTTCTTGATGGCGCGCGTCTCGTTGATGTCGTTCGCGGCCGTCGCGGTCCCGTGAGCATTCAAATAGTCGATGTCGCCTGGGCCGAGATTGGCATCGGCGAGCGCGATCTGCATGGCGCGGGTCGGACCTTCGATGTCGGGGTTCACCATGTCGCTCGCGTCGGATGTCATGCCGACACCCAGAAGCTCGGCAAGAACGGTCGCGCCCCGGGCCTTGGCTTGCTCCATCTCTTCGAGGACAAGGATGCCCGCTCCTTCTCCGAGCACGGTTCCGTTGCGCCGCTTCGAAAACGGAAAGCAGCCGTCAGGCGAGAGCACGCGCATGGCCTGCCAGGCGCGCATGGAGCCATAATTGAGGGCGGCCTCCGAAGCCCCGGCGACGGCGACATCCACAGCGCCGCCTCTGATCATCTGGAAGGCGAGGCCGATCGCATGAGCGGCCGTGGAGCAGGCGCTGACCGTGCCGAAAACCGGCCCTTTGATCCCGTGGTCGATGCTGACATGCGAAACGGCCGTGCTGCTGATCGTGCGCAGAAGCGTCAGCGGATGCGTCGCCTTCTTCTTATGGACGAAGATATCTTCGTAGGCTTTTTCGACGGTGGTGAGGCCGCCGGCGCCCGAGCCGACAATGGCGGCGGCGCGCTCGCCATTCTTGAAGGGTGTTTCAAGGCCCGACTGCTGGACGGCTTCGGCGGCGGCGGCGCTGGATATTGCGAAAAGCGATCGGACAGAATGACGGCCTTGCTCTTGCAGCGCTCTCTCGGATCGAAATCGCGAACCTCGCCCCCGATCTTGATATACAAGTCCTGCAAAGGGAAGCTCTCGATGAGCCCGATCCCATTGCGTGCCGGATTTGATGGCGTTCCAGAATTTCTCGACGCCCGTGCCGATGCACGTCACGACGCCCATTCCCGTGACCGCGACGCGGCGCCCCTTGCCGTTCAATGCCATACTCGATGCCCCCTGCTGCGCGCCGGTCAGGCGGCCGCGCCCGATGCCTTCTGCTCCGCCAGAACGGCCTTGACCCTATCGACAACGGAACCGACCGTTGCGAAATCGACAACTTCTTCATTGGCGTTGTAGGGGATCTGGATGCCGAATGTATCCTCGATATCGAAAACAATGACGGCAAGATCCAGAGACTCGATTTCCAGGTCTGTCAGCTTTGTATTGAGCGCGATTTCCTTGTCGGGATTGCGCATGTTCTTGCGCAGGATTGCGATAATCTTTTCTGCTACATCGTCCATGGCAGGCTCCCTCGGGCGATTTCGAGCGGGCGAAGGTTAAGGTGCCTCGCTCATTCAATCGAAGCGTGGCGAACGGGATAGCGGCAAACCTGCCGCAAGTCCAGTGAGACGCCCCGGAGATGAACACCTTCCTTCAACGGGAAGGCGAATGCAAGGCCAGCTGCGGTTGAAAGGCGCAACCAGCACGTCAAAGGACCGGAAGTGCAGTTTGTGCCGGTGTTTCTAAGGTAGCGTTTCGGCCTTGACGCGCCGATGTTACGCTCCATCCTTAACTGATTATAATACTCAATGAGAAGATCAGGGTGGGAAGGGACTATGGAAAGCTCCGAACAAGCTGGTTTGACCAGCGAGCCGAAGGCTCACGGGAAAATGGGGAGCACAGCCTACCCGTGGTTGAAGTCTTACCCGAAGCAAGTGGACTGGTTCCAGCGTTTCGATGCCGGCGCCTTTGCCGAGTTTTCTCGATGAGGCCGCCGCCCGCTTTCCGGCGCGGCCAGCCACCGGGTTTTTCGGCAAGACCTTGAGCTATGCGGAACTCAAGGACGCGGTCAACCGCGCCACGAAGGGGCTTCAGGGACTAGGCGTAGGGAAGGGGACGCGCGTCGGCATTCTTCTCCCGAATTGCCCGGCCTTCATCGTGTTTTATTATGCGATCCTGAAGGCGGGCGGAACCGTGGTCGGCCTCAATCCGCTCTACACCGTTCCGGAACTCACATATCAGATGAAGGATGCCGGCGCCGAAATCGTCGTTACGCTCGATCTCAAGGCGACTTTTCCGAAGGCCAAGGCCCTGCTCGACGGCAAGATTGTGAAGCATGTGGTCGTCGAGCGTTTCCGCGACATGCTGCCTGGCCTGAAGGGCTTTCTCTTCAGCCTTCTCAAGAGGAAGGATGTCGCCTCCTGGAAGGCCGGCTCCGGCGTGATCGCGTCGCGCGATCTCCTGAACAACGACGGCAAATTCGCGCCGTGCGACATCGATGTGAACAGCATCGCCGCCTTGCAATATACCGGGGGCACTACGGGCACGCCGAAGGGCGCGATGCTCACGCACGCCAATCTCTCGATCAACGTCTGCAGGCCGCGTCCTGGTTCCCGGGCCTGGCGGTCGATGGCGAGGAGCGCTTTCTTTGCGTCATTCCGTTCTTCCACTCTTTCGCGATGACGGGCCTGATGAATTTCGCGATCCGGAAGGCGGCGCAGATGATCATGCTGCCGCGCTTCGACTTGAAACAGACGCTGAAGCTCATCGATCAAGCCAAGCCGACCGTCATGGCGGGCGTGCCCACGCTGTTCAACGCGCTTGCAAAAGCGCCGGACATCAAGGAGCACGACCTTTCCTCGCTGAAGTTCTGCATTTCGGGCGGCGCGCCGCTGCCGCTGGAGGTGAAGCGCGATTTCGAGCGCCTGTCGGGGTGCAAGCTGGTCGAGGGATATGGCCTGTCCGAAACCTCTCCGGTGACGCACATCAATCCCGTCAGCGGGGCGATCAAGGAGGGGTCCATCGGCTTGCCGGTTCCGGGCACCATCATGTCGCTGCGCGAGCTGGGCGCGCCGGACCGGGAGGCGCCGCTGGGCCAGAAGGGCGAGATTTGCATCTTCGGCCCGCAAGTGATGAAAGGATATTGGAACAAGCCGCGGGAAACCGCCGACGCCTTCAATGGCGAGTTCTTCAGGACCGGCGACGTCGCCTATATGGACGCCGACGGCTTCACTTACATCGTCGACCGGATCAAGGACCTCATTCTCTGCTCAGGCTTCAACGTCTATCCGCGCCGGATCGAAGAAGCGATTTATGAACACCCCGCCGTGGATGAAGCCACCGTCATCGGCGTTCCGGACCAATACCGGGGCGAAGCTCCGAAAGCGTTCGTCAAGCTTCGCGCAGGCCAGCAGGTCACCAAGGATGAGATGATCGAGTTCCTCACGGCGCGCATCTCGAAGATCGAGATGCCGGTCGAGATCGAGTTCCGCCAGGAACTGCCGAGGACGCTGATCGGGAAGCTTTCGAAGAAGGAGCTTGTTGCGGAGGAGAAGGCGAAGCAGCAATAAGCGCCGCTCGTGAGCAAATGCCGCGAGTTTGGCCAAGATTGTCATCGGCCAAGCGAAGCGTGAGCCGGGATCGCAAAAGGCATCTCATTTGTGACGATCCCGGATAGGCTCGCCTTCCGATGACGGGCAGCCGACGTGTAGCCCATGACAAGAGATGGACTATGCGCGTCCTTGCCCTTCTCCTCGGCCTTCGCCCGGTCCCACAGGACCTGCATCTCGTCCAAGGTCATCGTTTCGAGCGACTGGCCGTTCTCATGGGCCTGGGCGGCCATCGACTCCATGCGGCGGGTGAATTTCATATTGGCGGCCCGAAGCGCGGCCTCCGCATCGATCCCGAGCCACCGCCCGAGATTGACCATCACGAACATGAGATCCCCGAATTCCTCGAACTCACGCTTCTTCTTATCGGGGTCCGGCGGGCTTGCGATCTCGGCGCGAAGCTCGGCAAGTTCCTCATCCACCTTGTCCAGGACCGGATCGACCGATGGCCAGTCGAAGCCCATGCGCGCCGCGCGCCGCTGCAGCTTCTGGCTCCTCGCGAGCGCAGGCAGACCCGCCGGGACATCCTCGAACAGCGAAGGCCGCGGGGCAGGGCCATTTTGGGCCTTCTTCGCCTCGCGCTCCTCTTTCTTGATGGCTTCCCATTGATGCGCGCCGCCGTCGCCGCCGCTGTCGCCGAAAACATGCGGATGGCGGCGCACCATTTTCGCGGCGATCGCCTCGGCCACGTCCGGAAAGGCAAACAGGCCTGCCTCCTCGGCCATGCGGGCGTGATAAACCACCTGCAAGAGGAGATCGCCGAGTTCGTCCTTGAGATCGTCCATGGCGCCGCGCTCGATGGCGTCGGCAACCTCGTAGGCTTCCTCGATCGTGTAGGGGGCAATCGTCTCGAATGTCTGCTTCTTGTCCCACGGGCAACCGCGCTCGGGATGACGAAGCGCCGCCATGATGTCGAGCAGACGCGCGAGGCCGTCAGCGGACTTCCCGTCCGGCTCTCCGTCCGCGACTTCAGCCTCTTTGTTCCGCACGCGACCTCCTTCTTAGCGCCACATGGCTGCCCGGCATCCATTTGCCGCGTTCAGCGCGTTTGGTGATGAACCGTCGCGACTTTATCCAGCGCGTCAAGCCGATACAAGCAAATGGCCGGGGCAGGGGACAATGAGGGGGCGCCGGTCCACACGCAAATTCCGCCGGCGGCAATTGCGATTGCGGCCGAAGGATGAGAGCGTGCAAATTAAAAACGAACCGGCACGAAAGGCGATGAGTCCTTCGTGCCGGCCGCGCTTTTGGCTGTTGCAATCCTGCACCAGATTGACCGTAAAAGCCAAATCACATTAGATTTGATGTGCCTTTCCTCCGATGGACCAGGGATCGGGTGATGCGCCTTGCCGCGTCAATCCTTCGCTTCTTCCTCTCAATCCTGCAGCTTTGCGGGAGCCCCTGGCTCGCGTCGTCCTCGCATGATCATTTTCGCAGGCAAATGCGGGTTCCGCCGAGGCTGAAACCCTTGCAAACGCGCCCTGCCGGGCTGCTGCGCGAGGCTATGGTTTTTCCAGCGCGCCATCGTTGGCGGCCCTTCGCCATCGGACCCCCTATCGGGGCGAGAGGAAATGAGATTCGCGGTCCCATCGGCGGGTTCTGCTCTCATTTTCCTGTAGCGGCTCCGATCTCGACCGTCGTGCATGGTCGAGGTTGATGGCGTTCACAGCGCGAAAGTGTGTCCGTCGAGTCGTAAGGAGTGCCGCATCTGCCTTTCGCAAGGCGACGAGGATCGCCACCGCGAAACAATTTGACGCTCTTTCATCGTGCCAAAACAGGTTTTGGCCGAATAGGGGAGGTTTTGCCTGCGCTCGAGGCATTTGCTTGCGAGTAAAGGTTGGTTTTTGTGCCGCAGAAAGACTGCTCTTCTGCTCTGAATGCTCTAGATTGTCGTTTGTTCTTTATTTGTTCCAAGACTTTGCGGTCGTTTCCACCAACACCGATTGGACGGCGCGATTTTCAGACGCGCACTCGATCGACCGCAACAGCCTCCTTAGGCTGCTACGCGATTCGCATAAGATGCATTATGGAACCTTTTCCTATTTGGGCTCGGAACGGCTCTCGTGGAACTTTTCCGAAAAATGATCGAGCAAGCGAACGCCGTAGCCGGAGCCCCAGCTCGAATTGATATCGGTCGCCGGAGAGCCCATGGCGGTGCCGGCGATGTCGAGATGCGCCCACGGCACGCCCGATTTCACGAAGCGAAGAAGAAACTGCGCGGCCGTAATGGAACCCGCGTCACGCCCGCCGATATTCTTCATGTCGGCGAGCTTGGAATCGATCATCTTGTTGTATTTCTTGGATAGCGGAAGCCGCCAGGCCAGCTCGCCGATGTCCTGCCCCGCCTCGCTGATCTGGGAAGCAAGCACCTCGTCGTTTGAGAACAGGCCTGCATATTCCCTTCCGAGCGCAACAAGAATTGCGCCGGTAAGCGTCGCCAGCGTGATGATGAGCTTGGGCTCCAGGTGCGCCTGCGCATACCACAGGAGGTCCGCGAGAACGAGACGGCCTTCCGCATCGGTATTAAGGATTTCAATGGTTTGGCCCGATGCCGAGGTCACGATATCACCGGGGCGGCTCGCAGTTCCGCTGGGCATGTTTTCGACGAGGCCGACCAGGCCGACAGCGCTGACAGGCGCTTTGCGGCGTGCGAGCGCAACCATGAGGCCAGCCACGGCGGCCGCGCCCGCCATGTCGCCCTTCATGTCCTCCATGCCTTGGCTCGGCTTGATGGAGATCCCGCCCGAATCAAAACACACGCCTTTGCCGACGAAGACGAGATTGCCATCGCCGCCTTGAGCCTCGGGCACGCCATCCCACCGCAGGACGACGGCTGCGGAAGGCTGGGCGCTGCCTTGGCCGACGGCGAGCATCGCGTTCATGCCAAGGGATTTGAGCGCGCGTTCGTCCAGCACCTCGACCTTGAGCCCTTCCGCTTCAAGTGCCGCGTAGCCGCTCCACAAATTCGGGCGGCGTCAGGATGTTGGATGGCTCATTTACGAGGTCACGCGCAAAGTAGACGCCTTCGAGAAGAGCGTGGTCTTTCTGAAAGCCGCGCGCGAGTTGCTCGCCCGGCGGAAGAAAAGATCGTAATCTGCGGCGGAATGCGGTCGTTTTCTGATTCGGCATCCTCGGCGTCGCCGCGCAACCCGCCCTTCGACTTGTATTTCTTGAAGGTATAACTTCTCAAACTGAAGCCGAGCGCGAAGGATACCGGCGCTTCGCCATTCAGCGAACCTATCCCATCGAAAACGATGTCGGCTTCGGAGGTTTTTGTCGGAAGCTTGGTACGGACAGCGCCGCCGATTTCCATCCATTCGCGGGCGTTCAGCGTTTTCGGCTCGCCGAGACCCACAAGCATAAGGCGACCCGCGGCAAGGCCGTGCGGAGCCAGGATTTCCACAATGCTCTTTCGCTTGCGCTTGAAAGCGGAAATCTCCATCGCCTTTAAGATCGCCCCGCCGGTAGAGGCATCGAGCTTCTTCAAATGCGGAGACAGCCCCTCCCCTTCCGCGACGAAATAGACGACGGTGGATGCGTTCGGTTTCGAATTCGAGAGAGACGAACGAGATGCTGGGAAGCTCTGTCATGGAGGGCGCGAACCGGTCTGGCGGGCGTGTGATTGTTTCATAGTCAACACGAAACCCTACAGGAAAGCCCCATAAATGCAAAGCCCGCCATGGCCGAAAATGCGCCATGAAGCCATGCGTATTGCAGGCTCAACCATGGGGAGCCGGCAAGACCGCCGCGGAGCGCCAGAGCATGCTGATCAGCCGCTATATCTTCCGCCAGACGGCGTCTGCGCTGCTCACGATTCTGATCTCGCTGACGCTTATTGTCTGGCTGACCTCTGTTCTCAAGGAGATCAAGCTTTTAACTTCGGAGGGGCAGACGTTTTTCTTGTTTCTCAAAATCACGTCTTTGGCGCTCCCCAATCTTGTCGTCACCGTGGCGCCGATCGGCTTCCTCATCGCTTCGCTTCACACCTACAACCGGCTCAACGGAGATAGCGAACTGATTGTGTTTTCCGCTGCCGGCGCTTCTGTCTGGCGCCTGTTCGTACCTTACTTCGCTCTCGCGGCCGTTGTTTCGCTGAGCGTGCTGGCCGCTAACATCTACGTTATCCCAGCGGCTGCCCGGCTGCTCAACGAGTATGTTTCGCAAGTCCGGGCCGACCTTCTTTCGCAGGTGATGCAACCCGGGGAATTCACCGACCTCGAGCCGGGCCTCACGTTCCACATGCGCGACAAGGGCAAAGAGGGAGATTTGCTCGGCGTCGTCGTTCGCGACCAGAGGGACCCGAAAATGACGACGACGGTCGTCGCGGACCGGGGACAGGTGCTGACCGAGGGCCGGCGCTCTTCGATGGAACTGTACGATGGTCAAATCCTGCGGCAGGAGGCCGGAAAGCAGGATGTGCAAATCATTGTCTTCAAAACTTACGCATTCGACATCGGAGATATGGCTCCTAAAGAGGGGCCGCGAGATTTAAGTCCGCGAGAGCGCGACATCGGGGACCTGCTCCGTCCCGATGAGGGGAGCAAATATTACCAGGAAAACAAGGCTCGCTTCAGAACTGAAATCAACGAGCGTTTTTCAGGGGCCGTCTATTCTATCGTGTTCGCCATCCTTGCCACGGTATATCTCGGCCGGCCGCGGACGACACGCGAAGGGCGCGGCGGGATTTTGTTCACAGCTTTCACAATCGGCGCTCTGATCCGGCTTGTGGGAATCGCTGGCATCAACATGGTCGGCAAGAACCTGGCGGCGCTGTGGCTGATCTACGGCGTGCCCGCTGCAGCGGGCGCAATCGGTCTTTTGATGCTTGGCTTCAACATCAACGCACCTGCCATCGGACTGCCACGCTTGCGCCTGCCTTGGCCTTTGACCTTGATGCGGCGACGCCCCGCATCGGCCGCACAGCCTTCCTAGCCGGAACTGGATCTCGATATGATGATCTTCAGAATTATCGGCCGGTACATGGCCATGAGATTTATCGTTACAATATCTGTCAGTATTCTTCATCACGTTTCTTATCATTTTCTTCGCAGATTTTGTGGAAAATTTGAGAAGAAGCTCATCCCGGGAAGACATCGGCGTCATAACAGTGGCCACGATCAGCCTGCTTCGCGTGCCTGTTTTTGCGGAACTCGCCCTGCCCTTCGCCGTACTCATCGGCACGATCGGCGCGTTCTTGAGTTTCAGCCGCACCTCGGAGCTCATCATCATTCGCGCCTCCGGGCTCTCGGTTTGGCAGTTCATTCAGCCGGGACTTTGGGTTGCGGTTGCTTTCGGCGTCTTTGCCGTAACCGTCTTCAACCCCGTCGCATCATGGATGAAGGCCGAATCGGAGCGGATGCAAACCAGGCTCTTCAACACCGAAAAATCCTTCGGAACGAGAAGCATCAGCGGTTCATGGTTGAGGCAGGAAAGCGTGGATGGCCCCACGATCATGCATGCAGTATCGTCCGCCGACAGGGGCTTGACGCTGGCCGGCGTAACCCTGTTGCAATTTGACCTCAACAATAGATTTTATGAACAGATTCAAGCGAACAAAGCTGAGCTGAGGAACGGTTATTGGAGCCTGGAAAACGCCGTCGTGCAAAGCTCTGACGAGGCCGTTAGACGATACAAAGAGTATTTCATAAGCACGTATCTCAGTCCTATTCAAATCATGAACAGTCTAGGCTCGATTGAAACTCTCTCATTCTGGGAGCTTCCTGGTTTTATTGATTTTGCAAAGAAGGCTGGCATACCGACAGAGCAATATGAACTGCAGTACCAGCTTTTTCTTTCTAGGCCTATTCTTATGGCTGCGATGGTGTTGATTGCTGCAACCTCGTCACTGAAAGCCTTTCGTTTTGGCAGGATTCAAACTATGGTCCTTGCGGGTTTAACCGGGGGGTTCGGCTTTTTCATATTCTCCGAGATTTCTCGGAAGGTTGGTGCGTCGGGGTTGGTGCCTGTTCCTGTTGCGGCCTGGGCGCCGGCACTTGTAGCGCTTCTTCTGGCTGCGAGTGTGCTCCTGCATCAGGAGGACGGGTAGAGCTGAAAGAACCGGGGGCTTGGGAGTGGCGGTGAGCTGTAGGGAAGCGGCGAACAATGCTTAGGGTGCTTGTGGCAGTCCTGGCAGGCTTGGCGTGCTGCCTCGGCAGCGCGCGCGCCCAGCAGGCGACCACGACCACTTTACAGTCCCATGCCGCCGATCAGGTCGTCGCGAAGCAAATCTCTCCCGACAAAGCAGCGCCGCTGCTTCTTCAGGCGGACGATCTCGTTTACGACAATCGGAACAACCGCGTGATCGCCCGCGGCAATGTCGAGATTTATTACAACGACAACGTTCTGCTCGCCGACGAGATCGTCTACGACAAATCCTCGAACACGCTGAGCGCCGTCGGCAATGTCCGGTTGAAGGACTCGGACGGTTCGGTTGTCAACGCTGAACGGCTGACATTGAGCAGCGATTTTCGGGACGGCTTCATCCGCTCGCTCCGCGCCCTCACGCAGGATGACACGCGCGTCGCAGCCTCGAACGCCTATCGCAAGGGCGACAAAACCGTCTTCGAGAACGGCGTCGTCACGTCCTGCAAGCCTTGCGAGGCCCACCCGGAACGCCCCCCCATCTGGCGGGTCAAATCGGAGCGCGTGATCGACGACAAGACGGACGAGAATGTCTATTACGAAAACTCCACGTTTGAAGTTTTCGGCGTTCCCGTCGCCTGGATTCCCTGGTTCTACACCCCAGGCCCCGACGTCAAGCAGCGCTCCGGATTTATGGCGCCGTCTTATGCCGTTGACAGCAATCTTGGCTACAGGGTTGCGATTCCCTATTATTGGGGAATATCGCCCAATTACGATCTCACGCTCACACCGGAAGTCACGACGAAGGCCGGTTATCTCATGGAGGCCGACTGGAGGCAGCGCCTCTGGAATGGCGCTTATCAAGTGCAGCTCGCCGGCGCCTTCAACGACGAGGCTCAAGACTTTTTAGGGGACAGGAACTGGCGCGGCAGCGCCCAGACGAATGGCAACTTCTCCCTTAATAGAAACTGGACTGTCGGCTGGAACGCGATCCTCGAAAGCGATGAGACATTCCGCAGATTCTACAGGATCGACGACATTTACGCCACGGAACGCGTGTCTTCCGTTTTCCTAACCGGAATGGGTGAAAGAAACTACTTCAACATGACCGTTGCTCAGTACGGCAATTTGAGTGGTGGAGACGTCTACAATTACGAGGCGAATACCTACCAAAAGACTGTAACTGCTACGTCTTACCCGGTCATTGACTATAATTACATTCATAACAAGCCGGTTTTCGGCGGCGAACTCAGTTTCGACTTGAATGCCCTCGCTCTTAGCGTGAACGACCCGGCGAACTTGCTCTCGCCGGTCTACCGCGGAACCATGGACCATATCGTCACTCAAGCTCAGTGGCGCCGCACGCTCACCGATGACATTGGCGAGCGTTTCACCCCATTCGTCTTCGGCCGCGCCGATCTTTATAATGTCTCGAACTTCCAGGACATAGACGGCGTTACCGGGACCTCCGACACCTTTACCCGGCAGATGATAGGAATTGGCCTCGACTACCGCTATCCTTTCGTCGCTCACACCGAAAATGCTTCCCACGTCATCGAGCCCGTGGCTCAGATCATCGCCCGTGGGGGCGGCTCCAACTCGAAGGTTCCCAACGAGGATTCGCAAAGCCTCGTGTTTGACGACACCCTTCTGTTCGACATCAACAAGTTCTCCGGCTACGACCGCATTGAGAACGATACGCGAACGAATTTCGGGCTGCAGTACACCTACCAGAACTATAATGGCGTCAGCGTAAGGGCTATCGGCGGCGAGAGCGTCCATCTTGCCGGCAGTAATCCTTACGACCCGACAACGGGTCTTGGCACCGATGCGTCCGATTACGTTTTCGGCGGCTATGTGGACTATATGAACCGGTTCCGCTTTCTTGCCCAAATTCGCATGAATGAGCAGGATTTCGCTTTTTCAAGCCAGAGCTACAGTCTCCAGACCAAGCTAGGCTTCTTCCAGGGAACGCTCAGCTACGTTTCCGTGCAAGCACAGCCTGAGCTTGGGTTCCCGAACAGCCGCGATGAGATTGCCGGCTTCTCCGCCATCAAGTTGAATGATGAATGGACAATTTTCGGAGATCTTCGCTACGATATCGAACTCGCCCAGTGGGTACGGAATAGCGCCGGCATTCAATATGCCGACGAATGCTTCATTCTTTCCGTTACCTACCAGCAGACGTACGTCTCATATCTCGACATCGTCCCAAGTACTTCCGTTTTGGTGCGGGTTGGCATCAAAGGGTTCGGCCAGCAGACGACCCCAAGCTCGATTGCCGATCTTTCACCTGAAGCGGCGGTCTTCAAATAAGGGGCCGGGAGACTTCACAAGTGTGCGTTGTTGTTCGGGGATTTCGGCTTAAGCGGCAAACTCTTGCCGCAAACTAAATCCAGGCTTCCGCTATGCGAATCGAGAATCTCCATCCAAGAATACTTTTAGCCGCCGGGGGCATTTTTTTCGCCCTCCTCACAGGCGTCCCGCACGCGAACGCCCAAAACATCATCGTGCTCGTCAATGACGAGCCGATAACGTCAGGGGACGTTTCACAGCGAATCCGCTGGAACGCCCGCACAAATGGCTTCGGCGACCGCATGAAAGCCATCCTTACCGGGGACGGAATCAAAGAGCGTTTCCGGCAGATGATGATCCAGGCCAGCCCTCATTCGCAGGCCGAGGCTGAACAAGCCGCCGAGCGAATCAAAAAGCAGCTACTTGAAGACGCGAAGAGCCGGGTTCTCTCTGACGGCGGAGGAACATCCCGGAAGGCAGCGATCGACTCCTTGATCGAGGATAAGCTCAAGTTGCAGGCGGCCAAGAAGCTGGACATCAAAGTCTCCGACACCGAGGTCGAGCAGATCCTTGGGCAGAGAGCGGCGGGGGCCGCGGCCGAGGGCAAGAAGCCCGATCTTACGGAGTTCTACAAACAGTTCGAGACCGACGGAATCAACCGGAAAACGATTCAGGACATCATCCGGGCACAGCTTGCCTGGCGCGATGTCATCCGCAGGCGCTATGGCGCACAGCTCGCGTCGCTTTTCTCGGCTCTGCCGAACACCGACGAGAAGCCCGCCGATAGCGACATTCAATTCGATGTCCGCGTCTTGCGGCTGACCGTTGCCAGCACCGACCAGAAAGCTGTCAGCCAGCGGATGATGGAAGCCGAGAATTTGAAGGAGAAGTTTACCTCCTGCGCGCAACTCCCGAACGAAGCGAAACTCGTCACGGATGCGACGGTCAGGTCAATCGATAAGGCCAAGCTTGCCTCCTTCCCCAAAGACGTACAGCCTTTAATTCTCAAAGCCTCCGAGGGGCAAATGACGCCCCCCGTTCTTGTCGGCAGCGCGATTGAGTCTTATGCTGTCTGCAGGAAAGCGATCGCTGCGAAGGCAAAGACTTCAGCCGAGCAGAAGCCTGATGCCCGTCAACAGGAATATGAGCGCTTCTCGCGGCGCTACTTGCAAGAGTTGAAGCAGGCCGCATCGATCGACTACCGGGGAAGTTAGTCTGGTAACGCTTTCGGATGCAGGGAACGAACCATTCGCGGCCGGAGCCTCTTCGGAAGCCATTGGCTGTCACGATGGGCGATCCTGCGGGCATCGGCCCGGACATCGCGCTTCTCGCATGGCTGCGTCGCGCGAAGGATAACGTCCCTGCTTTCTTCGTCGTCGGCGATCCCACAGTCTTCATCGATCGTGCCGGTCTACTGGACGGCGGCGAATCCATCTTCATCCAGGAGATCGAGCGGGCTGAGCAAGCGGCCGAACTTTTCCCCAACGCCCTGCCCCTGTTGCCGCTCGCGCATCCTATCGGGCCGGCGATAGCGGGCTCACCGAATGCCGCGCATGCCGCCGCCATCATCGCCTCCATAGAGCAATCGGTTGCGCTCATCGCCGACGGGCATGCGGCGGGCGTCGTCACCAATCCAATTGCGAAATATGTCCTGCTCGAAAGCGGCTTCGCCCACGCAGGACACACCGATTTCCTGGCCGAGCTTGCGGCACGCCATGGCAGCACGGACGCAACTCCGGTGATGATGATGGCCTCGAAGCGCCTGAGAGCCGTCCTCGTAACGGTTCATATTGCTTTGAAAGATGTCCCGCGGGCAATAACCAAAGACCGCATCATGATGGTTGCGTCCATTGCCCATCACGCCCTCTCTGACTATTTCGGAATTCCCCGGCCAAGGCTCGCCGTTTGCGGCCTCAATCCCCATGCCGGTGAAAATGGAGCGCTCGGCCGCGAAGAGATCGATGTGATCGCGCCTGCGATCGAGGCGCTCAACGCCCAAGGTATTCATGCGACTGGCCCGTATTCGGCGGACACGCTTTTTCACGATGCCGCACGCGGGCATTATGATGCAGTCATAGCCATGTATCACGATCAGGCGTTGATCCCCTTCAAGACGCTCTCCTTTTCGGATGGCGTGAATGTCACGCTCGGCCTGCCCTTCATCCGCACATCCCCCGACCATGGCACTGCTTTTTCGCTTGCGGGGACGGGGCACGCCGATCCGGCGAGCTTTATCGAAGCACTCCGCCTCGCTGCCCGCATGAGCAGTTGCGCGGCGTCGCTCGCGCCAAGATCGTATCTGTGACATCAGCTGATCCGATAGCGTCGCTGCCGCCCCTTCGCGAGGTCATCAAGGAGACCGCGCTCTCGGCCCGGAAATCTCTTGGCCAGAACTTCATTCTCGACCTGAACGTGACGCGGCGAATCGCGCGCGCCGCAGGTCCTCTCGAAAACGTAACGGTCCTTGAAATCGGGCCAGGCCCCGGCGGCTTGACCCGCGCGCTGCTTCTCGAAGGCGCTGCCGGGGTTGTTGCCATCGAGCGCGATGAGCGGTTCCGGCCAGCCCTTTCGCAAATCGAGGCAAGAAGCGGGGGCCGTTTCAAGGTGTTGTTCATGGACGCGCTTGAGGCCAGCTACGCAACCATCGCGGCCGAGACGGGGGCGAAGCGGGTTGTCGCCAACCTGCCCTACAACATTGCAACGCCGCTCATCGTTTCATGGCTGTCGGAGGACCGATGGCCGCCCTGGTTCGACAAGCTTGTCGTCATGATGCAGCGCGAGGTCGCGGACCGGCTCGTAGCGGAACCGGGAACCGCCGACTACGGCCGCCTTGCGGTGCTCACCCAGTACCGCGCCCAAGCCCGCCTGCTTTTCACGCTGGCTCCATCCGTATTTACTCCGCCGCCTAAAGTCTCCTCGGCGCTCGTGGAGATCATGCCTATGGCATCGCCGCCGGACGCGGTTCCGGTGGGCATTCTGGCGGAACTCACGGCAGCCGCCTTCGGCCAGCGGCGGAAGATGCTGCGATCAAGCCTGTCCTCTCTGGGGGTGGACGCCGCCGCTCTTCTGCGGGATGCCGGCATCGATCCGTCTCTGCGCGCCGAGCGCCTTACGGTCTCCGATTTTCTGCGTCTCGCGCGCCATCTCCGGGACCGGAAGCTTTAGCCTCTCCGCGAGAGGCGGACACAAGCGCTGGCACGAATTTCGAGAGACCCACTTGCCGGTGACGTCTCAGGCGCTCGGCTGTCAGGATAGCCCGGAGCGCTGCGAGACATTCGTCGACATTCCTGTTCACGAGCACATAGTCGTACTCGGTCCAGTGGGCGATCTCCACCGCGGCGCCCTTGAGCCGGGTCTCGATCTGATGCTCGGAATCAGAGGCGCGCGCATAGATTCGCCGCGCAAGCTCTTCGGCGGAAGGGGGAAGAAGGAATATCCGAACAGTATCGTTCGGCAGAAGAGAGGCGATGGAAGCCGCGCCTTGCCAATCGACATCGAACAGAATATCCCGGCCTTCAGCAAGGGCCGCCTTCACCGGCTCTGCCGGCGATCCATAAAGGTTGCCGAAGACTTCGGCCCACTCAAGAAGATTGCCGCCTGTCTTTAGCTCTTCGAATTGCTTTCGCGAGACGAAATAATAATCGACGCCCTCCCTCTCTTTCGGGCGCGGCTCGCGCGTCGTCACTGAAACGGAATTACGAAGCGTCTCGTCGCTGGAAAGCAGGAGGCGAGCCAAAGTGGTTTTGCCCGCTCCGGACGGGGACGATAGGATCAGACAAAGGCCGCGCCTCTCGAGCGATTGACCAGCATTATTCACGATGAGATTTCCACGACCAAAACAATTGAATTGAGCTGAACTCCCCGGCTCCGCTTGTTGTTTCCCAGCGGTATAGCCGGTTGTTTCAGCATTTCCGCCGAAGGTCCAGTGCTACTTTCCGGCAAACTCGCTCGCAGCCTAGCGGCGAGGATTACGTTGCGGCAGCGGGATCTCGACCGTCTGGAGCTTGTCGAGCGCTATATCCGCCCCGCCGGAATCATCGACCACGCGATCTTCCTCTCGCGCTTCTTTCTCGATGCGCCGCCAGCGCCCGACGTTGCGTTGATGCTCGGCGAGGGTATCTGCAAAAACATGACCGCCTGTGCCATCCGCGACGAAGTAAAGGGCCGCGGTCTTCTCCGGCTTCAAAACGGCTTCGATCGCGGCGCGGCCGGGATTGGCGATCGGCGTCGGCGGAAGCCCATAATTCCGGTAAGTATTGTAGGGGTTCTCCCTGTTTTCAAGCTCGCTGCGCAAAATGGGGTGACCGAGACTTCCCTTGCCACCGCTCGCGCCATAGATGATGGTGGGATCGGCATCGAGGTGCATACGCTTTTTCAGCCGGTTCAGATACACGGCGGCGATCCGTGGGCGCTCATCAGCGTGGCCAGCCTCCTTTTCCACGATTGCCGCAAGATTGATGACATCCTCGGGCTTTGTGAGAGAAAGGTCGCGCGCGCGGGTCGGCCACAGCCCTTCGATGAACTTCTTTTGCTCGCCCTGCATCCGGCGGATAAGCTCCTCGCGCGAGGTGCCGCGGGCAAAGCGATAGGTGTCCGGCAAGAGGCTGCCTTCGGGCGGTATTTCGGCAATGTCGCCAACCAGATCGGGGCTGGCTTTCATGCGCTCGACGATCTGATAGCTGGTCAGCCCCTCGGGAATAGAGATGCCGTAAAGGATCGACTTCCCTTCGACGAGGGTATCCAGAATATCGCGGACGCTCGCACTCGCCTTGATGTTGAATTCGCCAGCCTTGATCTTGTCATGCACCTTGAAATGACGGGACGCGATCAGAAAGATCCAGCGCCCCGGCAGCAGGCTGTCGCTGTTGATGATGCCATCCTGCTCAAGGCGGCGGGCTATCGTGCTAATGCCCTCGCCCTTGGCGACGACAAATACGGTCGGGTAGTTGACGGGCCCCGGCCGGTCGAACTGTTGCCGTACAAGGAAGAACAGCCCGGCCACAGTCGGAAGCAAAATCAGAAGGAAGGTCATCAAGCGGCTGAAGAAGACGACTATCGGGCGCTGACGGCCTTGCCTGCTTCCGCGCGGCGGCTCAGGAGCGCGTTCCGGTTCCAGCGCCTCCGAAGGGCTGCGCGGCAAAACAGAATAATCGCGCTGCCCGCGATAGGCAGTTTTGGAATAACGGCTGTTCCCATTCGAGTTGTTGATGTCGCCCGCCATGTGATCAGCTTATTAAGTGCCCCATAGTGAAGCTACTCACCAACCTATTGTGGCAAAACGGTGTGAAATGGCTCTTGGGGTCACTTATACAAGAAAACGCAGGCCTTTGCACGATCGTCCAGAGACTTGAGACTTGACGGCCATGAAAGGAGCTTTCTTTTCAATTGACAACACGTTGTCCGTGTGGTGTCGTCTTGACATATGAAGAGGCTCGATCCCAAATCTTCACCGCTGCCTGACGCGGTAAGCGAACTCCTCCTCGAGGTGTTCCGCCTGAATGGCCGGTTTCTGGAAGCGGGCGACGCCCTCGTGCCGGATATCGGGCTGACGAGCGCGCGGCAGGTGCTTGAGCAGCGCTGGATGTGCCCTGGCTCACGGGGATGGTGGCGCTCTTCGCCTTCGAGTTCATCGAGGGAAACACAATCACGCGGCTCTATTTCATGCGGCTGCGGCGGCTGACGAAGATTGCGCTTGCACAAGGCGTGTTCACACCTGAGCTTGAGGCCGCCCGCACAGAGGGCCTGCCCACATTCACGCATTTCCTGGATCTACCGCTGCTGTTTCTTATCGTCGCCCTGGGCGTGATGCAGCCCGAGAACTGGTCCGTGTTCTTCTACGGCTGTGCAATAGCCGCGTTCTTGGCGGCAATGTTGACCGTCCTGATACCGAGGCTCTACCCCTGGCAGGAACAGGCAGCCTAGCGAAACCTGCAGAGCGCCGGGCTCGGCAGACGGTGGAAGCGTTCGCGGTGGTCGCGGCGAACCTTTAATCGACCCGCCGCAGGATGAGGCTCGCGTTCGTGCCGCCAAAGCCGAAAGAGTTGCTCAACACCGTGTTGATCTCCCGTTGCTTCGCGGTGTGCGGCACGAGATCGATCGCCGTGTTGACGGACGGATTGTCGAGATTGAGTGTGGGGGGCGCCAGATTGTTCTCGATCGCAAGCGCCGAAAAGATCGCTTCGACAGCGCCGGCCGCGCCGAGCAGATGCCCCGTGGCGGACTTCGTCGACGACATCGCCAGCGTTCCGGCCGCGTCTCCGAACAGCCGCTCGACAGCTCCCAACTCGATTTCGTCGCCCATCGGGGTCGAAGTCCCATGCGCGTTGACATAGTCGATATCCGCCGGTCCGACATTGGCGCGCTTCATCGCCGCCGTCATACAACGGAACGCGCCGTCGCCATTCTCTGCGGGAGCCGTGATGTGATAGGCATCGCCTGACATCCCGTAGCCGATAATTTCGGCATACATCTTCGCACCGCGCGCCTTGGCGTGCTCGTAGCTTTCGAGCACGACCACGCCGGCCCCTTCTCCCATGACGAAGCCATCCCGGTCGCGGTCATAGGGTCTCGAAGCGCGAGTTGGTTCGTCATTGAAATGAGTCGAAAGCGCCTTGCAGGCCGCAAATCCCGCAAGCGAGAGGCGGCAGAGCGGGCTTTCCGTTCCGCCGGCGACCATCACATCGGCATCTTCCAGAGCGATCAGACGCGCAGCATCGCCGATCGCATGCGCTCCCGTCGAGCAGGCTGTCACCACCGCGTGATTCGGCCCCTTGAGGCCGTGCTTGATCGAGACATAACCCGAAGCGAGATTAATCAACCGACCGGGGATGAAAAATGGGCTGAGACGGCGCGGGCCCTTTTCAAGGATGGTCATCGCGCCTTTTTCGATCCCCTGGAGACCGCCGATGCCGGACCCGATCAGAACGCCCGCACGGGCGCGTTCATCCTCGGTTTGCGCTTTCCAGCCCGAGTCGGCTATCGCCTGATCCGCCGCGGCCATCGCATAGACGATGAACTCGTCGACCTTGCGCTGCTCCTTCGGCTCCATCCAGGTGTCGGGGTTGTACTCGCCGGGGCCGGAGCCTCTCGGAATGAAGGCCCCTATCTGGCAGGGGATATCCGAAACTTCGAATTCGGTGACGCGACGAGCGCCGCTCTTCCCCGCAATGAGGTTCGACCATACTCGCTCGATGCCCACGCCGAGGGGCGTGACCAAACCAAGACCCGTTATGACTACCCGCCGCATCATGCGCTCCGGTTATTCCTGCAACGCCACCAAGCTCCATGGCTGGCTCGCGCGGCGTTTGCGGTATTCCATGCACGCGCCCCCCGCCGCAAGGGCGAGGGCTCGCGTCCAAATGGCGCCCGATGCTTAGGCTTTTGTAGAATGAGCCTCAAGGAAGCGGATCGCATCGCCGACGGTCTGGATCGTCTCGGCGGCGTCGTCCGGGATTTCCACTCCGAACTCCTCCTCGAAGGCCATCACGAGTTCAACCGTGTCCAAGCTGTCCGCGCCCAGATCATCGATGAAGCTGGCGTTTTCAGTGACTTTATCGGCTTCTACGCCAAGGTGCTCTACGACGATTTTCTTTACGCGGTCCGAGATATCGCTCATGTTTTCCTCACGGTTTCCCCAAGTGTTCAAGCGCCTAACTGACTCGATTAAGCACAGGTAATTTCAATGCCGCAACACATCGGACTTGGACTGCACCCGGGCGCGAGGTGGCTGGTAGCACTGAAGCTTGAGAGGTGGAAGCCTTTTTTCAGGCGCACGCCCCTCTATCCACCTTATCAAGAATTACGCCCTGAAGAAATCCCGGCCCGCGTGTCAGGCGGCGGCTAGACCATCACCATACCGCCGTTGATGTGAAGTGTTTCCCCGGTGATGTAGCGGGCCTCGTCGCTGGCGAGGAAGACGACCCCCGCTGCGATGTCGCCCGGCTTCCCGAAGAAACCGGCTGGAATGTTGCTGGCGATCGCCTCCGTTTGCTTTTCATTCAACGCATGCGTCATCGGCGTTTCTATGAAACCCGGTGCGATACAATTGGCCGTTATTCCGCGCGTTGCAACCTCCCGCGCGAGCGATTTCGTCATGCCGACGAGCCCTGCTTTGGAGGCGGCATAATTGCCCTGCCCCGGATTGCCGACGACGCCGCTGATCGATGCTATGTTGATAATCCGGCCGCTGCGCCGCCGCATCATATTTCTGAGAGCGCTCCGGCACAAAACGAAAACCGAGGTGAGGTTGATGGCGATGACCTCGTCCCACTCCTCATCCTTCATGCGCATGAAGAGATTATCCTTGGTCACGCCCGCATTATTGACGAGAATGTCGAGCTTGCCCATGGCCGCCTCGGCCTGGCCCACCAGCGCGGAAACCTGCGCGCGGTTGCGCAAATCGCAAGGAAGGACGTGGACGCGCGAGCCGATCCTGGCCGCGACCTCTTCGAGCTTCTCGCGCCGCGTTCCGGAAAGCGCAACCGTTGCGCCCTGCGCGTGCAGCGCTTCAGCGAGGGTTTCCCCGATGCCGCCCGAAGCGCCGGTGACGAGCGCGCATTTGCCGGTCAAATCAAACATATCCGCCGTTACGCTCCCCGCGCCTTCAGCCACTCGCCAAAGGCCTTGATATCGTCCGGAGACCCGACCGCGCGGGCGTCGGCTTGGGCGCGGATACGCTTCGCCATGCCTGTCAGCACCTTGCCGGCTCCGATCTCGAAAAGCGTCTCCACCCCTTGATCTACCATGTACGCCACGGATTCGCGCCAGCGCACAACTCCCGTCACCTGCTGAACCAGCAAAGACTTTATTTCTTCCGGGTCCGTTACAGGCGCTGCGGTGACATTCGCGACAATCGGCACGTTGGGCGTGTTGAGGGCCAAAGCTTCGAGCGCTTCCGCCATGCGGTCCGCGGCGGGCTTCATGAGCGCGCAATGGAAGGGTGCGCTGACCGGCAGCGATACGGCGCGCCGGATGCCATGTTCAGACGCGAGTTTCACCGCGCGGTCCATGGCAGTTTTCGTTCCGCTGATGACGACCTGCCCCGGCGCGTTGTCGTTCGCGACCTGGGACACTTCGCCCTCGGCGGCGGCGGCGGCAAGACGCTGCGCCTGGTCGACCTCGGCCCCGAGCAGGGCCAGCATGGCCCCCTGCCCTGGCGGCACGGCCTCCTGCATGGCCTGCCCGCGCAAGCGCAACAGCTTCGCGGCCTGGGCCACCGAGAACGCCCCAGCAGCGGCAAGCGCCGAATATTCGCCAAGCGAATGGCCCGCCATGAACGCCGGCTTTAGCGCGTCTGCGCCATATTCCTGGCGGAGTGCGGCATAGGCGGCGAGCGATACGGCCATCAGCGCGGGCTGCGCGTTCGCCGTGAGCGTCAGGGTCTCTACGGGGCCTTCCCACATGATGCGCGAAAGGTGGTCGCCGAGCGCCTCGTCGACCTCTTCGAACACATGGCGCGACACGGTGAAGCCCTGTGAGAGGCTCTGTCCCATGCCGACGGTCTGGCTGCCCTGCCCTGGAAATGTGAATGCAAATGTCATGCGGCTCGCGTCGTCACTCGCGTGTGAGAATGATGGCGTGACGACAAGCATAGCCGTCCACGGTTAGTTGCGCCAAAGACACGTTTCCGGGCGCGCTGTCAAGCGGAGGCGGCGGCGCTTTTAGCCGCGGTTTCAACTCAGCCGTCCCGTCGAACGAGCAAGACCGATCCGGTTGATGTGGCTAACGCCACTTAGCTGAACAAAGAACCCGACCGCTTGTCCGAACCGCGCATGAAATACCTCCCCCTCGCTGGGAAGCGAGGGGAATCATATCGCGAGCCCATTCGCCGGGTCATGTCAGCCGAGGTCTAGACCCTATGTTCGCGGCCTAAAGAAGCTGGTGGCCCATCCCACGGCAAGCTCCTATCGAGGGTTGCGCCGGACAGGCCGGCGCCGAGCCTCAAGCATGGGGGATGGGCCTGATGAACACTACCATATTCGTGGGTTTGGATGTGCATAAGGCGACGGTGGCTGTGGCCGTTGCGGAAGGACTGCGTGGTGGCGAGGTCCGCCACCTGGGGACATTTCCAAACCGCGCCGATCAGATCGCGAAGTTTGCGCAAAGGCTTGCCAGGGAGGGACGGGGGCTGAGTTTTTGCTACGAGGCCGGACCTTGCGGCTATGATCTTTACCGGCAGCTTATAAGTCTCGGACATGACTGCATTGTGGTTGCGCCTTCGCTGATCCCGATGAAGGCTGGCGACCGGGTCAAGACAGACCGCCGCGACGCGGCGATGCTGGCCAAACTGCATCGAGCCGGCGAATTGACAGCAGTGTGGGTTCCCGATGCGTCCCACGAAGCGATGCGCGATCTGGTGAGAGCGCGCGCGACAGCGGTGCGTGTGCTTGGCAAGGCGCGTCAGCATCTGCAAGGTTTCCTCTTACGCCATGGGCGGCTTTATGCCGGCAGGAAAGGCTGGACCCTGGCCTACCGGCGCTGGCTGGCCACGGTGCGTTTCGATCACCCCGCTCAGCAGGTCGTTTTGCAAGACTATATCCACGCCGTCACCGGCGCCGAAAAACGCGTTGACCAGCTGACCAGGCAGATTGAAGAGCTCGTACCGCAATGGCCGATGGCGCCGGTGGTTGAGGCTTTGCAGGCCATGCGCGGCGTCGGTCTGATCGTTGCCGTGATCATGGCCGCCGAAGTGGGCGATTTTTCCCGTTTCGCCAATCCTCGTCAGCTGATGGCCTATCTCGGCCTGGCGCCATCGGAGCATTCGAGCGGCGCTACGGTGCGGCGGGGCGGCATCACCAAGGCCGGCAACGCTCTCGCCCGGCGAGCGCTGATCGAAGGGGCGTGGACCTATCGCATGCAGGCGCGCATCAGCCGCAAACTGCATGACCGCAATGAGAAACTGCCGCAAGCCATTCGCGACATCGCCTGGAAGGCCCAGGTCCGGCTCTGCGCCCGTTATCGCCGGCTTGCGGCCGCAGGCAAGGCCAAGGCCGTGGTCACAACCGCGATCGCTCGCGAGATGATTGGCTTCCTGTGGGCGATCGCTTGTCAGGTTCACCTGCGCCCTGCGGCCTGACAACTGAAGACGGTCATAATGGCGCCCAAGGCGGGCGGCGGGGCGCGGTGAGGAACCCTCGCGGCCTGCTATGAGCCGGTTTTTGACCGGCGCTCGCCCACTAGACTGAGGCAGCCTCAAGACGAAACCACGGTCATGCGGTATCCAACCCGCGCATGAGAGCTTGCTCAACCGTCGTCTTTGGCCCCGCTGCCCGCCTTGGGCGTCTCCCTCACATCAGCGCCTGGGCGCAGCCAGGGTGACGAGCTGCGTCCAAACTCTTGACAGCGAACATGAGAGCAGCCTGCTGAAAGCTCACGGAATCAATCGCCGGATATTAAAGCCATTCAAATGCCAAGGCTAAGCCCGGCAGGCTGCTCTTGAGGCCACGCCTCGTTATCAAGGCAACTTGGGCACATCGGCGCATGAACTGGTGCAGCCACAATTTGAAAAGATGTGCAAAGAAGTCCTCTTAAAGCGCGGGGCTAGCTTGATTCACGCCTACTTATAGTTGCATTTAGGTGCGCCATGAGTGGCAACCAGCTTTTTGTTAAACGCTCGCTCGGGGAGGCTCCGAGACCATTGGCTTCCCTAATCGCTGACAAATCGAGGCAATTATGTCAAATATATCGAGAATTGCGCTAAACATTATTGGTTCAGGAAGTGAAAGTCAGTCGTTTCTCGGGGCAACGTGGATTCAAAAAATTTTAGCGTTTGCGCCAAGCAAGTATCAAAGAAATCTTGCGCTTTCTATTTTGAGCTGGAGTCCTCACTACTTTTATAGAAATATCTCTTCGGATTACAACCAGTTGACGCATAGAGAGTTTACAGAAAGAGAATTCTTCAGAAACAAACAATCTCGAGAAAAGCTTTGTGAATTGCTACTAACGCCATATCTAAGTAACGATAAAGTTGTATTGGACTATGGTTGCGGTCCAGGATTTCTTGCGCGTAGTGTCTCTGAGTATGTAGGTAGAGTCCATGCGGTTGATATTTCAAGAGGTGCCTTAGAGTGTGCTCGGATCCTGAATAACGCCCCAAATTTAACTTTCTTACATACTTCGCAACTGGATAGGATTGAAGACTCCTCTGTGGATGTTGCTTACTCTATTGCTGTAATCCAACACCTTACTGATTCCGTCTTTGAGCAGGTATTAAAGACGATATACACTAAAATTAAGGATGGAGGCATAATACTACTTCATATTGTAGTAGAGGAGCAAAACTGGCGGACGGAACGGGACTGGCAAAACGATAGAACGATCAAAGGTAGAATGAAGATGAATTATGGCCTAAACTGCTTTTCCAGACGGAAACAGGCCGTCATCGACATGGTTAGGGAGGTTGGATTCAGCTCTCCTACTATACAGCCAATGAAGCAAATAATCAGTGAAGATATTGACGATATTTGGTCTCAGCATCTTCTCCACGCTTCCAAAAAAGGTTTCAACGAGTAGCAGAGGATTTGTAGCCTCCAGACCCTACAGCCTGTCGGACTCTCGTATGCCAGTTCAGGACTGGTGGGACGACGCTCTAACATTATAGTTGCTTCTGTGTGACATCTCTGAACCATATGCCTAAGTGATTCGGTGGGCACGGAGGACGGGAGCGTCGATTGAAGCAACGCTTGAGCTTTGGGCATCTTCGCTGCGGGATGTGAAGGCGCGGATCGCCCGCTTTTTACGCGGGGAGCGGGTTGCGGTTTCGGCAGGGGCATTCTTGGACGGCTTGCTGGGCACATCAGGCCGCCTTTAGGCAGGCGCACCTTCAGTCAAAATTGCAGCTGTAATGCTAACCAGCCTTGGAAACACGCTAAAACCGCTTGAATGCAAACACCGTAGATCGCCGAACATCGATCCCCTGTCTGCGTCGCACAGTTCCGCGCTGCACCGCGCACGAGAGGACGGCGCAAAATAGTTGCACGCTGCGCGCTTTTGCCTATAGTGCCGTCACCGTCCGGTTTGAGGCTGAACGGAACCACGAGGTTGTGTCCAAGAACACCTCGCGCCGGCGATAAAAAGCCCATGTTCCCGTGTCTCAGCTCTGCTTAAGAACCTTCATGCCTTTCCGAGGCTTGACGGGGGCTCTGCGCCGGACATCGTTGCAACTGGGGAAAGGCCAATATGCCAACGTATGAGCATACCTTTCTTGCGCGCCAGGACGTCACGGCGCAGCAAGTGACAGGGCTGATGAACACCTACAAGGCCGTCATCGAGGAGATGGGCGGCAAGGTCGGCAAGACCGAATATTGGGGTCTCAAGTCCACAGCCTACAAGATCAAGAAGAACCGCCGCGCGCATTATGCGTTCTTCAACATCGACGCGCCCTTCCAGGCGGTGCTCGAAATGGAGCGCCAGATGCGGATTTCGACGGACATTCTCCGCTTCCTGACCGTGCGCGTCGATGAGTTGGACGAGAAGCCCTCGATCCAGATGCGCAAGCAGGACGATCGCGACCGTGAACGCGGAGACCGTGGAGATCGCGGCGACCGCGGACCGCGTCCGCCGCGCCGCGACCGCGATGACCGTGGCTTTGGCGGCGGCGGCGGATTCCGCGATGGTGGTGGCGAAGGCCGTAGCTTCGGCGCACGCAGCGCAGGCGGTGAAGGCGGGTTCAGCCCACGCCGCGAGACCGCTGGAGGTGAAGAATGAGCATGCAAGGAACAAGCAGCGGAGCGCGCCGCCCCTTCTATCGCCGCCGCAAGACCTGCCCTTTCACGGGCGATAACGCGCCGGTCATCGATTACAAGGACGTCCGGCTCCTGCAGCGCTTCATTTCCGAGCGCGGCAAGATCGTACCGAGCCGCATCACGGCGGTGTCCGCCAAGAAGCAGCGCGAACTGGCGAAGGCCATCAAGCGCGCGCGCTTCCTGGGCCTCCTCCCTTATGTGTTGAAGTAGGAGCGCGCCATGCAGGTCATTCTCCTGGAACGCATTGGCCGTCTCGGCCAGATGGGCGACGTCGTAAAGGTTCGCCCCGGTTTCGCGCGCAACTTTCTTCTGCCGCAAGGCAAGGCGATGCGTGCAACGAAGGATAATCTGGGGCGCTTCGAGACGGAGCGCGCACAGCTTGAGGTCAACAATCTCGAGCGCAAGCAGGAAGCCCAGGCCGTGGCGAAGAAGCTCAACGGCTTGAGCTTCGTCATCCTGCGGCAGGCGGGCGATAGCGGCCAGCTTTACGGCTCGGTTTCGACGCGCGACATTTCCGATGCGGTCACCGCGGGCGGATTCACCATCGACCGTGTGCAGGTTCTGCTCGACCGGCCGATCAAGACCTTAGGCCTCCACGATGTGCGCGTCGGCCTTCATCCCGAGGTCGAGATCAAGGTTGCTATCAACATCGCGCGCACGGAAGAAGAGGCGAAGCGCCAGGCCAAGGGCGAGGATGTCACGCAGGTGCGCGACGATTATGGCGCCGAACAGGCCGCGCTGGCAGCGGAAGCTCTCTTCGAGGGCGAAGCGGCACAGCCCGAATAGCAGACGAGAAACTGTGCGCGAGGATCAGTCCTCGCGCATACACATCTCCCTAGAGTTGCATTATCTGCATGGCAGCCTCCCAAAGCCCCGGCTGCGTCAGCGCATTCCTTGAACCGACTCCCCCTTCAAGCTTAGCCTCTACAACTGCGGATAGCCGTTGTTAGACGCATCGCGGCTTTGCGCGACACTATCATCACATAGCGAAAAGGGGTCCGCCGTGGAAGGATCGCGCGTGCTTAATCCTGCGCTCCGGAGCAAGATTATGACGTCTTCGGAGGCTGCCGCATTAATTCCGGCTGGCTCAAATGTGGGCATGAGCGGTTTTACGGGCTCGGGCTATCCGAAAGCTGTGCCCGCCGCGCTCGCCGAGCGAATCAATTTGCTGCGCTCGGCAGGAGAGAAATTCAGGATCAGCATCTGGACCGGCGCTTCGACCGCGCCCGAGCTCGACGGCGCGCTTGCCAGCGTCGACGGCATCGAGATGCGCCTGCCCTATCAATCGGACCCGACCTGCCGCGCCCGCATCAACTCCGGTCAGATGGAGTATGTCGACATCCATCTCTCGCAGGTTGCCCAGTTCGTCTGGTTTGGCTTCTTCGGCAAGCTTGACGTGGCCGTCGTCGAGGTTTCAGGCATCCTGGAAGACGGGCGGTTAATACCGACGACAGCCATCGGAAACAACAAAACTTGGCTGGAACAGGCCGACAAGGTCATCCTTGAGGTGAACTCCTGGATGAATCCGGGCCTCGAGGGCATGCACGACATCTATTACGGCACGCGGCTGCCCCCGCACCGGCAGCCGATCCCGCTTGTGAAACCATCCGATCGCATCGGCGACAAATATTTTCGCTGCGATCCCGACAAGATCATCGGCGTGGTCGAAACCAATGCGAGCGATCGCAATACCAAATTTGCCACGCCCGACGAAACCTCTTTCCGGATCGCCGGTCATATCCTCGATTTTCTTGGCTACGAGATAAAAAAAGGCCGCATGCCGCCGGAGCTGTTGCCACTTCAGTCCGGCGTAGGCAACGTAGCAAACGCGGTCATGGCCGGCCTTGAGCATGGGCCATATGAAAATCTCACCGCTTACACGGAAGTGCTGCAGGATGGGATGCTCAATCTCATCAAGCTGGGCAAAATGACTATGGCCTCGTCGACAGCGGTTTCGCTGAGCCCGGAGGCGGCCGAAGAGTTCAACCGCAACATTGCGTTCTATCGGGACCGAATCATTCTCAGGCCACAGGAGATGAGCAATCATCCGGAAATCATCCGGCGTCTCGGCATCATTTCTATGAACGGCCTGATCGAGGCCGACATCTACGGCAATGTGAACTCGAGCCACATTCTCGGCTCCAGCATCATGAACGGGATCGGCGGCTCGGGCGACTTCGCGCGTAACGCATATCTTTCGATCTTTATGACTCCATCGATTGCAAAGGGCGGTCACATTTCATGCATCGTGCCCATGGCAAGCCATATCGATCACACCGAGCACGACGTTCAGATCATCGTCACCGAGCAAGGTCTGGCCGATCTGCGCGGCCTGTCGCCGAGGCAGCGGGCGAAGGTCATCATCCAAAACTGTTCGCATCCTGATTTCAGGCCCGCTCTCGAAGAATATTACGACCGCGCGCTGCATTACTCCCCCGGACGGCATACGCCCCACCTTCTGGATGAGGCGTTCACCTTCCTGGGAAACTGGAAAGCGAACAAGGAAACATCCGAAGCCTGGGGCGCGCGAGGCCAGGACTAGGATAGCCGGAGGCAAGTTCGCACACTATGGCCGCAAGCTCTGAAGCGAACTTGCCTCGGAAAAGCTGCACCGGAGCTGATTAAGGTGACGGTATGCCTTGCCCGCGGGATATCCTGGAGCGCTCGCCGCGAGCGAGTAAGATTTCCGCGGACGCGTAGTCTGGTGCTCGGTTTAAGAGCGCACGTTCAATTTTGCTATCTCAGGTAGTATAGCGTTAGAATCTTTGGCGTACCATGGCCTCCGGGTAAAGTTTCGAGTCATGGGAGCCGCCGCATGGATCATGTGCAACCCCTTCCCCTGCGGGAGCGAGTCAAGCTAGCACTTAAAGATTTTTTGCGCGCGCATATCGTGGATGACGATCCCTACGACGCCCTTGAAGAAAAGCGCTTCGAAGCGATGATCCGGGCAATGGAAGAGGATGGCAACACCAGCAAACGGGTTTCGCTAGCCGCTTAACGCTTGTTGCAACGCTTGCGGTAGTGGGCGATGGCAAGCGAATCGGGGCGGTTCCCATGCCGCAGTCAAGCTGCGGCTTCATCCGTTTACGTTTCTTCCAACGCAATGAGAAGATTGTGCACGCTTCACCGGTCGTGAAGCGCGGCTTCTTCGGCAAATCGGCGGAATCAGGTGTAGTCGCTCTCATGAGACGCACCCCCGCACTTTCCGCCGTTTCGCCCTCGTCCTCTCTGGAAGAGAGCCTGGACGCCCTGCCCTTCCGGCAAGCCCCGCACAACATCGAAGCCGAGCAGGCGCTGCTTGGCGCGATCCTGATCAATAACGAGTCGTTCGACCGCGTGTCGGGCTTCCTTCAGCCGACCCACTTTTTCGAGCCCCTGCATGGCCGCCTTTTCGAGGTCATGGCCAAACTGATCCAGGCAGGAAAGCACGCCTCGCCGATCACGTTGAAGACTTTCTTCAATTCCGAGCCGCCGATCGGCGAATTGACGGTTGCGCAATATCTGGGACGTTTGGCCGCCGCAGCGACGACGATCATCAATGCGCAGGCCTATGGCCGCGCAATCTACGATCTCGCCGTTCGCCGCGAACTGATCATCATCGGCGAAGACATGGTGAACGTGGCCTACGATTCGCCTGTCGATGCGCCGCCGGAGGCGCAGATCGAGGTGTCGGAGCAGCGGCTCTTCGACCTGGCCGACAAGGGCAAGTACGGCTCGGGCTTCATGTCCTTCGGCGACGCCACAACCGACGCCATCGAGATGGCCGCGCGCGCCTATGAGCGGGACGGCGGTCTTTCCGGCCTCTCCACCGGCCTTGTGGATTTCGACCGCATGATGGGCGGCTTGCAAAGCTCCGACCTGATCATTCTGGCCGGACGTCCGTCCATGGGCAAGACCGCGCTTGCCACCAACATCGCCTTCAACATCGCCAAAGCCTTCCGGACCGCCCCCAAGGGAGATGGAACCGAGCAGGCCGAGGACGGTGCGATCGTCGGCTTCTTCAGCCTCGAAATGTCGTCCGAGCAGCTCGCAACGCGTATTCTCGCCGAACAGGCGCAGATTCCGTCCGAAAAAATCCGGCGCGGCCAAATCACCGATACCGAATTCACGAGGCTGCAATCCGCCGCGATGGAATTGCAGACCCTGCCGCTGTTCATCGACCACACGGGTGGCATCTCCATCGCCCAGCTTGCGGCTCGCGCGCGTCGCCTGAAGCGGCAAAAGGGCCTCGGCCTTATTGTCGTCGATTACCTGCAGCTTCTAACGGGGTCAGCGAAGCGCTCGCAGGAGGGCCGCGTTCAGGAAGTGTCGGAAATCACGGTTGGGCTCAAGGCGCTCGCGAAGGAATTGTGCGTTCCGATCCTCGCGCTGTCGCAGCTCTCGCGCCAGGTTGAAAACCGGGACGACAAGCGCCCGCAACTCTCCGACTTGCGTGAGTCGGGCTCGATCGAGCAGGATGCCGACGTCGTGATGTTCGTCTTCCGCGAGGAATACTATGTTTCGCGCAAGGAGCCCTCGCTGACAAAAGTGGAAGAGCATCAGAAGTGGCAGGATGAAATGGACCAGGTGCAAGGGCTCGCCGAAGTGATCATCGGCAAGCAGCGCCATGGCCCGACGGGAGGGGTGCGGCTGCAATTCCAGGCCGATATCACTCGGTTTGGAGACCTGGCCAATGACAACCGCCTGCCCGAACGGTACGAGTAGAGATGGCGGAGACATTCGCACAAGAATCGCCCGACAGCTTTCGACCATCCCTGCGCAGGCCACGGCCGCGCTCATTGTGCGGCTTGGCGCTATCCGCCGCAACTATCGCCAGCTCCGCGAGAGAGCCGCAGGCGCCGAAACGGCAGCCGTCGTCAAGGCGAATGCCTACGGCCTCGGCGCGGGCCGTTGCGTCCCGGCGCTCGCAATGGAAGGATGCCGTACCTTTTTTGTGGCCACCTTTGCCGAGGCCGAAGCCCTCCGCGCCTTGTCCCCGTATCCAGCGATCTACGTTCTCGATGGCCTCCTTCCTGAGAACGCCGCGCTTTACGAAGAACTCTGCGTCCGCCCTGTGCTGGGGAGCGCTGGAAGAGGTGTCGGAGTGGGCAGCCTATTGCCAAAGCCGGGGGAAGAAATTGCCCGCGGCAATCCATCTCGATACCGGCATGGCACGCCTTGGTCTGAAGCCCCACGAAGCACTGCAACTTGCGCAGGAATCGGGGCACGCTCGCCTCTTTCGAGCTGCGCCTCGTCATCACGCATCTGGCCTGCGGCGACGATGCCGGGAGCGCGATGAATGATGCCCAGCGAACACTCTTCGCGGAGCTTTCGGCCTTGTTTCCGGGCGTGCCGCGCAGCCTTTCCAATTCGGCAGGCATCTTTCTTGGCCCACAGTTTCATTTCGACGTGACCCGGCCGGGCATCTCCCTCTATGGAGGGAATGCACAATTCAATGCCTCAAATCCTATCGAGCCTGTGGTCTGGCTATTCGGCCGCATTGCGCAGATCCATTGGGCCGAAGCCGGGCAAACCGTTGGCTATGGCGCGATGCACACTTTGAAGCGCCGGACGCGGATCGCCACGGTTTGTATCGGCTACGCGGACGGCTACTTTCGTTCCTTCTCGGCGAGCGATGCGCGGCCCGAGGGACCGCCAGCCTATGCCGGTGAGCACCGGCTACCGCTTCTCGGCCGTGTTTCAATGGATTTGATCACCTACGACGCGACGGATGTGCCGGAGGGGGTTCTCCATCGCGGCGGCTGGGTCGAAGTGCTGGGTAGCCGCGTCACCGTCGACGATCTGGCGTCCTTCGGCGGCACTATCGGCTACGAGGTACTGACCTCGCTCAGCCATCGCTATCACCGGATTTACCTCGATGAGTAGGAGGCGATCGCAGTCATGGCCGGCCTTGAGGCGGCCATCCAGAGGAACACAGGTGCCGAGGGAGATTATGGATGGCCGGGCCAAGCCCGGCCATGACGTTGGTGCGCTTTCTCACCCTTGTTGGGAATCAATCCTATGGTGAAGCTTGCCCAGGACTATGTTTGCCAGTCCTGCGGCGCGGCCAGCAGCAAATGGCAGGGCAAATGTCCGTCCTGCGGCGCGTGGAACAGCCTGTCCCAAGAGGGGAGCGCGCTCTCTGCTCCGGGCGGGGTTGGCCTGAAAGCCAAACGCAGGGCGAAAGCAACGACCATCGAGAGCCTCGCCGACGCAGGCAGCGATGTGCAGCGCATCGCTTCCGGCATCGGCGAACTCGACCGGGCCGTGGGCGACGGCTTCGCGCGCGGGTCTGCGGTGCTGTTGAGCGGTGAGCCTGGGATCGGCAAATCGACGCTCCTCCTTCAGGCTGCCGCCGCCATCGCCGCCGCCGGACACAGCGCACTTTACTTTTCGGGTGAGGAAGCCACCGATCAAATCCGCCTTCGCGCGTCCAGGCTCGGGCTTTCCAAGGTTCCGCTCGGCCTCGTCGCGGAAACCTGCGTCGAGCGAATCCTCGCGACCGCCGAACAGGGGCCAGCGCCCGATTTTATGGTCATCGATTCGATCCAGACGCTGTGGACCGAAGGGATCGAGTCCGCGCCGGGCACCGTAAGCCAGGTCCGGGCCAGCATGCAGTCGCTCATAGCGCTCGCAAAAGCGAAGGCGCCGGTGATCGTGGTCGTGGGCCATGTCACGAAGGACGGCCAGATCGCGGGTCCCAAGGTCATCGAGCACATGGTGGACGCGGTCCTCACTTTCGACGGCGATAACGCCCACAATCTAAGGCTCCTGCGTGCGACCAAAAATCGCTTCGGCCCCGCGAACGAAATCGGCGTGTTCGATATGCACGGCGACGGCCTCCGCGAGGTCTCGAATCCATCGCAGCTTTTCCTGAGCCAGGGCGATGGCGAGGTTCCCGGAAGCGCCATCTTCGCAGGCATCGAGGGCACGCGCCCGCTCCTTGTGGAAATCCAGGCGCTACTCGCCCCCTCCCCTTATGCGGCGCCCAGGCGCTCGGTCGTGGGCTGGGATCAGAACCGGCTCGCAATGATTCTCGCAGTCCTGGAAGCACGTTGCGGCGTGAAGATCGGCGCTCAGGACGTCTACCTGAACGTCGCAGGCGGCCTTCGCATCTCTGAGCCCGCCGCGGATATGGCGGTGGCGGCCGCGCTCCTCTCCGCCTTCTCGGGGATTGCGCTTCCGAAAGATACCGTCTATTTCGGTGAAGTCGGTTTATCCGGGGCGCTACGGCCTGTTCAGCAAATGACCGTACGGCTGAAGGAAGCTCAGAAGCTCGGGTTTCGATCCGCTTTCCTTCCGGCCGCGGGAGAGATCTTAGGCGATGGCTTTGCCGTCAAGCTCACCAGGCTGCCTCAACTGAAAGATTTGGCTACTCTTTTCGCATAAAGCGGCTTAATACGGGCGTGGAGCGTGACGGTCGTACAATCCGCATGGAGGGCAAGGCTCATGCCGATTCAAGGGCTCGACATCATACTCGTAGGCATCATGGTCTTCTCGGGTTTTCTCGCCATGCTGAGAGGACTGACGAGGGAGATGCTGTCAATCATGTCATGGGCGCTCGCGGCCATCGTGACGCTTCTGGCTTATTCGAATTTGAAGGGTGAAGTACGCGCCTACATCGATACTCCGATGCTGGCCGATGCAACGCTCATCGCCGTTGTGTTCATAACGAGCCTTATCGTCTTCAGCCTGCTTACGGCCAACATCTCCGAGCGCGTGCTCGACAGCCGCGTTGGAGCCGTCGACCGCACTCTCGGCTTCGTCTACGGGCTTGTGCGTGGCTTGATTCTGGTCGTTATCGCGTATCTCATCGTGGGACAGATCGTGGATCGGCAGAACCTGCCCAAATGGGTGAGAGAAGCGCGATCGCTGCCGCTCATCGAAAGCGCCGGAGATACGATTAAATCACTATTGCCTGACAACCCAGAGTCGTTATTTAAACGTGATCGGTCGGCTTCTCCTCCGCCTGAAGCCGACAAGACGTAAGTGGGATTCCGTTTCCATCGGGCGAAAACGGATTGTGGGTGAAGGACGCTGAAGTGGACGAGTGTATTGGCATGCCGGCTTCGGAGACGGAGCCGTTCGGCTTCGGCGACGACAGGCTTCATGAAGAGTGCGGTGTTTTCGGAGTTTTCAATCATCCCGAGGCAGCCGCTTTAACAGCGCTCGGGCTTCACGCCCTCCAGCATCGGGGGCAGGAGGCTGCCGGTATCGTCACCTTCGACGGCGATCAGTTTCATTCGGAGCGCCGTCTCGGTCTTGTTGGCGACCATTTCAACAAGAAATCCGTCATCGACCGCCTGCCAGGCTCAATGGCCATCGGCCATGTGCGTTACGCCACCGTTGGTGAGACCGCGATCAGAAATGTGCAGCCGCTTTTCGCGGATCTCGATGTCGGCGGCCTGGCTCTCTGCCACAATGGCAACCTCACAAATGCGCTGAGCATACGGCGTGAGCTTGTTTCCTCCGGGGCCATCTTCCAATCGACATCGGACACCGAGGTCATCGTCCATCTCATCGCGAGAAGCCGCGAGCGCAGGGACGGTTTGGTGGGGCGGGTTTTGGACGCACTTCAGCAAATCGAGGGGGCCTATGCGCTCGGCGCGCTGACGCGAAAGAGGCTCATTGGTATTCGCGATCCGCTGGGCATCCGGCCTCTCATCATCGGCAAAATGGGGGATGCAACCATCCTGGCATCCGAGACCTGCGCGCTTGACATCATCGGCGCACGCTTCGTCCGCGAGGTCGAGAATGGCGAGGTGGTGGTCATTTCAGAGGACGGAATTGAAAGCCACAGGGCCTTCCCCCGCCGCCAGCCGAGGCCCTGCATCTTCGAATATATTTATTTCGCCCGCCCCGACTCCATCATGGGCGGCCATTGCGTTTATGACGTGCGAAAAGCGCTCGGCCGCGAGCTTGCACATGAAGCGCCCACGGATGCCGATGTGGTCATCCCCGTGCCCGATTCGGGCGTGGCCGCCGCCATCGGCTACGCTCATGAGTTCGGCCTGCCCTTCGAGCTTGGCATCATCCGCAATCATTATGTCGGCCGCACCTTCATCGAGCCGGGACAGCGGATCCGCAAGCTCGGCGTCAAGCTGAAACACAACCCGACACCTAGCGTCAGCGTCGAAGGCAAGCGCATCGTGCTCATCGACGACAGCATTGTGCGCGGAACGACTTCGACAAAGATCGTGTCGATGATGCGGGAGAGCGGCGCCAAAGAGGTCCACATGCGCATCGCTTGTCCGCCAATCAAATTTGCCGACTATTACGGGATCGATACCCCCGACGTCCGGTCGCTCTTGGCTGCCAATCATGACATCGAAGGCATGAGGCAGCTTCTCGGCTGCGACAGTCTGGCTTTCCTCTCCGTCGACGGCACATACCGCGCGCTTGGCTACCCGAGACGCGATCCGGACTGTCCGCAGTTCACCGACCACTGTTTCACGGGTGAATATCCAACACCGCTGCAGGATTGGGATGGGCCGGAGCCCGGTCAGCAGCACCGGCTCTCTTTGATGGCGGTGTAGGTGCTATGACCTCGGATAAATCTCTCCCTCGGTTTGACGGCAAGGTCGCGCTCGTAACCGGCGCATCCCGTGGTATCGGACGCGCCATCGCCAGGGCCCTTGCGCTGCAAGGGGCGCAGGTCATAGCTACAGCGCGCACGAAGGGTGCGCTGGAGGAACTCGACGATGAGATGAAGGCGCTCGACGCGCGCATTTCATTGCTGCGGCTCGATCTCAAGGAGAGCGCACAGATCGACAGTCTGGGTCCTACGCTATACGAGCGCTGGCAAAGGCTCGACATCTTTGTCGGCAATGCCGGCGTGCTCGGGCCCCTTACCCCGCTCGGCCATGTGAGCGAAAAGGATTGGTCGGACACGCTCGCCGTGAATCTCACCGCAAACTGGCGGCTTCTCCGCACCCTCGATCCCGTTTTGCGCCTTTCGACGGCGGGCCGCGTTCTGTTCCTCACCTCGGGAGCCGCACAGCGCTGCCGCGCCTATTGGGGGCCTTACTCCGTCTCGAAGGCCGGCCTGGAGGCGCTTACGAAGACCTACGCCCATGAGGTTCAGTCCACGCCCGTTCGCGTAAATCTCCTCGATCCGGGAAAGGTGCGCACGCGCATGCGGCGGCTGGCCTATCCCGGAGAAGACGAGAACACCTTGCCGCCGCCGGAGGCGCTAGTACCGCTGGCGCTCTCGCTCCTCACCGAGGAGACCGCAAGCAGCGGCGAGGTGCGCTTGTTCAAGCCGGAAATGGCGGAATAGCTGCGATCAGGACTTGGCGCCGACCGCGTCCTTCACGCATTTGGTCTCGAAGCTCTTTTTCGCGGCGCCAGCCGGCTTCTTTTCCGTCGAAGCCTTCTCGCACGTGGTCGTTGCATCCTTCTCGCACTTGGTCAGAAGCTATTTAGCGCCGCGCCCGCGAGTTTCTTGCCGGTGGCTTGCTCTTGGCAGTTCGGATCGGCGAAAGCGGCTGGCACACACACGATCATCGCCGCCACCGTCAACATCGTCCTCTTCATATCCATCCCTCCCTTGTAGCGTCACAGCACGTCCTACGATTCGCGCACGCATAGTATGTGTGTTCTTTTTTCGGGAGAAAGGCGACCTGGATTTTCGTCAAAACTGCCTTGGGGAAAATCACGCCAACGGACTGGCTGCACGCGCCTGGTCTAAAACACCCCGCGTTTATACGAAGGGCTCGCGCACTAAGCGCTCCCGGAATTACCTCAACGCGAGATAACCAACCATTGTGATAAACACCAGCGCAACAATCCCTGCCATCTTTGCGGCGATGCGCAGGCTATCCGGATTTGAATTTTCATGGCGCTGATAAGGCGGCGGTAGAACGAGTTCCGTCCTTATTGCGCCTATCCCCGTTCGCTGAGACTGCAGTGTAACCGGCTTCGCTTCGTCAACGAACAATGGAATGGAACTCGCTTCCATTTTTATCTCCTAACAACAACGCGCCGGTACTATCCCCTGCCCTGATCTTTGATCGATGTCGAAAACTGGTTTGATCTATATCAACACTACCTCAGCCTGACGGCGACCTAACCAACGTATGATACATCCTGATTATTTATCTAAGGGTTGACAGGTGGCTGCTAAGGCGACGCATTTCAGCAACCATCGACGCGCAACGATGCTTCCGGATTTCGAAATCCCAAGATCGCGCTTCGGGTTGGATGTAGTCACTTGGTGCGGACGGCGGGACTGAACCCGCACAGCCTTTCAGCCGAGGGATTTTAAGTCCCTTGCGTCTACCGTTTCGCCACGTCCGCTGGCATGACATTTTGCCCAGGCACATTAGCGTTCTTTTGCCTTGCGTCAACGAACAAGAAGAAGATGATAGACTGGCTGTTTCCGGCGCCGGTCCCGGCTAAGCGAGCGCTGCAAATGCGTTCGGGTAGAAGGGGCGCCAGCAATCCTCGTGCGTTCGAAGTTTAATATGGCCTCGTGGCACGGGCCTTGGCAGGTCCGGCACGAACTCGGGAGGTAAATCACATGTCCGCAGCAATACTCGCGCTTTGCATCGGTGTCCTGTTCGCGTGCTTGATGGCAATGTTGAATTGTAGGCAAGAACCCATCCGAGCCTGGCTCCGCCTTCCCCTTACGGAACAGCGTAGGTTGACGGTCCAGGCCTCGGACGGGGCGGCAGAATTTCTTGGCGGCGGCCGGCATATTTGATCGCCGCGACAAGAAGCAGGAAGAGCGTCAGCGAATTCAAGAGATGCCAGATGAAGTGGGTTCCCATCCGGTGACCGAGGACGACCCAGTCGGCGCAAAGCCGCTGATCGAGGGATCGGAATGTGAGGGAAACCATAAAGGTTAGCGCCGCCGCGAAAATGAGCGACGCAGCGGGATGCCGGCGCAAGCCAAGCGAGGCCGCGATAAGCCACATGGCAAGAAGCGCGGGTCCGTAGCCGAGACTTCCATTCAGACATTTGGCCTGGGCGCCCGGCGGCACGTCGAGCGAAAATCCAATGCGGCCGTCCCAGCACTGCATCTTGAACGCCATCACCATGAAGCCGATAAAAGCCGCGATCGCAAGCGCCGTTACGAGCCGGTTCGCGCCGACCAGATGGCGAAGAGCGAAGATCAGATAGGTCAGCATAAAGATGCCGATGGGCCCCGTATCGGCCAACGCCGTGTCGACGTTGGGCACGGTGTGAAAAAGGAAGCTGCCGACCCCGATGGCGATGAAGTTCAGTACGAAAAAAATCTGCCAGAGCGAGCGCTCATAAGATGGGCGCTTCGCGATCATCACAGCGCCGGCCAGCGCGGCGAGAATAAATCCGCCATTCGTGACCGCATTCAGTGGCTCGGCCCAAAACGCGCTGCTCAGGCCTCGCTCGCAATAATCGAAAATGGTGGCTCCCTGGAGAAAGGGCATCGGATTGGCTCGTCTGATGTGCTTGCTTGGCCCTCACCTTAGTGGAGAGCGCGGCCAACGCGAAGATTTTTGCTGCATTGCCGGATCTTTCCCCCACAGCCGCCGGATACGATGTTGGCGAACACGATAAATACCCTTAGCGTTCACAAGAAAGGGGACGAGGCATGATTCTTCGCTCAATCGTTGTTGCGGCAGGCGTGTTCGGCATCGCCGCCATTGCCCAAACCGCTGAACTCAGCAAGATGCCGCAGCCGGATGCGCCCGGCCAGGGCTGCTGCGAGCCTTATCGTTATGCCTACGCCGAGTTCTGGTATGGCGCCCGGAAAGTCGTGGCTCCTGTCCGGCATGGCCCGGCTGGCGACGAGGTGCTGCTTCCGGGCGAAATTTGGGTCCCCTGTAACTTTTCCTGCGAGACCACCCTTCGCAAGCAAACGCTTCGCTATCTCCAAAGCCAGGGGGCAGGCAGCGGCAGCGAGTTCGCCCCCGTCTACCCGCGGGAAATTCCTATGTCAACTCCTGGGGCCAGCGCCACGGCTATATGTTCTAGGCTGATCCGCCGCGCATGCTGAGCCGTTCTCCCGGCGCGGCCTCCTGCGGCATGAATCTGTGCCCATGATCCTGTCCCAG
>CAWHYO010000020.1:0-88818 GCA_963833565.1 uncultured Alphaproteobacteria bacterium
TCCGCGGCCCGGCTGCGCATTTCGGGGCTCGCGTTTCCGAGCCTGGAGAGAGAGTTCGACAGGTCTTTGGCCGCTTGCGATCCTGGGCCTTGCCTCTGGTTTGCGAGCCCGGCCAGCGAAGTGGCGGTCGCCTCAAGGCTCGACACGACTTCGGCGTCGGCCGGCGCGGGCTTCACTTCAGCGGGATACAGGTCGTCCTCGAGGTCGTCGGCTGCCTTCTTTATGGCGGCCAGCTTCTGATCCTGCCCCTCCGGAATGAGGCTTGAAAGCGTGATCGCGCCAGCAACTTCGGGAAGCGCCTGCAAGGTCTTCGCTATCTTATTCGCTTGATCGAGCGAAGGCGCCAGGAGTTCAGCCGTCTGTCCGGCGATTTCCGGATTGCCCTTGCCGATGTCTAGATAGGTCGCAACCGATTCCACCTTGGGATTGCGGAGGTCCATCGGGTTGGTATCGAACTGAGCCAAGAGAGGAGCGGACTGGCCGCCAAGACCACCGCGACGGTCGCGGCGACGATGACGAGGCGATGCCGTTCCATGAAGCGCTCGATCGGGCACAAAAACGCATATCCGAGCGGCGAGCGCTCTGGCGGCGGGTTCAGAATGCGCAAAAGCGCCGGAAGCAAGGTGAGGCTCAGGATGAGTGCGATGATCATCCCCATGCCCGCGATTTCGCCAAGCTCGGCAACGCCCAGAAAGGCCGTGGGCAGGAAGGACAGGAACCCGGCAGCGGTTGCGAGGGCTGCGAGGACGAGGCGGCCGCCATTGTTCGCGGCGGTTTCCGCGAGCGAGCGCATCAGACCGTGATGCTCGTAGCGGGCGGCGCGATAGCTCACGCTGAATTGCAGACAAAAATCGACGCCGATGCCGACGAACAAGACAAAGAACGCGATGGAGATCGGATTGAGCGCTCCGACCACAGAAAGCCCGGCTGCGGCTGTCGCTGCAAGGCCGGCCGCCACGCTGAGGAAGACGGCGAGGATGATGCGGAACGAGTGAAGGGCAAGCCAGAGGATGAAAAGAACGGCGGCTATCGTGATGGCCGCATTCGCGACGGCCCCTTGCCTCAACGTGTTGAACTCATCGTCGGCAATGGGAATTGGCCCGTCAGCCTGACGCTCACGCCCTCTTGAGGCAGCTTCAGATCGGCGACCGTCTGCCGGATGGCGTTGCTGGCCTGTTCGCCAGGTTGCAGAGCGTCGAAATTGAGAACAGGCGAAATTGTTACGAACTGTCGTGTCGAAGGCTTGGCCGCTCCGGTCTGGAACTGGCTCAACCAGCTGAAAGAAGCAGGCTTGCCGTCGAGAACGTTATTGATCGTGTCAGACAGTGTCCGGAACTCGGGCGCAAGCTTATCCAGCGATACCCTCCGGAAAATCACCCCGCGTAAGCTCAGGCCGATCGAGTCCATGACGCCTCTCAGGCTCGGATCGGCGGCAGGCGGCCAAGCAAAGGACTGAGCGCGTAAGTTGGTTGAGAGTTGCAGTAAGCTCTGGCTCGGGAAGATACAGCAGCCCGTTGCGGCGGAAGAAGGGGGAGCCGTTCCCTTCATTCGCGCTGCGGATCCAGTCGTGGCGCTCCTTGAGCCTCTTCGTCAGCTTGTCTGCCGCGCTCTGTGCAAGTTCTGCGGTCGGAGCATCGATGACGGCCAGGATCATGCTTTCCTCGCCAGGAAACGCCTTTTGATAAGCGAACTGGTTCTGGCGCCAGGGCAGGTCCGCGGAAATCAGATTGTTGATGTTCGTGTCGATCGCGAAATGCTGCGTGACGAAAAACGCGAAGTAGGCCGTGGCCGCCAGCGCGATGGCGAGCACAAGCCATCTGGCGCGCGCGCAGAACACAACAATGCCGACGAGAATGCGCTTCAGCATCGCATCACCACCGCAAAGCAGACTTCGCTAATCTGGCCAACGATTTGTTGTCCTGAACACGGCTCCCTCCTCACTGCGTCGTCCCGGCGAAGCGAAGCGCGAGCCGGGATCGCAAAAAGGCAGGCGCTTCGATTTTTACGATCCCGGATAAGGCTTCGCCTTTCCGGATGACAGCGGGGGCGATCCATTGGCGTTTCTGGCTAACTCTGCTTAGTGATAGCGAAGCCATAGGGCGACAGCGATCAGGATTGCCATGATTGTCAGACCGGAGGTCCACCAGCCCGCCGGTGTTTTGGGAACGCCGGGCTGTTTTTCGATTTCATCCTCGAGGGAAAAAGGCTCGGACGGTTCGGATACGGCCTCGCCCGGAAAAATGCGAGCCGGATCCTCTGCTTTGTCTCTTTCCGCCATCAGGTTCTAGCTCACGCAGGAATGACGCCTTCGGAATAATGCAATGCAAAAACGGCTTGGCGGTTCCCTCGGGGTGGGCGGCAAACCGGCTTCGCTATCAAATGCCGCGCCTGAAATAATCGGCGAATGTCAGCACGAACATGATGATGAGCCAGACAGCCCCGGCCGCCGCCTCAAGCCTGAGCAGCGTGCTCTCCCGGAGAAGGCCCATAAAAAACAGGAGCCCGATCAGTGCCATGAGGACCGCGATGAAAGTGTTTACGGCTGTGTTGTAGCCCCCAGCGGAGCGAAGGCCGCGCCGAAGGAAATGCCCAGAAAGATGAATTCGCCATTTCGAATCCACAGCCGCTGAATAAGCATCGCCGTTTCATCGTTCGTGACGCTCGCCCTGAAAGATACAAAAGTGGATACAGGGAGATCCAAACCGTATCGGCGAAGTGCCATAAAGGCCGATGGTCACGAGATCGCGGATCCTCAGCGAGGTCAGGCACCGCATGAGCCATGCAAGGCACGCGACGCCTATCGTCAAAGGGGCTTTCCCCGGCTGCGTCGCGCCAAACCGGGCTTGGAATCGGGTCGCCAGTAGGAGGATGAATTACGGGACTTTCACAGGATGGAGCAAAGAGCTTGGCGAGAGTTCCTCCCTGCGGCTGGAATCGAGGTAGCCGAGGCGCGCGGCAGCGGTGGTTTTCCGGGTCAAGCGGCCCCGCCGGTCTGCCTCGTTCACTTTCGACTTCGACGTGGAGTGCGACATGACATCGAAGACGAAAGCGAGGGCTTTTTCAACAGAGGGCGTAAAGTCCTTGGGGAACATTTCGCGGAAGGACCGCGATAGAACCTTTTTCATCGTCTCGAAATGCTCAGGCAGGACACCGGCATGAGAATGCCGCATTCCGAGCTTCTCAATGGCGGGTATGGGAGCTTGGCCCGTCCAGGCGTTAACCGGCCAAAGCTCGCTTGAGCGCGTAAGCCGCACAATGCTCCACAGCATCAGCGTGAATTGCCGGTGCTGCTCCTGCATATCGCCCTCGAACAGCTTCGCCGTTTCCGGCATCGCTTCGAAGAACCTTTCATACATAAGGGCGACAATATCTGGCAGCCGGGGTTCTACGGTTGCGAAGAAAGTCCGTAACGCGGCAAGCTGGTCCGGGCTCATAGCAACAACTCCACGCTGCACTAAACGGCTGCAGGCCAGCGGCGCGATGGAAGAAGCCCGATAAGCAACATTTCAAGGCGGGCAGACCCATGAGATCAAAGCCCGTGCTTTGAGAAATGTCAAACTGTATAGCGCACGCTGTAAGTGCAATCCTCAGGAAGTTTTCCCGCTCAGTCTTGCGGCCGCTCTTTCATGACCGATGAGCGGCAAGAGCTCCTTGAGTTCGGGGCCGCGCTCGAGCCCGGTCAGCGCCAGGCGCAATGGATGATAGAGCGCCCGCCCCTTTGCGCCCGTGGTCTGTTTCACGGCCTCGGTCCAAGTCCGCCACGTGGTGGAATCCCACGGCTCCGGCGGCAGATGGGCCAGCGCCTTGTCCAGAAACGCGGCGTCTTCAAGCATGGGCGTCACTGGCCCACGAACGACTGCCCACCATCGGTCGACGTCGGTGAAGACTTCGAGATTGGCGCGCACCGCGAGCCAAAATGCTTCGCCCCCGTCGATGCCTCGCTCCCGCAGGCGCTTAGCCACTGCGACGAACGGCGTGGTATGGAGCAGCTTCGCATTCAGGCCCTTCAACTCTTCGGGATCAAAGCGGGCCGGCGCGCGGGAGATCTTCGCGAAGTCGAACAATTTCGAAAGCGCCTCAAGGCTCTCCTGCGGCTGAAGCGCCTCCGAGGTCCCAATCAGCGAAGCGTGCGTCATCACCGCCAGCGGCTCGAATCCTTCTTCGCGAAAGCCCCGGATCGATAGCGAGCCGAGCCTCTTCGACAGCGCCTCGCCCTGCGCGCCAACAAGCAGATTGTGATGCGCGAATATCGGCGCCTTGGCTCCCAGCGCCTCGAAGATCTGGATTTGAACGGCCGTGTTGGTGACGTGGTCTTCGCCGCGAATGATATGCGTGATGCCGGTGTCCGCATCGTCGGCCACGCTGGTGAAGGTGTAGAGCGGGGTGCCATCCTCGCGGATCAGAACCGGATCGGAGACGGACGCCGCATCGATCTCCTGCGGGCCGCGGATCAGATCGTCCCAGGCCGTTGGCCGCTGTTCCAGAAGGAAACGCCAGTGCGGCTTGCGGCCCTGCGCTTCGAGCTCGCGTTTTTCCTGGTCCGTCAGCTTCAACGAGGCGCGGTCGTAGACGGGCGGGAGACCGCGCGCCATCTGCCGCTTGCGCCGCCGCTCCAGTTCCTCCGCCGTCTCGAAACAGGCGTAAAGCCGCCCCGCCTGCTTCAGCTTCTCGGCCGTCTTCTCGTAGAAGTCGAACCGCGCGGACTGCCGGAACTCCTCGTCCCAGGTCAGGCCGAGCCAGGCGAGGTCATCCCGAATGCCGGCGACGTATTCCTCCTTGGAGCGCTCAAGGTCCGTGTCGTCGAAGCGCAGCAGGAACATGCCGTGCTCTCGGCGCGCGAACAGCCAGTTGAAAACGGCGGGGCGGATATTGCCGATGTGAAGCCGGCCGGTGGGGCTCGGCGCGAAACGAACCTTTACGGACATCCTGTCCTCCAAAGCCGGAGCGTCGTCCCGGAAAGCGCTCCTGCGTTCATCCGGGATCTTCGAATACTCAAGCGTCTTTTAAGATCGCGGATAAGGCGCACCGAAACCGTCATGGCGGGGCTTGATCCGGCCATCCACCGCAAATGGATGCCTTTTCTGGATGGCCGCCTCAAGGGCGGCCATGACACTTCGGCCAACGCCTGACTTCCATGGTTCATTCTCAGAGCAACTCGCGGAAGCGATTGACAATAGGGTAGCGGCGGTCCCGGCCGAAATTGCGTTCGGTGATCTTGACGCCGGGAGCCGACTGCCGCCGCTTATACTCGGAAAGATACAAAAGCCGCTCCACTTTTTTGACGATCTCAGGCGAATGGCCGCGCTTCACGATCGCCGAAAGCGGCTCCTCCCGGTCAACGAGGCTTTCCAGGATGTCGTCCAGCTCATCATAGGGCGGCAGCAAATCCTGATCGGTCTGGTTTTCGCGAAGTTCGGCAGTGGGCGCTTTGGTGATTATGTTTTCGGGGATGACGATGCCGGTTGGGCCGAGGCAGCCTTTCGGAAGCGCACCATTCCGGAAGCGCGACAGCGCGTAGACCTGCGTTTTGTAAAGATCCTTGATGGGGTTGAAGCCGCCGTTCATGTCGCCGTAGAGCGTGGCATAGCCGGCCGAAACCTCCGACTTGTTGCCTGTGGTGACGACCATGCCGCCGAATTTGTTCGATACAGCCATCAGCGTGGTGCCGCGAATGCGCGACTGGAGGTTCTCCTCCGCGATGCCGCGTTCTGTGCCTTCAAACATTAGCTTCAGCATCGCGTCGAATCCTTCGACGGCGGGGTGGATCGGCACGATGTCATATCGCACGCCAAGCGCTTCGGCGCAGCCCGCCGCGTCCGAGAGCGACGCGTTCGAGGTGAACCGGTAGGGGAGCATCAGGCAATGAACGCGCGCCGAGCCGAGCGCATCGACCGCCATCGCCGCGCAAAGGGCGGAATCGACGCCGCCGGAAAGACCGAGCACCACGCCAGGAAAGCGATTTTTCTCCACGTAATCGCGAAGGCCCAGAACGCAGGCGAGATAGGCGGCCTCGGCGCCTTCTGCGACAACCGCGAGCGGCCCCGGCATACATGCCCAGCCATCGGCCTCGCGCCGCCATTCCGTAACGGCGACGGCAGTCTCCCAGGCGGGAAGTTGCACGGCACGCTTTCCGCCGCGATTGAGGGCGAACGACGCGCCGTCAAAAACAAGCTCGTCCTGGCCGCCAACCTGATTGACATAGAGTAGCGGCAAGCCTGTCTCGGTCACGCGCGCGACAGTGATTTTCTCACGCTGCGCGCGCTTTTTCAGCGTGAAGGGCGAGCCGTTGGGCACGATCAGGATTTCCGCGCCGCTTTCGGCAAGGCATTCGGTCACGGCGTCCGTCCAGATGTCCTCGCAGATCGGGATGCCCAGCCGCACGCCCTTGAAATTGACCGGTCCCGGCAGCGCTCCAGGCGCAAAAACACGCTTTTCGTCGAAGACGCTGTAGTTCGGCAGATCGACCTTGTAACGCAGAGCCTCAACCTTGCCAGCGGCCAGGAGCGCGACGGCGTTGTAAGCTTTTCCGTTTTCGCCCCACGGCGTCCCGACCACCAGGGCCGGGCCGTCATCTGCCGTGATCTTGGCGAGTTCCTGCACCGCATCCATGCAGGACTGCACAAAAGCGCGCTTCAGGATAAGGTCCTCAGGCGGATAACCCGCCATGAACAGCTCGGAGAAAACGACGAGGTCCGCATCCTGCTTCCAGGCCTCCTCCCGGGCCGACCGCACCAACGCCGCGTTGCCGTTCAAGTCTCCGACAACGGGATTCAACTGCGCGCACGCTATGCGCAAACGGCTTGTCATTCGGCAATGGCCTCCGGGAGCCGCTTCCGCAAAGTGGCAGCAGTTCCGCCCGCTAAACCCATAATAAGGTACGTCCGAACATTAAGCGCCAGCGGGCCTTCCTGCAAGATAAGCGCCTGACGGGATCAAGGGCGGAACCCGGAATGGACTCGCACGGTTGCCTTGAGGCGGCGGATTTGTTACAGGAGTATCAGATTGCACACGGATGTCTTTTGCCGGCTTAGCACAGTGGTAGTGCAGCGGTTTTGTAAACCGAAGGTCGGGGGTTCAAATCCCTCAGCCGGCACCAGCATTCCTCCCGCGGTATCGCCCAGAGGCTGAAGCACGTTTCAACCAGCTCTTTTAGGGCGTGTGGAGGCTTCTGTCCCAAGCTTGACGTTGGTGCAACCTCCTTCGCGATATTTGTGGATCCTACGTTTGCGTCATGGCATGAGCCACCAAGGAAGGAGAAGCCGTAGGAGTGCCGCGCAAAGTTACAATCGCGATTTCCGGGGGGACGAGAAAGCGAATGGGGAGAAAAGAGACCCCCAGGCCACTCGAAACAATCATGTGGCGTCCTTCTTCTTCGAAAGGACCATAAGCATATTTGGCATAGCGAACATTATCGTCAAAGAAGCCGGGCCGGCCAACAAAAGGGATATACACCTGCCCGCCATGGGTATGGCCTGCGAGCGTCAGTGTAACGCTGGCTGGAACATGGGCAAAGATATCGGGCTCGTGAGCGAGCAGAATGACAGGCGCGCGATCCTTTACGTGATCTAGGGTCAACTCCAAGTCCCCGACGCCCCGGCTCTCGGGAGTGAGTTGATCGTGAAGCCCCGCGAGCCAGAAGTGGTCATTGCCGCGCGTGATCTTGATGGCAGCATTATCCAGGACAGAGATCCCAGCCTTCCCGAACGCTCGCCGGATGTCGGGGACCTCGCCAGACCACCAATCGTGATTTCCTAGGATGGCGTGAACGCCAAGCGGCGCGTACAGCGACCGGAGGGGCGCGGCCCATTCCTGCACGGGAACCTTCGCCGTGCGGTACTCCGGGCCGAGGGCATTTACGTAATCTCCGAGAAGCACGATGATGTCGGGCTTCTGCGCGTTGAGCTGATCGACGATGCTGCCGATGCGGCGAACAGGCATCCAGGGTTCAACGGCGTGAATATCGGTCAAGATGCCGATACGCAGCGGAGGAGCAGCGACGGGCCAGTCTCTATGCTCTACGGTCCATTCCTTGACGATGAGACTGAAAAGAGGCTCGACCGCAAAAGCATCTGCCGCGCCGATCATGCCCGCTCCGGCTGTGGCGGCGGTCAGGCTCAAAAAGTTTCGTCGTGAGATCATGACAAAGCGTCCAGCCTCAACCTAAAGTTTTTGCCAGCCCAAAGGCCTCGAATCCTTATGTTACCATGCAGACCCGCACCACAACCTCAAATATCTGCTACAAAGGCTTGCCCGTCGCCTTAGCGCCGCGCGTCACACGCGCACCCGCGCTACGATGAACCTTGGCAAGCGATCCTTGGGCACATGATCCTGCACGCCCCGCGGCAAAAGCCGCACCCGATCAATCCAGGGCCTGAAATGTTTGCTCATGCGCCAAATCAGAATAAGACTCGCCGCGAAAACGCGGACAGGCTCCTAGCGCCAATGTGGCTAAACTCCTGGAGTTGTAACAGATGCTGATTGGCGAAAAAGTTTGCCTTGGACCTGTGCTTCAAGCCGATGGCGCGATGATCTTCAATTGGCTCAATACCGTGAGCCTTATGCACCTGCACGGCAGTTACGTTCCGGTTAGCCAACGTTCTTTCGACGAATGGTTCGGAGGCATCGGAAAGGATCCGTCCCGGGTCGTGTTCTCGATCCGCAAGCACGGCGATCTCGCATTGCTGGGCTATATTCAACTCACGGACATCCATCCTATCTTCCGCTCGGCGACCGTGGGCATCACCATTGGAGATCCCGCCAATCGTGGAAAAGGGTATGGACACGAGGCCCTCGCGTTATGCATTGGCTTTTGCTGGAGGGACCTCAACCTTCAGCGGCTTTCTTTGATGATCGTCGGCAAGAACGAGCCTGCCATGCGGGCTTACAAAAAAGCTGGCTTTGAACAGGAGGGCCTCCTCAAGCGAGCGATTTTCGCGAATGGCGCTTATATGGACGCCACTATCATGGGGCTCCTTCAAAGCAACTGATTGGATCTCAACCTCAGGCGGCGACTATTGACCCGGGTTGATTGAAGCGTCCGCTGTCCGGAAGCCTGCAGCCGAGGGATGGGGGCGTATGCTCGACGGCGCGCATTTTGAAATCGTTAATACAGGGGGTGGTACGCTCTAACTCTTTTGATAGGGGCGGCGAAGATGACGGTATCGACCCTGGGCGGCTACTTGCAGGTTTCAAACAATCTGACCAAGTGGGAGGACATGACCGCGTCGGACCCAACAGTAAAAGAGCAGACGGCCTATTATCAAGCCAATATAGGGAATGTGAAGACGCCCGCCGATCTCGTTAATAATTACAGGCTCTTTTCCTATGTCATGACCGCCTATGGGCTTGGCGACATGACCTCCTACGGCAAGGGGCTTATTGAAAAGGTCCTCGACGAGGGAACCTACAGTCAGAAGGATCTTGCCTATACGCTCAACAATCCGCAGATCCTGGCCTTGGCGCAGGCGTTCAACTTCACTGCAAATGGCGCTTCCACTACCTCATCCACGACGGTTCAGAGTACGGTCGTCAGCAGCTATGTTGAGCAGACCCTGGAAATCAATCAGGGAAAATCAGACCCTGGCGTTCAACTGGCCATGTACTTCCAGAAAAACGCGTCGAAGATAACAAGTGCTTACAGTATATTGGCAGACAAAAGCTTTCTGACGGTTGTCCAGACTGCGCTCGGTATCTCGCCATACACCTCCATGCAGAATATCGATACCCAGGCGAACATGATTAGCCAAAAGCTCAATATCAGTGATTTTAAAGACCCAACAAAACTCAATAAGTTCATCGAGAAGTTTTGCGCGCTTTACGATGCGAATAATTCAGGCGCGAGCACTTCACAGAGTAGTACAACACCAAGTGCTCTCCTGAGCAGCGGTTCGTCAAGCAGCAGTAGCGGCGGCTTCTCGTATAGTCTTCTGTCCAGCATGCAAGGCGTAAAAGTAGGCGGTTAAGCTCGTGGCCAACGCCAGGAAGCCCTAGAGAAAATCGGCGAGGGGCAGCCGCAAGGCCTCAAGCAGCGGCGCAAGCCGCGCCCCAAATTTCCGCGCGCGTCCAATCGAATTTTTGTAAAGCGGCTGCCGGACCTGGGTCTTGCTTGCCGTTCTCACCTGCCGTGCGGTTTCGTGAAAGTCGAGGCAACGCGCGTCCCATTCGAGGCCGCAATGGGCGATGATGCGGCGGGCCTGGCGCTCATAATTTCTTACGAGAGTTCTCGTATTGCACCTCAAGCATGACGCCCTTCGGCAGAACCTTGCGCCAATGCGCCATCAGCGCTTCATAGGCGCAGTAATAGCGCCCAAGCTCGCTCAGATCATAGGTATAGGCGAGGCCATCGACGAACAATTTCGAGAAACAGGAGAAGCAGGTGTCCACGGGATCGCGGCGTGCATGGATGATCCGCGCGTTCGGCAGCGCGAGATGAATGAGCCCCGCGAAGCGAAAATTATCCAGCATTTTGTCGGTGATGCGTTCTGCGGCCGGCGCGAGGCGGTTCAGCCGGCCAACATAGCCGGCTCCGATTTGACGCAAGTGTTCGCCTGACAGTTGGCACACGGCATCCGGAAACCGCACACCGCTCTCGCCATGGCCGCGAAATTCCGTCAAAGTCCTCGCGAACAGGTCTACTTCGCCCGCGCCGAACACCTTGGGATGACTGGCGAGGATTTGCTCGATCAGCGTGCTGCCGGAGCGCGGCATGCCGACAATGAACACAGGTGCGCAAGATGGATCGCCCAAACCTCCCTTCGACTGGATCAGGTCATTGGTGAACAGGTCCCGGGTTCGCTCCATCGCGCCGAGCACGCTTGCCTCGTCATAGGCCGTCTGCATCCGCTTCAACGCATTGCCGGCGCGGAGATGCTTGAATGACCGCTCGCAATCAGTGTCGGCAAGCGCGGTGGCCAGGGCGAAATGCAAATAGACCTGCTCCTTAACGTCGAGCGAAGTCATGTCTCGCGCCAGTTCCTCCATCGCTTCGATCAGGGGTTCGCCGGGAGCCAGCCGGGAAGATTCCGTCAGCATGTGATAAAGCACCGCGCGCCTGGGGCTGAGCGCGATTGCCTGCCGGATGGCCCTGCCTGCTTCATCGAAGCGCCCAAGCTCGCTCAGCAGGACTGCCCGGTTGGCGTAGACGTCGGAATAAGCAGGTTTCAAGGCCAGCGCATTTTCCATGCTCGCAAGCCCTTCCTCGGCGCGACGGAGTTCGGCCAGCACCAAGCCTCGATTGCTCAGGATCTCAGCGCTTTCTGGCCTGAGCGCGAGCGCGCGATCATAGCATTGAAGCGCTTCCTCGTGTCGCTTCAAGGCTTTCAGGGCATTGCCTCGATTACTCAGCGCCTCGACATAGTCAGGCGAAAGAGCCAGCGCAATGTCACAACTCACGATAGCATCTGCCGGCCGTTCAAGCTTCACAAGCATCACGGCGCGGCTGTTGTGCAAAGCGGCAGAGCCGGGCGCGAGCGCAATCGCTTCATCGCAGTTCTGAAGCCCTTCCTCAAAGCGCCCGAGGTCGGCTAGCGCTACCGCGCGATTGTTGAGCGACTCGATATACCCTGGCCGTAGCTCAAGCGCCCTGTCATAGCTTTCGACAGCCTCACGGAAACGCCGGAGCGCCCGTAGCGCGTCGCCCCGCACATGCAGCGCCTCAGCGGAATCCGGCTTTAGCGCAAGCGCCCAGTCCGAGTGGGTCAAAGCCTCCTCCGCATGCCCCAATACGAGGCAAACGGCTGCCAGGTTAAACCAGACGGCAGCATCGGTTGGCTTACTGTTTGCCGCTGCGATAAAACATTCGCGAGCATCGGCGATGCGGCCTTCCCGGTAGCGCAGCCCCCCAAGCCGGAACAGAGCATCGAAATGATCCGGCTCCGCCATCACACTCGCCTCGTAGAGCGTTGCAGTCTCATCGAGCCGTTCCAGCCGGTTGAGTTCGACGGCGTGTTTATATACCTCGTCGACAGAGCGATCTTCTTGAGGCCTCGATTGCTCAATTGAGCTGGGGCGGAGTGGCATGCGGCGTCGCTGTTGATGGGATAACTCCTCCCCGTGCTTCTTTGGCGGCGCAAAATGAGTGCGCTCTTGGCCCCGCGATGCCTCATTGAATTGGATCGTACAGAGCGCGAAGGCATAGCCACCTTCTTAGCCTGACCCTGGCGGTAACATTTTATTTCAGGCGCGACCGAACAGGACGAGGGGCTCTCCAAGGGAGTTGACGTACCGGTTTTTGAATTCCAACTCGGTTGCTCGAATTTGCTGACGATGCCGAGGTCCCTGATGATGGCGTGCAGTAATAACCAGCCTGGAAAAATCCGCTCGCCGCTGCCAGAGTTCTACTTCGTTACACCCAAAGCACTTTCCACCGTTGTCAGCGCTCCCGTTAGGTTGCCACTTTGGATGTTGGTTAGAGAAGCGAGGAAGCCTACGCTCGATGGGACGCGAGACGCATAAGCAACGCTTTGGGGGGTCTGGCTGCTGGATGCCGTGGCCGACGTTAGCGCGCTACTGAACGAACTGGAAGAACTTGAACTGTCGCCGTTGGCCTTTTGAATCCCTTGGCGCTGCCACGGGTAGGCGCTAGGTGAATTCACTCCTAAGACACGCATGGTTCGGTCCTCCTTGGAGCTGACGTCACTACAGACGTTAGGTGCGCCGGCTTACTCCAAACTGGCGCATTGTGATATATTGGCAAGTATTCCTGCATTCGTTGCTTGTGACTTACATGCATGAGAATGAGCATACGATGGCCACCACCTCACCGATTTTACTGAACTCTCCGAGGGCCGGCCACGCGGCAGCGAACCTTGCTCGCGGCCGGGCTTTATCTGTGGGACTGACCTGGTGGGGAATTCAACTGAACTCACAGCGCTGACATCAATCGCCCGCTGGGTGCATCAATCTCTACGCGAAAAATCGGTCGTCTGATTAATGGATGACAGGATCGCGGCTCATGCACTCACGCCTGCTGCAAGCTCAAGAACCCTGTCTACTCAGCTTCCCAGCGGCCGATATTCGTATCCTGGCCGATGAGAGCGAGACCGGAGGCAACAGCAAGAAGCTCGTCGCCCGTTTCCACCCGCGCCGCACCAAAGAGCCGATCGAAAATGCCCTGCACGGCAGGAACAAGCGAAGTCCCGCCGGTCAGAAAAACCTTATCGACCCGGCTGTGGTCGAGGCCCGCAGCGGCGAGCGCCTCGGCAACGCACAGCTCGATCCGGTCAAGATCGGGTTTGATCCACGCCTCAAAATCGCGCCGGCGAACTGTCGCACGAATATCAATTCCGGCATCTCGAAAGACGAGTTCCGCTTCAGTCTCGGTGGAAAGCCGCGTCTTGACACGCGAAACCGCAGTGTAAAGCGAATAGATCGCGCCAGACTCGATAAGCCGAATGAGGCTATCGAGCTTTCCGGGGTCGGTGCTTTGCTTCGCAAGCGACTTCAGTTCGCGCATCGCAGGGGAGTGCTTCAAAAGGCAAAGCTCGTTCCATTTTGCAAAGGCGGCAAAGTAGTGCGACGGAACCGTCAAGATCTTTCCCCAGCTCTCATACGTCGAGCCTTTGCCAAGCTGGGGTGAAATCACTGCATCGATAATGCGATAATCGAAAGTGTCGCCCGCGAGCCCCACGCCGGAGTGGGCAAGCGGAAATGCCCGGAAATCTTCCCCTGCTCCATCGAACCGCAGGACCGAGAAGTCGCTTGTGCCGCCGCCAAAATCGCCGACGAGGACGTTCGCGCTTTTCGTCAATCGCTGCGCATAGTAGTAGGCGGCGGCCACCGGTTCCAAGACATGCACAATGCGATCGAAGCCGAAGCGGGTGAAGGCGGCCTCGTAGCGCGTTCTCGCCGTCTCCGCATCGGCGTTCTGGCCTGCGAACTTGACGGGCCGGCCAAGGACGAGCGTTTTCGGAAGATGCTGCAGCGGCTCGCCGCCATGTCTGAGCGCGGTGCGAAAAAAGGCTTCCAGGATGTCTTCGAAGCGAAGACGCTTTCCGAAGATGCCCGTCGTATCGAAAAGGGGCGAAGCGGCAAACGTCTTGAAGGATTGGAGAAATCGGGTTTCGCCCGGAAATTCGATGAAGTGCTCGATGGCCCAGGGGCCGCCTTCTGTCCGTATGGAGCCGCTCTCCTGCTCGCGCCAGAAACTTATCACCGATCGGAGGGTTGAAGCCGCCTCTGGCCCATTGCCGAATTGGATCGTTTCGGCGTTATTGCAGGCGTTCACGATCGCGGCGACGGTATTTGTCGTGCCGAAATCGAGGCCAATTGCCTGCGCTATTGGTTGCTTTGCCAAGTTCGAACCTTCGTGGATGGGGCTGAGAGCTGCCTTCGACGGTTGGGACAGCTGTTTTGCTTCGATAAGTGCGAATGTTGCCTGGGTTACGCCTCCAAGGGAGGGCGACTCCAGGGGGAGGGGCACCATAGCGATTTGAGGGTGGCCCCGTTAGTCTTACTTGGTCACAAAACCGCGATTTTTGCGCAGCGCTCCCTGCTTCGGCAAGCGTTGAGCCATGCGCGCCGATGCGGCGCTGCGGCTACTTCGCCGCGACTGACAAGCAATCAAGATTTCGATAAACTGCATGAGCAGATATATGCGTCATCCAACAGCATTCGCAATTGATATCGATCAATGCTCCTAATAAGAATAGGTATAATTTTTTACTAAAGATATATCTCTACTCGTCGTTATAACTGCAGGGGAATGTTTTTGCGTTTAGAAACACTTCAGCGCGCCCATTCGGAGCGGCTGCCCGTGGCAGCCGTGAAGGATGGCTTCAGCGTCTCGGAGGTTCGCGACTTTGTAAAGCGGGCGACGGTGAGGGGCTTGATGGCTGGCGGAGCCATCTCGCTCTGGTGGACGACAAATGTCGCCAAGAAAATGCCAACCGCGATCGTGCCGCGCCGCACGGAAACCATGCCGCTGCCGGGTGCGCCGATGGCCGCCATCGGAAACATCAAGGCGAAGACAAGCTTTGGGGAGATGACGCTCGACGCCTACCTGAACGATCCAAGGAGTTTTGCTCAAGGCTTCATCGTCGTCTATCGCGGACAAATCGTCTACGAGGCCTATCCGGGCATGAAACCCGGCGATGCACATTTGTGGGCTTCGGCCGCCAAGCCTTTGGCGTCGCTCATCATCGACAAGCTGATCGATCAGGGCTTGCTCGATGAGCGCAACACCTTCGGCACTTACATGCCGGATTTCCGGGGCACGGCCTGGGCGTCCGTCACGATCAAAGATATCCTCGACATGACGACCGGGCTCAACGCCGAGGAAAACCCCGCGACCCGGAGGGATCCCAATTCCCTCATCATCCGGCTCTTCTACGCCGAATTGGGCGAACCGAATCCCACGACCGGCAAGATGGAGACCGTGCGTGAGATTCTGAAAGACGCGAAGCCCGTCCGGCCAGCGGGGACCTCCTTCGACTACGGGTCGCCCATCACGCAGGCGCTGGTTCTGCTGGCGGAGGACGTCAGCGGCAAGACGTTCGCGGATCTTTTCGACGAACTTGTCTGGTCAAAGGCTGGATCGGACGGGCCTCTTCAGCTGCACCTTGCTTCCGACGGCACGGCCGCCGTTCACGGCTTCGTATCGAGCACGCTCAAGGATATGGCGCGGTTCGGCATGCTCTATACGCCGAGCTGGAACAAGGTCGCGACCGGGCGAGTGGTCACGCCCGGGATCATCGAGCGCATTCGAAATGGGGTCCGGCCGAATGCGTTCTACATGGCAGGGGTGGAAGGGCCGATCTTAACAGGCGCGCTCAACGACACGATCCTCGGCAACAGCCGGCAGTGGGATGCCATCTTTCCCGACGGCGATTTTTACAAGTCCGGCTTCATGGCGCAGGGGCTGTACGTCTCGCCTGACCGCGACCTCGTGATCGCCTACTTTTCAACCACCCTCGATCACACCTCGTCACAGCGTTTTCTCCGCCCGATAGCAACCTCTGGCCTCTTCGGCAGGTGAAGCGACGCTCACTCTGTGCAGCGAGCCTGCTGTGCGTGTGAAAGCAGAAAACTGCGCCTAACGCGTTCAAGCTGCCGCCCCGATGCTCGCGACCCCGCCCGAGCCTAGTTCGGAGAGGCGGCCAGCCGGACAAAAATGTTTCGAATATCTTCCATCGGGGCTTCCGTCACTGCCCCGGCGCGGACCTGCGCCGGCGTCCACATCCAGGACTGGACCGGATCATGCCGCATGAACCATTTAGGGAAAAGCCTCTCCTGCGCATCACCCGCCCAAAGCAGGACGACCTCCGCATGCCGGTTATCCTGCAAAATCCGCGCATAACGGGATGACACTGCGGCGCGCGGCCCCTCCAACAATTGCAAATAAATATCCTCGCGGCAGATCAGGGAGCCGGTAATTCCGTCACGCTCATTATTGTGGCGAGAAACGAGCAAGATGTTCATGAGCGCCAGGTCATCGAAGCCGAACGGCCGTGACGTATAGACCAATTGCATGAGACTCATCGTCTTGAATCCTTTGCTGAAATCACAGGGCCGTTCCGCAAGGGCTAGGGTGGGCCACTCGCGCCTCTCATACAAGGTCATAGGTCCAAACGTCAATGGCGGCTCGCCCGCGAACAGTATCCATAGCGAGGCTTTTCTGGTTCTGGCTGACCGCCTTTAGCGCTTTGCTCGGCGCCGAGGTCGATAAAGCGATCGAATGCCCAGAGTAGGAAGGACGTTTAAGCGAGCCGCCGCTTATCGCGGCGGCTGTCAGAATGGCGGTTAGAGAGTGGCCTGTTGGTTGACGTGCTGCTCGGCCAGGGCCGTCAGCTTCTTATCGGTCGCTTCTTCCTCGCCAAGCGTCTGTTGGAGGAGACTGACGCAATCCGTATGCCCAAGCTGCTTAGCCCAGGCGATGAGCGTGCCATAGCGCGTGATCTCGTAATGCTCGACGGCCTGCGCCGAAGCAACCAGGGCAGCGTCCAGCACCCTCTTATCCGAGATCTCGCCGGCGACCTCCTTTGCTTCCTCGATAATGCCGTCAATGGCCGGGCAATCGACCGCCTTGGGAGACTGGCCGATCATCGAAAAGACCTGCTCAAGCCGTTTGACTTGGTTTTCCGTCTCGCGAAGATGCGTCTCGAAACCCTGGCGGAGCTGTGGATCGCTCGCTTTCTCAATCATCGTCGGCAGCGCCTTGGTGATCTGGTTCTCGGCATAGTAGATATCTTGAAGAGTATGCAGGAAGAGGTCTTCGAACGACCGTATGTCGCTGGAGAAAAGGCCCATTGGGTGTGCTCCAAAGTTGTTGGGGATTTCGCTCGCAATCCGCCCCGGATGGGGCGTTGCACCTGGAGAGAACACCTCGTGGGGACGAAAGTTCGTCTCAGAGAAAACCGCTCCCTCTTTGCCTTCGGCAAAAAGAGCGCGACATCGACTGCCCGGGATAGCGGAGCGAGCGCCACAAGAAAACCCACCGGTTCGCCCCCGAATTGGAGCATCCTTTCGCTTTCCAGAATCCCGATTTCTCCTGGACGGTTATGCCTCACAGCCGCAAATGCGATGTTTTCGCGCTCATCCTCCTGGCTTGCATCGCCTCATCCGCGAGCGCTGAGGAGGCGCCGCTCGACGCAGGCGCGGTAAGAAACGCGGTTCTTGCCGAAACCAACGCCTACCGCGCGTCGAAGAACATTCCTGAGCTCCAAGAGCATGCTGCCCTGGAGGCGGCTGCCACCGCCTATGCCGTCTATCTCGCCGAGCATGAGAAAATGGGACACACCGCGGACGGCAAAACTCCCCCCAAGCGCGTCTCCGCCCAAGGGTACAAGTACTGCTTCATCTCGGAGAACGTCTGGAGTTCCTTCCGCCACCCGCAAGCGATGCTGGCCGACGAACTCGCGCGCAAGGCCATGGACGGATGGAAGAAGTCTCCGGGCCATAACGCCAACCTCCTCCAAAAGCGCGCGCATGAGATTGGCATCGGCGCGGCGGGATGGAAGCTGGATGGCGGACAGGAAGTCTTCCGCGTCGTGCAGGTGTTTGCGAGCGCATGCCCTCAGAAGCGGCAGTCCAGCCCCTGGATTGCTAAGACGCTAACCGGCACGGTGAACGCGTCGCGCTGATCGCAGCGTATCCGGCGCGTTATTGCCTCCCTGGCGGCGCCGGCCGGGGCCGGGAGCGCCTCTTAAGATTGGCTCGCGGTTGATACTAAACTGCGGTCACTTTGGTATGCGGTCAGCTCTCGCGTTGACGCTGGCATGAAAGAGTCTTGCCAAGTATATAACTTTCTGAAACATCTCGGCGCGAACCCGCAGGAGGCGCGTGTGGAAAGTCTCGGAGCTGTGGTAGCCGGAGCACTGTTCTGGCTGCCTCGAATTGCTTTCATATCCCTGATTTTAACCGCAGTGATTTGGGCCGCCGAGAAAGGTGCGAGCTGGCTCGTGCCACAACGCGCAGACTCGGCTCCGGAATTCGAGGCCGGAAGTACGGAGCAGAACGCGCTTTACGCACGTCTCTTCCAAGCCGAATTCTTGCAAATCAAGGAAGATTTGGTTTCAGGCGCGGGGACGGTGAATTGCCTGCTCCAGGCTTGGACAACGGAATTTGAAGAAACGAATCGGAAGAAGCAGTCACAGAACGCCGGTCAAGAAGTAAAGCTTGCCGTTAGAACTCCCGCAGAGGGTCAAGCCAGAGTAATTCCTTCCGAAATCAGGGCTCCAGTGGATCTTACGCGGGTCTCAGCAGTTGTCGACAACCTCAAGCTCCTGTCAAACGCCATCCCGGCAAATGTGCCCGACATAAAAATTGCCAGTGTGGAACTGGGTCCGGTCCTACGCTGGCTTGTGGCTACGTTCGGTCCATCCAGCGAAAATAAGGTCGTGATCTTCGACGAGGGTTCAGCCGCACTCATCGAAGGTCCCATCGTCTCGGAGGGGAGGACCGTTCTGGAACTCGAGCCCGTGACTGATCAAAAGAAGCGAACGGCGCGTCAGATCGTAGAAACCGTCGCGTACGAGATCCTTGCTGGCAAGCTAGCCTCGACCAAACCGAAGATCGACTTCGGCAACCGGGCTGCGCTCCGTGACTTTGTCATTGGAACCAAGACCATGGCCAAGCTCGTATCACAACCGCAGCCTGACCAGGCTGAGCGCGTCGACTGGGACAAGCAGGTTGCCGATGCCGCACGCTTGATTGAGCGCGCCGGTACCGCTGCCCGGGATTGGAAGTTCATCGCGCTTGCCTCCTTCCTGTTTGAGCGTGCGAATGATTATGACGATGCCATTCGAGTCCTCGACCACTATGCCGAATTCACGCGCGGCAAAAAGGAGGATGAAGATGGTCGAGAAGCGCGCCTGGCATATTTGCGCGACCGCCGCGTCGAAGTGGCTGTTGCAAGCGCTCTCAAGGACAGAAAAGGTGGTGGCGCAGTTTTCGCGGAGACAGCCAAGGCGCTTGCCGGACTGCCAAGCGTGCTGGCGGCCCGGAAGCTGCAGCGCCTCGATGGAGCATCCGACCGAACGAAGGTCCAGATAGCAATTGTGAGTGGCGCAAAGCCGTCTTGGTTCGGCCTCGACGGACCACCCGACATCCTCCCCAGCGACGGCGACTTGGATCTCTACGGAGCGAGACTCGCGCAAGTCGTACGAGCCCTCTCTCCTTCCGCCGATGTTGTGTTTGTTCCCGTTGCTGGCGCCGAATCTCAGTTTTTTGTTTCGAATTCTGAGCTTGTGATCGGCGTTAGATGGACTGGTGAACACCAACATCCCTGTGATCCTGCTTCCTTTCGCCCCGATTTCCAAGCCTAGCTTTGGAGGATGTTTTGGACAACCTAATCAAAGCGGGGCATTTGGTTATTGTCCCTGCCCCTCTCGGCCATTCTGAGGAACCGATAGACTTTCCATGGGCAACCAAGACGTTAGTGGCGGAGAGTGTAGATCTTGATGGCAGGCGCTCTCCTATATCCTCGAGGATCAAGGGAAGTCTGGGTGCGGTCGGCGAGTTACCCGTTGTAGACCTGACTGAGGCAGGCCCAACGGTCGCCGTGGGAAGTGGAACGTCATACGCGGCGGCCACGCTCGCAGCAGTTGCCGTGGAGAGCGTTGCTCGACAACCGGCATTAAAGGGAACTGCACTTCGCGATGCGCTGATTAAAGCCGCTCACACACTAGACAAAGAAAACCCACCCGTCGCGAGGGTCGTCATTCCGCGCTGAGCGCGATCGCTCGTCGCCGCGCCATGGAACTCAGGCTCCAACTCGGCAGACAAGGCTAATGAGGCACAACTTCCGCTCATGGCCCCCAGGTGAAAAGAGTTGCCGAAGGTAAAGCCGTAGACCGCAGGCGCGAGGTTCCCTGCCCCACTTGCGCGTAACCGCGTCGAGCAACGGAATTGACTGCTCTCCTCTGCCGCGGGGAGAACGTGGCGGGTAACCAAAACCCCACTGTTCGGCGCCAATTTTCCTCGGGCCTCGTAAGAGCTGCTGCCAAAGGATTTGCCCTTCAATCGCGCCGATCTTGTTTGCTTGTGATTCGCGATTTAGGCGCAAATTGATTGGCCGAAGAGCGTTGAAATTGACCGAAATCCCATTTGTCAACCAGCGCACGCTGTTGCGCAAAATCAACACAACTCCTCGATTTGCGGGGCTAGCGGATTGAAAAAAAAGGTTCTCATTTTTGGTGTCCCGAAATCTTAAGTCCAAAAGCACGCCCGCGTTAAACTCTATCTTGAGTTTCACTATTTTGTAGATGCAACCAAAACGGATCGGTTGTGTGCATCTCTCAGTGATCCAACTCTCAAAAAAGGAGAGAGGTTTATGACTCTCGCTAAACTCGTCCGGATGAGTGCCGTCGCGGCGGGCGCGCTGGCCGTTGCCACCCAAGTGAATGCAGCAGACTTCTACGGCAGCGGCTATAAAGATGCTCCAATTGTCGTCGCCCCGGTCTGGACCGGCTTCTATGTCGGTGCGCATGTCGGTGGCGCTTTGGCCGATATGCGGACGACAGATGTCGGATATGCGGGTGCTGGTTGGGGGGCGACGTTCCCTGGGGACAAGTTCGACAACAACTCTAACGGCGTCATTGGCGGCGGCCAGGTTGGCTACAACTATCAAACTGGCGGATTTGTTTTTGGCGTAGAAGCGGATTTCGGCGGTATTGGGCTATCGCACGCCACGAATCCCTATGGTTACACAAACTACTTCTCGTCGATCGCAAGCGGCTTCTACACCGATGCTACGGGCCGCCTCGGCTATGCGGCCGGGCCTGCTCTGTTCTACGTCAAGGGCGGCTGGGCTTACTACGACGGATCAGTTTCCATGACGGACAACATCGGCATCGCTCCCTGGGTTTGCACCGGCTTCACCAACTGCCATTCCTCCGCCAGTGGGCTGAGCGGATGGACGCTCGGCGGCGGCATCGAGTATAAGATGAGTCCGTCATGGAGCGTAAAGGGAGAGTATCGCTACTTCGATTTCGGCAGCGTAACTAACCACTGGGTCGACGCCTACACCAATCCTTGGAGCTTCAAGCATCAGCTTAATGCTGATGCAGTTACGGTTGGCATCAACTACTCCCTCGGAGCCTGCTGCGGTTACGCGCCTCTGAAATAACAGACAAATCACAGGGTGCTCGGCTCGACGCGACTTCCCGGCGTTGAACCGAGGGGGCCAATGTACCGCAACTGCATCAGCCCCAATTTTCCTCGTTGAGCCGTTCGGAGCGCACTCTTCGCTTGGCCGCCAGCAAGAAACATGACGGCCCGAAAGCTGCGGTGCTCTTCACCGCTCGCGAAGACATCGCTCGCGTTGGGCAGAAAATTGGTGGCCTTAGCGTCAGCGGCCTTCCCGCTCAACTCTGCCGCATGAGCCTGAGCCGCATTTCGAACCTCCACCCTTCAAGCCGAAGCTTGCGGCCTCAAGCACGCTTCGATGCTCTCGCGTCGGGTCTTCAATAAGCGGGTCAGCCGCGTACTGCGGGTCAGCCGCGCGCCTGGCCGCGCCGGCGGGGTTGCGCCGGTGCAGGCGAAGGTTTCTCGCCGCCTCCCGCGATGACATCCGTGGTCCAGGGTATGAGATTGGACAGGACTTTGCCGAACGCTTCGTTCAGCGCCTTTGCTGCATCGGCTTCCTCTGCCGTCTTCACAGGGGCGCTGCCATCGAAAACTCGGGCAGCGACAATGTGGCCATCGGCGCCGATGATCTTTGCGCTGATCTGAACTTCGGCGGTCTTTTCAGGCGTGTTGACAATCTGAAATTTCCTGACTTCGGTTGCCAATTGGAATTCCGGCGTTCCCGCTTCAGACGGGCGGGTCACCTCGTTGAGCGAGCCCGTGTTCTCGAAGCTTTGAACAATCCTCGACTGCACGAGCTTCGTGAGCGTGTCGGCCCACTTCGCATTCCCGAGCGGCGCAAGTTCGTTCCCATCTTGCTGAGCCAGAACCCGCTCCGAGTCATAGGTCAGGAGCGCGCTTGGGTCTGCCACCGTCACCGGCTTGTCGAGCGGCTTCACCCCCTCGGCGGAAGCCGGCAGCGCGCTCAGGTAGTAAACCAGCCCGGCCGCCTTGCCCCCGCCGGTCATGCGCTCGAGCCCGCCGAGGATGGCGTCGACCTTGCCGGAGTTCTTTCCCAGAGCCTCCGAGAACGAGGTCAGATTGGAAACCATGGTCCGAAGATCGCCGGAGTTTTCCGCGAGAACCTTGTCGATACGGGTGAAAGCCTGACGGGCCGCTTCGCTCATGGTCTGGCCCGCCGTTTCGCCCGCGGTGAGCGTGGGAAGTTGCCCCGGGGCGGCCGTGAGAAGCGGCGCGTCCGCCGAGCCGCCGGTGAGGGTGACGACAGCGGCGCCGGTCAGTCCCTGGAAGTCGAGCGAGGCCTGCGTGTCAGTCCGCACCGGGGTGTTGGCATCGACCGCGATCGTGACATCGATCTCTTTCGGCTCGTCCGGGACAAGCTTAAGCCCTGTCACCTCGCCGACGCGAATGCCATTGAACAGCACAGGCGACCCCGCAAGAAGACCCGAAACCGTGTTGTGGAACCGCACCTCGTAGCTCGTGCGCTTGCCCAAGCCGCCTGTTGTTTGAAGCCAATAGACGAAGGCGAAGCCCGCCACGATGGCTGCCAGCGTGAAGAGACCGATCAGAACGTAGCGTGCCTTGATTTCCATTGGACCTAGCCCCGTATCTCTGCATGCGCAACCTGAGCCAGCCCCTTGCCGCGCTCGCCGCCAAAGTAAGACTTCACCCAGGGGTGATCGGACAAAAGCATCGACGCGATCGGCCCTTCCGCAACCACCTTTCCGTCGGCGAGCGCCGCGACGCGGTCGCAGAGGAGGTACAGGCTCTCAAGGTCATGGGTGACCATGAACACCGTCAGCCCGAGGGTGCCTTGCAGCGTCCGGATGAGGGCGTCGAACTCCGCCGCCGCGATGGGATCGAGACCGGAGGTCGGCTCATCGAGAAAGACGATTTCGGGATCGAGGGCGAGCGCGCGGGCCAGGCCAACGCGCTTCGTCATGCCGCCGGAAAGCTCCGAGGGCATCTTGGCCCCATCGGCGCGCGTCAGGCCGACCATCTCCAGCTTGGCGTTTGCCACGTCATCCATGAGTTCTTCGGAGATGTGGAGGTATTCGCGCATCGGAAACTGGACATTCTGAAGCGCCGTCAGGGACGAGAAGAGAGCGCCCTGCTGGAAGAGAATGCCCCAGCGCCGCTCCATGGCGCGCAGTTCGGCCTCGCTTGCCTTGTCCTGATCCAAGCCAAGCACCTCAATCATGCCTTCCCGCTTTGGCAGGAGGCCTATGATCGTTCGCATCAGCACCGATTTTCCGGCGCCGGAGCCGCCCACAAGGCCAAGGATCTCGCCGCGATAGACGTCGAGCGACAGGTGATCGATGACGGTCGTGTCGCCAAACCCCACCAGGAGATCGCGCACACGGATGACTGGCTCGGCTTTGCTTGCCATGTCACATTCCAATCGAGGCGAAAAAGATTGCGAACAGGCCGTCCAAAACGATCACGAGGAAAATCGACTTCACCACCGATGTCGTGGTTTGCAGCCCGAGCGACTCCGCGCTGCCCTGGACCTGAAGCCCCTCCGCGCAAGCCACGATGCCAATGACGAGCGCCATGAAGGGCGCTTTGATCATGCCCACCTTGAAATGGGTGACCGTAACGGCTTCATGCAGACGGGCGATGAAAATCTGGGGGCTCATGCCGTCGTAGAGCCAGGCCACCAATCCGCCGCCGAACAACGCAGCCATGGAGCCCAGAAAAGTGAGGATGGGCAGAGCGATGATCAACGCGAGCACCCGCGGCAGGATCAACACTTCCACAGGATCGAGGCCCATGGTGCGAAGCGCGTCGATCTCCTCGCGCATTTTCATGGAGCCGAGTTCCGCCGTGTAGGAGCTGCCGGAGCGCCCCGCCACCATGATCGTCACCAGAAGCACGCCGATCTCGCGCAGGATCAGAATGCCGACCATGTCGACGACATAGTTCTCGGCCCCGAACCGGCGGAAGTGGAAGAAACCCTGCTGCGCGATGATGCAACCAATGAGGAACGTGATCAGCACGATGATGGGCGTGGCCTGCCAGCCGACCCGGTCGAGCTGATGAACCATCGATGTGAGGCGGAAGCTTTGCGGGCGGCGGATGACGCGCGCCACAGCCACGCAGATCGCGCCAAGCATATCGAGGAAAGGCAGAAAACCGCGCCCCGTTTCCACAACGACACGCTCATACTCCCCAAGGGCAGCAATGAGCCCGTGCCTTTTGGCTTTCGGAACTTCCTCTTTGCGGTTGACGCCATGAACATCCTGGAGAATCCCCTGAAACTCCTCGCGCAGGCCGACGATTCCGGTTTGCTGCCCGGCTCCAGACCTTTTCCGGATCAACCGTTCGAGGAGCCAGGCTCCGTATGTATCGAAAGCTGCGACATTTCGCATATCGATCGAAACGTCGCCGGCCTTCGCGGCGTCGTCCCCTGCCTTGCTGATAACGGCCTCAAGCTCCCCGGCATGAACAGCCGTCCATGATCCCGACGCCGCCAGCTCGAAGCGGCCGTCATGCACGTTGGCGTTCAAGGACGGCGTTGCGCTCATGGCTGCGCACTCAAAAGCTTATCCCCGCAGGAGCGTGCTCATTTATAGCCAAGATCTAGGATGCTACCGAAGCTATCACAATCGCTCCGATAAGCTCTTAAGTCAAAACCGCTCTGCCAGAGAATGTCATACATCGCTCAGAGCCAGAACGGTCTTATGGGCGGCGGACCAGGCAGAGAGTGGGGGGTTGCCTGATCCGCCTGACATCGCCAACTGGATACAACCCACTCGAGCTACAGATAGGCGTGCCTTGGAGCAATTAGCGAGCTTGTGTGAAGCTGATATGAAAGAAACACCCGAAGGGACGAAAAGGAATACCTTGAGCTTAACAATTCACTTGAGGGCGGAAATGATCGAAGACAACTCCGGCTCCTGAACATTCACGGCCGCCGCGTCGATAGGAAACCAGGCTCGCTCGCGCTGCCCCGCTTCACGCCAGCGCTTGCACTCCTTCCGGACCGACAGGAGGAAGACAGTCACGTCGATCGCGCCCTGATCGCTTCTTTCCGTCTTGATGTAGGTGAAACGCCCGATGGCCTTCGGATTGACCTTGCCCTCGACGCCTGCTTCTTCCTTGGCTTCGCGGGCCGCAGACTCGTGGCACTTGAGACCTTTGATCTGCCAGCCCTTGGGAATGATCCAACGGCCGGTATCACGAGACGTCACCAGGAGGATCTCGATGTTCCCGTTGACCCGGCGCACTGGCAGCGCCGCAACCTGTTTCTGCTGACCCATCATTTAATTCCCAATTTCACCTGGAAGTGCAGGGAAGAAAGCTTAAGCCTAAAAGATAGGGTTAATTGCGGTCTACCCAACAGGTTGGAGTGAGATTGGTTCCGGCTCCACCTGATGCTGGCCTCAGTTCGACGGCGGCGGGTTGTAGCTCTGTTGCCATGGCGGGTGGCAAAAGGCAGAAGTGTGAATATTCCCGTAAACCTGCGGGAGTTGTTGCGGCGGTCAATGACCTCCAGATAGCTGAGCGATTGAACTCGCCTTTGCGCTGCGGCGCTAGAATTCGAAGTCTCTGGCTGCGGCGAGCTACATTCTTGGACGCCATGAGGCGAATGTGCCGCATGTCTGAAGCGGGGCCAGACGCGAACGGGAGCGGCTGAAAGAAGCTTGACGCTTCTGGCGATAGCGCTTTGTTAATTTACACAGCAATCGCGCGCGCCCCGGTCGGCAGTACGATCCGCACGCAGCCTGCGGCGCTTGCGGCGAGTTTTTCCAGAATAATTTGCCTCTGGCTATACTGGGTCATCCCCCTAACTGGGGATAACTCACAGCCGATCGGCACACTCATACGATTTTTGATTTTTATCAAACCCGGATTTCGATAAGGTAGTGACGCAATCAAGACTCAGGGAGCTTTCAGCGCTGAAGGCAGCCGGCACAAAGCAGGTTGGAGTAATCTGGAAGACTTCGGCCTCTTACATGCACAGAGTGGGTAAGCGATTGACATCGTTGGAGTAAAGAGTATGCCTGCGCACGAACTTTTCAATTTTTCGCTTACCCTCTCGACAGCCATTACAACATTTCTGGTTATGCAATACCTGGGGCATGCCGTTGTGCGATACTTCAACAACTAGGCCAGCCGCCCAAGGTAACCTTAGGCTGGTGATTAGCGGCGCTGAAGGCAAATTTGGATGGCATAGCCGCCGTAGAGTTTTTCGGTAGCTGCCTTGAATCCCATTTGCTCGGCGAGCATCCCGATCTTCCGCTCAATCGCAGGGATTGGCACGACTGAGAAGAAGCGCAGCCAGGCAAGCTGCGCGCTGCGCAGGAACGCCGGATAGCGCTCGAAATCCCCGAAGTCGACAATGAAGAGCTCTCCGCCCGGCGCAACGCAGGTCGCAGCATGCCTCACCACATCTCGCCAAGCCGGTATCATAGACAGCGCATAGGAGATGAAAATGCGGTCAAAGCTGTGGAGAGCAAAAAGGTTGGCTGGATCGAAAGCCGTGGCGTCTCCTTTGCGCAGGACAATGCGGGCTGCGAGGCTGCGCCGCGCCACCGACGCGCGCGCCGAGCAGAGCATGGCTTCAGAAACATCCAAGCCATAGAAGCGGGCCTCGGGATATTGCCCGGCGGCGCAGATGAGATTGCGCGCCGTGCCGCACCCGATTTCAAGGACGGCGCCGTTGGCGGGCGGGCGGAGATCGGCGATCACACGATCGCGGCCAAAAAGGTAGTAGCGCCGCGTTGCGTCATAGATCAAACGCTGGTGGCGGTAGATGACATCCATCTTCTCCGCTGCCGAAGCGGTAACCATCATCTGCGTCAGTCCTTCAGCGTGTAAAGATGGAAGCCGCCGTAGATGGCGGAACGGTCCTTCCGGGTCAGTTCGCGAGAGACATCGGCTGCGTAATGCCAGCGGTCAAGAATATCGTCAGGGATACGTCCTGGGAGGATCGTCGGCTCGGCCGCCGTCCGGAATATAACGCGCGCGCCGGGCCTTGCCGTTCTGGTGATCTCGCGCCAAAGGTCCGTAAGTTCCGCATCGCCCATCCAGTCCTGAGCATCGAGCAGAACATAGCGATCCAGGCTTTGCGCGGAAGTCCTCGCCAGATGAACCGTAAACGAAGAGTGATGGACCGACACCCGCGACGCATATTTACGCACGAGTGCAAAGTTGCTTGGATCGAGATAAGGCGGGAGGGCGCCCGAGGGCGAGTACCGGCGTCCAAATGCCTGCCAGGCGAAATAGTTCTCGGAAAGAGGAAAGCCGCAGGCGAGGCGTTCGAGACGCTGGCGCAGCACATCGGCCATGCCGCCCTCGCCGTCACCGGCGAGCGCCTTGTACTGCGCCGGCGGTATGCCGAGCCCGTAGAGCGAAGCCGGACGGTTCACCAGCCAGCGCAATGCACGCCGATTGAACAGCGGCGCAAACTTCTGAATCGAAGATGCGGCGTTGCTCCTCGAGCGTGCGCGCTTGCAGCATGACGCGGGGATTGACCCCGTTCAGCCTCGCGACGAGGTGGCTTGCCCCGATGAATGTGCCGAGAAGCCCCGCGCGGTAAAAATTGCTTGTGAAGCGGCGGATTCGCCGTCTGCGCCGCAATCCATGGCGCCCCTGCCAGTAACGTGCGGTCTGCGCATCGAGGTGAGGCAGGATATGCTGTCTGAAGGCAGCGATATTTGCGGGTGTGTTGGCGGAACCGAAAAAGCGGTAGAACGCCTCATAATCGGGAAGATGAAGAGCAGCCGCAAGTTTGAGCCGGTTGAGCGCGATATGAGCGGCATTGATGTCGACAGCCGTGATATGCCCCGGACCCGCGGTGAGGTAGCTCAGCACGTTGCACCCGCCGGAAGCTATTGTAATGACGCGGCTGTTGCTATCAAGCGCCAGAGCCTCAAGGTCGACCGCTGGGTCTTCCCAGATTTGCGCATAGACAAGGTTCGAAAATGCCAGCGTGAAAAGACGTTCCCGCAGACCTTCAGCTGAAAGCCGCTTGTTTCGGCAGACCGCTGCGCCGATCATTGCGGCGCTCTTCGGACTGTTCGCTTCTGCAACATGTGCCAAATCGACTCTCCCCTTTATTCGACGGAAGCCATGTATTTATGGTCCCTGGTGGGCGTGGCGGCGGCTCGCGCCATGCCCTCGACGGCAAAACTTGGAACCGGGGCGGGCGCGGTTTGAGGCACCTCCACTGAACCTGGAAGCCAGCGGATCTGACTGATCTTTCCGTCGAAGTCTTCGGCTATCGCCGTGCAACTCTCAACCCAGTCGCCGCAATTGATGTATCGAACGCCGTCGATCATCTGGTCTGCCATATGATGGATATGGCCGCAGATCACGCCATCGACGTTCCGGCGCTTCGCTTCCACTGAAATGGCCTGCTCGAACTCACCGATGAAATTCACCGCCGTTTTAACACGCAGCTTCAGGTAGTTTGAGAGTGACCAGTAGCCGAAGCCGAACCAGCGCCGCACGATGTTTAGCGGGTGGTTGCACCAAAGAGCAAACTCGTAGGAGCGGTCTCCCAGAAAGGCCAGCCATCTGGCGTAGCGAACGATCACATCGAACTCGTCGCCATGCATGACGAGAAAGCGCCCGCCATCTGCCGTTACATGCACCATGTCGTAGTGGATCTCGATAGCGCCAAAACTCATCCCGCAATAGCCTCGGACGCCATCGTCGTGATTGCCCGGAATGAAGATGATCTTCGTTCCCTTGCGGGCTTTGCGAAGAAGCTTCTGAAGCACATCATTATGCGATTGCAGCCATAGCGGGTTCCGCCTGACGCTCCAGAAATCGATAATGTCCCCAACAAGGTAGATGGTGTCAGCGTCGTAATGACGTAGAAAGTCGAGGAAGGCTTCCGCCTGACACGCCCTCGCGCCGAGATGGAGATCTGAAACAAAAAGGGTTCGAAACTGGCGAGGTGCAGCGGATTGGGAATGATCGCCTTCCTGGATACTTGCGGCAGGCATTTCTTCAAGTCCTCTATCTCGTCGGCCAATGGACCGCTCTATTCCAAAGCCACGTGGCTACGGCGATGAGTGAAGGCCATGCCGGACGGCTGGATCGCATGACGGCATTCAGAGAAGCTCTTCGTTGGCAGCTTCCTTCTCACCCATAACCTCGTCTTTGATGACTGCCAGAGCGTGGCGCCAGTTATAAAAACGAGCCACCTTGAGACGATAGCGCCGGTAATCTGCGCCATAGGCGGCTTCGAGCCAGTGCTCCTCCGCGAACGCCATCAGCACAAAGCTAAGAGCGAGCAGTGACGCCACCGCAAAAACTGCAACCGAGTCTGAAGCAACAGCTAAGCCGAGATAGGCCGGGATGGCCGTTGCGTATTGCGGGTTGCGCGTCCAGCTATAGACACCGCCCGTTACGAGCCCGTCGCGTCCGCAGTAAAGGTTTCTCCGGCCGAGTGCGTAAACCGGCCAGCCGTAGAGTGCGAAGCAGAGGATGGCGAGGGTGGCGCCAAGACCCCGTTCGAGAGAAAACCCATCCCAGCGCTGCCAATCGAGATAGGCCAAAGCGAGGGTGGCAACATTCAGGGTGCGGAAAAGCGTCCAAAAAAGGCGGCTCTGCCAGCTTCCTTTTCCTGCCGTTGGCCAAAACCTCAGCTCTTTGTTGACGATTGTACAGGCGAGCAAACCGGACAAAGTCACGCCTGCGATAACCCCTGTCACCAGCACCAATTCCGACATGCCCGCCCTTGAGCTTCACGGTTAAAATTCCGTCACCAATAGCCGCGTTTGATGACAGACATGTGAAAGCTCCACAGGAGCGCGAAACGCAAAAAAGGCGGCCAAGATGAGCCGCCTTCCCATTTCTTTCCTGCGGTGAGGCGAAGAGGCCGCCTCCGTGTTTTGTCCTAAATATACTTCCCGATAATCTCTTTGACGGCCACGCATTTCACGTTCTTGCCCTGGCCAACATAGAAGCCATATTCACCCTTGAAGGCAGTGCTGTTGGTAAGGCTCCGGAAATCGGCCTCTTTGCTTGCGTCGCACGGCTTGTCAGAGACCGCGACTGTGATGGAGGCGATGGCGACGTCATTGCAGGTCTTGGGCATCACTATAACGGAGTTCCCGTTATTCACATTTTGCCACATCGAGCCGCATTTTTCCTTCGGTATCGCGACATACTCATTCGTCGCCTGCCTTATAGCCTCGACTATGACTGGCGCCGGCGGCGCCTTGTCGACTATGATTGGATGTGGAACCGCGGCAGATACATTCATCATCCGCTGCGCAGACTGCCCCAACACGACTAACGCCACAAAACACGCCAAAAGGACACCCAGTGTCCGTGTGTTACTGTCTATCATAGCTATCCCCTGTGATCTCTTTGGCTGCACGGTGGCGGCGTAGTTACCGTAAGCTTAAAAGTCGATACGAAGCCTAGACAATACTGAACTGATTACCAGATCGTTAACAGCTCACTACCTTCAGCTCATAGAAAGGCAGTGTGTCCATCAGTCCACAACAGCAGCAAGATCTGTGCGCTTCAGACAACTACAGAGGGTTCAAAATTACTGAGCAGCAGAAGCGGCAAGCATCTGAGCCAGCCATATGAATCAGAATCAGAAGCTGGCAACTGGATGGAAGCCCGTCCAGGCAGAGCAACTATGTTCAATCAAGTTGGGCTTAAGCAGCGGCGCTGAGAACGCATGAGATCCCGGCTCATCCTTTGACAAGCTCAGAATGAGGTGGCGTTATCGTGGTGAGCCTGCCGATCCAACCGCAACACCGGCACAAAATTATTTATATGCTTAGTTATAGGCGAATTTACAAAACGAAACCAATTTCGACCGAATGTAAACCTTGAACGGTGACAGGCGCGGTGGGCGGCCGAACCCTCCCGCGGCTGGCGGAGGCGGTAGGCCATGATAGACGCTCCGTCCTTGTGCGCAGTCACAAGGCGCCGTTCATCCTGGAGGCGGGCAGATGGATCGGGCGGCTTATCTACGAGCCGCTGAGTGAGCCGCCGGCCCAGTTCCAGGGCGCGAAATGACAGGACCAGAGAACGGCGCACCAGCTGCAGCAGACCCCTGCATCGCGCCACGCCGACCTGGTCAACGCTTCACTTCAACCCCGATCGCGGAGCAGGCGGCCCTTCTGGCGCTCCCAGTCGCGATTCTTCTCGGTTTCTCGCTTGTCGTGCAGTTTCTTGCCGCGCGCCAATGCGAGTTCGAGCTTTGCGCGCCCACGATCGTTGAAGTAGATGCGCAAGGGAACGAGCGTCATCCCTTCGCGATTAATAGCGCCGATCAGCTTGCTTGCTTCGCGCTTGTGCAGAAGCAGCTTGCGCGGACGGCGGGTCTCATGGTTAAGGCGATTGGCCTGAAGGTATTCGGGGATATAGGCGTTGATGAGAAAGATCTCGCCATTCTGCTCGCTGGCGTAGGACTCGGCGATGTTCGCTCTGCCCTGCCTCAGCGATTTCACCTCCGAGCCGCCGAGCGCAATTCCGGCCTCGAAGGTGTCCTCGATGAAGTACGAGAAGCGCGCCTTCCTGTTTTCCGCGACAACTTTTCGCACGGATGTTGGGGAGGGGGCTGCCATTGCAATCACGCGGCCTGGCTTTGCAGCAGGCCTGCCTTCTCAAGCGCAGCATCGACAAGCGCTTTGGTCTGATCGGAGATCGGCGCGAGCGGGAGCCTCGTTTCCGGCTTGCAAAGACCAAGGCGAGATACGGCATACTTCACGGGGCCAGGATTGGTCTCGACGAAGAGCGCCTCATGCAGCGGCATCAGCCTGTCATGCAGCTCGAGCGCCTTTCGGAAGTCGCCCGCAAGGCAAGCATTCTGAAACTCTGCGCAAAGCTTTGGGGTGGCGTTCGAGGTCACGGAAATACATCCATGCCCGCCATGCGCCATGAACGCGAGCGCGGTGGCGTCTTCTCCCGAAAGCTGGTTGAACTTTTCGCCAAGCGTCAGGCGCTGCAGGCTCGCACGCACCGGCGAGGCGGTTGCGTCCTTTACGCCTGCGATATTCGGGAGCTTGAAGAGCCGCGCCATAGTCGCGACCGACATGTCGATGACGCTCCGCGAGGGGATGTTGTAGATGATGATCGGAATGCCGATCGCGTCGTTGATGGCCTTGAAGTGCAGGTAAAGCCCTTCCTGCGTCGGCTTGTTGTAATAGGGTGTGACGCTCAGAACCGCGGTGGCGCCCGCCTTCTCGGCGTGCCGGGCGAGTTCGACCGCCTCCTTCGTGCTATTCGAACCGGCGCCCGCTATAACGGGAACGCGCCCTTTTGCTGCGGAGATGCATACCTCCACGACGCGCGCATGCTCCTCATGGCTGAGCGTCGGCGACTCGCCCGTGGTGCCGCAGGGGATAAGCCCGTGGGTGCCAGACTGGATTTGAAACTCCACGAGCCGGTTAAAGGCGTCGTAATCGACGCTGTCACCATCAAACGGGGTTACGAGCGCCGTAAAAGAGCCCTTGAACATTTATAACCTTTCTTACTTTCGGGTCGATCCTACAAGGAAAAGAGTTGTGCAAGATTAACCGGTATGACTCTGCCCTCCAGAAAAAGCTTGAGCCAACCCAGCGCTTGTCATTCTGTTGCCGGAATATGGTGGCTATTAATAGGCGCGGCTGTATGCCTTACAGCTTTTTCAGTTCCAATCGTGGGCCAAAAGCATAAGTTTGATACGGACAGCTGCCAACGTAATTTTTAAGCGACAGCAAATGCCCACGCCTGACGCAGACGCGAACCCTCCGCACAATCCTTTCGGCCTCCTGAAGGCGATCCTGATCGGAACCGCGCTCGGATTTATCGCCGTGCTCGTCGTGCCGTATCTGCTCCCGGCGGGGCATCAGGCTCCTCTGAACTATGCCACGGCTGACCTGCAACAAGAGCCGGTCATTGTCCCCGGGGCCGCGAAGCGGTCCACGCAAGAGCATAGCTCGCGCGCAAAGGTCAAGACGGCGGAGGCCAGTTCCAGCCCCCCTGTCGAGGTCGGGGCGCAGGTTCCCGGCGGAAGCGCGCCGGAAACGCAGGCAGCGCATCCCGAGGAGGCGAAGGACGGCCAGCCGCCTGCTTCAAACGGCGGGGAACCCGGCAAGGAGAGTGCGCCGGTCGAGCCGGTTCTTGTTCCGGCTGTGAACCTGAAGTTTCCCAAGACATTCTCCAGCGAGGAGATGACTTCGGCGCTTCAACCCCTCCTGTCCTTCAGGATTAGCGATGGTGACGCGGCCGCAATCAAGGAGGTCATATCCAGCGTCTCCAGGGGAGATGATGCCGGTGCGCGCGCCGCAATCAAAAAGATCAGCGATCCCGCCGCAAAGTCCTTCGCGGAATGGAAGCGATTGCATGCCTCTTCCGCGGATTTCAGGGAGGTGACGGCTTTCGGAAGGGCCCACCCCTTGTTCCCGGAACCCGTTCAGGACTATGTGACCGAAAAGAGCTTGTTTTTGTCGGACGCCACAGCCGCCGACGTCCTAAAATTCTACACGAACCGGAACTCCGATGACAGGCGCCGGAAAAGCGAGCCTGGGCGCGGCGCTCATGGAGACGGGCGAACGCGAGCGCGGGCTCCGTTACATAAAGTTTGCCTGGAGCCGCTATAATATGGACCCGGTTGTGCAGGAGCGATTTGTTGCACGGTTTGGCTCGCTCCTGGACGCCACCGACGAACGCCGCCGGACGCTGCTGATAGAAGCGCGCGCGCGGCAACTGGACGATCCCGGGAAAAAGCTGGCGTCGGCCTCCGAGGGAAAGGGCTTGAAGGGGGCTGCCCGGCTGCGCGCGAAGAGGGCAGGGACCCAAATCGCCCACAACGGGCATCACGGCCGGAAGAAGGTCGTCGCGCGGCGCGCCAGGGGAAGACGTCACGGAGAAATCCCAGGCGGCGAAGGCGCCAAAGAAGCGGCGGTAACCGGAAAAGCTCAAGCGTTCGGGATAGCAGGCTTTGCCGAGCCGGTGCGTCTCAAAAAGAAGAACGTAAAAAAAGATGACGGTGCTTATCGCGATGAGAACCCATGGCCTGAAGCCGAGCCTCAAGATGGGAAGGTAAGCGCGTCGAAAGGCAAGCAGGAACCGGGCGACAATCCCTGGGACACGCCCGAAAAAGAAGATAAGCTGAGCAAGAAGGCGCTACAGTCGAAGGCGGCGGAGAATGCTTTCAAGCTTACGAAAGAGAGCACCGGCGGCCCCGCCACGCTTCTAGCGCGGCTCAAATCCCTTCGGCGCGAGGGCGCTGACGATGACGTCTGGTCCTTGCTTCGCTCGATCAATCCCGATAGAGCCGATCTCGCCGATCCGGAAAAATGGTGGGACTTCCGGCGAAGCGAGGTGCGGCGGGCGCTAAACGCCGACCATCCCGCAACCGCCTATGCCATCGCGAAGACGCACGGGCCGCTCGACGACGAAACCCGCTCCGAAGCCGAGTTTCTGGCCGGCTGGGTCGCCCTTCGTTTCCTGAAGGAACCGCGTCTGGCCGAGCCGCATTTTGAAGCGGCACGATTGATCAAAGGGTTCGCGCGGGACGAGGCGCGGGCGGCATACTGGCTCGGGCGCACCAAGCTCGAAATGGGCGCCCGCAAGGAAGCTGAGGTTTACTTCCGCGAAGCGGCAACCCGCTTTTACACATTCTATGGTTCTCTCGCCCGGCAGGCTCTCCACAAGGGCGGCATTTGCGAGTTCCGGGCGCCGCCTCATCCGACGAAAGAAGCCATCGCCGCGTTCGTGAACGAAGATGCCTTCAAAGCCGTCATGATCGCCAAGCAGCTCGATCTCCAGCCGCTTCTGCTGAATTACCTGCTGGACCTTACGCGGCAGCTCAAAGATCCGGAGCAGATGACGCTCGCGCTTGAGCTGATAGAGCGCCTGGAGCCCGCCCACGTTGAGGTTCGCGCCGCAAAAATCGCGTTGCTGCGCGGGTTTCCGGTGGACGCCTATGCCTTCCCGACGCTCCTGCCGAAGTTCGATTCCGCTGGCGGCAACGGGAAGCTCGAACTCGCGCTCCTGAACGCCCTAACCCGGCAGGAAAGTGATTTCCATACCGGCTCCGTGAGCCGCGTCGGCGCGCGCGGGCTCATGCAACTCATGCCCCAGACGGCCAGACTTGTCGCGTCGACCTACAAGTTGAAATATGAACCGACGCGGCTGATCTCGGACCCATCTTATAACGTCACCCTAGGCTCGGCTTTCCTCGCCCAGCTCATTTCAGGCTACGATGGCTCTTACGTTCTATCCTTGGCCGCGTACAATGCAGGGCCCGGCCGGGTCAAACAATGGATCAAGGACTTTGACGACCCTCGCAGCAAGTCGGCCGATCCGATCGACTGGATCGAGCGCATTCCCTTTACGGAGACGCGCACTTACATCCAGCGCATTCTCGAAAGCACGCAGCTTTACCGTTGCCGGTTTGCAGACAATAAGGCAAGGTTTCAAATCTTGGAAGATTTGCACCGCGGGCGCCCCGGGAAAATCCCTGATTTCGATGTGAGCGGAAGCGGCGAATTGGAACAGGTCCAATGACTTTGGATGGATCGGACGGCGAGTTGGGGTTCGAAACCGAAGATATTTTTTACAGAAGCCAGGATGACCTGCTTCTTTACGCGCGAAAGTATGGCAGTGATGACACGCCGGGCCGGCCTCTCGTTTGCCTTCCCGGCTTGACCCGCAATGGCCGGGATTTCCATGACCTTGCTGTCGCCCTTTCAACGCACCCAACACAGCCGCGGCTTGTCTATTGCCTCGATCTCAGAGGCCGCGGGCGCTCTGACTGGGACAAGGACTGGCAGAATTATTCGCCCTATGTCGAACTCCTTGACGTCGTTGCGTTCCTCACGCTCCGTGGCCTGACAAACGCCGCGTTCCTTGGCACGTCACGCGGGGGCATCATCACTATGATGCTCGCTGTCATGCAGCCTTCGGCAATCGGATGCGCTGTGCTGAACGACATCGGCCCCGTCATTGAGACAGCGGGTCTGGCCCGCATTATGGGTTACGCAGGAAAAATTCCTTTGCCACGCGATTGGGATGAGGCCGAGAGCATCGTCCGCGACATCAACATGAGGCAGTTCACCGCCATGGACAGTGCAGCATGGCGGAAACTTACGCGACAGCTGTTCAACGAAGTAGATGGGCGCCCCGCTGCGGCTTACGACCCTAATGTGGGGAAAGCCTTGTCCGAAGTGGATATCGCAAAACCAGCCCCATCGATGTGGGAACATTTCGAATCGCTTTTCCAGGTTCCGGTCATGGTTCTTAGAGGAGAAAACTCGGATCTCCTATCGGCTGCGACCGTCCAAGAAATGCAAGCCCGCCACCCAGCCTTGACATCCGTCGTCATTCGCAACGAGGGCCACGCGCCTCTTTTGCTGGATCGTTTCAGCCAGCGCGCGATCAGCGATTTTCTAGTCCAGACGGATAGGACATGGGTGCCTGGGCCGCCGTTGCCCGCCCCTTTGCACAAAGAGGTTCAACAAGCTTGAACCCACGCCTCATTTCGGCGGCACGGATTTCCGTGCGGTCACGGATTCATCGAAGTCTGAGGCTGATAGTCGTGAGAGGCCAAGCTTACATCTTCTGCACTAGGAGGCGCCTTCGCGACGGGCTCCGTAATTCTTGTTTCGAGCGTGAATCCGCGCGGCAATCTCTTGATGAAAGCCTTGAACGGCTCAATCATCGAAGGCGATGAGTAAATCCCATCAATTCGAATCACATTGTCGCTGATCGCAATATTGCCGGAGAACAGGAGAGACAGCATTTCGAGCGATAACTTCGTAGCGTCAAGCCAATCCTGAGGCTCGCCTTTGGCAACTTCCATGCCGTTATTGACTTTGACGTTCTTAAAAAGCGTGCGAGCATATGCGTAAAGGATTTGGTCCTGCAGGTCCGGCACGTGACCGCTCAAAGTCAAAGTGCCCTGCTGCAATTGCGCCGTCCATACGAATGGATGCACGTCATGCGGCTTGAGGGCGACGTGCAAGTTGACGCCCTTCGGCGCTTCTTCCCGTAGCTTCTTTTGCACCGATGAGAAGTCATCGTCGGCCTTTGTCACGCCTTCGATGGTAATCGCGGCATTACTCAAAACAGCAGAGCCCGACTGAAGTTTGCCAAGCTGGCGTAGCGCGAAGGTCATCGCAGCAAGCCACGCATCCCGATCCGGCACGTTCGCGTTGACGTGGCTCTTATCGATGACCGGAGCGCCGGGCGACGTCGCCGCAGCGACACCCTGGATGATCTTCAGGTCGCTATCCGACGGCACCTGTCCTCTGAGTGTGATCGTGCCCTCTTCTGCTTTAGTCAGCCGACTGAGATAAGCCTGCTCGATCTGCTTGGCCGCCTCTTGTTGCGGCGCGGCATCAGGCCGCCTATCATTTTGGTCGACAACCCGAACAACCCGATCGAAGGCCGCAAGATACCCAGGGCCGCTGCGGAACGGCTTCCGAGGGTGTTATAACGAAGGTCGCAAAGCACAACAAAGCGGATGAAAAGATACTCAGGTCTGAGTTTCCTAACCTCATTGCGCGAGTTCTCCACCGCGTTCACATTCTGCGTGCTGCATATGTAGAGGCCGGTTTTTCACCACGGCGTTTTTTTCACGGTTGGTTATCCTTCCCCCGCCGAAACGAATAAGCCGCCCTTTCGGCCTGTTTCTTGGCCGATGCAAAGCAGCACCAATCGTCGGTAAATGCGACTTTAACGGAGAGTTTCCGATAATCCAAGCCGATCCTGGCGCTTTTTCGCCTCTTTTTTTCTTGCGGCGTGACCTGAATCAAAAAAGCCCGGCGAGAAGCCGGGCTTTCCTAAGTCTTTGAGATGTAATCTATTCGGCGGCCTGCACCTGAGGAGCCAACTCGGAGCCAGCTGATTCGCCCTCGCCCGCAGGCGGCAAGGCTTTCGCATGAGCCTTGTTGCGCTCCTGCAGAATGAGGTCGTCGCGGTGAGACGCGACGCGGCGGAGCTGGCTGATCATGCCGCCCGTGCCGGCGGGGATGAGACGACCAACAATGACGTTTTCCTTGAGGCCGTCGAGCGTGTCGACCTTACCGTTGAGCGCTGCTTCCGTGAGAACGCGTGTCGTCTCTTGGAAGGAGGCCGCCGAGATGAACGACCGTGTCTGCAGGCTTGCCTTGGTGATGCCAAGGAGAACTGGCACCGCAGTGGCAGGGCGCCCGCCCGCAGATTCGATCGCCACATTCATATCCTCGAATTCGAGCTTATCCACCTGCTCGTTCTTCAGGAGTTCGGTGTCGCCCGGATCGGTGACCTCAACCTTCTGCAACATCTGGCGGACGATGACTTCGATGTGCTTATCGTTGATCGTCACACCTTGCAGGCGATAGACTTCCTGGATCTCGTTGACGAGGAACGAGGCCAGCTCTTCGACGCCCTTGATCGCAAGGATGTCATGCGGAGCCGGGTTGCCATCGAGAATGAACTCGCCCTTCTCAATGCGGTCGCCCTCCTGCACCGCGAGGTGCTTGCCCTTGGGCAGCAGATACTCAACGGGATCGAGCCCTTCTTCGTCAGGCTGGATGACAACGCGCCGCTTGTTCTTGTAGTCGCGGCCGAAGTGAACCGTGCCCGAGATTTCCGCAATGATCGCGTGATCTTTCGGCCGGCGTGCCTCGAACAGCTCGGCGACGCGCGGCAGACCGCCCGTGATGTCGCGGGTCTTCGCGCTTTCGAGCGAGATACGCGAGAGCACGTCGCCCGCCTTCACCGTCTGGCTTGGCTCGACGGACAGGATCGCATCCACCGACAGCAGGTAGCGCGCCTCACCGCCACGCGGCAGCTTCAGAACCTTGCCGCCCGGCTTGTCCTTGATCACAACGGCCGGCCGCAGCGCCGATCCCCTCGGGTTGGCGCGCCAGTCCACGATGACGCGGTTGGTGATGCCGGTCGTCTCGTCGGACTGCTCGTTCACCGAGATGCCTTCCAAAAGGTCTTCGAATTCCACCACGCCATCGATCTCGGTGATGATGGGGCGGCTGTACGGATCCCACTCGGCCAAGCGCTGCCCGCGCTTGATCACATCGCCGTCATCCACTTTCAAGTGAGCGCCTTGCGTGATCTTGTGCACGGCCCGCTCGCGGCCCTCGTCGTCGAGAATGACGACGGCCATGTTGCGGCCCATGGCCACGAGACGGCCTTGGCTGTCGCGCGCCGCAAGCCTGTTGCGGATCTTCACCTTACCGGCGAAGTTGCTCTCCACGAAGGAGTTGTCGGCAACCTGTGCGGTGCCACCGATGTGGAAGGTCCGCATGGTGAGCTGCGTGCCCGGCTCGCCGATGGACTGTGCGGCGATCACGCCGACAGCCTCGCCAATGTTCACCGGCGTGCCGCGTGCAAGGTCGCGCCCATAGCACTTGCTGCAGATTCCGTTCTTGAGCTCGCAGGTGAGCGCTGAGCGAATGCGCACTTCCTGAACCTGCGCCTCCTCGATAAGCCGCGCCTCATTCTCGTCGATTAGATCTCCGGCCTTGACGATGACCTCGCCCGTGCTGGGATGCACAACGTCATCGGCCGGAACGCGTCCGAGAACGCGGTCGCCTACCGACACAAGTACCTCACCGGCGTCGATCACCGCGCCGAGCTTGATGCCCTTGTCCGTGCCGCAGTCGGTCTCCGTCACGATGCAATCCTGCGCTACGTCGACCAAGCGGCGAGTCAGGTAACCCGAGTTCGCCGTCTTGAGCGCGGTATCGGCCAGGCCTTTGCGTGCGCCGTGCGTCGAGTTGAAGTATTCGAGAACCGACAGCCCCTCCTTGAAGTTGGAGATGATCGGCGTCTCGATGATCTCGCCCGACGGCTTGGCCATCAGTCCGCGCATGCCCGCGAGCTGGCGCATCTGCTTTTCGGAGCCGCGGGCTCCCGAGTGCGCCATCATATAGACAGAGTTGATCGGCTTTTCGCGGCCGGTCTTTTTGTCATACTGCACGGCTGAGATGCGGTCCATCATCTCCTTGGCAATGCGGTCGGTGCACTTTGCCCAGGCGTCGACGACCTTGTTGTACTTCTCCATCCGCGTGATGAGGCCGTCATTATATTGCTGCTCGTAATCGAGAACGAGCGCTTCCGTCTCATCGATGATCTTCTGCTTCGTATCGGGAACGAGCATGTCGTCCTTGCCGAAGGAGATGCCCGCCTTGTACGCATGATGGAAGCCCAGGTTCATGACCCGGTCGCAGAAAATGACCGTCTCTTTCTGGCCGCAAGAGCGGTACACCGCGTCGATCACCCGCGCGATGTTCTTCTTGGTCAGAAGTTTGTTCACAAGGTCGAAGCTGATCCCAGGCTTCTTCGGCAGATGCTCGGCAATGATCATCCGCCCGGGCGTCGTTTCGTACACCTTGGAAACGGGTTTGCCATTGTCATCGACGCCTGCAAATCGGCCCTTTACCTTCGCATGGAGGGTGACATTGCCGGCCGCCAGCGCATGCTGAATTTCAGCCACGCTGCCGAAGATGCGCCCTTCGCCCGGCTCTTTCTCCATCGCAAGCGACAGATAATAAAGGCCGAGAACAATGTCCTGGCTGGGCACGATGATCGGGCCGCCGTTCGCCGGATGCAGGATGTTATTGGTCGACATCATCAGCACGCGGGCTTCGAGCTGGGCTTCGAGGCTCAGCGGAACGTGAACCGCCATCTGGTCGCCGTCGAAGTCGGCGTTGAACGCCGCGCATACCAGCGGATGAAGCTGGATCGCCTTACCTTCCACAAGCACCGGCTCGAAGGCCTGAATGCCAAGGCGGTGAAGCGTCGGAGCGCGGTTGAGCAGCACCGGATGCTCGCGGATCACTTCATCGAGGATATCCCAGACCTCCGGACGCTCCTTCTCCACGAGCTTCTTCGCTTGCTTCACCGTTGCCGAATAGCCTTGCGCATCAAGCCGCGAATAGATGAACGGCTTGAACAGTTCGAGCGCCATCTTCTTCGGCAAGCCACATTGATGCAGCTTCAGCTCGGGGCCAACCACGATCACCGATCGGCCCGAATAGTCCACGCGCTTTCCGAGCAGGTTTTGACGGAACCGGCCTTGCTTGCCCTTCAGCATATCGGCGAGCGACTTCAGCGGGCGTTTGTTCGCGCCCGTGATCACGCGCCCACGGCGGCCATTGTCGAACAGCGCATCGACGGCTTCCTGAAGCATGCGTTTCTCGTTCCGGATGATGATGTCCGGAGCGCGCAGCTCGATAAGCCGCTTCAAACGGTTGTTGCGGTTAATGACCCGGCGGTAAAGGTCGTTGAGGTCGGACGTGGCGAAGCGGCCGCCGTCCAAAGGAACGAGCGGACGCAGCTCCGGCGGGATCACCGGGATCACCTTCATGATCATCCACTCCGGCCGGTTCCCCGACTGGATGAAGGCCTCGATCACCTTCAGGCGCTTCGCGAGCTTCTTAGGCTTCAGCTCGGTTGTGGACTCGGCGATCTCCTGGCGGATCTGCTCGCGCATCTGCTCGAGGTTGAGCGCCATGAGCATATCGCGCACAGCTTCCGCGCCGATGCCGGCCTGGAACGCATCCTCGCCATACTCCTCCTGCGCCTTGAGGAAATCCTCCTCCGACAGAAGCTGGCCCGCCTTCAGCGGCGTGAGTCCCGGCTCAATCACCACGTAATTCTCGAAATAAAGGACACGCTCCAGGTCCTTCAGCCCCATGTCGAGCAAAAGGCCGATGCGCGAAGGAAGCGATTTCAAGAACCAGATATGTGCGACCGGTGAAGCCAGCTCGATGTGGCCCATGCGGTCGCGGCGCACCTTCGTCAGCGTCACTTCTACGCCGCACTTTTCGCAGATGACGCCCTTATACTTCATGCGCTTGTATTTGCCGCAAAGACATTCATAGTCTTTGATCGGGCCAAAAATGCGCGCACAAAACAAACCGTCACGCTCAGGCTTGAACGTGCGGTAATTAATCGTCTCTGGTTTCTTTATTTCGCCATAGGACCAGGAAAGTATCTTCTCTGGACTTGCAATAGAGATGCGAATCTGGTCGAATACCTGAGTCTGCATCTGCGGGCTGAAGAGATTCGTGATCTCTTGATTCATTCGTCGCTCCTATGAGCCGCGCCCCCGCGGCTTCTTCGACCCAATGTGTGTCCGCCTGGCGGACAGCGAGGCGTGCCGCCTCGCGTGTTTCTTAAGAACGCCAATTGCGGGCATCGGTTGAGCCGATACCCGCTTCTGTTACTCCGCCGCTTGTGGCGTGCTGGCCGGTCTTGGCCTTCGCGGTAGGGCAAACTGCTGAGGCCGCGCTGGCTGCGCGGGCTGTGCCTCGATCGCCGGTACCCTGCTTTGCTTCAGCTCGACGTTCAAGCCGAGTGCCCTCATTTCTTTAACGAGCACGTTGAAGCTTTCCGGTACGCCAGCTTCAAAGGTGTCGTCGCCGCGCACGATAGCCTCGTAGACCTTGGTTCGGCCCGCTACGTCATCCGACTTCACCGTCAGCATTTCCTGCAAGGTGTAGGCGGCGCCATAAGCTTCAAGCGCCCAAACCTCCATTTCGCCGAAGCGCTGACCACCGAACTGGGCTTTACCGCCAAGCGGTTGTTGCGTGACAAGGCTGTACGGGCCGATTGAGCGCGCGTGGATCTTGTCATCGACAAGATGATGCAGCTTGAGCAGATACTTATAGCCCACCGTCACTTTACGATCGAACGGCTCTCCGGTCCTTCCGTCATAAAGCGTGACCTGACCCGAGGTGTCGAGACCCGCCGCCTTTAGCATGTCCACGATGTCCGGCTCCCGCGCGCCATCGAAAACAGGCGTTGCAACCGGCACGCCTTTACCGAGGTTCTCAGCAAGCTCGACAAGCTGATCATCGTCGAGAGCGGAGATGGCTTCATCATTCTGGTAAGCCCTCATAACCACCTCGCGGAGCTCGTCGCTGCGCGCCTTGTCCCGGTAAGCGTCGAGAGCCTGCTGAATCATGCGCCCAAGACCGCGTGAAGCCCAGCCGAGGTGGGTCTCCAGGATCTGGCCCACGTTCATACGGCTTGGAACGCCCAGCGGATTCAACACGATGTCGACCGGCGTGCCGTCTTCCAGGTAGGGCATATCCTCCACGGGCACGATGTGGCTGACCACGCCCTTGTTGCCGTGCCGGCCGGCCATCTTATCGCCGGGCTGGATCTTGCGCTTTACCGCGACAAAGACCTTGACCATCTTCATCACGCCGGGCGGAAGCTCGTCGCCGCGCTTCAACTTGTCGATCTTGTCGACAAACCTCTGCTCGAGGCGCTTCTTCGCGTCGTCGTACTGACGCCGGATCGCCTCGATACCGGCCATGGCCTGCTCGTCCTTGAGGGCGATATCCCACCATTGGCTGCGAGGAACATCGCTGAGGAGTTCCTCATTGATGTCGGTTCCCTTGCGCAGGCCTTTCGGCCCGCGAGCAACCTCCTTGCCCATCAGGATATCGCGCAAGCGCCCGTACACGTTCCGATCGAGGATATGCAACTCGTCGTCCCGGTCCTTGGCGAGACGCTCGATCTCCTCGCGCTCGATCGCCATCGCGCGCTCGTCTTTCTCGACGCCGTGGCGATTGAAGACGCGTACTTCCACGACCGTGCCAGCCACGCCAGGCGGCAGGCGAAGAGACGTGTCACGCACGTCGGACGCCTTCTCGCCGAAAATCGCCCGGAGCAGCTTTTCTTCCGGCGTCATCGGGCTTTCGCCCTTTGGCGTGATCTTGCCGACAAGAATGTCGCCCGGCTGCACCTCCGCGCCGATATAGACAATGCCCGCTTCGTCGAGGTTCTTCAGCGCCTCTTCCGATACGTTCGGGATGTCGCGCGTGATTTCCTCCGGCCCAAGCTTCGTATCGCGCGCCGCGACTTCGAACTCCTCTATATGGATCGAGGTGAAGACGTCGGTCGAAACGATGCGCTCCGAGAGAAGGATCGAGTCCTCGAAGTTGTAGCCCTGCCACGGCATGAACGCGACAAGCACGTTCTTGCCAAGCGCGAGATCGCCAAGATCGGTTGAAGGCCCATCTGCGATGATGTCGCTACGCTCCACCCGGTCGCCCACACGAACCAGCGGACGCTGGTTGATGCAGGTGTTCTGGTTCGAGCGCTGGAACTTGCGCAGATTATAGATGTCAACGCCGGATTTCGATGGGTCCATCTCGTCGGTCGCGCGGATAACGATGCGTGTCGCATCCACCTGGTCGATGATGCCGGCGCGTTTCGCAGCAATGGCCGCACCGGAATCGCGCGCAACGACGCTTTCCATCCCGGTCCCGACAAGCGGCGCTTCGGCGCGGATGAGTGGCACCGCCTGGCGTTGCATGTTCGAGCCCATCAGCGCGCGGTTGGCGTCATCATTCTCCAAGAACGGAATCAAAGCCGCCGCCACAGACACGACCTGCTTCGGCGAAACGTCGATGAAATCCGCCTTCGCATTCGGCACAAGCGACACGTCACCCTGGTGGCGGCAGATAATCAGATCCTCAACGAAGCTGCCATCCGGATTCAGCTTCACATTGGCTTGCGCGATATGATATCGCGCCTCTTCCATGGCTGAGAGGTAGACCACCTCATCGGTGACCTTGCCGTCCACAACCTTGCGATAGGGGCTTTCGATAAAGCCATACTTGTTGACGCGCGCAAACGTCGCCAGCGAGTTGATAAGGCCGATATTCGGACCTTCCGGCGTCTCAATGGGGCAGATGCGGCCGTAATGGGTCGGATGCACGTCGCGCACCTCGAAGCCCGCTCGCTCGCGCGTCAAGCCGCCCGGACCAAGGGCCGAAAGCCGCCGCTTATGCGTGATCTCCGACAGCGGATTCGTCTGGTCCATGAACTGGCTAAGCTGCGAGGAGCCGAAAAACTCGCGCACCGCCGCGCTGGCAGGCTTCGCGTTGATCAGATCCTGCGGCATAACCGTGTCAATATCGACGGAAGACATGCGCTCGCGGATGGCGCGCTCCATGCGAAGCAGGCCAAGGCGATACTGGTTCTCCATCAACTCGCCCACCGAGCGCACGCGCCGATTGCCGAGGTTGTCGATGTCGTCAACCTCGCCGCGGCCATCCCGCAAATCGACCAGCGTGCGGATCACGGAGATGATGTCGTCCTTGGTGAGGATGCGCATCTCGTCCGACTGCTCGATTTCGAGCCGGATATTCATCTTAACGCGGCCCACCGACGACAGGTCGTAGCGCTCCTCATCGAAGAACAGACTCTTGAACAGAGCACGCGCAGCATCCTCCGTGGGAGGCTCGCCCGGACGCATCACCCGATAAATGTCGAACAGCGCGTCCTGCTCGTTCTGGTTCTTATCTGTGTGCAACGTGTTCCGGATGAAGGAGCCGGTGTTCACATGGTCGATGTCGAGAACCGGAAGCTCTTCCACGCCGTGAGAACGAAGCTTATCGATGACCTTGCTGTCGAGTTCATCCCCGGCCTCGGCCCAGATCTCGCCCGTCTGCATGTTGACGATATCTTCCGCGAGGTAGCGCCCGTAGAGCGCGTCATCGGGAACAGCAACCGCCTTCACGCGCTCTGCTAACTGGCGTACAGCGCGCGCGTTGAGCTTCTTGCCGGCTTCGATGACAACTTCGCCGGTGTCGGCGTCATAGATGTCCTGGACAGCCTTTACCCCGCGCATGCGCTCCGCAACGAAAGGCGTTCTCCAGCCCTGCTTCGTCGCCTTGTAAATAATCCTCTTGTAGAACGTGTCGAGGATTTCCTCATTGTCCATGCCGAGCGCATAAAGCAGCGTCGTCGCCGGCAGCTTGCGCTTCCGGTCGATGCGGGCATAGACGATGTCTTTCGCGTCGAACTCAAAATCGAGCCACGAACCGCGATAAGGGATGATGCGTGCGGCGAAAAGCAGTTTGCCTGAGGCATGGCTTTTTCCACCGTCGTGGTGAAAAAATACCCCAGGCGAGCGGTGCATCTGGGAAACAATGACGCGCTCTGTGCCGTTTATGACGAAGGTACCGTTGGACGTCATGAACGGGATGTCGCCCATGTAAACGTCCTGCTCTTTGATGTCACGCACCGAGCGGGAACCTGTCTCCTCATTGACGTCGAAGGTGATCAGGCGTAACTTTACTTTCAGCGGTGCCGCATAGGTCATGCTTCGCTGCTGGCATTCATCGACATCATATTTCGGCGGCTCGAAGTCGTAGCGAACAAATTCGAGTTGCGCTTTATCCGAAAAATCCTTTATGGGGAAGATCGAGGCAAAAACAGCCTGCAAGCCGGTATTTTGCCGCCCGCCAAGCGGTTCTTGCACCATAAGAAATTGATCGTAGGATTGCTTTTGCACCTCGATCAAATTTGGCATCTCAGCTGCATCGGCGATGGTCCCGAAGCGCTTGCGAATACGTTTACGGCCGATAAACGTTTGCGCCATTTGATCTCCTCATTTTCACCGGCGGCGGCTATTCCTGCACGCCGCACCGGGAACTTGCGTCGCGAGAGAGCCTATTTATGGGAAGCCCCCTGAGATGGCGCCCCATTAACGATTTACAAGCCCCGGGAGTGCCCGAATTCAGCCTTTTTTGTGGCGGAATTTGGAATTTATTCCCGGGGGATATAGTGCTTTGTGCGGATGGCCGGAATATCCCGGCCGATCCATTCCTTACTTAACTTCGACCTTGGCGCCTGCCGCCTCGACCTTCTTCTTGATTTCTTCCGCTTCCGCCTTCGACACGGCTTCCTTGATCGCCTTCGGAGCAGCTTCGACCAAGTCCTTCGCCTCTTTCAGGCCGAGACCGGTGATCGCGCGGACTTCCTTAATGACGTTGATCTTCTGAGCGCCCGCCTCGGCGAGAATGACGTCAAACTCGGTCTTCTCTTCCACCGGCTCGGCTGCAGCCGGGCCAGCCGCCGGCATCGCGAATGCAGGCATCGCCGCAGCTGCGGATACGCCCCACTTGTCTTCGAGAAGTTTCACGAGTTCGGAAATCTCAAGAACCGTCAATCCGGACAGGTCCTGGTACAGCTTGTCAAGTTTCTCAGACATTTAGACCTCTATGCATTTCGATGACTGGTTGGTGTTTGGAGCTCTGCCTAGAGCCGTCACGCCGCTTCTTGCTTCTCTTGCTTTTCCTTGAACGCCTGCAGCACGCCCACAAGGTTTTGTGCGGGCGAGTTGAGCTGCCGTACGAACTTGGAGCCTGGCGCAAGGAACACGCCCAACAGCTTGGAACGAAGCTCTTCCTTGGAGGGAATAGCAGCCAAAGCCTTGACAGCATCCGCTGTCAGCGCCTGCTTGCCGAGCAAGCCGCCGACAATAACGAACTTGTCGGTGGTCTTGGCAAAATCAGCCGCTACCTTTGCTGCCGCCATAGGGTCTTCCGCGAAGGCAATACCCGTTGGTTCAAGAAAGAGATCCGCACCCGCGCCATCAGCCGCGCTATCAAGTGCAATCTTGGCGAGACGGTTCTTGATGACTTTGAACTTCGCCCCGGCGCCGCTCATGCGACGGCGGAGCTCGGTCATTTGCGCTACGGTCATGCCTTTGTAGCGCGCCACCACGACAGAGCCGCTTGTTGCGAAGATGTCGTTGAGTGACTCAACCATCTCCCGTTTTTCAGCTCTATCCACCGCTTCTCTCCGTTTTAGTGGCGGGCCGCGTTCTTATCGCGAACCGCCGCTTCGATCACGCCGCCGCCTCGCAAGGCGAGCGACCGCTCATCCCTGTCCCGAGGCGTGATCAGGCGCGACCCTCCAACCAGCCAAGGCTGGCATCGAGATCACCTGGTATCCGTTCCCCGTCTCATGCAGGCGAATATTAAGCCGCCGGAAAATTTCCTTTGGCGCCAGCAATCTTGGACAGGCTGCCTCCCCTAGCGAGAAGCAGCGGCCAAGGCGTTTCCGCTTTGGCCTATCGGACGGCAAAGCCGCCCGAAACTCGAATTGCGAAACCGCCTAAGGACGGTTCCGCGATGAAGCTATTGATGAGCTCCGCTGCTCAGCGTTGCGGGCTCGATTTTGACGCCCGGCCCCATTGTCGAGCTCAAGGCCACGCGTTTCACAAATGTTCCCTTAGCGCCTGCAGGCTTTGCCTTCATCACTGCATCCGCAAAAGCTTTGATGTTTTCCACAAGTGCGTTCTCGGTAAAGCTTGCTTTGCCGATCCCGGCGTGCAGAATTCCTGCTTTTTCGACTCGGAACTCAACAGCACCGCCCTTCGCGCCACGGATGGCCTCTGTGACATCCATGGTCACGGTGCCGACTTTCGGGTTCGGCATCATGCCGCGCGGGCCCAGGATCTTACCGAGCCGACCCACGAGAGGCATCATGTCGGGCGTGGCGACGCACTTGTCGAAGTTAATGTTGCCGCCCTGAATTTGCTGGACCAAGATCCTCGGCGCCGACCACCTCCGCGCCCGCGGCCTTCGCCTCGTCGGCCTTCGCCCCGCGTGCGAAAACTGCCACACGAACCGAGCGGCCGGTGCCATTCGGAAGCGCACATACACCGCGCACCATCTGATCAGCGTGGCGCGGATCGACACCAAGATTCATTGCGATCTCGATCGTCTCATCGAACTTGGCCTTCGCAAACTCTTTGACGAGCTTCACGGCCTGCTCGATGGGATAGAGCTTCTCACGGTTGATGCCCTTTTTGGCATCGCGCAAACGTTTTCCGTCCATGGCGCTTACTCCTTCACCGTGAGGCCCATGGAACGGGCGGAGCCAGCAATGATCTTCGCAGCCTGATCCAGGTTGGTTGCGTTCAAGTCCTTCATCTTCTTCTCGGCAATCTCGCGGACTTGCGCCATCGTCACAGAGCCGGCCGAGCCGACGCCGGGCGTCTTCGAGCCGCTCTTGATGCCGGCCGCCTTCTTAAGGAAGTGCGACGCTGGCGGCGTCTTCATCGCGAAGGAGAACGATTTATCGGCGTAGTAGGTGATGACGACAGGCACCGGCGAGCCGGGTTCCATCTCCTTCGAAGCCGCGTTGAAATCCTTGCAGAACATCATGATGTTCAAACCGCGCTGACCGAGCGCGGGACCGATCGGCGGCGACGGGTTGGCTTGGCCTGCAGGGACCTGCAGCTTGATATAGCCTACTATTTTCTTTGCCATAATAACCTCTCAGGGGCTTACGCCCGGGTTTGAGGGATGTGGTGCGGCTCTTACGCCTGCCTGGCGAGCGGGCGTTTGCCTTCCACAACGAAAAGCCAAACCTCTGAAGCCTCACGCGTTTCGCGCTAAATCTTCTCGACCTGGCCATATTCCAATTCGACCGGGGTCGCCCGACCGAAGATGGAAACCGCAACCTTGAGCCGTGCGCGCTCTTCGTCCACTTCCTCGACATGCCCGTTGAACGAGGCAAAAGGGCCGTCCGCGACGCGCACCTGCTCTCCGATTTCGAAGGAGATGGACGGCTTCGGCCGGTCCACACCTTCCTTGACCTGATTGAGAATGCGCTGCGCTTCGGTCTCGGAAATCGGCTGCGGCTTGTTATCCGCGCCAAGAAAGCCCGTGACTTTCGGCGTATTCTTAATCAGCAAAAACGCCCGGTCGTTCATGTCCATCTTCACGAGGACATACCCCGGAAAAAACTTCCTCTCTGTGCTGACCTTCCTGCCCCGGCGAACTTCAACAACCTCTTCCATCGGAACGACGATGTCCTCGAAGCAGTCTTCGAGGCCGGCCGCCGCCGCCCTTTCACGGATTGAGTCCGCCACTTTCTTTTCGAAGTTCGAATAGGCGTGAACGATGTACCAGCGCTTTGTCATCACTTTTTGCTGCTATATTGTTGCGATTTTTTTAAGCGCTATTGCCCAAGGGTCAAAATGAACCCGATGATCTTACTGAAAACCTGATCAGACAGCAGGAAGAAAATCGACGCAAAGACGGACATCAGCACGGCCATAATGGTCGTGACGAGGGTTTCGCGCCGCGTGGGCCAGACGACCTTGGCCGTCTCTGCGCGGACCTGCTGCAAATATTCGAAGAGACCAACCTTTGCCATTTCTTTCCAACGCCAATGCGAGGCGACCTCGCCTTCGCTATGAAACTTTTTAACCTCTATGCCCGATTGTATCGAGTAGTCCTGCCGCCCTAAAGTGGCAGGAGTGGAGGGACTCGAACCCCCAACCCCCGGTTTTGGAGACCGGTGCTCTAGCCGATTGAGCTACACTCCTCCATCCAACCGGTTACAGCACGCGTTTTGGGCGTCGGATTCAGCCGACCCGTACCCAGCCCGCCCGCTGCTGATAGTTACCAGTAGTAGGGGCCTGATTGCTAACACGCATGCAGCCGCCATGCCAAGCGTTTTTCGCGCCCCCGCGAAACAAATTTAAATTTGTCAAGGGGCAAAGGAAAAGCTGTGCAAACCCGCGTTTGCGCTTTTTTCCGTTGAGCGCCGCTCCAATGTTGGTAATGTGGGCTCGCTGCGGGTGTAGCTCAATGGTAGAGCAGCAGCCTTCCAAGCTGAATACGAGGGTTCGATTCCCTTCACCCGCTCCAAAGCCGTCTCATGTTACTTACTCGCGCACCGGCTCACCACGTCTTCCGCCTGCTGAGATGATGGTGTGTATGCCCGTGCGCATCCCCCGCACGCTTTCGCTTCCTGCGAGCGATGCGCTGCCGCTCATGGGTGTACTCCAAGAGTTCCGACACCCCGAATAAGATAAGCATGATGCCCACGATTACCTCGAATGCGGCGAGCATCCGCACGAGATTACTCGACGGAACGATGTCGCCGTAGCCCACGGTGGCGAGCGTGATCACCGAGAAATACAGCGATTCGAAAAAGGTGAGGCTTCGGTATTCGTCGCCGATGCGGAAATGATGATAGGCGGAGCTTCGGGAAACTATGCCGTAAAGGGCGGCGAAGGCGATCACCAGGATGGCGTAGAACGAGAGGAACGCAAAGGCAGGCACGGTAAGCCGCGAAATGCGCGTCAGAAACTCCTCCAGGAGGAGACCGATGTCGATCAAGAACGTCGCGACATCGTGGCTGACGGCAAACACGATCAGCCCAATTATGCCCATCGCGCCCAGTAGAGTGGCATCTGTGTTGACCTTGCTCGCCTCGATGCCGAACAGGACGTAGACGCTAAGGCCGACGAGCCAGACCGGAAGCAGCCACAGGAAGGCGTGGAGCAGGCCCATCCTCCCGCCCTTGATGTCCGTCTCGGCTATGTCCTTTCGGATCTCGTCGCGCTGCCACCAGCAGCCCGCGATGAACAGGAGGATCGGCGTCGCGAAGGCGATCCCCAAGGTGACCTTGCCGAGCGAGTAGAAGAGTCCCTCGATGAACAGGGCGAAGATGGATGCATAGACCGCGGCGAGGCTCGCGAAGGTGATGGGAAACAGGCCGCTTTTCGGGAAAAGCTCCGCGATGGCGATCATGGCGAGTGCCGCCGAAAACAGGATCGAGAAGAAGAGGAAGTCGGGGGAGCCCGCCACGGAGATGCCGACGACGGCCACGAATCCTATGGAAAGCCCGATCAGGATGAACCTTCGCGTTCTTTTCATTGTTCTGCTCCGCGGTTCTGGGCGCGTCTTTCATCGCAACCCGAGGGGCCGTCACCGTTTGCGGGTCATACAACACAGACCTTGAACGAGGTTGCCACCATCGTTCAGCACGGGAACAGGGCAAGGCGGCATGGTTTGCTCACCGGAGTCAATCGCAACGCCTGGCAGGCGTCGCGGCACCAGGCGAGGAGAGTGATGGAAGAGACCCAGAACCATCTTGAGGCGCACACCGACGCCGTCGTCAAGAGCGGGCTGCATATCCAGGAAGAAATCGACCGCAAGGATGAATCAGGCGTAGCGCAGGAGAAGAAAGAGGCGGCGATGCAGGCCGGGCAGCGCGAGTATCCGTCGCACTTTCCCAAGCAGCACCTCAAGAAGCCGGGCGTCGAGGGCGAGCTTGAAGTCAAGCCGATGTACGATGCGCCGGAATACAAAGGGTCCGGCAAGCTGCAAGATATGGTCGCGCTCATCACCGGCGGCGATTCCGGAATCGGCCGGGCTGTAGCCGTGCTCTATGCCCGCGAGGGTGCGCATATCGCCATCGTTTACCTTTGCGAGCACGCGGACGCGGAAGAAACGAAACGCGCCGTCGAGAAGGAAGGGCGGCGCTGCCTTCTAATCGCGGGCGATGTGGCCCATCGCGGCTTCTGCCGCCAAGCCGTCGAGATGACGGTAGCGGAGTTCGGCAAGCTCGACATCCTCGTAAACAACGCCGCCTTCCAAGAGCATGTCGAGGACTTCCTCGATCTCACCGAGGAGCACTTCAACCGCACGCTCAAGACCAATCTCTACGGCTATTTCAACATGGCGCAGGCCGCTGTGCCCCATATCAAGCCGAAGGGTTCAATCGTCATGACGGGCTCCGTAACGGGGCTATTGGGCAACAAAGACCTGCTCGACTACTCGATGACGAAAGGCGGCATCCACGCGTTTGCGCGCTCGCTCTCGACGCATCTGATCCCGCGAAATATCCGGGTGAACGTGGTCGCGCCAGGGCCGGTCTGGACGCCGCTCAATCCCGCAGACAAGTCCGGCGAGCGCGTCCACAACTTCGGCGGCGACACGGTGATGAAGCGCCCCGCTCAGCCGGAGGAGATCGCGCCCGCCTACGTGTTCCTCGCCGCGCCCACAATGTCGAGCTACATCACGGGCGAGATCATTCCCATTCTCGGCGGTTACGCTGGCGGGTAGCTTTTTGGGGGAGTGCCTGCGGGCCGAATTGCGCTTCCCTTCCCTCATGGTCCAAAACTCTGATGAAGCGGCTTGCGCTTGCGTTTGCCGTCCCGGTTTGCTCAATCCGGGATCTTAGGAAAAAGCACCTTGCTGGACGGTTAATTCCGGTAAGTACCTAATATTAAAATAAAAACTTGGAATGAATGTCGCTTCAGGGCAGCGCTTTGCGCTGACGAAAGGGGTGACGCGCGTTAACACACTATATTTAACGGACTTTTCCGCGTCCGATTTCCGCCAAAAATACATTCGGTTAACCTATAGACTAAGACTAGAAAGCTTTTTCTTTTCAATGCGTTGAGCGCCATGGCTGCGTCTGGCCGGACGTGGGCTGCTCCCGTTCTTATACGATTTTTAACGCTACTGCGGCCGGAAATAAATCCGCCGCGTCGGATGTTAACCAGCTTGTGTTAACGCCGGAACGACGCGGCGTTGAGCCCTTTCGACCAAGGCAAGAACGCCGCTTCCTTGCCAGCCTGCCCTGGGGCTGGGGTGGCTGAAGAACACGAATGGGCAACGAGTATAATCTGTAGCCCGTCAGGCATACAACACTGTTCCGTGGCAAGCCGACGGTCAAGAGATCTATCGATTGGTGCGCCAACCTCGATTGCGCCACGCTGCTGTCTAGGGTGCGGGCATAAGAGCCGCCCGGCCCGCGCCGGCAAGAGGGAAAGCGCTACCGTGAGAAAGGCGTGATGCTGCGACATCGACCGGGCCATTGCGGATTTGAGCCGCGCCATCGAACTGGACCCCAAATCTGCCGCCGCCTACCAAATCCGCGGCTTAGCCAAATTCAATGCTGCCGATTTCAAGGAAGCTTCTACTGAAATGCTGCGCGCCCTCGAACTCAGGGATGACATCGACACCATGCTGTTTCGGTATCTTGCCCGTGCGCGGGCAGGCGAGACACTTGCGGCGGCCGAGCTTGAGGCCGATGCCACCCGGCTCAAGACCAAGGAATGGCCCTATGCTGTGATCGAGCTATATCTCGGGCGCCGTTCACCGGATCTGACGCTCGACGCGGCAGGAACCCCCCAACAGCAGCGCGAGGCGCTTTTTTATAACGGCGAGTGGTACATAGTGCACCGCCAGCCGGAAGCGCAGGCTGCGCTGCGCAAAGCGGCGGAGATCTGCCCCAAGGGGTTTTCCGAATATCATGCCGCGCAAGCTGAGTTGAATCGGATAAGGTCGTAGCCAGGTTCGCGCAGGAGCGCTGCGAACGTGTTCCCTTCGCCCCAGAGGAAGGCGAAGCCGGGGGCACCAACTGTACGCTTCGGCATATCGGGTAGGTTTCGCTCTCACCCTGTCATGGTGCCCCAGAGAAAACGCAAGAACGGCGACGCAGTGGAGAAGCCGGAGGCTGGCAAGCCGAGACGGAGAGCCACTATTCGCTTTATAATAAGGCGGCAAAGCCTTACATCAGCGGAGCGCTATTGGGCGCTCTTTTTATTTTGCTCCATAAGATCGTGACATGCCGAAGATAACAAAGGAGCGCGCATCCGCGCCGAACGCGCCGAAGGTTGGATTTGTAAGCCTGGGCTGCGCCAAGGCGCTTGTCGACTCCGAGCGCATTCTCACGCGGCTGCGCAGCGAGGGCTATGCGATTTCGCCGAGCTACGATGGCGCGGATGTCGTCGTGGTGAACACTTGCGGCTTCCTCGACAGCGCCAGGGCGGAGAGCCTTGAGGCGATTGGCGAGGCGATGGCGGAGAACGGCCGCGTCATCGTCACCGGCTGCTTCGGCGTCGAAGACAAGCGCATCCGCGAGGCTTTCCCCGACGTACTGGCCGTCACTGGCCCTCATCAATACGACGCCGTGATGAACGCGATCCACGCCGCGACGCCGCCGCCGCACGCGCCGTTCCTCGATCTCGTTCCGCGCGCCGGTCTGCGCCTGACGCCGCCTCATTATGCCTATTTGAAAATCTCCGAGGGCTGCAACAATCGCTGCTCGTTCTGCATCATTCCTGCTCTGCGCGGCTCGCTCGCCAGCCGTCCTGCCGCCGACGTTCTGGCTGAGGCGGAAGCCCTCGTCTCGGGCGGGGCAAAGGAACTGCTAGTCATAAGCCAGGACACAAGCGCCTACGGCCTCGACCTCAAATACGCGGAGAGCGAGTGGCGCGGCAATCCGCTGAAGGCGCGGCTGACGGAGCTTTGCGAAGCGCTGTCGCAGCTCGGCGCGTGGGTGCGTCTGCATTACGTCTACCCTTATCCCCATGTCGATGAAGTCTTGCCGCTGATGGCGGAAGGCAAGATCCTGCCCTATCTCGATATCCCGTTCCAGCACGCCTCGCCGAAGGTGCTGAAGGCGATGCGCCGTCCGGCGAACCAGGAGAAAACCTTGGATCGCATCCAGAGCTGGCGCGCGATCTGCCCCGATCTCGGCCTCCGGTCCACCTTTATCGTCGGCTTTCCCGGCGAGACGGAAGAAGACTTCGCGTTGCTCCTCGATTGGCTTCGCGAGGCCCGGCTGACGCGCGTCGGCTGCTTCAAGTATGAGAACGTGGAAGGGGCCGCGAGCCGTGACCTGGATGGGCACGTGCCCCAGGAGGTCAAGGCCGAACGCTATCAGCGTTTCATGGAAGTGCAGCGTGACGTGAGTGAGGAGGTTCTCGCGGCCCAGGTCGGCAAAACTGTCGAGGTGCTGATCGACGAGGTGGACGAGGATGGCGCCACGGCGCGCAGCATCTGGGATGCGCCGGACATCGACGGCTCGGTTTTCATCGAGGAAGCGGAAGATTTGCAGCCCGGCGACCGCGTCCGCGCAACGATCATCGACTCGGACGACTACGATCTTTGGGCGGAGGTTTTACCTTCCGCCTGAGACGACGGAGTTTGTGAAGCGAGATGCACAGTCACTCACTTGAATCATTCCAGCACGACCACGTGTTCCTGGGCGCGCGCCACGACCAGAATGCGAAGCGCGTTTGGACGGTTGTGGGCCTGACTGCCGTCATGATGGTTGGTGAGATCGCCGGCGGCACGGTGTTCGGCTCTCTCGCCCTGGTAGCGGATGGCTGGCACATGTCCACGCACGCCGCCGCGCTCACGATATCGGCGCTGGCTTACCATTATGCGCGGCGTCACCTCCACGATGACCGCTTCGCCTTCGGAACCGGCAAACTCGGCGACCTGGCGAGCTTTGCCAGCGCCATTGTGCTCGGCATGATCGCGCTTCTGATCGGCTATGAGAGCGTGCAGCGCATCCTGAACCCGGTTGCGATCTGGTACGACGAGGCAATCGCCATCGCCGTGCTTGGCCTTTGCGTCAATCTCGCAAGCGCATGGCTTCTGCGCGACGATCATGGCCACGATCATCATCACCATGAGCATGATGCGAATACCGATCACGACGGGCATCACGGCCATGCTGGTGATGACCACCATCACCACGATCACGACCATCACCACGACCGCGACCTCAATTTGCGCGCGGCCTACGTTCATGTCCTTGCCGATGCCCTGACTTCCGTGCTGGCAATCGCCGGTCTCGTCACAGCAAAGTTGGCGGGCTGGACCTTCATGGACCCTGTCGTCGGCCTTGTCGGCACAGGCGTCATTCTAAGCTGGGCCTATGGTCTTCTGCGCCAGTCGGGAGCTGTTCTCATCGACGCTGTGCCCGATAAAGCGTTGGCGGAACGGATTCGCGGCGCGCTCGAAGTGGACGGCGATGCGATCTCCGACCTGCATCTCTGGCGGGTCGGGCCGGGGCATTACGCCGCCGTGATCTCTCTTGTTACGCACGAACCGAAGCGCCTGGAGTGTTACAAAGGAAAGCTGGCGTCGCTGCCAAAGCTCAGTCATGTCACAATCGAAGTGCAGCGCTGCCCAGATAATGCATTTTCCGGTTCGTAAATCGCGGAAGAAAGCGTTGACCAGACAGCGCCCCTCGCTTATTTGCTGCTCATGCCGATATTGCCGATCATTACGCTCCCAGACCCCGTTCTCCGCAAGACGTCAGCGGCGGTGGAAACCGTCGACGACGAGGTGCGCGGCCTCGCCAACAATCTCCTTGAGACGATGTATGCCGCGCCCGGCATAGGGTTGGCGGCAGTGCAGGTCGGAGTCCTCCGCCGCATGCTTGTCTTTGATACGGCCAAAGGCGAAGACGTGCCGAAAGAGCCGTTCGTGCTGATCAATCCGGAAATTGTGTCCTTCGGCGATACGCCTCGCGTTCACGAGGAGGGATGCCTGTCCATTCCGCGGATGTATGCCGAAGTGGAGCGCCCGGCGGTGGTGCGCGTCCGCTATGTCGATCTCGACGGCAAACAACAGGAGCGCGATTTCGCTGACCTGCAGGCGACCGTCGTCCAGCACGAGATCGACCACCTCGAAGGCATCCTTTTCATCGATCACATTTCCCGGCTGCGCCGCCACCTGCTCATCAGGAAATACCAGAAGATGCAGCGCGAAAGAGCCGCCGCCCAGCAGTTCTAAGCAACCACACTCCGCGTCGCCAATAAAGGCGGGCGCGGCTTCCGGGCGAACCCAAATAGAGGATCTGCGAGCGTCCCGCGCAAGCACACGCTCTAGCTTAAAATTCGATCAAATACAACTATAAAGGGTGTCCGGGTGTTCCAGACGCCGGTCTCAATCGAAAAGGCCGCCGTCTCTGGCCGCCCCGACAGACAAGCGGCAAACTAGTCCGGCGCCGCATGAGCCGCGCCCTTCACGACGCCGTCGCGCCTCTTGCTACGCGGGGAATCATCCGCTGAACAAGCCGGTCTGGAGAGCGCTCGCCAAGCGTCTGTCGGGAGCGCTTGTGCCGGTTTTCTCAAAATCGCAATTCGCGCCAAGCCGGCTTCGTGATCCTATGCGGTCTTCTCCGGCATCCCGCCCTTGACCCATCGCTTCCATTTCAGGAATTGGCCGAACCGGCCCGAGGGCGGCGAAAATGGAAGATGAGGAACGGTGGACAATAAATTCGAAACTAGACACAGACCGGCGCCGCGAACATTCGAGACTTCACTGCAATACTGTTCGGCGATCATTTTTCTCCAAGATTAAGATTTTGTAGATCAAACTAGCATCCTCCGGCCAATCCATAAAAAGCAGTTTATCGTTTTCAGCATCTTGAAATGCGCGGCGGACAACACTTGCTCGAGACTGCAAATAAACTGCGTTGCATAGGCGACGATATTATCGGCATGTTGCTTGCACTCCGGTGGAAATGACTTCCTCCGTAATCGCATGACGCGAATTCGCCGGAAGAAGGATGAGTTTTTCATGACATCCATCATTTCGGGCATAACCAATACCAAGAGCGCCGCGATGCCGATCGCGGCCTTCAAGGCATCCGGCATCCAAGCCACGACTGCCTCACAGGCCGGCGCCCTGGCGGCAACCAAAAAGTCCGCTCCGGTCATCCAAGCTCTCCCAGCATTCAAAGTCTCGTCGTCAGCCGCAGCCGCCATCTCGGGCCTTTCCGCCGCCAGTCTGACGAATTCTCAGCAAACGTCCCTCACGGCGAAGCAAATCAACGCCATGAGCAAGTCGCAGGTGCAATCGCTCAATGTCGCCGACATTCCGGTCAACCAGATCGCCGGCCTGACCTCCGGCTTGACCAACATGTCGGGCGCGCAGATCGGCGCGCTCTCCACCCCGCAGTCGCGGCCCTCACCAGTAAGCAGGTCACCTCGCTCAGCGCCTCGCAGTTCTCATCACTGTCCGACGATAAGTTTGCGGCGCTTTCGAACGCCTCCTATTCCGGCCTGACTTCATCCGAAGTCGCGTCCCTCGACGCGAAAGAAGTCGCCTCGCTCGGAACTGGCGTCGCCAGCCTCTCGACGAGCGCCGCCGCCGGACTTGGCGCGACCCAGATCCAGGCGCTGTCCAACACGCAGGTCGCGGCTATGTCCGCCGCTCAGCTGAATGCCCTTACCTCCGCCGCGCTCAAGACCCTCTCGACCTCCCAGATCGCCTCAATCTCGACGACCGCCGTGTCCGCCCTTTCGACGACGGCTCTGAACGGCATGAGTTCCACGCAGCTCGGCGCACTGACCCAGACGCAAGTCCAGGCACTGACCTCGACGCAGGTCGCAGGGATGTCGCAATCCGCACTGTCCTCGCTCAAACTGTCCTACTTCGGCGCCCAGCAGGTCGCGGGACTGGGCGCTTCGACCATCTCGTCCATGTCCGTGTCGCAGTTCAACTCAGTCGTGGCGCCGAACGTCGCCTCGCTCTCGACAGCCGCCATCAAAGGAATGACGACAGACCAAATCAAGTCCCTCACCACCCAGCAGGCTTCAACAATGACCTCGGCTCAGCTGTCGGCGATGAACACCTCGCAGAAGGCGGCCTACAACGCCACCTACTCGGTCTTGAAGGACGCCCAGAGCCTCGAAACCAACGGCTACCTGTCCTATCAGGGCATGCTCCAGGTGCTCCAGGACGCCGCAAACGGCGGCATGAATGCGTCCAAGTTCGCCGACCTCCAGACGCTCGCCAAAGCGCTCAACGTTTCCGGAGCCAACGGCATCCAGACGTCGGCCTATGTCCAGCAGATGTTCGACAATGTGGTCCTGGGCAATGCGGCCAACGCCACCTACAACGGCGGCTCGTCCACCGCGGCCAAGCTCGGCAACCTCACGGCGTCGTCGAACTCAACCCAGGTGAGCGAGCTGGTCGGAAAATGGTTCCTCGGAACCGATAACCCGTCGCTTACCGGCTACAAAGCCACCTACCAAGCGGTAAACGAATCGCTGTTCTCCTCTGGAGGCCCCAAGATCACCGACGTCAACCAGGGCGAGGTGGGCGATTGCTACTTCCTCTCAGCTCTCGCCGATACGGCGCAGCAGGATCCGTCGCTCATCCAGAACATGGTGCAGTCCAACGGCAACGGCACCTACAGCGTCGAATTCCAGCTCAACGGCAAGGCCGACTACGTCACCGTCAACAACCAGCTCGCCATGCTGCCTACTGGCCAAGCCATGGGCGACGGCTCGAACTACGCCTTCGACCACGGCGGGACCGCCGGAAGCGCCAACATGTGGTCCGCGATCGTCGAAAAGGCCTATGTCGAGTATCCGCGAGCAGACCGACCACGTCAATTCCTACACCAACATCAACGGCGGCTCGGACAATGGCCTGAATGCCATTACTGGCCAGAGCGCAACCGACTATTACTCACCCAGCCTGACGACCTCAGCCCAGCAGACCTCGCTGTTGCAGGCTATGCAGTCGGCTCTCACCTCCGGCAACGACGTGTTGATGAGTACCGTTAAGGGGAACGCCTCAAAGAATCTCGCCGCTAGCCACATGTACGCGGTCATCGGCGTTAACGTCGCCAACGGCACCGTGACGCTCGACAATCCGTGGAACGGCAGCGGCGCCACTTCAAACATGAAGATGCAGTTCACGGCATCGCTGTCCGACATGATCGCGAATGGGGTCGGATTCCACGTCGCCACGGGGACGCCGGCCACGATCTGACGCCGGCGGCCTATTGCCGAATGGAACCATCAGCCGAGCATGCCGATGCTCTCGCGCGCATTGGCGGCTTCGCGCCGACCGAGAAAACGGTCACCAAAACTATGTGTGATAGCAGCCGACATGCTTATCTTTCCGGGTGCGGGCTACCAGAGCGCCCTGAAAACCGTCGCTCGATTACCAGCCGCTTCGCAGAGTTCGCCGCCCGATGTTCGGCGGCGATGACCACTCAATGAGCCATCGCAAGCCTGATTGGCTCGGCGCGCGCCAGCGCGTCCTTCGCCCCGATCACATCCGTTTACGAATGAGGTCATGTTGAGCTGCAAACTCTCCAGCCGAGGCCGCCGGGACAACGACGGGATGGCAGAATGGCGCATGAGCCATCCTTCAGCAATGGCGGAAATCAGCTATTTTGAGACAGGCTTTTCCGGCTTGGCGGAGAACACTGACTCCAACTCGGCCTGCTCTTCGGGCGTAAGGGGCTGCGCGCTTGCAGTGTCAGGCTGCGGGCGCCTCACGACGCGGGCAGCCAGAAGAATTCCGCCCAGGACCAGCACAATCGGCGCGAACCAAAGAAGCAGCGTATTCCAGCGAAGTCTCGGGTTCAGAAGCACGAACTCACCGTAGCGCGCCACGATATAGTCGATCACCTGCTGGTTGCTCTCGCCCTTCTTCAGCCGTTCCCTTACGAGAAGCCGTAAATCCTTGGCAAGCGACGCATCTAAATCGTCGATCGACTGGTTCTGGCAGACGAGGCAGCGAAGCCCCTCCGAAATCTCTCTCGCGCGCGCCTCTAGCGCAGGGTCCTGCAGTTGCTCCCGGGGATCGACCGCGAGGGCGGGGCCAACGCTAAGCGTCAGCAGCAATCCCACAAACAAGGCATGGATGAATCCGCGCATCTCTTACTCCGCTGGCGCGGGCGCCGAAGGGAATGGCGCGCTCGCGGCTTTTTGAGGCAAGCCGATCCTCAGTCTCCGGTCGAGTAGCGAGACAAGGCCGCCGAGGAACATGATCAGCGCACCGCCCCATATCCATCGCACAAAGGGATGGTAATAGGCGCGGATTGAGAACGCCCCGTTCTCCTCGTTACCAAGCACGACATACACGTCGCCCGCCGGCCGCGTCGCAATTCCGGCCGCGGTCGTAACCTGCGGAGGCGCGTCGTATTTTCGCTTCGACGTCGTAATGGTGCCGATTAATTTATCGCCGCTCTTCAAGTCGAAATCGCCCGCGAACTCGGCATAGTTCGGCCCGGCCTGCTCATAGACCTTCTTGAACGTGAGCTGATAGCTGCCGAGATCGATGGTGTCGCCGATCTTCATCACAGCGAGCCGCTCCACGTTCCAGGCGCTCGCTCCCGAGATGCCGATGACCGTGACGGCGAGGCCGATATGGCCGAGCGTCGCGCCGAATTGGCCGCGGCGCATATTCCAGATCCGGCGCGCGGTCTCTGACAGTGGCGCAGACAGGAAGCGAGCCCGCCACAGGACTTCCCAAACCGAGCCCGCCAGAACCCAAACACCCAGCCCAATTGCAAGCCCTTGCTTTCCGTCGGCGTCAAAATAGATTGCAGTTGCTCCGGCAATCACCGCCAAAATGGCGCCAACGCTAAGCCGCTTCGCCGCTTCTCCCAGGTTTCCGCGCTTCCAGGCGAGGAATATGCCGAAAGGAACAGCGAGCAGAAGCGGCATGAAAATCCAGACCACCGTAGAATTGAAAAACGGCGCGCCGACCGAAATTTTTTCTCCCGTCACAGCCTCAAGCGCCATCGGGTAAATAGTTCCGATGAGCACGATCCCGCAGGATACCGTCAAAAGCAGGTTGTTGAAGACGAGGCTCGAACTCGCGGGAAATGAGCGAGAATGCAGTGCTGCTCGAAAGCGTGCTTGCACGCCACGCAAACAGGAAAAGACCGCCCGCCGTGAAGGTGCTGACAATCACAAGGATGAAGACGCCGCGCGATGGATCCGATGCGAAAGAATGCACCGAAGTCAGCACGCCGGACCGGACAAGGAATGTGCCCAACAGGCTGAAGCTGAAGGTGAGGATCGCGAGGAGGATCGTCCAGGCCTTCAGACTATCCCGCTTCTCCATCACGATCGCGGAATGGAGCAGCGCCGTGCCGGTGAGCCATGGCATGAGCGACGCGTTCTCAACCGGATCCCAGAACCACCAGCCGCCCCAACCGAGCGTGTAATAGGCCCACCAGGAACCGATCGCAATGCCGATGGTGAGGAAGATCCAGGCGGCTAGCGTCCAAGGCCGGACCCAGCGAGCCCATGCGGAATCGATGCGGCCCACCAGCAGCGCGGCGATCGCGAAAGAAAAGGCCATCGAGAAGCCGACATAGCCCGTGTAGAGCAAGGGCGGATGGATCGCGAGCGCAGGGTCCTGGAGGATCGGGTTCAGCCCTTGCCCTTCGATCGGCGGCTCGGCGATGCGGATGAAGGGGTTCGAAGTCGCGATGATGAAAAGCACGAACGTCGCCGAGATCGCACCCTGAATCGCGAGCACGGCAGACCTCAAATCCAAGGGCAGATTTTCGCCAAAAAGCCAGACCGCCGCGCCGAAAAGCGAAAGGATCAACACCCACAAAAGCATCGAGCCTTCGTGGTTGCCCCAAACTCCGGAGATTTTGTAAAGGAGCGGCTTCGCGGAGTGAGAGTTCTCGTAGACGTTCGCCACCGAAAAGTCAGACGAGACGTGCGCCCAGATCAGCGCGAGGAAAGAGCCCGCGATCAGTGCGAAGAGGATGGGTGCAGAGGCGTCCGCCATCGCCATCAACCGCGCGTCTCGCGTGCGCAGCCCGACCATAGGGGCGCCGAACTGGATGAGGGCGACAAAAAAGGCAAGGATCAGGGCGAAGTGGCCCAATTCAACGATCACGGCTTCTAACTCCTAAGCCTTAGGTGCCTGGTGCTTTTTGCTGGCCGCTCTGTTCCTGCCAGCGGCCATTTTTCTTGAGGGCCGCGGCCACCTCGGGCGGCATATATTTCTCGTCGTGCTTGGCGAGGACCGTATCGGCCACGAACACGCCATCCGCGCCGATTTTGCCTTCCGCCACCACGCCTTGGCCTTCGCGGAACAGATCGGGAAGAATCCCTTTATAGGTCACAGGCAGCGATGCAGCATTGTCCGTAACCGAAAATTCGGTAACAGCGTCCGCCTCGTGCCGTACACTGCCTGACTTGACAAGCCCTCCGAGCCGGAAGCGCGTTCCAGGCTTCGGCATACTTTTCTCAACTTCTTCGGGGCTCATGAAGAACGTGACTTGCGTTTTGAGCGCGCTTAAAACGAGCGTGGAGGCGAGCCCGATCAAGGCAAGCCCGACGACAATGACAACCGCTCGGCGTTGCTTTCGCGTCATGATTTCGGCTGTCCTCCACTCGCGCCCGGCATAACCAAGCCTAATCCCTGAGTGAGCGCATCGATCTGTTCGAGCGCCTTGGCGTCGGATGCAAATTCCTGTCTTGCGGTTGCGGCGGCGTCTTGCGCTTTATCCGTTTCCTTCAACACGGCATAGGAGCGGATCAGCCTCAACCAGCCTTCCAGATCCGATTTATTCTCTTTCAGCCGCGCGGCAAGCCGTTCGACCATGCCGCGGATCATGTTGCCTTGTTCGCCCTCGAGCGGCATTGCCGCGGGCTGATCAGGAACGGTGCTTTCCTGCTGAGAAGCGCTCGCGTTCCCCCCCGCAAAAGCGAAGCTCAGTTCCTTCGTTATCGCGTCGACCTGCTCAAGCGCGCTGGCATCGGAGGCGAATTGCTCGCGCGCGGCAATCATGGCTTCCTTCGCCTTATCCGTTTCCTTCAGGACCGCGTAAGACCGGATAAGCATCAGCCACCCTTGCAGATCCGACTTATCTGTTTTGAGCCGCGCGGCAAGCCGTTCGACCATGCCGCGGATCATCTTCTGTTCCTCGCCCCGCTCGGCCGAAGCGCTTTGCCCGGGGTCCTTATTTTCTTCGGGCGCGGCGTTGTTACCCGCAGCAGCGTTATCCGGCGGCGCCGTGAGCGCTTGCAGGCGCTGCATCACGACATTTCTCAACGTCGGATGAATTTGTGCGGCAAGCAGGTCGCGGTAAATCTTCTCCGCCTCGGCTTTCTTGCCATCCTGCTCGGCGAGGAGCCCACTCCAGAAACGGCCCCGCAGCGAGTTCGGATTGCGCATCAAAGCTTCGTGTAGCGCTTGTGCGGCCTGTCCCGAAATGAAGCCGTCATTGGCGAACGTCAACGATTCGGCGAGGCCGAGAAACATGCTTTCGGTTTCACCGCCTGCGTCGATCCCTCTTTGATAGGTGTCGCGCGGCCTTTTCGAAAAGACCAGCCTTGAAGTAGATGGAGGCGAGAGCTGCCCAGCCAGTTACATCACGCGGATTTTGCCTCAGCCTGCGCTCCATGTTCGCGACTTGAACATCGGGGGTCTGCTCCCCCAGCGGAGCGTTGAGCCGCGCTTCCAGCGGCTGATCGGAAAGCCCGGGCTTTCCGTAATGAACATAGGTAGCGATGCTCCCAAGCGAGACCAGCGCCGCGACGGCAATTGCGGGAACAGCGGCATTCAGGCGTTTCGCCTTTCCAGGCGTGGCTTCGGCGCTCTGCCGGTTGGCTCTTAGCAGCCGCCGCGCGACCTCGGCCCGCGTCTGCTTGGCCTCGTCTTCGCCGAGCGTTCCGCGCTCTTCCTCACGGTCGAGTTCCTGAAGTTGAAATGTGTAGGCTTCGATCTCGGAGGCGCGTACATCCTCCGCCGCCGGGGCACGGCGAAGCTTGCGTGTTATCCCGACGATCACGCCCGCCGTCAGCACTGCAAATATCAGCCAAATCATCGCGGGGCGACACTACCCTGAAGGATCGGGGAGTCAAGGCGGCGCGTAATTACCATTTGGAAAAAGTTCCAGCCCCAGGACAAACTGGGGCGGCGCCAAATGAAAAATGCCGGCCTTGGGGAAGGAATCTGACGGGATTTGCGGCCTGTCAGAACGAGAAAAGCGGCTCCCTGGTTGGAGCCGCCTCGACATAGATAGATAGTGTTGGATAATTACGCCGGCTTCTTTGCGAACAAAATGCAATAACCGTTCGGGTTGATCTCGCCATCGACGATGCGGCAGGAAGAGGGAGCCTGGAAATGCTGGCATCCGCTGCACTGCTTGCCGTCTTTCGGGGTTTGCTGATACATGACCGCCTTCTGCGCGGCCTTTTTCGCGACCTGCTGCGCATTCGCGCTGCCTGCGAGGCTCATCGCGCCGACCGCGCCGAGGCCAAAAGCGCCGAGCTTGAGGATTTCGCGCCGTGAGGTCTTCTTGCCGTTGTCTTCCATGGGTCGTCCTTATCCTTAAGTTGCTGGTCTTCCTTGGCCGTTTTCCGGTCCTTATCGCAAGGTCACCGATCCGCGAACAAGGCGACAGCCGCGAGCAAGCCGTAGCTCAAGGTTGTGCCTTGTTGCAACTGCTGGTGAGTTTGTTCTGCAATTCTGATCAGGCGGGTGGCCGCGACCGAATGTGACATCTCAGAAGACGTCCCCGTCCAAAGCTTGGTGACCTCGCAAGAGCCTAGCTTGTACTTGAGCAAGAATTCAAGGAGCAGCCATTTTCCTGAGCGCAAGAATCGAAGGGCTTGCATGCAATCTGTGGCTGCAGCTAATGCGCGAGCGGGGTAATTTTTTGCGCGCCAGATACGGGGCAATCGCCGGTTCATTGGGCAAAGTTGAGGCGGCTCCGGCGCTAATACCCGCGAAGGGAGTACTGGCCACCACGCCAATCTTACAATCTCTGGACGAATCACAGGCAAACTGACGCAGGAAGCGCGAGCTTGATCATAATCAAACAACCAGCCGTGACCAGCCTCGATCCACATCCGAATTTGGCAGAGTCTTAAGCATACGACACGGCATGCCTACGGGGCATGACACTTCCAACCATCTCTTGCGGACGACGCACCTTGCGGCCAATCGTGTGGGGCCAGGGCAACGGCGCACTGTTCGCTCAAAGTCAAGCTCAAGAAAACAACAAGAATAGACTTTGTGTTTTAATAAAATTTCCTCACACGCTTTCATGGAACGATAATATCTCTATTCGGTTTAGGTCCGGAACTACGCAATTTATGGACTATACAACTAAAGGCGGAAAGGATTATCGTAACGCTACGCCATTTGCGACAAGTCTATCGAAAATGACTTGATGCGAACTGACAATCCGCACTCGCTGAAGTTTTGGGTACTCCGTGCATCGAGCGACGCGATCCCACTCAAACGATCAATGCCGGCGCAACGCCGGTGAGATGCTAAAGCGCCGGATCGCCGCTTTCAGCGCGGCCATCATGCTTGCCGTTTGTGCCCTTGTTGCTGAAGCCGTTCTCAACGAGCGAAATGCCGCCATAGACCGCGCTCGCGCGGAAGCTGCCAATCTGTCGGCCGGGTTCGAGGAGCAGATCGAGGGCAGGCTCAACGCCGTATCGAACGCCACTGCGGCTTTGAAGCGCAGGATCGAGGCAGGGCCGGAGTTCAGCCTCGACCAGTGGAAGAGCTCGATCCAAGGGCTTATGACCCCGGCCATGGACATCGCCATCTTGAATGCCAGTGGCATGGTCACGGACACGGCGATCAACCACCCCTCGATCCCGGTTTCCCTCGCCGAACGCGACTACTTCACAGCGCTGCGTGACGATCCCAACCTCGGCCTTTTTATTGGCCGCCCTGTATTCGACAAAATGTCCAGCAGCACGGTTATTCCTGCAGCGCGCCGGATCGCTACAAAGGATGGCCAATTCGGCGGTGTTGTCGTGTTTTCGCTCGCGCCGGAACTCCTGACCACCCTGCATGAGAAGGCAAGGCTCGGGGAATCGACATCAATCGACCTCTTGCGGTCGGACGGAGTAAGGCTTGCGCGCTACACAATTGCGAAAGGCTTCGATGCCGCAAGGCTCGGGACGAGGGACGCAAACGCCGAAGCTCTCGGCAGTTCGCAAGCGGCCGGCTCCGGCGAATTCACCGCCGAAAATCCGTCCGATGGCATTGTGCGCCTCTACCATTGGCGAAAACTGCCCAGCTATCCCTTGATCGTCATGGTCGGGCTCGGCCGCGCGGAAGTGCTGGCCCCCGCGAACCAGCAAGCGAAGATCGTGATCGGCCTCGGGATCGCGGCGCTCAGCCTGCCCTTGATCATGATGTTCATTCTCAACCGTGAAATCTCGAACCGCGTCGCGAATGCCATCGCGCTCGACAAAGAAAGCGAAAAGGTCCGGGAGGAGCATGCCGCCTTGCTATCGATTAGCGAGGAACTGGCCGAAGAGCGCATCAAGCTGCGAAAAACAAATGCCGAGCTTGTGCGAGCGAAGCGCCGTGCGGAGGAGGCGAACGATGCAAAGTCCGTTTTCCTCGCCAACATGAGCCACGAGCTCCGCACACCCTTGAACGCCATTCTCGGATTTTCCGAAATCATTCGCGACAAGCTTCTCGGCAAGGACCTCGACCGTTATGCGGCTTATGCAGCCGATATTCACCGCTCAGGGGCGCACCTTCTGAGCATCGTCAACGATATTCTCGACGTCACACGGATCGAGGCGGGAAAGCTTGAACTGCACGAAGAGCGCGTGAAGGTGTCCACAATCATCCATCGTTGCCTGATCACCGTTGAGCAGCAGGCCGCCTCGGGCGGCGTTCAGCTCAGTGGACCGGCCCACGATCTCGACGCTTTTGTTTATGGAGATAAGCACAAGCTCAAGCAGATTTTCATCAACCTCTTGTCGAACGCAATCAAGTTCACCCCCGCTGGCGGGCGCGTGGAGATCGCCGCCGCCGCCGAGCCAGAAGGAGGCTTGTTTCTCGCGATCCGCGACACGGGAATAGGGATGACCGGCGACGAAATCCGGCAAGCGCTCGAACTCTTCCGGCAGGTTGACAACAGCCTTTCTCGCAGGTTCGAAGGAGCGGGGCTGGGACTTCCCTTAGCCGTCAGGCTGACGGAAATACATGGCGGAAGGCTCGAAATCGAAAGCGCACCACGCCGGGGGACCACGGTCTCGGTTCATCTGCCCGCCGAGCGCGTCATCTGGGAGAAAGCGATGCTGCCGAAGCGCCAGCCGGAAGACATCTCTTTCAAAATCGCGTCCTGATCGCCCCTTTGGTCTAATGAAGCCTCGGATTGCGGCCGGTATTGTTGCGCTGTCCCGGAAGGCGGTCTACAAACTGTCCGGTCTTGAAACGAAGGGATGTGGCTGACCGTGTCCAATACTATCGACGAACGGCACGATTGGACGCGTGCGCAGGCGGAAGCGATCTACAGCCAGCCCTTCAACGATCTGCTGTTCCAGGCCCAGACCGTTCATCGCCGCTATTTCGATCCCAACAAGATCCAGCTGAGCCGCCTGTTGAATGTGAAGACGGGCGGGTGCGCCGAGGATTGCTCCTATTGCAGCCAATCCGCCCACTACAGCACCGGCTTGTCGGCCTCAAAGCTTATGGAGGTCGAGCGCGTCATCCAAGAGGCGCGGAAGGCGCAGGCGGCAGGCGCGACCCGCTATTGCATGGGCGCTGCCTGGCGTAGTCCCAAGCAGCGCGACCTCGATGTGATCTGCGCGATGGTTCGCGGCGTGAAAGCGCTCGGGATGGAAACCTGCATGACGCTTGGCATGCTCACGAACCGTGACGCCGAGCGCCTCAAATTCGCGGGCCTCGATTACTACAATCACAACATCGATACGTCCGAGCGCTATTACGGCGAGATCATCACCACGAGGACTTTCGCCGACCGGCTGGAAACCCTCGATCATGTGCGCTCAGCGGGCATCAAAGTTTGCTGCGGGGGCATCCTCGGCATGGGCGAGGAGCCTGCGGACCGGGTCGACATGCTGGTAACGCTCGCGAACCTGCCGCAGCATCCCGAAAGCGTCCCGATCAACCTTCTCATCCCGATCGACGGCACGCCGCTCGAGAAAGCGCCGCCGGTCGACCCGATTGCCTTTGTCCGTACCGTCGCGCTAGCCCGCATCATGATGCCGCGATCCATGGTGCGGCTGTCGGCAGGCCGGTCTGAAATGAGCGACGAGCTTCAGGCGCTCTGCTTCTTTGCGGGCGCGAACTCGATCTTCATGGGAGACACGCTCTTGACGGCGGAAAACCCGGACGAGGACAAGGACGCGGCGCTTCTCTCGAAGCTAGGCCTCTCCCCAATGCCGCTCGAAGAGGCGGCAGAAGCTCATGCTGAAGCCCTATGAAGACGCTCTAGCCAGCCTCGAAGAGCGCGGGCGGCTGCGGCAGCTTGCTCTGCCGGCGGGCTACGATTTCACCTCCAACGACTATCTCGCCCTCGCCGATTCCGCGGAGATGAAGGAGGCGGTGCTGCAGGCGCTCGATCGCGGCGTCGCTGTGGGCGCAGGCGGATCGCGCCTCCTGCGCGGCAACTACTCGGAGCACGAAAGCCTGGAGGCTGACGCCGCCGCGTTCTTTGGCTCCGAGGCGGCGCTCTATTTCAGCAGCGGCTTCTCCGCGAACTACGCGCTTTTCGCAGCTTTGCCGCAGCGCGGCGACCTCGTCGTCTACGACGCCCTCATTCACGCAAGCGCTCACGATGGAATGCGCGCCGGACGGGCGGAAACCGCGGAAGCCGCGCATAACGACGCCAACGCGGTTGAGGACAAGATCCGCGCCTGGAGAGCAGCCGGGAATGGCGGCCGCCCGTGGATCGCCGTCGAAAGCCTTTACAGCATGGACGGCGACCGGGCGCCCCTCGAGGACCTTGCTGCCATCGCCGACCGCCACGAGGGCATTCTCGTCATTGATGAGGCTCACGCCACCGGCGTTTTCGGGCCGGATGGACGCGGCCTCGGCGGTTTGCTCGAAGGTCGGCCCAACATCCTTTCGCTTCACACGTGCGGAAAGGCGCTCGGCTCCTCCGGCGCCCTCATCTGCGGGCCGAAGATCATGCACGATTTCATGGTGAACCATTCGCGGCCCTTCATATTCTCGACCGCGCCCTCGCCAATCATCGCCGCGTCGATTCGTGCCGCGCTGCAACTTTGCAATGAGGAGCCGCAACGCCGTGAACAACTCGCCGGCTTGATCGAGTTTACAAACAAAGCGATCGAGGCGCGCTGCGGCGTGAAGCCGAGCGGATCGCAGATCATTCCCGTGATCGTCGGATCGGACAGGCGCGCGACAACCCTGGCGTCCGCCATGCGCGGCTATGGTTACGATATACGCGCGATCCGGCCGCCGACGGTACCCGAAGGAACGGCGCGCCTGCGCATTGCGCTGACTTTGCACGCAAGCCAGGAGCTCGTGAGCGAGATGATCGACGCGCTCCGGTTCGAGCTTGAGCGGCTGGAGCCATGAGCGCAGGCTTCATCGTAACCGGAACGGACACCGGGATCGGCAAGACCGTGTTCAGCGCGGCCCTGGCTGGCGCGCTGAGGGGCTATTATTGGAAGCCGATCCAGGCCGGGCTCGACGGCGAAACCGATAGCGATGCTGTGCGCCGGTTGTCCGGGCTGGCTCCCGAGCGGATTTTGCCCGAAGCCTATCGCCTCAAACTGCCAGCCTCGCCGCATATCGCCGCCGCTCGCGAAGGCATCGAGATAAAGCCCGAGCGGCTACCCCTTCCCTGGGGCGCGAGGCCGCTTGTGATCGAGAGCGCGGGGGGCTTGCTCGTTCCGCTGTCGGACAATCTTCTGCAGATCGACCAGTTCGCATCCTGGGGGCTGCCGGTCATCCTCTGCGCGCGCACCGAACTCGGCACGATCAACCACTCCTTGCTTTCGCTGGAGGCGTTGGCGACGCGACACATTCATCTGCATGGTATCGCCTTCATCGGCGATGCGGCGGAGGAGGTGGAGAGCACCATCGTCGCATTCGGCGGCGTGTCTCGCCTTGGACGGCTTCCGTTTGTCGATCCCCTGGAACGAGGGCGCCTGGCCGCAGCTTTCCGGGCTAATTTCGACCTGTCCGTTTTTACGGGGGGGCGTAATGGAACGGCCTAGATCGCCCGTCTGGCACCCTTTCACGCAGCATGCGCTCCAACCCGTAATGACGAAAATCGCCTCGGCGAAAGGTGCGTCGTTAACGGCGGTGGACGGCACGCGGATCTTCGATGCGATTTCGTCCTGGTGGGTCATCACCCATGGGCACAATTACCCGCCCATCGTCGAAGCGATCCAGAAACAGGCAGGCGTGCTCGATCAGGTCATCTTCGCGGGTTTCACGCACGAACCGGCGGAAGAGGTTGCGCGGCGGCTGCTGGCGATTGCGCCGCCGGGTCTGTCGCACGTATTCTTCTCCGATAGCGGATCAACCTCGGTTGAGGTCGCGCTCAAAATGGCGCTCGGGTTTTTCCGCAATCGGGGTGAGCCGCGCGCTCGCATCGTGGCCCTCGAACACGGCTATCACGGCGATACCATCGGCTGCATGTCGGTTGGCGCGCGGGGTGTATTCAACGCACCTTATGAGCCGCTTCTTTTTGAGGTGGAGCGCATCCCCTTTCCCAGCGCTGGCGTCGAGCAGGAAACCTTGGACGCCTTCGAAGCCATCTGCCGCCGCGATCCGCCTGCCGCCTTGATTTTGGAGCCGCTGATCCTCGGCGCGGGAGGGATGCTGATCTATTCCGCGTCCGTGCTGCGCGAGCTGAAGCGCATTTGTGAGGCGTTTGGCGTTTTGCTGATCGCGGACGAGGTGATGACGGGCTTCGGGCGAACAGGAACGCTGTTTGCTTGCGAGCAGGCGGACATTTCGCCCGACATCATGTGCCTTGCCAAAGGGTTGACGGGCGGCGCTATTCCGCTCGCGGTCACCCTATGCAAGCCAGAAATATTCGAGGCGCATTACGCGCCCGACCGCGCCCGCATGTTCTATCACTCAAGCTCCTACACCGCGAACCCCATCGCCTGCGCCGCAGCCGTCGCCAACCTGGATGTCTGGACAAACGAACCCGTCCGCGAGCGCATCGCTTCCCTTGCGGCAGCCCAATCGGCACATATTGAAGTCGTCAGCGAGGGATGGCCGCTTTGAGAACGTCCGCCAGATTGGGACGATCACCGCTCTCGATTTCAAGGTGCAGCAAGCCGGGTATCTCTCAACCATTGCGCCGCAGCTTTTTGATTTTTTCCTCGGCCGCGGCCTTCTTCTGCGACCCCTTGGCAATACCGTTTACGTCATGCCGCCCTATTGCACCGCGCCTGAGGAACTCGACGCCGTTTATGCCGCGATTGGGGAGGCGGCCGGCGTAATCGGGCGCTAATTCAGCCGGAGGTTCGAGAGGGTGACCGCCAGTTCCTCCGAGCAAGCCGGGATAAGCAGCTGATCGGAGGGTAAGTCCAGCATCGATTGATAGCCCGTCAGCGACGGTTCGCGATGGATGCGCGTCTCAAGCCGGACCGCGTGAATGACCCAAAGCTCAGGGATTCCAAAGCTGGCGTAAAGTGCTGCTTTCCGCCCCATGTCATAGGCGAAGCTCGGAATCCGCGATTTCCGCGACGAAAAGAGCGGTTCCTGCGTTCAAGCCTCTTATGCCTGTCGATCTATCGAAGAAAACAAAATCGGGTTCGAGATAGGTGTCAGGCGTAAGCCGGAACGTGGTTTCGCCCGCAAAGGTAAGATGGTCAGGCAAGCGCCGCGCCCAGTATATATTAAGCGCGTGCTTCAGAACTTCGTGGCTATTGCCTTTTGGCGACATCGGCACGACCTCCCCGCCGATCAGCTCGATCCGCTCGTCCTCGCCGAGAATTCCGGCAGCAACCATGGCCTCCAGTTCTTCCACGGTGAAGCGCCGCCGCAGCATTCCCTCCGCTGCTTGCGTTGTCCGATCCCGGTGGTTGTCCAGAAAAGGTCTCATGTTCATGATGCAAATGTAACGCATTTGCCGCTCCCGGCAAATTACTACCGGAGGTACCGAACCCCCGTCTCAATCGCAGTCCTTGAAATTGCGCTGCTGACATTCCCGCGCAAGATTCTGCGCCTCTGCGATTTGCTGGGGCGTCATCTGAGCGGCGATCCTGTCCCGCGTTTGCTTGGCGATATTTTGCTCGTAAGATTTGGTGCTGATAGCATTTTGCAAAGTATACCACATATGCGCGTGGACATAGTCTTGCGGGACACCTTCACCGGTCCTATAGGCGATGGCGAGAGTGCCCATTGCGGCAGTGTGCCCCTGCTCAGCTGCTTTTCGCAGCCACTTAAGTGATTCTGGGTAATTTGGAGGACCACCCCATCCATCTCTATATTTGAAGCCGACCACAAATTGGCCTTCTGCATTGCCATGCTCTGCCGCCTTCAGAAACCATTTATCAGCTTCTGCTTCGTTTTGTTGAACGCCCAGGCCTTTGGCATATAATGTTCCAATGTGATGTTCGGCTTTCGCATCTCCATGGTCTGCCGCCTGGCGATACTGTTTCATAGCTTCTGAATAATCGCCTCGTCCTTCAGCAGCGGCGCCATCTTCATATGGTCCCGCCCCTGCCGTGCTCACGCTTGTTAGAAGCGCCGTCATCGCAGTCAGAAGCAATCTGGTCATTGGCCCCCCGTCGCATTAAGAGATAGCGCCGTTATAGCTTCGGCGTAGGCCTTATCAAGTTGGATTAGTGCGCAAAAGCGCTAGCATCCAACCATGCGAAGTCTCGCTGCGTCTCTTGCGATCGGAGGTGGATCCAAGACGGCGTTCCTGGCACACAAAAGCGCTTCGAGCTTGATTTATTCACTTCGGATGAGCAATACAGACCGAGACCCAAGTCCAGGAGAGGGTAATGGCATCAAGTTTCCCCGGAAAGGGTTTTCAAAGAGTGCGGGGTCGCAGAGATTGGCTCGGGTAGCTTCAGTTTGGTAAAAGCTACTTGGATATCAGCGGCTTAGGAGGAAAATCAAAAGCGAACGCCATCCTTCTTGTGGAAGCATGGCCGATGCGGTTCTGAAATTTTCTTACCTCGAACGCTGCATTTCAAGAATGGTCTTTCTCAGCCGGCCTACAGCCATTCCGGCTTCGGCCTAACGGATTAGAACGCTTCTGTATGAACATCGTCATTGTCGAAAGCGCCGCAAAGGCGAAAACTATCAACAAGTATCTCGGCGCGGACTACAAGGTCATCGCCTCCTACGGCCACGTCCGCGATCTGCCGGCCAAGGATGGCTCTGTTCTGCCGGACAACGATTTTGAAATGTCATGGCAGGTGGAGTCCAACTCGCAGAAGGTCGTGAACGAGATCGCCAAGGCGGTCAAAGGCGCCAGCCGTCTTATTCTTGCGACCGACCCGGATCGCGAGGGCGAGGCCATCTCCTGGCATCTTCTGAAAGATTCTGGAGCAGAAGCGCGCCTTGAATGGCGTCTCGGTAGAGCGAGTCGCGTTTAACGCCGTCACAAAAGACGCGATCATGACGGCGATGGCCAATCCTCGCACCATCGACGAACCGCTGGTCGATGCGTATCTGGCGCGCCGTGCGCTCGATTATCTCGTGGGGTTCACGCTGTCCCCTGTGCTTTGGCGGAAATTGCCGGGCGCGCGCTCAGCAGGTCGCGTTCAATCGGTGGCGCTTCGCCTTGTAGTCGACCGCGAGGCCGAGATCGAAGCCTTCAAGACCCGCGAATATTGGACCGTGGAGGCCATGCTTCGCACGGGCGGCGGCGAAGAGTTCGAAACCCGTCTCGTCGCCCGCAGCGGCAAGAAGCTCGACAAATTCGATGTTTCGGACGAAACGACGGCGCATGCCTATCGCGATGCCATACGCGGACAGCCTTTCCGCGTCGAAAGCATCGAGGCGAAGGAGCATAAGCGCAACCCTGCACCGCCTTTCACCACATCCTCGCTGCAGCAGGAGGCATCTCGCAAGCTCGGCTTATCGCCGAGGCAAACCATGCAGGTCGCTCAGCGCCTTTACGAGGGCATCGATATCGGCGGCGAGACCGTTGGTCTTATTACCTATATGAGAACGGACGGCGTGCAGATCGTGCCCGAGGCCATCGCCCAGTGCCGCAGCCAGATCGAGACGCAGTTCGGCAACCGCTACGTCCCGCAAGCCCCGCGACATTACAAGACGAAGGCGAAAAATGCGCAGGAAGCGCACGAGGCGATCCGCCCGACCGATTTCCGCCGCCATCCCGATAAGTTGAAAGGCCTGACCGCCGAGGAAGCGCGTGTTTACAAGCTGATCTGGCAGCGGGCCGTGGCCAGCCAGATGGCGAGCGCGGACTTCGAGCGCACCACGGTCGATATCTCCGTCCAGGGCCGCGATGGCCAGCCTTATGGCGTGCGCGCGACAGGCTCTGTCGTGATGTTCGATGGCTTCCTCAAGCTTTATGAGGAAGGCAAAGACGATGATGAAGGCGAAGACGGCGGCCGCCTTCCGAAGCTGAAGGAAGGGGAGCAACTCCGCGACGCGGGCGTGAAGGCCACGCAGCATTTCACGGAGCCGCCGCCGCGCTACACCGAGGCGACGCTTATCCGTGAGATGGAGCGCTTGGGCATCGGCCGGCCCTCCACCTATGCGAGCACGATGGGCCTCCTGCGCGAGCGCGAATATGTGAAGCTCGAAAAGAAGCGCCTCGAGCCGGAGGACAAGGGCCGTCTCGTCACAACCTTCCTCGAGGCGTTTTTCAAACGCTACGTCGAGTACGACTTTACGGCCTATCTCGAAGACCGCCTCGACCAGATCTCGGACGGCAAGCTCGCTTGGAAAGAGCTGCTTCGGGAGTTCTGGCGCGACTTCATCGCGGCGGTGAACGAGATCAAGGATTTGCGCGTCACTCAGGTGCTCGACGCGCTGAACGAGTTGCTCGGCCCGCATATCTTCCCGGCCAAGGAGGACGGCGGCGATCCGCGGCTCTGCCCGTTGTGCAATCAGGGCCAGCTCTCGCTGAAGGTCGGCCGGTTTGGCGCCTTTATCGGATGCTCGAACTACCCCGAATGCCGCTTTACCCGGCAGCTCAAGACGGGAGACGCCGAAAACGGCGAGGCCGCTGCGACGCCAGGGGATACGGTGCTGGGAAACGACCCGGAGACGGGCCTGCCCGTCTGTCTGAAGAGCGGACGGTTCGGGCCTTATATCCAGCTCGGCGAGGGCGAGGCGACGGCGAAAAGCCGAAGCGCGCGTCCATCCCCTCGAAGGCAGACCCCGCCGCTATCAACCTCGAATATGCCCTGAAGCTTTTGGCGCTTCCTCGCCAGGTTGGCCTTCACCCCGAAACGGGAAAGCCGATCATGGCAGGCTTCGGGCGCTACGGACCTTACGTCGAGCATGACGGCAAGTATGTGAAAATCGACGCCAGACGAGGTTTTCACGATCGGCCAGAACCGGGCCGTCACCGCCATCGCGGAAGGCAATGCCGCAGCCCAAGGCCGGGCGGCCCGCACTTCAACGCCGATCAAGGTTCTGGGCGATCATCCCGAGCTTGGGGGCAAGATCGAGGTTCTCGCCGGCCGTTTCGGTCCCTATATAAAGTTCGGCAAAGTCAACGCGACCATTCCGAAGAATACCGTGCCCGAGGCTGTGACGCTGGAAGAGGCCGTCCGCCTCATCGCAGCGAAAATGGAAAGCGGCGGCTCCAAGACGAAACCGCGCGGCAAGGCCAAGCCGGCAAAAACCGCCGCGGCGAATGGAAACGGGAAAGCGAACGGCGCCAAGCCTGAAAGTGCCGCCAAGAAGCCGAAAGCTGCGGCAAAGAAGACACCTGCAAAAGCGGCAATCAAGGCTCCCTAGCCCGTGCCGCGCAAGAAAGACAGTATGGACATAAAGACGAAGCGCGCGGAGGCCGCGCGCTCAAAAGTACCAACCAAGGAAGACATTCTTCAATTCATTCGATCCTCCACCACGAATATCGGGCGGCGTGAAATTGCGCGAGCCTTCGACATAAAGGGCTCGGACCGCATCGACCTGAAGCGCATGCTCAAGGAGCTTGCCGCCGATGGCCTGATCGCAGACGCCCGGCGCGGGATGCGCAAGGATGCACTGCCGAAGGTCGCAGTCATCGTGGTTCGCGGCCAGGACCGGAACGGCGATCTCATTGCCTCCCCACTTCACTGGAATGAAGACGAAGACGGCGCGCCACCTCGCATCCTGCTCGAGATCACAAGGCGCTATGAAGGGCCAGCCATAGGCGTTGGCGATCACGTGCTCGCCCGTCTGCGAGAGGCTGGCGACGAAAACGACGACGGCGCGGACGCAATCGGCTTCCTCGCTTCGCCCATAAAGCGGCTTCCGCGCGAGAGGCCCCGCCAGCTCGGCCTTCTCAGGCAATCGGGACGCGGCTTCGTCGTCGAATCCATCGACAAAAAGGATCTGAAAGAGTGGCCCGTCGTCGACGGGGAGATGGACGGCGCGGAAGACGGCGAGCTTGTGCGCTTCGACACCGTTCGCGATTTGCGCTCACATCGGCCGTCGGCTCGTATTACGGAGCGCATCGGCCACCCGAAAGCCGAAAAAGCCGTTAGCCTTATCGCGATCCATAATCACGGCTTGCGCGATCATTTCGGCGATGAATGTCTCGCTGAGCTTGAAAAACTGCCGGAAGCGGCGATGCGCCACCGCGAGGATTTGACCCGCGTTCCGCTCATCACCATCGACCCCGAAGACGCGAAGGATCACGACGACGCGGTTTGGGCAACGCCCGACACCGATTCCGCCAATGAAGGCGGCTGCGTCGTTATCGTCGCGATTGCAGACGTCTCGTTTTATGTGCGGGCCGGATCGGCGATTGACCATGAGGCGAGCCTGCGCGGCAATTCGGTCTATTTTCCCGACCGGGTCGTTCCCATGCTGCCGGAGAAGCTATCGAACGGCCTCTGTTCGCTGCACGAAGGCGAGTTGCGTCCGTGCCTCGCGGTGCGCATGGTTTTCGACCGCAACGGCAAGAAGCTGTCGCATCGCTTCGCGCGGGCCATGATGCGCTCGGCGGCTAAGCTTTCCTATACCCAGGCGCAGGCCGCCATCGACGGAAAGCCCAACGCAAAGACCGCGCCTCTGCTTGAGCCGATCCTGCGTCCGCTTTGGCAGGCCTATTTCGTGCTCAAGGAGGCGCGCGACCGCCGCGGGCCGCTCGATCTCGATCTGCCCGAGCGCAAAATCATCCTCGACGAACGCGGGCTTGTTTCGCGCGTGATCGTGCCCGAGCGCCTCGAAGCGCACCGGCTTATCGAAGAATTCATGATCCAGGCCAATGTGGCGGCGGCAGAAGCCCTTAAATCGAAGAAGTCGCCGCTGATCTACAGGGTCCACGACGCGCCCTCTTCGGAAAAGCTCGTGGCTCTCAGCGAGTTTCTGGCCAGCATCGACATCAACGCTCCCAAAACGAGCTTCAACCGCCCCGGACAGTTCAACAAGATCCTGGCGAAGGCGGTCGGCACCGAGCATGAGGAGATCCTGAACGAGGTGGTGTTGCGCGCTCAGGCACAGGCGGAGTACAGGCCCGGCAATCTCGGGCATTTCGGCCTCAATCTGCGCCGGTATGCGCATTTCACCTCGCCGATCCGGCGCTATGCGGATCTCGTCGTCCACCGGGCGCTCGTGAGCGCTTTCGGGCTTGGCGAAGGCGGCCTGTCGGACGCGGAGAAGTCGAAGCTCGATGCCATTGCCGAGGCGATCTCGCAGAGCGAGCGCAAGGCGATGTCCGCTGAGCGGGAGACCGTGGACAGGCTCATCGCGATGCATCTGGCCGAAAGGGTCGGCGAGCAGTTCAAGGCCCGCATTGCGGGGGTCACGCGGTTCGGGTTGTTCGTGAAGTTGCTCGACACGGGCGCGGACGGGTTTGTGCCGATCGCAACGCTTGGGCGGGACTATTATAAGCACGTCGAAAACCATCATGCGCTTGTTGGAGAGCGCTCCGGCGAAAGCTTCCGGCTCGGGGACCGTGTGGATGTGAAACTTGTCGAAGCCAACCCCGCTGCGGGCGCGCTCCGGTTCGAGATGCTGAGCGACGGCCGGTATTCGCCGGCTCTGGCGAAGGCCGGGAGAAAGCGCACCGGAAATGCCGCGCGGAAGACAGCGAAAGCGCCAAAGAAGCGCGCGAAATAGAAAGAGTAAATCAAGTGCAGTCCAGTTTTGGGAACGAGCCTGTTTCCTATCCCGGGGCGCCTGTCGAATGGACCAACAGCCATGCTCCTAGCGGCCGCAGGCCCATTTTTAGGTCAATCCTGCGCGGCGCCCGGCTTTGTTGCCCAAGCTGCGGCTCAAGGACGCTGTTCTCGTCCTATCTGAAAACTTCGCGGACTTGCACAACATGCGGCGAAGAGCTGTTTCACCATCGGGCCGATGACGCGCCGCCCTATTTCACAATTCTCATCGCCGGTCACATCGTCGTGCCGCTTCTGATGACGGTGGAACTGCTCTATGAGCCGCCCCTGTGGCTGCACTTCGCGATTTGGCTGCCGCTGACGATCATTCTCAGCCTCACGCTTCTGCCGGTTGTGAAAGGCGCGCTTGTCGGGCTTCAATGGGCGTTGAAAATGCATGGGTTCGAGGGCGTTGGCGGCGCGAACAGGGCTCTCACTCCCTCCGGACTTCAGCTGGAGAGCGATGGCAATGCAGTGTGACGGCGTTGCCCCGACTTTTCAACCGAAGTGATTTTATGCTCGCGTCCCGCTTGACATACCCCCTCAACTTGGCCACTTTGCTGCCTGCATTGGAGATATTTGGAACCTACCATGGCTAAGCCTGTAACTCAGAAAATCAAATTGTTAAGCTCTGCCGGGACGGGTTACTACTATGTAACGAAGAAAAACCCCCGGAACTTGACCGAAAAGCTCGCACTGAAGAAGTACGACCCGGTCGTCAAAAAGCACGTCGACTTCAAAGAAGCAAAAATAAAATAGGCTGGTAGCGCGTTCGCGCGCTCCACAGGTCTAGCATCCTTGAGTCGGAAAATGATCAGCTCCGCGTCTATCGGCAGCGGGGTGATTCCGATTGAAGACGCAGAGCTGATCGTCGTGCCATTGGACCAAGAGGGCGTGATCCAACAGCCTATGCCGAAGCCGTCCAGTTTGCGACGACGTAGAGACTTCGGCCTATGCCCCACGGACCCAGGAGATGCGGCGGACCTGAGAACTCCGTAGGGTATCTTTAGATACAAGTATGAGAAAAAATGGCCGTTTGGCAAGGTCAGATTGACATCTTTCTGCCTTACTTTTGAGATTTTGCGCCGATCCTCCTTAACATGCAACGAATTTGGTCAGGCAAAACTCTCACGATCTCCCGCAGGGTATTCCTCAAGCTATTATTTTTCAATGCTATTTTATTTTATAGTAAACAACCTGGGGTAGGCAGCGCGTTTTTTTTAAAGGAGATCGCGATAGTCGGGTTTTCCCCGCTATCCCCAGGTCCTCAGGAAAGCGTGGGCGGGATAAACTGCCGGATAGTCTCCAGAAACCGCGATACAGAAATGGGTTTTGAGACATAAGCCTCGCAGCCGCCCTCCCGTATGCGTTCCTCATCGCCCTTCATCGCGAAAGCGGTAACGGCAACAATCGGAATGTGGCGCAGGCTATCGTCTTCCTTCAGCCATTTCGTGACATCCAGACCGGAAACCTCCGGAAGCTGAATATCCATGACGATCAGATCCGGACGGTGCTTGCGGGCGAGTGCGATGGCGTCGATCCCGTTGCGCGTTTGCAGCGTCTTATAGCCATGCGCCTCAAGCAGGTCGTGGAAGAGCTTCATATTGAGCTCATTGTCCTCGACGATTAGAATGGTGCTGCCCATGGCGCTTTTGCTCGATTTTGGCCGCAAGCTCTTAGACGGCGGAACCGCCATCTGCCTTTGCGGTTTCATACCGCGTTTTGGATAAGAGTTCAGGCGCATAAGCCACTGTCGAAATTACGATCTGCGCCATCATATTCTCGTGAACCGGTTAATAAATCCTCACCGTGTTCACGTTCATCTCGCACAACCTATGATTTTTATCAGCTGGCTCCACAGCTTTAAGCTTGTGTTGAGCCGCCGATACCCTTGGACACACTTTCGCGCAGAGCGATCACTTCAACTCGGTTTCCTGCGTTGACTTCTCCCTACGTGACGGTTTCGGTGTGACCAGCGACCGCTTGTCCAAGTATCTTTCCACTAATGCGATCAAGTCGTCAATCTTGTCTTCAAAGAAATGGTTAGCCCCCGGTACGACCTCGTGGCTCACAGTGATACCTTTTTGGGTCTTGAGCTTGTCCACGAGGGTCTTCACCGAATTTGCGGGCACAACGCGGTCGCGATCGCCATTGATCATCAGGCCGGAGGATGGGCAAGGCGCAAGAAAGCTGAAGTCGTAGAGGTTTGCAGGCGGGGCGACCGAGATGAAGCCATCGATTTCCGGCCGTCGCATCAAGAGCTGCATGGCGATCCAGGCGCCGAATGAGACCCCCGCGATCCAGCATGACTTTGCATCCGGATTGGCGAGTTGCAGCCAATCGAGCGCCGTTGCGGCATCGGAAAGCTCTCCTGGTCCCTGGTCAAATATGCCCTGGCTTCGCCCGACCCCCCGGAAATTGAAGCGAAGGACTGAAAAGCCCCTCTGCACATAGGTGTAGTACAGGCTGTAAACGATTTGATTGTTCATCGTCCCACCGAACTGGGGGTGGGGGTGAAGAATGATGGCTATGGGCGCGCCGGGCGTAGGCTCGTGATGATAGCGTCCTTCGATGCGGCCTGCTGGCCCATTGATGATCACTTCGGGCATTCTTGAACCTCTTTTTCCGGCATCGGATCCGGCTCCCTTGTCTTGCTCGTCCAACTGAATGTTCTGACCGCTTTCGAATGAGCGGATGGCCCCTGAGCCGGGCCTTAAGGCCTACCCTTTGGAACAAATTCAGTCAGGAGGGCGCATCCAATAGTTGACTCCTGCAGTCGGAAATCCTATACACAAGGGTGAAGAATCCTCGACTTGTTCGAGCACGTCGCGCGCCCTGGAGCAGCGTCTGACGTGGCATATCATAACAGTGGCGTAAATTTCCACGGCCTTCGCGCAAATTTGGCGCGAAGAAGGAAGAAAATGTTGCTTAGTACGAAGGGGCGCTATGCCGTCATGGCGATTGTCGAAGTTGCAAGGCAAAGCGATGCCCGGCCGATTTCGCTTGGCGACATCGCAACCCGCCTGGAACTGTCCCTGGCCTATCTCGAGCAGCTTTTCATGAAGCTGCGGCGCAACGGGCTTGTGCGCTCGGTGAGAGGCCCGGGCGGAGGCTATGTTCTCGGCCGTGACGCCGATGCGATCAGCGTCGCCGAGGTTATGGCCGCGGTAGATGAGCCGGTCAGAATGACGCGGTGCTTGAGCGAGGGCGACGGCTGCGTCGCCGCCCGCCGGTGTAACACGCATTTCCTCTGGGATGCGCTTGGTACTCACATCGAGCAGTTCCTGGCTACGGCCACGTTGGCAGACGTCTTGCATGGGCGCTACTCCGAACCGGCCGCGAGCTTTTCTTTGAGCGATCTTGCAGCGGCGGCAAAGGTTGGGTCATGAGCATCCGCAGCTACCTCGATCACAACGCGACATCGCCGCTTCGTCGTGAAGCGCGCGAGGCGATGATGGCTGCCATCGAATGCGCCGGAAACCCGTCATCGGTTCATGCCGAAGGGCGGGAGGCTCGCGCTATTGTCGAGAACGCCCGCGAAACCGTTGCCCGTGTTTTTGATGTAAGGCCGCAGGCCGTGACGTTCACATCCGGTGGTACAGAGGCTGCGAATTGGCTTTTGCAACACCGGAAGGGGTATAGGCTCGCTCTATCGGGGATCGAGCACCCTTGCGTCTTGAATGGGCACGGATTCCCGGAGGCAGATGTTGACGTGATCCCCGTATCGCGGGACGGCTTCATTGAAATTCATGCCTTGGAGAAGGCGCTGGCTTCTCCAGCGATTGTCGCCGTGCAGGCGGCCAACAACGAAACAGGCGTGATCCAGCCTTTGTCGGATGTCGGATCTCTGACAAAAATCAAAAATGGCTTTGTCGTCTGCGATGCCGTCCAAGCGGTGGGACGCCTTCCTCTCAGCGCCCTCGCCGAAGCCGACGCGGTTTTCTTTTCGGCGCATAAGTTCGGCGGCCCAAAGGGCGTTGGGGCCGTGATCTGGAGAAGTGTTGAGCCAGAACCCGCCTCCTTGATCCGGGGAGGCGGCCAGGAGAGCAGGCGCCGCTCCGGCACGGAGAACGTGGCGGGCATCGCGGGCTTGGCCGCGGCGCTCGACGCAGCCGATAAAGCGCAGGTGATTTGGAAAATCCGAGCCGAAGCTTTACAGTCAAAGCTCGAACAAGGTTTGCGAGCCATCGCTCCGGATGCAGTCGTTTTTGGGGAAGGCGCTGACCGGCTGCCGAATACGACCTCGTTTGCGATACCCGGCAAGAGCGCGGAAATGCTTTTAATCGCCTTCGATCTCGAAGGCATCGCTGTGAGCTCGGGCTCGGCCTGCTCGTCAGGGAAGGTTGAGCGCTCCCATGTGCTTGCGGCCATGGGTGTCTCGCCGGGGCTGAGCGAAGGCGCAATTCGCGTCTCGACCGGCTGGAACAGCGAAGAAGCGGATATCGAGCGGTTCCTGACCGCTCTGGAAAAGATTTGCCGCAGGCGCGAGAGGCGTCACGCGGCGTGAGATGATACACCTCATGGTGCGAAAAGCTCATCATGAGGTCTGCCGGTTGCCTCATCCTGAGCACGTCGAAGGATGAGGCGTCGACTGAAAGGAGAGACACATGGCGACGCCAGTTCAGGACACCATTCAGCGGGTCCGCGAGATCGATGTCGACAAGTACAAGTATGGTTTCACGACCGATATCGAGAGCGTGCGCGCGCCGAAAGGTTTGAGCGAAGACGTTGTGCGCTTCATTTCGGCGAAAAAGGGCGAGCCCGAGTGGCTGCTCGAATGGCGGCTCGAAGCCTATCGCCGCTGGCGCACGCTGCAAGAGCCGACGTGGGCGCGCGTCCACTATCCAAAAATCGACTACGAGGATCTCTATTACTACTCGGCCCCGAAGTCGACCGAGGGGCCGAAAAGCCTGGCGGACGTCGATCCCGAGCTGCTTCGCATGTATGAAAAGCTCGGCATTCCACTAAAAGAGCAGGCCGTGCTGGCTGGCGTCGAAGGGGCGAAGGTGACCGGTCCGCGCATCGCAGTGGATGCCGTGTTCGACAGCGTTTCCGTTGTGACGACCTTCAAGGAAGAGCTGGGACGCGCGGGCGTGATTTTCTGCTCTATTTCCGAGGCCGTGCGCGAACACCCCGAGCTCGTACGTAAATATCTTGGCACAGTGGTCCCGACCACTGACAACTATTTCGCGACGCTGAACTCGGCGGTCTATTCCGACGGCTCGTTTGTGTACGTGCCGGAAGGCGTTCGTTGCCCGATGGAACTTTCGACTTACTTCCGCATCAACGAGAAGAACACCGGTCAGTTCGAGCGCACGCTTATCATTGCGGACAAGGGCGCGTATGTGAGCTATCTCGAAGGCTGCACCGCGCCGATGCGCGACGAGAACCAGCTTCATGCGGCTGTCGTTGAGCTGATCGCGCTCGACGAGGCCGAGATCAAATACTCGACCGTGCAGAATTGGTACCCCGGCGACAAGGACGGCAAGGGCGGCATCTATAACTTCGTGACGAAGCGCGGCGATTGCCGGGGCCGCAACTCCAAGATTTCCTGGACGCAGGTTGAGACTGGCTCGGCCATCACCTGGAAATACCCGAGCTGCATCCTGCGCGGCGACGGCAGCCGCGGCGAGTTCTACTCCATCGCCATCTCGAACGGCCGCCAGCAAGTGGACAGCGGCACCAAGATGGTGCACCTCGGCAAGAACACGTCGAGCCGCATCATCTCGAAAGGCATCGCGGCCGGCCGCTCCGACAACACCTATCGCGGCCTTGTCTCGGCGCACCGCCGCGCCACGAACGCGCGCAACTTCACGCAGTGCGACAGCTTGCTGGTTGGCGACCAGTGCGGCGCGCATACGGTGCCGTACATCGAGGCGAAAAACGCGAGCGCTCAGTTCGAGCACGAGGCGACGACATCGAAAATCTCTGACGATCAGCTCTTTTATTGCCTGCAGCGCGGCCTTTCGGAGGAAGACGCGGTGGCGCTCATCGTGAATGGCTTCGTGCGCGACGTGCTCCAGCAGCTCCCAATGGAGTTCCTCGCGGAGACGCAAAAGCTGATCTCGATCAGCCTCGAAGGTAGCGTGGGTTAAGCTTGGGTTAAGAGAAAGGGGGAACAGCCAATGCCTTTAACACGTGTCGCGCTCAGGCGCGGTAAATCGGCGGAGTACAAGCGTGCGATCCTCGACGGCATCTATGCCGCCATGCGCGAAACTTTCAGTGTGCCTGAAGACGACAGGTTTATGCTGATCGACGAGTATGACGCCGAGAACATACTATACAGCTATAATTATCCCGGCCATCGCGCACTCGGACGATCTCCTGATCATACAGCTTACCGTGAACAACACTCGCACCGTCGAGCAGAAAAAGGCTTTGTATGCGAGTATCGTAGACAAGCTGACCAAAAACCCAGGTGTAAGGGAAGAAGATGTGTTGATCAATCTGGTCGAGGTGGCGAAAGAAAACTGGTCGTTCGGCATCGGCGTCGCGCAGTATGCGGAAGACTAAAAGGGGGAAGAATTGCGGGGATATGGCGCTGATCCTGGCGGGAGTATTGGGAGCGTTCATCGGCCTCGTCGGGGTGTGGTATATCACCTCGCCGTTCAATGCTGTGCAGACGTTCGGGGTTGATCCCTCGCATCTCGCCGATATCGCGCTCGCACCGGGGCTTGGCGTGCGGGACCTCGCGCTGGGGCTGATCATCATCGGCTTCGCCCTGGCCCGCAAGCCGGGGGCGACAGGGGTTGCGCTGCTCATATCCTCGATCGTGCCCATCGGCGACTACGCCATCGCGGCAAAAGCGTTCGGTTATGCCGCCGCCGTCCGGCATCTGATCACACTGCCGTTTCTGCTCATCCTCGGCCTTATCCTGGTGCGCAAATGACGTATGGGTCCAAGCCGAAACGTTACGGCGACGGCGCGTCTCCCGCAAACTGGAAGGGATGGCTCGTGACGTTCGGCTTCATAGCCATCCTCTACGCCTTTCTCGCAGGAATCGTGGCTCATCGAGACGAACTGACTGTCGGAGCCTTTGCCGCCTGGGCCGCCGGCTTTGTGGCTGCCGAACTCATCTTTATTTGGATTGCATGGAAGAAGACGGACAGGAACTGGCGGTGGCGCTTGGGTTCCGATGATACTGGGAAGTAGAGAAGAATATGCTCGAAATCAAAGACCTGCATGCGGAAATCGACGGCAAGGAAATCCTGCGCGGCTTCAATCTGACCGTGCCGAAGGGCGAAGTCCATGCGATCATGGGGCCGAATGGCTCTGGCAAGTCCACGCTGGCTTACGTGCTTTCGGGCAAGGAAGAGTATGAGGTCACGGCAGGCTCCGTCACCTGGGATGGCAAGGACCTTCTCGCCATGTCTCCGGACGAGCGCTCGCATGCCGGCGTGTTCCTCGCCTTCCAGTATCCCATGGAAATTCCAGGCGTTGCGTCGCTGACGTTTCTGCGCGCGGCCCTGAATGCTCAGCGGAAAGCGCACGGCGAAGGCGATATTTCGATCCCCGATTTCATGCGGAAGGTCCGCACCGAGGCCGAAAAGCTCAGCATGTCCATGGACATGCTGAAGCGGCCGGTAAACACCGGTTACTCTGGCGGCGAGAAGAAGCGCCACGAAGTGCTCCAGATGGCGCTTTTGCAGCCCACGCTTTGCATTCTGGACGAGACGGACTCAGGGCTTGATATCGACGCCATCCGCATCGCGGCCGATGGCGTGAACCGGCTGCGCTCGCCGGATCGGGCGATGGTCGTTATCACCCACTATCAGCGGCTCCTGAACTACATCGTGCCCGACGTGGTGCACGTGATGGCGCGCGGGCAAATCCTGCACTCGGGCGGCAAAGAGCTTGCGTTGGAGCTGGAAGAGACAGGCTACGCGGCTTATCGCACCGAAGCGGCTTAGGGGCGGCGATGACGATCCACCAGACCACAATCCGGCCTGCGGTAACGCCCGCCGAGCAGCGCTTCCTCGATCTTTATGCGAGTGTTTCGGAGAAGCTTCCGGGCGCCCGTTCGGCTGCTGTTCGAGCCTGGAGAGACGCCGCCCGCGACGCATTCATTATGCAGGGCGTCCCTCACCGACGCGTCGAGGAATGGAAATACACCGATTTGCGCGCGCTAATGCCGGAGGTCCATCCGCTTGGCGGCCTTGACTCCAAGGCAGCGACGGATGTCAGCGTCGAAGCTGCAATCGGTAAATCGCTCGCTCACCTGGATGCCTATCGCGCCGTGTTCGTGGGCGGATGATTCCGGGCTGATCTGTCCACCATCCAGGATGCGCATGGCGTTACGTTCGAGCCGTTGCGTCAGGTTCTGGAGGATGATGGCGCTTCCGCTGAGGCGATCGGGAAGCTCAGCCTCCGGCATCGCGACATCATCGCGGCGCTCAGCACCGCCTTCGCAACCGATGGAGCGATCCTCGCCGTCAGGCCGAAAGCGCGGCTCAAAAAACCGATCCATCTGATCTTCATATCGACGGACGACAAGCCCGCTTTGTATGCGCTCCAGCACGCGATCAGCATCGGCGAAGGTGCGGAGGTTTCGCTGATCGAAACGCATGGAGCCCAGGGGTCGCAGGCCCTCTCGCACACGCGGCTTGCCATCGGCGCGGGCGCGTCCGTCAAGCATGTCAGGCTGGCGCCGAGCGAGGCTTCGAAGCACTGTCTTCGACGGCGGCAACTCTCGCCGAGGGGGCTCATTACGAGCCGCTGCAAATGGCGGTGGATGGAACTCTCGTTCGCGCCGAAGCCTCGATCCGCTTCGATGGCCCGAATGCGCGATGCCATTATACAGGCGCCATGCTTCTGCGCGCGCATAGCCACGCGGACTTCACGCTCGTCGTCGATCACGCAGCGCCTCATTGCGAAAGCCGCGAGCTTGTTAAAGCCGTGCTCGGCGGCCGGTCGCGCGGGGTCTTCCAGGGCAAGGTCATCGTCGAGCGCGGCGCGCAGAAGACCGACGGCAAGCAGATGGCGAATGCGCTGCTTTTATCCGACGACGCGGAGTTCGAATTCAAAGCCGGAGCTTGAGATTTTCGCGGACGACGTGGTTTGCGGGCACGGCTCGACAGCGGGCCAACTCGATGAGGACATGATGTTCTATCTCAGGGCGCGCGGTATTCCGGAGGTTGAGGCGCGCTCGCTTCTGATCGCCGCTTTTGTCGGGGAAGCCCTCGACAGGATCGAGAACGAGGCTTTACGGGCTGCGCTCGATGAAAAGG
>CAWHYO010000021.1:0-37155 GCA_963833565.1 uncultured Alphaproteobacteria bacterium
AAAATATTGCTTGGACCAGAAATAATTCCGGCGCGCTCCTGATTAACCAAGGCGCGATTTACCATTACAGCGTAGCCCCGCCCGGCAACGATGTGTTTACTCTGAGTGCCGGGCTTATCGCCGTGCGAACGTTCGCCGCCCCGGAAGCGCCAGAGGTGGCATCCGGCATCTTTCCGTTGCGCAGCGGTGCAAAGCATAGCCCGCGCTTCTTGCCAAGAAAGATAGATCCGGCCATGGTCGCTCCGATAAGCTCGGGGCGGCGTCATGGATATTTCTTGACCTACTATTCTCTCAAACTGTCATCGCGGGCGCTCATCGGGGCCTTCCTGGTATTTGCCGCCGGCCAAGCGTGGCGGGCTTGGTCGAAGGCCAAAGCGAAGCGGGAGACGCGGCCAGCGGATGGAAAGAAGTTCACGCTTCTTGTCGCGGAACTCGAAGGCGATGAGGACAAAAAGCAGACCGGCCACGTCATCGCCGAGCTTGAAAAGCAGTTCCCGCCCAGGGGTGAGGCCAGCCTTCACATCATTCCGTACCCTGAAGTGCTCGCTATCGGCCGCGGCGAACGAAGCGCCGCTCTGGAAGCCGCCGAAAAGAAGGCGCGGGAGTGGCTCTATGAGAAGAACGGCGATGTGCTGATCTGGGGCGAGGTTGCCGACAAGAACAAAGTCCTTCGGCTGCGCTTTGTTACGCCGCGTGATGGCAGCGCGGCAAAACCTTACAGCCTCAATGAGAAGCTGGAACTGCCGGTCGATTTCGGCTCCGATCTGGGCGCAGTGCTGGCAGCGCAGGCAGCCACCGCGATCTCGCCCGTCTACGACAGAAGAGGCGAGGCACTTGCTGCGCTCATCGCGCCGATTGTGGCGAAGCTGAAACCGCTTGCCGAAAACCCACCCCCGAGTTTTTCGGATGAGACGCGGGCACAACTCTGGAATGCCTATGCTGCCGGTGAATACCGCCTTGGCGAAGAGCGTGGTGACAATGCCCGTTTAGCGTCTGCAATTATTTTCTACAAGAAGACGCTCACCATCTGGACGCGCGACAAGGTCCCGCTGCGATGGGCCACCATGCAGAACAATCTCGGCGCCTGCGCTTTCAAACGCTCGGCGAGCGGGAGAGCGGGACGGCGCGTCTGGAGGAGGCAGTTGCGGCCTATCGCGCGGCGCTTCTGGAAAGGACGCGCGACAAGGTCCCGCTGGACTGGGCCATGACGCAGAACAATCTCGGCAACTGCGCTTTCAAACGCTCGGCGAGCGGGAGAGTGGCACGGCGCGTCTAGAGGAGGCGGTTTCGGCCTATCGCGCAGCGCTGCAGGAGTGGACGCGCGAGCGTGTCCCGCTGCACTGGGCTGCGACGCAGAACAATCTCGGCAATGCGCTCTCGAGCGCTGGGCGAGCGGGAGAGCGGGCACGGCGCGTCTAGAGGAGGCGGTTTCGGCCTATCGCGCGGCGTTTCTGGAGCGGACGCGCGAGCGTGTCCCGCTGGACTGGGCTGTGACACAGAACAATCTCGGCACTGCGCTTTGGAGGCTCGGCGAGCGGGAGAGCGGCACGGCGCGTCTGGAGGAGGCGGTTTCGGCCTATCGCGCGGCGCTTCTGGAGCGGACGCGCGAGCGTGTCCCGCTGGACTGGGCCAGGACGCAGAACAATCTCGGCAATGCGCTTTCGACGCTGGGCGAGCGGGAGAGCGGGCACGGCGCGCCTGGAGGAGGCGGTTTCGGCCTATCGTGCGGCGCTGGTGGAGTGGATGCGCGAGCGTGTCCCGCTGGACTGGGCCAAGACGCAGAACAATCTCGGCATTGCGCTTCAGGGCGCTGGGCGAGCGGGAGAGCGGGACGGCGCGTCTGGAGGAGGCGGTTTCGGCCTATCGCGCGGCGCTGCAGGAGTGGAGGCGCGAGCGTGTCCCGCTGGACTGGGCGATGACGCAGAACAATCTCGGCCTTGCGCTTTCGACGCTCGGCGCGCGGGAGGCGGAGACGGACAAAGCGAAAGGCTGCGCGACGCTGAAGACGGCGCAGGAGCATTATTGCGGCGGCGCTGGAGGAATTTCGGCGGGCGGGCGCGAGCCATTATGTGGAGGTGGCGCAAGGCAATGTTGCGCGGCTCGATGACGTCATCGCGCGCCTTTGCGGTGAGGCTGCCCTCCCAGAGTAGCGTTCACGCAAACGATTGTTCAGCAGCCCGCTTTCGTCATCCCGGCCAAGCAAAGCGCGAGCCGTGATCGTAAAAGGCCATGCGCCTCAATATGTTACGATCCCGGATAGGGCTTCGCCCTTTCGGGATGACGGCCGCTCAATAAAGCCTGCTCAGGCGCGGCTTTTTGCTTGGGCCGTCCGCCAAGCTTGCCGTTGTCGCGAACCGCTTCCCGCTTCTTCTCGCTCACCGCCTTTCCGCCCTTTGCACCGAGGCGGGCGGCCATCCACTTGCGCGAGCCGAAAAAGCCTTCAAGCAGCGCGGGCAGGTAAATGTCGGCGTCCACCTTCGGGAAGTGCAGATCAAACCCCGTCGGACTGATCTCGATCTCAGCCAGCTCTGCCGGGGTGGCTTGCTCAAGCCCTTGCACTTGGTCCGGCGTAAATGCGACCTCCAAGCCCGAGCTGAGGCTTACGACAACGCGTCCGCGCGCGGCGTCGTATTCAGCCGCAACGGCATGGGGCAGCTTTTCGCGAAGTTTTGCCATGCGGGCGTTAGCGCGCTCGAACTCCGCCTCAGAAATGTCCATGGATCTTGCTCCACTCTCCGCACAAAAGCTGCAACGTCTTGTCCAGCTCGCTCTTGATCTCGTTCAGTTCAGCCCTTTTGAACCCGAAGTTTTCCCATATGGCAGCGGGGCCGTGAGGGCAATTCAGGTGAAACTTCGCCTCTTTGCCGCCGCCAACAATATGCACGTGCGGCGGGCCGTGATCGTTCGTCCTAATGCTCACCCTGAGCCCTAAAACCCTTAAGACCGTCGGCATGCGCCACGCCTGCGTTGAGGTTGCCAAGCGCCCAACGCAAAACCAAAGCGCTTTGGTAATTTAGGCCATAGGCTGTCTGCGAACAAGGGTTATTTTGCTGACAAGCAAGACTTAAAACTCCAAGATGCGGTAAGGCATCGAAACCAAACCCAATCCGTTCGAGGGCGGCGAATGATGCCTCGTTTCGCGAAGCAATCTGTCATAGGTCGCGGCCGCTTGCCGGCGCACTCGCTGCGCTCCTGCTGGCCGAGCGTCTTGTGCTTTTCGCCGTCCGCGCAGGCAGAGCTTCCGGATGGGTTCGTCTATCTGTCCGGCGTCGCTCCCAGCATCATCCAGGACATGCGCTATTACAGCGCTCATAATTTCGTGGGCCGCCGGATCGACGGATACAACGCGCCGCAGTGCATCCTCACGAAGCAGGCCGCGCTGGCGCTTTCCAAGGTCCAGGCGGCGCTCGCCAAAGAGAACCTGTCGCTGATCGTCTGGGATTGCTACCGGCCTGCGCGGGCGGTTGCCGACTTCCTGCGCTGGAGCAAAAATCCATCCGAGAGCGGCATGAAGGCGGAATTCTTCCCGAACACGAACAAAGGCTCGCTTTTCGCGCTGGGATACATTGCGGCGCGTTCCGCCCACTCGCGCGGGAGTGCGGTGGACCTGGGCCTTGCGCCGAAGGACACTTCGCCCCCTGCGTTCGATCCTGCCGCCCCGCCCGTCTCTTGCACGGCTCCGAAGAAGGAGCGCTTTCAGGACGGCGCGCTGGACATGGGGACCGGTTACGACTGTCTCGATCCGGGCGCAAACCTCTCCACCGCCAGGCTGACGAAGGAGGAGCGGGAAAACCGGATGCGCTTGAAGAACGCGATGATAGCGGGCGGGTTCAAGCCTTATGAGAAGGAATGGTGGCACTTCGAACTGGTGAACGAGCCGTTCCGCGGGAAAGCCTTCGACTTTCCGGTTGAGCCCAAAGGGCCTTGAAGAGCCATCCAACACGGACCTAACCTAGCCAACGAATTGTCATCCCGTAACTTGATTACCCGGATGTTTCCGCCAATTCCGTCGTCATGGCCGGGCTCCGACCCGGCCATCCAGAAAAACAAGGTATTCAATGTTATGACTGGATGGCCGGGTCAAGCCCGGCCATGACAGTGGAGCGAAAGATCGCCAATGTTTTCAAGGGTTCTGCTGGCGGGAACATCCGGGTAGTCAAGTCCTGGAAAGGCGAAGCCTTATTTGCGATCGTAACAGATTGAAGCGCCTCGTCTTTTGCGATCCCGGCTCGGCTTCGCCTGGCCGGGATGACGACGGCGGCTCTCCGAAATCCGGATCAGAGCCAAAATAGGAAAGCGGCGCGTCGCGCGCGCCGCTCCAACGAACCAGCGTGGCCACCGGCTAGTTCAAGGGGCCGAACCCCCCTTGCCCGAAGTGATAGTTCAGGCCGACGCGGAACGTGTCGATCTGCGAACGGTCGCTGTAGGGGGAGCCGTTGAGAGGCAACGCGTTCCAGTCGCTGGCATCGAGGTCGATGAACAGGTACTCGGCCTTGGCCGACCAGGCCGGGTTGAACTTGTACTCAACGCCGCCGCCGACCGCATAGCCGGTTTGCGTTTGGGTCGAACTCACTGCGAGCGGATAGGCCCCCGCCTTCGCTTCCACTTCCCCGTAGGCGAAGCCGCCCGTCCATAGAGGAGCGCCGGCCCGAAAGAGTAGCCGACCCGCCCGCGGACGGTGCCGAACCAGTTCAGGCTCGTCTGGAGGTAGTCACCCCCGTAACCGATGCTGTCCGAGATGCCGGAGCCCTGGAAGTCGGCCTCGACGCCGAGCACCCAGGGACTGTAACCGAACAGGCCCTGCCAGTTGTAGCCGATCTGGCCGCCGCCGAAGCCGCCGGAAGGCGAAAGCGGCCCGCCATTTGCGGTCGTCCGTAGCCCGCGTTCACGCCGATATAGAAGCCGGTCCAGGTTGGAGCAACGACAAAAACGGGCGGCGGGCCGTCCTTCAGGCCGCCACGGTATACATCGGCCGCGTTGGCGGGGAGCGCGAGAGCGCTTGTCAACGACAGGGCCAGAAGACCAGCGTGCCATTTTTTCATTTGTGTATTCCCTCTATTGCCAGATTTGGCCCCAGGCATTTCCTATGACCCCTCATCAGTAGCGGCAGGCCGAGGCCGCGCTACGCGGAAATGCCCGGGGTTACTTCTTGCGTGAGCCAGCGACAGATGCGCTTTACCCTTGCCGGAATACGCCCACGCCTCTCGATAACGAACGATTGAAGGTTTTAATCCGTCTGGAATATGACAAAGACGCGGCGTGGTTCTGTTCGCCCTGGTGTTCCCGATGCTTAGAATGGCTGCAATGCAGCCAGAGCAACCATCATGGAGAGCAAACACGTCATGAGTTCAGCCTGGTTCTATCCATTTATCATTATTGCAGGTGTGCTTCAGGCTGCTGGAGCCGTCATGAATGCGCAGCTTCGGAACTACTTAATCAACTCGTGGCTGGCGAGTTTTGTATCTTTCGTTTTGATCGCCTTCTTCTTTGCAAGCATGTTCGCAATCCTGCCCCGTCCTCTCCCGACGGTGCAAAGCCTGAGCGCCATGCCCTGGTGGGCTCCGCTCGGCGGCCTTGCCGGCGCTGTCGCGGTGTTCGCGGGCCTCACTCTGATCGACAAGCTGGGCGCGGGCACGGTGAACGGCCTCATCATCGCCGCAAATATCGTCGCTTCGATTGCGATCGATCATTTCGGCCTTCTGAACACGCCCGTGCATACGGCGAGCGTGTGGCGCATCATCGGCGGCGCGCTCATGGTCGGAGGAATTACCCTTGTATCGAGATTTTGAGTTGCTCCGCCCTTTCATCTTTGCCGGCGCATGCGCTAAGGTCGCCGTTATGGTTTTCTCCTGGAGGCCATCGTGAAAGCTCTGCCCTTTGCCCTGTCGCTGACCTTCGTGCCGATTGCAGTCATGGGCGTAACCTTCGGCGGGTTATGGACGATCGCGGGCGCTGTTTATGGCCTCATGCTCATCCCCATCGCCGACTATTTCGTCGGGCTGAATACCAGCAATGCGGATGCCGGAAGCGGCGGCAGCTTTTTCTGGCATCGCGCCATCACCTGGGCCTGGGTTCCGATCCAGCTCGGAATCATCTTCAGCCTCATCGCGGTCGCGGGCACGGGCCGCTTGAGGGAAAACGAGCTTCTCGCCGCCGCCGTCAGCACAGGGCTCATGACGGGCGGGATCGGCATCACTTACGCCCACGAAATGATGCACCGCGCGAACCGCTTCGAGCGCGCTCTGGCGGAAATCCTGATGACCTCGACGCTCTACGGCCATTTCTGTATCGCGCACATCGCCGGCCATCATGTCAGGGTGGCGACGCCGAAAGATCCGGTGACGGCGCGGTTCGGCCACAGCTTCTACTGGCATTTCCCGCGCGCCCTGTTCGGAAGCCTGTTCTCGGCCTGGCGCATTCAACGTTCGCGGCTCGAGCGGGGCGGCCGGTCGATGTGGCACAGGTCGAACGCCTTCTGGCGCTATGGCTTCGGATACGCCGTTTTCTTCGGCGCCGCCTATGCGCTGGCCGGATGGTTCGGCGTGAAGCTCTTCATTTTGCAGGCTTTTGTTGCGATCCTCCTCCTGGAGAATATCAACTATATCGAGCACTATGGATTGATGCGGCGTCCGCTCGGCCTGGGGCGGTATGAGCCGGTGCAGCCGCATCACTCATGGAATGCATCGCACCGGCTTACGAACTACTTCCTCATCAACCTGCAGCGGCACTCGGATCATCACACGAACCCGATGCGGCGGTTTCCAGCGCTTCAGCATTACGATGAGGCGCAGGCTCCGCAACTGCCGTTCGGCTATCCGGCCATGCTGCTGATCGCGCTCGTTCCGCCGCTCTGGTTCCGGCTCATGAACCCGAAAGTGCTGGACTGGCATCGCCGGTTTTGGGAGCAGAGTTTGGCATGCCCCCTCATCCTGTCCTTCTCCCGGCGAACTCGCCTCCGCGAGTTCGCAACTCAAAGTGACCGCATCCGCGAGCGGCGGGGCAGAAGGGACGCCGCTGCAACCGGCGCAACCCGCCCCCTCTCTCTCCCCTGGCGGGAGGGGTTTGGGGTGAGCGAGCTACGCTTGAGGCCAAAGCGACGGACTGAAACCGGCGCCTGCAAACTCCACGCGGCCGTTTTCCAGCCGCGCCGCGCCGCTCGCCACAAGCCTCAAAGCCAACGGGTAGAGCCTGTGCTCCATCGCGAGGATACGGGCCGAGAGCGCTTCTTCATTGTCCTCCGGCAGAACCGGGACAGCGCCTTGCGCGATGATCGGGCCAGCGTCCATCTCTTCGCTTACGAAATGGACGGTCGCCCCCGACACACGGACGCCCGCTTGCAGGGCCTGCGCCTGCGGATGGAGGCCGCGAAAGGCGGGCAGAAGGGAAGGGTGGATGTTGAGCTGCCGCCCCGACCATTCGCGCACGAAAGCCCCTGAATGAAGGCGCATGAAGCCCGCATTGCAGACGAGGTCCACGCGTGCATCCTTCAGCGCGCCGGTGATCGCCGAGTCGAACTCCTCCCGGCCTGCGAAACCCCTATGGCTGACGACGCGCGTTTGGATGCCGGCTTCCTGCGCCCGGACAAGGCCGAAAGCATCAGCCTTGTTGGATAGGACCAGCACGATTTCCGCGGGATAATCCGGCGCGCGTTGAGCTTCGATCAGCGACGCGAGATTGCTGCCGCGCCCGGAAATGAGCACGCCGACGCGTTTGCGGATGGTCATGCCGAAGCCCCGAGCTTCCCGCTGAAGCGGACGGCAGGGGAATCGTCTCCGCGCCTCTCGATGATGCCGATGGGGAAGGCCTTCTCGCCATGATCGTGAAATGAGGCGGCGATGGCCGTCGCATCGTGCGGAGCGACGACGGCGACAAAGCCGACGCCGCAATTGAAGGTGCGCAGCATTTCGGCCTGATCCACATGTCCAGCCTTGGCCAGCCAGTGAAAGACCGGCTGGCAGGGCAGGGCGCCGAGGTCGATGTTGATACGAGCGTCAGGCGGAATAACGCGGGGAACGTTTCCGGGCAGGCCGCCGCCGGTGATATGCGCAAAGGCCTTTATCCGCCCGGTTTGATGCGCGGCAAGCGCGGCCTTTACATAGATGCGCGTGGGGACGATCAGCGCCTCGCCAAGCGAGCGGGACGGGTCGAACGGCGCGGGGTCTTTCCAGGAAAGCCCGCGGTCGCGCACGACCTTGCGGACGAGCGAAAAGCCGTTTGAGTGCAGGCCCGAAGAGGCCACGCCGAGAATCACATCACCCTCGGCGATGTCTTCGCGGGGCAGAAGCGTGCCCCTTTCTGCCGCGCCGATGCAAAAGCCTGCGAGATCATAGTCGCTTTCAGCATACATGCCGGGCATCTCGGCCGTCTCGCCGCCGATCAGCGCCGCGCCCGCCTGGCGGCAGCCTTCCGCAATTCCGCTGACGACGCGCGCCGCGGCATCGACATCGAGCTTCCCGCAGGCGAAATAGTCGAGGAAGAAGAGCGGCTGAGCCCCCTGCACCACGACGTCGTTCGCGCACATCGCGACAAGATCGACGCCGATGGTGTCGTGGAGACCCGTTTCGATGGCGATCTTGAGCTTCGTTCCTACGCCATCGTTCGACGCAACCAGGATGGGATCGTGGAAACCGGCCGCCTTCAGATCGAAAAGCGCGCCAAATCCGCCAAGCGCGGCCGTGGTTCCGGGACGCGCCGTTGCCTTGGCGAACGGCTTGATCCGTTCGACAAGCGCCTCGCCCGCGTCGATGTCCACCCCTGCCGCCGCATAGGAGCCGTTCAATTCTCTAGTCATGCTACCTGCCGTGAAACGCTTTGGAACGAGACCGGCGAACACTTGCGGGGCCTCGGGACACGATTTAAAGAGGGACTCTCATGTAGCGCGCATTGTACTGAAGCGCCACACGCCTGACGAGCGGGGAGTTCAATCCATGGCGACGACGGACGCAGCGAAGTTTTTTGCAGGCGCGGTGGCGTTTGCGGTTCTGTGCGCGCCAGCCTTCGCGCAGCAAAGGGCGCCGAGCCTTTTCACGGTGGCCAATGTGAATGCCGCAGCAGAGGCGGTCAACGCGGTCGAGGCCAAGAAGCTTGCGACTCAGTCCGCCGAGACGCGCGCCTTCCGCCTGCTCGTCTCGCGCCTTGCTGACTTCAAGAGCGGGTCACGCATTCCGGCTCTCGCCCCCGAGCAGATCGAAAGGCTCGTCTCCGATATCGAAATTCGCGGAGAGGGCGTCACGGGAACCTCCTACGTCGCGACATTCGGCGTAAACTTCTCCGAGCGCGCGATCACAGGGCTTCTTCGCCAATATGGCGTACGCCCCATCGTCGAGCGCGGACCGGAAATCCTTATCGTGCCTGTCTTCGTCGAGGACGGGGCCGCGAAGGGCTCGGACCGCAACTCATGGCGAAACGCACTCGCAGGTCTTGATCTTGTGCATTCAACGGTGCCGGCAAAACTTGCGCCAACGCGCGGCGATCTCACCGCGGGAGTTGCCGAGGCCTACTTCGCCAATCCAGCGTCCGGGCTGGATACGCTGAAAACGCAATACAAGACCACCTATGTTCTCCTGGCGCTGGCCGAAATCGAGGGCGGCGGCGACAGCATGACACTCAAGCTCGCTGGAAACGATGCGCTCGGCTCGTTTTCCCTGCAGCGCAAGGTCAAAGCCAAGGACGGAATAGATGAGACAGCGATCCAGTCGGCGGCGCGCCTCGCTTTTGAAACCGTCGAGGAGCGCTGGAAACTGACACGGGGTTCGTCGCCGGGTGTCAGCGCGGCCGCGGTCAGCCACGAGTCTCACGAGATGCCGCAATCTCGCGAGGCGCCGCCTGCTCAGGGGCTCATGTCGCTTCAGGTCACCGCGCAGTTCTCGGGGCTGAAGGAATGGCAGTCCATCCGCTCCCGCCTGCAGAGCGTGCCCGGCGTGCAGAATTGGGATCTCCGATCGGTGAACCCGCGCAGCGCCGAGATCGGCTTCGATTTTCCGGGAGGGCCTGAGCGGCTCGCCGAAATGGCCGAGGCGCAAGGGCCTTAGCGTCGAGAACGGTCCCGAGGGGCTGATCGTAAAGACGCGCTAAGTCCAGGCTCCGGCGAGCCGCTTCAAGCGCGGGCTATCGCAGGCGATGTTTGTGGACAAGGCGGAGCCTCCGTCTTGCACCCGCTCCGGCTTTCTTCGATGGTTGCAAACACTATTTCCTGCCTCGCCGCGTGTGGGATCAGACACTTGCGAGCCCTTCGAACGGGGGTTTGAACAGAACATGTTTTTTATTCGCGCTCCGGCCAAGCCGCAGCGTCGTTCATTGAAGGATATGAGATGCGGATATTGAGAAGACTTGCCGCCAACATGTTTTGCGCTCAGCCGCGCTGCGTCCCGGAGTAGAACGGTGCCGCTTTCCCCCCGAAACTTCTGGGCGCTCGCCCTTTTGGCCCTGCGATTATAGCGGCGCCAGTCTGGACCTTTACGGAGCTTCCGATCCAAGATTATCCGGCCCACCTGGTTCGCGTTTCGCTGCTCTCCCACCTTCCCCTCGACCCGATTTTGGCGCGTTACTGGACGGTTCAGCTGAGGCCCGTAGCCAATCTGGGCATGGATGTTTTTGTGCCGGCGGTTGCCCCTCTGACCGGTCCGGTCGTGGGCCTGAAGCTTTTTGCAACGCTCGGCCTCGCTCTTTGGATCGCCGGCGCAGGTCTTCTGTTTCGCGGCTTTTGGGGCCGCTACGACGCGCAGGCTCTGCTTGCCGCGCCGTTCGCGTTCAACGTCCCTTTCAGTATCGGCTTTTTCAATTTCCACTTTGGCGCGGGGCTTGCGCTGGTGGGGGCCGGCTTCTGGGTTATACGAGACCGGCGCTCGCTTCTATTTCTGGCCGCCATGGCGGGGCTCGCCCTTGTCTTGCTCTTCTGCCACATGATGGCGCTGGCGGTTTTCGCCGTCCTTCTTGGAGGGATTGAACTTGGCAGACTGGTTGCCGGGGGAATCGGGCTCCGCCGAACGCTTCGAGCAGTTTGCGAGGGCCTCGTCGTCTTTCTGCCAAGCGTTCTCGTTTGGGGGCTGTGGGTCGAGCATGGCGAGGGCGGCGAGTTCCTCTTCGACTTTTTGGCTAATGTCGCAGCTCCATTCACAGTTTCGACGGCGCTTGGGGACTCTGCGTCCTATGTCCCGCCGATCCTGATCACGCTTGCCTGGGTTGTGGCTTGGTTCACCGGACGGCTGCGGGTCGCGCCTCTTGGCGTTGGCCTCCTGCTTGTCACGGCGCTTGCCACATTGCTGGCGCCCTCGGAAGCCTTTGGCGGCACGAATGCCGATTTGCGCATGGGCGCGATCCTTGTCGTCGCCGGGCTGTCTGTGTTGGCTGTGGAGTGGACGCGGCTGATGCCTTGGCCCCGGCCCTCGCTGCTTGGCGGCTTCTACTTTGCTTTGCTTGCCGCTGGGAGCCCTTTAACGATCGCCAGTTGGCGCAGTCCTGTCGATGATGTTGCAGAATTGCGTCTGATGAACGCCACTCATCTGCCTTATGGAGCCAGACTAGCCACTGCGCTCACCGACGACGAAGAAGATTACCTTTGGCATGTGGCTGATTTGGCAATCCTCGACAGAAAGGCCTTCGTCCCGGCTTTCTTTGCAAGCCCCGGCCAATCGACGGTGCAACTCAAACAGCCGTTTGCCGCCATTGGCGCGGTAAATGCCGATGATGGCAGCGCAATCTTAGTGTCGGACGTGAGAACGCTGTTGAGCAGCGGCTACGACGGCCTCGACGAGGAGTCGCGTTTCCGGCTGCGTCCCTATCGGACCCTTGCTTGCGACTTCGATTATCTCACGATCATTGGACCGGCCCCGCAAGATCTCCCCGCTGACTTCGTCCCGGTTGCGGCACGGCCCCGCGTTTCGCTCTATCGTATCGCTCCCGCGCCCGAGCGCCACTGCCAGCCGCGAGACATCCAGGACGAAAGCAAGCAAGCGCAGATTTCGCAGCCAATGGGCTCCAGCCGGAGCCTACGCTAAGTTTCAGCCAGAGTTAGCAAGAACAGGCTGCGCCGGGGCCGTTAGTTGCCGTTCCTGCCCAGGCCTGGGATCGACGGAGTGGCGCCGATGTTCCGGAAGAGTTCCTTCAACAGGCCCTGGTCGCGCGTGTAGGAGGGCGTTTCGCGGGAGACGAAATCGACGACCTGACCGTCCTGCAAGCCGTAATGCGCAATCTTTTCGACGCGGTCCTTGTTGTTGAAATAGACCGCGACAACGTGCCTCTCGGTCACTGACGGCCTCATGAACGCCATGGACTGCTGGGCCGTCGTCGAGATGTAATAGTAGGCGCCGCCGCTGACCGCCGACTGCGTGTCAGGCGTGCCGAGCGCAAGTGTGACCTGCTCCTTGCTCATGCCCTCACGAACCTGGTTCAGATCCTCTTCCTGGAACTGATGACCTTGCCGGATGACATTTCCTCCGCAGCCGGACAAAAGGAGGCAACCCGCAACAATGAAAGCGGAGCGCAGCGCGGCCCGGCCGTAGCCTGCCTGCAAGCGCTTCTGTCCCAAACCTTTAGAGGATTGATTTGACATTTCGCCCTCAAATTTGATGCTTGCTTCCCGCGCTTCGGTTCGTGACCTAACTTTGCCGCAACACAATGGCAAACTTTTCGGATGCGATTAAGGCTTAATAAGGTACAGTCGCCCCTTGGCGCATAACGGGAGTTCAGGCCGCACAATGTTCCGCTGGTTTGCAGAACGCACAGCCCGCCGTGAGGCTGCTGAGAAGATATACGATTCGATAGTTGCGCAATCGCGCAATCCGGTTTTTTACGTGCGGTGCGGTGTACCCGATACATTGTCGGGGCGTTTCGACATGCTCGTCATCCACATGTTCATCGTCATGCAGAACCTCAAGCTGGGCGCGAACGAGGGGAAGCTTCTCGGCAAGGAAATCATCGAGGCCTTCGTGCGCGAGATGGACAGCATGGTGCGCGATCTGGGCATCGCCGATGTTTACGTCGCACAGGAAGTCCGGAAAATTGCCGATCTTTTTTATCGCCAGCTTGTCGTCTACGCGAACGCCGTCGAACAAAAGAACAGGCCTGCGCTCGCCGAAGCGATCTGGAAAAGTTTTCAGTCCGGGGACGAGAACGCGAATGTGGCGGCCGATGAACTCGCCTCCTATATTTTTCAGTCCATCAAGAACATCGGGGAAATGCCCTTGAACCTTCTCCTGCAAGGGCACCTCAATTTTCCCGAGATCTATGGGTTGAAACAAGCCGTGTGACGGCACTGGAAGGCGCCCATGAACACCCCTCCGCTTCAATGGTTCATTGATGTGCATTCAATTCATGCGCCCTTGAGCCTGACGTATGAGGCAGACAGTCACGAACGCGACACGTTAAAGCGCTATGCCGACCTTCAGGACGTCAAAAGCTTCAAGGCGCAGCTGAAGGTGGTGCCGTTGTCCGCCGGAAAATTCAGGGTAACGGGGACGCTGCAGGCTGACGCCGTGCAGGCCAGCGTCGTTGACTTGAGCGCCGTTCCGGCTGCAATCGAGGAGAGCTTCAGTGTGGAGTTCCGGCCGCAGGAGTTGATCGAGGACAGCGGCGAAGAGGCCGTTTCGCTCGAGAAAGAGCCGCCCGAGCCGATCGTTGGCGGCCGGATTTTGATCGGCGAGTTTTTGAGTGAGCTTTTTTCAGTTTCGCTCGATCCCTATCCGCGAAATGCAGGCGATGCGTTTTCGTGGGAACCGGCTGAAGAGGAGCCCCGCGTGACCCCTTTTGCGGAACTGGCAAGGCTGCGGCAAAAAAAGCCGGACGGATGATGAGAAGACGCAGGTTCTTTGGCCGCAATCTTTTTCGTTGTCACAAAACCTTTATCCAGTATGTTCTCTGTTCAGTCGGCGCTGCTGCTGGGCAAGCGCTCTAAACGCCTGCGGGCTTTCTGGTTCTAAGCAATGGGGTCGCCAGTTACAATTGCGCTAGACGCGATGGGCGGAGATTTTGGCCCGTCCGTGGTCATTCCGGCCGCGGCGCTTTCGCTTATCCGCCATCCCGACACCCATTACATGATATTTGGGCAGGAATCCGAGATTCGGGCGCATATGTCGGAGGATTCGCCGCTCGCGAAGGTGAGCAAGATCGTTCACACCGACGTCGCCGTGGCGATGGATGAAAAGCCGAGCCAGGCGCTTCGCCATGGCCGCTGGAAGAGCAGCATGTGGCTTGCGCTCGATGCCGTGAAGAAGGGCGAGGCGCAGGTCGCGATTTCAGCGGGCAACACGGGCGCGCTGATGGCGATGGCGAAGTTCTGCCTGCGCACGCTGCCGGGCATCGACCGGCCCGCAATTGCTGCGCTGTGGCCCACGATGACAAGCGAAAGCGTCGTTCTCGATGTCGGCGCGAATGTCGGCGCCGACGCGCGCGCGCTCGTGGATTGCGCAGGCATGGGAGCTGCGCTCGCCCGCGCGCTGTTCTCGGTGGAGAAGCCAAGCGTGGGCCTCCTGAATATCGGCGCAGAGGAAGTGAAAGGCCTTGACGAGATCAAGGCTGCCTCTGCTGCGCTCAGAACTCCGGGCCTGCCCATCGACTACCGCGGTTTCATCGAAGGCGACGATCTGGGCAAAGGCGTCGTCGATGTGGTTGTGACGGAAGGGTTCGCCGGCAATATTGCGCTGAAGACCGCCGAAGGCACCGCAAAGCAGATCGGTTCGTATCTTCGGGCCGCAATGAACCGTTCGCTGCTCGCCCGCCTCGGAGCCGTCTTGGCGCAAGGGGCTTTCCAGGCGCTGCGCGCGAAGATGGACACGCGCAAGATGAACGGTGGAATGTTTCTTGGTTTGAACGGTCTTGTAATAAAAAGTCATGGGGGCGCGGACTCTGTGGGCTTTGCAAGCGCCATCGACCTGGGTTACGACATGGCGGCCAGCGGGCTCGTTGAAAACATTCGGCTTGATGTCGAACGCTTCCACGACGCGCTGCAAACGAAACCAGCACGAGCCCTGAAGGCAGCAGCGCATTGACCGAAACCCGATCTGTAGTTCTTGGCTGCGGGGCTTACCTGCCCAGCAGAGTCCTCACCAATCATGATCTCGCCCGCATGGTCGACACCACGGACGAATGGATCACGGAGCGGTCGGGGATCAAATCCCGCCATATCGCAGCGGAGGGCGAGAAGACGTCCGACCTCGGCATCGCCGCGGCAGTCGCAGCCCTCAAGGACGCAAATGTCCAGGCCGAGAGCATCGATTTCATCGTTCTTGCAACGTCCACGCCGGACAACACCTTCCCGGCGACGGCTGCGACGATCCAGGCTGCGCTCGGCATGACGCGCGGTTTCGCCTTCGATGTGCAGGCGGTCTGCTCCGGGTTTGTTTATGCGATGAACGTGGCCGATAATTTCCTGCGCCTGGGGCAGGGGAAGCGCGCCCTCGTCATCGGGGCGGAAGCTTTCTCAAGAATCCTGGATTGGGAAGACAGGGGCACGTGCGTTCTGTTCGGGGACGGGGCTGGCGCTGTCGTTCTTGAGGCTCAGAAAGTGCAAGACCCGATGCGCGAGCGCTGCATCATCGGCTCGATGCTTTTCTCCGATGGCCGCCACAGGGATAAGCTCTATGTCGACGGCGGCCCATCTTCGACGCAAACCGTCGGCCATTTGCGCATGCAGGGCAAGGAAGTATTCCGCTTTGCGGTCAACGCCATTGCAGGCGTCGTGGAGCAAACGCTGCACGCTTATAATCTGACCCCCAGCGACATCGACTGGTTCGTTCCCCACCAGGCCAACAAGCGGATCCTCGACGGAACAGCGAAAAAGGTTGGCATTGCTGAGGAAAAGGTGGTTGTCACTCTCGACAGGCACGGCAATACCTCGGCGGCATCGATCCCGCTCGCGCTCGCGACCGCTGTCCAGGACGGAAGGATCAAAAAGGGCGATCTCATCCTGCTGGAGGCGATGGGAGGCGGCTTTACCTGGGGAGCGAATCTCTTGCGGTGGTAGCCCGCGAAAAGACACAACACTGAGTAAAGGGATCGGCAGCCTGCGTCATTCTTACCCATAAAAGTTGTTTCCAAAGGGATTTTTCTAAGATTAGTATTTGCTATAACGCATATGGGGCGTTAATCTTGTTTGCGCTTCGTTCTTTGGGGAGGGACATAGCGCGTTATGGCGCTCAACGGGAAAACACTGACACGGGCTGACCTGGCAGAGGCGGTCTTTGATAAAGTTAGTTTACCTCGCAACGAGGCGGCTGAGCTTGTTGAGTTGGTTCTAAAGCAAATCGTGTACGCACTGGAGCGCGGAGAGCCTATAAAGCTTTCCTCATTTGGCTCCTTTGGGCTTCGTCAGAAGTCTGAGCGCGTGGGCCGCAATCCCAAAACTGGCGAAATCGTTCCGATAACGCCTCGCCGCGTTATCGTGTTCAAGGCCAGCAACATCATGAAAGACCGGATCAATGCCGCTCTTTCGAAGCCTGCGCCTGCGCCGACACCTGCGAAGCGCGCCCCGGCCGCCAAGAAAGCGGCCCCGGTGAAGGCTCCCGCTAAGAAGCGCGCGACCTCGGCCTGAGTGGGTCGCAAGCTGAACATGTGAGTTTCGTCAGTGACAAGGCTTGACGGGCGCTGCGATTGCCAGCAGAGTGCCCGGCACGGAGCGTAGCGCAGCCCGGTTAGCGCACCGGTCTGGGGGACCGGGGGTCGGAGGTTCAAATCCTCTCGCTCCGACCATCTTACCCTCTAAAACTGAAGGGAAATTCCGGAAAGAGGCATTTCCCAAAGTTCCGCAAAGAGACTGTGCGGAATGTCTGCGGAACAGCGTTCGTCTCGCAGTATCAACCTGCGGCACAAGATCGCTGTTTGCATCTGCACCCGCCGGGGCGCGGTGATGCTCGATCGCTTCCCTATTTACTTGGAAACGCAGCCGGTGTGGGTGAGCTTCTATTGGGCGCACCTCGGGCTCGTCGTTTGCATTTATCGGCCAGCTACTTCAAGAATAACCGGAAACCTCGATGTCCGGTTCGCCGGTCGCGGGTTGTGACATTTCACGCGAACTCGGGTTTGCCTTCAGCTGGTCCGTGCGTAAATCGCTCTAGGCAAACTTCGTGCTAACTGGTTGCACTTGCAGACGCCGCTTGCTCCACTTCGTCATCCCGGCCAAGCGAAGCCCGAGCCGGGGTCGCAAAAAAGTCAAGCGCTTCAACCTGTTACGATCCCGGATAAGGCTTCGCCTTTCCGGGATGACAGAGGCGGCGATCCATTGGCGCGTCTGGCAAACTCTGCCTGGTTGTCACCGGCCTTGCGGCCGACCCAGGGAACGCCGTTGTGCAGCATCCGAGGAGCAGCACGCTGCCAGCGCCGTACGCTGGGGGCGCCTCAAGGTCCAAGGTCGCCTCGAGAGAGCCGCCGTCAGGGCTCTAGCGGCCTGCGTAGGTCCGGAGCCGCGCCGCGCTTGAGAGCGATGCTGAGGTAGTAGGCTCGATGACGCTTCTCTTCACGGTGAACGTGCTGCTGCTGCGCCCGCCGCGCCTTCTCCTCAGCTTCCATCTCCCTCAATTTCTCATATATCTGGCGCTGCGTTTCCATGTGGCGCCTTTCCTTGGCGCCGGCAACAATCAGATAAATCAACCCCTTCTCGGAGAGTCCTAGCATGACACATACTCCCGGAAACCAAAAAATATAACAGTTTTATGCTTCGTTTGCATTGATGTAGATCAACGGACGCGCGTTTAGTTGGAACCAAAGCTTTGCGGTTGGCGTTTATACTTGATGGAAATGTAGTAATACATATGCAGATCTGTTTTCGTCTGCGACCTTGCAACCCAAGCGCAGACTTCACACCTGTGTGGTCGCTCCAGGAGATTGCCTTCCTCTCCTGCAAGAGGATTTGTCATCATTGCGGCATCGTTTCAGAGGACCGGCTTGGGAGCGCATCAGGGTCTGCCCCTTGCCTGCCAACCTTGTGCTGAGGCGCCACTCAGCGCCCGCGGTGAGGGTTGGAGGCTGCTTCGATGCGGGCGCTTGTTTTCTTCGCGGCGCGCGGTGGCGCTAACGGCCGGCGCCCGTGAGATTTCGAAGATCGCGTTCTGCTCTTGCCTAAACCTTCAAGCTGCGCGAAGAGCTTGGCGATGACGTCGCAGCTGCAGCCTCCACCTTTTGCCCCCGATTCCCCGTTGGTCTCGCATATCGTGCCGGGCGCTAATTTCAGCGAACGGCGCAATACCATGCGGCCGGACATGCTCATCCTGCATTACACGGGGATGCCATCCTGCGAGGATGCAATCCGCTGCCTGGCGTCTCCCCAGTCGGGCGTGTCCTGCCATTACGTCGTGGCCGAGGATGGCGCGATCACGCAGATGGTGCCCGAGGCTTATCGCGCCTGGCACGCGGGCGTCTCGCATTGGCAGGGCATCGAGGACATCAATTCGTGCTCGATCGGCATCGAGATCCACAATCCGGGGCATGACGGCGGTTATCCCGGCTTCCCCGACGCTCAGATGGCGGCGGTTGAAGCGCTGTGCCTTGACATCGTTGCCCGGCACGGAATTGCGGCCCGCCGCGTCCTTGCCCATTCCGACGTCGCGCCCCGCCGCAAGATCGATCCGGGCGAGAAGTTCGATTGGGCGAGGCTGGCGCTCGCGGGCGTCGGCCACTGGGTCAAGCCAGGGGAAATTTCTGCCGGGGAGGTTCTCGAGATCGGCGGGGGCGGCGACGGCGTCCTGGGCTTACAAAAGAATCTCCGGATCTACGGCTATGGAATCGACCCCACGGCTGCCTTCGACGAGCACACGAAAATCGTGGTTTCCGCCTTTCAGCGTCACTTTCGGCCCGCCCTCGTCGATGGCTGCGCCGACCGCTCGACCGTCGAGACGCTGGCTGCTCTCCTTGACGCTTTACCGGGCGCTTGAGCGCCGGAGGTGTCTATGCCGAGTGCTTCCAAGCCCGCATGCACCGCTTTCTTCATGACGGCCGGAAGCGCGAATGCCGCCAGATTTGCGAGCGCGGCCCACTCGCCGCCGAAAGCTTCCGCCTCAGCCTTGACGCCGCGATAGTCGGCGGCAAGCACGCGCATTTCCAAATGAAAGTGCGTGAAGGTGTGTTTGACGGTTTGCGCCTCTTTCCAATCCCCATTTGGCTGAAGCGAGCGTGCAGGCCGCTCGCGGAAGGCCGAACGGCCTGTTGCATCTGCCATCCACTCGGAACAGGGCACTTCCATCATGCCGCCGAGCAGCCCCTTGTCTTCGCGCCGCCGCAGGAGAAGGTGCGGTGCGCCGCCTTGGGTGCGGACGATCACGAAGGCGTCGCCGCGGCGGAGCGGCTTCTCCGCCTTCGGCGCTCTAAAAGGAAAGCGCTCTGCGTCGCCGCGATCCGAGGCGGTGCAGAAGCCTCGTACGGGGCAGACGAGGCAGGAGGGCGAGCGCGGCGTGCAGATCGTGGCGCCAAGGTCCATCATCGCCTGCGCGTAGTCGCCGGGCCGTTTCGAAGGGGTGAGCGCCGCCGCGAGACTGCGGATCGCCGGTTTCGCCGAAGGCAGCGCCTCTTCAATGGCGAAAACCCGCGCAATCACGCGCTCCACATTTCCATCGACGACGGCAGCCGGCTGATCGAAGGCAATGGCCGCAATGGCCGCTGCCGTATACGCTCCCACACCTGGGAGGGCGCGCAAGGCCGCCTCGCCCCTTGGGAAACCATCGCGAGCCACAGCTTGCGCGCAGGCATAAAGATTTCTCGCTCGCGAGTAATAGCCAAGCCCCGCCCAGGCCGCGAGAACCTCGTCGCGCGATGCGGCCGCCAACGCTTCCGCGCTCGGCCATCTCGTCATGAATGTCTGGAAATAAGGAATGACAGCTTTGACCGTGGTCTGCTGCAGCATGATCTCCGAAAGCCAGACCTTGTAAGGATCGGCCGCCTCACCCGGCCGCGCCCGCCAGGGAAGATCGCGCCGCGCGCCATCATACCAGTCGAGGAGCGCGCGCTGAAAATTTGCCGGGGCAAAGTGCATGGACAAAGTGTGCTTACTGGGCATCACGCTTTGGGATTTCGACAATTGTCGGGGCCATCTTCTTTCTAGCGCGCGTCGAATCAGACATCCGCGAAGCTATGGCGGTCTTCCACGATCAAGGCAAGAGCATCAGTTCACCGAAATCGGCGGGCTCTTACACAGGCCCCGTGTCGGTCGGGCGTTTCGTAGCGCCCATCGCGGGCAAGACGTTGAGCCGCGGCGGCACGGTTTTGACCGAGCTTATGAGTGAGTGGGCGGCTATCGCCGGTCCTTCGCTCGCAGGGTACACAATCCCGGCAAAGCTGGCGAAGGCCGCGCCCGATCCCAATTCAGCCGGGAAGGCCGCACCCGCGGTGCTTCATTTGAAGGTCGATCCGGCAAAGGCGCTCGAAGTGCAGTATTGCACGCCGCAACTCATCGAGCAAATCAACCAGACGCTCGGCTTCAGGGCCGTGTCCGGCTTGCGCGTTGTCCAGGCGCCTGTATCTAACAGGTCAGCTACGAAACCACGGGCGGCGAAGCCTGCACCCGCGCCGGAAGAGCAGCCCAAACCCGAAAATCGCCTGAGCGCGGCCCTGGCGCGGATGGGCCGTGGCGTAAAAGCCCGTGGATGTTCAGGCTGAGAACGCTGCCAGCGGGCTGCGGCGACTTGAAATTTGACTTTAGCCGCTCCAAAACAACGCGAAATGGATCTAGCCAGGAGAGACCTGTGGACAGGAACCGAAGGATTGCCGTTTTTGCGCCCGGAGCGATGGCATTAATCGCTCTTTTGGCTTTCAACCCATTCTCGGTCACCGGGAACCGCTTAGGTCTTGAGGCGGCGATGGCTGCGGAAGATCAGGCTGCTCCTCCGGCAAAGGAAGCTGCTCCTGCCGCGGCTGAGAGCGCACTGCCCGACATGGTGCTGGGCAAGGAAGACGCTCCGGTGACCATTGTCGAATATTCGTCCTTGACCTGCCCGCACTGCGCGCATTTCCATAAGGATGTGATGCCTGCTCTCAAGTCGGAATACATCGATACGGGCAAGGTCCGCTACATCGAGCGTGAGTTTCCTCTGAACAATGCCGCGCTTGCGGGGTCCGTGCTCGCCCGCTGCGTCGACCCGACCCGCTTTTTTGCTTTCACGGACCTGCTGTTTTCGAGGCAGGAGGATTGGGCTTTCAAGGATGATGCTATGCAGCCCCTGAAGCTTTACGCGAAACAGGCCGGGCTGACGGACGCGGACTTCGAGAAGTGCATCGACGACGAGGCGCTGCAGAAGAAGATTCTCGCCGTCCGTGAACGGGGCGAGAAAGAGGGTGTTAAGGGAACGCCCACCTTCTTCATCAACGGCAAGCTGTTCGATGGTACGCCCACTCTGGCGGCTATGGCCGAGGCGATGAAGCCTTATCTCAGCACGCAATAGATGTAGCGCCACAAACATGCGGCGGCTTGGCTTTTGACCGCCGCATCCAGTTTTGCCGTGAAAAACAGAATAGACAGCACCATATTAAGCCGTCCGGCAAAACGGGCGATTGCAGGATCGAGAATACATTTTTTATAGAGCGCAGGCGAAAGAGTTATTCACATAGCCGCGAACGGGAATGGCGCGTGGAGCTGTCGTAAAACTCTCTCGGTGTCATAATCTTGTGTAATTCGTCGGCTTCAGGCTCGACTGACTTGCAGCGTCGCTTGCGAATCAAAGCATTACTGATCCGATGGTCTTCGGATCAGCCTGACGCGCATCCGCTGACGATTGGCCAGGAGCTTGGATCGCGGGCGGTCGAACGGAAGGGCGGAACTTGTGCAAATCACACGGCTAAGGCTTCTCGGCTTTAAATCCTTCGTGGAGCCGACCGAGCTCTTGATCGGCCCTGGGCTCACGGGTGTCGTCGGCCCCAACGGCTGCGGAAAATCGAACCTTCTCGAAGCGCTCCGCTGGGTGATGGGCGAAACGTCCTACAAGAGCATGCGCGCGTCGGCCATGGACGACGTGATTTTCGCAGGCACCGACAGGCGGCCGGCCCGCAACATGGCCGAGGTCATGGTCGCCATCGATAATTCAAAGCGCACAGCGCCCGCTGCTTTCAACGACGCCGATGTTCTGGAAATTTCCCGGCGCATTCAGCGGGAGGCTGGCTCCATCTACAAGGTGAACGGCAAGGAGGTGCGCGCCAAGGACGTGCAAATCCTTTTCGCCGATGCCGCAACCGGCTCAAGAAGCCAGGCGCTCGTCCAGCAGGGGACAATCGGGCAGCTCATCAACGCGAAGCCGCAGGAGCGCCGCCGCATTCTCGAAGACGCGGCAGGCATCGCGGGGCTTTACAGCCGCCGCCATGAGGCGGAGTTGCGCCTCAAGGCCGCCAAATCCAATCTCGAACGGCTCAAGGATGTGATCGGGCAGATCGGCACGCAGCTTGCGAGTCTGCGGCGGCAGGCGCGGCAGGCCCAGAAGTACAAGGAGCTGACGGCGGAGCTTCGCAAGCTCGAAGCTATTCAGCACCATCAGCATTATGCGTCGGCCAATGCCGCGGTGCAGTCGGAGGAGGCGCAACTTCATGAAGCGCTTCGCGCGCTCGGGCAATTCACGCAAGCCGAAGCATCCGCGCTGCGCACCCAGGCTGAGGCGGCGGACGCCTTGCAGCCGCTTCGCGACGAGGAGGCCACCCGCGCGGCTGTGTTGCATCGCATTCAGGTAGAGCGCGAGACGCTCGACCGCGAAGAGACCCGCGCCAAGGAGCGCGAAGCCGAGCTGAAGGCGCGCTTCGATCAGATTCAGCAGGATGCCGAGCGCGAGGACGCTGCAATTGCCGAGGCGCGCGAGCTTCTGGAGAGGTTCGACCGCGACGAGGAGGCGATCAAGGCGCAGGGCGACGGCTCCGATGCGCGCGCAGAAGCCTCGGAGCGGGCGGAGGTTGCGCTTGCCGCGTTGAACGAAGCCGAGTCGGCGGTTTCGGCGCTGACCGCGAAGGTTGCCGAGCTTCGCGCGGAACGCCGCCAGCTCGAAACGCAGATTTCCGAGCACGGCTCGCGCGCAGGCCGCTTCGCAGCACAGGAAGCCGAGATCGGACGGCAGATCGCCGAACTTCGAGCGAAGACCGCTGCATCTTCGCCCGTGGAAACCCTTCGCGAAGACGTGGCGATCCTGGAAGACCAGCTCGAAACGCTGGAAGGCGACATCATCGCGGCGGAGGAAGCGGTCGCGCATTCGCGAACACGCGAGAAGGATACGCGCGATGCCGCCCAAGCCGCGCGGCTCAAGTCGAAGAGCCTCGAAACCGAGGTGGCGACGCTCATCAAGCTCCTGAAGCCTACCGATGCAGGGCGGTTCAAACCCATCGTCGATCAGATCTCGGTCTCGCCCGGCTTCGAAATCGCGCTCGGCGCGGCGCTGGGGGACGATCTCGACGTAACCGCCGACCAGGCTGCGCCAACCCGCTGGACGCTCATCAGCGATGTGTCAGGCAACTCCGCACTGGATGAGGGTGTCGAACCGCTTTCGGCTTCTGTGCGCGGACCGCTGGAATTGTCACGCAGGCTCGCGCAGATCGGCGTCGTCGCCTCCAGGGAGGTTGGCGACCGGCTTAAGGATCGCCTGAGCCCCGGCCAGCGGCTTGTGACCAAGGAGGGCGATATCTGGCGCTGGGACGGATTCGTGTCCGCTGCGAACGCGCCGAGCGCTGCTGCCCGCCGGCTTGCAGAGCGGAACCGTCTGACGGGCCTTGAGGCGCAGCTCGATGAATTGCGGGAAGCGGCCGACCGCGCCGAGGCCGAGCGCTACGCGGCCCAAACCGCCGCCGCCGAAGCGCAGACGGCCGAAAAGCGCCTTCGCGATGCGGCGCGCGCCTCGCAGTCGGCATTGGCCCAGAAGCGCGCGTCCTTCTCGCAGGCGGAACGCGCCGCGATGGAGCAGGCAAACAAGCTTCAGAGCCTGGAAGAGGCGCGCGAGCGCGCGGCTTATGCGAGGGAAGAGGCCGAGGCGGCTCGCGAGAACGCCGAAGAGGCGCTCGCCTCCGCGCGCCCCGTTGACCACGCCGAAGCAGAGCTTGAGAAGCTGAAAAAGCAGGCGGGCTTCAAGCGAAACGGCTACACCGAGGCGAAGGCAGCGCTGGATGGCATCGAGCGCGATATTCGCAGCCGCCAATTCCGGCTGAAGTCTATCAACGAAGAGCGTATTCGCTGGCTCCAGCGCACGAAAAGCGCGAGCGCGCAAATGGCGAGCCTCGACGAGCGGCTCGGCGGCATCAAGGCCGAGCTTCAATCGCTGGCGGACCTGCCGACGAAAATTGCCGAGCGCCGCGCCAAGATCCTGAACGAGATCGGACAAGCCGAAGCGGCGCGCAAAGCCGCGGCTGACAAGCTTGCCGAGGCGACGAACGCGCTTCGCGAGGCGGACAAGGCTTTGCGCGATTCCCAATCCGGCCTGTCGTCGGCGCGTGAGACGCGGGCGCGGATCGAGGCGCGGCTGGAAGCGGCCCGCGAGCGCCGCACCGAATACGCAACCATGATCCGCGACAATTTCGAGTGCCAGCCCGCCGATTTGCTGGCGAGCGTCGGCTGGGAAGAGACCGCCGATCTGCCTGCGGCGCAGGACATCGAGCAGAACATCGTCAAACTCAAAGCGGAGCGCGAGCGGCTTGGCGGCGTGAACCTGCGCGCCGAAGAAGAGGCGGCCCAGCTTGGCGGCGAGTTCGACGGCATGGAGAAAGAGCGCGCCGACCTGACCGACGCCATCGCCAAGCTGCGCACCGGCATCGCGAACCTGAACAAGGAAGGCCGCAAGCGTCTGCTCGACGCCTTCGACACGGTGCAGGCGCATTTCGAGCGGCTGTTCAAGGTTCTGTTCGCAGGCGGCGAGGCAAATCTTCAGCTGATCGAAAGCGACGATCCCTTGGAAAGCGGTCTCGAAATCTTCTGCCGGCCGCCCGGCAAGAAGTTACAGGTGCTTTCCCTGCTTTCCGGCGGCGAGAAGGCGCTGGTCACGCTGGCGCTCATTTTTGCGGTGTTCCTCACAAACCCGTCGCCGATCTGCGTGCTCGACGAGGTGGACGCGCCGCTCGACGATGCGAACGTGGACCGCTTCTGCACCATGATGGACGAGATGACGAGCACGACGGAGACGCGCTTCCTCGTCATCACCCATCATCCGATGACCATGAGCCGCATGAACCGGCTGTACGGCGTGACCATGCAGGAGAAAGGCATAAGCCAGCTCGTCTCGGTGGATTTGCAGGCGGCGGAGCGGTTCCGCGAGGCGAGTTAATGCTTCGATACATGCGTTATTTATTTATGCGGCGAAGGAGCTAGATTCTGAGTGTTCGCGAAACTCATAAGCATATCGTGGAGTCGGCTATCCTAGGTTGGTTGATAGGACTTGCCTACTATAACTGGTTTGCATCTCACCCAATCCAGTTGTCGTTCCTAACTCACCTAATTCTAGCAACTCTTATAATGTACATCGTTTGTATTTTGATAGCTTCTGCCTTAACCGGTGTTGCGGCCTTGGCTACGAAAGTGGCGAACGGCTTTGTCTATGGAGAGGCACCCATGTTCACACTTGCGATGCCAAGTGCAACGGTGCTGGGATTCCTGGCATCTGGATATGTGTTGGCTGTATCGAGTAGCATCTGAACGGACACAAGTAACTTACGCAGCTCGCAGGGTTGCCCGCTAACAATGATATGGTAGCGCTCACTTTGCCTCATCCTAGGCAATAGAATCTGCCTTCGAAAGGCTAACAGGGAAGTTTCGTTACTTCGGCGCGCGCTTCGCCAGGATGCGCTGGAGTGTCCGGCGATGCATATGCAGCCTGCGGGCCGTCTCGGAGACGTTGCGGTTGCACAGCTCGTAGACGCGCTGAATGTGCTCCCAGCGGACGCGGTCGGCCGACATGGGGTTCTCCGGCGGCTTCGGCTTCGCTTCGCCGGAAGCGGTCAGCGCAGCGAGGATGTCTTCGGCGTCGGCAGGCTTCGACAGATAATCCACTGCGCCAAGCTTCACCGCATTGACCGCGGTTGCGATATTCCCGTAGCCGGTCAGCACAAGCGCGCGGCAATCCGGCCGCGTCTCGCGCAGCATGCGAATGACATCGAGGCCATTGCCGTCCTCAAGGCGCATGTCGACAACGGCATAAGCCGGTGGCAAATCCCGGATCGCCTGCTTGCCCGCCTCGAGCGTCTCTGCGGTGCGAACGCTGTAGCCGCGAGCCTCCATCGCCTTGGCAAGCCGGGACAGGAAGGGCTTGTCGTCGTCAACGATCAGGAGGGAGTTGTCGGCCCGGGACTCTGGAGCTGCGAGCGTCACCATGCTGCATTTACCTTTTTGTCACACCCTACACAGTGTCGCAGTATACGACACAAAACTGGAGCGCACAAAATTTATGCTGCGATCTCTATTGTTTTTTTAATCTAAGATGACGTCTCAAGCCGTTCACGAGGCCAGGAAATTTCAACAAGTGCTCCAGTTTCAGGCAATACCCGATTTGCGATCTGAATGGAAGCGCCCGAACGCTCAAGCAGGGTCTTGGCAATAAAAAAACCGAGGCCCATGCCGCTTTCCTCGCGGTCGCCCTCGGCGCGGGGCCTGTTGGTCACGTAAGGCTCGCCAAGGAGGTTGATGACGTTGGGGTGGAAGCCGGGGCCATCATCGCCGATGCGGATCAGCACCTTGTTCTGATCGTAGGTTGCATCGATGGTCACACGCTCGCTCGCGAACTCGACGGCGTTCTCGGCCAGGTTGACGAGGCTGTGCATGAGGCCGGGATTGCGGGTAATGACGGGTTCCGTTGCCGGCTTGCTTGGTGACGAGTTGTCGGCAAGAAACACATCGATCTCGACGCCCGGCGTCCTGAGAGGCGCAACCACCTCTTCGATGAGGTGACGGAGCCGCATTTTTGAAAAGATAATGTCCTCTTCGCCCTCGCGACCGCTTTTGGAAAGCTGGCTCAGGATTTCACGGCAGCGCGCTGCCTGCGTTTGCAGGAGGAGAATGTCGTCGTGCGCTGAGCTGTCCTTGGGAATTTCTCTTTCCAGTTCCTTGGCCACCAGCACAATCGTTGAGAGAGGCGTGCCAAGCTGGTGGGCGGCTGCCGCCGCCAGTCCGTCGAGCGCCGTCAAGCGTTGCTCACGCGCCAGCACAAGCTCGGCGGCGGAAAGCGCCTGGGCCATCTGCCGCGCCTCCTGCTCGATGCGCCAGGCGTAAATTGCGATGAACACGATGCACGATACCAGCGCGGACCAGAGCCCGACCATGTAGTTCACCGGCAGGATGGGCGGCTCCGTGCCCGTCCAGGGCAGGGGCAGGTGATAGCGCGCAAGGATGGTGGCCAGGATCACGGTAAACGCTGCAAGCAGTGCTGTGACGGCAAGCCGCTGCGTCGATGCGGAGACCGCGACCGGAACGATGAGCAGGAACGCAAACGGGTTTTCGAGGCCGCCGGTCAGAAAAAGGAGCGCCGACAATTGCAGGACGTCGTAGCTGAGGAGCAGCATCGCGGACCGGCTCGATAGCAGCTGCGAGCGCGGATAGGCGATGCTCAAGACCGTGTTCAGCCCTGCAGACAGCAGGATGACGGCCACGCAAAGCGCGAGCGGTACGGGAAAATTGAATCCGTAATAAAGCGTGAGGATGGTCGCCATCTGGCCGGCGACGGCAAACCATCTGAGCCTGATTGTCGTTCGAAGCCGCAGGCGGCTTACCTGGGAGAAGTGTGGGGTGAACATGAGATGCACCTGAAACGCGCCGATGCAGGCGAGCATTCCTTCGAGGGCTTTTACGTCCGGCCTTGGCAATGCCTCATTGACGGGACTTGCACTAAAGACCACGTCTTCTCGCAATACGCACGGAAAATCAACGGCATTCCTACAAAAAGGCGAGCAAGGAAACTTATGAAAACCCGCTATGCAGTTTTTCTGGCGTTTGTACTTTTCGCTGCGGGCTTCGGAGCCATGTACACGCTCTTGAATTTGCCCGAAAGGATCTCGGGCGAGGGTACTCCTCTTATCGGCGGTCCGTTTTCGCTCATGGACACAAACGGGAGACGCGTCACCGACCGCGATTTCCGGGGCAAGCTGATGCTTGTCTTTTTTGGCTATAGCCACTGCCCCGATGTCTGCCCGACCGAGCTGCAAACCATGTCCGAGGTCATGAACAAACTCGGGCCCGAGGCTGACAAGGTCGCGCCGGTCTTCATTTCGGTCGATCCAAAGCGCGATACGCCGGACGTGCTTGCCGCCTACATGAAAAACTTCAGCCCGCGCATCACGGGGTTAACCGGGGACCAGAACGAGATCGCAAGCGCTGCGAAGGCTTACCGCGTCTACTATCGGAAAACTGGAGAGAGCGGGGGAGACGATTACACGGTCGATCATTCCGCTTTCGTCTATCTCATGGATAGCGAAGGCAGGTATATTACTCACTTCTCTTTCAATACGGCGCCTGAAGCGATGCTGGCCGTGATCAGGAAGCAGATTGCGGCTGACAGCGCGCCGGATAGGGCTTAAGCTAAACCAAAGATTAATTTGCAGTGCTGGCTTTCCATGCAACCGTTGAGTATGCTGCCAGTATCAACACTTGGTTATGTTGGTCTTTGCTGCCGATTTCGGGTTATGATTTAGGGTCGATCACTCTGAAGGAGATCACGTGCTCTACCATCTTTACGAGCTGAGTCATGCCGCGATGTCCCCGGCGAGAGCGGCGGCCAATTCGACCCGGCTTCTCCTCCGCAATCCGCTAAATCCCCTTTCCTACACGAATCTCGGCCGCAATGCTGCGGCCGCCGCGGAGTTGATGGAGCGGACGACCCGCCGTTACAAGAAGCTCGGGTTCAATATCAAATCCACAACCGTCAGGGGCAAGCCCGTCGAGATCTCAGAGGAAAGCGTCTGGCGCAAGCCGTTCTGTGATCTCCTTCACTTCAAGAAGAACTTGCCCGAAGGCGCACCCAGCGAGCCTCACCTCCTCATCGTCGCGCCATTGTCGGGCCATTACGCCACGCTTCTGGCCGGTACGGTCGAAGCCATGCTGCCCTTTGCCGACGTGTACATCACGGATTGGCATGATGCCCGTCATATCCCGCTTCGGGAAGGCCCCTTCACTCTCGATGATTACATCGACTACGTCATGGAGATGATCGAGATCTTCCAGGGCGACGTGCACGTCATGGCCGTCTGCCAGCCCGGGCGTTCCGGTGATGTCGGCGGTGGCGCTCATGGAAGCGCGCAACCATCCTTTCCTTCCGAGGAGCGTCATCCTGAAGGGAAGCCCAATCGATACGCGGCGGAGCCCGACCGCGGTCAACAAGCTCGCCGAGGAAAAAGGCATCAACTGGTTCCGGCGGACGGTCATCACTTCCGTGCCCTGGCCGAACCGCGGGCATGGCCGCCTCGTCTACCCCGGTTTCCTTCAGCTGACCGGCTTCATGGCGATGAACCTCGACCGCCATATGAATGCGCACAAGGATCTGTTCGTGAACCTGGTTAAGCGGCGACGGAGACTCCGTCGAGAAGCACAAAGAATTCTACGATGAATATCTGGCGGTGATGGACCTCTCCGCCGAATATTACTTGCAGACCATCGACCAGGTGTTTGTGAAGCATCAGCTTCCCAAGGGAGAGATGCACCATCGCGGGGAGTTGATCGACCTCAAGGCCATTCATCATGTCGCCCTGATGACGATGGAGGGCGAAAAAGACGACATTACCGGCGCAGGCCAAACCGAGGCGGCGGCTGATCTCTGCACAAACCTTGCGCGGTCCAAGAAGCTGCACTACACGCAGCCAGGCGTCGGCCACTACGGCATTTTCAACGGTTCGCGCTACAGGAAGGAAATCGTGCCCCGGGTGGTGGCCTTCATCGCAGACCACGATATTCGCGGCGGCGCGCTTCGCTGGCTGTGGCACCGGCTGGTCGGCGAAAGGGATGTCGCTGCCTCACCCATTCCGCTGTCGCCCGAGGAGGTGAAACAGCCGGTGGACGCCATCGAGGAGGCGGCATTGCCCGTCCGTCTTTCCTCCTTGCCGGCCAACCGTGCTATCAGAATGCGGAAGGGGCGTTCGTTGTCGCGGCGCTCTGCGCGGCATCGGAAGCCCTCCGGCATCAAAAATCGGAACCCGATAAAGTGATGACGGGCGCCGGGACTGCCGATCAGGAGGCGGGCACACTCGGCGCTGATGTTCAGGGACGGCCATGGCTAGCGACCCAATCAAGGTAGGCGATGTCGTCGAGCTTAAATCCGGCGGCCCGCCCATGACCGTAACCGGGGTCTACACCAATCTGGTGGGCTCTACCGACATCAAATGCATATGGTTCTTCGGTGTCAGATGGAGCGGAACATTCTCGCCTTCTGTCCTGATCCCGAGCCGGCCCAGAAAATTCGAAGAACTGAAGGGGTCTTACTCTGCGCCGATCGCAATTGAGAGCGCAACCGACGAGAGCCAGTTGCCCGATAAGATACAGGGGGAAGGCCGCCCCAGTTAGTTCGGGATCGTTGTCGAGTTCCCTGGCCTCCCCGGAGGGCGGGGAGGCATGTCACTGGCCCAATCCGCGCCTGCTTATGACTTCGAAAACGTCGCCGCTTCGAGGTTCGCCCAGGAGCGATAAATCCTGAATCTGAAATGGCTCGCTCATGAAGGAAGCGAGATGCGGCTCCAACGCGCTCTCCACCTCATCCAGCTCCGCGCTTTCGAGCGGACCGGCAAGCGAGATGTGAAAGCGGAAGGCGCTGAGGACATAAGGGTAGCCGAATTCCCTCAAGAAAGCCGTCTCCTGCGGCGACAGGTCATCCATCTCCTCGCGCGTGTCCTCTTCCTCGTCGAAGGGCGCACGGAATTTGTCGAAATGCGTCACGCACTCGGCCGCGAGCCAATCAACCTCTGCCTCATTCCCGTTCAGCATCAAGGTGAGGTAACGTTGATAATGGCCGAGCTTCAGCCGGCCGGCGGCAGGCGCGCGCCTGTTCGGGCAGAAATTTTCGAGCGCGTCGCGAAGCGCTTCAGGCGCAACGTCATCCTTCAGGCGGAACGGCGCCTTGAGAGTGGCGTGAAGCCCGTAGACCGCAGGAGCCCTGGTTGCCCGCGCGGCCAGCTCGGGGGCAAGGCCGAATGTCTCGAAGCCGCCGAACCAGAGCGCTCCGAACTCAGCCATCGCGGTCTCGGGGAGCGGCGTCCAATATATGGCGTAGCGTTGAAAGCGTTCTCGCATCATGAGAAGTCTCGCGTGTTAGGTTATCGGCGCGGTGAGAATGCCGTTAACCCTCATCAGACTGGATGTCATTTCGACGACACCAGACACACGTCCACAAATTGATCGGCGGCAATTGCCGCCCTGCCGCATACGATGCTTATCCGATCGATCCGTTGCGCGAACTTTTCTGAGAACCTCCATAACGGCGGTTCTTTCGGCCGGAACGCAGATCGAGGCTCGACGCACTGCCTTGGCAGCGTGTGCAACGGCACAGCCGGCTTCCTGCGCTGTTCATCGCAGCGCCTGATTCTCACAACCGCGGGCACGCCGTCGCGCTCCATTGGCGGCGCTATTCAGCGGTCTGCGGACCCTGCCATCTCTGTGACCCGGCTCGAGCGCGGTTCCGAATGCTCGGGCCAATCCATTGTGGACATGACTGAAAACATGCGCCGCAACTCACCGCCGAGATTCAAAATGTGAAGTTGCAGCAGACGATCGGCTTCTTCGGGCATGGCTTTCCTGGATCGCATGCAAAATCCGGTCATGGTCCGCGACGGAGAATTTTATCCGGTTCATCTGTTCCAGTTGCAATCTGCGATAGGCGGCGACGCGGTTGCGAATGCTGAGCGTCAATTTGATCAGGCAGTCGTTGCGGCTTGCTGCGTAAATAGCCTCGTGAAAGGCCTCGTTGGCCTTCTGATAGCTTCGCGCATCGCGCAGTTCTGCATACTTGCGACACGATTCCTGAGCCGCCACGATCGCGTCTACGTCGCTGTTCAGGCAGGATTTTGCGGCAAGGCGTCCGCAGGCTCCCTCAAGCTCAGCCATGACTTCGAGCAGATCCACGAGTTCCCGGATGCCGAGCTTGGCGACGATCGCGCCCTTGTGCGGCCGGATTTCTATCAACCCATTGGAGGAGAGTTGACGGAGAGCTTCACGAACCGGGGTGCGAGACGTGCCGTACATTTCGGCAAGCCTGCATTCATCAAGCTTGTCTCCCGGCTTGAGCTTGAAGGAGAGAATGTCCTCCTCGATCATCGCACGCAAGCGCTCAGCTTGTGACGAACTCATTCTCCCTCGCTCCTATAATAGAAACCTCCATAGCCCTTACGTTCAGATCATGACAAAACGCCTACAGCGCCGAAAGAAAAACAAAGCACAGGAACTCACGCTGAAGTAGTCCCATTTTCACTTTGCCCAGTTGATTGAATGTGGAATAAGAATATCATTGCTTCCACTTGCAGTTTTGACTTTCCTCAAACCCAAGTCGAGCACCATCGGGGAAGTTCAATCTACTTGGCAGGAAGACTTTGTCCGCAATACGTTCCTGCGATGAAAACTTTGCAGTTTCATCCGAAATCATGCGGTACATCGAAGCAACTTGCAGCAATCGCACCAAGCTGTAATGGTCACGGAACCCATCCGAATGTTTGAACCCGGTCATGCTCATAACTCATATCATACTAAGGTCGAAAGAGACACCGATTTGCCGACCTTGGCAAGCAGTTTATCCAAAACAGCATAACTGTGTTCCATGGATTTATGCAAAGCCTCGCGCCGCGGTGCACAAAATGCGCGCGCCTTACAGCTTGTCTGCGCTGCTGGCCATGGTTTTGGGCTGCTCGCGATGTGGCCGTGCCAACAAGACCCGGCGCTCATGGGATCGGGCATGGCCGCCACCTGGGTCTGCGAGCCACGCGATCACACTCTTGCCCCCCGTGGAGGCCTGCCTCGATGAACACATCACAGGACAGTAAATCGAAGCCTGGTAGCGATTATAAAGCTATCAACCTTGATAGGATGAGCCACCGCTCATAGTGCTCAGGCAGAAATTGCAAGAGAGCGCTCCGCTCGCAGAGGGCCAATCCGGCCTGCATTTCTAACGGAATTGCGAGGCTGCCGGCAAAGCGGACGACGGGGCGGCACATCCTGGCGCAGATAGCCGTTCGACGTCATGAACTGCGCGACACCGAGCATAAGCGTGAGTATGATGGAGGCTCAAGGGATTGGCGTCTCTGGCCCATCCGCTTCGAGCTTCTCGCGCCCGGCGAGCCCTGGGCGCATTTCCGGTGAAACAGTGAGGCATTCCCATGAGATGGCAAGGTCGCCGCGAAAGCGAAAACGTAGAAGACCGCCGCGACGATGGCGGCGCGTACGATGACGGCGGCGGGGGCGGTGCCGGATTTCCTTTTCCGGGCGGAGGAGGGGGCGGATTCCAGTTCCCGATGGGCCAGGGTGGCGGCGGCATCGGCATCATCGGCCTGATCGTCATCGTCGGAATCGCGTTGCTTCTCGGCGTCGATCCGCGGCTCATCCTGAGCGGCGGCGGCGGCGAGGAGATGCCCGGCGGACGCCACATCCAGCTTCCGAGCGACCCGAGGGAACGGAACGTCAGCGCCGAAGACGACAGCATGAAAAAGTTCGTCTCGGTCGTTCTCGCCGATACGGAAGACACCTGGAGCAAGATCTTCGCCGAAAAGGGCCAGCGCTACACGCCGCCGAGGCTCGTGCTTTTCCGGGATGGCATTCAGTCGGGCTGCGGGCTGGCGAGTTCACAGATGGGGCCGTTCTACTGCCCGGTGAACCGCAAGATTTACGTCGATCTGGCGTTTTATGACCTCTTGAAGCGCCGGTTCAAGGCGCCCGGCGAGTTCGCGCAGGCCTATGTGATCGCCCATGAGGTCGGCCACCACATCCAGAACCTGCAGGGCCGTCTCGACGCGGCGCAAAGGCTGCAGGCGGCGGCCTCCGGATCGGAACGCAATGCGATCCAGGTGCGCGTCGAGCTTCAGGCCGACTGCTACGCCGGCGTCTGGGCCAAGAACACCGACCGCATCAACAAAATCCTCGAGCCGGGCGACATCGAGGCGGCGTTGCGCGCGGCTTCGGCCATCGGCGACGACGCCATTCAGAAGAGCACGCGAGGCTATGCCGTTCCGGACTCGTTCACGCACGGATCGTCCGAGCAGCGCGTGCGCTGGTTCACGAGAGGCTACGACAGCGGTTCGATGTCCGACTGCGATACGTTCAGAACCGATACACTTTAAGAGCCTGCTAGGGCCGCGTGCGGCAGGCGCATCCTGGCCTCCATGCCGGGGTGCGCCTTCAGCACCTTCGCCAGACCTTCATCGAGCTTGGCCCAGTCGAGCGTCCGGGCAACGGCTCGATAGACTTAATGGATGTCATACTTCCATGCCATGTCGTAATGCGAAGACGCGTATCGCCATGGGCGCTCGCTCTGTCCGTAGAGAACCAGTTCGCGGAACTGATGTTCACGATCACTTTTCCGGTCGCCTGGAATCAGGTGGCATGCTTTCGATTTTGACAGGCAATCCCGCGCCACCTAAGGAACTGACTGAAACGTTCACTTGAGGGTTGGAACCATGGTTGCATTTCACGCGGTCGTACTGGCGGCAGGGCAGGGCGTCCGGATGAAATCCTCAATTCCGAAGGTCCTGCATCCCTTGGCGGGCCTGCCGCTCGTCGCGCACGTCATCAAGGCGGCCACGGATGCGGGAGCGACATCCTGCTCGGTGGTTATCCCGCCGGACGCAAAAGGCTTCGAGGCGCTCGCCACGCCGGTCGAGACCCGCTTCTTCGAGCAGAGGGAACGCCTTGGGACCGCCCACGCCGTGCTCGCGGCCCGCGAAGCCCTCGCCGAAGTGAACGGCCCCGTGCTCGTCCTTTATGGCGACACGCCGCTTGTCTCGCCGGAAAGCATCGGAAAACTGGCCGCCGCGATTGAAGGCGGCGCGGATATGGCCGTCATCGGCTTCAACGCGAAAGACCCGAAGGGCTATGGCCGTCTCATCACCGGCAAGGGAGGCGAACTCCTTGCCATCAGGGAGGAGAAGGACGCGACGCCCGAGGAGCGCGCGTTGTCTCTTTGCAACTCCGGGATCATGGCGTTTCGCGGCCGCTTGCTTCTGCCCTTGCTCGACCGGATCGGCAACAAGAACAAGGCGGGCGAATATTATCTGACCGACGCCGTCGAGATCGCGCGCTCGGAGGGCGGGCGCATCGCCTGCGAGGTCATCGGCGAGGACGAAGTGCGCGGCGTCAATACGCGCGCGCAGCTCGCCGAGGTGGAGGCCATTTTGCAGACGCGCCTCAGATTGCGCGCCATGGATGGCGGCGCGACGCTCATTTCACCGGAGACGGTTACATTCAGCCACGACACCGTGATCGGCCAGGACGTCGTCATCGAGCCAAATGTCTTCTTCGGCCCTGGCGTCGTGATCGAGGACGGCGTCACCCTCAAAGGCTTCTCCCATCTCGAAGGCGCGCATGTCGAGAGGGGCGCTGTCGTTGGACCGTTCGCAAGGTTGCGGCCCGGAACGCGCGTCGGCCCGAAGGCCAGGATCGGAAACTTTGTGGAGCTGAAAGCCGCCGACGTCGATGAGGGAGCCAAGGTCAATCATCTGACCTATATCGGCGACACTCACATCGGCGCGGGCGCGAACATCGGGGCAGGCACGATCACCTGCAATTATGACGGCTATCGCAAGCACAAGACCGACATCGGCGCGGGCGCGTTCATCGGCTCGAACAGCGCGCTCGTCGCTCCGGTTAGCATTGGCGAAGGCGCCTATGTCGGCTCGGGAAGCGTCATCTCCAAGGATGTGCCCGCGAACTCGCTGGCGTTGACGCGCGCGCCGCAAGTTCATCGCGAGGGGTGGGCCGGGCGCTTGCGCGCGAGGCACAAGGGTGATCATTCCAAGTAAGGACGCCTAAGCAAACGGTCTTGCTTTCGTCAACGAATGCCCTGTGTTTTGCGGCACCTTCCGGCTGACACGCGTGCGTGCTGTGGGTCGCAAGCGGGCGTGGACACCTGTTATTTTGCATAGCCTTGAAAGTGACCCCCTCTGCACCCCAGCTGTCCACAACCGGCAAGATGCTCGGCACGCTTTCCAGATGCTCCGGCGGTTCGCCTGCTTCATCTGTGACGATGAAGGGCTGCACACGATTCTTGCGCAACAGATGCGCGCTGACCTTCGACAGCCGTTTCACGGTTTCCGTTACGCCGGTTTCGCTGAGGCAGCCGTTTCGTGGAAGCTAGATTTCGATTATCACCCTCACCTCGCATCCAACTCCAAACACAGCTCAGCCTTACCCGCTGCGTTCGCGACAGTAAACGGGCGCACGTTCTCCGCGAGCAACACCTTTACCGCAATCTTGATGAGCATTTTTACAAGCTGTGCGGTGCCGCGCTTCTCGGTATCAGCGATTTCAATTTCAATTATCGCCTTCACTGCGCTCCCCTTATGCTTTTTATAAAAACTAGCGAAAAGAGAGCGGGAACAGAAATATTTAATTGTAAGCAATTGTGCTTGGGCAGGCACCCAACACAGGCATTGACATCATTTCTGAACATCAACGCTCTCTCGAGGCCTAAGTCAATGTTCGCTTTCCAGCATGAGGGCAAATTCAAACGCCTCAGGCCGCGTTCGCCGGAACGACATCGAGCTGAACAGCGTCAACTTGGTCTTCGGCAATGGTGAGGTTTAATACATTAAGTTCGACGAGCGCATACGCGAAGGCGGGGAATTCCGCCGTTATCAATTTGAAGACGCTTGGAAGGCCGTTAAATTCGCGAGGTTGAACTTCATTACCATTCCCGGCCGGATTTCCAGGGCGAGGCTGTGGCTGAGTTTTGGGGCCAGGAAGAATAGAGAGTTGCAAATGCCTTGCCGCGCGCCTGCTAAGGCCGCGGCAAGGCGAGCTGGATGGGTTGCGCTCCGAGCAGAAGCTTGCATTTGAACGTACTTGCAGTTCGGGCTCGATGGCACCGGAGGCCTGCCTGCAACAATAGGACCCAAGCTTTTCCGAACTAGATTTAAGCAAACGTCTTTCCGTCGAACCTAAATTTCTGCTCTCGTATCCACAATTAGCCACTCTGTGTCTCAAACTGGATCGACGATGACAGCAATTGGCCCACCTTCACCGTCTGAAGCTCAATCACGGTAGCCCGCAAACGGATCTGAAAGCGGGCATACCGATCTAACGAAGTTTTCGAGACCCGCTTATTCCGCAAACGGCCT
>CAWHYO010000022.1:0-25980 GCA_963833565.1 uncultured Alphaproteobacteria bacterium
CCGTACGGTCTCTGGGAACCAAAGACATGATCAAGGGTCCGCATGGCAAGGAGGTGAACCATGACGAAATCGACTGTCTTGATTACAGGCGCGCTCGCCGGAATTGGCCGCGCCGCTGCCCTCGCGTTTGCCCAGGAAGGCTACCGGGTCGTTATCTCCGGGCGCAATAACGAAGCGGGCGGCGCGCTGGAGAGTGAACTGCGCGGGCTCGGCTCCGAAGCGGCGTTCATTCGCGCGGACGTGCGCTTCGAGGACGATGTGCGCGCCCTTGTGGATGAAACCGTGGCGCGCTTCGGCCGTCTCGACGTAGCCGTTAACAATGCCGGCACTGAAGGCAAACGCGGCCCCGTGACGGAACAGACAGCCGAAAGCTATGGGCGCATCTTCGATACCAACGTCCTTGGTGTGCTCCTGAGCATGAAGCACGAGTTGCGGGTGATGCTGGCTCAGGGCTATGGCAGCATCATCAATATCTCTTCAATCGCGGGGCATAAAGGCGTTGCCGATGGCTCCGTCTACTCGGCCAGCAAGCACGCGGTCGAAGGGCTGACCAAATCAGCCGCGCTGGAGGTGGCGAGTTCGGGTGTCCGTGTGAATGCGGTCGCTCCCGGTCCGGTCGAGACGGACATGCTGACCCGCTTCACCGGCACCGCGGAAGGCAAGGCGGCGCTCGTTTCGGGTGTTCCCATGAAGCGCGCCGGGGAACCACGCGAAGTCGCGAGCGCGATTCTGTTCCTTGCCTCCGACCAGTCTTCTTTTATCACAGGCCACGTTCTTTCGGTCGATGGCGGAAAGTCGGCGGCTTGAGGCTGTTCGGCGGCGATGGATCAGCCCCTTCAAACGGAAATCCGGCAAACCTGCCCATTTGGGCAGCTCGTCCGAAGGGTAGGGTCTATTCCCGTTGCAGGGCGCGGTTTACGACGAGGTTTGCCCAGCCGCTCGATTTGAAATCGCGCTTGATCTCCCAGGGATCGTAGCGGGTCTCGAGCCACTCGAAGAAGGTCATCGGCTCGGCCTCGTTTTCGGTCATGTAACGCTCGAAAAGGTAATCGAGAACACCCGTTTCGGAGCTCTTGAAGTGTCCATACTTCAGGCTGAGCTGCCCCACAGCTTCCCTCAAGGGCTTGCCCTCTTTCATGTAGAGCAAAAGAGCGCTCATCAGGCCCGCCCGGTCTGCCCCTGACTTGCAATGGAAGAGGGCCGGATATTCGATTTCCTGAAAGAGCTTTTTCGCCTCGTGGATGACGGAGACCGACGGCACCATGCGGGATTGAAGCTGAAAGTTTACCAGCCGAATACCGTGGCGGCGGCAGGCTTCGACCTGCAGCCGATAGCTTCCGCAATCGCGTACGCCGCGGAGATTTACGATTGTCTTGATTCCGCTGCGCGCCAAATAGGCAATCTGCGAGGGACTTGGCTGCGCCGAGCGCCAGACGCCGGGTGCAATCTGATGCCTGTTTGCATAGATTGCCCGGAACACATGGTGATCCATGAAAAACAGATCGAAATAGTCCAATGCCTTGTTGGCACGCCCCTTGATCCAACCTGGGGCACGCTCGTTCACGCGGCGTCGAAAGCCGCGATAATTATCGGAAACCGCCTTCGAGTACGGTTTCATGAAGCGCTTGACGTGGCCGATTGGGTTTATTTGCATCCCCACCGCGATCTTTCAGGTTCAACCGAGCCCCTATATCGCGTTTCGAATGCCTCGTCCAAGCGCAAAAATTGAATAGGTCGAGCGCTATTGGAGCAAAAGCCGCCCATCCAGGAAACGGAACTCCGCCGGGTCGATGAGCCGCTTGTTGCAAACTCTGACCCGGCTGACCTTGCCGTCCAGATTGCCATTCCAAAATTCGAGGAAACCTAGGAGTTTAGGATAACGGGGAGCCATATCGTAATCCTGCCAGATGAAGGATTGCAGAAGAGCAGGATGATCAGGCATGTGGTAGAGGATTTCCGCCGTCGTGAGAGAATAACCTTCGAGTTGAGCGATAAAATGCTTATCGGCCATGGACACCTTCCCTTCCAAGGCGTGAACACACGCCATGGTCCATGGTAACGCAAAAAACGGACCAATCGCAAAAAATTCTCGATTGAACTCAAGGTGTTAGCAGCAAGGATCGGCGGCTGCTAGCAATAGAAACGCATCGTTCCGAAGCGCCTCAGAGCTCGGCCCAGCCGCTCAACTCGCGCTTCACGATGCCGGAGAGAGCGGCAATGCTTTCGGGCGAATCGTTGAGGCACCGAAGTGTCGCGAAGCGTTCGCCGCCGTGCTCCTGGAAGACCTCGGCGCCTTGAATGCCCATCTCTTCCAACGTTTCGATGCAGTCGGAGGAAAACCCCGGCGTGATGACGGCGACGCGCTTCACGCCCTTCCTTGCCAAACTCTCGATAATGTCGGACGTGTAAGGCTGAAGCCACTCGGCGGAGCCAAAACGCGACTGGAACGTGAGCAGAAGCCGTTCTTCCGGCCATCCCAGCAATTCCCTCAAAAGGCGGGTCGTTTTCGCGCAATGGCAATAGTAGGGATCGCCCTTTTCGACGTAATCCCTCGGAAGCCCGTGAAACGATGCGATCACAACTTCCGGCTCAAAATCGAGTTCAGCCAGCGCCGCTTTGGTCGAAATGGTGAGAGCGTCGATATATCCAGCGTCTTCAAAGTAGGGCGGGACGACTCGGATCGTGGGTTGCCACCGCATCTCCCTCAGCGCTTCAAATGCTTTGTCACAGGCGGTCGCGACCGTCGCTGCTGAATATTGCGGATAGAGCGGAAAAAGAAGAATGCGGTCGCATCCCTTCTCGTGAAGCGCTTCCAGCCGCGACTTGATGCTGGGATTGCCGTATCTCATCGCCCAGTCGACCTCGATCCGCGGTTCCCTAGCCAGACAAGCGCCAATTTTTTCGCATTGGCTCCGCGTTATGGTGCGAAGGGGCGACTCGTCGCGTTGGGAGTTCCAGACCGATTTATAGGCATCGCCCGAGGTGAATGGACGCTTCGTAAGAACGACGAGGTTAAGGATCATCCACCAGACAACAGGATTGATTTCGATAACGCGCCGGTCGGACAGGAACTCCTTCAAGTAGCGCCGCATCGGCCAATAGCTCGTGCCGTCCGGGGTGCCGAGGTTCATCAGCAAAATGCCGATGCGGCCGTAGTTGATCAAGGGATGATCTGAAGGCGCAGCAAGAGGCGCACGCGCCACCCCCCAAAACCGCTGCGGCATAAAATTCATCCCGTTGCCTCCGACTCAGACGGGCATTCTACCGTCGACATAAACCGTTATTATGGATAGCGTTGTACGCGCCTCGTGTCATCCTGACAACGCATAGAAATGCCCAAGAGATCACCATTTTGAGCCCGCGGCGTGATCAAGAAGCCATGACGCCGCAGAATACTGATCTCAATCCTGGTATGCAAACGTAAGCTTGACTGGTTTAGGGGAATGTATACCAAGACTTCTCTGACAAATCGCTGAAACAAGCCGAACAATCCAACCTAATACCTGGCAGTTTCCCACGCGTCCATACCTGCGTCGATCAGCGCCAATGCTCCGCGACCCAGGGCGTTGGCCGGACATGCTTATAAAACACGTGATACCAATGTTCCCGCGGCCAGCGGCCTTCCATCGCGTCATCGGGGTCGGGCTTTCCCGTAAAAACCACCACTTTTGTTCCTTCCGGCAACGACGGCGTTACAAACAGATTGAGCGGCCAGGACGGCATGAGGCTGTGTTTGAAGCTCAAGCACCATTCGCGCGGATAAAACGCCATCTCGTTGACGTTACGAGAAACGTAGGTCTGACTGTTGCGATAAAGCTCAACAGCCTTCATCGGATCAGCCTCAAACTTGGACCAGAGATGAGGATTGCTCCCGATCCTGAAGCGGAAAACGGACATGTTCGCGATCGATTGTCCGAACTGCGTCCAATTCTCAGTCGAAACAAACGTGCAGTCCGGCTCATAATCGAAGAAACCGTCGATCGACCCGGTCACCAGGAGGTCGAGATCGAAATGCAGGACGTTTCCGCTCAAGCCACAGAAATCCTCCTGCCAGATGAACATGCGGCGGAACGGGCGGTAACGGAAAAACTCCGGAAGCGTGAAGTCGGGCATTGGCATGATCTCGACGCCGCTCTCGATGCCGCTCGCGTCATCGGTGAGACAAATGAAGCGAAGGTCGCGCTCGGTGTTGCGTTTCACCATCGAATACAGCCGGTTGACGTACTCCGGCCCGTATCGCGTCCCCCACTTCAGGCAAATGACGGTCTGCGTCATCGTTCGCTCTATTCTGCCGATTTTACGGAAAAGCAATCTGGCGCGCTTTCTACCGCCGCCCGGTCGCAAATGCCAAGGTGATCACTGACGATCATGGCAATTTGGCGAGCGTGGGTCACCAAGTGAGCTGGTATCCCAGATACCAGGAAAGCTGGTTGGTATCGTTCGCATTCTCGATGCCCCGGCCCGCCGACACAAGCAAATGGTTGTGCTCATCGAAATCGTAGATCGCGCCGATGTTGAAGCCGGTCGTCTCCGGAACCGTGATATTCGGCGACGTTTGATGAAATATCTCGCCACCGATCGTCAGTTTGTCGGTGATCTTGCGCTGAAGCAGCCAACCGAAGAACCAATAGTCCTTGTCGCCAAATTGGCTGTCCTGATTGAACCAATAGCCTCCGCCTCCATAGGTTGTCCAATCTCCGAAGCTTTTCTGGACCCAGATAGGAAGGAAGGCATGAAGATGACCTTCCCCAAGGCCACGGCTCTCGTTCCCTGTCGGCAGCTCAAGCAGGGGATAGGCGCCAACCTGGGGTCTTGATCCATCCTTCTCCTCGTCGATGAACCGGTATTTGAAACCGAGTTCCGCGTCGCCGGAGCCGTAATTGGTTGGACCACTCGTATTCGCGTCGACGGCCAAAGGCGCAATGATATGAACTTGGCCGTTCGGGATGACGCCGTAGTTGGCTTCGAACGCCGGGAGAAAAGCGAATGTGCCGCCCTTGGCGCGGGAGCCCAGCGTAAACGCATAAAATTCATAATGCCCGAGTTCGACTGGCTCTGGATCGTCGGTTAAAAAGGGAGGCCCGGCGATTGCCCCCGTTCCAAACACAACGCAGGCCCCGGCCAAACTGGCCATCCCGCTTCTCCATCGCGTCATCGAAGACTTCGCCTCCCACAGCCCCGATCCTCGTGAAACAATTCTCTGAGAATGTCACAGTGCCAGTATCAGAATTGCACAGTTAAAGTTGTCTTCCGCCGGCGACGCGCAACCTCCTCAAATTCGAACGAGACTTGAAAACGCGCGAGCCTTGTGCGATGGCCGCGCGTGGTCTAGAGAGGCTCTCCTGGCTTGGCAAATGTGATCCGTTCATGAAGATTTGGGGACGTTATAGTTTTACCGGAGTTGCACTGGCTGCCGCCACGGTCCTTTGTGACCAGCTTCACAAGGCGTGGATGATTGCGATGTTCGACGGCAGTCAGAGGCCGAAGATTACGGTGACGCCCTTCTTCGATCTCGTGCTCGTCTGGAATCCGGGCATCTCCTACGGGCTTTTCAAGCAGAATAGCGATGCAGGCCGGTGGATGCTCGTCGGCTTCGCGGTGGCGGCGGCGTTTGTCTTGGCCTTGTGGCTTGCGCAGCTCCAAACGCGGCTGGCGGCGGCAAGCGTGGGGCTCATCATCGGAGGTGCGCTCGGCAACGCAATTGACCGTCTGCACTACGGCGCGGTCGCCGACTTCTTCTCATTTCATGTTGCCGGATTCAATTGGTACGTCTTCAACGTGGCCGATGTTGCGATTGTTGCCGGCGTCGCGGGGCTGCTCTACAATTCTTTCCGAGCAAGTCACAAAAATGTCCGAAATCATGCCTAGGCGCTTAAAGTGGACGGGAATCAGGGGCGATCAACCATGTTCACAAGACGCGGATTTGTGTCTGGCGTAGTGGCTGTAGTCGCGTTTAGCGTAGTGGGTGCAGGCTGCGAAACGCCAGGGATCGATAGTTTGCCGGATATCGGCTTATCAAATGCATTTGCCAAAAAGAAGGGGCCGGAGCCTGATCTGAAGGAAAATCCTCCACTCAAGATCCCTCCCGCGAATGCAGCTTTGCCTGTTCCGGGGTCGGGGCAGCAGGCGGCCCAATCTCAGTGGGCGCCGACAGCCGCGTCGGATCAATCCAAGCCGCAAAAAAGCGGCACCTGATCAGAGCAATCTAACGCATCGGCTGATGTAGCTTTCCTGGGAATGCAACCCGGCAGGAATATTCCGGTCAGGGCCGCTTCCGCTTGGGCAGGACACTTCTCCGGAACGCTATTCAAAGCAGGGCGCAGCGTAATACACGCGCGGCATCGGCTGGAGGCAGCCTTGTCTAAGACTTAGCCCTTGTTTTCATTATTCTGCTGCTGTGTCGCGCGATTGTCGGCCCAGGCCCTCGAAATCCTTTCGTTGAGGCGGGAAAAGGCTCCAGCGGGTTGCCGCATCGGCTGCTCTTGCTATATGGAAAGTTCAAGATCCCTGATCAAAGCTAAGCTTGCCTCCAAAGCTATCAACAGCACGCTGATCGAGGATGAGACGGACAGGCTTTTGCTCTATCCTTCATTGACCCTCAGCCCAAAGGCAAGGAATGCCCCTCCGGTCCGAAATTGCAATTCTGAAAGCTGCCCTCATTGGCTTGGCGGTTCTGGTTCTGGCTTCCTGCAGCGAAAAGCAGCAAGCCCAATCGAGCGCCCCTCCGCCGCCGTCTGTCTCTGTGGCGAACCCCGTCGAAAAAACGGTCGTGGAATGGGACGAATATACGGGCCGCTTCGAAGCTGTCGACACGGTGGAAGTGCGCGCTCGGGTCTCCGGCGTCCTTACCGAGGTCAGGTTTACGGACGGCGCCATCGTCAAGAAGGGCGATCTTCTCTTTGTCATCGATCCGCGCCCGTTCCAGCGGGTTCTGGATCGCGATCGCGCGGCGCTTCAGGGCGCGAAAGTGAAGCTTGAATTCGCACAGAAGGATCTTGAGCGCGCCCGTCCTCTCGTGTCGAACAACACGATTTCGCAGCAGGGTTTCGACCAGCGAAGCCAAGCCGTGAGGACGGCCGAAGCCGAGGTTCTTTCCGCGGAGGCGAGCGTCAGGTCGGGCGAGCTGGACGTCGAGTTCACCCAGATCCATGCACCGATCACCGGCAGAATCAGCCGGAAGCTCATAAGCGAAGGAAATTACATCACAGGCGGCTCCGGCAGCGGTACCTTGTTGACCACGATCGTTTCGACCGATCCGATCTACTTCTATTTCGATATCAGCGAGGCTGATTTCCTGAAATACAAGCGGCTTATCGAGCAAGGCAAGCGGCCAAGCTCACGCGATACCGCCAATCCGATCGAGGTGGGGCTCCAGGGCGATACCGCTTTCCCTTACAAGGGACAAATGAATTTCGTGGACAACCGCATCGACCAGAATACGGGCTCTCTTAGAGAGCGGGCCACTTTTCAGAACCCGAATGGCATGCTGCTGCCCGGGCTTTTTGCGCGGGCGCGCGTCATTGGCAGCGGAGAATACAAGGCCATTCTCCTTCCCGATGCCGCCATTGCCACCGATCAGTCCAACCGCCTCGTTTTTGCCGTCGCCGATGACGGCACTGTGAGCGCAAAGCCGGTCACCCTGGGGCCGATCATCGACGGGCTTCGTGTGATCCGGAGCGGTGTCACGCCGAGCGACTGGGTCATCGTGAACGGCGTTCAGCGGGCTCGGAAGGGGATCAAGGTCAAGGCCGAGAGGACCGTGATCGAACAGGCCCAAAAGCGGCGTCGCTGCCATGAAGTTCAGCCACGTCTTCATCCGGCGCCCGATTTTCGCGGCCGTTATCGCGATTTTCATCGTCATCGTGGGTGGTCTGGCCTATTTGCGGCTGCCCGTCGCTCAATTTCCTGAGGTTGCGCCGCCGACTGTCACTGTCACGGCGTCCTATCCCGGCGCGAATGCTCAGATCGCTTCCGATACCGTCGCGACGCCCATCGAACAGGAGATCAACGGCGTCGAGAACATGATTTACATGTCGTCGCAATCGACGGCAGACGGCACCGTCACGATTACGGTAACCTTCGAGCTCGGCACGAACCTCGATTTGGCGCAGGTTCTCGTCCAGAACCGCGTGGCGGTTGCTGAACCTCGCCTTCCGGCCGAGGTGCGCCAGACCGGCGTGGTCGTGAAAAAGAACACGCCCGACATCCTCATGGTCGTGCATATGCTGTCGCCGGATAACAGCTACGACCAGCTGTACATCTCGAACTACGCGCTGCTTCAGGTTCGCGACGTGGTTGCGCGCGTGAAAGGCGTCGGCAGTGTGCTGCTCTACGGGGTCCGCGAATATTCGATGCGCGCGTGGCTCGATCCCGACAAGATCGCCTCGCTCGGCATGACCGCCAGCGAGGTTGTCAGCGCCCTCCAGCAGCAGAATATTCAGGTCGCGGGTGGCGCGCTGGGACAGCCGCCCATGCCGAACGATCAGGCCTTCCAGACCAGCCTGCAGCTCAAGGGCCGGCTGGTCAAACCCGAGGAATTCGGGGAGATCGTGGTCAAGACCGGCGTTGACGGCCGGATCACGCGATTGCGCGACGTGGCGCGCATCGAATTGGGCGGCCTAGATTACACGACGAACGGCTTTCTCGACGGCAAGCCTGCCGTGGTGCTCCTGGTTTCGCAAACGCCGGGAGCAAATGCCTTGTCGGTGGCCAATTCCGTCAAGGAGACGATGGCGGAATTGTCTAAAAGCTTCCCGAAAGGGATCGAGTACCGCATCGTCTATAATCCGACGGAATTCATCCAGCGCTCTGTCGACGAGCTGATCAAGACGATCTACGAAGCGGTCCTGCTCGTCGTGATCGTTGTGCTCGTCTTCCTGCAGACGTGGCGTGCTACCATCATTCCCGTCGTCGCGATTCCGGTTTCGTTGATCGGAACCTTTTTCGTGATGGCGGCGCTGGGCTTCTCCATCAACAACCTGACGCTGTTCGGCCTCGTGCTCGCCGTCGGTATCGTGGTCGATGACGCGATCGTGGTCGTGGAGAACGTCGAACGCAAGATCGAGCACGGCCTCAGCCCCAAGGATGCGGCCTTTTCCACGATGGACGAGGTTGGCGTGGCGCTGATCTCCATTGCGCTGGTGCTTTGCGCGGTGTTCATTCCGACGGCGTTTTTGCAGGGGATCGTCGGCCAGTTCTATCGCCAGTTCGCGCTCACAATTGCCGTCGCGACGGTCATATCCGCCTTCAACTCGTTGACGTTGAGCCCAGCTCTTTGCGCTCTCGTGCTCAGGTCCAGGGAGGAGAAGGAAAAGAAGCACCGCTTCGATATTTCTTTCCTCACGAACTGGTTCTTCAACGGGTTCAACCGCATCTTCCGCGCCTTGGAGCATGGCTACTCCAGGTTTGTCAGCGTCATCATCCGGGTGACGCCCCTCATGCTCCTGATCTACGCTGGGCTGATCGGGACAGCCGCCTATCTGTTCGTTACCGTTCCGAAAGGCTTTATTCCCCAACAGGATCAAGGCTACCTTGTCGTATCCTTCAACCTGCCTTCCGGCTCCTCGCTGTCTCGAACCAGCGAAGTGATCCTAAGGGCAACGAAGGAAATTCTCTCGACGCCGGGCATTGCACATTCGCCGGCCTTTGCCGGCTTCTCAGGCGCGACGCGGACCAACGCGCCCGATGTGGGCGCGATCTTTGCGGTCCTGGCTCCTTTCGAGGAGCGCTCCAAGCAAGGGCTCACGGCGCAGAAGCTTGTGAGCGATCTTCGCGCAAAACTCGGGCAGATGAAGGAAGCAAATGTATTCGTGATCGCGCCGCCGTCTATCCGGGGTATCGGCACAGGCGGCGGATTTTCAATGTATCTGCAGGATCGCCGCGGGCGCGGGCTCCAGACGCTGACCGAGGCCGCGTATGATTTGATGGGCTCTGCCAACAAGACGCAAGGGCTCCAGGCGGTATTCACGACCTTTACCGCGAACACGCCGCAGGTGTTCGTCGATGTCGATCGCGTGCGTGCGCAGATGCTCGATGTTCCGCTTCAAAACGTCTTCGACACGCTTCGGATCTATCTCGGCTCGGCTTACGTGAACGACTTCAACGCCTTCGGCCGCACCTATCGCGTGACGGCGCAAGCCGATGCGCCGTACCGCATCGATCAGGCGAAGATTGCGCAGCTGAAGGTCCGCAGCGCGAATGGCGCGATGGTGCCGCTCGGCTCGCTCGCCACCTTCCGCGAAATTACAGGCCCTCAGCGCATCCCACGCTACAACCTCTATCCTGCAATCGAAATGCAAGGCACGACCGCGCCCGGCGTCAGTTCCGGCGAAGGCATCCAGATCATGGGCGACCTCGCCCAGCGTATCCTGCCGGATGGCATCAGCTACGAATGGACGGACCTCTCCTATCAGGAGACGCACCAGGGAACGCCCGCCATCGTAATATTCGCGCTGGCGGTTCTGTTCGTGTACCTTGCGCTGGCCGCGCAATATGAGAGCTGGAGCCTGCCGCTCGCCATCATCCTTATCGTGCCGATGTGCCTTTTGTCTGCGATCCTCGGCGTGTGGTCGCACGGTTCGGACGTGAACATCCTGACGCAAATCGGCTTTGTGGTGCTGGTCGGGCTTGCGGCCAAGAACGCGATCCTGATCGTAGAGTTCGCAGCTCAGCTTGAAGCGCAGGGCCGGGACCGCTTCCAGGCCGCCGTCGAGGCGTGCCGCTTGCGGCTGCGCCCGATCCTCATGACTTCCTTCGCTTTCACGCTGGGCGTCGTGCCGCTTTATATCGCGACCGGTGCAGGCTCAGAAATGCGGGTCGCGCTTGGCACGGCGGTCTTTTACGGGATGCTGGGCGTTACGTTTTTCGGCCTGATCTTCACGCCCGTGTTCTATGTCGTGATCCGAAAACTGTTCCCGGGTGTTCTTCACGGTCACGACGTAGCCAAAGGCGCCGCCGCACCGGCCGAATGATGCTTTGACGGCATCTGGACGCCAGTCCGCGCCGTCAAATAAACGAAGCTTGATGACAACGGACTTGCTTGATCGACCGGCGGTGAGCGGCGGGTTTGCCGCCGCCTACCGGGAGAACGTCATTCCCGATCTCGCCTCCTGGAGCGCCGCAGGCTCGCTTTGCGCCCTCGTCACACTGGTCGGCGTCGAAGGCAATGCGCCGCGCGCCGAAGGGGCCCAGATGGCCGTGTCCGAAACCGGACAATGGTCGGGTTACATTTCGGGGGGATGCCTCGAACCAGCAATTGCGCTGGAGGCGGTGGCCGCGATCAAAGCGGGGAAGCCGAGGCTTCTCCGTTACGGCAAGGGATCGCCCTATTTCGACATCCGCTTGCCCTGCGGCAGCGGGCTCGACGTTTTCATCCAGCCCCTATCCGATGTGCCGCTCATCCGGGATATGGCTAGGCGCGTGAGACATCGGCAGCCTTTCGCGCTTCGGATCGATCTTATGACGGGCGTAGGAAAACTCGAGGCTGCGCTGAAGAGCGGCCTGCTGACCCATCGCGAAGGCAATGCCTTTCTGCGGGTATACGAGCCCGCAATTCGTTGCCTGATCGTTGGCTCAAGCCCGATCGCGGTGGCGCTGTCGGAACTGGCCGCTTGTGCGGGCTTCGAGGCGGAGTTCCACGCGGCCGATCCGGAGAGTTTGTTAAAGCTGCCCGCTTCGGTGAAGGTGCGGTCGCTCGGGCCACGCTCGCCTTTTGTGGTGGATCGTTGGACGGCTGCGATTCTCGCCTTTCACGACCACAGCCAGGAATGCCCGTTTTTCTCCGAGTTGCTTCCCAGCCCTTGTTTCTTCATCGGCGCAATCGGCAGCAGAAACGCTCACGCGGCCCGAAAGGCGGCTCTCATGGAGGCCGGCTTCCCGGAGGCCGATATAGCCCGGATCAAGAGCCCTGCGGGGCTTGTCACCGGGTTGAAGACCGCGCCTTCCGTTGCTTTGTCGATCCTGACGCAGATTGTCGCGGCTGCCCGCGAGCGGGGGATGGTTTGTTAGAACCACGGCCAAGGTTTGGTCTCATCGTTCTGGCTGCGGGCCTGTCGCGCCGGATGGGCGGCCCGAACAAGCTCCTGCAGCCCTATCGGGGGAAACCGCTCCTCGCGCACGCGCTGAAGATAGGCGGGGAGATGGACTTCATCGACCGCATCGCGGTGACGGGACGCGACCGGGCCGAGGTGGAGACATTAACCGCTTCGTATGGTTTCCGATGCGTTTATAACGACCGCTTTGAAGACGGCCTCGGAACCTCCATCGCGGCCGGCGCGCGTGCTGTGCATCCCGATGCCGGCGGCGTTTTCATCGCTTTGGGCGATATGCCGGAGATCGAAATCAAGCACTATCAATCGCTCGCAGGGAATTTCGGGCAACGGTCGATCGTTGTGCCGGTGCATGACGGAGCGCGGGGGCACCCGGTTCTTTTCTGTGCGTCCTATCTCGCGGAACTCTCAGCCTTGTCTTCCGGCGAAGGCGGGCGCTCTCTATTGCGGCGTCACAAACCGTTCGTTGTTGAGGTTGCGACCAAAGATCACGGTGTGCTTCTCGACGTTGACACACCCGAAGATTTCAACCTCAGCCGCTTACCCAAGATTCGATAAGCGCATCGTTAAGCTTGTCAGTTGTGTCTTCATCTTCGATATTTAGGGTACAGTGCCGTTCGCTGAATGCCACACGGTTCTCACCGTTTCCAACTTCAATTCAGGGTAGGGATATCGCAAATGCAGAATACACCAAACTTCGCCGAACTTCCCAATTCCATCCGCAACATCATGAAGTCCAGCATCGAGCAGGCCCGCAAGGCGTTCGACACCTTCGTCGCCTCCAGTGAAAAAATGCTTCAAAGCGTCGACACGTCGTCCATGCCCGCTGCCGAGGGTCTCAAGCAACTGAATGAGAAGATCGCGGCGTTCACCCGCCAGAATGCAGAGTCGAATTTCAACCTTGCCATGCAACTCACGGAAGCGAAGCACCTGAGCGAGATCGTCGAGCTTCAGAACGCCCATTTGCGCAGCCAGATGGAAAACTTCAGCCGTCAGCTGGAAGAACTTCGCGAGTTGACCATGAAGGCGGTCAAGGATGGAACGAAGGCGGTGCAGAATGCGGCCAGTTCCATGCCGTCCAATCCGTTCATGGGTAACTGATCTTTAGCCTTGCCTTGGCTAGAAGCTGGGCAATTGCATAATCTTTAGGCAAAAGGCGTTCCCCTGCAGAAGGGTGCGCCTTTTTTGATGCGCTCCCGCCCAGATTAGACGTGGAATCGGCACAATCCTTGCTCTAAATTAACCTGCAGGGTCCGCAAGCTTAGGCTGAACGGCCCGGTGATCTGGGTTAGAGGAGGCACGGCTATGAAAAAGAACAAAAGGCGGGAACCGGCGATCATTCGCGCCTGGGCCGAGGAGGAGGACAAAAAAATCACCATCCAGATCGAAGACGGCGACGGCGAAACCCTTGCTTTCATTCAACTTACCCCCGACAAGGCTTCGGAGTTCTCCGATTGCCTCGCGATCTATGCCGCCAAGATAAAGATGGCGTCGCGCGAAAAGAGTGCGCCGCGCAACACCTCGATGCGTCCTGCGCTTCTTTGCTAGAAAGGAGCGCCAAGCTTCTGAATAAAACATTCTCTCATGGCTTGCGCCCGGCGCCGCGGCAGGTATATACAGGGCGGCGTCGGAGTGTAGCGCAGCCTGGTAGCGCACCTCGTTCGGGACGAGGGGGTCGAGTGTTCGAATCACTCCACTCCGACCATTCTTTTCAACGGCTTGGGTCATTCTGTCCTTACGTTGGTTTGCTTTTGCCAACGATATGCCAATGACACGCGAACACCTCCCCCTGCCCTAAGGGTTGTCAGTGCTTAGCCCGGGCTCGAGCCATGCCGCGGAATCCGGCCGCAGAGCGCCTTCCAGGCCGTGGGCGATGGCGGTCCTCAAGGACGGCGCGGCTGTGCTTCCGGCAACCGCGTGAGCGTCTCTTCATTGATCGATCGCCTTCGATGCCGACGGCCCGCTGGACGCTTCTCGCCCTGGTGCCGACGAGGAAGCCCGATCCCCAAGGGTCGAGGAAGGCGCCGCAAGCGCGTCGATGGCGGCGTGCTGCATTAAATCAATTGCAAGATTAAGCTACAAAGATAGGTCTCAGTTTTTATAAAATCAGAGGCAAAGATGTTCCGGTTCGTAGATTGGTTGCTGGGATTCGCGCCGTGGGGGAGATGGTCCCAATGCGAGCGTGCGATAGAATTCGATTATGTGAGCGCCTTCGGAAGAAGAGCTCATCACCCAATCTATGTGAATTGGCTGGTTGAGCGCGTTATCGGTCCATCCATGATCAAAGGCGTTTATCCGGGCGGAGGAGACCGTGAATATGCTTTCCTTGTCGCTCGCATGGAGCGCATTCGCGATATGGAAACGGGGCGAATGCTTAAACGGCATCGGTTCACAGAGTGGGTGAGGCGGCGCTAACTGGATGAATAATGCCTGATTAGCGGCCTGTTCTTTTTCCAGTTTCGACCCCCCACGCACCGAACGGCGCAAAGCGGCCTTCAGGCCATGGGTGGTGACACCGCCGCAGAGCGCCTTTCCACAAACATACTAGAAGCTTTAATCGGTACCCGCAAAGTTGCAAATCTCACCTATCTATTTTAGGAGAATTTCATGATCCGTTTTTGTTTGGGGCTGTTGGCGCTCCTTACCGCGCTTGGTGGCGCAGATGCTCAAGAGTTCGGGCGGTTGGCAATATTCGCAGGACAAGGACGAGATGCGCGGCGAAACTATCCGCTATGCGGAGCTGGAAAACGAAGGTTATATCACCATAGACCGCGACGGTTGGAAGGTATACCTAACCCTAAGAAAACGCCCGCGCGAAGAAGTCGTGATGCTCAGCGTCCACAGGGGCGTCTTCACATGCGATGGGCATTTTAAGACGGCGATCTCTGTAAAGTTCGACGACGGCCCCATTGAAACCTTTAAATGCGTCCGGGCGGGAGATGGCTCCGCGATTGTCATTTTCCTGCAGCCCGAAGCTAAGTTCATCCAGAAGCTGCGCAAGGCGAAGAAGCTCATGGTCGAGACTGAGTTTTATGCCGAAGGACCGCGACAGATAACTTTCCGGCCGGCCGGCCTGAGCTGGTAGCGCCGCGAAATGGGGTTACATAAACAAGCCAGTCTGCCACAGACCCTTCACAAAATGGCCATTCGCCCGCGCTTAACTCCTTGACGTGTATCCGTCCGGCCACGCGCCGCCGGGCATCTCGTGCATCGAGAGGAGTTCATGCGCCGCGTCCTCACCGCCCTCATCGCCGTTGCGCTCCTGCAATCCGCAAGCGCCGCCCCTCCCCCCGCAAACGGCCCCTGGCCCGAGGTCGCCCAGCGGTGGATCAAGAAATATCGCACGAGACCCGAGCCGATGGCGGTGGCCGTGGTAATCCGGGGCCTCAGCCAGCACGGCACGCTGAAAGAGCCGGAAAGCTCGGGCCTCTATGTCGGCTTCTTCGCGGGCGTGCTCGGCGCGAACCCGAAAAACGCGTGGAAGATTATTGAGAAAACGCTGCCGCTGCCCTTCGAGGACCAGTGGATTTTGATCCGCGCCGTCGCCTATTCGGGCCTGCCCGATTGGAAGGACCACATGCGCGGCCTCGCGATGCGGCTGCCCGACCGCCAGGAGATGGTGCAGCGGTATCTGTCGGGCGATCTGCCGCCGCTCAGCGAGGTCGCGCTCGAAAAGACGCGGCCCGGCACATTCGACAAGGTGAAAAGCTTCTTCAACGGCGACATGTTTTTCAAGGCGAGCGCCGAGCCGCAGAAGCGCCAGATCACTTTCGAGTTGAACGCCGATCTCATCGACACGCTGTGGGGCATCTATTTCGCGACCGGGAAAGAGGCCCCGATCGCGCAGATTGTCACGCTTCTGCCATGGGCGAAGGAACGGGACAGTGTCGAGAAGCTGACAATCGGCAGCATGGCGCGGTTCACGCTCGCCTCGAACGCGGCACGCGATGTCGATCTGCTTCGCGTGCTGAAAGGGCTGCAGGAGAGCCAGCCGAAAGAGGTCAAGCCCGTGCTGAAGGAAGTGATCGAGGCGGCGGAACTTTCGGATACGGCGCGCCTCGGCAAGGACGCGATGGCGGCGCTCGACGAGTTGAAGCGGAAAGGGCCGGGCTCGACGCGCGACCTTCTCACCTGGGGCTCGGTCGGTGAAGCGGCTGTCTCAATGGGGTGCCTTGGCCTTGCCGTCGCCGGGCAGGTCGAGGCCGGTATTCCCTGCGTCCTTGGCGGTGCACTCGGCACCGGCGCGCTCCGCTATCTCGGCCGCACGGATTGAGCACGTCGTGTTGCCAGCTGGCTTTTTGTGTGGTCGCTTCGAAAGGCGTCATCTCGCTCTAACCTCCGGATCAGCTTGCGTTCGCATCTGATCCGGAAGGCTACGAAAAAGAGCCTTGCTGACAGGTTAATGGAGCCATCGATATTAAGAGGAAAGATACCATGATCAATGACGCCGCCGACGCCGGTCATGGTTAATTTCGGCCGCTCAAACATATTTAACGGACTTTGGCGGTATTATGGAGCAAACGCCAGAAGCAATTTATTAATTTTGCCTTACATTTCAAGGCATGAGCGAACCACACGTTATAACCGGACTAAAAGCGAAGGCGCATGAAATCCACATGCGGATCGCAAAGCTGGAAGACCAGATCAAGGTCTATCGCAAAGACCTCGCCTTGATCGGTGAGACCTTGCGGATCTTCGGAGACCCAGACGGCTACTACGTCAAGTCGGAACCGCTGTTCAACAGAGGGAGCCTGGCGCGGGCGGTCTTCGGTGCGTTGCGGGGATCGCCTGATGGGCTTGACCGCCATGCCATCGCGGAAGCCGTTGCCAAAGCGAACGGCATCGATTTGAAAGATGACCAACTTGCGCCGCTGGTCAAAAAGCGCGTCAATGACGCTCTCCAGAGATACCGAAACAAGGGCGATGTCGTGAACCGCAAAGGGCCGCATGGCCTGCGGATATGGCAGATCGCGCCTTAGGGGTAGTCCGGCGCGTATCTTGTTTAGTTGTGGGCGACTCCGGTAACACGCAACACGGACTTACACAAATGACAAACCATGACGTAACAACGGCCAGGATTGCGCGTCTCTGGCTGGAGAATGCCTTTCTTCCCATTCTCATAGCAGGTTGTGCATATCCAATGCGGTGGTTCTCCACCTGCCATGTCTGGCTTCAGTTCGTAAGCCAATACCTTCGTAGACGGGGGAATGTGTTTGAGTTCGTACCGTTGCTTCTGGGTTTCCCAGTCTTTCAAGCGAGCCATTTCTTTTTCAAGCTCGCTTATGCGCTCAATCAACGTAGATTGCGATTGCTGTGCGGAGAGGATCATTTCTTGAAGTTCTATGATCGCCCCGTTGCGAATGGTCGCGTCGTTGATGTCCTTCAATCCCTTCGCAATATCAAACGCGGTCTTGAAGAGGCTGAGGCCAGCGATAAATTCAGAGGCCATTTGTTTCTCCGTAAGTGATTCTCGCAAAGCCACTTTAGACGGAGAAGAGAAGGGCCGCTGTTTGTCAGCGGCCCTTCTTCACAGACTTTTATTTGGAGCAATGGCGCTGCCAATAACCGCAGAAATCCACCGAAGGCTTGCGTCCCATCGCCAGTGTAACAATCCGGTTCACCTGCTCGCCATTTGATGTACGGCGATGATCTTCGCGCCAAGAGGACTCTTGAGCGTAGCGGAGAAGGTAAGTTCCTGCGACGTGGTGATGATGGCCGATCTCAGCGCGGCGAAGGCGTGAGAAATAGGATTCGGCCCAATTGGTGCAGGCGCCGTCGAAGCTGTAAGCCTCTTCGTGATTGATGCGGGCAACTTCGAAATTCTTGTGCAGACTATCCCAGGAGGACGGCTTCATCGGCGTTCAGCTTCGTGCCCTTCGTGACGCGTGCCTTGATGAAGTTTGCGGCGTGGCTTTCGCTTTTGAAGACTGCCGGGACTGAATTTCCACCGCGCTCGCGAACGATGACCACGCACTGGCGCTTGCCGTTCTGGTTGGCGGCCAAGCGACGGTCGCGGCGGTTCTCTTTGAGGTTTGCAGGCTTCACATAGCCGCCGAAATAGCCGCCATCGACTTCCGCTGTCTTGCCGTCACCGCCGAACAACCCGCCCTTTCATCTCTTCCGCCATCGCTTCACGGAGCTTGTGGAACAGAACGAAGGCGCTCTTGTAGGCCAGACCGAGGTCGCGGCTCATAGCCAGTGCGGACTTGCCCTTGACCTCGTTCACGAAGATCGCGATTGCTGCGAGGTACATGCGGAGCGGAAGTTTGTGCGAGGCGAACAGCGTGCCCGAGGTGAGCGAAGAAATCCTTGCCGCAAGCACGGCAGCGAAAGCGCGGCGCACCGTTCGGACGTCGGCAGTCGTAAGCGTCAACGCCGCCGCAATGCGGGCAAACCGGAGCGCCTTTCGTATCGGCCCAGCGGATCAGGCAAAACATCTCTTCCGCTTTCTCATCGGACATGCGGAAGACCTGAGCCAAGCTCAGCGTCTTCGCCGCCTTTGAGAGTAAGAAGTGTTGCGCCATCTTTCACATCCGGTATTAAGTTACCGAATGTGATAACTGCAAAGCCTCCGCTTGTCAATAACAAAATATCAGATATGATAACATCTCACCGATTGTAAGATGAGATGACCAATGGATTTGGCTGCAACAGAGCAAGAATGGAGTGAGCGGGTTACGCGCCACCTGAAGGCCGAACTCAAGCGCGCCAATGTCACCTATGATGAACTGGCAACGCGGCTTACGAAATACGGCTTCAAGGAAACCAAGGCCAGCATCGCCAACAAATTCACCCGCGCCACGATAACAGCGGCTTTTTTTATGGCGTGTCTCGCCGTGTTAGGGACGTGAAAGCGTCAAGCTAGAGGATATTTAACGAAAAACTTATAAAGATCGCCTCATTAGAATGAATAAGGCGATCTCGCTATGCTCAAGAAAGAGCAATGGTTCTTCCTCGCAATTGGGTTCACGGCTCTCGTTCTCGTGCTGCTGTACTTAAAACCGCCCCCAAACCGCACAGGTGAGGGGATACCACCAAGGGCCGAACCACATCAGAACAGCAACCAGAGCCCCCCGCGATGGCCAAAACAATTGGCCAGGATCTATCGACATATCTGTACTGCAAGCAGAGGCCGATCGGCCACATGGCAAAGAGCGTCAGAAAGAGAGATCAGCCTTGGGTCGACAGAATTTTGGGGCGATCCGAATGCATTCTTTGCCTGTTGCGTTTTCCTTGCTGCCATAGCTCAAGCTTTGATAGCTGGAAAAACAATGGCAAGCCATTCGCGAAGCCAATGAAGTTGCTAAGAAAGCTGGTCAAATCGCTGAGAGCGCAGCAAGGACCACTGAAAGAGCTTTCCTTGTCGCCCAGCGCCCGTGGCTTGAAATATCCGTGCAAATTGATGGGCCTCTTGAGTGGGACAAAAGAAGCGTGCATGTGGCATGCACTGTCGTAGTTAAGAACGCAGGAAAAGACCCCGCCTTCGAGGCGGAAGTTCACACTAGGGCTTTCATCCTTGGTACAAATTCCCTCAAAATACCTGAAGAATTTGAGAAATTCTGCATGGGGTAAAGGAGAAGAAACTGCCCCTCGCACAAGCAAAGAGTGGAGTTATATTCCCAGGCCAAATCAGCAAGCAAAAGCAATTGGCTTGGTTTCCCAGAGAGGAAAGAAGAAAGGCTATTTCCTTGCAACCAGTTATATTTGTATGCGTCTATTATCGCTCCAACATTACAATACCAGAGGCACAAAACAGGCATGGTCTTCTACCTGCTGAAAATACCCAATCTGATAAACGGGAACACTAACCATTTCCTTTTTGAAGAGAGTTTGGCGATGCAACAAATTGAGTTTGCCCCCGATGTCACACACGCACTCGCTGATTAGGAGAAGCGATATCAAAGCGGCCACTGCCGCGCGCCGATCCACGGCGCTCTCCTAACTAACTACTTCCTCCCAGTGGCGTTTGCGCCATAATACCGGACTTTGGCGTGTCCACTTCCGTCTAAAAATACACTCCGTTAACTCTGCTCATTCTTGCTTAAAAAGCAAATATAATCAATGTAATAGGAGCCTAATTCGCATCCGCAGGACGCGTCGGCTCTAAATTTTGGATATTTTCCGGGCGCAAATTCAGGCCGGAAATAAATCCGAGGCGCGCATGTTAACCAACTCGGGTTAACGCATAATCGGCTCGGCAACGAAACCTTCACCATGATCGCGTGATGGAGCTTCCCCAGCGGCTTCTGCTCCGGTGTCGGCCGAAAAACCTGTTCCCCGTCACCTGCATTTGCCGTCGAGCCAATCTCGCGGTCATAGAGCTGCGCGGGCGGCTCGCTCAGCGGCTCGTAGATCCGTCCGACACGCGGCTGCCATGCCCGGCTTGAAAACCTTTGTAAAGCCTATTACAACCCTTGCGAGTGCAAACCTGCGATGATGCTATCGACGCGGGCAAGGTGATTCGAGAGAAAACTGCCGAACCGGGCCTCCACATCATTCGCATGGGCGATTTGCTTTCGAGGAGCGCATGACGAGCAATTCTTTGGAGCAGGCAAGGGAGAAATCCTGGGCGCGCAAAGAAGCCCTCAAGGGCGTGAGACGCAAAACAAATGGCGAGCGCTACCTTTGTGGTCTGTCGGTCGAGGAAAGCGCCTGCCTGATCGACTATGAGGCACGCCACGCTGCCGGCCTTTCGGCATCTCGCGAAGATGGCGACAAGTATCTGGAGCTGCATCGCCGCTTCGAAGCGGCGCGGACGGGTGAGCTTTCGCGGCGCATCACATACATCGCCCAGCACTGGCGGCGCTCAATTCGAGCGCGTGGCCGGGGATGATAATGTGTCCGTCGAAGGGGTGTGCTGAGCATGTTTGGCGGCTCAAACGGCATTGACCCTGCCTCAGCGGAAGTGCTTCGAAAGCTTTAGCGCCTGCGCCTGATAATGCGAGCCGGTCTCGCGCCCGTAAAGCTGGGCGGACGGCTCGCCCAGCGGCTCGTAGATGAGCCGCCCGTCTTCCGGGTGCACGGCACCTTGTGGTTGCGCACCCGAGGGACGGCGCGGCTGCCATGGCCTCCCGTCCCCGCAATGCCGGAGCCTGGATCGATGCCCCCGGAGTAAAGGACGCGGAACTCGCCCCATGAGCGCGTTGAAGGGCTCCATCTCGGCGGCGTGCGTGGCCGGGATCAGAACCATCCGGGGTCAACGCACAATCGGCGCAGCATAGCGTTTTCCGCGAAAAACCGTAAATGCACTGATTCTAAACAAACTTCGCCAACCCGGCCAACGGATTGTCATTGCAGACGCCGCTTGCTCCACTTCGTCATCCCGGCCAAGCGAAGCGCGAGCCGGGATCGCAAAAAAGTCAAGCGTCTTCAACTTGTTACGATCCCGGATAACGCTTCGCCTTTCCGGGATGACAGAGGCGGCGATCCGTTGGCGCGTCCAGCAAACTCTGCTTAGTGCCAGCCGTTGGTAAGCCTGCGGATCGACGCCACGAGGGCAGGTTGCGCCTCTTTCAAGGGTGGCAGCTCGTCATAGATCTCCCAGCCGCCTCCGAGCGCCTTGTACAGAGCGATGTACTGATTTACGACGGCTTCCTGCGCGATGGCGTTCTGGTCCTCGATCGCAAATTCCTGCCGCTCGGCGTCAAGCACGTTCAGGAAGTCCGTCAAACCGCGTTCGTAGCGTTCGGTGGCGAGAGCAACGGCGCGCTTTGACTGTTCGAGAGCGACTGTCAGTTCGCGAAGCCGCTGCTGCTCAGCCCTGAACTGCTTTATGGCCTGGTCCACCTCTTCCACGGCGAGGAGGATGGTCCTTTTATAGGCGACGAGAAGCTCGTGAGCCTGCAATTCTTGGATGTCGATGAGCGCGTCCAGGCGTCCGAAGTCGAGCAAAGGCCAATAGGCGCCAGGACCGGCCGACCAGATCGGATTGCCGATGGGCTTGGCCGCGGCGGATGTCTTTTCGCCGTCCTGTGCGCCGAGCCCTGCCGTGAAGACGACGTCTGGAAATAGATTGGCTGTCGCCACGCCGATGCGGGCCGTGGCAGCAGCGAGAGTCCGCTCCGCGCCTCGGATGTCAGGTCGTCTGCGCAGCAGCTCCGCTGGCACCCCCGCCTTCAGACGAGATGGGACGTGAGGCAAGCCCGCTGAACGACGTAGTTCGGGCAGGACGTCGGGCGAATAGCTTCCGAGCAACAGGGACAGGCGGCTTTCGGCTGCCGAAATCGCCACCTCAAGCTGCGGGACCACAGCCTGAATTGTTGCCAGCTCGCGCTTCGCAAGCGTTACGTCGAGTTCATTGGTAAGGCCGCGCTCGAAACGGCTTTGCACGAACGTGACATTTTTTTGCGCAGCCTCAACGGCCTGCTTCGCAATTTTGAGACGGAGCTGCAGGCCACGGATGTCGACATAATTGCGGGCGACATCGGCGACGACGCTGATCAGGACGGCGTTGCGAAGCTCGGCCATGGCCTGTGCATCGTCGCTCACCGCCTCGAGAAGCCGCCGGTACTTGCCGAAAAGATCGAGCTCCCACTGTGCGTCGAGCCCCACCATGCGATCGATATGCTGTAGGCCGGTCGTGGCATCGCCGGCGCGGATCGACTGAGCAACGCGGCCCTTGGTGAGATCGGTTCCGGTGCCTGCTGCCCAGGTTCCACTCGCCCCGACTTGCGGCAGCGCATTGCCGATAACCACAATTTCCTGCGTCCGGAACGCCTGAACGCGCGTCAAAGCGATTTCGATGTCGGGGTTGCACTCAATGGCGCGCTCTACGAGGCGATTGAGCTCCTGGTCATGAAGAGTGCGCCACCAGCGCACGATTTCGGGCTGAGGCAAGTCCTCTTGGGTAAGGACGGCTTTCCAAGATGATCCATAAGAGACGGGCACTTCGACGTCTGAGAGATAATAGTCCGGTCCAACTGTGCACCCGCACAGAGCCGCAACCGTGCAGGCGATTAGGAACCGGCTTTTCCTCACCAATTGCATGTGCCCCCTCACGCCTGGCATCGCCAAGGCATCTAGCCGCACAACGTGACCCCCCAGCCACGCTATTTAACGGCGACCTTATTCTCCTTTACTATCACTTTACTGCCGTCTTCGATCTGGTTGTTAATATTGAGCGCTACCCGGTCGCCGTCAGCAAGACCCGACTTAATTTCAACAGTGTTACCATTATCCCTGCCGATTTGCACATCCTTGAATTTCACCGTGCTGCCGGGCTGGATCACAGCGACCTGCGGCCCGCCCGACCGGAACAGGAGCGCGCTTGCCGGGATCTGCACCAAAGCCTTCGACTTCGAATTCGAACTGAACCTGGACATACATCCCGGGGACCAGCGCCAAGTGCGGATTGGGAATATCGACCTCAACCCGGAGCGTTCTCGCTTTCGGGTCGATGGACTCGCTCGTCCGGGTTACGTTGCCCTCGAAAACGCGGGACGAATTATCGGTGGTGAGTATTTTCGCCGGGGTCCCGACGCCAATGTCGCTCGCGGCGCTTTGCGGAACATTGACGAAGACGCGGATCTTATCGGACTGCGAGATCCCGAACAGCGGCGTTGTGTTCAACGTGCTTCCGGCCGTGACGAGATCTCCAATGTCGATGCGCCGCTCGGTAATGACCCCGTCATAGGGGGCTAACACGTGTTTGAACTGGGCCATGAAGGTGAGGCGATCGACATTGGACTTGTCGAGATTTACCTTCGCCTGCGCGGCCTTGACCTTTGCCTGGGCGACGGCGTAGCTGGCCTTCTTCTCGTCGCGCTCCTGCTCGGAGACCACGCCTTTTGCCGATCCTTGCCAGCGGTCATAGGTTGTCTTGGCAAAATCCGCATCGGCCTCCCTGACGACAACTTCGGCCTCCTCCGCCTTGAGCTGGGCGCGGGCCGCCTCCAGTTGCGCGTCGAGTTCTGGCGTGTCGATCACGGCCAGAACCTGGTCCTTCTTGACCTTATCGCCGATATCGACAAGCCATTTCGTAATGTATCCGCTGACCCGGCCATAGATAGTCGAGTGATACCAGCCCTCTGTTCCCCCTGGCAGGCGCAGCGGCTGGCTGGGCGGAGCTAACGCCACCGAAATGACTTCGACCGCTGGCGGTTCATTGACCTTGGCTTCCGTGGCGGCCGCAAGTCCGGCTCTCTGATGGGCCTTGATGGCGCTCACAAAGAGGTAAGCGCCGCCGAGCAGAACTGTCAGGATAACCGCCGAGATTGCGAGCTTGCGGCCGGTTCCTTTCGAGAAGGAGCCTGGGATCGGAGGATGCGGATGAGGCTTGGATATCCCCTCGGCAACATCGTCGAAACCGTCAAAAGGCTCCGTGTCTTTTTCGGTTTGGGGAGTATCAGGCTGGGACAACGTCTTCCCTCCAATTTTTTCCAGTCTTCGGTGCGCGCCGCAAGAGCCGGTACATGGTTGGCACGAAGAGCACGGTTGCAACGGTCGCAAACAGCAATCCGCCGATGACGGCGCGCGCGAGCGGCGCGTTCTGCTCGCCGCCCTCGCCGACGCCAAGCGCCATGGGGATCATGCCGAGGATCATCGCGCCAGCCGTCATGAGAACCGGCCGCAGACGCGTGAAACCGGCCTGGATCGCGGCCAGCCGCGGGTTCACCCCCGCCTCAACGCGCTGATTGCAGAAGGTCACGACCAGAATGCTGTTCGCCGTTGTGAGCCCGATGCACATGAGCGTCCCCATCAGGGCGGGCACGCTGATATGGGTCTGGGTCACAAAAAGCATCCACATGGCGCCGCAGAGCGAGAACGGGACGGCGAGGAGCACGATGACGGCGTCCGTCACGCTTTGGAAATTGATCACCAGCAGCAGGAACACCAGAATGACGGCGAGCGCCATCCCGGAATACAGCCCGCTAAAGCTTTCCTGCATGGTCTCGACCTGCCCGCTCAACCTGATCTTGACCGCTTTTGATGGGTCGGGCTGATCGGCTGCGATCACCTTTTCGATGGCGTTGGCCGCCGTATTGAGATCCGTACCCTGGACGTCGGCGTGAACATCGTAAACCGGCCTGATATTGAGCTGGGACACAATCATGGGTGACTTGCCGCGGCCGAACTTCGCCACGTTCATCAAAATCTGCGGGTCTTTCGCCTCCGGCGCCGTCACCGGAAGCGTCCACAAGTCCTGGGCGCTGTTTATCCGGTAGGTTGGCGTTTGCACCACGAGCGGGTAGCTCACCCCATTCTTCGGATTGAGCCAGAAGTTTGGCGAGACCTGCAGGCTGTTATTCAGCGATACGAGCATGTCGCTTGCGATGGTTTGCTGGCCGAGTTCGACTTCCCGAGCCATTTCCCGGTCGACATTGACGGTCAGCGAGGGCGCGTCGGGAACCTGGAAAACATGCGAGTTGACCACGCCCGGAACGCCGTTGAGGTCGCGTGCCAGCTTCGTTGCCGTCGCATAGGCCTCCGCGTCCTTCGGGCCGGAGACGCGGATATCGATCGGCGCGGGCTGCCCGAAATTCAGCACCTGATTGACGATGTCGGCGGGCTGGAAGAAGAACTGCAGCTGCGGGAAGCGCTTGGGCAGTTCGCGCCTGAGATCGGCAATGTGCTCCGGCGTCGGGGTGTGTTTTTCGTTCAAGGAAATGAGGATTTCCCCGTCCATCGGTCCGACCGTCGCCGTGTCGGAGAGCGCGATGTTGATGCCGCTGTAGGGCAGGCCGATGTTATCGAGAATGACGTCGATCTGGTCGCTGCCGACGATGTCGCGGATCGCGCTTTCAACTTGCGCGAAATATTGCTGTGTCTGCTCCAGCTTCGTTCCCGGAGGCGCGCGGACATGCAGGCGCATCTGCCCGGCGTCGATTTGCGGGAAGAAATCCATGCCGAGACGCGGGTACAGGGTCAGCGAGGCCGCAACTAGCAGGGCAAAAAACGACACGGTGATCAAAGGCTGATCGACCATCCAGGCCAG
>CAWHYO010000023.1:0-116783 GCA_963833565.1 uncultured Alphaproteobacteria bacterium
TCTGGGCTCTCAATCATCGCAGGGGCCAGGGGTACACGGCGAAGAAATAGCGCGAGGCTCTTTCGTGCGATCAACGGCGAAAAAGGGACATGGGCAGTTACATCCTTGTACTTTACGGCTCCTACCGGTCGGACCGCATGGGCATCCGGCTGGCGACCTACATCGTGGATGGTCTCAAGAAGCGGGGCGAGTCGCCCGAGCTGATCGACGCCAAGGCCATCGGCCTGCCGATGCTGGACCGCATGTACAAGGAATACCCCAAGGGAGAAGCGCCGCCCGCCATGGAGGAACTGGCGAAGAAAATCCGCGCCGCCGACGCCTTTGTGTTCGTTACGGGAGAGTATAACTGGGGCGTTCAGCCGGGGCTCAAGAACCTGACGGATCACTACCTGGAAGACTGGTTCTGGCGTCCGGCTGCGATTGCCAGCTACTCGGGCGGGCGGCTTTCGGGCGCGCGCTCGAACTCCGCCTGGCATGGCATTCTCTCAGAGATGGGCATGGCCGTTATCTCAAGCACGCTGACCGTCGGCCCGATTTCAGAGGCCCTGAACCCGGACGGCGAGCCCGCCGGCGATGCCGGTAAATTCTTGGAGAAAGCTTTCCCCCGTTTCGCCGACGATCTCGCCTGGTGGACCGAGGCCGCAAAAGCCCAGCACGAGCGCAAAAAGCCGCCCTATTGACCGGAAGGGCAGTTCATTTGCACGGCTTCCCTCACCGCGCTTATTCTCCCAATCCCAATCCCAAGACCGATTCCCGCGAAAATCAGGAGCGCGGTCGAGAGAATAAATCCGGACGCGTAGGCTGCCCACCGAGTGCCCGCAACCATCTCGATGCCATGCAAATAGCCATGGAAGACTGCAAATAGCCCGCTAATCGCTACCGCAGCGACGGCCGAAACTTTCCAGTCAAAGAGAAGTGCAAGTCCAAAGACGGCGACGGAAAAAAGAATGCCTGTTTCCGCAAACGGCAAGACAGCGCCCTGCATGCCTAAACAGCCGCCGAGCGTCATCATGCTCAAAAATGCGACCGGCACCTCCCATAGCGCCCGGCCACCTATCTTTGCCGCAATCAATCCCACCGCGACCATCGCAATGAGATGATCAAGGCCCTGAAGCGGATGGACAAAGCCATCTGCGAATCCTTCGACGCCGTGACCGGGATGCGCGAAGGCAGCTGCCGGAAGGGCTGAGAAAGCGATCCCAAGGCCAATGCTCCTACCGGGCGGTTTGCAGGACAGGAGGAACATAGGGGAACGCCGCCGAGGGCTCCGCGGTGACCGACTCCTTGCCGATACCGAGCCGGACCGGAGTATTCGCTGCGATCGTAAACATCACATTTGGCGCATTGTCCGTCAGTGAGCGGCCGTTCCACTCGGCGAAGCCGAACACCGCCGGGGTGCCGATCGTGTAGGGGAGCATGTTCGGGAAGAAGCGGTGTGCAACTTTTTCCGCGTAGGCTCGCGGGTTTTCTGCTGTTCCCGATGCCGCGACCACGCCGGCCACGGCTCGGATGACGGTCTCGCCATATGTCGCGAAATCATCGGCCGGGCGGCCCACGTTGAGGCGGTTGCCGAGGTCTTCGTTGAACTGCGTGAACAATGGATGAATCATGGGCAGGCCGCACCGGTTGATCGAACGCCACCCCCCTGCGTCGGTGGCGAGCGTCGACAAAGCCCACACCCCTATGCGGCGGCCGGGGACAGCCTTGCTGACAAGGTCGCTATCGGGCACTTCCAGCACCATCGAGTACACAGTGTGGCCAGCAAACAGGTTCTTCGCCCTCGCCGGGCTCCAGTTCGATAGATCGATGACTGTGCCGTCCTGAAACGCATGCCCAACCGCGTGCAGCACATCGGGCTCGATCCAAAACGGATCACCCGCCTTGCCCGCCCAGATACGCACACCGGTTGGTGTGGCAGTCTCTTCGTCTGTACAACCCTATTGCGAAATCCGGCGCATCGGATCGGAAGATTCGGCGCCCGTGATAAGGCGCAGCGTAAAGCGCTGCCGGCCTTCTGAATCGCGCTCCTCAAAAGTAAATCGGTAGGTAAGTTCCTCGACTGCATCGCCGTTGAGGTCCACCTTGAATTCGTACATCCCCTCCGGGTGGTAGCCGGGAGTTGGAATGTTGCCCGCAATCGAGTGGCATACGTTCATCACAAACACGGTGCCCTTTTCACCACGAAACACATAAAGATCTGTGATGTCGAGGCGGACATCTTGGCGAGCGATCGGTGAGTCGAGATGGTGAGACATGAGGATCTCGCTTTCGGTTGGCGCTGGAAAGTGGCCTTTACTTCAAGCTGAGTAATGGTTCACAACTTTTGGGTTCAGAGAAGTGGTATCGTCAAAATATAAATATATATTCGTAATTAATATAGTAATAAAAATTTGAACCGCGTAAGCTTATCTATTATAAGAACGACTTAAGCATAGCAATTACTGTGATCTGTTTGGATTAAGTTGGCTATTCTGTTGAATATGCCGAAAGCTCGCATGTAGTGTTTGCCGGAAGGGACCACATAAGAGAGAGGCATTCGTTCGCGAGCGCGAGAAAGTCTGCTTATGCAAAGGGCGATGCGAGCCTCGCGTAAGCTTTAAGCTTGACGCAGGCTAGGGTGGAGGGTTATGCGCGCCAGATGCGTCTGCGCCTTCTTGAAACGTCCGACCTCCACATGTTCGTGATGGATTGGGACTATTATCGCGCCAAACCGGACCCGACGGTTGGCCTCACACGGCTGGCGACGCTGATCAAGGCGGCGCGCGGCGAATGCCAGAATACGCTTCTCTTCGACAATGGCGACTTTCTGCAGGGCAATCCGCTTGCCGACTACGTCGCCGAACAGCCGCCCACGCGCGCGCTGCATCCGCTCGTTGCGATCATGGGCGAACTCGGTTACGACGCCGTGGGCCTAGGCAATCACGAATTCAATTATGGCCTCGATTTTCTTGAGGCATCGCTGCAAGGCGCGCCGTTCCCCTTCCTCTGCGCCAACGTCGTTCGCGCCGGTGGCGGTGCTTTCCTCCCGCCCTACGCCATTTTGAATCGCACCTTCAAGGATGACGCGGGCGTCGGCCACGAACTCCGCATCGGCGTCATCAGCTTCGTCCCGCCGCAAATCATGGCGTGGGACAAGGCGCACCTCGAAGGAAAGCTCGAGGCGAGCGACATCGTGCTGGCCGCGAAGCGGCTGGTTCCTGAACTGCGGCCCAGGTGCGATCTCGTTGTCGCCCTGTGCCATACGGGTATAAAGGCCGCCCCCTGGACGGAGGGCGAGGAAAACGCCGCCCTTCACCTCGCTTCCGTGCCGGGCATCGACGTCATCATGACCGGACACGCCCATCGCGTCTTTCCCGGAAAAGACTATGCCGGCCTCGACGGCGTGGACGCGGTTCGCGGGCGGCTCGACGGCATACCGGCGCTTATGCCAGGGTTCTGGGGCAGCCATCTCGGCGTCGTCGATCTCACCTTGAAGCGCGAAGGCGAGCGCTGGACCGTCAGTGAGGCGGACGTCCAGACGCGCCCGATCTACCTCCGCGAGGCAGGCGCGGTAAAGGAACTGAGCACGCCCGACGCAGCTGTGGCGGCGTCCATCGCACCCGCGCACAAAGGAACGCTGGCCTGGGTCGAGCAGCCTGCCGGCGCGATCGACACGCGAATCCATAGCTATTTTGTCTGGGCGGGATACGATCCGGCGAGCGCGCTCGTGAACGCGGCGCAAATCTGGTATGCGCAGCCGCTCCTCGCCAGCGCCGGTTTCGGCGAACTGCCGTTGCTGTCCGCGACGGCGCCTTATCGCGCGGGCGCGACACCCGATAATTTCATCGACATCCCTGCGGGGCCTGCGCCAATGCGCGCGCTGGCCGACCTCTATAGCTATTCCAGCAATACCCTCGTGGTGGTAAAGGCCACGGGCGCGCAAATCATCGGCTGGCTCGAAGAAGCCGCGCGCATCTTCAAGACCATCGATCCTGCGGCCGGGCAGCCCCAGGCGCTCGTTGACATGCGCATGCCCTCCTACAACTTCGATACAATCGCTGGGCTCACCTATGCGATCGACGTGACGAAGCCTTCCGCGCGCATTCTCGATGTTCGTTTCGAGGGGAAGCCGATCGGCCTCGATCGTGAGTTCGCCGTCGTCACCAACAGCTATCGCGCCGATGGCGGCGGCGATTTTGCCGCCTTGGCCCGCGCGCATGTCATCTTGCGCGCCCCCGATACCAACCGCGATGCCGTCCTGCGCTATTTCAAGGCAAGTCAAACCGTAAGGGCGCCCGGAGCGTTTTCATGGACGTTCGCCAAGACGGGCAGGGCGGCGTCCGCTTATTTTGACACCAGCAAAGCCGCCGTTCCTCTTATTGCCGGGTTCGCTGGAATGACCCTCTTGGGCGATGGAGACCCTGGTTACGCTCGCGTGGGGATAACCTTGTCTTGAGGCCATCGCGGGTTAGGGATTGAGCCGCTTTGTCTTGCCCCGGAGTAGGCCGGATCAGGCCGTTTACGTACATCGGGCCGATTTCGGAGAGCGCCCGCTGCTGAAGGATGAGCTGCCGTTCCTGCCCGGCCAGCCCACCCTCCAAGCTGTTGGACTTCACGCCTCAACCCGGCATCGGAACGCCTCTTTAATCGGAGGACGAGTCCGTTGTTCTTCAAGCGCACTCTGATACCCGCGCATGAAATTGCACGCAAACAAGGCGCTACTTAATCTCAATAATTCCCGGTTTCGGCGGGCTGGTCGGATCACTGAGCCTCTCGGCGACTAGGGAGAATTTCAGTTTCATCTCTTTGTCGAGGGCCACCCCCCTGTAGGTTTCCTCCCCCACGCCGAAATCGAGGCGGTTGACAGGCGCCGCACCCCTCACGACGGGCGTCCCATCCTTAATCTGGACAAGGAGACGCAGAGGCACGGGCTTCGTCACGCCTTTCAACGTCAGTTGCCCATCCATGATGTATTTGCCGTCGCCATTTGGCTTGGCGCCGCGCGCCGTCAGCACGGCGGTCGGATGGCGGTCCACGTCGAGAAACTTGTCCGACAGGGCCACCTCGTCCGCGGCGCTATATCCGGTCGAAGTGCTGCGCATGTTGAGCGTCAGGAGGATCGAGGCGTCCTCCAGAGCGTTGGGGTTGAAGTGGACGACGCTCTCGTAGTCTCTGACGCTGCCTTCGGCGGTATAGCCGCCTGCGCCCGCCTCGAAGGCGACATCCCTGTCCCAGGGCCTGATGCCATCCTGACGCCCTGCAAGCAAAAGAACGCCCGCGACCAAAGTCAAAAGCGCAAGGAAAACCGAATTGCGGCGGCGCATCATGATCGACATTTTCAATCCTCAAAAACGGGCGTTCGCGACTTACAAGCCTCACTCCCCCACCACAACTCGCTCCAACCACGGTTCCGAATTATCCCGCGCGCGCGTTGTCGAAGAAGCGGCAGGGCCGCGCTCACAGCTCCACGGCCCTTTTTGTATGTGCACCTGCCCTTGGTATCAAGCGCCGTACGGCACCAGCGGCGCAAGTGTGATAACGGTCGCCAATACAATCGCAGTCCATTCCGCAATACCGAGGTTACGTAACATTGCCATTTGAAGCCTCCTTCGGCGCCCTATTCCCGACAGCTAAGCTAAGGTATTTGCTCATCACGAAAAACTCAGAAAGGCGTGAGCTGAGCCCGACCCAGAACGCTTAATCGTGATGAGAAAAGGCGGAGCGCCCCGTGCCCCCGCCGCTAACTCCGTCCCCCGCCAACGACCCGCTCCAACTGCGGCTCAGCTGCCCTCTGGCTTGTCCGCCATCACGTCTCTTCCCTGGGGTCAAGCGGGAATCGTAGGCTTTGGATGATGGAACTGAGCGGCGCGCGTTTCAGATCGCCGCGTTCCAACTTTGTAGCGCAGGCTCGCCGCGCCATCATGGTAAACGAATCGTTTCTATGCCGAATAGGCGTTAACCCGCGATGGTTAACGGCGGCGCCCAAGGATTTATTTCCGGCCTGAATTTGCGCCGAAAAATGGCGAAAATGCGCGCGCCATCGTCGGGGAGGCGCAGATCAGCTGATTTAACTCTTTGAAAAAGAACAACTTTCTGGCCAAATTCGGTAGAGTTAAGGAAATGTATTTTTGGACGGAATGGGACGCGCTAAAGTCCGTTAAATATGTTGCCGCCGCGGCTGTTAACCGTACTCGCGCCCTTTTCCGCCGCGCCGGTGGAAGCGCTCTTGCGAATTTTTCTATGTAATATCAATGTCTTGTCGCGATTAACCTCTCAGCAAGGCGCATTTTCCTAACATCCCCGCGCAGGTAGACATAAGCGCAAGCTGATCCGAAGGTTCGAGGAGATGCCGCCTTTCGCAACCGGTACACAAGAAGCCAGTTGGCCTGTTAGCCGGGTTCTATGGTCGGGGGGGCGGGCTACCGGAAGCAGCTCTGTCCTCCCGATGACGGTAGGGGCCATCTGCTGGCGCGCCCGGCGCTGCTCAGGTGAACGCCTCCAGCAGCCTGCCGCTGGGGTATCAAAGCCATCCTCTGCGCTTGAAGATGTAATAGGGCAGAATTGCCGAGGCGATCATCAGTCCAATGCCCCAAAGATAGCCGAACTGCCATTTGAGCTCCGGCATATGCTCGAAATTCATGCCATAGATCGACGCAACGAGCGTCGGCGGCAGGAAGATGACGGCCGCGACGGAGAAGATCTTGATGATCTGGTTCTGCTGCAGATTGATGAGCCCGAGCGTCGCGTCGAGCATGAAATTCACCTTGTTCGAGAGGAACGTCGCCTGGTCGGTCAGCGCAACCACATCCCTGGAAAGCACCTTGGAGCGGGCGCGGGCCTCCTTGCCCCTGCGCTTGTCATTCTCGTCGAGCGTCGTGTGATAGGTCAGGACGCGATTGATGCTGACCAGGCTTTCCCCCACCTTGTTCAGGAGATCGCCGTTGCGGCCGATCTTCTCGATGATCGCTTGCAAGTCATGCGGGTTCGACAACGGTTTCTCGCCGGGCTTTCTGCGAAACACTGAACGCGATACGCTATCGATGTCGCGCCCGACGTTTTCGAGCGCATCTGCTATCCGGTCGCACAGCGCTTCGATCAGGCCCATCATGATCATTTCGCCCCCGGAGCATGGGACGGCGCCCGGCTTCTGGGCGCGCGCGATGTAATTGGCGAACGCCTTGGGCTCCTCGTAGCGCAGCGTCACCAGCGTATCGCCTTTCAGCACGAAGGTAATCGGGGTCGTCTCAGGCTCCTCCGCGTGGATGCGAACAATCGCGGTCAGCGTCATGAACTCCGCGCTGTCCTCCTGATAGAGACGGGCCGAGATCTCGATCTCCTCCATCTCCTCGCGCGTCGGCAGCGAAATGCAAAGCAGCTTCTCGACCTGCTGGTCCTCCACTGCCGTAGGCTTGTGGACGTCGATCCATACAATGCCGGTGGAGGCGCCTTCGAGGGTGCTCGGGAGGGCGTCGCACGCTAATGGCTGGATACGGTTGCCCTCGCATCTGTAGGCTGTGATCATGGTTCCCTTCCATTGCCGCGATGAAGCATTGATGGCGCTGCGCCGGAGCCTCTCTCGCGCACCTTATCATTGGCTCCAGGCTTGATGTCTCCGCCAATCCGTTCATTCACGTAAAATCGTTTGGACTGCCGTTCTCCGACCATTCGTGACAGGTATCGCCCGCAATTTACACTTCGTTCTGCGCAGTTCGTGCTTGCGACAAGGACGTGGAGCCTCGATACAATCGCCATGAAGTTTGCCATCCCGCTTCCGATTGACGCCGTTCTGGACGAATTGCGCGACGCCTTGGCCGCGCGCGCCTCCGCTGTCCTCGTCGCCCCGCCCGGCGCCGGCAAGACGACACGCGTGCCCCTCGCGTTGATGGACGAAAGCTGGCTCAAGGGCCGGAAAATCCTGGTGCTGGAACCGCGGCGCATCGCAGCGCGGGCTGCTGCCGAGCGCATGGCGCGTACCTTGTCGGAGGCTGTCGGCGAGCGGATCGGCCTGCGGGCGCGGATGGTCTCGAAATCGGGGCCGAAGACACGCATCGAGGTCGTGACCGAGGGTGTTTTTACCCGCATGATCCTTGATGATCCCGAGCTTTCCGGCGTCGGCGCGGTGCTGTTCGACGAGTTCCACGAGCGCTCGCTCGATGCCGATCTGGGGCTCGCGCTTGCGCTCGACTGCCAGCGCGGCCTCCGGGAGGACCTGCGCATCCTGCCAATGTCGGCGACGCTCGACGGCGCGCGGGTGGCGCAGCTCCTCGGCGATGCCCCCGTCATCGAAAGCGTTGGCCGCGCCTTCCCGGTGGAGACCCGTTATCTCGGCCGCAACGATACTGCGCGCATCGAGGATCAGATGGCGGACGCCGTGTTGCGGGCCTTGGCCGCGGAAACCGGTTCGATCCTGGCGTTCCTGCCCGGGCAGGGCGAGATCCGGCGCGTCGAGGAGCGGCTGAAGGAGCGCATCAGCGATCCGGCGATCGTCCTTGCTCCCCTTTACGGCGCGATGGACAAAGAAGCGCAGGACCTTGCGCTCGAGCCCGCAGCGAAGGGCCTGCGTAAGGTCGTGCTCGCGACCTCGATTGCCGAGACCTCGATCACCATCGAAGGCGTGCGTGTCATCATCGACAGCGGCCTTGCGCGGGTTCCACGCTTCGAGCCGGACGTTGGTGTGACGCGGCTCGAGACTGTGCGCGTGTCGCGCGCCGCCGCGGATCAGCGCAGGGGCCGCGCGGGCCGGACCGAGCCCGGTGTCTGCTTTCGCCTGTGGGACGAGCCGCAAACACAGAGCCTCCCCGCTTTCGCCGAGCCCGCAGATTCGCTCCGCCGATCTGGCGGGCCTGTTGCTCGACTGCGCGGAATGGGGAGCAGGCGACCCGCGTTCGCTGTCCTGGATCGATCCGCCGGGCGCCGCCGCCATCGACGCCGCGCGCGAGGAGTTGACGGAACTGGAAGCGCTCGACGAGCGCGGCCACATCACCGCCATGGGCAAGCGGCTGAGGTCGCTGCCCCTGCCGCCGCGGCTCGGCCGCATGGTGATCGTTGCAGCCGGGCTTGGCCACGCAGGGGAGGCCGCTAAAATCGCTGCGATCATGGTGGAGCGCGGGCTTGGCGGCTACGATCCCGATCTCGCCCATCGGCTGGAAGCTTTCCGCCGCGATCGCTCGCGCCGCGCCGCCGGCATGCGAAAGCTGGCGGCCGGGTGGGCGCGCATGGCAAGCGCGGGCTGCCCGGCGCAAGAGCCTCGTGAGGACATGTCGATCGCGCGCATGCTGGCGCTCGCCTTTCCGGAGCGTATCGGCAAAGCACGAGGGAACCCCGGCCAGTTCCTCCTCGCCAATGGCCGCGGCGCAAACCTTGATCCGGCGCATCCTCTGGCGCGGTCGCCATACCTCGTCGCGGCCGAGCTGTCGGGCTCGGCGGCTTCGACGCGCATCCTGCTCGCGGCTGCGGCGGATGAAGTGGACGTGTCTGCCGCCGCAGGCAAACGCATCCGCGAGAAGGAGGAAATCGAATTCGATCACGGCACAGGCGCGCTGAGGGCGCGCCGTGTCCGCCGGCTCGATGCCATTGTGCTCGCAAACGAGCCTCTCCCTGTGATGGCAAGCGAGGAAACGGCGCATCTCTTGGCCGACGGCATCGCCAAACTTGGCCTCGCCCGCCTGCCATGGAGCAAGACGCAAATCCAACTCCGCCACCGGGTCAGCTTCCTGCGAGCGGCCGGAGAGGACGAATGGCCGGATCTCTCCGATGAGGCGCTTGCCAGGACGCCAGCGGGGTGGCTTGCGCCATACCTTGCCCATAAGACAAAGCTCTCCGAGATTTGCGCGGACGACCTCGGCGCGGCGCTCGATGCCCTGCTGCCCTGGCACTTGAAACGGCGTTTGGAGGAAGAGGCGCCGACGCATTTCGAGGCGCCCACGGGCAATCGACACGCCATCGAGTACGAAACGGCAGGCGCGCCCGCCTTGCATATCCGCGTGCAGGAGTTGTTCGGACTGTCGCAGCACCCTTCAATCGCGGGTGGCAAGCTGCCGCTCACACTGTATTTGCTCTCGCCCGCGCGCCGGCCGATCCAGATCACGCGCGATCTTCCGGGCTTCTGGAAGGGTTCCTGGGCGGCGGTCAAGGCCGAGATGAGGGGACGTTATCCCCGGCATCCTTGGCCCGACGACCCCGCCTCCGCAGCTCCGACTTCCCGGGCAAAGCCACGCGGGACGTGATTGATAAATGTCTGGTGTCGCGGGCTGGCCGTATTGCCGAAATCCCCAGGCAGATGCTACGGTCCGCCCATGGCTGATAACGCGGCGTATTTTACAGAAGGCACGGCGCGATTGCCGCCCCTCCGGCATGGCGGCGTGACGCTGCAAAGTAGCGGGGCGGGCAATGGTGGCGGCGAGGAGGCCATGGCGGTGGTGATGGCGGAGGAGGCAACGGTGGCGGCGATGGATCGGGCAGCCACGGCGGAGATGGCGGGGGAGGTGGCCATGGCTCCGATGAGGCCGGTCGTCCTATACCCCTTCATCCGGCGGCGGCTCCGGTTCGGATTCGAGTAAAATCGGCTACGATGCCAATCGCAATATGATGACGCTCGGCTTCAAAATTGGCGGGGGAGAACACCAAGGCAGTCTGGAGCTGGGCATCGGGAGCCAGAACAGGAACATCATTGGCAGGAGACGGGATCTCGTCGGCGGCATGAGCACGAACACTCGGACGGTCACGACAGACATTCCCACGACCACCACCATGAACACGAACATGAGCACAAGAAGTGGGACGGTGATCTACACAATGTGTTGCAGGGCTGGAAAGAGGACCGTTCCAATGAAGTGCTGAATCAATCCGTAAACCCCATAGCCACGAGCTATACCGCTCCCCAGCAGAACGACACGACAGTAAATCCCACAGCCACGAGCTCCGAACGCTCGGCTCCTGTCCAGCAAAACAACAAGACGGCTCGCTGTAGATACCAACGTCGTGATTGGGAATTCGGCATTTATGCCCAATGAGGTGCTGGCTGTGGGTTTGGACCCGGCATCAATCAAGCGGGCCGAAGCTCTGGGCTTCAGGGCCGATCCTCAAGCTATTTCATTGAAGGCAAGCGATCATATCATCATCCGTTTCACCGTGCCCTCTCGACTGGATGCTGTTCGGGGACAGGAGCTTCTGAGCAGGGAGTTGCCAGGCGGCCGCTTTGAGCTTAACAAGTTGTACCGGCTCTACCGCGCGGCAGTACGCGAGGAGGAGCCCCGGACGCCAGACAAAGACAAGCCAACAACGGCTCCCGGGAATACTTCTGGGTGCGTGGCGGACCGTTGCTTTGCACGGGAGGTGATTGGCTGGAAAGAAGCGTTGGCGCCCTGTGCGCGAGGCTTGAAAGTCGGCGTGATCGACACCGACGTTGACGAAGCCCACCCGTCGTTCGCGGGACGGACGATCCATCGGTTCGATTTCTCCCCGGACGGACACGGCGTTCCTCCCAATTGGCACGGCACCGCAGTCCTGTCCCTGTTAGCAGGCAGCCCTCTTGGTAGTACACCCGGTCTTATCCCCGACGCAGAATTCTTCGCCGCCAACGTTTTCTTTTCTGACGGGCGGGGTGAGATGGCGGCCGATACGCTCAGTCTTCTGAAAGCGCTTGATTGGATGAAGAGTTTCGGCGTCAAGGTCGTCAACATGAGCTTCTCGGGGCCTCGGGATGAACTCGTTGCCGAGACGATCGAAAAATTGAGCAAGAAGGGTATTGTATTTGTCGCGGCTGCCGGAAATGAGGGGCCGACAGCAGCGCCAAGCTATCCGGCTGCCTATCCACAGGTCATCGCCGTAACAGCAATAACGAAGGACCTGCACAACTACCGTTATGCCAATCGTGGGGACACATCGAGTCGGTTATTCTTGCGCCGATGTCCGGGGTCACCGACCGGCCCTTCCGCCGCATTGTCAGGAAATTCGGAGCGGAACTGGTTGTAACCGAAATGCTCGCGAGCAAGGCCGTGGTTCGCGAGCATCGCAAGACGCTCCGAATGTCGGAGCGGGAGGCGGACGAGGGGCTTTTGGCCGTGCAACTGGCGGGCCGTGAGCCCGAAATCATGGCTGAAGCCGCCCGTCTCGCCGAGGATCGCGGCGCGGACATCATCGACCTCAATTTCGGCTGCCCAGTGAAAAAGGTGGTCAAGGACCAGGTGGGGGCCGCGCTGATGCGCGACGAAGCGCACGCGGCGAAAATTTTCGAGGCGGTGGTCAGCGCGGTGAAGCTGCCGGTGACGCTCAAGATGCGGTTGGGATGGAGCCCGGACCGGCTCAACGCGCCGCGTCTTGCAAAAACCGCGCAAGAGTGCGGGATCGCGATGGTCACCGTGCATGGCCGCACCCGCTGCCAGTTCTACGGCGGCGAGGCGGACTGGGGCTTTGTGCGGCAGGTCAAGGAAGCGGTTTCCATTCCCGTCGTGGTGAACGGCGACATCTGCAGCCCAGCCGATGCGGCACGGGCGCTGACGCTGTCAGGGGCCGACGGCGTCATGATCGGGCGTGGAGCTTATGGGCGCCCGTGGATCATCGCGCAGGTGGCTGCATTCCTGCGCGGGAGCGTCGCGCCGGGCGAGCCTCAACTGCGCGTGCAGTTCGAAACGATGATGGAGCATTTCGAGGCGATGCTGGCCTATTACGGCGAACGCGCGGGTGTTAGGATCGCGCGGAAGCATCTCGGCTGGTACAGCGCGAGACTGCCGAAGGCGGTGGAGTTCCAAAGGGCTGTCAACGGGGTAGAGGAGGCTGAAGGGGTGCGCCGGTTGATGCAAGAGTTTTGGGGACCGATGGTATAAAAAAACCAACCAATGCCGAGGTATGTAGCGAAGCGCCCTTTAGCACCTTCCCGCGGTAGGTTTATTAGGGCCTGCTGCGATCGCTTCAACCCGCCGATGGCAAGTCGCAAAACATAATATCGTTCCACGCGTGCATGAAGGGCGCTGCAGGTATCTCAATTCCCTGTCCGATGTCAGGCTGCAGCCTGTTCCTCTTTCGGGTCGCGCAAGACGTAACCGCGGCCCCACACGGTCTCGATATAATGCTGCCCAGTATTAGCCGTTGCCAGCTTTTTGCGCAGCTTGCAAATGAACACGTCGATAATCTTCAGTTCAGGCTCGTCGATACCGCCATAAAGGTGATTAAGGAACATTTCCTTTGTAAGCGTCGTCCCCTTCCGCAAAGAGAGCAGCTCAAGCATCTGGTATTCCTTACTCGTCAGGTGAACGCGAGCTGTGTCCACCTCCACGGTCTTGGTGTCGAGGTTGACGATAAGGTTGCCAGTCTGAATGACGGATTGGGCATGGCCCTTTGAACGACGCACAATGGCGTGAATCCGGGCTACGAGTTCGTCCTTATGGAACGGCTTGACCAGATAGTCGTCGGCGCCAAAGCCAAGACCGCGAACCTTGTCGTCCACGCCGCCCGATCCGGACAAAATGAGGATCGGTGTTTTGATTTTGCTAACCCTAAGGGATCGCAAAACCTCATACCCGCTAATATCGGGCAAGCCAAGGTCCAATAAGATTATATCATAATCGTAGATCTTGCCGAGATCGATGCCCTCTTCCCCGAGGTCCGTCTGAAAAACGTTAAAACCCTCGGATAGAAGCATGAGCTCGATGCTTTGAGCCGTAGCGCTGTCGTCTTCAATAAGAAGCACCCGCATAGGAATCCCTCGCTAGCAACACGTCCGTTCTGCCAAGACGCGAGGCTTGAAGCCCGACCGCGCCGTGAAGCTTAACTTCAAAAAAGACATTAACGCAGAAAAGGTTAAGAAAACTTAAGCTTACTACGCCGGCTCACACCCCGCGCAATGTTTCTTTGCGCAAGCTTAACTATATTAACAAATCCGGATGAGCCCGAGCCTTAAAGCAGAAACGCTGCTTGCAACAGACGAGCCGTTCATTCGCCACCACCGCGCCCGATCGAATCAACGACACCGGTAATGTGACGCAATTCGTGAGTCGGGCCAACACCTGTTTCCCTTATAACGCATTAACGGCCACTCTGTTGCAAAGCTGCGACGCTTTACTGGCCATTAATTGTTTTGAGGGAAAATGTTTTTTGTGCTGGAATAACCGGCCATCGAGACGCGGTAACCGGAGTTGGGGCCTCGAGCGATCATGATCGAAACACTTAATTCTCAACAAAATCAGCGTTTTGAGTATGACGAGAAGAGGCAGCAGGTCAACGACCTTGAAATGATGATTGCCGACTTCCGCCGAATGGCGAATGACCTCGATCAGCAGATCAAGATCGAGCAGCAGGCGGCCGGCGTCAGCGATGTCAATCACTTCGCCTACCCGACCTTTGCTCGGGCGGCGATCACTCGCAGGGACAATCTCCGATCGTCCGTTGCTGAACTCGAAAAGAGGCTGGATCGCGCTCGCCAGGAGGCTCTGGAAGCCTTCGAGCAGCTCAAGCTATCGGAGTCAGCCGGGGATTTGGAGGCTCAGCGGCAGGTGAAGCCGGGCTTGCGTCGCAAGACGCCGAAGCACTTGGCCGGTCCTGTGAGCGGCCGGGATCAATTGAGGTCCAATTCATAAAACCTTGTTCGCGTAACCCGGTGACCTCTGCGTCAGCCTCAGTTTTGCCACGAACGAACTCGAATGGCACTGAGACAAGTCTACTCAGGGGGCGCGCGCTTGTGGTTTCGCATCATTCTTTTTCTCTTTCTAGCTTTGATTTCAGCAGGACTGCGCGCGAAGAGACCCCGCGGTTGAGAGCCTGATCGGATCGGAGCCGCAGCGTTTGTCCTTCGGTCCGCCGGCCGATGTGCGCCATGCTTTCGTGGAGAAGATGAAGTTTTGCTGGTTTTCAGGCTCCAATCCGACCATGGCGGGATACCACTACGAAACGGATGAGCGCGAGGACAGCGAGTCCGGCGAAGGCTATCCCGAGGTGAACATTTTTGATGGCGGCGGTGGCGCCCCAGTTTTCGAGATCCAGTTTCATAAATATAACGAAAACACTCTCATCGTAACACGCAATGTCTCCCTGTCCGGTTCGCTCCTGACAAAAGTCAAACGCGATATTCAGCTTTGGGCACTTGCAGGCCCTGATTGCTCGAGTTGAGCGGTCCTACGGGCTCAGGACCTAGGCGCGGGACGGCATATCCGTTTGGCCGTCGAGTGTCGGGCGATCCTTGTTGCCAGTCCCTGAGACGGTCTCTGCGCCCTGGGCCATCCTCGATCGTGGCAGGCTGCGAGCGCAGTGCCAAACCTCTCGCCTGACGCTGCCACAGCGCGCAAGGGCCTTGCATCCAGCGCGCCGAACGCTTAGCCGTTCCTGGGGGGTGGCTTAAGACGGGGTTTGAGAATGGTTGCACGCGGGCTTCGTTGGGGGGTGGCGGTCCAGGCACTCGCGGTAGCGCTTTGCGCTTATCTCCTGGTTCGATTTGCAGAGCTCAGCGCCGCCAAGGCAGCGGCGCTGAGCTTTGCCGCGCTGCTTGGCGTTTATCTTCTTCTCACTCTGGCGACATTCGCGATCTGCTGGCCGCGCAGACGTGCCGTCGTTCCGGGGAAGACCATCAGTTTTCTCGCTGCGGCCGGCACGATCCTCGCGGAGTGGCTTGCCTTCTTCGCTCTGTTCGGCGTGATCCAGCCGTTCGCGGACTCGATCTTCTCCGTTAAAGCCGTCCGGCGGCGCGCAGAAAAGCTGCCGGTCATGCTGGTTCATGGCTACCGGTGCAATTCGGGCCTTTGGTGGTGGCTAATTTCCCGGTTAAGGTCGGCCGGCTTCGAAGTTGAAGCCATCGATTTGGAACCCGCCCTTGTGAGCATCGACAGGTTTGCAGAACAGCTTCACCAGCATATCGAGGCCTGTCTCAGGGATACCGGCAGCGCAAGGCTTCGGCTCGTGACGCACAGCATGGGGGGCCTGGTTGCCCGGGCCTATCTCCAGCGTTATGGGAGCCAGCGTGTAGATAAGCTCGTTACGCTCGCCTGCGGGCATCACGGCACGCGTCTCGCGCGCCTCGGCTGTGGGCAAAATGCGCGGGAGATGGAGCTTGGCTCCGCTTGGCTGGCCGCGTTGGGGGAGCCCGCTCCGGTTCCGACAGTGACCATCTGGACAGCGCAGGATAATTTCATAGCGCCTCAAACCAGCAGCTGCCTTTCCGGCGCTCGGGAGATCGTGCTGACCGGGATGGGGCATTTGACTTTCATGTTTTCTCGGCGCGTTCTCGATCTCCTCCTTAAAGAGCTTGGCTGAGCTTTCCTGCAACAATGTTGCGCTAATTCGCGAACCTGTTGTCTTCGCTAAAGACAAGCTGAGGCGTATCGGTATCCTTCATATGCACATATAAAAATATGTGATTCGCATTTGCCGTCTAAATAACGGCAAATATTGGGGGGGAGAAAGTGATCGTTACGAAGACAATAAGGGGGCTGGCGCTGACAGCCCTCGCAGTTGGGCTGTGTCATTCGAACGCCAGCGCGACAGACGGCTATTTCCAGGATGGCTTCGGCGCGCGGCAAAAAGCGCTCGCGGGAGCTGGTGTTGCCGACAGCCGGGATGCGACCGCGATTGCCGACAATCCGGCCGGTCTCGTCAACATTGACGACCAGACCGATGTGTCGATGTCGCTGTTCAGTCCGCAACGTGGGTATGAGGCTTGGGGGGCAGGCCCCGTTACGCCCGGCGACTACAATTCCACTTCGAATCTGTTCCCTGTGCCGAATTTCGCATGGACCCATCGCCTTGCTCCCGACACGGTGTTCGGCATCGGCATGGCCGGAAACGGCGGCATGGACACCCGCTATACAATTCCGGTTTTCCAAGGCGGCAGAGCGCCAACGGGTGTTGATCTCAATCAGATGCTCATCTCATTCGCTCTCGCCCAGCGGATGGGGCAATTCTCATTCGGTGTTGCGCCCATACTGGCGGCTCAGGCATTCAAAGCCTATGGACTGGGAGGGTTCGAGGGGTTCTCGGAAGCTCCCGGATACCTCTCTGACCACAGTTACGATCTGTCATTTGGAGCGGGTGTCCGGGGCGGTGTTCAATATGAGGTCATGCCCAGCGTGCGTCTCGGTGTTGCCGGAAGCTCCCGCATCTACATGAGCGATTTCACCCGGTATCAGGGATTGTTTGCGGAGCAAGGCAGTTTCGACATTCCGGCGAACCTGACGGCAGGTGTGGCGGTCGATGTCAGGCCGAACATCACCGTGATGTTCGACTACAAGCACATCTTCTATAGCGATATCCCCTCGCTTGCGCATTCGAGTTCTGCAAATGGTTTGTTCGGCTCGGACAACGGCCCTGGCTTTGGCTGGCGCGACATCAATGCCTACAAATTGGGTGTTGAGTGGCGTTACGATCCAACCTGGACTTTCCGCGCAGGTTACTCATACAACGACAACCCTATCAGTGCATCCGACGTGATGATCAACATCGTTGCCCCAGGCGTCGTTCAGCAACACATCACGGCAGGCGCCAAATACAAGTGGTCTGATTATTGGGACTTCGAGGTGGCTGGCCTCTACGCGCCGGAAAATTCAGTCGAAGGTGTTGATACTTTCGGGGCAGGGCAGCCGATCGAAATCCGCATGCGCCAATACGAGGGAACGATCGGCGTCGTTTACCATTGGGACGGTGCCAAGCCACTTATGAATCTTACAAATAACCGGTCGAATGCGATCCCGGATCACGTGGATCTGGGATCGTATCTCTTTGAGACGCTACGTATTTTTTATCTGCGGCCGAGCCTGCGAAACGTCAGCAATGACTGCTCACACGTGGATGCCGGGGAACAGATGCGAAAAGGCGATCTGGTCCGGCGTGAGTTCCTGTTCCGAATGCGGCCCGCCCTCCTTCTTCGGCGCGGACTCCGGGAAGACCTGGTACAGCACATTCATGATCAGAAGCAGAAGCCTTGGCGAAACAGTCTGCACCAGGTTTCCGAACACACCCAGTCCGGTCGCCTGGCGCGCCGTCCGGTTGATGATCGCTTCGGCGATCATCCCCGCAGCCTGCTCCGGTGTCAGCACCGAAGCCTGGTCGTAGATCTTCGTAGGCGAGATCATCGGCGTCTTGACAAGCGGGAAGTTGACGATGGTAAAGCGGACGCCGCGCTCGAAATACTCCGCCGCCGCGCTTCGCGTCCATGCTTCGAGCGCCGACTTCGATGCAACATAGGCTGAGAAGCGCGGCAGGCTCACCTGCGTGCCGATGGTGGAGAGGTTGATTACGTGCCCGTCGCCCTTGCGGCACATCTCCGGCAGCAACGCCATGGTGATGCGCACCGACCCGAAATAGTTCACCTGCATGGTGCGCTCGAAATCGTGCATGCGGTCGTAGGATTCGGAAATGCTGCGACGGATTGAGCGGCCCGCGCTGTTGACGAGAATGTCGACGCCCCCGTGGTTCTTGAGGATCGTCTGCACGATTTCGGCGCATTGATCGGGATGGGTAATATCGCCGGCATAGGTTATGAGCTTGAGCCCCCGGCTCGCTGCCTCCAGCTTTGCTGCTGCCAGCTTTTGCGGATCGCGGGCGATGATTATGGTCACCGCGCCTGCTTCGGCGAGCCTGAACGCGGTTGCCTTGCCAATGCCGGAAGAGCCGCCGGTGATCAGGGCGACTTTGCCCGCCACGTGTTTCTTGAGCGTGCCGCCATTCACGATGTCCGGATCGAGGTGCCGCTCCCAGTAATCCCACAAGGTGCCTGCGTACTTTTCGAGGCGCGGAACCTGAATGCCGGCGGCCTCAAGCACGCTTTGCGCCTCGGTGGAGTCGAAGCGGGTGGGATAACTGAAGAACGTAAAGACATCCGGGGGGAGAGCCCAGTCTTTCATGATCGATTTCTGCAAGCGCCGCATGGCGGGGAGGCTGGTGAGGCCGCTCAGCAGCGGAACTGGAAGATGGCGCAAAAGGCCGATATTGACGCGAACGCTGATGTCCGGCGCGTGCCCCGCGTGGGCGAAGATGTTCATGACCTCGCCGACGCGGTACGGATGCGGGTCCGTCAGGTGGAAGCACTTTCCATCGAGGCCGCCGACATGGGCGATATGGTCGATGGCGGCGGTCACGAAGTCGACGGGGACGAGATTGATCCTGCCTCCCTCGATCCCAATCATGGGCGCCCATTGAGGAAGAAGACCCCTTATCCTTTTGATGATGCTGAAGAAGTAATAAGGGCCGTCGATCTTATCCATTTCGCCGGTCTTGGAATCGCCGATGACGGCGCCGGGCCGGTAGATGCGCCAGGGTATGGCGCACTCGCGGCGGACGACCTTTTCCAACTCGTGCTTGCTCGCGAAATAGGGATTGTCGAGCCCGCGCGCCTCTTCGAACATGTCCTCGCGGAACGTGCCCTCATAAAGCCCGGCGGCGGCAATCGAGCTCATATGATGGAAATGCTTCGCGGCAATATCTTTCGCAAAATAGACGACGTTTCGCGTGCCCTCGATATTGGTTTCCATCTCGATGATCGGATCGGCCGCGAGATCGTAGACAGCGGCGAGGTGGAAGATGTGATCGACCTTGCCTTTCAGCGTCTCCTTGTCTGTATCGGAAACCCCGAGGCCCGGCTTCAGGATGTCGCCTTCGATCGGGATCGCGCGCTCGCCGCCGGGCTGCCAGTATTTGCGCAGCTTCTCGACACGCTCAGGCGTTGAGTTGCGCATGAGAAAATAGACGGTGGACCCATCGCGGGCCAGAAGCTTCCGGACGAGCCGCTTCCCGATGAAACCGCTCGCGCCCGTGACGAAATAGATCATGCTGAGCCTCCCTGAGCAGCGCACGCCGCCGTCCTTGTTCGGAGCAATAATTAGAGGCGGCTGTCTAAAATGGCTTGATTAATGTCAACCGAAGGGCGAGTTCCGAGGCATATAAATTCATCTATCAAATATAACTCGCTGAAGCGAGCGGAAGTGGAGCTTAACATGGTAAAGAAACTCAGTGAACTGGCCGGGGAAGGGAGCGAGAGTGGTCTCGTCTCCACGATCCGTGAATCGGCCTCGAAAATCTGGCTCGCGGGCCTTGGCGCTTTTTCGAAGGGGCAGGAGGAAGGCGGCAAGCTTTTCGACGCGCTCGTGAAGGAAGGCGAGGCGGTGCAGTCTCGTGCTTCGAAATCGGCCCAGGAGGCGATTACGGATGCACGGTCGAAGGCGACGGGAACGTGGGACAAGCTTGAGCACGTCTTTGTCGAGCGTGTTCAGCGCGCCCTTCATAGCCTCGACGTCCCGACCAAGCAGGACATCGATGCCTTGTCGAAGCGGGTGCATGAGTTGACAAAAGTGGCGGACAAGCTCTCGGCCTCCCTGGATGAGAGCGGCCACGAAGCCAAGGCGGCGGCAAAGAAGACAACTCGCGCTCATACGTAAAAATGCGGGCGGCGCCCATGGGTAAGCAAGCACGAGTCAAACGCGATCCCTCGGGCGTCGCTCTTGCGGGCGGCGGCCCTTTGGGTAGCATTTACGAAGTCGGCGCGCTCGTTGCGCTGGACGAAGCGTTGCGCGGTCTTAGCCTGAATGACTGCGACGTTTTCGTGGGCGTCAGCTCTGGCGCTTTCTTCGCGTCCGGTCTCGCCAACGGGCTGTCTCCGCGCGAAATGCATGCGCGTTTCATCGAAACGACGGAGCACGACGATCCCTTCGAGTCCGAAGTGCTGTTGAGATTGGCGCTGCGCGAATACGGAAAACGGATCGCCACGCTCCCCCGGTTGTTCGCCTCTGCGCTCGCCGATTATCTGCGGGGCACAAATAAAACAGCTGTGGAATCCTTCCAGCGGCTGGCGAAGGCTCTGCCGAACGGCATTTTCGACAGCGGCCCCGTCCGCCGCTATCTCCAGCGGCTTGCTGCCACCCCTGGTCTCACGGACGATTTTCGCGAACTGAAGCGCAAGCTCTTTATCGTGGCGGCCGACCTCGACACATCGAGCCTCGTAACGTTCGGGGCGCCGGGCTTCGATCATGTGCCTATTTCGAAAGCGGTAGAGGCCAGCGCCGCGCTGCCCGGCTATTTCCCGCCCGTGAAGATAGACGGACGCCATTATGTCGACGGCGCGCTCTTGAAGACGGTCCATGCGTCGGCGGCGCTGAAGGAAGGCGTCAAGCTGCTCTTCGTGATCAACCCGCTGGTTCCCTACAAGGCGGAGCTTCAACTGCCTGAAATGGAAACCAGGAGCCTCGCCGAATACGGCCTCATCACGGTGCTGTCCCAGACATTCAGGTCGCTCATCTATTCCCGCATGAAGGTCGGCATGGAACGATACCGCCATGAGTATCCAGATGCTGACATCGTTCTCTTCGAGCCGCGCCGCGACGACCGCGAGATGTTTTTCACCAATGTGTTCAGCTATGCGGACCGGCGGCGTCTTTGCGAACACGCCTATCAGCAGACGCGGGAAGATTTGCTGCGCAGGGCGGCTTCCTTGAAGCCGGTGCTGGCTCGCCATGGCGTCTCAATCGATGAGGCCGTGCTGAGGGACAGCAGCAGAACACTGATGCCGAAAGAGGCGGTACCTCCGCGCCTGCAAGGCGTCCTGCAAAATCTCTCCGAGACGTTGGGGCGGCTTGAACCCATACTGCATAGGACAGAAGAGCGGGCTTAGGTCTTCGCGGACCTGCCTGGCGGGGTATGGCGGGATGCCGGACGATGGAGCATAAGCCCAAGAGGAAGACCCGCGAACGGATCCTTGAGGCCGCGCTCATGCTGTTCAACCGCTTTGGCGAGCCGAGCGTAACCGTATCGGCCATCGCGGCTGACATCGGCATCAGCCACGGCAACCTATATTACCATTATCCTTCGAAGGAGCAGATCGTCGAAGACCTGTTCAGGGATTTTCGCCGAGACATCGAAAGAACACTGGCAGAGCCGAATGCGCATCCGCCTCACGCCGAGGATGTGTGGCTCTTCCTTCATCTGATGTTCGAGACGATTTTCAAATATCGCTTTCTCTATCGCGATCTGAATGAGCTTCTTACCCGGCATCATTCGATCGAGAAGCATTTCCAGCAAATTATCAGTCATCAGATCGAGATCGCTACGGTCATCATGCGGCGGCTCGTGGAGGCAGGCGCCATGCAGGCCACGCCAGCCGAGATCGAGACGCTTGCGGAGAACATGACGATTATCGCCACATACTGGCTCTCTTACGCCTACGTACGCGATCCGAGAGTGCAGCCGGGTAGCGAGACGCTGACGCGCGGGATCGCCCATATCCTGTCGCTTGCGAGCCCCTATCTGGAGCCGGAGCAGCGCCGGCTTCTGGAACGCCTTTCCCTACAATATTTGGAAGCCGGAGGATAACGCCATGGCAGCAAAGAAATGGAACAAATTCGAGGGGCCCGCTGACGACTTCGATTATGAGGGCCCCGCACTGAAGAAGAACTGGGCGCGCCTTCATGTCGGCGACTGCGAACCGTTTCCGGATGCGGCCTATCTCAAAAAGCTCGTAGAGAAGCATCCCGCACTGAAGCCAAACGTGCCAATCGCCAAGGCCGCGGAGACGTTGCAGGATGCCTGGCGGGCCTATCACAGGGGCGGCTTCCACGAGGCGTTCACGCTTGGCCAGTCGCTGGGCCTCATCGGCGCGAATGTCGCCAACAAGGCGGAAAACATTCAGGCGACCTATCTCGAACACGACAAGGATGCCAAGCTCGCGATGTTCCTGGATGCCGTCCATCGCGGCGAGGAGATTTGCAAGGCGGCGCCTGATGTGGCGAACGCCTGGTATTTCTATGCGCAGGCGCTGGGGCGCTACGGCCAAGGCATTTCCGTCGTAAAAGCGCTCGCGGAAGGGCTCGGCGGCAAGATGAAAAGCGCCCTCGAGCGCGCCCTGCAGCTGGAGCCGAAACACGCGGACGCCAACATCGCGCTGGGCGCTTACCACGCCAATGTCGTCAACAAGATGGGCGGCATGGTTGCCCGCCTCACTTATGGCGCCAGCAAGGAGGCTGCGGTCGAGCATTTCCAGCAGGCGATAACACTCAATCCAGGTTCGGCTGTGGGTCGCATCGAATATGCGAACGGCCTTGCCATGCTGTTCGGCAAGAGCAGACTCGCGGAAGCGACCCGGCTCTACGAGGAGGCCGCAAAATGCGAGCCGGCCGATGCGATGGAGTGGCTGGACGTGGAACTCGCCAAGTCGGAGATCGCGGCATGAGGCACCGGCGGGGCGCAGGACCAAGCTCTTGCAGCGTTGGCGGTTGGACCTGTTAGAATGCGGGCGGGTTAGTCAGGAAGCCCGAGCCACGACTGTCACATGAGGCTTTGCAATGCTTGAGATCGATGCTTCGCAAAACGGCAAGGGATTTACTGTCGAAATCGGCGAAGAGATACGCCTGCGCCTCTCCGAGAACCCCAGCACGGGCTATCGCTGGTTCCTTTCCTCGAAAATCGAGCCCATTCTCGCAACTGAGAACGATGCTTTTTCAGCTTCCGGTTCTGCACCCGGCGCATTTGGATCACGAACCTGGCAGTTCATGGCAAAGCAGGCGGGCCAGGTCGATTTGCAACTGGAACGCCGGCGCAGCTGGGAAAACCGCGCGGTCGAGACTTTCACGGTCTCGATCCACGCGAAGGCAGGACTAACCGCTATGGTCTATTTGACTAAGCGAATTGTCCAGAAGTCATCTGAAAGATTACTGTCGAGCAGATAAGCGTAAGGCATGTAGAAATATCCAGCATCGCCCCACTTCGGCCCCCACGAGTTGCGGCAAATGAAGAGTTGATCTTCATCATCATAACCAACCGCCAGAACCGCATGGCCGCCTAATATTTGCTCGCCGGATTTGGGCATTGGTACATTGCCGGTCTGGGCAACTGCCTGTAGACTCGAAGCTCTCATAAACCGTGAAGCCAAGAACGAATGGGTAGCCTGCCGCAAGGCACCCTTTCATGTCCGCGAGGTTCTGGCTGATTGAAAAGTAGGACATCGCCGTGTGCTTGATAGCATCCTGGTAGCACTGTGGCGTGGGCTGCTTTGCCGCGAGATGTCCCGGCGGGAAAGTCCCATCTGGGCGCGCAGGCGATCCGTCATACGGCCATTCGCTCTCCGGGCAATCGCCTTGAGACGCAACACTCTTGATGCCGTCGCGAATTTGCGCGCCTGCATCACTCCCAATGGTGCCTTCCATCGCCCGCTCGTTATAGTAGATGAAAAGGCGAGAGGGCCGGAAAACCTCTATTCCTTGCTTCATCATGTCGAATTCAATAGCTGCGGCAATAGCATTGGCCGTGCAGCTGCCAATTTGCTCTTGATCGTAGACCTCGGGACATTGTGATCGCAGATCAACGCCTGCAGGGATGCCGTCTTTCATAACGGCCTGCGGAACGGCGTAGGTGTAATCACGCTGGTCAGGAAGATCCCGCTTCCATCCATAGCCCGCGATTTTTCGCTTGTTTCCAGTATACCCACCTAGGGATGCGGTCCGCCTTGATGGTTGCTTTCCTCTTTTTACGGCCATGAGCACATTATCCTTGGTTATGTTGCGGGAATTGCCCCGCAAGCTACCTGTCTAAGTACTCTAGCGCCGGAGGGGCCAGGGATTTGTATACAAATTTTCGCGACAACTTCTGAAATAGTAAATGGCGAAGGCATTTGCTGTCTAATTCGTTTAAAGGCATGGCATGCCGGATGAGCGGGGGCCGCGAAGCTTATTGAGAACGACGAGAGCCGTTCAAAGATACTTGCGGATGAAAGCGCCCGCGCTTGTGAGCGCGCGGCCGGCCCGGCTCCAGATGCGCGTTCCAGAGGGACCACGCGTGGATCATGTGCGGCCATATCTCCAGCGTGACCGGCACGTCGGCTGAGCCCGCCGCACCGGCAAAGCGCGTGGCGTCGTCGAGAAGGCCCTCCGCGGACCCGACCTGGATCAGCATCGGCGGAAGGCCACTTAGCTTGGCGTAGAGGGGCGAGACCCTCGGGTCTTTTCTGTCCATGCCGGCAGGCACATAGGCATCGGCGAGTTCGCCGAGATAATCCTTGTGGATGAGCGGATCGACGGCGTCCTTGCTGACGAGCGAAGCGCCGGACATGGTCAGATCGGTCCAAGGCGAAACGAGCCAGAGGCACGCAGGCAACTCCTCTCCTGCATCGCGCAACCGGCACGCAAGCGCCGTCGTCAGCCCGCCGCCCGCGCTATCTCCGCCCACCGCGACATGCCGTGCTGGAATGCCCTGGCTCTGCAGAAAGCGCCATGCCGTCAGTGCATCATCATACGCAGCGGGGAAAGGATGCTCGGGCGCAAGGCGATATTCAATGGCAAGCGTTCGGGCGCTCGCCGCGCGTCCCGCCTCGGTCACCATCCGGCGATGGCTGAGCACCGAGCCGGAGCAATAACCGCCGCCGTGGAAGAACAAGAGCACCCGCGAAGCGTCGCTGCCCGGAACAAAGGACCACTCGCCGGGCACACCATCGCAGTCGGCTGGCGTGAGCTTCACGTCATCGGCCACAGGCCAAACCGAGCCAACCTCATCGAGCCGCTGCCGCCGCGCCTCCCAGCCCACGGGCCGCGGCTTGGAACTCACAAGCGCCCGGATGGCGTCGATCCCGTTCGAATCCATGGCATACCTCACCAACGCCGAGAATCTTATCGGATCGCCCAGGAAAGTAATTACACTATCTGTTGAGTTGCATTTTCCCGCTTCGCGGGCGGAATCTCTAGCTTGGGGAGAGGAATGAGATGATCACATTGTATTCCTACCCGGGGTTGTTCGGAGTCGCCGACAATAACCCTTACGGGCTAAAAATCTTCGCCTTCCTTAAGCTTTGCAATCTCCCGTTCCAGCATGAGCATATTCTTGACACCAAACACGCGCCGCGCGGCCAGCTTCCTTATATCGTAGATGACGGCGCGCATATCGGCGACAGCGACGCGATCGTCGCCCATCTCATCAGGAAATACGGCCTCGAGCTTGATAGTGGCCTGACCCCGTCGCAACGGGATATGCACCTGATGATCCGGCGCATGCTCGATGATCTTTACTGGGTAATGTCCTATTCGCGTTGGAGCGATGAGCGGTTCTGGCCGTTATTTCGCGACGCATTTTTGAAAACTCATCCAGCGGTTCTGGCGGAAGCTCTTGAGGCGGCGCGCAAATACAATTTCCTGAGATATTACTACCAGGGCATCGGGCGTTACGAGCCCGCCGCCGTCTATGAAAGGGGCATTGCAGACTTGAAAACCCTGGCGAACCTCGTGCCTGAGAGCGGCTATCTGTTCGGGCCAAGGCCCGGCAGCATCGACGCCGCCGCTTACGGATTCGTCGCCAATATCTACTTCTACGGCATCGACACGCCGCTCAAGGCGTGCGTGGCGTCACACCCAAACCTCGTGAGGCATTGCACTGAGCTGCATGCCGCGGTTTCTCGATAAGGCGGGCGTGTTCAGCGACTTCGATCACCTTGCTTCGGTGCCAGCGGGGACTTTGGCCATTTCCAACAACCGCAGAGTCGTTGCTCTCCTGCGCCGCCGATGGTGTCATGGTAAAGCCTTCGTTGCCGCGCCGATTTTGCGTTAATCAATTATGCTTAACGGCATTTACTTCCGGCCTGAAAGTTGCGCCCCAAAATTCCGGAAAATCAGAACACTCCGCGTTCGCAGGGGTAACTGGCAGATCAACCAATTGAAAAAGAACAGCTTTCCAGCCCTGATCGGCAGGGTTAACTGATTGTATTTTTGGACGAAAGTGGGCGCGGAAAAGTCCGTTAAATATGTTTTTGCGGCAGGAATTAATCATGACGATGGTATCTTTTCTCTTAATATGAATGGTTCCATTAACTACGCGTAAAGGCTGTTTTTGCGACCATCCCGGCTCCGTTCGACCAAAGGCATGACGCTTTTGCCATCGAGCGGCAATCGGTTTATGGATGGTCGCGGCAAAGGCTCAACACTCTCGCGAAAGGGTCACTCATGGCAGCCCGGCCGCCGGCAAACTTGCGAGAACATCTTCGTCTGGTCACGCGCGACGCCCATTTGCGGCTCGAAGCCGAGGTGGATTTCGACGGTCGTTTGACTTCGCTGGAGGTCTACCGCTCTTTTCTGGAAGACTTTTTCCGCTTCGTCAGGCCCGGTGGAGGCAGTTCTTGGCGCTTTGGACTTGAAGAAGTTTGGCATCGATTATCAATCGCGGCGCAAATTGAGCTGGATCGAGGCGGATCTTCGGGATCTTGGTCACACCGATGAAAGCCTGGAGAACCTTCCCAAGTTTGAAGGGGTGCCCCGGCTGGGGGAGCCAGTGGAAGCGCTGGGCGCAATGTACGTTCTCGAAGGGTCCAGCCTTGGGCGGCAGGTCATGCTCGGCAAGCTGGGCGCGCGCCTGAATATCAGCCCTGATTGGGCAGGGCATTTTTTCAGCGGCTATGGCAAGGACACCGGCGCCATGTGGCGCAGCTTCGTTAATGTGATCAATGAGGTTGGCCGAGCACCCGACGCGGCGCGCCTTATCGAAGCCGCAACTTTGGCGAGCTTCGCCGCCTTCGAGAAATGTCTTGCCGAAACGCGCTTGCGTGATAGCGCTGCGTGAACGGGCCGCCTTCGGCGAGACCGCGGCCTATTTCCGTGGCAATTTGCGTCGTGCGGTAATCCTGGGCTCCGGTGCGGCTGCAGATATCGCCTGAGCCGCGGAATTTGCCTGGGGGCTCCTGGTGCGCGGCTGCGAGGCGGACCGGGATTTCCGGCGCGGGACCACCTTCGTTTCGCCACTCGGCTCTGGCGCAGCTGACGTTACCGCTTGCCCATCAGATCCTGTGCCTGCGCGCTTTGCTCGCGGCTGTGCCCTGCGCGATCTGCGTACTTCGGCCACCGGCGCTTCGCTGCCCGGTCCCGGCTCGGCTTGCAATATCGCCTCAGCATCCTTCATGCGCGTCTTTGAAGTGCCACGCGATTTTCGCACTTTGACGGCCGATGCTTCGCTGCTCTGTTCCGGCGCGGCTGGCGTAATCGCCTGAGCATCCGATTTTGCCTGAGCACCTTTTGCGCGGGCCTGTGATGCAGGACGGGCTTTGCGCGTCTTGGGCGCCAGTGCTTCGCTCTTTGGTTCCGGCGTGGCCTGAGCGGACTTCGTCTTGGCGGGCTTCTTGCGCGGCGGTGAAACAGGCTTAGACTTGCGCGCTCGATGCGCCTCTCCCGCCTGTAGCGCCGCCTGTTCCGCGGCTTTCGTGTCAGCCTGACCCCACGGCGACATGAGAACGTGGTAAAGCAACTGGTCGAACTGCGGCCTGAAATGCGCAATGATCGCCTCCGGATCGGGCACCATCGCCGCATCCGTCACCAGCCCGAATTGCACCATGCCGTTGTAGGTCAGAATCGAAACTCCCATCCCGATATCGCCGGATTGGGGAACCCAGAACATGACCTGCTTGATCTCTGCGCCGCCCAGGTAAAGCGGGGTTGTCGGTCCCGGCACGTTCGTCATGACCGCGGTTGCGCGGTGGATGAGCATGTCGAAGAGCCTGTCCTGCACCATTTGCGGCGCATAGCCGAGAATGGCGAACATGCCGAGCGTGACCGGAGGCTCGAGCGACTGCTTGAGGGCCTGCATGCGCCTATGCACTTCGAACAGCCGCTTCAGCGGGTTCTCGATGCCGACAGGCAGTTCCACGCCGACAATGCCGAACCTGTTCCCGAGTTGTCCGGCTTCATAGCTCTTGCGCAGGTCGACCGGAACGAGCGCCCGGACTTCAACACCGTTGGTCGGGTCGCCCTTCTCCTTCAGGTACTGGTAAAGGGCGCCGGCCACCGAGGCCAGCAGAACATCATTGATGGTGCATCCGAGCGCCTTGCCGGCAACTTTGACCTCGTCTAGCGGGATGGGCGCTGTCCACGCCACCCGCTTGTTGCCTGAGGGCTTTCCCTTGAACCGTGTCCAGCTATCCTCCGGCATCAGGAGCAGCCAAGCCAGTTCTCCGGCGACGCCTGCGCCGATCTTCGCGGTCTTTGCGGGATGGGCCGCGAGCGCCCGTGCCTCCTTCAAAAGGTCGGCCGTTACCCCGATTCCTTTCTGCAGAAGTCCCGATGCCCTTCTGCAGTGTCTTGAATTCCCGGCAACGAGAGCCACGCGGGCGGCTCGGCCTTGTCGTGCGCCATCCAAACGCGCCGGTCGCCGCCATCCGTCAAGGATAGCATCATCCCGATGAGCGCGATGCCGTCGCCGATGGCGTGATGAATGCGGGTGATGACCGCGGCGCCGCCTTCGTAGTCCTCAACGATGTGCATCTGCCAAAGTGGCCGTGCTTTATCCAAATGTTCGGATGCGAGCTGCGCCACGAAGCGCTGAAGCTCTATCTGGTCTGCCTTGCCTGGGAGCCGGATGCGCTTGATGTGCCTCAATTCGTCGAAGTGGGATCCTCGGTCCACCAATATTCTCCGGTGTGGCTCTCGACGCGCTGCCTAAATCGGTGAACTGCCAGGAAACGTTCCGTGATGGTTGCTTCAAGCTTGTTGAGATCGACCGGCCCCTCGAGTGTAAAGAGCCCCACAATAACCATTGGATTGCCTGGCCGGTCCATCCGGAGCCAAGTCGTATCCACGGAGGACATGCGTTCCGCCTTGACCATCGCGGTTCACCTTTTTGGGCGCTCGAAATCGCAGCCTGAAGTCGCTAACTATGTCTCTTGAGCTTTGCAGCCCAAATATTCAGACTTGTCGATCCAAGTCTTATTCGTAAATACATCACAAAGGAAAACGATTGACTACCAAGAATGAGATTGTCTCGCGGATCGAGGCTCTGCTCGATATCGCGGCGCAGGTTAGAGCGAGGCTCGCTGCCGATCCGAAGGGGCAGGCCGGGCGCGAAGCCTTGCGCATATGGCAGGCCGCCCGGCTGGCGCGCACGCACGCCGACCTGCTCGAGAGCCCGCGCTATGCGAGCTCCGCCTTGTTTTTCCTGAACGATATTTACGGTCCGAAAAATCTCAGCCGCCATGAGGAGGAAGTCCGGCGCATCCTTCCGGTCATGAAGCAGGTGCTTCCCGTTCCGGGCCTGGAAACCGTGTCGGATGCTATAGAGCTGAATGCACTCTCGGAGTCACTCGACGCCGATATGGTCGCGACCCTCAAGAAAAAGGTCTTCACGCTATCGGAAGAAGACTACGTCAAAGCCTATCGCGCCGTTGGTCGCCGCCCCGACCGCGAGCGGCAGATTGAGATCATCGCGCATCTTGGCAAATCTCTCGACAAGCTCACCCGTAAGCCCTTGATAGGCACCGCTCTCTCGATGATGAGGAAGCCCGCCGTGCTGGCCGGGCTCTCCGATCTGCAAACTTTTCTCGAAAGGGGCTATCAGGCTTTCCGCGCCATGAAGGGGGGTGAGGAATTCCTTCGGACGATTACTTCGCGGGAGCTGGCGCTTCTTGAGGAATGGTTCGGAAATGACGCCGCGTTAGGTGTCTCGGGTTGAACCTTTGCCAGCAAGAGTGTAGAAAGGCTGTGAGCTGGTATACCAGAGCTTACCCGTGCGACTGTAATCGACCCGGCTTGGATGACCGAAGAAGTTAACGCCTTGTTCCAGCCGGAAAACGATCTGGAAAGCGTAAGCCAAGATTCCTTCGAGGCCCGCGTTCGCAAGAGCGAGCAGCGATTTCGAACAACGTTCGAGAATGCGGCGGTCGGCATAGCCCATGTGGCGCCGAATGGACAATGGCTGCTGGTCAATAGGCGCTATCGCGAAATCATCGGATATACAGCCGAAGAACTGGCCGGAAAGACCTTTCAGGACATCACCCATCCCGATGACATTGCCGCCGATCTCGCTCAGCGTCAGCGCGTGCTTTCCGGTGCGATTTCGAACTTCAGCATGGAAAAGCGCTACATCCGAAAGGACGGTGCGCCGGTTTGGATCAATCTGACGGTGGGAAGCGCCAGAAGGGCAAACGGAGCAATCGATTATTTTATCTCGGTTGTGGAGGACATCACCAAGCGTAAGGAGGCGGAGGAAGAACGTCGCCGTGTCGAGGCCAGACTGCGCGAAAGCGAGGCCGATCTCCAATTGGCGCAGGACGCTGCGAACCTCGGGCGCTGGAGCTGGGATTTGCAGACGCAAAAGCTTGTCTGGTCCGATCGCTCCAAGGCCATTTTCGGCTTACCTCTCGACGCAACGGTAAGCTACGCGGTCTTTCTGAATGCGCTGCATCCGGAAGATCGCGAAAGGGTTGACGCTGCTGTATCCGAGGCGATGCGCAAGGGCAGGGACTACGATGTCGAGATGCGCTCCGTCTGGCCTGACGGCTCCTTGCATTGGATTGCATCCAAGGGCCGGGTTTATTTCGAGGACGGCCAGCCCTCCCGAATGGTTGGCGTCGCTTTCGACATCACCGCCCGGAAGCAGGCCGAGGAGCAGATGTCATACGCTTTTCGGGAGATCGATCATCGCTCCAAGAACCTCCTTTCGGTGGTCCAGGCCATTGTGCGCCAGACAGCGCGAACGGATACGCGCGAGGAATTCGTCGAGCTTTTCTCGGAGCGCATACGTGGGCTTGCGGCAAGTCAGGATCTTCTTGTCGGCAATAAGTGGAAGGGCGTGGCGGTCCTCGATTTGATCCGCTCGCAGCTCTCTCATTTCAAGGATGCTTTGGGATCGCGGGTAATGCTTAGTGGTCCAGCGGTTGAGCTGAATGCATCTGCGGCGCAGATCATCGGCATGGCCGTGCATGAGCTTGCAACCAATGCCAGCAAATACGGCGCGCTTTCCAACGACGGGGGGTACGTTCTCCTGGACTGGATGCTAGAAGGCGAAGTCCATGCTCTCTTCTCGATATGCTGGTCCGAGCAGGGCGGTCCGCTGGTCACCAAGCCGGGCCGGAAGGGGTTCGGTCAGACAGTTCTTCTTCGAATGGCGGAGGATGCGCTCGACGCCGATGTCCGGCTTGATTACGAGCCGGATGGATTGCGATGGCGCTTGCAATGTCCTGCAGGGAACGCCTTGAAGGCGTGAGGCGTGGCGGCGCTGCCACTCGTGTCAAGCCTTTTTGGCGCGCTCGGTTCTTCCACCACCGAATGGATTGGAGCGCCCCGCAAACTCCTTCTCGATTTCATCCAGGCTCCATGGCCGGAAGTCGTGCGCGTCGGCGCCGACATCGAGGCTGTAGCCATGCGGTTCGTGATCGAGGCGGCCGTGGACATGGCCGAAGAGGTGCCACGCCCTGTCCCAAGAGCCGTGCCACTCTCGCATGGGGTAATGGCACAGCACGATGCGATGCCCGCGCTCGTGGATCTCTCGGATGTGGTTTACGCTCGCGAAAAGTGAGGCATGCTGAGCCAGTGTTTCGTCGTCATGATTGCCGGTGATAAGATGGATATGGCCGTTCAATTGGCGCAAATAGGTATCGGCGCTGCGGGAATTCCGGAAACAGAAATCGCCGAGATGGTAGACTGTGTCGTCCGGCCTGACACGCTCGTTCCAGCGCGAGACAAGCGCCTCATCCATCTCTTCCACGTTTGAAAAGGGCCTGTGACAGGTGTTGATGATGTTTTGGTGCCCGAAATGGGTATCGGAAATGAAAAATACCGCCATGCGCCAGCCCTCCCCAGACCCGCCTGAAACCATAATAACAGCGGCGGTTCTAAGCAATGCGGAGCCTTCCTCTCGGAAAGGCGAAGCCTTATCGGGGATTGTAACAAATTAAACCTCTCTTCGTTTGGCAATTCCGGCGCGCCCCTTTGCCTCGCGGCGTTCGCGTGCTTGATTGTGGGCGCGTTTGCACAAGGCACGTCTCCCTTCCTCCCCAGATCAACTCCCCGCTTTCATTTGCGTCCCAAAAATTCCTGAGCGCGAATCTTAAGGAAAAGCGCGTTGCCGAGCAGGTTAACGCTGCCAAGCCATTGATATTACAGTGGAAATAACAGGACAGACAGCGTCCCCGGAGCCCGCGCCGCGCTCCTGCGGGTGCCGATGTGGTTAACATGGGAAAGCAAGATTATATTTAACGGTGCCCATTCAACCCTGAAGCGCAACAAGGCATTCAAGCGGCGGCGAAGAAAACCTCGCTGGGTGTTTTGTAGCCGAGAGCCTTCTGGGACGGGCGTTGAGTTTGTCCTCGACCCGTTGGACATCGGCGGGGGTGAGGGTAGAGAATTCGGAGCCTTTTGGGAAGTACTGGCGGACGAGGCCGTTGGTGTGTTCGTTGAGGCCCCGCTCCCAGGAATGATAAGGCTTGGCGAAGTAGATTTGCGCGCCAAGCCTGGCTGCTATCTTGGCGTGGCCGGCGAACTCCTTGCCGTTGTCATAAGTGATGGTCTCGATCTTGTGGGCAATGGGAAGAAGCGAGGCGTCGCAGGCCTTTTGGACGGAGGCGGCGCTTCTGTCCGGGAGGATGGCGAGCTTTGTATATTTTGACGTGCGATCCACGTGGGTCAGGATGGCGCCCTTGAGGCTTCGTCCGATGATGGTATCGCCCTCCCAGTCGCCAACGCGGCGTTTTTCTTGGGCGATGGCGGGCCGCTCGGCGATGTCCACGCGGCCGGGGATGAGGCCGCGCCCGGAGGTTTTGCCTTTGCGCCTGTTGTATTTCTTGCCGCTATGGCGCAGATGGCGCCAAAGGCCGCCGCCGTTTCTCTTGTCCTTCCAGATGTGCCGGTAGATGCGTTCGCCGCTGACAAAGACGTGTCCCTGCCTTTTCAACCAGCCGCTGATTTGCTCGGGGGCTCCATTGTTCTTGCGTCAGTTTTTCCTCGATCTCGCGGACGAGGCCTGGCTTCATTTTGCGCGGCGCGCCCGAAGCGGCGGCGCGTCTGGCGGACGCTTTCTCCTGCGCCTGGAGGTAGCGATACCCCTTGCCGCCAGTATTGCGTTTGAGTTCATTCGTGATCGTCGAACGATGCACGCCGAGCAGCTGCGCAATCTCGGTTTTGGCGTGTGCGCTTTTCAGGAGCGCGTGAGAGATCTGGCAGCGTTTGTCATAGGTCAGGTGACGATAGCCTTTGGGCATGTGGTCCTCGGGTGAGATGTGGAAGTCCCACGCGAGGATAATCTTCACCTGGCCGCCGGCATACACAGCCTGGCTCAGGGTGGTGGATAAGGCAGGCGGCCTCAAGGGTGCTCGCTTAGCTCGCATCGCTCCCGCGACAAGCCCTTGACCCCGCCTGCCTTACCTCACCGATCGCTCTGCCATGCCGTTTATGCCCCCTTGTTGCATTTCGGAGTTGAAACGGCGGAGAAAATTCCCGCGTTAGATTCTATTTAATGGGGGTCCGGCTGAAGTTAGAAAACCATTCTTTTCCCGCGGGTTAGCTCCGCCACTCCCCGGCTGGCCGAAGGCGCGAAGCGGCTTCGTCCCGCCCGGATTGACGATTTTTCACGCATACATGCGGCGGGAAATAAATCGGCCGCGCGTCTGTTAACCACGTATGTATTAAGGCTCAGGCGCGGCAATGGACGGTTTACCTATAAGGCGCGCCGCCGGCTCCGTCCAAGTGGCAAAGCATACCGGACGCGGGCGTCGCCATGATCGGCGACCGGACCGCGCCCCGGCGTAGTCACGTCGTTTGAAAGACTTGCGTCGCAACCGGTTCTGGCTTTGCGTGACGCACGCGTTAGCCGGTCACGTTATGCAGGGCGCAGGATATCCTGCTCGGCATCCTCGACGGAATAGCCCAGCTGGTCAAGCGCGTCCTCAAGATAATCGGGCAGCAGCGGCAGGCTGAAAAGATACGCTACCCCATTGCCACCATGCTCCACCTTCGCCGTCGAAATCGCCTCATCCATCTCGCCGGGGGCATAGGTTCCACGGCCAATCCAGGCCAGCGCGATCAAGCTTGCCAGTTCATCTTCGTTGAGGCTTTCCAGAAACTCCTGCAACTCTTGGCGCGTCGCGTCTTCGGGCAAATCTTCGAGTATTGTCTCGCTGTTCAAATCATCGTCATCGGTGTCGTTTTCATTGTCCCAGGCCTCTGTTTTGACATCGACCTCGCGCGCGCGAAGAATGATATGCGCAACTTTATCCGTGGATATTTCCAGCATTGAACGATCTCTATTCTTTGGCAGTACCCTTCAGGTGCGCTGATACTTTGTCGAAAACATCGCGAAACATCTCTGGTGTCAGCTTCCCTGTACTCGTGTTGTAACGCGAACAATGATAGCTGCTGAAAAGTTTACAGCCAGCGCCCAACTCCACGGCGCCGCCATGGCTGAACTTATACTGCGAAGGCTTGAGAGCAAGGGCGCGCAACGCCGCCTCGAATGCAATCCGCCCTAATACAAGGATGGCTCGCACGTTTTGCATTTCCTTGAGTGTTGCCGCAAGGAAGCCGCGGCACGCAGCCGCCTCATCCGGCGTAGGTTTGTTCTCCGGAGGGACGCAGCGCACAGCGTTCGTAATGCGGCAGCCTGTTAGAACCAGCCCGTCGTCGGGGCGCTGGTCGTAGGTTCCCCGTGCAAATCCGTAGGCCAGCAACGTTTCGTAGAGAAGCAGCCCCGCATAATCGCCGGTGAACGGCCTGCCGGTGCGGTTGGCCCCTTTCAGGCCGGGGGCGAGCCCCACAATCAAAAGAGACGCATCGCCCGATCCGAACGATGGAACCGGTGAATTGAACCAATCGGGATGAGCGATCCGGTTCGTCTGCCGAAAATTGGCAAGTCGCGGGCAGAAAAAGCAATCAGACTGAGGCTCGCTCGATGCGGCCTTATCCAGCGAAGGCGATAAAGGAGGGGCACTTGACAAGGTCACGCCCCCTCGATGCCTCATTCAGCGTCTTGGCTTTCGCGAAGGACAGCCGCCGCGGTTAAGCGCTCATGGATTCTCTGCTCGTGAATATGGGCCTGGTATTCGCGGCCGTTCTCCGCGCGCTGGGTGCGGCAGATTTCCTTTTGCAGATCGGCCAGGTCGATGAACTGGTCGGCCTGGCGGCGGAGTTCATCCGCAACCATGGGTGGTTGTGTGGTCAAGGTTGAGACGACGCTCACCCTTTTTCCCTTGTGCTGAAGAGCTTCCACAAGCGTGCGAAAATCGCCGTCGCCAGAGAATAAAACGATGTGATCAAGATGATCAGCTAATTCCATAGCGTCGACCGCAAGTTCAATGTCCATATTGCCCTTGATCTTGCGGCGGCCGGAGGCGTCTGTGAACTCTTTCGTGGGCTTCGTCACCATGGAATACCCATTGTAATCCAGCCAATCGATGAGGGGCCGGATCGAGGAGTATTCCTGTTCTTCAGCGAGGGCCGTATAATAAAGGGCTCTCAGCAAAAGACCCTTAACTCTGAAGAGGTTTAATAGACGCTTATAATCTATATCAAAGCCTAAAGCTTTAGCTGTGGCATAAAGATTTGCCCCGTCGATGAAGAGGGCAATTCGCTCAGTTGCGTAGAAATTCATCCGGTTACCTTGGCTGCGAACTTCGGAGTTGTTGCTTCTATCTATTTTGGCTAAAACGGCCCACAATCCCGAATCATGCCAAAAATATAGCTATGGATGCTAGAATACCAAAACGTTGCGAATGATATCAAGGTGGCATGATAATAATTGCGTTAGGCTCTAATCTAGATGGTGCTTTCGGTACGTCAAAACAATCTATAGAGAGAGCGCTGCATGAACTGGTCGTTTCAGGCATTGAAATCAAGTGCGCGTCGAGGTTGTACCGCACGCGTGCGTATGCTTGCAACCCTCAACCGGACTTTATGAATGCCGTTGCAACGGCCCACACCCCGTTGCCCGCTTACGCTCTTTTGGAAATCTTGAAGCGGATTGAGGCGCTAGCAGGGCGACGCACGCCAAAAGGTGCGCGCCGGTGGATGCCGAGGCCGCTAGACCTTGATATTGTGAGCTATAAGGGCATTATCCACAACTGGAAGATGCAAAAGCCCCTGGACGGCAAGCGCGTCGTACTGCCGCATCCTAGGGCTCATGAGCGAGCGTTCGTGCTGCAGCCCATATCCGAAATAGCACCGTTCTGGCATCACCCTGTTTTCGGATTGACAGCAACCGAATTGTTGAAGCGGCCGCCTGTCCGGCAAACGGGTAAGATCCTGAGCGCAGACGAATTTCCCCGATGAGTTTCATCTTAAGCTTGCCATAACATCGCCTTGAAGTTATTCACAAACAGAGCGAGCGTTCCCTTTTTATGGGTCATTCAGCTTTTGCAAGGCAGGCATGCCGAAACTGGCTCCAAAAACGCAGCAGGCGCGGCGCGAGCACATTCTCGACGCGGCTGAGCGCTGCTTCATCAACAAGGGCTTTCACCACGCGACGATGGATGACATCTGCCGCGAGGCTCAAGTAAGCCCCGGCGCCCTTTATACCTACTTCGTCTCGAAAGAGGCCCTGATCACAGGCTTGTGCGAGCGCGAAAAAGAACGGTTTGGCAAAGAGTTAGCCGACATTGCTCAATCGACCGACTTCCTTGCCGGGCTTCATCGTATGGCGGAGCACTATTGCTGTAACGAGCCTATCGAAAAGGTGCGCCTTCACGTCGAGATCGCCGCCGAAGCCGGCCGCAACGCGCTGATCGGGAACACGGTGCGCGACAACGACAAGGCGGTGAGCGAAAGCCTTGTCCACCTTCTCGAGCGGGAGAAAGATCAAGGCCGGATCAAGCCAGCGGTGCCGGTCGAAATCATCGTGCGGGCCATGACGGCGCTTGGAGACGGGCTTTTCCTTCGCCGCAGTCTCGATCCGCACTTCGATCCAAAGTCCATTATCCCTGCGATGATGACCATGATAGAGGCGCTTCTTGCGCCGGTGCCTCGCTCGAGTCCGGGCGGAAAAAAAAGGAAAGCCTAATTCATCATGTTTCGAAACCGCAGACGATTGCTGTTCCGTTCGGCCGTGCTTTCCGGGCTGGCGCTGATCGCGTGCCCCCCCGCTTCCGCCGAAGATCCTGGTTCGACAGCCGCCAAAGTCGCGCAGAAGGCGAAACCTCCGGCGGTGACGGTTACGGAAGCCAAGAAAATATCTTTTGTGGATAACGTCCTGGTGACCGGGTCGCTGGTGCCGCGTGAGGAGGTTCTGGTCGGTCCGGAGATCGATGGATACCGTCTGACCGAGCTTCTGGCCGAGGAGGGCGACCACGTCCAGAAAGGGCAGGTGCTGGCCAGGCTCTCGCGCGAAATTCTTGAGGCGCAGCTCGCCCAGAACTCGGCCTCGATTTCGAAGACGCAGGCCGCGATGGATCAGGTCCGCAATCAGATCGTGGAAAGCGAGGCCACGCTCCGCCAGGTCGAGGATGCTTTCAATCGTGTGAAGCCGCTGCGCGCGTCGGGCGTGGCCAGCCAGGCGACCTTCGACGACCGGGACGCGGCGTTTCGCACGGCGAGGGCGAGGCTTGCGGCTCAGAAAGAGGGCCTGAAACTCGCCGAAGCGGAGCAGCTCCTGATGCGCGCGCAGCGCCAGGAACTGGAGATCAAGCTTGGCCGGACGGACATCCGCTCGCCCGCGGACGGCATCGTCAGCCGGCGCACTGCGCGCTTGGGCTCGGTCTCTTCCTCTGCCGCCGAGCCGCTGTTTCGCATCATCAAGGACGGCGAAATCGAACTCGACGCCGAGGTGCCTGAATTCTTCATGACCAAGCTCAAGGCCAGCCAGCGCGCTCGCGTCGAGATCGAGGGCGATGGAGAACGTCAGGGGACGGTCAGGCTCGTCTCTCAGGAAGTCAACACGTCGAGCCGTTTGGGCCGTGTCCGCATCTTTCTCGGTGACGCCGCCGACTTACGCATCGGCATGTTCGCCAAGGCCATGATCGATGCCGGGCAGCGCGACTCGGTTGGCGTGCCGTCGACTGCCGTCCTTTACCAGAACGACAGCGCGACTGTGCTCGCGGTCGCTGGAGACAAGGTGCGGGAGCGTACCGTTAAGCCGGGGCTTTTCTCCGGCGACAGCGTCGAGATCAAGGAAGGTCTCAAGGAAGGCGAAGTCGTCGTGATGCGGGCCGGTTCCCTTCTCCGGAGCGGGGATACGATCTCCCCGCAGTTTGCCGACAGGCAAACCGCAGCACGGAGCGGCGCCGGGGTGAACAAATGAATGTTTCCGCGTGGTCGATCCGCCGGCCTATTCCCTCGCTGGTGCTGTTTCTTGTGCTGATGACGCTAGGGCTGATCAGCTTTAGCAACCTTGGCATCACCCGGTTTCCGAACGTCGACATCCCCATTGTCACGGTCGAAATCACCCAGCTGGGCGCTGCGCCGGTCGAACTTGAGACGCAGGTTACGAAAAGGGTCGAGGATTCGGTTGCGGGCGTCACGAACGTCAAGCACATCAAGTCGTCCATCACGGACGGGTCGTCGATGACCACCATCGAGTTCCAGCTCGGCACGAACACGGACCGCGCCGTCAATGATGTGAAGGACGCCGTCGCGAAGATCCGCCAGGAGCTTCCGCGCACGATCAACGAGCCGATCATCCAGCGCCTCGACATCGAGGGGCTGCCGATCGTGACCTACGCCGCTTCCGCGCCATCCATGACGCTGGAGCAGCTCTCCTGGTTCATCGACGACACTGTGGCGCGCAAGCTCCAGGGCGTTCGCGGCGTTGCGCAGGTTTCGCGCGTTGGCGGCGTGAAGCGGGAGATCCGCGTTTCGCTCATCCCTGAGCGGCTCCTCGCACTTGGCATCACGGCAGGGGAAGTGAACCAGCAGCTTCGCGCTACGAACACCGACCTTGCGGGCGGCCGCGGTGAAATCGGCGGCGCGGAGCAGTCGATCCGCGCGCTCGCAAGCGCAGGTTCCATCGAGCGGCTGGCGTCGACCTCGATCACCATTCCGGGCGGACGCAAGGTGCGCCTCGATCAGTTGGGGCAGGTGTCGGACTCGGCGCAAGAGAGGCGGACTTTCGCCAAGCTCGACGGCAGGGACGTCGTGGCCTTCACCGTGGTGCGGGCAAAAGGCGAGAGCGACCTGAGCGTGGCCCGGCGCGTCTCGGAGGCCATAGGCAAGCTTGCGGCTGCCTACCCGCGCGTGACTTTCGACAAGATCGACTCGACGGTCGATTTCACCATCGGGAACTACGATTCCGCGATGGATACGCTTCTCGAAGGGGCGATTCTGGCCATTCTTGTGGTGCTGCTCTTCCTGCGCGACTTGAGAGCGACACTCATCGCCGCGATTGCGCTGCCGCTCTCGATCTTCCCCACCTTCTGGGCGATGCAGGCGCTCGGCTTCTCGCTCAACATGGTGTCCCTGCTCGCGATCACGCTCGTGACCGGCATTCTCGTCGACGACGCCATTGTCGAGATCGAGAACATTGTGCGTCACATGCGCATGGGGAAAACCCCTTATCGCGCGGCGCTGGAAGCCGCCGACGAGATCGGCCTTGCGGTTATCGCGATAACATTCACCATCGTGGCGGTGTTCGCCCCGGTGAGCTTCATGGGCGGCATCGCGGGGCAATATTTCCGCCAGTTCGGCCTGAGCGTCGCCGCCGCCGTGCTGGTGTCGCTTCTCGTCGCGCGGCTGATCACGCCGATGATCGCGGCTTATTTCCTGCGCCCGCACAACAAGGTCGACCGCGAAGGCTTCGTCATGCGCAGTTACACGCGCGTGATCGGCTGGACGGTCCGGCATTATTACGCAACGCTTGTTCTGGGGTTCGTCGTTTTTGCGCTGTCAATCGGAAGTGTATTCCTGCTTCCGTCGGGTTTCCTCCCCGCCGAGGACACAGGCCGTTCGATTTTCGCCATCGAGCTGCCGCCCGGTTCGCAGCTTGGCGATACGGAGGTGATCGCGGAGAAGGCCGAAAACATCATCCGGCGGCGGCCTGAAGTGCGCTCCGTTTTCGTCGATGGAGGCCGGATTTTGGGCGATACCGGAGGCGCTCAGGAGGTCCGCAAGTCGACGCTGACGCTTCATTACACACCGCGCGAAGAGCGGGACCTCACCCAGCGCCAGCTCGAACAGATCATCAGTGCGGATCTGAAGGAGATTCCCGATATCCGCACCTGGGTCGTTCATGAAAATGGCGCCCGCAGCTTCACGATTGAGGTGACCGGCGCCGACAATGAGAAGGTCATCGAGACCGCCGCGCAGCTCACGAGCGAGATCCGCACCGTGCCCTATCTCGCCAACGCCGTGAACGGCGCTGCGCTCGACAGGCCAGAGATCCAGATCACGCCGCGCCCCGTCATTGCGGCGGAGCTTGGCGTGTCGACCGAGAGCCTTTCGGATGTGATCCGTATCGCCACGCTCGGCGACGTGGATGCCAATCTTGCCAAGTTCAACGCTCCCGACCGGCAGATACCGATCCGCGTCGAGCTCGACGAGCAGGCGCGTTCCAGCCTCCAGACCTTGCAGATCCTGAAAGTGAAGACAGGCCGCGGCGATGCCGTCCCCCTCATCACGGTTGCCGATGTCAAAATGGGCAAAGGCCCTTCATCAATAGCCCGCTACGATCGGCTTCGCCGCGTCGCAATCGGCGCGGATCTGGTTGGGACGGATGCGCTCGGCCAGGCGCTGAGCGCCGTGTACGCGCTTCCCGCAGCCAAGAGCCTGCCTCCGGGCGTGGTCCTGCGCGAATTGGGCGACGTCGAGGTGATGAGCGAAACCTTCCAGGGCTTCGGATACGCCATGGGCGCAGGCGTGATGATGGTCTATAGCGTGCTCGTGATCCTGTTCGGCAGTTTTCTGCAGCCCATTACGATCCTGCTTTCGCTGCCGCTTTCCATCGGCGGCGCTATTTTCGCGCTGCTACTCACGGATCGTCCCATCAGCCTTCCGGTCTTCATCGGCTTCCTGATGCTCATGGGTATCGTGACCAAGAATGCCATCATGCTTGTGGATTTCGCGATCGAGGAACTCAGGCGCGGCGTTCCCCGCCGAATGGCGATCATAGAGGCCGGGCGCAAAAGGGCGCGGCCCATCGTCATGACGACCATCGCCATGGTTGGCGGCATGTTTCCGAGCGCGCTCGCACTGGGGGCGGGCGGGGAGTTCCGCTCGCCCATGGCGATTGCCGTGATCGGGGGGCTTTTGGTCTCGACGTTTCTTTCGCTCCTATTCGTTCCGGCCTTCTTCATGGTGATGGACGATGTCGGGCGCGTCTTCCACTGGATGCTTGGCCGGTTCGTTGGAGCGCGTGACGAAGCGACCCACGCGGCCGGTCCGGTGAAGCAGCCAACCGCGTCAGCTCCGGCGGAATAAGCGCGAAAGTTTTTTCGGGGCGCGCTTTCAACCGCAGATCGGGTTGACTGACCTGTTGTCCACTGCATTTGCAGTCTCGCTCCCGATTAAGAGACTTGCTTTTGATCTGTTTTGCTCCCACTCGTCGTTTCCAATCGCCGCTTTGAGGTGTTCCATGATTATTCCAATTATTCTCGCCGGGGGATCGGGATCCAGGCTTTGGCCGTTGTCACGGGCCAAGCATCCGAAGCAGTTTCATGCGCTCGTCAGCGCCGAGCCGCTGCTCGTGGATGCTGCGCGCAGAGTACCTTCCGCAAAGCCCTATACTCCGCCCCTCATCATCACCAACGAGGTGAACCGGTTCGGGGTAGCGGCCGCGTTCAAGAATGCAAAGCTCGCCCATCAAGGCATCGTGCTTGAGCCGGTGGGACGCTCGACTGCCCCCGCTGCCGCCGTTGCCGCACAGTTGGCGATCGAAAAGGTGGGGCCGGATGCGGTCCTGCTCATCATGCCGTCCGATCATCACATCGACAATCCGCGCGCCTTTCTCGACGCCGTGGAAGCCGGATACGAGGCGGCAAAAAACGGGATGTTCGTCACATTCGGCGTCAAGCCAAGCACGCCGGAAACTGGCTTCGGCTACGTGAAAACGGGGGGAAGTGCGGGCTTCGACAAGGTCTTGAAGGTCGACCGTTTCGTTGAGAAGCCCGACAAGGAGACCGCCAAACGCTTTTGCGCGGAGCCCGGCTATTTCTGGAATGCCGGCATATTTCTCTTTGGCGCACGGGCCTATCTCGACGAACTCGCGCGGTTCGAGCCGAACATGGTTCGCACGTGCGCCGACGCCGTCAAAAACGCGACCACAGATTTCGACTTCATCCGCCTTGCCGATAGCTTCCGTCAATGTCCTGCCGATTCCATCGACTATGCCGTGATGGAAAAGACCGACAAGGCTGCGCTTGTGCCGCTGGATGCCGGGTGGAGCGATGTCGGAACGTGGGATGCTTTGTTCGAGGCCGCTGAGAAAGATGCGGAGGACAATGCCGTCCGAGGCGACGTGCTTCTTCACAATGCGAGCCGGTGCTACGTCCGCGCAGAAAGCGGCGTGGTTGCCCTTGCCGGCGTCGAGGACATTATCGTGGTGTCGACGAAAGACGCAACGCTTGTCACCAAGCGCGGAGAAAGCGGCGCTGTCAAAGAGGTTGTGCAGCAGCTTGCCGCCAAAGGCAGGAACGAGGTCGAGCATCACCTCATGGTTCATCGGCCCTGGGGAAGTTACGAGACGCTTCACCTGAGCGAGCGCTACCAAGTGAAGCAGATCATCGTGCAGCCCGGCGGCAGCCTGTCCCTTCAGCGTCACCACCACAGGGCCGAGCATTGGATCGTTGTGAAAGGCACGGCCCGCATCACCATCGACAACGAGGCCAAGCTGCTCACCGAGAACCAGTCGATATACGTGCCGCTCGGCGCCGTTCATCGGCTGGAAAATCCGGGCCTTATCCCGTTGACGCTCATCGAGGTTCAATCCGGCCCCTATCTAGGCGAGGATGATATTGTGCGTTTTGAAGACGCCTACGCCAGGGTTTGAGGCTCTCAAGAGGTTCAGAAAGCGCAAAGCATCATCCCTAAAGCGCCGCTAACCATCCAATGCGATTTAATTTTGGGCCAAATTCGAATTAAATCGCTTTTAATAGCTGGGGCCCTAACGTGCAGTTAGACGCCGCTTCCGGGCGTCTGCGTTGGAGGAATGTGATGCGTGCGAAAGTTCAAGAGTTTCTACATGACGAGTCAGGGGCCGCGGCTATCGAGCTCGGCCTGATTGCAGCCGGCTTTTGTGTGGCCCTTATTACGCTGGCTGGTCAGATGAACGAAGAGGTGAAGATCGTGTTTGAACGCATGCGCGACTATCTGCGCTCGTTCAATCTTCATGCGATGAGCTGAAAACGTCCGGTTGCGATCTGGTAGCCGCCTATGAACTCATCCCTGACCGCGACGGCGGCGGCGGCCCTGCCAGTTCTTCTGGTATGGGCCGGCGCCGTCGATCTCCTCACGAGGGCGATCCCCAACACGGTTGTTTTGCTGCTCGCCGCATGTTTCGCCTTTTTTGCGGGAGCGGCCGAATTGCCTGTCACCCAGATAGCAGCGCACGTGGCCTGTGCCTGCATCGTCCTCGTTTGTGGGTTCCTGCTTTTTTCCCGGTCGATGATCGGAGGCGGCGACGCCAAGCTTCTCGCCGCGGCGTCGCTTTGGTTCGGCTTCGAGAGCCTGCTTCCGTTTCTTGCCGGGACGGCATTGGCGGGTGGGGTGCTTTCGCTCGCTTATCTTGGGTTTAGCGCGGCAAGAGTTCGGCTTGGCCAAGACACCGCACTTGCGCGCAGCATACCTTACGGCGCCGCGATTGCGGCAGGCGCGCTCGCGGTGCTGCCGGACTGGCTGGCATCGCTCTGAAACGGGAAGCAGGCCGGATCGCGCATCCATCGATCCTGGCGGAAGTTTTTGCCAGGATGAAAGATCAGGTTTATCTTTTGAGCGCTGGCTGTGCTATCCGGGAAAGACGATGGTGTCGCTGGGCGCGGGGGAGCCGTTCATCTTTCCTTTGGACCATGGCTTGAGAGTCCGTGGAGCGTGTGGTTTGGCAAAGCCCTTGCGTAAGGTCCGGCGGGTGAAGACCCTCGCGCAAAAAGGGCTGAGTGATGGCTGATCCAGCACCGCCACCAGAGAGCGTGTACCTCGCAAATTGCGATCAGGAGCCAATTCACATCCCTGGCTCTATCCAGCCTCATGGGGTTCTCCTTGTTGTCGACCCTGCAGAGTTCGAGGTCGTCCAGCTGGCCGGTGATACCGAACGCCTCCTTGGTCTTCAGCCCTCTCAGATCCTCGGCCATGGCCTCTTATCCATCATGGACCGCTCCGAGATGGAGCGCCTGTGCGCGATTGACCCGCAGAATTCGAGCCTTCCCCGCTCCCGCTTCCCTTTTGAAATGGAGATCGTGCATCGAGGCAGGGTGCTCGATGCAACCGTCCATCAAAGCGACGGCATCCTCGTGCTTGAGTTCGAATCCGCCGAGAACAGGCCGCGCTTCAATGCTCTGACTCAAGTCCAAAACATGCTCACGCGCGTGCAGGAGGCCGCAGACGTACCAAGTTTTCTGCAATCGGCGGCCGAAGAGGTTCGCGCAGCAACCGGTTTCGACCGGGTTATGGTCTATCGCTTTCAGGAGGATGACAGCGGAGTCGTGATCGCCGAGGACAAGGCCTCGGAACTCGAGCCTTATCTCGGACAGCATTATCCGGCGTCCGATATCCCGAAACAGGCGCGGGAACTCTACTTGCGGAACCGGATGAGACTGATCCCGGATGCGCGCTATACGCCCGCTCCGATCACGCCGGCAATCAATCCGGTCACAGGCAGTCCTCTTGACCTGACGTTCAGCGTGTTGCGGTCGGTTTCGCCCGTCCACCTCGAATATCTCGCGAATATGGGCGTTGCGGCATCCATGTCGCTGTCGGTAGTGATCGGCGGCAAGCTATGGGGATTGATGGCATGCCATCATCGGACGCCACTGTACGTTTCGCAGGCGGTGCGAGGTGTGTGCGAGTTATTCACGCACGTGATCTCGCTGCAACTTGGCGAAAAGCTCGCCAATGAAGCCCAGGGCGAACGGCTGCGTATGAGACGCATCCAGGCTCTGCTTGTTGAGGCCATGGTCGGGAAAGACCGCCCTCACCGGGCGCTGATCGAAGGCCGCCCGAACCTCCTGGATTATGTCCCCGCAGGGGGAGCAGCCGTCTCATGGGAAGGAGAATTGACGAAGCTTGGGACAACACCCACCGATGAGCAGTTGGTCTCATTGATGAGCTGGCTGAACGCGAGCGTGCCGGAGGGCGTATTCGTAACGGATTGCCTTGCGACGCATTACCCTCCAGCCAAAGAGTACGCCAATGTGGCGAGCGGTCTTCTTGCGCTCTCGGTGTCGCGAGCGCCGCGTGACTATTTGCTTTGGTTCAGGCCGGAGCTGTGCCGCACGGTAACCTGGGCGGGAAATCCCACAAAACCCGTCGATATGGCGGATGATGGCGTCCACATCGGTCCGAGAAAATCCTTCTCGGCCTGGCAGGAAACCGTGCGGGGGCGTTCACAGCCCTGGCCTCCGGTGATCCTGGAGGCGGCCCAGGAGTTTCGCACATCAATCCTGGAGGTTATCCTTCGCCATCTCGATCAGGTCATTCAGGAACGCGAGCAGGTTCGCAGACAGCAAGATCTGCTGATGGCTGAACTCGACCACCGTGTGAAGAACACCATCGCGATCACTCAAGCTCTCGTGAGGGGCTCCGCGACCACTGCCTCGAGCCTCGAGGCTTATAAGGAGGGCATCCTTGAACGGCTGAATGCGATGGCGCGCACCCATGGTCTTCTCACACAGAGCCGCTGGGAGGGGGTTGACCTCCGAGACCTTGTGGCCGAGCTGACGGCGGCGTTCTCTGAGCGGGTGAGGGTCACCGGATCGAAGCTGATCCTGAGGCCGAAGGCTGCGCTCAGCGTCTCGCTCGCGCTTCATGAGTTGGCGACGAACGGCGCGAAATACGGAGCGCTTTCCGTCAGCGGCAGGCCGGCTGGAGATAGGCTGGACCGCCGATAACCGCGACGGGCGGCGCTGGTTGACCTTGCGGTGGGTGGAGCATGGCGGCCCGAAAATCGAACCTCCCAGCCGCGTCGGGTTCGGACGTTTCTTGCTGGAGCGCGTTTTGGCCTACGACCTGGAGGGTAAGGTCGATCTCCACTTTCGGACCGAGGGGTTGGTCTGCACCATCGATCTTCCTTTCGACATGATCGTCGATGAGGCATAGCAATACTCGAAACGTAGTTAGAATGACAGATTAGAAAATATGCACCAGGGGGAGCCGGTGATCGTCAGGCGCATCTCATCTCGCCGAGCGCAAATTCTCATAGCGGCGATCCTGCTTCTTGGCTCAATATTGGCGTACCGTGGGTGGGAGAGTGCGCGTTATTCGCAATTTGGACCTCTCGGACCGGCTGGTGCGCCAGCAAACCTCTTCCCTTTGCCCAATCACCAGGTTCCCAAGATTGGTTCCGGAGAATATCAGACCGAGGAACAGCGCGAACGAACTGGTGAGACTGAAGAGGTCCTGAATTCGCTCAGTATCGGAGCCGGCATGACGGTTGCCGACCTAGGGGCTGGGTATGGTTATTACACGATCCGTCTGGCGCGCCGGCTTGGGCCAACGGGGTCGGTTCTGGCGGAGGATGTAACGCCTGCCTATTTGTCAAAACTGCAGCGGCGAATTGCCCAGGAGCATCTGAGCAATGTGACGTTTGTTCTTGGAGAACCACACGATCCGCGGCTGCCTCTGCAATCAGTCGACCGTGTCCTCATGGGGCACATGTACCATGAAGTGACTCAGCCTTATGGCTTGCTCTTTAACATTCTGCCGGCGCTTCGTCCCGGCGCCCGTGTCGCGGTCATCGAACAGGAACAAGCAGATGACGGGCATGCAACACCGCACGAGCTCCTGCTCTGCGAATTCCAGAGCCTTGGGTTCCGGCAAATCAATTGGCGGCGGACGGGCAACGAATATTTTGCTGTGTTCGAGCCGCCTGCGCAGCAGCCAAAGCTTGGCGCCATAGTGCCCTGCCCACGATGAGGCGCGATGTCAACGGCCAGCAAGGCTAAGTTGGCTGCAGGAACTCAGCAGCTAAACGATGAGGAGCAAGCCTTAGTGCCGCTCTGCAAGCCCGCATGGCCCGCACAGCGCCAGAAGTGAGGAGACGGGCTCCCGCCACCAAGTAATCCGATGCCCGGCAAGGCCATATGCGAACTGTACAAACAGCACCGCGCCAAACATGACCAGCACAACGCCTGACGCCTGGTTGATGCGTTTCAGACGGCCTTCGGTCAATTTATGCCGGACGCGAGCGATCAAGCGCGAAAGACCAGCCCACCAAATGAGGCTGCCGCCCATGATCGCCCCGATCATGGTGATAGCCTGGACCCAGTTGTCGATGCCTCCCAGCAAAGATGTTGCGCCGCCGAGAAGCGCAAACAGGCCGAGAATGGCGCCGGGGTTGGTGATGGTCAGGAAGAATGTCTGCGGAACGATGCTCAAATGCGGCATGATCCGCCAGATCTTGAACCGCAGCGCCGGACGCAATATTCGAGGCACCATGTTCGAAAGTCGCCTCAGCCGGGCAATGTTGGTCGTCGCGGTCGCGACGATCTTGGGCTGCGCGAGAAAAACGTTGAGACCGAATCCGGTCATGATGAAGCCGCCAATGAGCTCGATCTTGAGCTGGTGATCTCGCATGAAGCCCGAGATGGCGGAAGCGCCATAGGCCGCCACGGTCGCGATAAGCCCATCGGCAAGGACAGCGCCAAGGCCGGCTGCGAAGCCGCCCCAGAAACCGCGTTCCAGCGTGCGCTGGATGCAAACGATGTTGACGGGACCGACAGGCGCGGCGATGAGCACGCCGATGATGAGGCCAATGATGGCAAATCTCGTCGGATCGATGATCGACTGCGCCCACATTGACCTTTTGAGCCCTCATTTCCTGCAATGCGCGAGATAAGGCCAACGCGCCATCATCGCGCCTAAAAGTGGAAGAGAGGTGCGGAACTCATCCAGCACCGACGTTCATCCATGCCGCGAAACGGTCATGCCTTGCAACAGGAGACGAATGTGAAAGCGTTGCCAAGAGCAAATTTCTTCAACATTTTGACATGCGTTCGCAACGCCATGTCCGCCTTCGCCGCAACCCTGCTGCTTGGAACTGCTATGTTTGCGGCAACGCCGTCGTTTTCGGAAGAGCTTCAGCTGGGGCGCGACGTTTCGAAGCTCCCTCACGAAGTGCAGCGCATGAGGCAAGCCATCCTCCAGGCGGCGATGACGGGCGACATCGAAGAGCTTCGCATCCCCATCGACATGAACGAACTGCACCCCATTTTCGCCAAGGAGCGTACTCCCGATCCGATCGCCTACCTGAAATCGGTCTCGGCTGATGGCAATGGACGGGAAATGCTCGCCATCCTGTTCAACCTGCTTACGACAGGCTATGCGATCAAGAATGCGGGGACGAAAGACGAGATGATCGTCTGGCCCTATCATGCGGCTATCTCGCTGAGCGCACTCAGCCCCAGCCAGGAGGTCGAAATCTACAGATTTTTGCCTCCGGCGCGGGTGAAAGAGATGGCGGAGGCGGGGAAATATTCTTTCTATAGCGTCAGGATCGGCCGAAACGGCGTCTGGCATTATTTTTCCCGGGATTGAGCGTCTTCATGCCCAGGGCTTAAGCAGGCCACCTCATCCGTGCGCCGAGTTGCTCGCGGGGGACACTCCCTCGGAAGGAGAGGAGGCGGACGGAGCTTGCGCCGGGGCTGTCTTGGCAACCGCAGTTTCCGGAAGTCCCAGTTCGCACTTTTCGCCGCCCAGGGGCAGACCCGTGCAGGCAATGAAACCTTTGCCTGGTATGGCCTGGCCGACCTTGTCTGCAATCGCAAAGGGCTGAATATCCGCACCCGCACAGGCGCTTAAAGAAATCACAAAGGGGATAAAGAAACAAACACGGGGCATGGCAAACTCCGCGTCGATGTTAATAGTTTATTTAATTTTCCTGATTCGCCGCGATTGGGACGAGCACAAAAGTGTATCGATGTTTAGATAGAGGAAGAGGGCGCAACCGCCTTGATTTGGCGGTCTCCGAAAAAAAGGCCGCGCCATGAAGAAGGCGCGGCGAATTCTCATGCCTGAATATCACAATATAGCGTAGCGGGCCTCTTATGGCCACAATATTTTGTGTCTATGCGACCTTTTGCGCATTTGCGAGGTGAACGGACGCGAAACAGAAACCCTTTTTTTCCTGCAAAATTCGGCGGTACAGGCCACGATGCGAAATAGTTCACCGAGTGTTCCGCCATGGGATTCGCGTGCGATACGGGTAGCCCATCACGCAGCCGCGCTGCTGTCGTAGGCAGCTTGCTGCAGGCGACGAATGTCAGGGATGAGAATTTCGCGATAGTTCATCAGTTCGATGACGCCTTTGGTTTTCAGCCGCGTGATCTGGCGGCTGACCGTCTCGATGGTAAGGCCGAGACAGTCCGAAATCTCGGTGCGCGACAAGGGAAGAACGAACCGGACTTCATTCTCCTTTTCCGCAGCGTGCAGCCAAGGTTCGGCACGCGCTTGGCTATCATGAGAAGGAAGCTCGCCACCCGCTCCTCGGCCTTCTTGCGGGCGAGCAGAAGCATCCACTCCTGGCAGGCGTCGAGTTCGCTGAGCGTGAACTGGAACAGGCGATGCTCAAGGCCTGGATGCTCGTTCAAAAGCTTCTCGAAACCGGCGGTCGGAAAAACGCAAAGCTCGACGTCCGTCGCGGCCTCGGCGAAATAAGGATTGTCCTGGCGGAACGCTCTGCCCAGGAAGTCGGACGCAAAAAGCAGGCCTATGATGTGCTGCCGGCCATCATCGAGAAGTCTTGGTGAGCTTCACCACGCCTGAGACAATATTCGCGAAAATGGAGCGCGCTTCGCCCTCCCCAAGGATCGTCTGCCCGGCGGGCACGCTGCGCTTTCTCGACAACCGGTTCAGGGCCTGGATTTCGTTCGCACTCAGTGCATCGCATATTGCCCTGTGGCGGATGGCGCATGTGCTGCACCGGGTTACGTTTTCGACGTACGACACACAAAATCTCCTCGCTCGTCGGTCGCCGCCGCGCAGCGGCATTCATCAAGCTTTGGCGAAAGCCTCTTGTGGCAGACAGCAAATTTGACTTATATCAAGGGAACAACAAAGCCGCACCTGTAAAATTATCTTAAGGGCGGCTATCTGGGAGCCTGCGTCCATGACCGCCACACCCCACGCCGTCACAGTCACGCAATCGTTAACGCAAGCGCCGGCAATTCGCCGCGTCGCCTTCGATGCCCCTTGGGCATGGCTTGCCGCCGGATGGAGAGACCTTTGGTCCGCGCCAATTATAAGCCTCACCTACGGAGCGATTTTCGCGGCTGCGGCCTACGCCTTCGTCTTTCAGCTGTCGAGCACAAATGTGTTACCCCTGATGCTGCCGATTGCGGGAGGCTTCATGCTGATCGGGCCGCTGCTTGCGGTCGGCCTTTATGAGATCAGCCGCAAAAGGGAGAGCAATGCACGGGCTTCCTTCAATGACATCATTACGGCGGTGAAGGAATCGAATGGCCAGCTGGCTTTTTTCGGCGTTATGCTTCTTCTGCTGTATTTCTTCTGGATGCGGGTTGCTTTCCTTCTGTTCATGCTATTCTTTGGCAGCGCGGATATACCGCCCGTTGAAAACTTCGTGCCGACGCTGCTTTTCACGCCGCATGGCCTGGGCCTTCTTGTGACGGGAACGGCGGTTGGGGCCGTGTTTGCCGCCGTCGCGTACGCCGCCTCCGCGATTGCGGTGCCTATGCTGCTGGACCGTAAGGTCGACGTGATCACTGCCGTCAGCGCGAGCGTCAAGGCCGTCAATTTGAACCGGCCTGCCATGATCTTATGGGCAGTTCTCATTGCCGGGCTCATTGCGATGGGATTTGCGGCGCTATTCGTCGGCCTCGCCATCGCGTTCCCGCTGATCGGCCATGCAACCTGGCACGCCTACCGCGAACTGACTGGGACAGAGATCTAAGGACCCGGCGCTGGGAATGCCCTCACTTGCAGGGGAAAGCCGATCTCAGCGCAGCAATCGCCACCTTCGTGAAGGGCTCGTCCTGCCGTTTGGGATTGGACCGGACGAACAGGTCGAAAATCTGAATGACCTGCACGAGCGTCGCCTCTGGCGGCACGCAGGTTTGTAGGATTGTGCTCTTCCCGCCTTCCACTTTCGTGACGATGAATTGCTGAACGCTCAGAAAAGCGCCCCAGCAGGTTCCCGATGTAAACGTATTATCGAGTTCAAGCTCGTCCTGGTTCTTGGTCGCTTTCGCGGAATCCAGGATTGCCTGGCAATTCGACAGCATCTCGCCTGCGGAAAGCTTGTCCTCGGCGCGCGGTGCGGTCAGCGAAGCGAGCAAGACAGCCCCGGCAAACAGGGCCCGAATTCGCCGGCGCTTCTCATGCATCATTGAAATTCCCTCCGCACAACCCACCGCTTCATCGAGTGGCGTGGCCGATTTTCGGCATGACCGGACCCTTTTCAAGGCAGGGAGGCGCAAAATGACGTAAGCTTCGCATTAGCATGGCTTTGCCATCCGCGATGAAAAAGTCCGCTGCTTCGCTTCGCCGGATCGATCTTTTGTAAAAACCCTCTTCAAGCCGCGATCGTTCTCGAGCCAAAGACGAGGCGTCGTAGGCCGCGTTCTGGCGGGCATCGATGTCGCTCGCGCGCCGGATATGGGGTTGCGGTGCGCGCCGTCTGCTCGCGGCCCCAACACCCGCCACGGCTTAACAGCTGTGGTATTTCCTGATTATTGCCTTGTTATCGACATCGGGCGGGACTATATAAACCTATCGAATTTGGCCAGACAACTAGGCTGCTAGACCTTGGCATAGCCGGGCGCACTCTGACATCTCTCCAAAAATCGACGAAGTGGAGCATGGCCACGCGCCGCGCTGCCATGCTCACAAGCACCCAGTTATAAAAAGGAATGTCCATGACTACGGGCACAGTTAAATTCTACAACGGTCAAAAAGGCTTTGGGTTCATTCAGCCTGAGGACGGCAGCAAAGACGTGTTTGTGCATGCAACCGCGCTTGAGCGCGCTGGCATCCGCAATCTTGTCGAAGGCCAGAAGGTATCGTTCGATACCGAGCAGGATCGCCGCACCGGCAAGGTCGCCGCGACCAATCTCCGGGCCGACTAAAAAGCGCCGACTGCAAATCGCTATCGGATAAGACCAGGAGCCGCTCTCGATGGGCGGCTTTTTTTCATCCCTGCACCACCCGTGCGCGGTCAATGGCTTGTCACAATCAATAAGATCACAAGAATAGCCGCGATGATGGCCGGCCAAAGCACGACGATGTTTCTTGTCAACTGCTGAACCAGACGCCTCTTGGCGGGATGGATTTGGAAACCCGCAAGGACGGCAGAAGATCGAGCAAATGAAGGGAGGCCCGGGGTCGCTTCGAGGAATGCGATAAGCTCTTTGCTGCCGAAGCGCGAGGCAAGGCGGCCTGACGCAAAATTGCGATCGGTCCCTATGTCGATTGACTGGCTGCTGGTGCGTTCTGATGCAATGGAATTGCAGAAGATTTAACCAGGAATGCGGAGAAGCATCGGGGCAAGCTTTGCTTTTCTTACATTGTGCCCTGTCATGATCGACGCGTTGCGCCGGATTACCCCCTTCCCGGTAGTTTGGCGCACCTCGGAACTCAAGCCTCGCTTTCTTTCATGTTGCGTGCGCTTCGAGGTGCCGTGAAACACAAAACCAGTTCCAGTCGGAGAGTTAAAAAACATGCCCAATCTTCCAGGCTATGTCCGTGAAGCTTTCAGAGATATGATCGACACAATCTTCGTCAGCACTCGAACAATAGAGCAATGCAAGGCGTTTAGCGATGCCCGCTTCAGTTCGGACGGCAAGATGCTATCTGCTAACGAGCTTTGTGGAATACTCTGGAATTGCAACGACACTTGTCCGTCAGATACATGCAAGACTGCGGAGCTGCCTCACGGTTCGACATATGGGCAAGTCGCGCGGGACGTCAGCCGTTTCTTCGCCCGCAAAGCGGTTGCTTGACGCCGGGCGCAGAAGCTCCGCTTCGCTTGCCAGCAGAATAGCGATGCTTTGGCCTTCTTAGAGCGACGCGAAGTGTCGGCCGCCAAATGCAAAATATGCCGGAGCCTCTGGGGATAAGGCGAAACCCGCCTTGCCCCCGGTGCGCGGCTTCTCGATTCTTATATGCATGGATGCGAGGCTTAACCCCGCGGAATATGCCGGCCTTTGGTCTCGGTCCACCATCGCTGCAGGGTGACATACCGGAGGACCGTGACGGAATCCTCGGACGCTCATCTGTTCTCACACCGGGCGAACAAACGCGGAGAGGTAATGTACGCCCACGGCGGGGCTCCGATCTTTGTTCATAGGAAATTCAGTGATACATATTTTGCTCTGGCGATATCCGGGCCCACAGTTGGTAGCCGAGCGTCCGGTCTGGTTTCCGCCTAGAACGCGAAGTTTATCTCCGGCACGAGAAACGTAGAGCCCTATGTGCCCCGCGGAGGTATCGTTTACTCCAGCAAAGACACAGAGGTCGCCGGGTCTCGGATCGGTAACTCGGTTACCATATTCCAGGTACCCCTGCGTTGATACCGGATTGCTGGGAATTGACATCCGTGTCCGCTTCAAGCACCACGCAACTGTCGCTGCGCACCACGGCGTACAATCGCCAGGCATCTGCGTTTGCTTGTACCCGATTTGATGAAAAAACAGCACTATCAGCGGGTTTGCTATTTTCTTCCATCTACTGTTAAAAACTTCGCCCGTGGACCCCGTCTCGGTTATTTGCGACAGGCTCTTCATTACATTAAAATGATCGTCAGTAGGCATTGATGATGCTATACGGAGGGCGGCGGCGATATCAGGCGAAGGGCTTTGAGACAGGCCTCGTTTCTTGATTGAAAAGTAATCGACAAATGGATATTCATCATAATCAAGTCGATCATCATCCGCAAGCGCACTTGTTGCGGAAAAAGCCAGAGCTCCTGCTAGGAAAGTTCTTCTGGTAATTATCATGGCAATATAAGTTCTTCTCTTATATGAGTGTGGCTAGTATTTACTTAACTCTCCTATGATTGCGACCGCTTTATGGCGACACGTTGCGCTCAAAATCGCTCGTTCGCTCAGGCGAAGAATGTGTGACGCCGACTTTTTTCGAAAACCGCTGAAAAATGCTATACTTGGCGTCTCGGTTCGTTCTCGCCCGCCTCGCGGAGAGCGAAAGCCACTGATCGTGCTGCCGGACGAATATGACGTCGATCGGCCTGGCGTGAAGATCATCTGAAGGGGGGCTCGTCGAAGGATCGCAACTTTCGCGAATGCAGGCTGTCCCGCCTTTGCTTGAGAAGATCGAGGGCGGCGAGGCCGATCTGAAGATGCTGCGCGATCGCCGTCTCGTAGAAAGCGTTGGCCGCTCCAGGCAGCTTGATCTCGCCGTGCAGCGGCTTATCCGATACGCAAAGCAGCGTGCCATAGGGGACGCGCAGGCGAAAACCCTGGGCTGCAATCGTGCCGCTCTCCATGTCGACGGCGACTGCGCGGGAGAGATTGATGCGCTTTCTTTCCTGGGTGAAGCGCAACTCCCAATTGCGGTCGTCATTGGTGACGACGGTGCCAGTTCGGAGCCTCTGCTTCAGCGCATCGCCGCTGTGCCCAGTGACCGAGGCGGCGGCCTCCTGCAAGGCCACCTGCACCTCGGCAAGCGCCGGGATCGGCACGCTAGGCGGGATCAGCTCGTCAAGGATGTGATCCTGGCGCAGATAGGCGTGGGCAAGCACATAATCTCCGATCAACTGGGTGTCGCGAAGGCCTGCGCAATGGCCGACCATAAGCCAGCAATTGGGGCGGATGACGGCCAGATGGTCGGTAATGTTCTTGGCGTTGGAAGGGCCGACGCCGATGTTGATGAGCGTCACCCCGGCATCTCCGCCGCTCGTCAAATGATAGGCGGGCATCTGATAGCGATGCCACTGCGAGCCACTTAAAAGCGCGTCCGCCTCTTCGGGGGAATGCTTGCGCCCGATGATCAAGTCGCCCGGCAGCACGAGCCGCTCGAAGCCGCCTTCCCGCTGAAGCTGCTCGCGCCCCCAGCGCAGGAACTGATCGACATAGCGGTGATAGTTGGTGAGCAGAATCCAGCGCTGCATATGGCGCCAGTCGCTCCCCGTATAATGAACGAGCCGGCGCAGGGAAAAGTCGGTGCGGACGGCATCGAACAAAGCCAGAGGGTGCGGTTCATCTTCCTTGCGCTCGAACAGCCCGTCCGCAATTTCGTCGCCGACGGCGGAGAGGAGCGGCGTCGGAAAGTGGCGCGCCAACTCGCTTGCCGAGACATTGGCGCCGGTGATCTCCTCCGCGCGTTCGATCACGTAAGGGTAAGGGATCTCCTGGGCGCTGACACCTACCTCGATTTCGGCGCCGTACTCGCTCGCAAGCGGTTCCAGCTGCTCGAGAAGATAACTGCGGAAAGCGGCGGGATGCGTCACGGTCGTCTCATAGACCCCCAGACGCTCAAGCCTGGCGAAAGCGCGTAGGCTGGGCGAGCGCGCCGATGGCTTCTCGCTGCGGTAGATGAGCCGGAGGAATGGATAATGGAACCTGGCGCGCGTCTTGGGCGAGGGCGGAATGCCTGTGCCGAGATAATGGTCGAGCGCCTCCGCAAGCGCTGACGCGGCGCCTGTGTATAACTCTTCGAGCCGGTCAACGGCGGCAACAGGGGTCAGTTTCTTGTGTGCATTGGCCATCGCATGCCGATCAGGAGTTGAAAAATGAGGAGCAGGCCCGAACAGGGCGGTTCAATACAATGCGTTAGCGGAATTCCATGGCCGTTCTCATGGCGATCATTTCCGGCCTCGGCTCATCGCCGCGATTGCATACTAATCCGGCCCCCGGACCTAATGAAGCATGAGTACGTGTCACTTGCCTCGCCATCGAGCAGTGTGTGTTTTTTGCGCAACTATTCCATGGTGATCGCAAACTTTGCACGCAAAGGCTGTTGCCTTATGATTATGCTGGTAATAGGTTCTCCCTCAGCAGACAGCGGTTCTGCCGGTTCTTTCCAAAGATGTGTTGCATGCAGATTTTAGCTCACCAACGCCCCTAACGTCTTGACGTTAGGGGCTTTTCTTTTGGGCGAAGCTCCGCACCGGCTACTTCTCGGCTTCCTGAGTTGGCTTCTGAGGCGCGGGCTTCACTCTTGCGCCGTCGGCAAGGCCGGCGGGCGGATTTATGATGAGGTCCTGCCCTGATTGCAGCCCCGTCGCAATCTGTACCTGAGCGCCGTCATCCTCGCCGATCCCGACTTTCTGCAGATGCGCCATGCCGTCCGAATAGGTCGCAACCTGCATTCCGTGCTGATCAAAGATCAGGGCGGAGGAGGGGACCATAACGACGGGCGATGGCCTCGGCACGATGAAGTGGACCGTGCCGTAAAGGCCGGGGCTCAACCTTCGATCCGGATTGTCGATATCCGCTTCGACCAGGAGTGTGCGCGTGTTCGGGTCAAGTGAACTCGCTGTGCGTGCGATCTTTCCCGAGAAGCTTTGCCCCGGCAATTCCGGCACATCCAGCGTCGCCTGCATACCGGGCTTGAGCTGCAACGCAACGTCCTGCGGAACGTGCACCTGGACCCGCAAAACATTGTCATGCGCGATCGCAAATAATGGCGTTCCCGATGTCGCGTCTGCCGCGACAAGGCTGCCGACGTCGATATTGCGCTGCGTTATCACTCCATCGAACGGGGCTACCACACGCTCGTAGGACTGAAGCCTCTCAAGCCTCGCGATTTGCGCCCTCTGCGCCTGAATATTCGCTTTCGCCACATCCACGGCAGCGTTTTGCGCGGCGAGATTGAGGCGATTCACGTCGCCGGTCTGTTTGGTCTCCCAACCTTGCCTTACGAGTGGCGTCGTTCGCTCATTGGTGACATTGGCGATCGCTCGCGTCGCCTGAGTTTGCTCAAGCGTGGCCTGCATCTGCTGAAGCTGGGAGCGCGCCTGCGTAAGCTGATCGTCAACCTCGGGCGCTGAGATGACTGCAAGCAAATTGCCATTCTTGACGCGGCTTCCGATATCCACGAGGCGCTGGGAGATGTATCCGCTCTGGCGGGCATAGATGGTGGCGGCGTCGAAAGCCTGTGTCGTCGCCGGAAGATGAATCTCCCTCGGTGTGTCGACAGATTTCGTCTTCTCGATACGCAATTCGGGGATGCGGTTTTGACGGCTGTCGAGTTCCTGCTGAGCAGCCTGATTGCGTTGGCCTCTTTGGAAGAACTCCGTATCCGAGGAACCCCGCGATGGCAATAAACAAGCCAACGCTGGCAGCAATCAGGATGCGGCGGCGGGTTCGGTTGAGCGCGCGGTCATTGTCCTTGCCGCCGCCTTGCGGCTTTTCGGGTTCGCTGCGTGGGACGGGGCCGCGCGAGGTTGCCGGCGCATCCGCGTCTAAGGACCCGTGGTCCGATTCTTGCGCTTCCCGGGCTCGTTGTTCAGGGGCGAGCTTGCGGTCGTAATTTTCTTGGGTCATGCGTCCTGTTTCTCGGGCTGTTTCGCCTCGCCCTTCGCCGAACTTTCCTTTTCCCTTCCGGTTCCCTGGATGCGATCTTTCAGCTCATGAAGTGTGGCGTAGACATAGGGGACGACAAAGAGGGTCGTGAGCGTTCCCACAAGCAGCCCGCCAATCACGGCGCGCGCCAGAACGGAGTTCTGCTCCTCGCCAGGACCGCCGATCGCCATAGGCAGCATGCCGACAACCATCGCGCCCGCGGTCATCAGCACGGGCCGAAGGCGCGTTCTGCCGGCTTCGCAGGCGGCTTGTCCGGGAGAAATGCCCTGAAGAAGACGCTCCCTGGCAAACGTCACGAGCAGGATCGAGTTCGCCGACGCGACGCCGATGGCCATAATCGCGCCCATCAGCGAGGGCACGCTCAAGGTCGTCCCCGTGATGAACAGCATGATGACGATGCCGCAGCCCGCTCCGGGAAGGCCGAGGATGACGGCGAGCGGATCGATGAAGTCTTGGAAGTTCACGACCATGAGGAGATAGACGAACACGGCCGCGAACAAGCAGCCCGATGGTGAACCGGTTGAAGGCCAACTCCATGCTCGCGGCCTGCCCAAGGAGCGAAATGGTGTTGCCCGGCTTCAGCCTCGGCTGCAGGTCTGCGATGACCTTGTTGATGTCAGAGGCCACGCTGCCGAGATCACGGTCCGAGACGCTGGCATAGATATCGTAAACCGGCGCGACGTTGTTGTGGTTGATGACCGACTGGATGTAGCGGCGCGACAGGGCGGCGACGTTGCCGAGCGTGTTGGGGATCGGGGAGGCAGCGCCACCCGACGCGCTGGTGACCGAAGTGTTCAGAAGGTCGTTGATCGTCGAGACTTTATACTCCGGGGTCTGAACCGCGAGGTAGTAGGGGATGCCCTGCTTCGGGTCGATCCAGAAATTTGGGTAGACCTGCTCCGACGAGCTGAGACTGATCGTGAGGTCGTTCACGATTTGCTGCGTGTTAAGGTTCAGGTTTTGCGCGCGCGTGCGGTCGATCGTGAAAAAGAGGTTGGGGGCGTCAAGCTCCTGCTGGATGTGGGCATCCACGACGCCATGGATATTCGAAAGCCGCCTTTGCGCCTCTTTCGCGATCTCGACATTGCCAGGTTCTCTCCCCTGGATCTGCACGTCGATCTGGGTTGCCACGCCGAAATTCAGGATCTGCGTCACCATATCGGCAGGCTGGAAATAGAAGAGCAGGTCGGGGAACGCGTCGGGTAACCCTTGGCGCAGCTTCCGGAGATACTCCTGCGTCGGGCGGTGATCGGGCTTCAGCGAGATTTGGATGATGCCGTCATTCACGCCGATGATAGTGTTGTCGGTAAAGGCAAGGTTATAGAGCCGCTGAGGCAGGCCGATATTGTCGAGAATAAGGTCGCGTTCGGATGCCGGGATAACGCCGCGGATGTAATCTTCGACCCGCTCAAAGTATTTCTCGGTATCTTCGATCCGGGTGCGGGCCGGGGCGCGCACATGAAGCTGGATTAGGCCGGCGTCGACGGTGGGGAAGAAATCGCGGCCAACATAGTAGGAGAGTACGCCCGCCGTCGCGAAGACAAAGACGCCGATCAGGGGAACAATGAAGCGGTGATTGATGAATCCATCCAGCACCCAGACATAGAAATTGCGAAAGCGCTCGAAGCGGTCGTTGAAGGCTTGGTGGAAGCGGCCGAAAGGGCCAGGGTGATCATGGCCATGCTGCAAGTATTCAGCGCGCAACAGGAAACGGTTGATGATCGGGACGAGCGTCCGCGAAATCGTATAGGACGCCAGCATGGCGAACACGACGGCGTATCCTTGAGGCGTGAAGAGGTAGCGCGGGCGCGCCTTCTAGGAAGACGACTGAAATGAACACGCAGGAGATGGCGAGCGTCGAGACGAGCGTCGGGAGCGCGATCCCGGCCGCGCCTTCCTCGATGCCTTTGTCATACTCCATGCCTTCATCGAGAACCCTGTGCGTGTTCTCGATTGTGACCGTGGAGTCGTCCACGAGGATGCCGACCGCGAGCGCGAGACCGCCGAGCGTCATGGTGTTGATGGTCTCGCCGAGCGCGCTCAGGACCGCGATCGAGGTCAGGATCGAGAGCGGGATTGAAATCAGCACGATGAGCGTGGATCGCCAGCTTCCGAGGAAGACGAGGATCATGAGGCCGGTCAGCCCGGCCGCAATCGCGCCTTCGCGCAAGACCCCGTCGATGGATGTGGTCACGAAGACGGACTGATCGAACAGCTCCTTGATTTCCATCCCAGGCGGCGCGGCGGCGCGGATCGTGGGGAGCGCAGCTTTTACGCCATTCACGACATCGACCGTGGACGCATCGCCGTTCTTGATCACGGTCAGTAGCACGCTTCGCTTTCCGTCCGCCCTCACGATGTTCTGCTGCACGGCCCAGGCATCGCGCACATGGCCGACATCGCGAAGGTAGACTGTTGTGCCGTTCACCTGCTTGATCGGGATGTTGTTGAGCTGCTCGACCGTCGACGGTTGGGAGTTGACACTCACAATATACTGGCGGCTGCCGATCTTCGCGTCGCCCGCGGGGACGGTCAGGTTCTGGGCGTTGACCGCATTCGTAACATCGGTCGGCGTCAGACCGTGAGCGAGCAGCGCGGCCGGGTCGATGTCCACCATGATCTGGCGATACTTGCCGCCATACGGCGTTGGCAGCGTTAAGCCGGGGATCGGGGCGAGCGCCTGGCGCACGCGATAGAGCGCATAGTCATAAAGCTGTTGCTCGTTCAGCGTGTCGGACGACAGGCTGAGCTGCAGAACGGGGACGCTTGACGCATTGTACTGAATGATGATCGGCGGCTGAATGCCTGTCGGCATCAGCGCCCGGATCGAGTTGGAGGCGGAAACGATCTGCGAGATCGCCAGCTCGATATTCACATTGGGCTGGAAATAGACGCGCTCGACGACGACGCCCTCCAGCGTCTGCGACTCGATGTTCCTGATCCCGGTCACGCTCGAGCTTATGGAATACTCGCTGTAGGTCGCGACGCGGACTTCCATCTCTTGCGGGCTGAGCCCGGTGTACTGCCAGATAACGGTGACGACCGGGATCTTGATTTGAGGGAAGATGTCCTTGGACGTGGTCAAGATGGCGGTGACGCCGAGGAAAACGATCAGGATCGCAAGGACATAGAAGGTATGAGGAAATCGCAGCGCAAACCGAACAATACCCATGACTCCACCTGCACGCGATTCCACGCCCTGCGTGTGTGAACCAGCCGCGCGGGCATTGGTTCACGATCGCGGCGCGGCATTCTGCGCAAAGGAGATATGCGGGAGAGGAATGGCTGACCTGATCGCAGCCATTCCAGCGACGAGATTATCTAAACAATCAGATTTTGCATGTCGCAAAAGTCGAGATATCCGAGCAGCCGGCCCATGGCGATCGGGCGCGCTTCGCGCCGGAAAACCCCATATCCTTCCGCCGAACCGCCGGGGTTGGTATTGCCCTCGATAGTCACAAGGTAATCGCCGGATATTCCGGCGACGAGACCGGCATGGCCGTGCCCGCCGCCGGTATCGATCATGAAAATCATTCCGGGCTTTACCGTCGCGGCGCTTGCGTCGGAGGGCTGCAAGACGGTTACTCCGGTATGCTGTCCTTTATCCCAGAGCACGTGCGCCCCGGCCGTGTTTGGAAGCGGGTTATCTATTTGCTTGAGTTTTGACGCCTGTCCGAAGACCCAGTGTACAAAACACACGCACCAGGGAAAGCTGTCGTCTGCGGGGTTCAATCCGACGGAACGAATATATTCGTCGACTTCCGGCCCGCGATTTCGACCCTCTCGGCTGCTCAACCACCCCGATTTGCGATGCCGCTATATCGAGCACGAGTTGCCGGAGCGGCAGGCTGGCGTTGAAGGAAGCTGTGCTGTAGATGGCGCCAGGGCCGAAAAGAAGGCCCCAGGTGGAAGCATCGACCTCGCCGGTGATGTCAAGAGGCTGCCCGGTCGCCGTGGCGTTCCGCGCCTGGAAATGGAAAACCGCGTTCTCGGTAGCCTCCCCAAAGTCGCCATCGGCGACCAGCGGTCCATATTTGAGGTCATTCAGCCTGGATTGAACGGTCTTGACGTCGGCTGAGCCGGTTTGGCCTCGCCGCACTGGGGAGCCGGGATAGGGGGTCACCCCGGAGAAGACGGCAACCTCGGGCGCAGGCGCGACTGTGGGAGCAATGTCTGTCTCCGCTGCCCATTCAGGCGCGGCGACTGAAAACGCGCCGAAATCGAATGACTGAGGATTGAGGTCGTCGGGGTCGATATCGTCATCGAAACCGCAGTAATTGGTGACGGGGAGACGCTGATTAAGGTTCCAGCGGCCCGAAGCAAGAAATTCCTCCGTTTCCTGGAACCCTCGGGACTGCGACACCCAGGTGAGTTGAACGAGATTGGTATCGAGCAACCCTTTGCAGACCAGGCCGCTGCCATATACCCCAATCCGGTATGGGCTTCCAGCCGCGTCGAACACCTCTTTGACGGCCTGGAAATAGGGCTTAATGGCCGACGCAAAGTCCGCCTCCGAAGCGTCGAAGTCGACGGCGAAGTAGAGGGCTGACCCCTTTGGCTGTCCTATTACATTTTGCGCGTAGTCGAGAGCATCGGTCGCTGCAGCGTTCCCCTGGGCCTGGCAGAAATCGGAAGCTTGAGTTTGGCGAACTTGATAAACGACCCAGATCTGGATGCCCGCATCGGCAAGAGCTGCCGCCTCGGGGGCCGTCAAGATCTTACTGGAGGATCGATTTCGCGTGTAATAACGGCCGACCGCTACGATGCCGTCCTTCTTGAGGGAATCGATCAAGCCTTTTGTTTTGGACGTATTTTGAGAAGTATCCAGACACTTGAAAGACATTAGGTTTCTCCCCGCGAAATAAATAGCCCTATTGCTGGCGCAGATGTGACGCCACGCAATCCGCGACATGATTTCTACGTGAAACGAGGTCTTGGCTTTTGAGTTATTCTTATCAGAGAGGCTTTTTCAATCAAGTAACTGGAAACAGCTCGATCTGATTTTCCCCAGCTCTGTAGTTTGACGGCGGTTGCCGCTGAAAGGGAAAAGCACGGTTCAAAAAGGGATTCGACACTACAACGGCGCGCCGGGCGCGGCGATGCACCATGGACCTGGACAAAATGGCATATTATTCAAGAATGTTACGTGACGGCGCCCCACATCTTGTAAACGCTACGCTTCAAAGGAGACGCAGGCGGAGGAGCACCGTCAAAAAAGTAACGCTTTCGACTAAAACGGCCAGAGCAGGCTGCAGCAGCAGTCGGCGCCCCGGGATGCGATGTTCGGATAGGGATAGTGGCAAAGCCGATAGTGATGGCACCTGTCGAAGTGGTACGGCGAGCCGCCGCAAGAGAAGTGCGCACTGGCATGGCAATGGCGGTAATGAACTTTCACGGCACTTTCGCCGGCCGCAATGCCCTTGGCATAACCGCCGCTGAAAGCGAATGCACTGCTTGATAAGAGAGATGCTACGGTGATGCCGATCGCAGCGATGAGGAGTTTTTTCATGATTTCGTTCCGGTAGTGGCCCTTTAACCGCAGCTTAATTTCTTGAAACTGCATGAAAATTTTAACATGCGTCCTGACCGGGAACAAAGCGGCAATCCCGTAAGGGAGGGAGGAGGGAAGGCGCATGTGGCTTCGGTGTAACAGGGGATGCGAACATAAGCGCTTTGTTTGACGGCTTGACAGCGCCGAAGCATCTGCGCCACACCTTGCCCAACCAATTCTCACGCGCGAGCGACATCATGAAAATCAACGGTAACGAAATCAGGCCCGGGAATGTTATTGAGCACAACAGCAGCCTTTGGGTCGCGGTCAAGACACAGGCGGTGAAGCCCGGCAAAGGTCCGGCTTACAATCAGGTCGAACTCAAGAACCTGATCAATGGCTCGAAGCTCAACGAGCGGTTCAGGTCGTCCGAGACGGTCGAGAAGGTTCGCCTGGAACAGAAGGATTTTCAGTTCCTCTATCCGCAGGGCGACATGCTCGTCTTCATGGACACGGATAACTATGAGCAGATGGAACTGGCTCAGGAATTCGTCGGCGAGCGTTCGGCCTTCCTGCAGGACGGGATGAAGGTCGTGCTTGAGCTTCATGAAGGCCGCCCCATCGGCATCAGTCTGCCGGATCAGGTGACGCTCAAAATTGTGGAAGCGGACCCGGTTGTGAAGGGTCAGACAGCCGCATCGTCCTACAAGCCGGCCGTGTTGGAGAACGGCGTGCGCATCATGGTGCCGCCTTTCGTAACGGCGGGCGAAAAGGTCATCGTCGACACGAACGAAATGGCGTACGTGCGCCGCGCCGAATAGCGCTTTCGAAGCATTGACATGGTGGGGCTGCCTCGTGTGGCCCGAACTTGGTCCCGGGCTCGCAGGGTCGGGATCAAACCTAATTGTGGAGTTGTGATATGGCGGCCTCGGCACTGATGACGGTCATGATGAATGCCGCTCGGAAAGCGGGCCGCAGCCTCGCCCGGGACTTCGGCGAGGTTGAGCATTTGCAGGTCAGCATCAAGGGACCGGCGAATTTCGTTTCCGCCGCCGATCACCGCGCCGAAACGATCCTCTATGAGGAGTTGAGCAGGGCGCGTCACGGCTATTGCTTCCTCATGGAAGAGCGCGGGCTCGTGGAAGGGCCGGACAAGACGCACACCTGGATCATCGATCCGCTCGACGGGACCACGAATTTTCTCCACGGCATCCCGATGTTCGCCATTTCGGTCGCGCTCCAGCGGGATGGGGAACTTGTGGCGGGGCTCGTCTATAATCCGGCAACGGGCGACATGTACACTGCCGAGCGGGGCAAAGGCGCATTCCTCAACGATACGCGCCGCCTGCGCGTCGCGGCCCGGCCCGATCTGGAACAGGCGGTGATCACGACCGGGATCTCGCACCGGGGCAAGCCCGGCCAGGAGCAGAACTTACGCGAAATCTACAATGTGATGTGCGACGCGGCCGGCATCCGCAGGACAGGCGTGGCGTCGATCGATTGCGCCTGGGTCGCGCAGGGGCGTTTCGACGGGTATTGGGAGCGCTATATCCAGCCCTGGGACATCGCGGCCGGAATCGTGCTCATCCGCGAGGCGGGCGGCTACGTCTCCGACACCGAGAGGCCGGCAGGACATGCTCAAGAAGGGGGAGATCGTTTGCGGCAATGAAGCCATTCACGCCGCCCTTCTCAAACGCATCGCGGCTGCCGTTTAAAGGCCTTTCTTTAACAGGAAGCTAGTTTTGCGCGCCCTCCAGATGTTGTATGGAAGGCGAAGAAGCTTTATTTCACGACCGAGGCCGCCCAAGAGACAGCTTTGATATGAGCAAGCCGACCTACTACAAAACGCTATCGGGTCCGCAGATTTTTGTGTGGCGGATGCTCTTGTTCGTCGTCCTGATCGGCCTGATTATCGCAATCTTCAATCAGAAAATATTGGAATTAGTCAATTTCAGTAGCAGCACCCCCTTGAAAGTGCTTATCGCGGGGGTTCTCATTTTCGGGGTTATGCTGACGTTCCAGCAGGTTTTCCGCCTGTTTCCGGAGGTGCGCTGGGTCAACAATTTCCGTCTTTCAGACCCGGGGCTGGCGAATGATCATGTGCCGGTGATGCTGGCGCCGATGGCGATGATGTTAAGCCGCCGCCAGGGACAGGCTGCGATCTCCGCCACTGCAATGCGATCCATCCTCGATTCGATTGCCTCCCGGCTGGATGAGAGCCGGGAAACCACGCGCTATCTCGTCGGACTTCTGATCTTTTTGGGCCTGATCGGCACATTCTGGGGCCTTCTGATTACAACGGGCTCCGTGGGCGACGCCATCAGGGCGCTCAACACCGAGGGAAAAGACACCGCCCAGGTATTCCAGGACCTCAAAACGAGTCTGGAGACGCCCTTGACCGGCATGGGGACCGCTTTTTCGGCCTCGCTGCTTGGCCTGGCGGGCTCTCTCGTCCTCGGGTTCCTGGATATCCAAGCGGGGCAGGCGCAATCGCGCTTCTACAATGAGCTTGAAGAGTGGCTCTCCACGATGACCGAGCTTCGCTCCGAGGGCGCCAGTGAGGCGCCGGGTTCCCAGGCGCAACTCAGGTTTGCGCTTCTCGACATGCAGCGCAGCATTTCCGATCTCGTGGATAAAATCGAGCAGGGCGTCATTCGCGGCGGTTCGCAAAACAGCGATGGCCTGCTCCGCCTCTCCGACGGCATAGAGAAGCTCGTTCAGCAAATGCGGGCCGAGCAGAAAGTGCTGCGCGAATGGGTCGATGAGCAGTCCCAAGGGCAAAGCGAGCTTGCGTCGGTCTTGAAGGAGCAGAACAGGCTGGCGGGCGCGCTTCGAGAAATCGCCGCTCGCGCCCCCCGCCGCGATCCGGTCGATCGCTGATCCCAACCTTTAGAAGGGCAACGCCATGCTTTCGAGATCGCGCCGTCGCCCTAGCGGGATCGACTACTGGCCGGGCTTTGTGGATGCGCTTTCCACGCTGCTGCTCGTCGTGACGTTCCTGATGGTTCTGTTCATGGTCGCCCAGTATTTCGTGGCGCAGGAGGCGTCGGGGAAGGACACGGCGCTGGCGCGCCTGCAAAAGCAGCTCTCCCAGCTGGCCGACATGCTTTCCTTGGAGCGCTCTCAGAAAAAGATCGTGCTTGAGGAAAGCGCCTCGCTCAAGGCGACGCTTTCCGCATCGGATGCCGAGAACAAGCGCCTCGCCGGCCTTTTAAGCTCCGGCACATCCGCCGAAGGCCACGTTGCCGCCTTGACGAAGCAACTTGACGATCAGAAGTCGCTGACCGCGCAGGAGCAGGCGACCGTCGAGCTTCTTAAACAGCAGATACTAGCCTTATCGAAGCAGATTGCCGCACTTCAAAATTCCCTGGGCGATACGGACAAGCGCGACAAACAGGCCCAGGCGCAAATCGCCGACCTTGGGCAGCGTCTCAACGTAGCGCTGGCAAAGCGCGTGCAGGAACTGTCGCAATATCGCTCGACCTTCTTCGGGGAGCTTAAGAGATCGCTGGGCGACCGCGACGACGTCCAGGTTGTTGGCGACCGCTTCGTTTTCCAGTCTGAAATCTTTTTCGATAGCGGCTCGGCGGATTTGGCTCCACAGGGCTATGCGGAACTCGACAAGCTCGCGGCGGCGCTTAGGGACCTCGAAACGCGCATTCCAAAGGACCTGAACTGGGTGCTGCGCATCGATGGCCACACTGACATCAGGCCCATTTCGACAGCAGCCTTCCGATCGAATTGGGAGCTATCGTCCTCGCGGGCAATCGCTGTCGTGAAATATCTGATATCGAGGGGCGTGCCGCCCAACAGGCTCGTTGCGGCGGGGTTTGGCGAATATCAGCCGCTTTCAGCGGGCGCCGCCGAGGGCGACTTGCGCCGCAATCGCCGGATAGAACTTAAGCTCACGGAAAAGTAAGGCCTCGCTTACATTTCGGGCAGGGTGGCGACGATGCCGCACAAGGTGGCGTTCGAGATGGCGCTGGCTGGCCCGAGGTCGGGCCAGCCTTACGCAGAACGCAAACCCGCGGAGAAGAGCCCGGTTTAGTGGCGGCGGAAGCGCAGGTAGTCTTCAAGCCGTACGATGTTCGCTTCAAGAGACATGCTCGTCTCGCAGGCGGGGAACTCGGGCGCGCCGTATGCCATGTTCATCGGCATTCGCGGGGTGAAGAGCGTCTTCGGCAGGGGCTTTGACGCGCGCCAGAGATAGGCAAAGCTCGCATTCGCTTCCGCGAGGATGGACGGGGTGCAATCTTCGACGCGATCGAGAGCGGACCGCGAGTCCTCGGACCGCCGCATTGCATCGCCGGTCCAGCATAATGTTCTGCCGAGCGTGAGCCGCTCATGGGCGTCGAGAAGCGCACGATTTTTTGCCCAGCGCATGATGTGCTCGGGGGTCTGGCGGCAAGCCGAGCCCAACGACCGCACCATGGACTCCAACGCTTCCGCCGGCGCGATCTGGGCAAAGATGATGTTGACCTCGACGGAAAGAGGCTGGAAGCGCGCGAGGTTGATCGCGAGCGCTTGCGCCGGGGGCGATGTCGGGGAGCGGGCAATCAGAGTGATCGTCCTTTGCTCCAGGTCGGCCTGCTGCTTGAGGCTCAGGCCATAGACATCGAAGAAGGAGTCGAACCGGCTTACTGATAGGTGATCGGGAGGCAAAGCGTCAATATCTGCAATGAAGCTCATGGCTTTCATCCGGGGCTTGTGCAAGAGAGGCGGGGTTGCGCGCACCCTCTCTAAGTAAACCGGCAAGGTTAAATAAAACTTGAGAATGGGCCGGAAGTACTCAAAAATTACCTTAACGAAATTCAAACGTCTTTACGGATCAAGTAAAGATTGAGTATTCGTAAACGCTTATAAATTATCGCGCGGAGGGGTCCTCATGACGCACCCCGCCTTGTTTACGATCTGTCAGCCTTTCGAGCATCCTTCCAGCGCGGTCCCTAGAGCAGCCCGCATCCATTCGGACGCGGGTAAGCTGCAAATCCAACCCTCGTGCTTTTTAATCAGGCGCGGGCGTCGCGTGCCTGATGGTGGGCGCGTTTGCGCAAGGCGCGTCTCCCTTCATCCCCAGATCAGCCTCTCGCTTGCATTTGCGTCCCGAATTTCCTGAGCCCGGAGCTTAAGAAAAAGCGCCTTGCGAAGAGGTTAACGTAACCAAGTCATTGATATTGCAGCGGAACTCCCGGGACGAACGGCGTCCCCGGAGCGCGCGCCGCGCTCCTTGCGGGTGCGGGCGTGGTTAACAGCCGAAAGCCGAAACATATTTAACGGACTTTAGCGCGTCCAGTTAAGGAGAAAATTCCCGCATTAAATTCTATTTAATGGGGGTTCGGCTGAAGCCAGAATGTCATTCTTTTCCCGCAGGTTAGCTCCGCAACTCCCCGGCTGGCCGAAGGCGCGAAGCGGCTTTGTCTCGCCCGAATTGATGACTTTTTTAAGCATACTTGCAGGAGGGAAATAAATCGGCCGCGCGTCTGTTAACCACGTTTCTATTAATGGCCTGGCGCGGCGACGAACGCTTTACCATGAGGCGCGCAGCGAGCGCCGTCCAAGATGGCGATGGCCTGACGGGCGAAGCATGCCTGAAGCATCCTTGGTTCAACCGGGGGCTGGCACACGCTATGACCGGGCATGCGGGGGTTGAGAAGACTTGCGTCGCAACCGGTTCCGGTTTTGCGTGACGCCGCGTTAGGCGGCTGGCGCGGATGAGCCATGACGATCGATCGAAGCCACGATGTCGTTCACGACGCCGGTCACCAGGCTCTTGTCGTCGCCCTCGGCCATGACCCTGATCACCGGCTCCGTGCCGGAAGGCCGAATGATGAGCCGTCCATTCTTGCCGAGACGAACTCGCCCGGCTTCTACGGCGGCTTTCACGCTGTCATCTTCGAGGGGACTATCGCCCTGGAAACGTATGCTCTTCAAGAGCTGCGGGACAGGCTCGAAGCGGCGGCAAACCTCGCTGACAGGCTTTCCGCTCTGGACTACGACACTCAGCACCTGGAGCGCCGTCACGAGCCCGTCCCCGGTTGTCGTAAAATCCGAAAGCACGACGTGGCCGGACTGTTCGCCGCCAACATTATAGCCGCCCCTCCGCATCTCCTCGACGACATAGCGGTCGCCGACCTTGGTCCGGATCAAGGAAAGGCCAAGCCCTTCGAGATTCCGTTCGAGACCGAGATTGGACATGACAGTCGCGACAATGCCGTTTCCGCGCAGATGGCCGGCATCGCGGAAGCTGGCGGCAATCACTGCAAGGATCTGGTCGCCGTCGACCAGTTGCCCCTGCTCGTCGGCGATCACGACCCGGTCCGCGTCGCCGTCAAGCGCGATGCCGACATCGGCTCCGGCCTCGCGGACTTTCCGGCAGATCGTTTCGGGTACTGTAGAGCCACACTCGCGGTTGATATTGCGGCCGTCGGGAGCGACGCCGAGAGCGATGACACTCGCGCCCAGCTCCCAAAGCGCCGCGGGCGCGACGCGGTATGCAGCGCCATTCGCGCAGTCCACGACCACTTTCAGCCCGGCGAGGCTCACAGTGCGATCGAGCGTACGCTTGGCAAATTCGACATAGCGGTCGGTGACGCCGTCGATGCGCTTGGCTTGGCCGATGTGGTCCGGGTCGGAGAGAAGGTGGCTTATGTCTCCGAAGATTTCTGCTTCGATCTCTGTCTCGACTTCGTCCGACAGTTTGTAGCCATCGGGCCCGAAAAGCTTGATCCCGTTGTCCTGATAGGGGTTGTGAGAGGCGGAGATCATGACGCCAAGGTCGGCGCGCAGGGATCGCACAAGCATGGCGACCGCAGGCGTCGGGATCGGGCCGAGTTGCACGACGTCCATGCCGACGGAGGTGAAGCCGGAGACAAGCGCCGACTCGATCACGTAACCCGAAAGCCTCGTATCCTTGCCGATCACCACACGATGACGGTGTTTCCCCTTGGTAAACATATGGCCGGCCGCCATGCCAACTTTCAACGCGATCTCCGCCGTCATCGGATAAATGTTGGTTTGACCGCGAATGCCGTCCGTTCCAAAGAGCTTTGACGCCATAATTTTTGATCTCCAGTGCCAGTGCATCCTGGTGCCGCTACGTGCTGGGCAACTGAATGAATGCCTCTATCCCATAATCCTCAGCCGATCAACGATCGTACTTTCCAATGCAGAACATTTTTATCTTAAATCTTCGAAAAGTGCACGGCAGTATATTTTCCTTGCATTATTGTATGCAACTCAACGGCAAATGGATCGCGCAACGCATTTTTTCATAGGCATTTTGGGTTATCGTCTTCCTTTTGAACATCAGCATTGCTGTTTGGACTGTTGCTGGATGCCGCGCAGCCAGCGCCATACCGCCAATGCCTGGCGCGTTTCTTCCACGTCGTGCACGCGGACGATCTGAACGCCCTGCGACACGGCGTCCAAAGCCGCGGCGACGCTTGCCGCAGCCTGCTCTTGTGGGCCTTTTGCGCCGGTAATCCTTTGGAGCGATCGTTTCCGCGATGTCCCTGTCAGTAGCGGCGCCCCGAGTCCGTGGAACAGGGCAATGTTTTGGAGTAGGGATGCGTTGTGCGCGGCGGTCTTTCCGAAGCCGATGCCCGGATCCGCGATGAGCGTGTTTCGCGGGAGCCCAGCCGATGCAGCAGCCTCGATCCTGTTCTCCAGGAAGTCATAAACCTCGATGACCACATCTTGATAGGATGGGCTGTCCTGCATGGTCTTGGGATCGCCTTTCGCATGCATCAAGACGGCTGGCTTCTTGAGTTCCACCGCCGTGGGCAGGCTGTCCGGAGCGAAGGTGAAAGCGGAGACGTCATTGATAATATCGGCGCGGATTTTCGCTGCCTCGCGCATCACCTCGGGTTTGCGTGTATCGATGGATACCGGTGTGGGCAGCCCGGTCAGCCCGGAAAGCACCGGCAGGATGCGCCGAAGCTCCTCATGCGGCGGCAACCGGCTCGGAGCCCGGCCTTGTTAATTCGCCGCCGATATCGACGAAGTCCGCGCCGTCCTTCGAAAGCGCCTTGGCGTGGTCGATTGCGGCGCCCGGTTCCAGATGCTCGCCGCCATCCGAGAAGCTATCGGGCGTGACGTTCACGATCCCCATGATGCGGGGGCGGTCCATCGAAACACCAGCAATGGCGGCGCGGGGGGCAACAATTCGGTCGAGGAGTTCTTTGATTTTCGGCTCGTCGATGGCCTGGATGGTACTCGTGCGCACTATGGCATGCTTGACGTGCCCCGGCTCACCTTCCCAAAGGCGGACGGCGCTAAATGCGATGGCGCTGCCGGCCAGGGGGAGGGCCACGCCGAGCGAAACGGCATCCCGCGCGACCTCGCCGTAGAGTAATCCGATAGGCTGCAGATAGATGCCGGTCATCGCGATCTCACCGCAGGCAGAGTGGCCGCACCGCATTACGCTTGGCTTGGGCGGGGCGACAAAGTGCGAAGAGAGCGGTAGCTAAAGGTCCGTGCACGACAATCCGTTGGCCCGATGGGCAAAGTTGCTCAGGCGTCTCCGCCGACGCGCCGCAGCCCCTCTAACGCGAGACGGCTCGACGAGTTGATCTGAAGAGCCCTGCGATAAGCCTGCGCCGCTTCCGCGCGGTCACCAAGCGATTCGGCCGCCTGCCCGGCATAGGCCCACGCCTCGTAGTTATTGACCTTGTTCGTCCCGGCGACCTGGAAATCCTCGAAGGCCTTTTTGTACTCGTGCAGCGCCATATAGCTCACACCGCGTGCATAATGCGGATCGGCAGCGTCTGGACGGTAATTGACCGCCACGGTAAGGTCGTCGAGCGCGGCGCGATGATCGTTCATGGCCTGATAAATCAGCCCCCGGCTGAAATAGGGCGCAGGATCATCCGGCTTCAACTCGATCGATTTCCCAAAATCGGCGATCGCCACCGGGAAATTTCTCTGTTCCTTGTACACATTCCCGCGGCCCGCTATAGGCGGCGGCGTAATCGGGCTTGATGGCGAGCGCCTGATTGTAATCGTTAAGCGCTGCATCATACCGGCCCATGCGCAAGTAGATGAGAGCGCGATTGTTGTAGGCTTGATAGAATTGAGGATTGACCTGGATTGCGGCCGAGAAATCGCCAATGGCCTTTTCATACTCGCCCGCCTGACCGAACGCCGTGCCTCTCAAATTGAGCGCGTTGGCATCGCCAGGCTTCTTCGCGAGAACGGCTGAAATGGACGCAATGTTGTTCTTCTGGTCGACCGGTGGGTTACTCAGCTGATCCGCAGCGCGTTGATCAGTCGTCTGAGATGTCTCGCAAGCGGCCAGAGCGACCACAGCGAGGAACAGCCCACTTGCTGTCACCGCTCGTCTTATAGTCTGCCCCATTTTCAATGCAGGCTCCACCTAGCGTAAAACACCATCTTACGCTTACAACATTGGGCCGGGAATACGGCCACAATCAGGTGAACCACGAAAACCACTCCACCCCTGTGGAGACGGCGCGCGGCTCTTTATCGCGCGGCCGTACGGCCTGGAACTGCGACGCCTTCCCTTTGCGCCTTCTTACGCGCGAGCTTGCGGGCGCGGCGAACGGCCTCGGCCTTCTCGCGGGCTCTCTTCTCCGACGGCTTCTCGTAATAGTTCCGCAGCTTCATTTCGCGAAAGATACCTTCGCGCTGCATTTTCTTTTTGAGCGCCTTCAGCGCCTGATCGACATTGTTGTCACGAACGTGGACTTGCACGCTGGCTCCTTCTTCCCTGTTTACGGCTGAATAAAAAAGCCCGCACATATGCAGGCTCTTGCACAATCACTATAGCAGCCCGAAGCACAGATGTCTATTTTCCCCTCATCAAGGGTGTGGATAGTTTTCGTTCTTTTTGCGAGGTGATATTTGGGTTACATGCCCAAGCTTGCGCCCAGCTCTGACGTCGCTTTTTCCGTAGAGATAGAGAGAGGCGCCCGGGTCTTTCTCCAGGATGTCGCGCCAGCCTAGCGCCTCTTCGCCGATGAGATTCGTCATGATCGCGTCTGAGTGACGCGCGACCGATCCGATTGGCCATCCGGCGACAGCGCGGATGTGATTCTCGAACTGGCTGATCGCGCAAGCCTCCATCGTCCAGTGCCCCGAATTGTGCACGCGCGGCGCGATCTCATTCACGAGGAGAGCGGGCTCGCTTCCCTCAGGCATGACAAAAAACTCGACTCCCAGGACGCCGCAATAGCCGAGCGCGCCGGCGACGCGCGCCGTCATCTCCTGAGCAAGCGCTTGCTGGTGCCCGGGGCAAGATGCCGGGACCGTGCTCTTTCGGAGGATCCCTCCGCCATGAGTGTTTTCGGGGCAGTCGTAGAAGAAGACGCCGCCCTGAGCCGACCGGACGGCGATCACAGAGATTTCCTTCGAGAAGCGGACCAGGCCTTCCAGGACGCAGGGCGCGGCAAATTTCAGGAATGCGGAACGCAACTCCGCCTCGGAGGACACCCGTGCCTGTCCCTTTCCATCGTAGCCTTCGCGGGCGATCTTCAGAATGCCGGCTCCGGCATCGGCGAGGAGGGCAGCGGCGGCGGGCAGATCGTCTTCGTTTTCGACGGCTGCATGAGGCGCGGTGGGAAGGCCGATCCCGGACAGGAAACGCTTCTCGGACATGCGGTCTTGTGAAATTTCGGCGGCGCGCGCGGCGGGGCGAACGCTCGTGTAGCGGGCCGCCATTTCGAGTGTGGCGGCGGGGACGTTCTCGAACTCGAAGGTGACGACATCGCAGGCCTTTGCGAATTCGGCAAGCGCGGCCTCATCGCTATAGGATGCCTGCCATCTTTGCGACGCCACCTGGAACGCCGGGCTGTCCGCTTCCGGCGCATAAATTGCCGTTCTGAGACCAAGCTTCGACGCAGCCATCGCGAGAAAGCGCCCGAGCTGGCCTGCCCCGAAAATGCCGATTGTGGAGCCCGGAGGTAGCGGCTCAGGGTGCATCGGCAGGCCGCTCCGCAACCTTGGCCGTTCTGTTGGCCCGCCATGCCTCGACACGGGCTGCAAGGGCTGGATCGCTGAGCGCCAGGATCTTGGCGGCGAGCAGTCCGGCGTTGATGGCGCCTGGCTCCCCGATCGCAAGCGTTCCGACGGGTACGCCTGCCGGCATCTGCACGATCGAGTGGAGTAAATCCTGGCCGTGAAGCGCCGTTGTCGAAATCGGAACGCCCAGCACGGGAAGGGTTGTCAAGGCCGCTGTCATCCCAGGTAGATGTGCCGCTCCGCCCGCCCCTGCAACGATCACTTTGAAGCCGGCGTCGCGCGCCGATTTTGCGAAAGCGTAAAGACGGTCGGGCGTGCGGTGCGCGGAGACGATGCGGGCTTCATAGGGCACGCCCAGTTCATCCAGCACAGCTGCAGCAGCGCGCATGACGGGCCAGTCGGATTGGCTGCCCATGATTATTGCGACGGGCGGAGGTAATTTTGTCATGATCGATTACAAATCATGAAATCGATCCCGCAGGAAGCAGGGAGACGGAGGCAGGCCGATTTGCCCACGCATTCCTGGCCGGTTTTGTTGGCTTTAGGCGATGATATCCGGGAGAAGCTGGTCTTCGAGGCGGGTAATCTTGTCTTTGAGGTTCAACTTGCGTTTTTTCAGGCGCGTAAGCCGCAGCTGATCGCGTTCTGCGGAAGCTTCCAGCGCAATGATCGCTTCGTCCAGATCCCTGTGCTCCTGCCTGAGCTGCGCGAGCTTGTGGCGCAGGTTAATGTCGTCCGAAGTGTTCATCAAACCCCCGGGGAAGACGCCAAAAATGCACGGCCCCGAAAAATCGCTGACGTATTTCATCATAGCACAAATCCCCCGAAATCCCGAAAAAGGCTATCTCCGAAAAGTGAGCTGTAACGCGGCTTTACGGATTGTTATGAATTTTTTGCGGAAAAACAATAGGAAAAGCAGCGTATTGCAAGAATCGACAGCAGAAGTCGTCAATCAGCCTTAAGAAGAAGGCACCCTAAAGCCACTCATTCGTATCACGAGTCGCCATAGGCAGCGAGGCTCTCCGGGCCGGGTTTTCAACTGGCCCTGATATTGATTCGCTCTTCAGGGACGGCGGTGTCTGCCGATGTGCGACAAAAATTCACCGCGCGTCGCATCCGTGGCTTTTCCATTTGCTCGGCTTCCGGGCATTGGGGCGGTATACTTCACCTATGGCTTAGTATAAGTATAAGTGAGGAAGGGGCCTTTTGGAAAAGGTGTTGCTTGGATGACGCTGGCGCCGCCCGATCCTGCGCAATTGCACCTCGCCCTTAAGCATGCGTCGAAGCCGGTTGCCGATATAAGGCCTTCGCCCTTTGACCTCGACACAACTTGGCAACCTCTCCCCCCGAAGAATGCTTCCCTGAATTCCTGCCCCTCGGCGGTGTACGCCATTCTTTAGAAAGGAAACGCGTTCCCATGTCCAAGCTCTCGTCCTCCGCCGAATTTGAAGACGACGTCGCAGAAGGCGGCAAGTCTTCGCGTCTTCTCTCTTTTCTGCCGTACCTGCTCATTTTGGCTCTGACCCTTGTCGGCGTCGCCTACACGAGCATCGCCAAGAAGCCGCTTGTCGTTTACTGGGAAGTGCTCGCCGTAATCACCGGGGTCCTGTGCATTGTCAGCGGCTGGCCCCACGCCCATGATAGAAACAGCCGCCTGAGACTCGTATGGACGCAGGTCCTCCATTGGGCTGCCTTTCTTGCGACTATGAATCTCCTGCTCTACACCGACGTAGCGCAGATGCTGAGCGCCGATTCGACCGGGCTTTCGATCCTTCTCCTCCTTGCGCTCGGAACTTTTGTCGCCGGCGTTCACACGCTGTCCTGGCAAACCGGTTTGCTGGGTGTGGTGATGGGGCTTGCTGTTCCCGCCATCGCGTGGGTCGAGGAGTCGGCGCTGCTCCTTGTTCTCGCCTCTGCTGCCTTCATTGTCCTCGCCGCCATTTTCTGGTGGTTCGGGCGAGGCCGCGGCTCGTCGGCCGCCGCTCCCTACTAAGGGAACCGGGACGAGCAAAGGCAATCTGCGCGGGTTTCTTTTTTGTCGAGAGCCAGTCATATCTCAGCGAAGATGATCGGGATGGCGATCCTTGCGGGCGCCATCGCCTTCGTTACTCTGTCTCGAAAGAACCTCAACGGAACCGGGACGCCGGACGCTCCCCCGGCTATGCCGATTGGCGAGGCCTATCTCATTCTGGGCCTTGCGCCCGGAGCGGGGCGAGACGACGTGTCTGCAGCCTATCGCAATCTCATGAAGCGCCTTCACCCCGATCAGGGCGGCACAAGTTACCTTGCCTCCCGCGTCAATGAAGCCAGGGACGTACTCCTGAAGTACATCAAGATTTAAGGCGCCAGGCGGCTATTGCTTTTTCCGCAAATATTGGAACAGCGTTTGCTGCCACCAATCGCTCTCTGTTTCCTCCAGGGCCGCAATGTTCAGCCTGTTGAGAAGGTTGCTGCCTTTGGGCACGGCGATCGCGTAATTCAGGCTGTCAACCGTGAAGTCGAGGACACGGAGCGTTTCCGGAAACTCCTGCATGACGATCCAGTTGAGGAGCGGCCTGTCGTAAACGAAGGCCTCGATCTGGCCCGCCTTGAAGCGCCCGCAACCCTTCCTGCAGGCTCGGAAAGTTGCGATGCGAGACGCGTTCGCGGTCGAGATAGCCGACTGTCGTTGTGCCCCGGGAAGCGCCCACCCGGACGAACCGAAGATCATCGAGGCCATGGATGGTGCCTCTGCAGCTCCTGCCTCGTCAGCTTCGAGGTGATGCTGGCCGAGAAGACCCAGACGACAATAATGGATACGATCATCCAGCAGATGGCCACCAGACGGCCAGGAAGCGTCTTCGGCGCATCCGTGGCGGCGCCCGCTTGCGTCATCGCAACCGCAGACCACCAGAAGCCGGAGGCGAGACCCTTTATCCCACCCTGGAAGTGATGCGTCTTGCGGTGCTCGAAAAGCCAGACCAAAAATCCCATGGCGAGCGTGATCCCAATCAGGATCAAGACAGCCTGAAGAAAATCGCGTGAGAGAAGAATGCGGGAAACGGAGAACAACTTGCTTTCGCCGGCAGGTACGGCGATGCCGAGGCCAGTTGCGAAAAATGGTTGCGTGAAGTCCACGAGTTTTGCGCGGTCCGCCGTGACCGACAGCGCTCCGAAAGAGGCGTCGTAGGAGCCATCGGCGAGCCCTTTGATGAGGGCGGCCGGGTCCGGCTCATCCAAAAAGTGGTAGCGAAGCTGCAGGCGGTCTGCGACGCGACGCCAAAGGTCGATGCCAATCCCGTAATAGCTGCCGTCGTCGCGCTTCATCACGAAGGGGGGCGCCTCCCTGAGGGCGACCACCAGCTCTTTTTCAGCCGTCGCAGCCGACGGCAGCTGCTTTTCAACAGATGACGGTGGCTGACTTTCAGCAGATGGCGGCAGCACTTTCTCAGCGGCTGGCGGACTTGCAGGCTCCTTATTGCAGGCGCTTTGAGGAAGGCAGACCGCGAGAACGATAGCGATCACGGTCCATAGTGACCGCATGGAACCTTTCATGCGCAACGGTCGCGTCTGAAATCATTGGGTGGGCGAGCCGAGCCAGCCGTCCAGCCGCTTGAAGGAGAAAACGAACCGCCATGGGTGCAGCGGCTTGAACGTCCGACACTAATTTCTGCTCCCATCTTCTTTCGGGCAAGACATACAGGATCGCGCCAAAATCGCCAAGCCGCCGCTTTCCGCCGCAACACCTTGTCATGCTCACGCATTTTAGCTTCGGTGAATGGGCCTATCGAAAGCGTTGCGGGTCGGTCCTATGCGCTAATTCGCCGCGCATTGGACGTTCCAGCAGAGGCTCAACCGGCATCATTTGCTAAAGACAGTTGCAGGTGTAAAAATCGCTGGCGGATCGAGTGTTCGCCTATCCGGCCGCGCGTCATGCCCAAGCCGCCTGATCCATCACTCAAAACAGCATTCGGTGAGTTACGCGAGGTCAGGGAGAGCCATCATCATGAATCCAAGCGACACCGAAAAGAGTAACGACATCATCACGGCCAAGAATGTCGATCTTTCGACCTGCGACCGTGAACTTGTCCAGTATCCGGAGGCCATTCAGCCTCACGGCGTCATGCTCACGGTGGACGAGCGCACAAATCTCATCGCGCATGCCAGTGCGAATTGCGCGCAGTTCCTTGGCGGCGGGCCGGACGCCATCATCGGCAAGAGCGCGGATAATGTCCTTGGCCCGGCCGGGCAGGATCTGATCGGCAAGTTGCGCCGGGTGGCGCTCGACGGCGGACCGGTGCATGTCGCGCGCAAATCTTTCATCAGGTCGGACCGGGGCTTCCATCTCTTTGCGCACCGCTCCGCCGGACTCATCATCCTGGAACTCGAAAACGCACCGCCCAGCACCCAGCCTTCGCCAAACCTCTATTCCGAGCTGCGCGCCGACATCGCGCGTCTCCAGGAGACGAAAAGCCTCGCAGAATTCTTCGATCTGGCGGTTGAAAAAATCCGCAGTTTCACCGGCTTCGACCGGGTCATGGCCTACCGTTTCGACGAGGATGGCAGCGGGCACGTTGTCGCCGAGTCGAAGCGCGACGATCTGGTGCCGTATCTCGGATTGCATTATCCCGCGAGCGACATTCCGGCGCCTGCGCGGCGGCTGTTCTCGCTGGCCTGGGTTCGCCATCTGCCGGATGTCGATTACGTGCCTGTGCCGCTCTTCTCGGCAAAGAGCTACACCTCTGGCCCGGTCGATATGAGCTTCGCGAGCCTCAGAAGCGTCTCGGTGATGTACTCCGATTACCTCAAGAACATGGGGGTCAAGGCCACCATGGTCATGCCGCTCATGAAAGAGGGCAGGCTTTGGGGCCTCATTTCGGCGATGCATCATTCCGCGCCGCGGCATGTCCCTCACGAGACGCGCATGGCGGCGGAGTTTCTCGCGCATACGCTGTCGCTCCTGATGTCGGCGAAAGAGGATGCGGAGCTGTTCGAGCGCGCCATGGCCATGGGCGAGACGACGGACCGGCTTATCCAGGCGTTGACGGCCGAACCCGATTTCGGCAAGACGCTGGGATCGGCGGAAATGCTCGCCGACGTGCTGAATCAGGTCGAGGCCAGCGGCGCGGCAGTGGTTTCTGCGGCGAGCGTCGCCCTGACGGGCAAGACGCCCCCGGAAGATGAGGTGCGTGATCTGGTGCAATGGATTGGCACGCAGGCAGGGCCGATGTTTGCCACCGATCGCCTGGCCTCTCTCTATCAGCCCGGCGAGGCGGGTCGCGCGGGTTGCAAGCGGGGTGCTGGCCATCCGCATATCTCCCGACCGCCCCGAGTTCCTGCTTTGGTTTCGTCCCGAGAAAATTGAAGACGTAAGCTGGGCAGGCGATCCGCACAAGCCGGTAGGCGTTAGCGAAACCGGCGGTTTTGTCCGGCTGATGCCCAGGTCATCTTTCGCGCTCTGGAAGGAAAGCGTGCGGAACCACGCGACGCCATGGCACGAGAATGAAAAGACCGCCGTTCTCAAATTGCGCGTTGCGATCAGCGATCTCGTTCTCGGAGGCGCGGAGAAGATCGATCGGATAAGCCGGGAGCTTGAGGCGTCCCATGCCGATCTCGACAGCTTCACCCATGCGGCTACTCATGATCTCAAGGACCATTTGCATGGCATTCACCATCTCGCGACAACGCTGAAGCGGCGGCAGGCGGATGCGCTTGACGAGGAAGGCAGGCAGCAGATCGCGAGTATCCTCAAGCTCACGCAGAGAATGGACAGCCTGGTCGATGCGCTTCTCGATCACTCGCGGGTGGGTAAAACTGCGATGGCGCTCGATAGCGTCGATCTGGACGAGGTTGTCGATTCGGCTTTGCTTTCGCTTGGTCACGCTCTGGCCGAGGGCGGCGTTGACGTGCGCCGGCCTTCGCGGCTCGGGACGGCGCTTTGCAATCGCGAGCGAGTCCGCGATGTCTTCCTCAACCTCATCGGGAACGCCATCAAATACAATGACAAGGCCGATAAGTGGATCGAGATTGGCGTCGATCCGGGCCAAGCCCTGCATTACTACGTGCGCGACAACGGCATCGGTATTCCGGAAGATGATCAGCACATGATCTTCCAGATTTTCCGGCGGCTGCATGATCGCGAGGATTACGGGGGAGGGGCGGGGATCGGCCTGGCGTTCACGCGCAAGATCATCGAGCGCCACGGCGGGCGGATATGGGTGCGGTCCGCGCCCGGCACAGGATCGACGTTCTATTTCACGCTCGCGCCGGATGAGGGACGCTGACCGGCTGCCTTTTGCGGCGCCGTCGAGACGCCACCCGCCGACTGCGGGGCATAGGCTTTTCTGCCGACAATAAAATAACCAGGTAATTCAAACATTGCTTCATGAAAGAGACGGAGATGCCTCATTCCCTCCCATCAACACCGGCCGAAGTTCTCGATATATCAACTCCGGAACTCCGCAATATCTTGAATGCTTCGGTAAAATCTGCGGAGTTATCCGGAGCTGGCGGCATCCCCTTATGGATGCAGCGACGGATATCGCCGAAATGGAGCTTACCGATATCTGCTACTGGGTCTATAAATGCACTTATCTGTTACACGCTGTGAGAATGGCGAGACGATTGACGGCTGCTCTCACCGGCTTTTGGTAGCATTGTAGAAGGCGCCTGGAGAAGCTTGGGGAGCATGGCGAACGGATCGGCGAATCTCTTGATGACCGATCCGTCAGACGTCGGATTGCCGGAAGGTTTCGAGAAACAACGCTGCCTGACACTCGGGCCGCGGACCATCTTGCAAGCGGACGGCCTCGAGCAGTCGCAAGACATCCTTATTTGAGAATATCGCAGACCTTCTCTTCAATCAGGATGATTGCTTACGCCAATCTTGATCATATCGATACCACGCAGCCCCTTATCAAGGAAGTTATCAGCGATCGCGGGCCTCACACGGAAATGCAGTGACTACAAGAGCGCACTTTGACGTCTTGAAGGCGCACATAAGAGGGAAATGATTTATCGACGTAACCTTGAGGCGACCTAAGTCCGATAAGCGGAGGTTGGCGGCTCTTGACATGCGGCCGATGGGAACAAGGCAGCTTGAAGGAGTCATCCTGCGCAGCGCAAAGGTGACGGGGGAAATTGATATGACTGGCGCCACTGTCGGCGGCGCGCTGGAGGCCGACGACCTGAGGTGGGCGTATTCTGGAATGGCCCGACAGGAAGAACAAGGCCAGCTTCAAGGAGGAACTCCGCGGCGCAAAGGAAAAAGGCAATGAATTGACGGCGCCACGTAGGCAAGAATTCTGGTAAAGGACGGTATAAAGGTTGGCATTTGTCATGCCTCCAACAAGCTGAACGGCCGGCTTAAAGTGCCGCTTGAGGGAGGGACTACCGGATCAATGTTGCCAGGCTGCTCTCGAAATGTCGATCCGGGCGGAGCTTGAATCACTCAAACAGCAGATTGACTGGTGCAAGCACGAGGGATGCGATTTTATCATCGCTTCGCTGCATTGGGGCTTCGAGTTTGAATTTTTTCCGCGCAAGCGGCAGGTTGATGCGGCTCGTGAACTGGTTGAATATGGCGCTGATGCGATTTTATGCCATCACCCCCATGTCATCCAGCCGGTTGAATATTACCGTACCCGCCGGGATCCCGCGCGCGTGGCGGTCATTGCTTATTCCCTGGGAAGTCTTACCTGGGGTTTCACAGCTCCTCATATAGTATTGAGCCTTCTCTTGAATCTCAAGCTGACCAAAGGAACTTTGCAGGGGCAGGAACGGACATACATCGAAAAAGTGTGCGTTACTCCGATTTTTCGGAGTGCAGTCAATAATGCCGAAGGCGTCGAGACTCGTCTGGAGAAGCTTGCCGATCACCTCAATGGCCGCAGCACAAGACACAGCGCAGATTACATTGCACAGATTGAATATTATGCGCGACTGGTTCTAGGCAAAAACATATAGTTCTGTGGACGGGGCGTCTTCCTTCTCCAATCCCGGCAAGGAACCCCAAGCCCTTGCAGTGTCAAACGTTCACGGCTGGGCGCCTGCCCCAGGATTGCCGAAAGTGGATGTGGTTCGCCATGTCCTTCGTCCGGAAAGTGCCGTTTCGGCGGTGGCCAGATGCCCGTCTTGATCTTTCGCAAGGTCAGGCCCATGCAACCGTGCTTGACGTACATCGTCGGCGGCAGCGGCGGGCGGTGGATCGATGAATCTCGAAAAGGTTGTCTTCGGCTTTTTCATACTGTTGGCGGCCACGCTGAACTTCGGGTTCGTCTATGGCGACGTCAGCAATGTCGATCAGCACAATGCATGGGAGCTGTTTGCGGCGATCATCGCCAGCCTGATCGCCGTAATCCTGAAGTTCGGCGATCGCACCCATGTCGGCGCGGTCCACTTGGCTTCGAGTCTCGTCGCCCTGCTTCAGCTGTTTGCCGCGGCGCTCGTCTGGTTCTTTGCGGCTCAAAAAGCGCCCCAGCTGAACGCAAGTTCGCTCAGCAGCATCGTATCGCTTGCTGCCGGCGCGCTTCTCGCGAACATCGTGTCTGTCATCATCATGATCATCGATACGGCCATCCAGAGGCGATGAGTTGCAAAGCGTCTTCTTCATAACGATACGGCGCCTTCGGGCTCCGCTCATTCTGATCATTCTCATTTTTGCATTGTCGACAGTAGGGCTCTCGCTCATCCCCGGCGTCGATGCCCAGGGCCAGCCCTGGCGGATGACGATCTTCGAGGCGTTCTACTTCGTGACCTACACGGCCACGACGATTGGATTTGGCGAGATCCCGAACGCCTTTACCGATCAGCAGCGCCTCTTCGTCACGTTGATCATCTATCTGTCCGTCATCGGCTGGGCCTATCTTCTTGGCTCCCTCCTCGGCCTTTCACAGGACAAAGCTTTCCAACAGGCCATCATCAGCGGACGGTTTCGCCGTTCCGTCGCGCGCTTGCGCGAGCCTTTCTATCTTGTTTGCGGGCTCGGCGAGACGGGCATGACTGTCGTGCGCGCGCTCGACAAGCTCGGCTACCGTTTCACCGCGATCGACAGAGACGAGCGCAAAATTCAGGAGCTGGAAATCGAAGAACTCGCGATCGGCGCTCCCTTGCTCGCCGCCGACGCCCGCTCGCCTGAGACGCTTGCCGCGGCGGGCCTCCTCAAACCCGAGTGCAAAGGCGTGCTGGCGCTCAGTAACGACGACGCGGCCAATCTCGCGGTGGCGGTGTCGGCCTGCCTGCTTCGGCCCGGTTTGCCAGTTGTGGGCCGCGCGGATTCGCCCGCTGTCGCGGCCTCGATGTCGTCGCTCGGCACCTATCGGGTCATCAATCCCTTCCGCGAGTTCGGGAATTATCTGGAACTCGCCATGCGCGCGCCCGATAGCCACCGCCTGCTTTCCTGGCTCACGAGCACGCCCGGCTCCTATTTGCCGCCAAGCCTGCCGCCGAGAATTCCGGCTGCGCCAGGCCACTGGATTGTCTGCGGCTATGGCCGTTTCGGCAACGAGGTGGTCTCCGCGGTGCAGAGGGGCGGCTTCAAGGCCACGGTTATCGATCCTGCCGGAATACGCGCCGACGGGCTTCGATCCATCAAAGGGCTTGGCACGGGGACGGCGGTGCTTCGGGAGGCTGGGGTCGAGACGGCCTCCGGGATCTTCGCGGGCACCGATGACGATACCACCAATCTTGCGATCTCGATCGCGGCGCGCCGGCTGAACCAGAATATTTTCATTATTCTGCGGCAGAACCTGCAGTCCAACCAGATGCTCTTCGCGAGATTTGGGGCGAATATGACCATGGTCTCAAGCCAGATCATCGCGAATGAGTGCATCGCGGTCCTGGGTACTCCTCTGTTGGCGGAGTTCCTCGATCTCGTGCGGCATAAGGATGATTTCTGGGCATACTCTCTCTCGGAGAGCTTGCGTTTGGTGCTCGGCGAAGAGACGCCGGGATTTTGGAGTTTCTTGATCGACGAGAATGAAGCCCCCGGGTTGGTCGATCTCATGCATCGCATTCAGCGGCCGGTCAGCGTCGGCGACTTGTGCCGAAATGCGCAGTCCAGAGACGAGCGCATTCCTTGCCTGCCTCTCCTGGTTGTCCGCGGCGCGAGGACGATCGAGCTGCCCAGCGATGATTTCGAGATAGCTTTGGGCGATCGATACCTGTTTGCGGGGCGCGTTGTTGCGGAAAACGACCAGTCTCTCCTCTTGCGAAATGCCAATGTGGCGGCCTACGTCCTGGGAGACAGGAGCGAAGCAGAAGGATGGGTGTGGAGGAGACTGGAGAGAGCCTTGGCACACTAAGTAATCTTCGCTAGTCTGGCCAGCAGATCGTCATCCCGGACGCCGCACGCTCCGCACTTCGTCATCCCGGAAAGGCGAAGCCTTATCCGGGATCGTAATATTGAAGCACCTGTTTTTTGCGATCCCGGCTCGCGCTACGCTTCGCCGGGATGACGTAGGCGGCGATCAATCGGCGCCTGCGGTTCCGGCAGCCGACTCAGGAAGTTCGAAGGTGACGCTACAGAATCCGGCCATCAGCATAGTCATCGTGAGCTACAACAGCGGCCACATTCTGGGCGAATGTCTCGCCCGATTGCCTGATACCGCTGAGGTCATCGTTGTCGATAATGCGAGCAGCGACGATTCGGTTCGTGTCGCTGAGGGCTTCTCTGTCCGCCTGATCAGCCTTCCGGAAAATGTCGGCTATGGATGCGCCTGCAACCTCGGCGCTGAGGCGGCTTCGGGGGAGTTCATCCTCTTCATGAACCCGGACGTTCGTTTCGAGGAAGGTTCGATCGGCAGATTGGCCGATGCTGCGGGACACTACCCCGGCGCCGCCGCATTCGCGCCGCGGCTTGTCAAACCTGATGGCAGCATCGTCTTTCAGGACTCCTCCATTCTTTGTCCGCCCCCTCACAATAAAAGCAAGCCAAGACATGTTCCGGCGGGGGACTGCTGCGTCGAAGCGATGTCCGGCGCGGCCATATTCTGCCGGAGGGAAGCGTTCCTTGGTCTTGGCGGATTCGATGAGCGCATTTTCCTTTATTATGAGGACGACGACCTTTGCCGCCGTTTGAGGAAGGCCGGGTGGTCACTCGTCTATGTGCACGGGGCGCTCGGACGGCACGAGCATGGCAAATCGACCCGAAGCAAGAAGGGCGGGACGTATTTCCGCTCTCTCCACTGGGCCATGTCGAAAAGCTACGTCACACGCAAACACGAGGTGGCCTTCAATCCCGCCAAGGAGTGGTTCAAGTCTATCCTCCGGGGAAGTCTGGCCGCACTCCGATTCAATTCCGAACGCCGGGAGCGCCATTTTGGCTTGGCTTCGGGCTACTGGAGCGTGATGACGAGCGTTGACCGTCATGCGAATCCAATGCAGGAAAGCCGCGCGGTTCGCCAATAAAATGAGAAGCTTTTTCCTAACCTCGCCACAGTTTCGTTTTCGTATGATTGAGTTTCTAGATTGGCGCGAAGGCAAGATGTCATGAAGCGAATTGCGCTTTTCGCGCATTACGACCGCGACGGTATCATCGATGAATACGTTATCCATTATCTCCGCGGCCTGACCCGCGTTGCGGAGAGAATTTTGTTCATTTCCGATTGTAAACTGCGTGCCGGAGAAGCTGCCAAGCTCGAAGGCCTTGCCGAGCTTGTCTTCGCAGAACCGCACGGCGAATACGACTTCGGAAGCTGGAAACGGGGTCTCGCATACCTGAGTTATGACCTCACAGAGTGGGATGAACTCATAATCGCGAACGATTCGTGCTTTGCGCCGGTCTTTCCTTTCGAGGACGTCTTCGAAAGGATGAGCGTTATGAGCTGCGATTTTTGGAGCCCGAGCGCCAACCATATCAAGGGCAAGCTCGACCATCTCAGCAGCTACTTCCTGGTTTTCCGGCGCCCTGTTCTGAAAGACGAAGCTTTCTTGTCCTTTTGGAAACGGGTCGGGCCACAGCCGAATGCCGCCGCCGTAATTGCAAAGTATGAGCGTGGCTTGTCACGGTTGCTATGCCAAAAAGGTCACCGCCCTTATTCGTTGCTACCGCCGGCGGGAATCGCCTCGTTTCTGAAAACAGGCTATGTCGAAAATTACCTGCTCAAATACCGGTCGAGCTGGTTGAAGGTTCGCTTGCTGCGAGATAATCCGCTTCGCGCGTTAAATCTTGGCGCCGCTCTCGCCAAGACAGATAATTTCTATCCGCGAGAGTTAATCGATGCGCATATATCGAGGATGATAGGAGCCGCATGGCCGGCGCATTATGACTACCGCTACATTGGAACGTACGAGCGGGGATTAGGGCCTTTTGCGTTGAAAAGTAAAATCAAGCGCAACAAGAAGCGCCCGCAGGCCCGGGTTTGGTGGAAGGTTCACCTGAAACTATTCCAGGTTACTGTTTTTGCTTTTGCTTGGCCGCTTAAAGCCTGATTTCCTGGCGCACACTCATGGTTCGACAAGCTCAGGATGAGGTGCGAGCGATTGATATCGTTCGACCTCATGCTGAGCTTGTCGAAGGATGGAGCCAGCGGCCCTTTTCAACAACCTGCTTGATCATCTCTCCAACAACAGCGTCTTCAGGACATCATCTAGAGCTTGCTCCCAGGGTTCTGGATGAAAACCGAACACGTGCTCCAAGCGGGCCGTCGCCAGCCGCGAAAATTTTGGCCTGACAGCCGGGGTGGGGTAGTCGGAGGTCGGGATTGCGCGGACGTTCGAGGCCTTGACGGGGATGCCGTACCGCTTCATTCCGGCAAGGATCGCCGTGGCGAAACCGTGCCATGAGGTTGAGCCCGAGGCCGTAAAGTGAACGAGGTTGGAAGACTTTTCGAAGCGCGCGGGAAGCGCCTCGCGCCCTTCGCTGACCACATGACGAATGAATTTCGCGATCTGGTCCGCAGAGGTTGGGGTTCCGACCTGGTCGCACACGACAGCGAGCTCGTCCCTTTCACCGGCCAGCCTGACCATTGTTTTCAGGAAATTTTTTCCGGTTGCCGAATAAACCCACGCGGTCCTGACGATGAGGCAACGCGCCCCGCTGAGAAGGAGGAGCCTCTCACCCTCAGCCTTGCTTTTTCCGTAAACGGACAGCGGAGCGATGGGGTGATCTTCGTCGTAGGGTTCGGAAGCGCGGCCATCGAAGACATAGTCCGTGGAGAAATGAATGAGAGGCACATCGTTTCGAGCGGCCCATTCGCCCAATGCGCCGACGGCGGTTGCGTTCACGGCATAGGCGATTTCAGGCTCAGCCTCGGCCTTGTCCACAGCCGTATAGGCGGCGGCGTTGACGATGAGGTCCGGCCTGATCTCCTGGAGCCGCTCCGGTGATGGAGGAAGGTTTCGACAGGTCAAGGTTCTGCCTGTTTGTGACGCAGAGAGTGCCGAAGGGCTTAAGGTGCTCGGGCGAGGGCGAGCCCGACTTGGCCTGATGCAGCCGGTGACGAGGATCTGCATGGATCAATCCGTGTAGCGAGGAAGCCTGTCCATCAGATCGCGAAGGAGAGGCGCCGCGGCATCCTTTTCGGAGAGCAGGGGGTGTTCCACAGGCCAATCAATATTGATGTCGGGGTCGTTCCAGCGAATGCTCATCTCGCTGCCCCGGTCGTAAGGCCCGTCGCATTTGTACAAGGAACCGCGCTTCTTCGGACAGGACAAGGAAGGCATGTGCAAAACCGCGTGGAATCCACATTTGCCGGTGTGTCTGATCGTCGAGTACAACGGAAACGTGGCGCCCGAAAGTTGGACTTCCAACCCTGACATCCACGGCGACATCGAGAACGGCTCCGCTGAGAACCATCACCAGCTTGCCTTGCTGATTTGGATTTTGAAGGTGAAGCCCTCTGAGAGTATCCTTACGGGATATAGAAAAATTGTCTTGAACAAAGTCGTTATGGAGGCCGGCGTCACGATATCTTGAGATCATGAATGTTTCTAGAAAATAACCCCGGTCATCTCGAAATATTGCCGGTTCGAAAATCTTCACACCCTCTAGCTCCGTCTCGAAAATACGCATTGTGGCCCCCAGGCAACATAATCATCAGCGTTGGCTGCGATCGGCATATCCGGCAAAAATCAAGATTGCAACCCTTGGTCTTTTCAGCTAGCCGGAAAGCATGTAATCAGCACAGGTTGTATGTCATGAAGGGAATTGTTCTGGCTGGGGGCAGCGGAACCCGTCTTTACCCCAGTACAATGGCAGTCTCGAAGCAGCTGCTGCCGGTTTTCGACAAGCCAATGATTTATTATCCGCTTTCGACGCTGATGCTGGCTGGCGTTCGAGATATCCTCGTGATCTCAACGCCGAGGGATCTCCCTGCCTTCAGGCAACTCCTTCAAGACGGTTCGCAATTCGGACTCAACATCGCCTATGCAGAGCAGCCTCAGCCCAATGGGATCGCTCAGGCGTTCCTTATCGCGGAGCCTTTCATAGGGGGCGACGCGGCCTGTCTCGTCCTTGGGGATAATATTTTCTACGGCAATGGGTTGCCGGAGCTTCTTTTAAGGGCTACCGCTCGCAAGGAAGGCGCAACGGTGTTCGGGTACCGCGTGAACGATGCCGAGCGCTATGGCGTCGTGGAGGTCGATGGCAGAGGGAACGCAATTTCCATTGAAGAGAAGCCCAAGCGACCGAAATCCAACTTCGCTGTCACGGGGCTTTATTTCTATGACAGTGAAGTTGTGGAAATCGCAAAAACGCTGCGGCCTTCGCCCAGAGGCGAACTCGAAATCACCGATCTGAATACGGTCTATCTCAAGAGAGGCAAGCTGCGTGTGGAGCTCATGGGGCGCGGGTTCGCCTGGCTCGATACCGGCACGCACGAATCCCTCATCGACGCAAGCCAATTCGTGCAGGTCATTGAACACCGGCAGGGATTGAAAATCTCTTGCCCCGAAGAGATCGCGCTCCGCATGAAATACATCACGCCGGAAGAGTTCTTCTCCTCCGTGAGACGCTGCGAGAAAAGCAGCTATGGGCAGTATTTGCTCGGTTTGCCGCAGATGGCCCCGGAATTGTTCCCGGCCAACATCGCGCCGTTCACGCAGGTCGCCTGACAATGACGACCAGGAAGAGAATTGCCGTAACCGGCGGCTGCGGTTTCATTGGTTCGGCTTTGGTCCGTCTCCTGCTGGCGGAAACCGAACATGAAATCCTCAACATCGACAAGCTGACTTATGCCGCCAACCCGGCTTCCATCCCGGGCGCCGGCGACAATCCGCGATACCGCCTCTTTAAGGCCGACATTGCGGATGCGGCGGCGATGCGGAAGGTCTTCGAGGATTTTCAGCCCGACGCCGTGATGCATCTCGCGGCCGAAAGCCATGTCGACCGGTCGATCGACGGCCCGCAGGAGTTCATAACGACGAACATTGTCGGGACATTCACGCTGCTGCAGGAGGCTTTGCGCTATTGGCGCGGACTTCCCAAAGAGAAAGCTGAGCACTTCCGCTTTCAGCATATCTCGACAGACGAGGTGTTCGGGTCGCTCGGGCCAACCGGGCTCTTCACCGAAGAAAGCCTCTATCAGCCGAACTCACCTTATTCCGCGAGCAAGGCCGCGTCGGACCATCTGGTCCGGGCGTGGCATCATACCTACGGGCTTCCGGTTCTCGTCACAAACTGCTCGAACAATTACGGGCCGTACCAGTTTCCCGAAAAGCTCATCCCCCACATGATCATCAAGGGCATTTTCGGCGAACCGATGCCGGTTTACGGCGATGGCCTGAATGTCCGCGACTGGCTTTACGTCGAGGATCACGCCCGCGCCCTGCTTCTCGTCCTAGAGCGAGGCGTCCTCGGCGAGACTTATAACATCGGCGGAAAGAACGAGCGCAACAACCTGCATATCGTGGAGACGATTTGCGATCATCTCGATCGCCTCTCGCCCCGCGAAGGACATGTCGAGGCGCGCGCTGATAACCTTCGTCCATGACAGGCCCGGCCACGACCGGCGTTACGCCATCGACGCGACAAAGATTGAAACCGAGCTTGGCTGGCGCGCCCGGGAGAGCTTCGAAACCGGCATCGAAAAGACAATCGCGTGGTATCTCAGGAAGTGGCGACTGGTGGCGCGCCATCCTCGACCGCGGTTATGAGGCAAAGCGGATCGGGGTTATCGCCGGTATAACCCGGCTGGAGAAAGCAACAGTGAACTAGCCGCGCATCTCGCGAGGCACACGAAGCACCCCTGGCGATCATCATAGCTCTTTTGCAAAATCCATCGATGTGGCTCGCTTGCTATCCCCGGTCCGGGAGTTCCTTTCTGCGCATAATTCTGAAGCAGGTCTTCGGGTTGAGCTCCTGCTCTCTTTATGAAGGGGAGATTGCGCGGTGGGAGATTGCGCCCGGCGTCGCCGATCTGGTCGGCCATTATGAGCGCGGCGCGAGAGCCAAATCCGTGGAGCGGAATGGCGTCAGCGGCTTGGAGATCGTCAAATCGAACGAGCCTCCCTTGGACAATGAGCCCGCCATCTACCTCATCCGGGATGGAAGGTCGGCCATCGTCTCATACTACCACTACTTGAACGATATTCAGGGTCTTCCGGCAACTCTAGAAGAGCTTATTCATGGTGAGGTTTTCCCGGGGTTCTGGGCCGATCACTACAAAGCTTGGGCTCCGCGGCGTCGTCCGCGCACGCTGTTCCTAAGGTACGAGGAGCTTACGAGGTCGCCCAAGGACGCTTGCGCCAAAATCGCGGATTTTATTGGAAAGCCGCCAATCAACGACTTGAGGCTGGGCTTCTCCGATTTGCACGAGAGATTTCCCGCCTATTTCCGGTGCGGAGACGATGAGAAAAACATTGCTGAGATCGAGCCGCATCAAAAGCTCTTCGACTCGATCCACGGCGACGTGATGCGGGAGCTTGGATACTTTTAAGAGGCCAGCCCTCGCTCCTCGGCGCCCTGCCGATAAAGCTCGTCGATAACAGGCTGGAGACGTCTTAGAACGGTCGCCCGTTTCACCTTCATCGTAGGAGTTAGATCGCCGCCCTCGATCGAAAGCGGCTCGGGCAGGATCGTGAATCGCCGGATATTCTCGACGCGCGCGTGGCGGGCATTTATCGAGTCGATGCCGGCTTGCAGCTCCTGGCGGATCGCGTCCCCGAGCTGCGGATCATCCTTCGTCAACCCCCATTCCGCTGCGAGCTGGGCCAGCGCCGCTGCGTTCAACGTAATGATTGCCGTGAGGTACGGGCGGCGTTCTCCGCAGACGATGGCATGCTCGACCAGAGGAAGGGCAACAAGCTCCATTTCGAGGTTCGCGGGCGCGATGTTCTTGCCCCCCGAGGTGATAATGATGTCCTTCTTGCGTCCGGTGATATAGACGAACCCCTCCTCGTCCATGCGGCCGAGATCGCCTGTGTGCAACCATCCATCTGCAAGCGCCTTTTCCGTGGCTTTCGGGTCTTTCGCATAACCGGAGAAGATGTACGGACCTCTGACGAGGATTTCGCCTTCCGGGCTGATTTTGAGTTCGAGCCCCGGATGCGGGCGTCCCACCGAGCCAACCTTTCCTGCGCCGGGAAGGTTCGTCGTCCCGGCCCCGCATGTCTCGGACATCCCCCATAATTCGCGGATCGGGATGTCGAGCCCGTTCAGGAAGTGCAACGTCTCTTCGGGGATTGGCGCCGCGCCGCAAGCGAAGTAACGAACACGGTCGAACCCGATGGCCTCTTTTGCCTTCTTGTGCACAAGCGTTGAGGCGAGCGCCTTGGCGAAACCCGTCTTGACCCCCGGAGGCTGGCCCATGCGCTCTTTGCGGTGCCACTCCTGGCCCGACCGCACAGCCCACCGCGCGACCTTGCCCTTCATTCCCTTCGCGTTCGCGATTTGCAGCTGAGCGGCGGCTGCGATCTTTTCGTATACGCGCGGCACGCCAAAAAAGACGTGAGGCCTCACTTCCTTGAGATACTGTGCGAGCTGTTGAATGTCCGGTGCGAAGTAGACGGCGTTTCCAACCGTCAGCGGGAAATGCACCGTGATCATCCGCTCGGCGATATGCGCCAGCGGCAGATAGGAGATGGCGCAATCCTCTTCGGACACGTCCCAGAGCTGCCGGATGAGGCCGGCGGTCGCGGTCAACGCGCCGTGGCTGATCTGCACCGCCTTTGGAGCGCCGGTCGTGCCCGACGTGTAAATCAGGCAGCCGATATCGCCCGGCTGGATCGCCTGCAAGCGCTGCTCGACTTCTCCGTCGAACCGGCTGTCGCCATGGGCAAGAAATGCTTCCCACGTCATCTGCAAGGGATCATCCGCTGGCGCGCCCTTCATCATGATGACATGGCGAAGGACGTTCAGATGCGCACGCTCCTTTGCGATCCGCTGGAAGTGCTCCTCGTTTTCGGCGAGCACAATCTGGCATTGCGCGTGATTGATGATGTAGGCCGCATCCTGGGCGGACGAGGTGAAATAGATGCCCGCAACCGATGCGCCAACCATCATCGCGGCCAAATCCATGATGATCCACTCGGGCCTGTTGTATCCGAGGACGGCGACGGAATTGCCCGGCTTCACGCCAAGGGCGACGAGCGCGCGAGCCGCCTGACGGACTTCATCGCGGTAGCTATTCCAGGAGGTCGGTGTCCAGCCAGCGTCGTCCCGCACGTAGTAGGCGGGTGCGTTTCCTCTGCGCGCCGCCGTATCCAGGAAGCGCTGGGGAGGCGAGACGAAGGGTTGGCTTCCGTTAGCTTCCGACGCTTGCTCCTTCCTCTGCTGCATGGATCGCTCCTCCCAGGTTGAGCATCGTTCTTGCTTCTTCCGGCGACGCGATTTCGCGTCCTGCATTGCGCGCGCACTGCGCCAAGGCTTCGATAAGCACGCCGTTGCTGACGGCTTTTTCGCCGCCTGGCAGATAAAATGTATCTTCGAGCCCGGTGCGCAACATCCCGCCCAGGTCGGCGGCGCGCTGGTGAACCGCCCAAATTTCCGTTCGGCCGATCAGCGTCGTTTGCCAGGGCGCGTCTTTGTGCCGGTATTTCAAAAGCAAAGCGAGGAGATCGGCATCGACCGGCATTCCAGAGGCGACGCCCATCACAAAATTGTATTGCGCCGCTTTAGCCATCCCATTCTCGATATAAAGCCCGACGGAACGGACGATTCCTATATCGAAGCACTCGAACTCCGGCCGCGAGCCGCTCTCCGCCATGGCGTCGAGGAACGCCTTCACCTTTGAGACCGGGTTGTCGAAGAGGAGCGGAGGCCATGCCCATTGCTTGTCCGCCCGGAGCTTCAGATAGTTGAGGCTCCCCGCGTTGCAGGCTGCGATTTCCGGCCTCGTGCGCTTGAGGCAGGCGACGGGTCCGGAAATGTCGGCGCCGATCACGCCGGTGGTCTGATTGATGATGACGCCCGGACAGGCGGACCGGATGGCGCTTACGGCCTCCGCGGCGACGTCCGGCTCCCAGCTTGGCAAATGCCCCATGCCGGGGGATTGGCAGCGGAAGTGAACGTGCATGATGGAGGCCCCGGCGTCGAACGCCTCTCGCGCGGACTGCTCCATCTGCTTCGGCGTGACAGGCACCATGGGATGCTGGCGGGGGTCAGTCAGGACGCCGTTCAAGGCGCATGTGAGGATTGCCTTAGACATTGGCGGGCGCATCCATTTTTTCGATCTCGAAGAGAAGCGATTGCATTGCAACTTGCGTGCCCGCCTGAGCATGCACGCTTATGACCCGGCCCGCGTGAATGGCAGTCACCCGGGTTTCCATCTTCATGGCTTCGATGAGCGCGAGCGTTTGCCCGGCTTCGACGGTCTGCCCCGGCTCCGCGAAGACGCTGAGCATAAGGCCCGCCACCGGGGCAGTGATCCTCGCTCCATCGGCGGCCTCACCGGCGTGTTGCCCGCCGGATTCGCTGAAGGCGAAGGAAAAGCTGCCGGTGGCAAGGTAAAGGTTTGCGTTGTTCCAGACTGCGATGGCGCGCCTGCGTACGCCCGAGGCTTCGAAGACGATGTCGGGGAGGCGGGCATCGATCAGGGTAATTTCCGCGTCGCCGCCGTCGAAGGAAACTGCGATTGTCCCTTCGCGCCGAGCGCTTGTAGCGCACCGTCTTGCGCTCGCCGCCGCAATCAAGCTCAAGCGAGAAATCGAACGCGTGGCCCGACCAGAACCATTCGCCGACGCTCCCGCGGTCAGCGTAAAGAGCGGCGGCCAGCGCCCAGATCTCATTCGACGGGGCTGGATGCTTGAACAGCGGGGCTTTTGCCTCAAACCAGGCATCGAGCGTGTTGGTGGCGAGCGATGACTCCTGGAAATCGCGGCTACGCAGCAATTGGGCGAGAAACTGCTGGTTTGTCGGGAAGCCGAGCAGCGGGTCGTCCTCCAGCGCGCAGGCAAGCCGCCGTGCGGCTTCCGCTCTATCACAGCCATAGGCGATAACCTTGGCCACCATCGAGTCGTAATAGGGCGAGACTTCGCTGTCCACCTCGACGCCCGAGTTGACCCGGATGCCGTCCTGCGAACGAGGGGCGCAAAGCACCATGCCCGTTTGCGGACGAAAGCCATCATAGGGGTCTTCCGCGCAAAGCCGCGCCTCGATGGCGTGGCCGCGCAGCGAAATCTGATCCTGTCGCAAGGGAAGCGGCTCGCCTGCCGCGATGCGCAGCTGCCATTCCACGAGATCGAGGCCGGTCACCATCTCGGTGACGGGATGCTCGACCTGAAGCCGGGTGTTCATTTCCAGGAAGAAAATGTTGAGTTCCGCATCCGCGATGAACTCCACGGTGCCTGCGTTCCGGTATCCAACGGCTCGCGCCGCTTCAACCGCGTAGCCGGTCAATCTCTCGCGAAGCGCAGGGGTGAGGACCGGGCTTGGCGCCTCCTCGATGATTTTCTGCCGCCGCCGCTGGGTGGTGCAATCGCGCTCGAAGAGGTGGACGATAGTGCCGTGGTTATCGCCAAAGACCTGCACTTCAAGATGGCGCGGATGCTCTATGAGCCGCTCCAACATGAGCCGGTCATCTCCGAAGGCGCTCTTTGCCTCGCGCCGCGCCGCCGCAAGCTGCTCGTGTAACTCGGCTGCTGTGCGGACCGCACGGATTCCCCTGCCTCCGCCGCCGCCAACCGCCTTGATAAGAAGCGGGAAGACCAAGCTTTCCGGCTTCAGCTGCAAGCCGTTTATCGGACTGATCCTCTCCATAATAGCCGGGCACGCACGGCACGCCCGCCGCCTGCATGACGGCCTTCGCGGCGGCCTTGTCGCCCATCTTCCGGATCACGCCGGCAGGCGGGCCGATGAACACCATCCCGGCGCGCTCGCAAGCTTCGGCGAAATCGGCATTCTCAGCGAGAAAACCGTAGCCGGGGTGGATCGCCTCCGCGCCTGTCTTCCGGGCGGCTTCGAGAATGGCTGGAATATTGAGGTAGCTGTCCTGCGGGGCGGGGGAGCCGATCCGCACCGCCTCATCCGCAGCGCGGACGTGCAAGGCACTGGCATCGGCGTCTGAAAACACGGCTACGGTTCGATAGCCCATGGCTTTCGCCGTGCGGGCTATGCGGCAGGCAATCTCGCCGCGATTGGCGATAAGTATTTTTTGGAAAGGCCTAAAAATCATTATGGCTTCGCCGCTGTTTCCGCAACGAAGCCATATGTAGGTCTCAATGCCGCCGCCGCCAACGGCGCAGCGTCTACGATGCTATTGCATCTTGGGGGTTGCCTTCACCGCGAGCAGCAGGTTCGAGGGTTTGCCCCAATGGTAGCCGACGGTGAAGTTCAGCGGTCCCTCGCTTTTTTTCTTGAAGAGTTCCACGAGCTTCGGCTGCTGCGCGTGCGCGAACTCCCGGATCGGCGCGAGATAGGTGCCGAAGGGGTGAAGCTGCCATTCATTGTCGTTCAGATATTTGAGAGGAACGCCCGTGTCATCCTGAACGAGCGACACCGTGTTCTTCAAGAGGAAGTCCCGAACCTCAGAAAAACCGGGGTTGTGCAAGAGGTAGGATGCGCTCTTCACAAAGGCATCGCCCTGTCCAAAGGTTTCGCAGAACTTCAGGAACCCGCCATTCGGCACGCCCTTGTTCGAGAGATCCGTCCTGAAATAATAGAGCGTGCGCTCTTCGCCATCGCTTCCGGCGAACACGACCTTCGCGCCCTTGCTGGCAGGCACGAAACCCGCCTCATCCAGCGGATGAAGCTTGCCTTCCTTGTCGAGCCCAACGAGGCTGACGTCATGGATCGTCATTCCGGAGCGGGCAAGAAAGACATAGATAATCGGAAGCGTGCCGGAGAGCTTCGGGCGGGAAAGCTGCGATCCCATCTGGCTGGTGATGAAATAGCTGTGCTTCAGAAGGTTCCCAAGCGCGGCGCGGATCCCGTTCACTTCGCTTGCCATGGTGTGCGAGGTGATGTCGGATAGCTCCGGGATCGCTCCGGTTGAGCTCAAGCCCGGACATGATGATGGTCTTCGCATTCGGGAAGAACGCGTTTGCATAGAGGTAATCCGGGCCGCTGAACATGTAGTACAGGACAGGCTGCGCCTGCTTGATGTTGGCGGAAGACCAGGCCCGAACCTTATCGAGTTGTCTGTTCTCCAAGGATTTCCAATCGGCGTTGAAAACCTCCGAATGCTTTTTCCATGCCCCATCGTTCGTCAGGCTTGCGAGAGGCGAACTGGCTGACGGTTGCAATCCGGCAAGGAAATGAGCGATGTCGTCCGACGCTTGCCCATCCGCCGCACGCGCCAAGCCTGGAGCCAGCGCAAGCAGGAATGCGCACAGAAAGAAGGATCGAAGAAACACGTTCATTTTGGTCATCAAAACTAGCTCCTTTTTGAGAGGCGCGCGGACAGAGCATAGATCAGGAGCCCGGCCATCATTGTGAAGAGACTCGCAATCGATTGAAGGGGGCGTTCGATCAGGAGGTGCGCAAGGACGAAGCCGGTAACAGCGAGAAAAAGGACCGGTGTGACCGGATATGCCCACGCGCGGTACGGCCTCTTAAGGTGTGGCTGACGATAACGCAGGACGATCACCCCCAGAACCGTCAGGAACGAGCAGAAGGTCAGGCTGAACTGGATGAAATCGAGCACGGCCTCGAAGCTCTGAGTGAGCATCAGCGCCGTTGCGACGAGAAGCTGGAGCAGCAACGCGTTGGCTGGCACGCCGTTGCGGAGCGGTTCGCGAAAACACCTCAAGCATGGGATTATCTTCTCCCATGACCATGGTGACGCGGGGACCAACCCACATCATGGCACTTATGGACGAGATGAGCCCGATGCAGATCAGGGCGGCGACTATTCGCCCTCCCGCCTCGCCGAAGATATGACGGCCTGCGATCAGTCCCACGTCAAGCTGCCCGGCCAGCTCACTGATGGGCGTCGTGTAGAGGAAGATCGCGTTCAGGACGACGTAGAGGACTGTGACGATCAAGACCGCGGCAAGGATCGAGCGCGGCAGGTTCCTCTCCGGATCCTTGATTTCGCCTGCGATATAGGTGGCCGCGTTCCAGCCCGAGTAGGCGTACAGAACGAAAACAAGGCTGATCGCAAACGGCGCGCTGGTCATGTAGCCGATGTCGGCCGTCGAAGGCGCAAAGGAAATCGGCTGAGGATCGGAAACGAAGAAACCCGCCAGGATCAAGACCACGATCAGCCCGAGCTTGATGAGCGTGGAGATATTCTGCAGTGCGCTTCCGCTGTGAATGCCGAAAAGATGCACGACCGAGACAAGCCACGTGATCCCGATGCCGAGCGCGAGAACGGGCGCTCCGGGGAAAACACCCGCGAAATATTGCCCGAACGCCATGGCCGCCAAAGCGACAGGCGCCGCAAAGCCGACGGTGCCGGATATCCAGCCCGCCATGAAGCCGATGGACTGGCGGAATGCGCGCGAAAGGAAGTTGTATTCCCCGCCCGAGCGCGGGAAAGCCGCGGCGAGCTCGGAGTAGGAAAGCGCCCCGCATAACGCGACAAGCCCGCCGACAACCCAAAGCATCGCCAGGGAAAAAGGCGATGGAATATCGCGGACTTGAAACCCAAGACTTGTGAAGACGCCAGTGCCAATCATGTCTGCGACCGCAAGCGCTGTCGCAGTCAAGACAGATACTTTTCGCAGATTGAACACCCGCTGATCGAGGGCCGTTGCGCCGCCCGGCGTCGTATCTTCCATAGTTATCGATAAATCGCTCATGAGCTGCGTCTTATCAACTAACGAGCGGTTCAACAATTCCGCGATTGGTTAATGTTATGTTAGTTGCTTTAGGGCAACTTAGGCTTCGCAACAGGCGTAAAGAGGATTATACCGCGGAGCACCGCTTTAGAAAGTGCTTTCGAAACAAGTTTGGCACATGGTCGAGCTCATGATATCGACACGATTCAGATTTATTCCAGGGGCTTATCCGGCGGTCGCGCAACCGGCGGCTGGCAGTGAAAGTATGCAAGTACCTGTGAAACAGCCTCGGCCAATGATTGAAAGCATATCTGCATGCAAGCTTTCTTTTTTTCTCGCTGGCGATCGTCGCAATCATCGCCAGCGGATGCCGGAACGAAGCCAACTCCGTCGACTTCGTCCATGAAAACGCAAGCGTGACTGAAAAAGTCAGCCCTGCCAGTTTCGTTGATGAGGGGCGGCCGACCCAATACATTCCAGGCGAGGACCGTCCCAACCGCGTGGCGAAGCGGGCGTTCCTGAAGACAGAACCAAACCGGGCTCCGGTCGAGCTCGAATCGATGCTTGTTCCAGTGAAGATGGTGAAAAAGGGATCGGCCATCAAATCCGAACCGCCTCTGCTCCCGTTGAGGCACACAAAGACGAGACTCGTCGAGTTCGAAAGCGCGCCATTCCCTTATCACGGCATCAATCCCAATACGGGCCGGTCCTTCCTCGACGTCAGCGAGGGCGGCAGGCGCGGGCACCGGTCATCCAGCGGCGAGGTGTACTGGGAGGATAAAACTTACGGCGACAGCCGTGTGCTCCTGCATGTTCCGCGCGGTTTCGATTTGAGACGGCCGGCGCTGATGGTGGTTTTCCTGCATGGCCATGGCGCGATGCTGCAGCGTGATGTCATTGACCGTCAGCGCGTCCCAGAGCAGGTGTCCGAGGCTGGCGTGAATGCGGTTCTCGTTGCCCCGCAGCTGGCCTCGAACGCCGCAGATTCGAGCGCGGGCAAATTGTGGGAGCCGGGCGGATTCAAGCGTTTCCTGGACGAGGCGAGCGTCGAGCTTGCAAACGCGCATGGCGACCCTCGTTCGAAAGCGTATTTCGACAAGATGCCTATCGTGATCGTGGCCTACAGCGGCGGTTACATGACGGCTGCCTCCTGTATTCGCCATGGCGGAGCGGGGTCCAGGGTCCGCGGTATTGTTCTCCTGGACGCGCTTTACGGCGACATGGATACCTTTGCAAACTGGATATCGACGCGCGAAAAGGCCTTCTTTCTCAGCGCTTATGCGAACTCGACGCGGGCGAGAAATACTGAGCTTGCAAGCATGCTCAAGGGGCATGACGTGGTCGTCAGCACAAAGCTGAAAGGTCCGTTGCGCGGTGGAACCGTGACGTTCATCTCCACGGCGCCGGAAACCGAGCACCGGAATTTCGTGACGCAAGCCTGGGCGCATCACCCAATCAAGGACTTGCTCCAGCGGCTGCGGGTCGAGGCGAGATGAAATCGCGATCACGCCGCGGTCGAGACTAAGAGCGCTAGCATCTCGGGCGCGCAGGCCGTAACCCGCTTCACTCGCCGGGGAAAGGCAACGTCATCAGCGTGCCGTTGCCGTCTTCTCAAAGGAATTTTGATCAGGATCTAGTGGCGGAAGCAGGGACCTGTGATTCAGGACGACGAGAACCTCGAGTAAGTAAGATACAAAATCGGTATAGCTCCAACCAAGCTGCTCAGCCTCCAGCCAAATATTTTCTATCTTCCTCTCTATCGACATTTTCAGCTTGGAACCGTGCGGAGCTCCTGGCGTGGCTGCGGCCGCGCTCCCCCCACGATTGCAAGCTTCGCCGTTTGCAATTCCTTCGAACCTCTCATCGCAGTGTCCCCGTTCGTTGCAACTTTTTGGCTGCTGCACGTGCATTCGGCGGACTAAACAATGCATTTAAATAATGGTTCCGATCTTTTATTAAATTTTGCCGATGCCGCCCATCTGCCGCTCGATGATGGCGTTCATGTCGATGCGGGCGCGGCTCGCCCCATAATTCAGGCCGCGCGCCTCAGCGCTCAGACGCACATCGCAGAACCCCGAGGCGACCGCCTCCGGGCAGTGGCGGAATAGCAGCGCCGATGCCAGGGCAAGCGCCATCGTCTCTGCAATGTGGCGGGCGTCGGCTTCCGGTGTGCCTTTGCCCACGGCGCGCGACAACTCGTCGAAGCAGCGGTCGAAGCAGGGATGCGAGCCGCGCGCGGGCGCGAGTTCTTCGAAATAGGCGTCAAGCGAAGCAGGCTCCTTCTGGAACGTCCGCAGAATGTCGAGCGCGATCACATTGCCGGAGCCTTCCCAGATCGCGTTGACTGGCGCTTCGCGGTAGTAGCGCGGCAATGGGCTGTCCTCGACATAGCCGCCGCCGCCCAGGCATTCGAGACACTCATAGACGAATTGCGGCGTCCGCTTCGTGATCCAGAACTTGCCGAGCGCCACCGCGAGGCGCGCGAGGCGCCGTTCGTGCTCGCTCTGGCCATCGAACGCGCGGGCGACGCGCATGATCAGCATCGCGGCGGCCTCATAATCGAGCGCGATGTCGGCCACGACGGCGCGCATGAGCGGCTGATCGATCAAGGTCTTCTGGAAGGCGCGCCGATGGCTCACGTGATGACGGCCTCGGCCAGCGCGCGGCGCATGATGCCCAGCGATCCCGCCATCGTATCGAGCCGCGTATGATGCACCATCTCCATTATGGTGGCGATGCCGCGGCCTTCCTCTCCGACCATCTGAGCATAGGAATTATGGTATTCGATTTCCGAGGAAGCGTTCGACTTGTTGCCGAGTTTGTCTTTCAGCCGCATGATCTGGATGTTATTGCGCTCGCCGTCCGGCTTGATGCGCGGGACGAGGAAGCATGTGAGCCCGCGATCCGTGTAGGCCAGTGTGAGGAAGGCGTCGCTCATGGGCGCGGAGCAAAACCATTTATGGCCCACGAGCCGGTAATCTGCTCCCGGTCCGCCGTTGCCTAATGGAGAGGCGCGCGTGGTGTTGGCGCGTACATCCGACCCCCCCTGCTTTTCTGTCATCGCCATGCCGACGGTAACGCCGCGTTTTTCCGAAACGGGGCGCAGCGGGGCGTCGTAGACGCCGTCGATGAGTTTTTGTACCCAAACGCCCGCGATATCCGGCTGATGCCGAAGTGCCGGCACGCTGGCGTAGGTCATGCTGATGGGGCACATCGTGCCTGCCTCGGCCTGGGTGAATAGCGCCAGCATCGCGGCATGCGCGACGTGTTTTCCCTCCCGCTTTTCACGCCAGCCGATGCTGTGGATGCGATGTTCCATCGCGAGGGCCATCAGCCGGTGGTAGGCCGGATGAAACTTCACCTCGTCGATGCGCCTGCCAAAGCGGTCGAACGCACGAAGCTCCGGAAGATAGCGGTTGGCGTCCTCGCCCAGCTGCAATACTTCGTCGGACCCTGCTGCCGCTCCCAGCGCCGAGAGCGGCTCCTCAACCCAATCGCCGCCATGGAGCCGGGCAGCCTCACGAAGCGCGCGGTCCTCCGCGTACAGGTTGCGCCCGCCGAACGGCGGCGGAACGTTGATCACCTCATGCGTTTCGAGATGCGACTGCGGGGCGTAAGTACTCATCGGCCCTCTCCGGGATTGGCGATGGTTTGGATCGCATCATACCATTGCCTGTACACAAGAGACACAGCTCTCGGCCGCTCTCCGCGTCGTTAAGGATTAAGGATTGCGCACGCCGTTAACCACTCTTAAGGAAGTACTTCTCATGAGGCCTTGAGCGGTTTGCCCATGAGACGCTTCTTTTCACTTGAGTACCTCGCCCTGTTTATTCCGGCGGTTCTCATATGCGTGGCGGCTGTCTGGTTTACGCTCCGGTATGTGAAACCGGCGCCGCCGCCGTCTTTTGCGATTTCTGCCGCAAGCGCGGGCAGCCCGTATTACGATCTCGCGGTGCGCTTCAAGGAGCAGGTCGAGAAGAAGGGCGTAACGCTCAATGTGCGCGAGTCTCAGGGTTCCTTCGACAACCTCAAGGCCCTGAAGGATGACAATCTGGATGTGCAGGCCGGCATCGTTCAGGGCGGCCTCTCGAACCACATCAACTCGCCGCAGCTCTTCTCGATGGGCCGCCTGCTCACCGAGCCTGTGTGGATTTTCTACCGCGGCGCGCAGAACCTCGATCACATCACGCAGCTCAAGGGCAAGCGCATCCTGATCGGGCCGGAGGGCAGCGGCACCAGTTTCCTCGCCAAGAGGCTTCTCGAAGCCAACGGCATCACGCCGGAGAACTCGAAGCTGATCGCGATGGAGCTTCCCGCCTACCCGGATGCCTTCGCGAATTCCAGCGCCGATGCTGGCTTTCTTGTCCTGGGGGCGGAGGCAAAGACGGTGCAGAAGCTGCTTCGGCAGCCCGACGTCAAGCTGATGAACATGGCGCAGGCCGAGGCCCTCATCCAGCGCTATCCGTATCTCAGCGTCGTGATCCTGCGGCAGGGCGTCATCGATTTTGCCAAGAACATCCCGCCTGCCGATACCTCTCTCGTTGCGACGAAAGCGATGCTTCTCATCCGCGACGACCTTCATCCGGCCCTGCGGACGCTTCTCGCAGACGCGGTCCTTGCTGTGCAAAGCAAGCCGACCCTGAAGCCGACAGGAGAGGCGAAGCTGTTCACCCTTGGGACGGACGCTTTATCCGATGACCCGGAGTTTCCGACCTCGGATGATGTCCGGCGGGTTTATAAGTCGGGACCGACATTCTTCCAGCGGGTTATGCCGTTCTGGCTGGCGGCCTTGTTCGACCGCGCATTCATCCTGCTGCTTCCCGTGGTCGGCATCATCTTCCCGCTCTTCAAGATTGTGCCATGGTTCTACAATTGGCGCATGCGCCAGCGCATTCTCCGCTGGTATCGGGCGCTGAAACTCCTGGAAAGGGACCTGGCCAAAAATCCCCCAACCCCGGAGTTCATCGAGCGCAAGGAGAAGGAACTCGATCTCATCGAGCAGAAAGTGTGGCGGATTTCCGTTCCCGATCAGTTTGCGCCGGATCTGTATACTTTGCGCGATCACGTGGAATTCGTGCGCCGGCGCATTGCCCATCTGCGGGAGGCGCAGCCGAAGCCAAGCCCGCAGCCTGTGGCGGCCGAGAAATCGCCGGCTCCCGCATCATCGTGACGGCCGCTGCCGGTAAAAAGTTTGTTTCCCGCGTGGCCGGTTAATGCGGAGATGGTTAAGGTGGCGCGCGAAGCATCTATTTCTGGTCCAAAAACGCGCAACGTGCCTAACAATCAGTGAAGCCCGCGCCTTACCGCAGGCGAGCAGTTCCACTATCATATTGAAAATAAAGAAAAAGTTCAGGGGTTAATCAATTGTAATTTTGCCGAAAGAACGACGCGCAAAAGTCCGTTAAATATAATGGGCCTTATGCCTTTAACCATGAGCGCGTTTGCCCGAAGCCGCGGCGGCGCACGCGTCTCTTGATTTTATTCATGATAATCAATGACTTGGCACCATTAACATCTCGATAAGGCGCATTTTTCTAGAGATCCCGATCATGAAGCAAGGCCCGCGCACAGCCAAGAAGCCGGGAAGGGATAGACGAAGGATGCCGGCGGAACAGGCGTTATCGAAGAGGCAGGTCGGGTGAGCAGTTGCCAGTTCCGAGCTTGGCCAGCGTGCTGGCGGCTTCCTTTTTCGCATCTGCGGCCGCGGCGAGAATTTCGTCCATGCGCGCGAAATCGAGCGATGGGAAACGGCCGACATCCGGCCTGAGAAGGCAGTCGGGGACACTGACTTTCAGCTTGGCATTGACGATAGAGCGAAGCGCGATCTGCTGAGCGCCAAGCAAGGCCTCGATGGGGCGCGGCAGCTCCGTCCCAGGCCCTTCGTTTTCGCCGCTTACGTCAACGGCCATCACGAAATCGACATCGGTCAAAAGATCGAAGGGCAGGGGATTGACATATCCACCGTCGATGAGGATACGGCCATCCAGCTTCACCGGCGTCAGAAGCGCAGGCAGCGCGGAACTTGCTGCAAGCGCGGGCAACAGCGCACCCGCCGTGCTGACATATTGGCTTTGCGTGAAAAAGTCGGTTGCGACCGACATGAACGGAATCTTCAGTTCCTCGAACGTCTTCGGCAAGCTTGGCGGCAGCACAAGTTCGAACATCCGCTCGGACCTGAACAAGGCCGGCGCCCATGGCCGCCAGATGTCCCAAGCCCGGCCCTTCCAGCGCGAATAGACATGGCGGAGGATCGCGCTTCGCTTTCCGAAAGCCGCTTCGCAATAGCGGCGAATTTCGGCGGCCGGCATCCCCGACGCATAGACCGCGCCGATCAGCGCGCCGATGCTCGTGCCGGCGATCATCGCGGGCTTGACGCCCGCCTCATCGAAAGCTTCCAGGATGGCGATGTGAGCCAGCCCGCGCGCGCCCCCGCCACCAAGCGCGAGCCCGATCCTTGCGGTCACGAGCCGCCCGCTTCTGGTGAGTCTCTCAGGCCGATGTCGCTGCGGCAGAAGCCGCCCGGCCAATCGATCTTTCCGACGGCCGCGTAGGCGCGAGCCCTCGCTTCCGCCACGTCGCGTCCGAGCGCAGAAACATTGAGGACGCGGCCCCCATGCGCGAGCACTTCACCGTTCGGGCCTGCTTTCGTTCCCGCGTGGAACACGGTGACGCCATCGACCGCCCCCGCTTCTTTCAGGCCCCGGATCACGCTGCCCTTCTCGTAGTCGCCAGGATAACCATTTGCCGCCATCACGACCGTGATCGCCTTGTCATCGCTCCAGTCGAGTTCCACGCCGGACAAATCGCCCTGAGCGGCGGCAAGGAGCAGCGGCAGAAGATCGGATTTGAGCCGCAGCATGAGCACCTGGCACTCCGGGTCGCCGAAGCGGACGTTATATTCGATCAGCTTCGGACCTTCGGCGGTGATCATCAGCCCGGCGTAAAGCACGCCTTGAAACGGCGTCCCCCGATCGCGCATCGCATCGAGCGTCGGATTTACGATCTCGGTCATGATGCGGGCGGAGAGCGCATCCGTCATCATGGGCGCGGGTGAAACGCAGCCCATCCCGCCCGTGTTCGGGCCGAGATCGCCATCATAGGCGCGCTTGTGATCCTTGGCGCTTGCGAGCGGAAGGGCGCGCTGCCCGTCGCAAATCGCGAAGAAGCTCGCCTCCTCCCCGATGAGCTTCTCCTCGATGACAACCGATGATCCTGCTGCGCCAAAGGCTCCCGAAAAACAGGCCGCGATCGCTTCCTCCGCTGCAGGCAAGGTCTCGCAAATCATGACGCCCTTGCCTGCCGCCAGGCCGTCCGCTTTGACGACGAGCGGCGCGCCCTGAGCGCGGGCATAAGCGAGCGCATCGTCCCGATTTGCAAGGTGGGCATATCGCGCGGTCGGAATGCCGCGCTCGGCGCAGATCGCTTTCGTGAAGGACTTCGAGGCCTCGAGCTGCGCCGCCGCAGCAGAGGGGCCGAGAACCGGAAGTCCTGCCGCCCGAAGATGGTCTGCCAGCCCCTCAACAAGAGGAGCTTCCGGCCCGATCACGACGAGATCGATCTTCGCATCCCGGCAAAATGAGGCAACCTTTGCGTGATCGCTCACCTCAGCCGGGCCGGGCTTCGCAAGCGATAAGATGCCTGCATTACCAGGGCAACAATAAAAGGCTTCGAGCCGGGGACTTTGCCTCAGCTTCCAGGCCAGCGCATGTTCGCGGCCGCCGCCGCCGATAAGAAGCACATTCATGCGTACTTCTTATCACAAAAGACCGGAAATGGGATCGGACCTTCGATGCTCCCGGCATAGCTCAGCGGAAGCCAAAGCTAAAAAAAGAATGGAATATTGATGAAGTCATATCCAGTTGAAACAGATATGCCAAGATAATGAGCGGAAGCGGAATTCCGATCGCCCAAAGCAAGATGCCTCTCATAAACGCCTCCTAAACGCGCATTTCCTAAAGTGTGAACGCGTATCTTTCAGTGCGGTTTCGCCGGAACATTCAGAGGACCGACGGGTTGGCTGGAAACTTATTCATCTGGACTCGGAGGACCGACCATGAAAATACTCACTGCCGCGGCCGCAGCCGTATTGCTTTCGACTGCCGCATTTGCACAGTCACCCGTCCCGTCACCAAGCCGGCCAGCCGGAAACTCGGGGGAATTCCCCCGGTCTAACAACAACACCGCTAACCCAGAAAATAGCAGTAACACCCCTAACCCTGGAAATAGCGGTACGACCCCCGTCGCGAGTGGAAACACCCTTCACTTCCAGACAGTGGAGGGCGAGGGCGAGTGGCTTGTGGGCCATCTCTGGCATAAGAACGTCTACAATACCTCCGGTCAATCGATCGGCGACCTGAACGACATCCTCTTCGACAAGGATGGCAAGGTCGCCGCCCTGGTCGTCGGCGTCGGCGGATTTCTTGGCCTTGGCGAAAAGAGTGTGGCGGTAGATTGGGACCAAGTGAAACAGCACGGTAACATCGCGCGGGACCGGATCGTTCTTGGATTCTCGGAGCAGGATCTCCGCAACGCTCCTGCGTTCACGCGCAACTCCAGCAGTACCAGCGAAAGCAGCCGCTAGGAATACTCGTGGCTTCGAACTGCTCCACCGGACGCGGGACCTGAAACCGCAGGTCCCGCGTCCGGCAGGTCAAAGAGCGCCTCCGGACGAGACAAAGAGTCGGCATTGCGGGATCAAAAAGCGCTCGGAGTTAACCAAGCCTAAAAGTGAAAGAAAATTTCAGCTCAAATCCAGTGAAACAGATAAGCCAGGACGATGAGTAGCAACGGGATTCCGATCGCCCAAGGCAAGATCCCCCCTCATGAAGCCTCCGGACACTACAGATTTATTAATGCATACACCGGAGCAACGTTCCTCCGAGGTGAGTCGGAACATTCAGCGGACCGATGGGTTTGCTGTGAACTCGTTCATTTGAACCCGGAGAACACGACCATGAAAACACTCACGGCCGCGGCTGTAGCCGTCCTGCTGTCAACGTCGGCATTTGCGCAACAGGCGCCTTCCGCAAATCCATCCCACGAGATGATGCCCAACACGACGAGCGCTCCCAGCGCGAACCGGTTCACAACCAATGAAGGCCAAGGCCAATGGCTCGTTGGGAATTTGTGGGACAAGAGCGTGTACAACGCTGCCGGAAAGTCCGTCGGCGACTTGAAGGACGTCTTGATCGATAAGGATGGCAAAGTGTCCGCGCTGGTCATCGGCGTGGGCGGCTTTCTCGGCCTTGGCGAGAAGAACGTGGCCGTCGACTACGATTATCTCCAGAAAAACGGCGGTATCACCCCGAACCGCATCACCATCGGCATGAGCGAGCAGGACCTTCGGAACGCTCCCTCATTTCAGCGCACCGGCAGCTCAAGCAATCATTAAGACAAGCAACCAGAATTCCGGAGGGCGGCGGATCGCCGTCCTCTTTCCACCGCCGGAACAATTTGGCGAAGAATAACTTAGCAGAGGAAAACGCTTTAACGGAGGACACCAACCATGGCGTCAGCTCGCACGCTACAAGAGCTTTTTCTCTCAACGCTTCAGGACATCTACCACGGTGAAAAGCAGATCCTGAAAGCGCTTCCAAAAATGGCGAAAAACGCGACAACTCCCGAGCTGAAGCAGGCTTTCCAGCATCATCTTCAGCAGACCGAAGGGCAGGTTGAGCGTCTCCAGCGCGTCTTCGAAACAATGGACAAAAGCGCTCGCGGCCGCACCTGTGAAGCCATCGAAGGTCTTGTCGAGGAAGGCAAGGAGGTGATGAGCGAGGCCGAGTCCGGGGAAGTCATGGACGCTGGCCTGATCGCAGCCGCGCAGGCCGTCGAGCATTATGAGATCGCCCGCTATGGAACGCTGGTTGCCTGGGCCGAGGAACTTGGCATGAAGGAGGCGGCGAAGCTTCTCCAGCAGACGCTCCAGGAGGAAAAGCAGACCGACGAACTCCTGAACAAGATCGCGATGGAGAGAGTCAACCGCCACGCCGCGTAGCCGCATTTTCCTTCGACGGTGCAGGCGGGTCCGGCATGGACCCGCCTTCTTTTTTGGTGGAGACGCAATGAGCGACGATAAAGGCGAAGAGGTTCAGCGCAAGGGACATGAGATCGTCGAAGGCGATGAGAAGCACCCGGCGGGCGGGAGGAAGCAGAAGCGATCGGGTCTCGGCGAGAATTATGGGCAGGGCGTTGGTTATGGCGGATACAGCGTCGAGCAGGATCAGGCGAAAAGCCAGACCGGCACGGCCGATCATGTGAAACAAGGGGGCGGCGGTTGACTTGAAACGAGCCCGTCTTATGAATGCCGAAGCAAAAAGGCGGGGTTCAGTCGATGACGGCAAAAAGCGGCGGCATGAATTGGACGGATCTCTCCGGCCGGCTTACCGAGCGTGGCCACATCCTGCCGGTCAGGGTCTACTTTGAAGACACCGATTTCTCCGGCTCCGTCTATCACACATCCTATATGCGATGGTGCGAGCGGGGGCGCTCGGATTACCTGCGCCTCTTGGGCATCAGCCACAATGCATTGCAGGACGGCTCGTTCACGGGCGAGCCTTCCGTCTTCGCGGTCCGCCGCCTCAACGCCGAGTTCCTGAAGGCTGCTCGCATCGACGATGTGCTCGAAGTGCACACCTCGCCCGCCGAACTGACAAAGGCAAGCATCGTATTGCGTCAAACGATCGAGCGGGACGGCCAGCCCGTTTTCCGGCTCGAAGTGCAATGCGTGCTCCTCTCGACGAGTGGACGGCTCCTGCGCCTGCCGGCGCCCATTCTCGTGCTGCTGAGACCATAAAAGCTGCATCCAGCTTGGAGAGAGCCGAACGGTCACTTAACCGGAGGAGTTTGTTGCTCTTTGGCAACAGATCTTGGTTACATTTAGCATAAATTTAAGTATATCGCGGTAACTTCCCAACCGAGAACTTGGAGATCAAGTCTCTTTGTATCACGGGGTAAGCGTTGCGTTAGCGTTGTCTTCGTTGTTTAGAGGGAAGTTGTTATGATTAAGATGATCGCGGCCGCGACCGCGGCGGCTCTCGTGGGCATGGCAGGTGTATCAGCGCATGCCTCGGACCTGTATGCTCCTACAAGTATCAAGGATGTCCCGGCCATTGCGCCGGCGCCGATCTGGACGGGCTTCTACGGCGGTTTTCACCTTGGCGCGGCATGGACCGATCTCGGCGCCCAGCCCAATGTCTTCCATGACGGGTATGGCGCCTCGAACGTGGCCGCTGTCAATAACATGATCAGCGCGACCGGGTTCGGCGGCGGCCAGCTGGGCTATAACTGGCAGTTCCCAAGGACATCTAACATCATCATTGGTTTCGAGGCCGATTTCGACGGCATCGGTGGAAACAATGAGCGTGGCGCCACAACGGTGACCTATAATAAGTGGGGAGGCATACGTAATGTTCTCGGTGTTAAGATAACCGAGAATGGCGGGTTCGCTGGCGACTTCACTGGCCGGCTCGGATACACCTGGGGCAACTGGATGCTCTATGCGAAGGGCGGTTTTGCCTGGTTCAATCCAGATCTGCAAGCAACGACAACCGTTTGGGATCGCAAAGGCACTGCGATAGTGTCCGCCAGCAATGGCAGCGAGTTGACCGGCTGGACTGTGGGGGCGGGCCTTGAATGGATGTTGAACCCGAGCTGGTCCGTAAAGGCGGAATATCTTTATTATGACTTCGGCGTCAAAGATAACTGGAACGTCAACACTTCCATTGGCAATATAGCATCCGATAATTGGAAGGGCAGTAACGATCTTACTATCAATACCGTCAAGCTCGGCCTGAACTATCACCTGGCCAGCTGCTACACTCCGCTCAAGTAGCGGACATTCGCAACTGCCTGGCAAAACGGCCCGCTATTGCGGGCCGTTCTTATTCAGTGCGCCTAGCCTGCTGCTGGCTGCTCTATTGGATGGACCAGCGCACAAATAACTCAGGACGTGCCTTTTCTCATGCTGCCGATGATCGCGATGGGCGGGAGGGTCGCCAACGCTTTTGCAGGCAGATCGCGCACATGGAGGTGATCATTGCGCTTGTGGCGCAACCGTACCTGCCGTATCGCCTCGATCACCTCTGCGATCCGGACGCCTTTCGGGCAGCGTGTGTTGCAGGTGAGGCAGGACACGCACATCCAGATTGCCTCGGAGGCCATCAGCTCATCCTTCAGGCCAAGCTGCGCAAAGCGGATGATCTGATGGGGAAGGATGTCCATGTATTTCGCCATGGGACAGCCAGCCGAGCACTTGCCGCATTGATAGCAGGCCAGAAGCTCCTGATTGCTCAGGAGTTCGACTTTCTCGATGAAAGCATTCGCTGCGGCGCCGTTGCCATTGATCTTCACGCTCATGGCGTTGCTCCTGACGTCGTCATGGCCGCGTCCTTCGTTCGCCGGGCGCGAACCTCGAGCGCAGCATGGAATGCAGCGCAGGAACGTTGCCGAGACGGGCAAGCTGATGGTTCTTCACGTCTTCCGGCGTGTATGAGGGCAGGATGAGCGGCGAGATGAGGTCGGTCTCGATGCCGGCGTAGTTCAATTCGCGCTCGTGGGAGGCGACGTGCTCCAGGCTGAGCCGCCCGAGCGTCACCGTCTGCGCATAGTCGGTAGCGAATTGTCCTGCGCGCCGGCCAAACACGTTGTAGTCGAGCACCGAGTTGCCCATGAGTCGGTTGCGCCCGTGCACGCCGCCTGAGGCCTCGCCGGCCACGTATAGCCCCGGAATGCTGGTTTCGCACCGCTCGTTGATGGCAACGCCGCCATTCTGGTAGTGCAGCGACGGATAGATAAGCATCGGCTCCTTCACGATGTCGATGCCGAAACGGGCGAATGCCCGGCACATGCCTGGGAACTGCCTGTGGATGTAGCCTTCGCCGTAGATTTCCTCGATGATCGGTGAATCGAGCCACACGCCCGTCCGGCCGACCCAGGTATCGATGCCGTTGTTGCGATCGGGGCTGCACTCGCGGATGATGGAGGCGCTTTCGACGTCGCGCGGCTCGCGCGGGAAGACGAATAATTCGCCATGCTTGTTGAGGGGCTGGCCGCCCGCGCCGCGTATCTTCTCCGTAATGAGGAATCCCGCGATCTGCTCGGGGAACACCGCGCCCGTCGGGTGATACTGGACCGAGTCCATGTACTTCAGTTTGGCGCCCGCGCGATAGGCGATGACGAGGCCGTCGCCGGTGGCGCCATAATGGTTGGTCGTGGCGAAGCCGCGAATGTGTAAGCGCCCGAAGCCGCCTGTCGCGATGATGGTGGCCTTCGCCTTCACCGTCAGGAACTGCTCGGTATCAAGGCTGTAGAGGATCGCGCCCGCGCATTTGCCATTGCTATCGAGAAGCAGTTCCACCGCCGGCTCGAATTCACGGACGGAGATCATGTCCGGATGGTTGCGCACCTCGTCCATGAGGGTGCGCATGATCATGGCGCCGATATAGTCACGGCAGGAGACCATGCGCTTGCGCGAGGTGCCGCCGCCGTGCAGTACCTGCATGCTGCCATCGGCCTCCTTGTCCCAGATGACGCCGAGGTTTTCGAGTTCGCGCACGATTTCAGGTGCGTCTTCGGTCAGCACGCGCACGAGCGCTGGATCATTGTCGAAATGGCCGCCGCCCATGGCGTCAACCCAATGGCGCGTAGGCAAATCCGTGCGCGACACGGCGGCCTGCATTCCGCCTTCCGACATCATGGTGTTGGCGTCGCCCATGCGCAGCTTCGTGGCGATAAGCGATTTCATGCCCTTGCGCGCAGCGGTAATGGCCGCCCAGCAGCCCGCGCCGCCGCCGCCGATGATGAGAAGATCCGTCTCATAGTCGGGCTCGGTCAGAAGCGTGTCCGTCAGTTTCGGGCGGAGCATAGAGTGCGCTTCCAGGATGGTGGCCACTTCCGTGGTCAGCTCCTGGCCCCTGTTCGGGCCGACGCGAACGGCGCGCTTGGCTCCCGGCGCATAGTCGGGGTGGTATTTCGAAAGGACATCCTCGCGCTCTTCCGCGTTCATCGGCTGATAGACGGGCTTTCCGCTGAGCGCGAGATCGAGCCGCTTGGGACGGGTCTTCTCGACCAGTTTCACCAGACCGGATAGATATTCAGGATACATGTCTCACTCCCAGAAGCGGCCTATGCGCGGTCGCGGGCGTCGTTATTGTTGAAGGTGTGCGCACGGAGTTCATGGGCACGCTCAGGGTTCGATGTCGCGATCGTAGTAGTGCTTGATCAGGCTCTCCTTATCGAGGCCCATCAGCCGCACATATTCGGCGTTGAATTTACCGGACTTGACCTCCGCGAGCCGGTCGTCCAACTCCTTGCTCTCCTTGCGCAGGTAGCGGCCGGTGAGGCGCTTGGAGAGGATGCCGACCTCGTGCTGGATGATCTCGGAAGGGCAGCGCAGCGCGCAGAGCCCGCAGGCGACGCAGTCGAACGTCATGTCCGCGACCGCCGCGATATCCCCGCGCATGGCCGACTGGATGTAGTCCATCACCGGCAGGCCCTGCGGACAGGCCTTATTGCAGGTGCCGCAGGCGACGCAGCGGAAGGTGACGGGATAGACCTGAAGGATCGCGTTCACGTCCGGCGTCAGCTTCTCCAGGTCGTAGACCGCCTTCTCCATCGGGACGGAAGGGATCTGCGTGAGCGCCATGCCCTCCTTCACGAGTGTGGTGCAGGCGAGCCCCGTATGGAGCTTGTAGTCCCCCGGCAGGCGATAGATGGTGCCGCAAGCGCCGCAGAAGCCTTCGCGGCAGCCCGCGCCGCGAATGATCTGATGGCCGGCGTATTCGATGGCACGCATGATGGTGGCGTGCTCGGGCACGATGTGACGTTTCCCGTTGATGTACACGTTCACCATGTGGGCGCCGAGCTGTTCGCGCTTGCCGAGGTGTTCGGTCTTGTCTACTTCCTTTTGCATTTCCGCTCCTCGCTAGGGCTTCGCGATGCTCCCGGCTCTCTCGATCAAGCCGCGGCTTTCGTCCCGGCCTTGCTGTATTCTTCAATCTGGTCGAAGTTCATGTAACGGTAGACGTCGCCCGCGCTCTTGTTGACCGCCTCGATATGCTGCATGTACTCGGCGAGCGTCGGGATGCGTCCCAGCAGCGCGCATACTGCGGCAAGCTCGGCAGAGCCGAGATAGACACGCGTATCGATGCCGAGACGGTTCGGGAAGTTGCGCGTCGAGGTCGACATCGCCGTCGCGCCTTTGCGCGTCTGCGCCTGGTTGCCCATGCAGAGCGAGCAGCCGGGCATCTCAACGCGTGCGCCCGATGTGCCGAAATAGCTGTAGTAGCCCTCCTGCGTCAGGAGAGCGGCGTCCATCTTTGTCGGCGGGGCGATCCACAAACGCGCTGCAATGTCCGTCTTGCCTTGCAGCACTTTGCCGGCGGCGCGGAAGTGACCGATATTCGTCATGCAGCTGCCGATGAAGACCTCGTCGATCTTTTCGCCAGCAACCTGCGAAAGCAGCTTCACGTCATCCGGATCGTTCGGGCAGGCGACAATAGGCTCCTTGATCTCGTTCATGTCGATCTCGACGACGGCGGCATATTCCGCATCGGCATCGGGTTCGAGGAGTTTCGGATTGGCGAGCCAAGCCTCCATTTCGGCGATGCGGCGTTCGAGCGTAGCCCGATCCTGGTAGCCATTGGCGACCATCCATTTCAGAAGCGCGACGTTCGAGCGGACATATTCAATCACCGGCTCTTTCGCGAGGCGCACCGTGGAGGCCGCCGCCGAACGTTCGGCGGACGCATTGGCGAGTTCGAACGCCTGTTCGACCTTGAGGTCTTCCAGGCCCTCGATCTCCAGGATGACGCCGGAGAAGATGTTCTTCTTGCCCTTCTTTTCGACTGTCAGGAGGCCTTTCTGGATGGCGACATAGGGGATCGCATTAACGAGGTCGCGCAGCGTGATGCCCGGCTGCATCGTGCCTTTGAAGCGCACCAGAACCAATTCCGGCATGTCGAGCGGCATCATGCCGGTGGCCGCCGCAAAGGCGACGAGCCCGGAGCCTGCCGGGAAAGAGATGCCGAGCGGGAAGCGGGTGTGGGAGTCGCCGCCGGTGCCGACCGTGTCGGGCAAAATCATGCGGTTCACCCAGGTATGGATCACGCCGTCGCCAGGGCGAAGCGAAACGCCGGCGCGCTCCGAGATGAAGCCCGGCAGCGTGGCGTGCGTCTTCACGTCCACAGGCTTCGGATAGGCGGCGGTGTGGCAGAAGGACTGCATCACGAGCCCGGCCGAGAAGCCCATGCAGGCGAGATCCTTCATCTCGTCGCGCGTCATTGGCCCGGTCGTGTCCTGCGAGCCGACCGTCGTCATTTTAGGCTCGCAATAAGCGCCGGGACGCACGCCCTTGCCCTCGGGCAGGCCGCAGGCGCGCCCCACCATCTTCTGCGCGAGCGTATAGCCCTTGCCGGTATCGGCAGGCTGCGCAGGCAGGCGGAAGAGCGTCGATGGCGGCAGGCCGAGCGCTGCGCGCGCTTTCGAGGTCAGGTCGCGGCCTACGATGAGCGGGATGCGCCCCCCCGCCTGAACTTCGTCGAGGATCACGTCCGACTTGATCTTGTATTCTGCGATGACCTGGCCGTTTTTCAGCGCCTTGCCTTCGAGGGGGCGGAGCTCGATCACGTCGCCCGTTTCCATTTTCGAGACGTCGAGTTCGATCGGCAGCGCACCCGCGTCTTCCATGGTGTTGAAGAAGATCGGCGCGATCTTGTTGCCGAGGCAGACGCCGCCGAAGCGCTTGTTCGGGACGTAAGGGATATCTTCGCCGGTCCACCACAGGACGGAGTTGACCGCCGATTTGCGCGATGAGCCGGTGCCGACCACGTCGCCGGCATAGGCGACCAAATGGCCTTTTTCCTTCAATGCCTGCAGGAGCTTGATCGGGCCGACTTTGCCCGGCTGATCCGGTTCGATGCCGGCGCGCGGGTTCTTCAGCATGGCAAGCGCATGCAGCGGAATGTCGGGGCGGGTCCAGGCGTCGGGCGCGGGCGAAAGATCATCGGTGTTGGTTTCGCCCGGCACCTTGAAGATCGTGACTGTCAGGCTTTCCGGCACGCCGGGACGCGACGTGAACCACTCCGCATCCGCCCAGGATTGCATCACGGCCTTGGCGTTCGCGCTTCCAGGCTTATCAGAGGCCGCGAGCGCCTTGACGTCGTTGAAGAAGTCGAACATCAACAGCGTGTTCTTCAGCGCTTGCGCCGCTGCCGCGCCGCATTCCGGGCAGGCGAGGAGATCGATCAGCGGCTTGATGTTGAAGCCGCCCAGCATCGTGCCGAGAAGCTCCGTCGCGCGGACCTTGGAGATGAGCGGGGACGCCTCTTCACCCTTCGCGACCTTCGCCAGATACTCCGCCTTCACCTTCGCTGCATCGTCCACGCCCGCAGGAACGCGGTTCGTGATGAGGTCGAGAAGGAACGCCTCCTCGCCCTTGGGCGGATTTCTTAAGAGGCCGACGAGTTCGGTCGTCTGCTGCTTCGACAGCGGCAGAGGCAGGATGCCGAGAGCGGCGCGTTCGGCGACATGGGCGCGATAGGCTTCGAGCATGGCGTTCCCCAATCCTTTTTATTTCTTGAGCCAGTGATGCCAGCGCCGCGTTCAGCGTCGCGCTTGGCCGCATGGCCTTCGATGTCTTTTCCAAATCCGGGCGGTAATAGCCGCCGGTATCCTGCGCCTTTCCTTGAGCGGCCGTCAGCTCGGCAGAGGATCTTCGAACTCGTTCTCCGTAAGGATCTTGGCAAGTGGCTTAAAGCGCGCCTGAAGCTCCTTGTCCTTCGTCTGTTCGGCGAGCGCCTGCGCCCAGTAAAGCGCGAGGTAGAAATGCGAGCCGCGGTTATCCAACTCGCCGACTTTGCGGGCGGGCGAGCGGTTGTGTTCGAGGATCTTGGCGTTGGCCTGATCCAGGGTTTCCGCCAGCACTTCCGCTTTCTTGTTCTCGAAGATCTGGCTCAAATGTTCGAGGGCCACGCCGAGCGCGAGAAATTCGCCAAGCAAATCCCA